>NZ_JBNAGH010000025.1:0-2792 GCF_049801095.1 Dinoroseobacter sp. S76 | reverse complement strand
CTCTGAAACCACGCAGCTTTCCGGAAACCCTCGAACACCCCGCGCAGAAGGCCTGATCGCGGGAGCGTGATGTGCGTCAGCGCGCAACAACCTCTCGCATCATCGCCATTTCATTCCGAGCCCCCCCGACCCAAATCCATCTCATCGGCAGCGACACACACCGCCGACACACACAACACCGCGGCTCGCAACGCACAAACAGGCCGCGCAACACACTGAAAGGACTACTGAAATGAAACTCGCTCTGACCTCCGCCCTCGTGATCGCCCTGACCGCTCCGGCCTTCGCATCCTCCCAGCTCGAGCGTCAGCTCGGCGTCGAGCCCGGCGTCTACAGCTTCTCCGAACTGGCCGCCATCAAGGGCAGCTACGACACCGATAACGGCTACAACATCGCCCCCCGCGGCGACGTGGTCTCGACCCAGTCGGTCGGCATCTCCCCGGCCCATGCACAGCTGGCCGCGACCCTGGGCGTGGACGCGAATGACTACAGCTTCGCCGAGCTGGCCAACATCAAGGGCAGCTTCGACACGGACAACGGCTACAACATCACCGAGCGCGGTGGCGTCGTCTCGACCCAGTCCGTGGGCGTCTCCGGCGCAGCCGCACAGCTGGCCGCAAGCCTGGGCCTCGACGCGACCGAGTACAGCTTCGCCGAGCTGGCCGCGATCAAAGGCGCCAAGGGTTCTCCTAACGAGTAATCCTTAACATCCCCCGAACCCCCGCCCGGATACCTCCCAACGGGCGGGGAACTCGCGCTGCCCCGCGCGAGTGTCTGGACGAAAGATGCCACCGCCTCTGAGGCCCAGCATCCCGACCGCCAACAAACCCGACATATGGAATCAGGAAGATCTGCCCCGGCAAATCGGCCGCCCGGTTCGAACTGGCTTTCCCATGCCTACTCAAGACCTTGGCACCGCGACTTGAAGCATTTGCACGATCCAGCATGTCATGGCACCTTGGGCTTGTAGTTCTGGAGCGTATCTCGATGCAGAAACTGACCAAATGTGCCATTCTCGCGGGAGCATTGACCTGCGCCGCCTCGGCGGTTCCTGCGGGGTCGACCGTGACCAAGGGCAGTCAGGGCACTGCGGTCAAGCTTTCCGAGACACCTCTCGCCCAGTATTACCGAAAAATGCAGACGAGCTTCCTCGCGCAGGGTCTGATGAAGACCACGACGCGGATGCCGAATGCGCCCATGGATCCTGCGACGCTGTCCCGCGACTTCGTCGAGATCGCTCTGCACAATGAATATAGCGGTGGACTAAGCTCCTCCGGCCATCGCAGCACGAAACCTTTGTTGCGCTGGGAGGAGCCAGTCCGGCTTCAGGTGATGTTCGGCGCGAGCGTCGACAAGGCCCGGCGCGCCAAGGATCTGCGCTCGATCTCGAGCTATGTAAACACGCTGGCCCGCGCCACACGCCACCCGATCACCGTGAACCCGCATAAGCCGAACTTCCACGTGCTCGTAGTGACCGAAGCAGAGCGGAAGAGCCTCTCAAAGACACTGCCGAAGCTTATTCCGGGGATCTCCAAATCGACACTGAGCAATATTGCACGAATGCGTCGCAACCATCTCTGCATGGTCGTGGCGGAGCCCTATGGCGATCGCAGCCGCGGGTTCCGGAAGGCGGTAGCGATCATCCGCGCGGAACACCCGGACCAGATGCGCGCCTCCTGCATTCAGGAAGAGCTCGCTCAGGGCATGGGGTTGTCCAATGATTGCCAGGAGGTCTGGCCCTCGATCTTCAACGACGACCAGGAATTCGCCCTCTTGACGCGCCGGGATGAGAAACTGCTCGGCATGCTCTATGATCCGCGGCTGAAATCCGGGATGACACCTGCCGAAGTGTCCCCCTATCTGCACGCGGTCGCCTCGTCACAATACTGATCTGCGCCTCATTTCGTTGCTTCAGGACCCCGATTTCAGGGTCTTTTTTGTTGGGGTTTGGGGGGGCCAAGCCCTCCCCTCAGATTTCTTTCGATTTTTTTCTGTCACATTGGCTGTGACTTTTGCCCCCCTCAGCCCCCTTTGTTGGAAACATCACCGGGTTGTGAGGGTGTGTGTCCGGGTAAGCCTCTGAAACCACGCAGCTTTCCGGAAACCCTCGAACACCCCGCGCAGAAGGCCTGATCGCGGGAGCGTGATGTGCGTCAGCGCGCAACAACCTCTCGCATCATCGCCATTTCATTCCGAGCCCCCCCGACCCAAATCCATCTCATCGGCAGCGACACACACCGCCGACACACACAACACCGCGGCTCGCAACGCACAAACAGGCCGCGCAACACACTGAAAGGACTACTGAAATGAAACTCGCTCTGACCTCCGCCCTCGTGATCGCCCTGACCGCTCCGGCCTTCGCATCCTCCCAGCTCGAGCGTCAGCTCGGCGTCGAGCCCGGCGTCTACAGCTTCTCCGAACTGGCCGCCATCAAGGGCAGCTACGACACCGATAACGGCTACAACATCGCCCCCCGCGGCGACGTGGTCTCGACCCAGTCGGTCGGCATCTCCCCGGCCCATGCACAGCTGGCCGCGACCCTGGGCGTGGACGCGAATGACTACAGCTTCGCCGAGCTGGCCAACATCAAGGGCAGCTTCGACACGGACAACGGCTACAACATCACCGAGCGCGGTGGCGTCGTCTCGACCCAGTCCGTGGGCGTCTCCGGCGCAGCCGCACAGCTGGCCGCAAGCCTGGGCCTCGACGCGACCGAGTACAGCTTCGCCGAGCTGGCCGCGATCAAAGGCGCCAAGGGTTCTCCTAACGAGTAATCCTTAACATCCCCC
>NZ_JBNAGH010000024.1:0-4127 GCF_049801095.1 Dinoroseobacter sp. S76 | reverse complement strand
GGGGGATGTTAAGGATTACTCGTTAGGAGAACCCTTGGCGCCTTTGATCGCGGCCAGCTCGGCGAAGCTGTACTCGGTCGCGTCGAGGCCCAGGCTTGCGGCCAGCTGTGCGGCTGCGCCGGAGACGCCCACGGACTGGGTCGAGACGACGCCACCGCGCTCGGTGATGTTGTAGCCGTTGTCCGTGTCGAAGCTGCCCTTGATGTTGGCCAGCTCGGCGAAGCTGTAGTCATTCGCGTCCACGCCCAGGGTCGCGGCCAGCTGTGCATGGGCCGGGGAGATGCCGACCGACTGGGTCGAGACCACGTCGCCGCGGGGGGCGATGTTGTAGCCGTTATCGGTGTCGTAGCTGCCCTTGATGGCGGCCAGTTCGGAGAAGCTGTAGACGCCGGGCTCGACGCCGAGCTGACGCTCGAGCTGGGAGGATGCGAAGGCCGGAGCGGTCAGGGCGATCACGAGGGCGGAGGTCAGAGCGAGTTTCATTTCAGTAGTCCTTTCAGTGTGTTGCGCGGCCTGTTTGTGCGTTGCGAGCCGCGGTGTTGTGTGTGTCGGCGGTGTGTGTCGCTGCCGATGAGATGGATTTGGGTCGGGGGGGCTCGGAATGAAATGGCGATGATGCGAGAGGTTGTTGCGCGCTGACGCACATCACGCTCCCGCGATCAGGCCTTCTGCGCGGGGTGTTCGAGGGTTTCCGGAAAGCTGCGTGGTTTCAGAGGCTTACCCGGACACACACCCTCACAACCCGGTGATGTTTCCAACAGAGAGGGCTGAGGGGGGCAAAAGTCACAGCCAATGTGACAGAAAAAAATCGAAAGAAATCTGCGCCCAGGGCTTGGAACCCCCAAACCCCAACAAAAAAGCCCCCGAAATCGGGGGCTTTCAAGCTATTCGGCCCGAAACTGAGACCAAAATTGGCCGCGCAATCACTCTGAGAGCAGGTGCTCGTAGCGCTGATCGGTCAGAGTTCGCAGAAATGCCACCAAAGCGTCGATCCGCCGGTCGTCCAGAGCGGGACCATGGGTCAGTTTCTCATGGGCCAAGGTCATCGGGACCGGCATCTTGCCATAGGGTTTGCCCGTCTCGGGGTTGATCTGCGCAGTTTCCGCGCGGGAATTGTAGCGATTGTAGAACTTCACCACCGTGCGCAGCTCCGCGAAGACACCGTTATGCATATAAGGGCCCGTCACAGCCACATTGCGCAGACTGGGCGTACGGAACTTGCCCCGGGCCATCGGATCATCCACCGCAGGGTTCGCGGAGAGCCCCGGATCAATGGTCCCTAGCGCGATACCGTTTTGTTCCCGCAGGACCGCGTTCTCCGGCACGCCAATATTATGATAGCGGTAGTCCGTGAAGGTTTCACGCGGATCAATCGCGCTACGGCTCAGTTGGTGACACTGGTTGCAATTGGTGAATTGTTCGGAAAAAAACAGCAGTCGCCCGAGTTCTTCCTCCTTGGACAGAACCACCTCCCCGCGCAGAAACCGGTCATATCTGGAATCGAATGGGCTCAGCGCCTCGGTGCGCTCAAACGCGGCCAAGGCCTCGGCAAAGGCGCGAAAGCCCCGCGCGGGGTCCGACAGGGTGTCTGGTCCGAAGAGCTCCACGAAAGCCTGCCGATAGCCCGGATTCTCGGAGATGCGCGCGACGACAGCCGCGGCATCGGGCAAGCCCATCTCGATCGGGTTCAAAGGCGGGCCCACGGCCTGATCCGCAAGTTCGGACGCGCGGCCATCCCAAAACTGCCCTCCGCGATAGGCGTTTTCGCGATCCTGGTGAAAGCCCGGCGTGAGCGCAGCGTAGGTCAGCGTCGGCGCATTGCGATCCCCAAGGGACTCGCCATCATCCCCCAAGGATGCCATCCCGCGCGGATCGGCAAAGGCGTAGTCCGGCACGTGACAGGTCGCGCAAGCCTGACTGCGATTGGCCGAGAAGTTGACATCGAAGAAGAGCTGTTCGCCGAGTTCCTCGAGGGTAGTCGGGACGGATTGCGTCTCTGCGGCGAGCGGCGCGCCTGCGCAAAGGAGTGGGAAGAACAGGAGGCGGAGTAGCATCTGCATGGGTCTGGACCAGTGCTGGAACAAGCTATGCCCGAGTATAATAGTCGGTTTCTTTGGTGGCCATGCGGCATGCTGGGCATGGGGGCCGCCTCCGCCTCAGACGTAGTTACAAAGAACCAAAAGGCCGGAGGGTTTTGTCTCCGGCCTTTTGTTATTGGTTGGGTTTTGCTGGGCGCGGGGCTGAGTTGGCGCGGGTTTGGGTAAGCGGGGCTGGGTTGGGGTGGTTTTGGATCGGCTCTGAGGTCGCCAGGAGGTGCTTTCCTGACCAGCGCTTGGCCAGCTCCGGTCCAGCGCCTGGCCAGCTCCGAGCCAACCCCTGACCGGCCCAGGGTCACCCCCGGGCCAACCCTGTCCCTTCGCCTGTTCAGCCGAGTTTTTCGGTGAGTTCGGGCACGGCGGCGAAGAGGTCGGCGACCAGGCCGTAATCGGCGACCTGGAAGATCGGCGCTTCTTCGTCCTTGTTGATCGCCACGATCACCTTGCTGTCCTTCATCCCGGCCAGGTGCTGGATCGCCCCCGAGATCCCCACGGCCACGTAGAGATCCGGGGCCACGACCTTGCCGGTCTGCCCGACCTGCCAGTCATTCGGCGCATAGCCCGAATCCACCGCGGCCCGGGAGGCGCCCACGGCGGCACCCAGGGTATCGGCGAGCTTCTCGATCATGGCGAAGTCCTCTTCGGAGCCCACGCCGCGCCCGCCGGAGACCACCACGCCCGCGGAGGTCAGCTCGGGCCGGTCGCTCTCGGCGACCTTGTCCTCGACCCAAGCGCTCAGGCCCGGATTATCGCCCGCGGCGATCTCTTCAACCGGTGCGCTGCCCCCGGTCTCGGCCGCGTCAAAGGTCGAGGTCCGGAAGGTGATCACCTTGGTCGCATCGGCGGATTTCACGGTCTGGATCGCGTTGCCCGCATAGATCGGACGGTCGAACGTGTCCGCATCCACCACGGCCACCACATCCGACAGCACCATCACATCCAGGAGCGCCGCCACCCGGGGCATGATGTTCTTGGCATCGGTCGTCGCGGGCGCCACCACATGGGAATAGCCCCCCGCCAGGGACGCGATCAGCGCCGCCACCGGCTCGGCCAGGCGATGCCCGTAAAGCGCATCTTCGGCCACCAGCACCTTGGCCACGCCCGAGATCGTCGCCGCCTCGGCCGCAGCCTCCTTGGCGGAGGCCCCCACGCAGAGCAGGGTCACCTCCCCCAGAGCCGCGCTCGCGGTCACAGCCTTGGCGGTGGCATCCATCGCCAGCGCCCCATCGGTTACTTCTGCCAGACACAAAACAGCCATCAGACAGCTCCTGCTTCCTTGAGTTTCGACACCAGCTCCTCGACAGAGCCGACCTTGATCCCGGCGGCGCGCTCGGCCGGCTCGGAGGTCTTGACCACGCTCAGGCGCGGGGTCACATCGACGCCGTAATCCGCCGGCGTCTTCTCATCCAGAGGCTTCTTCTTGGCCTTCATGATGTTGGGCAGCGAGGCGTAGCGCGGCTCGTTGAGGCGCAGATCCACGCTGACAATCGCCGGCAGGGAGACCTTGATCGTCTGCAGACCGCCATCGACCTCGCGGGTCACGCTGGCACTGTCGCCCTCGACAGCCAGCTCCGAGGCAAAGGTCGCCTGGGACCAGCCCAGAAGCGCGCTGAGCATCTGGCCCGTGGCGTTCATGTCATTGTCGATCGCCTGCTTGCCGCAGAGCACGAGCCCCGGCTCTTCGTCCTTGACCACCGCCGCCAGCAGCTTGGCCACGGCCAGAGGCTCGATATCCGTGTGCACGTCCTCGGCCGCATTGATCAGGATCGCCCGATCCGCGCCCATGGCCAGCGCCGTGCGCAGGGTCTCCTGGGATTGCTTGACGCCGATCGACACCGCCACAACTTCCGTGGCCGTCCCCGCCTCCTTCAAACGGATCGCCTCTTCCACGGCAATCTCGTCAAACGGGTTCATCGACATCTTCACATTCGCAAGATCAACACCACTCCCATCCGCCTTAACACGGACCTTCACGTTATAATCAATAACGCGCTTCACAGGCACCAATACCTTCATAAGACCATGTCTCCT
>NZ_JBNAGH010000023.1:0-7500 GCF_049801095.1 Dinoroseobacter sp. S76 | reverse complement strand
GGTGGAAATCGTGATCCCGCGAGCCTTCTCTTCCGGCGCGCCGTCGATCTCGTCATAGGCCTTGAAGTCGCCAAACTGCTTGGTGATCGCAGCCGTCAGCGTCGTCTTGCCGTGGTCAACATGCCCGATCGTGCCGATGTTAACATGCGGTTTAGAACGCTCAAACTTTTCCTTAGCCATGATGCACGGCGCCTCGTCTTTGGGGGTCGCTCCGGACCCGTTGCGATATCGCGGGCTGCGTACTTTTGTCTGAGGAAAAAATCAAGCGCCCAAATGCAAGGCAATGCCGGGACGGATTACTCCGCCCGAGACTGTGACCTTCAGGAGCTCGCCGGGCGCCGGATGGGGCGGGGAACCCCCTCTTCACCGGTCTCCGTGCCCCGGGCAATCTCGGTCACATCAACCTCGAAGGTCATCCCCTCCTCGAAGGGATTGGTGATCACCGGATAGTCGAACCAATCGGGGTTTTCCGACAGCCAGGTCTCAATCTGGGCGCTGGCATTCTGCGCGAGATTGAGCAGCTGTTCCTCGGCGGTCATGGTGAAGCCAGAGCCGACCACGGCATCGGTCGACAGGCTCTCGAGCACGGTGAACTGCTTGGCGTTTTCGGTCAGCTTTTCCCCCAGCGCGTCATCCCAGACATTCACGCTGACAATCAGGGCGGATTTCGGCGAGAGCAGGATCGGGATCCCCGGCGGGGCCAGCACATAGCCATCCACATTGATGCCCAGGTGATAAAGCCGCCCGCCATCATAGCGCAGGAACCGGCGTTCGATCTCGGAGGAGATGGCCGCTTCGAGCTCTTCCTCGGTCGCCGTGCGCGAGCCGGGGACGGTCTGGGCATTGTCGGCCACAACCACGTTGAACCCGAGCTCGAAGGCGCCGAGCGGCCGGGCCTCGCGCAATTCCGCGTTATTCGCGCAGCCTGCCAGAATAGCACAAGCCAGTGCCACGCTTCCGGCTTTGATCGCTCGCATCATGCCCCGTCCCTCTTGTCTCAGGTGAACTTGTTGTCGCGCGGGAAGCCTCGCGGCGCCATGCGACCGGTGCCCGCGCGCTTGCCCGTCCACTCGGTGAGTTCGGGATCGGCGACGGTCCGGGTGCGCCCGCCCCCGTCCTGCCATTGCAGACCTTCGGCGCGCGCGAAGCTGCGCAGATCGCTCAGCCCGCCATCCTTGTATTTCTGCAGCCGGACGCCCTTGCCGCGCCCCATCTCGGGAAGCTCGTCCGCAGCAAAGATCAGCACCTTGCGATTCTCGCCTACCACCGCAATCGCATCGCCCGCCAAGGGGCGTGCGAGCAGCGCCTTGTACGGTGTCTTGACGTTGAGCACCTGCTTGCCTGCCCGGGTCTGCGCGACCACATCCGCTTCGGGCACGATGAACCCGTCACCGGCATCGGAGGCCACGATCAGCCGCCGCCCCGGCACATGGAGGAAGAGATCCACAAGCTCCGCCTCATTGGGCAGATCGACCATCAGCCGGATCGGCTCGCCCATGCCCCGCCCACCGGGCAGCGAGGCGCAAGAGAGCGTGTAGAACCGCCCATTCGCCCCAAAGACGAGCAGCTTGTCCGTGGTCTCGGCGTGGAAGATGAAGCGCCCTTCATCGCCATCCTTGAACTTCAGCGCGGAATCGAGCGCGATATGGCCCTTCATCGCGCGGATCCAGCCCATCTTGGAGCAGACCACGGTGATCGGCTCGCGCTCGATCATATCCTCGAGGGAGACCTCGGCCACCTCGGCCGCTTCGGCGAAATCCGTGCGCCGCGCGCCGAGCTCGGTGCCCTTGCCGAACTGTTTGCGGACCTCGCGCAGCTCCTCGGCGATGCGCGCCCATTGCAGGCCCTCATCGGCCAGCAGATCCTCGAGCGACGCGCGCTCTGCCATCAGGGCGTCGCGCTCGGAGATCAGCTCCATCTCTTCGAGCCGCCGCAGGGAGCGCAGGCGCATATTGAGGATCGCCTCAGCCTGCACCTCGGTCAGCTCGCCTTCGCCCGGGGCGGGGGTCTTGTAGTCCGACTCGTCGGTCGCCCGCACATGATCACGACCCCAGTCCTCGCGCATGAGCGCGGCCTTGGGGTCGTCATCGTAGCGGATGATGTCAATCACCCGGTCGAGATTCAGAAACGCGATCAGGAAGCCTTCGAGCACTTCGAGCCGGTGATCGATCTTGGCCAGCCGGTGCCGCGAGCGGCGTTGCAGCACATCGCGGCGGTGATCGAGAAACGCCCGCAACACCTCGCGCAGGGAACAGACCTTGGGCGTGCGACCGTCGATCAGCACATTCATGTTCAGCGAAAACCGTGTCTCCAGCTCCGACAGGCGGAAGAGCGTGCCCATGAGCACTTCGGGATCCACGTTCTTGGAGCGCGGCTCGAGCACGATGCGCACATCGTCGGCGCTCTCATCCCGGATATCGGCGAGGATCGGGACCTTCTTGGTCTGGATCAGGTCGGCGATCTTTTCGATCAGCTTCGATTTCTGAACCTGATAGGGGATCTCGGTCACCACGATCTGCCAGACACCGCGGCCCAGATCCTCCTTGCTCCAGCGCGCGCGCAACCGGAAGGCCCCGCGCCCGGTGGCATAGGCTTGCGCGATGCTCTCGCGCGGCTCGACAATCACGCCGCCCGTGGGGAAATCCGGCCCCGGGATCAGCTCCAAGAGGGTCTCGTCCCGGGCATTCGGGGCCTTGATCAGATGCAGGCAGCCATCGATCAGCTCATGCAGGTTATGGGGCGGGATGTTCGTCGCCATCCCCACCGCGATCCCGCTCGCCCCATTCGCCAGAAGGTTCGGGAAGGCCGCGGGCAGCACCTCAGGCTCGGTCAGGGTGCCGTCGTAATTGTCCCGGAAATCCACCGCGTTTTCGGTCAGCCCCTCCATCAAGGCCTCGGCAGCGGCGGTCAGGCGGGCCTCGGTATAGCGGCTGGCGGCCGGGTTATCCCCGTCGATATTGCCGAAATTCCCCTGCCCATCCACGAGCGGATAGCGCACGGCGAAATCCTGGGCGAGACGGGCCATGGCGTCATAGATCGCGGCGTCCCCATGGGGGTGATAATTGCCCATCACATCGCCGGAGATCTTGGCGGATTTCCGGAACCCCCCGGTCGAGGTCAGGCGCAATTCGCGCATGGCATAAAGGATCCGGCGATGCACCGGTTTCAACCCGTCCCGCGCATCCGGCAGGGCGCGGTGCATGATCGTGCTGAGCGCATATTGCAGATAGCGCTCGCCAATCGCGCGGCGCAACGGCTCCGAGCTTTGGGCCGCGCCCGGATCTTCTTGCGGATCGTCCATGTTGGGGTCGTCTGTCGTGCTGCTCATAGATGCTGTGTAGCCCCGCCACGCGGCTGCGTAAAGCGGCCCCGATGCTCCCGGCGCGTTTGAGGCTTGCCCTTTGGACGTGAGGCCGTCACTGATTTGCCATGACAGAGCGTTCGATCCTCATCACCGGCTGTTCCTCCGGGATCGGCTATGCGGCGGCCCATGACTTGCGGGCGCGGGGTTGGCGGGTCTTTGCCTCCTGCAAGAAGCAGCGCGATTGCGACCGGCTGGCGGGTGAGGGCTTCGAGAGCCCCCTGATCGACTACACGGACACAGGCAGCATCGAAGCCGGGCTTGCGGAGGTGCTGGAGGCCACGGGCGGCACGCTGGATGCCCTGTTCAACAATGGCGCCCATGCAATCCCCGGCGCGGTGGAAGATCTGCCCACGGACGCTCTGCGCGCGAATTTCGAGGCGAATTTCTTTGGCTGGCATGAGCTGACCCGCCGGATCCTGCCGGTGATGCGGGCCCAAGGCCATGGCCGGATCGTCCAGAACTCCAGCGTGCTCGGCTTCGTCACCCTGCCTTGGCGCGCGAGCTATGTGTCGACGAAATTCGCGCTGGAGGGGCTGACGGACACGCTGCGGATCGAGATGGCCGACACGCCGATCCATGTGATCCTGATCGAGCCCGGGCCGATCACCTCGCGGATCCGCGAGAACTCGATCCCGCATTTCGTGAAATGGATCAAATGGCGCGACTCGCCCCGTGCGGCGCAATATGAAAGCCAGCTCCTCAAGCGGCTCTACGATGACAGCGGCCCGGACAAGTTCGAACTGCCGCCCAAGGCCGTGACCGACAAGCTGATCCATGCGCTCGAAAGCCCCCGCCCCCGCCCGCGCTACTACATCACGACGCCGACCCACATCATGGGCATCGCGCGCAGGCTTCTGCCGACCCGCTGGCTCGACGCGCTGATCCGCAAGGCAGGCTAGCGGTTTTTCCGCCGCCCCCCTTCGCTTTTTCGCGCCACCCGCCTAGGTAGCATCCCAACTCGGACAACACGCAGAGGACCGCATGGCCCAGGACCCGCTCTTTATCGTGATGGCAATCGCCATGCTGGCTGTCGTTGGCATCTTGCTCTTCGGGATTGGCAGCTTTGCGAAAGGCGGCGATTTCAACAAGAAATACGCCAACAAAGCCATGCGCTGGCGCATTGCCGCGCAATTCGTGGCAGTGCTGCTCATTCTGCTGTTCGTCTTTATCCGGCGACAAACCACAGGCGAGGGGTAACAGGTGGTCGTTCTCAACAAGATCTATACGAAAACCGGCGATGCGGGCGAAACCGCTCTGGGCAGCGGCGCGCGGGTGGCCAAGCATTCCACGCGAGTGACCGCCTATGGCACCGTGGATGAGACCAACGCGACCGTCGGGCTCGCGCGGCTGCACGCGACCGGCGAGATGGATGCGCAGCTGGCGATGATCCAGAACGACCTCTTCGATCTGGGCGCCGATCTCTGCCGCCCGGATATGGAGAAAGACGCCGAGGCCGAGTACCCGCCCCTGCGCATGGCCGACAGTCAGGTATCGCGGCTCGAAGCCGAGATTGACGGGATGAACAAGGATCTTGAGCCCCTGCGGAGCTTCATCCTGCCCGGCGGCTCGCCGCTGGCCGCGCACCTGCATCTCTGCCGCACCGTCTCCCGCCGGGCCGAGCGGCTGGCGGTGGAGCTTGCCACGATGGAAGCCGTAAACCCGGCAGCCGTGAAGTACCTCAACCGCCTGTCGGACTGGTTCTTCGTGGCCGGGCGCGTGGCCAATGACAATGGCAGCAGCGACGTACTCTGGGTGCCGGGCGCGAACCGCTGATCCCCGGAGCTCAGCGGTAGACGCGTGGGTCGGCGTGTTTGCGCACGCGACCCACGATGAGGGTGATCAACGCCGGGGCATTGGCGGCCACCGCCAAGGCCATTCGCGGCGCGTCATCCGTCACAATGGCTGGCCAGCACCCCATTGATATCCGCCACAAGATCGGCAAAGCGCCCATCCGCCTTGAGCCGATCCCGCAAAGCGATCAACTCGGCACAGAGTTCCGCATCAAAGCTCTCCTGCGCGAGCGCCTGATTGAGCAGGACGCCGGTTCGCGTGATATCCGCAACCGGCGTCGGCTTCGGCTTGGGCGCCTTGGTCCCCAGCCCGGCCCCAGGCAGCGCGCGCGGGGTCAACGCCCCCTGGGCCGCGGATCTCAACCCCAGAAGCACCGCCGCCAGAGCCGCGAGCAGAGCCAGAACCACCAGAACTTCGACAAAGGTCAACATCGGCAGAAATCGCATCGCATAATCCTCCACATCCGGAAAATGCAGGCAGTCTAGCACGGTTTCGCCAATCCTGCCGTCCGGCCCCCATGCGGCAAAGAACGCGGCGTCGGAAGGGTCAAGTCAGACCATTTTGCGCTGTTTTCCCCGCGCGTAACCCGTTAAATCCATGCCGAAGAGTTCTTTGCGCCCGCCCCGGCGGCGTACAAACAGGAGACATGGTCTTATGAAGGTATTGGTGCCTGTGAAGCGCGTTATTGATTATAACGTGAAGGTCCGTGTTAAGGCGGATGGGAGTGGTGTTGATCTTGCGAATGTGAAGATGTCGATGAACCCGTTTGACGAGATTGCCGTGGAAGAGGCGATCCGTTTGAAGGAGGCGGGGACGGCCACGGAAGTTGTGGCGGTGTCGATCGGCGTCAAGCAATCCCAGGAGACCCTGCGCACGGCGCTGGCCATGGGCGCGGATCGGGCGATCCTGATCAATGCGGCCGAGGACGTGCACACGGATATCGAGCCTCTGGCCGTGGCCAAGCTGCTGGCGGCGGTGGTCAAGGACGAAGAGCCGGGGCTCGTGCTCTGCGGCAAGCAGGCGATCGACAATGACATGAACGCCACGGGCCAGATGCTCAGCGCGCTTCTGGGCTGGTCCCAGGCGACCTTTGCCTCGGAGCTGGCTGTCGAGGGCGACAGTGCCAGCGTGACCCGCGAGGTCGATGGCGGTCTGCAGACGATCAAGGTCTCCCTGCCGGCGATTGTCAGCGTGGATCTGCGCCTCAACGAGCCGCGCTACGCCTCGCTGCCCAACATCATGAAGGCCAAGAAGAAGCCTCTGGATGAGAAGACGCCGGCGGATTACGGCGTCGATGTGACCCCGCGCCTGAGCGTGGTCAAGACCTCCGAGCCGGCCGAGCGCGCCGCCGGGATCAAGGTCGGCTCTGTCGAGGAGCTGGTGTCGAAACTCAAGGAAGCAGGAGCTGTCTGATGGCTGTTTTGTGTCTGGCAGAAGTAACCGATGGGGCGCTGGCGATGGATGCCACCGCCAAGGCTGTGACCGCGAGCGCGGCTCTGGGGGAGGTGACCCTGCTCTGCGTGGGGGCCTCCGCCAAGGAGGCTGCGGCCGAGGCGGCGACGATCTCGGGCGTGGCCAAGGTGCTGGTGGCCGAAGATGCGCTTTACGGGCATCGCCTGGCCGAGCCGGTGGCGGCGCTGATCGCGTCCCTGGCGGGGGGCTATTCCCATGTGGTGGCGCCCGCGACGACCGATGCCAAGAACATCATGCCCCGGGTGGCGGCGCTCCTGGATGTGATGGTGCTGTCGGATGTGGTGGCCGTGGTGGATGCGGACACGTTCGACCGTCCGATCTATGCGGGCAACGCGATCCAGACCGTGAAATCCGCCGATGCGACCAAGGTGATCACCTTCCGGACCTCGACCTTTGACGCGGCCGAGACCGGGGGCAGCGCACCGGTTGAAGAGATCGCCGCGGGCGATAATCCGGGCCTGAGCGCTTGGGTCGAGGACAAGGTCGCCGAGAGCGACCGGCCCGAGCTGACCTCCGCGGGCGTGGTGGTCTCCGGCGGGCGCGGCGTGGGCTCCGAAGAGGACTTCGCCATGATCGAGAAGCTCGCCGATACCCTGGGTGCCGCCGTGGGCGCCTCCCGGGCCGCGGTGGATTCGGGCTATGCGCCGAATGACTGGCAGGTCGGGCAGACCGGCAAGGTCGTGGCCCCGGATCTCTACGTGGCCGTGGGGATCTCGGGGGCGATCCAGCACCTGGCCGGGATGAAGGACAGCAAGGTGATCGTGGCGATCAACAAGGACGAAGAAGCGCCGATCTTCCAGGTCGCCGATTACGGCCTGGTCGCCGACCTCTTCGCCGCCGTGCCCGAACTCACCGAAAAACTCGGCTGAACA
>NZ_JBNAGH010000022.1:0-8909 GCF_049801095.1 Dinoroseobacter sp. S76 | reverse complement strand
AGCGGAAGCTAGGGAGGGTATGAGCGGAAAGTAGGGAGGGTATGAGCGGAAAGTAGGGAGGGTATGAGCGGAAAGTAGGGAGGGTTATCGACGGAAAAGTGAAGTGTGGATAACCTTATATTTTCCGCTTCCGCGCCGTGGCAATTCCGCTAATCTGTTCAGCATGTCTACGATTACCGTCTCATCTGCGATGTTGATTCCATCCGCCAAGTCCATGCGCTTGAAGCCTTCGCAGGTGGTGATCATTTGGGAGATAGCCAACGAGGTTGACCGCCGCCGCATCCCGGCCAACCATGAAAACGGCGTATGGCTGGAGATCCCTACGAAGCAACTCCGTAACCCCGATGGACGCAGTGACAATGTGCATCTGCGGAAGATGCTCAAAGAGCTTATGGGGCTAGTCTTGGAAGGGGAGTACAAGGGCGACCCGTGGGGCGCGGTGTTGATTGCGGAATATCAGATCACCGAAGGCGGGTCACTGGCGCGCCTGTTTGTGCCTCCTGCGGGGATTGAGGCTGTCCGTGCACCTAAGACATTTGCCAAGATTGAGGCAGAAGTAAAATACCGCATGAAGGGTCCGGCCAAGCTTCTTTATGCTGCTTTGTCTGATAAAAAACGACAGACATCAAAGCCATGGCATGTTTACGATTTGGACGAGTTGCATCATGTCGTCCAATGTGTTGACCGCTACCCCAAATGGTATGATTTCAATCGCTACGTCATCAAACCCGCCATAGAGGAGATCAACGACTATGGCACAGTGACGGTGAAGGCCACACCCCAGAAGCTGGCGCGGTCGATAGTCGGTGTTCGGTTCGATTGGGAATGGAAATCACTGGATGCCGCCCGTGAAACATCCGACGCGAACGATAGTCATTCATCGGTACGAGGCAAAACGGGCGATGGATCAGCACCACCCCTGACAGATGAAGCACGAAAGAAATCGGCTGATTTCATAGCGTGGCAAAAGGAAAACCCTGGTGCATCATATGGTGAGTTTATTTCTCATCAAAAGTCCAAGAATGTAAAGGGCAGTTCCTGATAGGTCAAACTAGTTCGCACTATCAGGAACCCGAAATATGATTCCAATAAACTTACTTATGGTAATATTTAATTTTGATACTCAAAATTACAATCCTTGTTTAACAGACTATCTATGCAGTCCCCCCCGTTACCTGGGCCAGTTGATGGACCAAATGGTCCGTCATGAGTAGCTTCGTTGCCACCTAATGATATGTCGTTGAATACTCCATCGTTTGTGCCAACAGTCCCGCCCGCATCAATGTCGGTTACCGATGGATCATTACATTCATCATTTGTACCGCACCCAGCCTGGGCTTTTGTTGCGTTTGCTCCAATGACACAAGCTGTTAGTGCAATAACGGGAAATATTCGTTTTAGCATTTTCTCATCCTATTTATGACCTTCATGCTACCATGATAGAGGCCATGTTTCAGCTACATATCCAAAGTTCTACCCTGGCCGCGCCCTTATGAAACTGCTTTCTTTGCAACCACAATAAGGCCTTCAGTAAAGCTGTAACCGTAGCCACCAGCATATGGGGGATCTATAGCCACTGGCACATTAGATCGAAAATCAAATTTTCCGGACGTTACATCAATGATTTGCATCACCTCATATCCATCCTCCTCCAACTCGGAAATAACACGGGCTAGTTCCTTGCAGAGTGCTTTGACGTCAATTCGGCCCACGATCTTACCGTCTTGGCGGGCTGCCTCGCGGGGAGTAAACCAGCCTCCTTGTTGATTATCTGAAGCCCATTGAGAGTTTATATATCTGATTTTTGTTTTCATTTCCGTTACATATCCAAAGTTCTACCCTGGCCGCGCCCACGTGATTTGTCTCGCTCCCGCCGTTTCCGCTTCCGCTCCTGCCTGGCCTTCTTGTCTTTAGGATCGCCCTTGATGACGTCTTCTAGAGATTTCCGGGGAGATTGGGCCTTTTGATCACGATCAGAGGCTTGTCTGTCCTGGGTTTTCCCATCACGTGACCAAATCGATTGTGATTTCTCTTTGGTGGCATCAAGGCGGGTTTGATCCTGCTGGCGATGCATATCCTTGAGTTGATCACGGTCATACTTCCAGGCCTTCACCACCTCACGGGCTGCATCTGCAATGACCGCGTTTTGTTGGTTCCCGATGTCCTTGAGTTCGGACTTATGGAACTTCACCAGCTCCCCACGCAACGCCTGGTCCTTCACCAAGGCTTTGAACATATTGACCACCGTTGATCCTTTGACGCGCCGTGCATGGGATATCCTGGCCTTCAGGCTGGTATCATACTCTTTGAGTTGGTCCCGCTGCCGCTGAAACACTTCGCGCCATGTTGGCTTGAATAGCTGTTTGACCTCCTGGCGCCGGGTCTCAAGACGGTTCTGGCGTTGCTGATACAATGCATCATATTGGCCCTTACGGCCCTCCCTGGCCGCGTCACGATCCTTGCGGTACTCCTCCCATAGCTGCTTTGTCTCGGCTTTCTTCCAGGCCATCCAGGCACTGCGGGATGGGCTATCGTCCTTGACCCATTGGCCCTGCTCTCGCGCGGCCTGGTTGGTCTCACGATCCTTGCAGAAAACCACACCGCGGCGGCGCTCATAATCAAGCGCCCACTCGGACAGTTTCACCCGATCATTGCTAAGGGATGGGAATTTGCCGTTCTCAGTCGAAACCAGGTTTACCACCACATGCACATGCGGATGCTCTGTATCGTTGTGCCCAACGATAAGGGCCTGCCGATCGTCAAACCCTAGGGCCTTGAGAGACTCCCTTGCGGCCTCCATCTGCACGTCCATTGTGACGGTCTCCGATGGGTGCCAGGCCAGGGAATAGTGATAGACGGGCCGTTGCTGTTTCTGCCCAGCAAGGGACACGCCTGCGGCCCGTTTTATGTCATCGGCATGAGTGGCCGTATCGATCATATGAGCGATAGCAGCGTTGGCGTTGGCCGTGGGCAAATTCATCGTATCGATGAAGGCCACACGGTCCGATGTTGTGGCAGCTTTGTCGTGGAGCAGATACTGCCCTACGCCTTTAAAGCTTGTTCCGCGTGATACCTTGGGCGTCATTGGCTAGCCAAACGTCAAAGATGCGGTCCAGCTTCTCGCAACACTCGATGAGTGATGCGGGCAAAGCCTCCTGGCGCGCATTCAACGCCTTTGCGATCTGGTTGAGGTTCACACCGATGCGGCGCAGTTCCTGGCGGTCTTCAAAACCAGGTCCGGTGGTTTCCTGGACGGTCACTGTCTTGCCAACAGCGGAAGCGCGGATAAAGGCGGTAACATTGGTTCCCGCTCGATCCGCCTTCGCTTTGATGGTGGCAAGTTCGGTGGGTGACAGGCCGACATTGACCTGCGCGGTACGGCGCAAAGCAGGATCAATTTTCGGTCGCGCCATGGATTCCGTGCCTCCTTCTCGCATCGTATCCAAGGCCGATTTTGCCTTGGTGGTGATTGAACGGCCAAACGTTCTAACCGACCCAAAGGGGCGGCAGAGCTGGGTTATTAGGGGGTGGCGATAGACCCCCTGATCGAGAGTTTATACATCGTATAAACATATCTCGCTACTCTCCTCTACGTTACCAAATCTTCCCAAAGATTTCCTTAATGTGCTTACGTCAAATTCCGGTAAGGTTCCCGGTGTCGATACCAGGAGGAAACCACCCTGTGACATACATACGTACCGAACCAGCATCGGCGGAATGGCTTCCGGCAGAAGCGTTGCAAGGTCATGAGTTCGCCTTCAAATCTGGGCGGATTCTGTTGGGTGAAACCAAGGACGGAACGCTGATTGGGCTAGATGATCCGCGCCATGTGGTGACAGTGGCGGGATCGCGCGCGGGCAAAACCACAACTTCGCTTATGTCGAATTTGCGCACCTGGACAGGATCGGTGTTGGCCATCGACCCCAAGGGAGAACTGGCAACAAACACCGCACAATACCGGGCAGATTTGGGCCAGGATGTGCGGATTTTCGATCCGTTCAATGTGGTGAAAGGTGATGCCCGGAAGTGGCGTTGTGGGTTCAATCCGTTGGCCGATATTGTCACGGCTGACAATGACAACATTGTCGATGATGCTGCCATTATTGCGGATGCATTGGTCCCAACAACTAACGACGATAAGTCCGACCATTGGTCCTTATCGGCCAAAAATCTGCTGCGCGGTTTGATCCTGTTTTTGGTCCAGAGTGAGCGTGACGGCGGGCCACCCGCAAACCTGGAAAACCTACGAAAACTGGTATCGCTCCCCTATGAAGTGAAAGACCATAGCTCTGAGCGCACTCTAGAAGATGCGTTAGAAACCATGTCACAAATGGACCACCTTGATGGTGCCATCGCGGCTGTCGGTGGATCAGTGCTTGGCAAACCTGGCAATGAGCGTGGCTCCATCATCTCAACAGCGGTTGAACACACCGCCTTCCTCGATTCACCGCCCCTCAAGACGCACGTTACTAAAGATATCGGCCTGGATTCCTTACGCCGGCTGAAAACCCACCCTCTGACCGTCTACCTGGTGTTGCCGGCCTCTCGGATGGCCAGCCATTACCGATGGTTGCGGGTGATTATCACCCAGGCCATGGCAGCACTTGAAGCGGGCCAATTGCGCCATCGCGCTCCGCCTGTGTTGTTCCTCTTGGAAGAGTTCCCAACCCTCGGATACATGCGCCACATCGAGGCGGCAGCGGGCCTTATGGCTGGTTATGGGGTGAAACTGTGGACGGTCATGCAAGACCTGTCACAGTTGAAATCCCTGTATCCCCGAAGTTGGGAAACCTTCTTGGGCAACGCCGGGATTTTAGAAGCGTTTGGCAATGTGGACACCACCACCACGGAGTATCTATCGAACCGCATGGGCAAAACCCTCACACGGATCGAGCAGAGTTCCACCCGTGGCCTACGTGGTCAACAATCAGGGGATACAGACCAGACCGAAAGCATCCGTTATGAACCGCTCCAGTTTCCGCATGAAATCTCGATGAATTTTCGGCGGGCCACCAACCGCAAATTGATCATTTCAGCGGATCATGACCCGTTCTCTGTCTGGCGGGTGGACTGGCAGGATAGCCGTTTGTAGCTCGCCGCATGGCAGGCCCTTCCGATGATATCGGAAGGGCGCAAACCAGCTTGTTTGGTGGGTATGCCTCAAGGAAAATGCGGTCCAGTAGGTCCTATTTTCCTTGACCCTGACCAGGGTTTGACAGGTTCCATGAATGTGGCAGACTGGTTTTCAAAGACTGGCACCAAGACCAGTTCTAACACCGATGAAGACCAGAGGCAGAAAACCAATGAAACCACTATCAGCGAACAAGGCCGCGACCATGGCCAAGAAAACCAAGCAAACCATATTAGATGCAATAAAAACAGGCACTTTAACCGCAACAAAGAATGATCGCGGACACTGGCAAATCGATCCCATGGAGCTTGCCAGGGTGTATGACTTCGACCTACAAGACCAGTCGGGCAAACCAGTTCCAACACCGATGGAAACCGATAGCCCAAAATTAGAAGACCGCATTAAAATTGCGGAGTTAGAGGCGGAAGTTAAAGCCTTACGCGGCCAGATTGAACGCGCCGATATCGAACGCGATAGAGAGCGGGAAAACCTATCAAAACATATCGACGATATGCGTGCAGCGATGGCGGTTCTGACAGATCAAACAAAAGGGCAGGGGGGTCGCCGTGGCTTCCTCGGCTTGTTTGGGGCAAAGGCTTAATGCCTGAATGTCCTGACTGCGACCAGCCAGGGAAAATCCTCGATCATGATCCTATATTCGGCAACGGTCCCCCCCGGTGGGACGAATGCCCTACGTGTAACGGTACAGGCCAGATCTCCCAGGTCGAATGGGATGCGTGGATCGCGGAAAGCCAGGAAAAAATGGCCAAAGCGGATCCCAAGGTTGGACCATGGGACATCGATGCGTTGTTAGAAGCGCCACAGCGGCCCCAGGAGGGCGATGGCGGCGTTGATGGTGGGGAAGGGTAGGGGCAAGCCCTACAACGGCCTGTACGGCCTCTGTATCGCCTCATGGCGATGTCTGAATAGGGTACGCCTCCCAAGGTCGGACACCTGGCCCCCTCAATTCGTTGTCACGCGGGGGCTGCGGTGTCTATTCAGGACTGGCAGAGAAGAAGGATAACATATGAAATCTAGGTACGTTTCAGATTACAAAATCGTGGTGGCTAAATCTTACAAAAATCTTG
The DNA here is from genome assembly GCF_049801095.1 of Dinoroseobacter sp. S76. Classification (NCBI taxonomy): domain Bacteria; kingdom Pseudomonadati; phylum Pseudomonadota; class Alphaproteobacteria; order Rhodobacterales; family Roseobacteraceae; genus Dinoroseobacter; species Dinoroseobacter sp. S76. The sequence goes on along the minus strand of NZ_JBNAGH010000022.1, from coordinate 2,690 downwards.
AGCAGGATGTTAAAAAAGAGATCTCGGGTGGATGGGAACCAATTGGGGGAGTATCCATTGCGGTTAATAATATCTGGGGGCAAGCAATGGTTAGATATATTACTACGGATTCTTAGAGGTCACCAAATTGACAGCTAATCTCCACTCAATCCCTGTGCGTGATTGAGACAATCATTTAATAATCCGGCATACCGCGTGGCCTATCGGTAGGCGAAGTCTGTGGGGTTTCTTCTGTTACTCGCCGTTTGCCAGGGTTTGAACCTGGCTCCGCCTTCACGTCCTCTAGGGTGCTTTCTAGAATATTACGGATTTTGTGATTGTAATCAGGTGGTAGGTCATTGGTTGATATGGTCACTGCATCTAAATCATTGATCCACATACGAACCATGTAAGGGTCTTTAAAGGATGATCCATCTTTCCGCTTGGCTGGTTCTTTTCCAGTTAGCTGTGACCGCAACCCATAGTCAAAGCGTGATATTGTATCAGTTGAATATGTATTCTCGTTGAGGGTGACTTCACTACGTGTGAATTTGACGGATGTTTCAGCCCGCCATGTTATATTTAAAATTCCGGCTAATATTGCAAGCGGTATAAGCCCATTTAAAAAAGCAAAGAGTGCTGCTGAAAACGGATCATCTCCACTCTGCAATGCCAAAACAAAGAAACTAATATAGATAATCCCAAGTATAACCCCACCAATATTTAAGATGCGATCAGAGTTATAGCCTTTAAACTTGTCTGTCCATGAAACTGTAAACCCGTTCTCTGTTGGTCTTACGCTTACGTCAAAAATCTTTGATCCCATGGGTTCAGGTTTCTCCTGTTGGCGTGGCTCTGGTTTGATTTCCCATGCTTTCCGTCGCCGCTTCGCTGATCCCTATAAGGACTACGGCAGATTACCTAAAAATACCCCTCCAAAAAAACAAATTATAACCATGCATCCTAGCGCTACAAAAAAATAATACTTATAGCGATTTATTATTTTATATACAGCAGATAAAAATATACCCAGCAACGAGATTAAGATAAAAGGTAAAGCAAAACATATGGCCAGAAATACTATGGCGGTGACTTCATTCTTGGCTGCAGCATCAGATATAGCATCAATGCCACTAAGCATTTGACCAATTGGGACAGCAGCGAAAAAAGAGAACACAAATAACCAATTAGGGCGTCTATATGTTTTTGGTGGATCTATCTTTGACTCAAGGGTATCTTGATTTCTCTTCTCTACCCAAAAAACTCCGTCATCATCTCTCCCTGCGTCGATCAACCCTCTTTTAAAAGCAGAGGGATGGGAGTATTGGTATCCGGACAGCATAAGTCCGTGCATGCCTGCTGAATAAGCCATCTGTTCGTCATGTTTAGCGCTCTGCATTGCTTTATACGCTGCATCTGGCGTCATGATTTCATCGTCCTAGTTTCACCAACTGACACAATTTTCGCTATTCTATCCACTAATCGGTGTCAAACGACGCAATTGTGTAGATAGTTCAGGCTTCTTAAGCCGTACCTGGGCCATGTCATATGCATTTTGCATCCGTAGGTAATGCTCTGCGGTGCCACCAATGACGCTTTCCAACCGAAGGGCCATTTCTGCTGTTACTGCAGAGTGACCATTGATCACGCGGCTGAGCATCGACTTATCGATACCGAGTGCCGCTGCAGCATCGGTCATAGTGATCCCAAGGCATTCAATATCGCTTTTGATAACCTCTCCTGGGTGTGCTGGGTCAAACATGGGCATGGCAGTCCTCCTTTCAGTGATAATCCGTGTAGTCTAAATCCCAAATATCTCCGTCTTCAAAGCGGAAGATCATCCTATAATTTCCTGTAATATCAATTGCATAAAACCCTTGCAGATCACCCTTGAGGGGGTGTAGCCGCCAACCTGGCCTATCAATATCAGCCAGTTCATTGGCTGTATCCAATACAGTCATCACAAGGCGAATGCGTGCCATGCGATCAGCGGGTAGTTTGCTTTTATCTCCCCGCTCATAGTACCGCTTTAAGCCTTTGTGTTTAATGGTTTTTATCATATAAATTTATTGTTGCACAACATGCAACAACTGTCAATAGGACGATATTCAGCTCTTAGGGCATGAGGACAGGTGGTTGAAGATGCCTGTTTCCTCGGGGCCGCATTGCAGATCTTTGATTCCATGGGTTCAAATTTTCCCTGTTGGCATGGGCCTGGTTTGATTTCCCATGCTTTCCGTCGCCGCTTCGCTGATCCCGATAAGGACCACGGCAGGTTATCCGTCAAGGTGGCGTAGCCCCTGCGCAGCAGGTTGCCTTGATGGATGGCCTGACTTGGGCCAGGGATCAATCAGCGAACGGCTAGACGGATGCAGCCAGGAAATCTCTCATGCTTTTTGTTGTGCGAAGCGCAACCAGGCCGCGTGTGGCCGAAGGCCACATATAGCGGCCAGAGTATCCGCCTTTGGCGGATTCCATGTTTACGAACAGGGGCACCAAAGGTGCGAGTGTCCTAAGTATCCAGTGTCCAGTGGTAGTGTTCTTACCACTGGATACTTAGGACACTGACACTGTGGCCCAAAAGCGGAAGCTAGGGAGGGTAAAAGAGGAAAGTAGGGAGGGTATGAGCGGAAGCTAGGGAGGGTATGAGCGGAAAGTAGGGAGGGTATGAGCGGAAAGTAGGGAGGGTATGAGCGGAAAGTAGGGAGGGT
>NZ_JBNAGH010000021.1:0-22596 GCF_049801095.1 Dinoroseobacter sp. S76 | reverse complement strand
TCATCTTGAGCGCCGGACACTTGGGGGGTCGCGGCGGGCCGAAGGACATTGCGTCCCGAGCGCCCGTTCAGGTCGCCGTCGCAGGGCATCTATCGGATGCAAGGTGCGGTCCTGACGAGCAACAGGCAGCTTCAGAGGCAGGACGAGGCATACCGATGCGTCCGCCAGAGAGAACCGCATAGAATGGGAAGATTATTTGACCAATGTACTAAGCAAGACACTCTTCACAAGGCATGGCGACGTATTCGAAGCAATGGACTTAGGTCCAAGGCAGACGAAACACGACAAGCGATAGAAGACTTTGAACGCACCACAAATCGCAACATCAGCCGCATTCAATCTCGCTTACGAAGCGGTGAATTTAAGTTCGATCCGCAAAAAGGCGTTCTGAAAACCAAGAGTAGCGGAGGGAAACGCGGGATTGTCATGGCCTCTGTTCACAACCGCGTGGTTGAGCGAGCCTTACTCGATGTTCTCCAAGACAAGGTTGAAATAGCACGACAGGCTGGCAAGCAGCCAAGTAGTTTCGGTGGGGTTCCACATCGCTCTGTGCCGCATGCTCTCAAGTTCCTGTACGATGCTTTTGAAACAGGGCACACCTACTACATTCGTTCTGATATTTCTGGCTTCTTTGATGGGATTCCTCGCAAGTCTGTTCTGGATCGGATCAAACAGGACACGGATGATACCCGCCTTCTAGCGCTCTTGGAAGAAGCCACCACTGTCACTCTTGGAAATGAAGAAGTCTTGGGGGAAGATAGGCGCGTATTTCCGACGGACGAACAAGGCGTTGCGCAAGGCTCTCCCCTTTCCCCTTTGTTTGGAAACATTCTTCTTCAGCCTTTTGATGAACGATTCAATGAAAGGGGCGTTCTGTGCGCCAGGTTCATTGATGATTTTGTTCTTTTAGGAACAACTCAAACGAAGGTTCGCAAAGCATTCAACAATGCTCGCAACTATCTCGCTGAACTTGACCTAAGGTGTCACGATCCATTTGCGAGCAATGTGTCGCCGGACAAGGCCCAGCAAGGACACGTTGACGATGGCTTCGACTTCCTAGGCTATAATTGCAGACCTGGTTTGCTTCAGCCTTCCCGCAGTGCGAGACAAGGTATTCTAGAAACTGTGCGAAATCATTTTTCTGCTGGTCGTGGTGCCATCCGCGAGGTCCGAAAAACGGAGGACAGTTTCGCGGCGAGGCAAAGGTATGCTCAGACCTTGGTGTTGGTAGACCGTGTTTTGCGCGGTTGGGGAGAGTCCTTCGCATACTGCAACAGCATGGCAACCATGGATGATCTGGATCGGGCCATTGACGAAACTCTAGACGATTTTCGCTCATGGTTCGCGCGCGAGATGGAAGGTGCGGACCGCAAGGCGCGCAGACGGATGGGTGGTGTCGGTCTTTTAACTGACATTGAGGCAAAATCGTTTGATGACGTTCCCTTCCAAGTCGATGCAGGGGGTCGCTTTAGAACCTCAGCAGCCACAGTCACGATTTCGACCGACGGCGCGCTATGCAGCGGCAAGCGACAGAAGAAAAAGGAACGTCGACCTGGGGGTTGGGCGTTGGTTGTTCACGATAGTGGCGAAGAGCGTGCAGGCTATGACCTAGCTACGACCAACAATCGTATGGAACTCACAGCTGTTATCGAAGCTCTTCGCTGCACAGAAGCCGGGGCGTCAGTGATCATCCGAACGGACAGTCAATACGTCCACAATGTTCGTAACGAAGGTGCTGTGGTAAAACAAAACAGTGATCTCTGGAAGGAGTTTGAGGCGGAAGCCCAAAAACGCCGCGTGAAAATCACCTGGATAAAGGGGCATGCGGGGGATCCGCACAACGAACGAGCAGATAAGTTGGCAGGATTACAAGCCGAAGAAGCTCGTCTGATGTGTGAGGAAAACCTTGTCCCAGACCCACTTGGGACCACAAAAGCCTCATAGGCCCTTGTATGTTCAGTCGCGCCCTGCCCTGCCCTTTCAAGTTGGAGCTTTGCTTTCCAAGCATGAGCGATCCTGTTGTTGCTGAAGATAGTATGATCTGTTATGATTAATTATGAAGGAGTTTCTTATGAGCAGATTGACGATCTCAGTGCCGGATCAGATGCATGCCTGGGTAGAGGCCCAAGTTGAGACCGGTCGCTATGGCAATGTTAGTGAGTACTTTCGGGATCTTGTGCGTCATGACCAGGAGCGAAAGCAGAATGCGATATCTGAGCTGAGCGCCATGTTGGAGAGGGCTGAGGCAGGCGGCTTTGGCGACAGATCCATGCAGGATCTGGTTGCGGAGGCGAGAAAACAGGCACGTGACCAAGGTCTAGTGAGTGACTGAATACAGGCTTTCAAAGGACGCAGAACAAGACGTTATCGACATCTATCTCTACACCGTTGAGAACTTTGGCGCTCGACAGGCAGATCGCTATGTTGATGAGCTCGAAGAACGCTTCAAGGTGATCGCTTCAAGCCCCAAGCTCGGGCGACGGTACGACGAGGTAAAGGCCGGGGTTCGCCGCTTAGCCTATGAAAGCCACTCCATCTACTACACGGTCGGCAGTCACGGCATCTTCGTGCTGCGGATACTGCACCAACGCATGGATCCAGGGCGGCATCTCATCTGACAAGATCGAGCTTTGCGCCACTACCTCTTGGGTGTTGTCCCTTCATAGGAATCCATAAGGATTTCAAGCATATCGTAGTAGGCTCGTCGATCCGCTTTGCACATCGCTTTGAAGCGTTCGAGGACTGGACGCGGACCCTTCAAGTTCAGCTGCGCATCGGTGGCAGCTTCTCGGCTCGGAAACGAAGACACAGCATCGATCGCTTTAGCGGTTATGGTACCCCCCTGCCCTACCGGCGGTCTCGGAGCAAAATCATCCAGTTGATCCATGGGCTCCTCGAAGCTTGGGATGTTCAGCGCTGTCCGCTCTTGGGTGCTCATGCTACGGCCCTCCCATCACTTTCTGCAGTCAAAGCACGGAGCTTGCGGATCACTTCGTTACGGAAGCCTTCAATGTTCTCAAGCGCCTTATCGAGACCGTTCACCTTCTTTGGATCCAGGTGAGAAACTGCGCCACCGATAGAGAATATCGCTGCAAACGCATCGCGCTCATGGATCTCAACGCCAAATGTGTCGATCTGGTCATTTTCGCGGAACTGGGCTGCGATGTGGCGTGCGGTCCTTGATTTCACGGCAGCTCGGCTTTGTGTGAAAAGTACCGCGTAAGGGATCTTCCGCCGCGTGGCTTTCATATCGCGGTGGATCTCCTGGATAACATCGAGGGCCGCGAGCGCATCTTGCTGTTGTTCCTTCAGTGGGATGATCACAAGATCCGCCTGGCTGATAGCGTAGCTCATCAGGCGTGACGCGGTGCCCTCCAGATCGATGATGACAAATGGGTCTTTCGTGGATGCCGCTTCAATCTCGTCAAGGATTGTTTTCTCAGACTGGTTCGTCACCACGCTCAGCCGATCCGGTTTTCCAGGCATCCGAGCCCAGGTTGAGATCGGGTGACGCGGATCAGCATCAATGATGGTTGTTGGTTTGGTCTCAGCGAGAGCACAGGCGAGCAGAAGCGCGCTTGTGGTTTTCCCGCTGCCACCCTTCGAATTTGCGAAGGCAATGACAGGCATGATTATTCTCTTTCTTTGCTCGATGGGCATGTCTTTCACGCACGCCTCAATCAGAAAAGTACCATATTCTTGAGTAGGATACTATAGGCAAGCCAATGGTATGAAAGGGTATAGTACCGTACCTTATGGTACCCTTTGGTATCTGATGGAGTTATGGAGTGCCGCGCTTTTCATACCAGGACTTGCAGAACTTGATGAAATGCGCAGCGGGGCGCTTTGGCTCAATCTCGTTCTCTCCCAACCAAGCTCGCCAGGATGCCTCGATCTGGCGGACATCCCATCCTGGAGCGACCATGCGCGCGTCATGATAGGCATCTGGGTCTAAAATACCGGTCCAAATATGCTCTTCGATCGCTGCGTGCATGGTGCCACGATTGAGGAATGTCACCATATCGGTCTCAGGGCTGAAGGTAACGCTGTAGTCGGGCAGGTGATCATACTCGACAAGGTCCTTGATCATCTGACGGAAACGCTTCTCAGGACTCTGCGAGCCTGATTTCTTCAAAAGCACCTGGAGCGAGACTTTCCACTCATCCTGTTGACCACAGTGCTTGCGCGCAAGTTCATAGATCCGCCGCTCCAAAGGCTTGCGCAGCCGGAAGTAATCCCGATGAAGGGTGAGGACCTCTTCCTTGCGGATCGCATTGAAAACCCATTCCGACAGCGTGATTTCACACCACAGGAGCCGCCCATCCAGCCCATGCTTGCGCCGGATCGATGAAGCTTCAATCAGACCGAACGTGTCGATCTGTTCTTCATCCCCGGTTCTGATGTTTGTGGAGATGGTTGTTCCACGAATACGTTCTAGGGCCTCCTGCAAAGCCATGTAATCACGCCCAGAAGTTCCGCGATTAGTGAAGATAAGCAGATCACGGCTGTTAATACGAACACGCCTGGAGACCTTCTCACCATTATTAAGCTTATGCATCAGTTGGGAAATGCAATAGATCAGGATGTCCTTGTCGTAGATCGTCGCTAATCCTTTGACACTAGGCGTTATTTCCAACCAATGTCCATTATGTTCATAGCGACGCACGTTCGTCTCAGGCTTCTTTGAGAGCGAGTAAAACGGGTGCTCCATCTGCGCCATCACATCCTTGAGAATAGCGTCAGCAACATCACAGATGAACAGATCATGTTGCGGATGACGATCAGGCAGAAGGGCAGGGGAGACCTTCTCGTCCTTGGTGTCGGCATGGCCGAAGAGATCCATTTTCGTGGTTTCAGGTACCATGGTAAGATATTCGTGGTTTCAGGTACCGCCTGTCAAGCTTCGTGGTATTAGTTACCCACAGCTAAATTCGTGGTATTAGTTACCTACACGAGGATTCGTGGTTTCAGGTACCAAAGTTCGTGGTATTAGTTACCGAGATTCGTGGTATTAGTTACCTGGGGTTTGTTTTTCATCTTTTAAAACAGTGGCTTATGAAGGGTTTTCCACAGCTTAACACTATATTTAACACATACTTAACACACACAGAATAAAGCCTTTGCATCAGACGCACGAGGCTGGTTCGCTCTTGCTCACCTCAAGACAGCCATGACGTGCCAAGGCCATCGGGAACGCAGTCGCAGAATGATCACTGATCCATGACAGAACCCCCATCAAGGCAACCTGCTACGCAGGGGCTTCGCCGCCTTGACGGAGAACCTGTCACGGCTCTTTTAGTGATCAGCAACAGCGACCCGACGGACAGGCACTTTCCCAAATCTGACCTATTCCAAAAGGAATACATTCCTAGAGATTAGGCGAGGGAAATGCGGTAAGTTTAGGCATGACTGCACACCAAAATTTCCATGAAACGATAATGAAAAAACTTGCGGAGCATCTCCCTGAGATGACCGAAGAGAATCGCCGTTGTTTAGCTGACCTTTCAGTAAAACTTCTTGAGTATGCCGAAGACAACAACCTCACCTCTGACGAGATCGATCAGCTTACCAACCACGTGAAATCAGAGTTTCAACATCCATACAATCACGCATGGCGTGTTCAAAAGAGGCGGAACAGCCTCAAAATCGTCTCTGAAAACCTTGCATAACTGGTTTAGTCTGACTGGATGAGTAACCAGGACCGGGCCAAGTACTATACGATCTATCATCCTATGACAGGGTACAGCACCAATGCTGTATGCGTTGCAGAGGCAGCCAAGACTTTCTTTCAAGCCAACGCAGCTGAGAGACCCGTTGTTCTTTATGGCAATCATCGATCTTGCCGTAAGATCGCAGGGGCCATGATCATCGGGGATCAGTTTTTAAAGTGGTTGCCCTTTGAGACAGATCCGGCCTTCACCCAGGCGTATCTCTCGCTAAGAGCACAGCCATAAGCTCTATAGGGCAGGGGGCAGGCTCAAGGACAATCGTCCCTCAAGGGGTGCGGGCGCAGGGAGCGTATAGCGACCGAGCCACGGTTGAGGGCTATTGTGCTTGAACCGGACCCATGACCGTCCAACAGCCTATTCCAGCACCCCGAAAGACAACGTCCTTTCGGGGTCTGCCATGCGGCGAGCGGAGGGGGTGCGCGAGGGGGAGGAAAGACCCATCGCAGGGTAAGTCATGCGATCAACCGAAAGGGCGGTTCCAACATCCCCCGGCGCTTGAGCCCCCGCGAGAAGCCGGGGCGCGCCGCCAGGCGCGGCGAAATTTGCCAAGCATGCGCGGTTCATGATATTCTTACTGTATGTTGATGCATAAAAAAGAACATACGGACCAAGATCTTAGAGATAGGCGAAAGCGATTCTTGGAAGCTGTGCATCTTCAGGAGATGGAGGGAAATCCTCTGGATGCAGAAGATATCGCTATCTTCGAAATGTTTGAGCGCGAGCAGTGGACAGACGAACAATGCATTGCTTTTTTGAATGCAAAAGCGCAAGCACTCGCCACTGGCCAAAAGGCTGAATGAGCGACCCGGTTTATTGTTATCCACCGGAATATGACGTTCTTCGCAATAAGTTCGGTATCAAAGATGCAAGCATTCTTGATCGGGTCGAGCGTCGAAGTTCGGCACTCCGGATCAGCCAAGGCTGCCCCAGAGGTGACTTCGATCTCGCGCATCTCAAAGCCATCCATGGGCACATTTTCCAGGATACCTACGATTGGGCCGGCGAGACGCGCACCGTCGAGATCAGCAAGGGTGGATCTCAGTTCATTCCGCGGCAGTTCATAGAAACCGGTATGGCAGACGTTCACCGTCGCCTGGCGGCTCAGAACCATCTAAAGGACTTGAGCCCAGACCAGTTTGCACACCAGGCCGGGCAAATCATCGGAGACATCAATCACATCCATCCCTTCCGAGAGGGGAATGGCCGAACACAACTGCAGTATCTCAGCCAGTTTGGGGAGCAGGCAGGTCACCGGATTGATCTGCGCAAGCTTGAACCTGACGCGTGGATGGAAGCCTCCATTCGGTCCCATGAAGGGGACTACAACAAGATGAGTGCGTGCATCCGTGGTGCGCTTGAGAGTGATCCTAGCCTTGAGATCCAGGACGAAAGCTATGATCGTCCCCAGTTCATCCAAGAAGACTACGCCAAGGCTCTACGACAGTCCCAAGAAAGCTCTGCGCAACCCCAAAAAGCGAAGGATCAAGAAATCGAGTAGCGGAGACGTCTAAATTTGCTATACAGCACTGAATTTGCTATCATAATCTATGATAGAAGAAACCTGGTGGGACTATTTTGACGAGGATCCTTATGAAGAAATCGGTCGCCAGGTTTCTGACTGCTTCGGATCTCCCATCACAGTCGTTCTAGAGCGCATCTCTTGGGCTTATGTGGACTGGTACGGGGCCTATTACGACTTCGATACCAATGACTTCTTCCGCGAAAACCACCGAGGATACAGACCCTCCGAGGGGTGTTTGAACGCCTGGTTTCAGAAAGGGATCGTGAAGACATTCTTGGACCGCGAACGCGCAGGAGAACCCCGCCCGCCATGGTGTCCACCTGCACCTGAGCCTTATCTTGTAGACATGTAGCAGAACGTCTTTCACTCTTGCCCTGGACGCAGTCAGGTAAAGGGCAGGGCACATGAGCGACGATAGAGATAAGGGCGCGAAGAAGGATAACGCCGACCCTCAGCATAAGCCCAAAGACCTCTCCCGTGATGATGTTGCACCAACGGGGTCTGTTGCGCGCCCGAGCGCTCCGCCAGGCTTGTCACTCGGCGGGGCAAGCAGGACGATTCAAACCGGTGATCAGTCTCAACAAGCGTCGAGTTCACAGAGATTGGATCCTGAACCTGAACCACACACCCGTCCTATTGCAATCAGAAGTGGTGATCCGGAGGTTGATCGACAGTCTGAGGCCGAAGGACAGCAAGTCAGATCAATGGATGAGATCCGAGAGATGGCTGGCACAAAAGAACCGGAGCCGAGCGGCGATCGTCCCGAATTCTCACAAAGTGACTATGCGAAAGCCTTTCGTCAGGCTCATGGGCAGACAGCTCAGATGCAACGGTCCAAAGATCAGGAGATTGGTTAGTCTTTATATTTGAGCGCGCAAACGCTTCCGAATACCAATTCGGTATAGGCCAAAAAAAGATAATACAAATGAAAGCACCCCTGCTATAGAGTGAGGTAAAAAACTATCTGGCGCCGCAGATCTATAACCGACGCCATATTCATAGAGTATATCTACTAGATAAAAATCAATTGCCATACTAGACAACATACCTGCGAAACCTACTATGCATGCAATTATAAAATGAAAAATAGTTAGCAGAAATTTTGGTTTCAGCGGGAAGAGAGATTTGAAAGATCTTTTAAATATATTGCCCTTTGGCGCCTCTTCGTAGACATATAGCCTGCCAGTGCGTGGTGACTTTTGTTCTTCTTTCAAGCTTTTCAATTCGTCCATTAGAATTTAAAATCCCGACTTCCATTGTCAAAAGCTGATGCCAGCACATTGCTTACTCCGGTATCATCTACGAGATCATTAAGCCATATAACTATAGCATCTATGCTCAACACTTCTTCTTGATCCAAATATGTATCTTTTGCTCCTGATCCTAACTGGAATCGAGTACTTTTTAAATTTCCATGGTATTGAAACCCGAGGACAGATTGAGGCAGTGGGCGAAAGCCACCCCATAGCTTGCGTTCGTAAGAACTCTTCCCAATTGTAATTTTTGAAGAGTCAATTTTTATGTATATGCGGGGGAAATAGACCCGAATTACAATAAAGGGAGTAGAAATAAAGAGTATTATAAATAATAGGGCTAAGAGAAAATTGTCTCCTTGCGCTGATATGCCTATAAATCCAATAGTTAAAAGCCACAAGCCGATTATAGGTAACAATAAAATTCGAAGCATAATGTTTGGATTAAAGGTTCTAAACGAAACTTTTGCTGTGTGTCCATCATAATGGTGCAGCGTAAGCAAACTGGGTGGGGAAGTATCCACATATTGCATAAGGATTATATACTCCGAAAACCCTGAAAAAACTTCGATGTGTACGGTAAGCGATGTATCATAATTGGATCTGATCCAGGATAGATAATCAACTGATTTTCTGACTGGCGAGAAAAAAAGTATGCAATCTCTTCTGGACTTAGTAACGGGCTTTGCTGAATCGATTGTGATTTTCCGGAGAAGCCTTGGGCGGCGGCACTCACATTTTGTTCTTGCTGTGTGATTGAAAGCGTAGACGAAACTCCCAGACGTTCTGATACATACTTTAGAGAGCCAAAATCGTTTAGACCAAATGTTTGGAAAATCCCAGAGTTACCCAGGAATGTTTCCCAACCCTCACCATATATTCGTTTAAGCTGTGAGAGATCCTGGAAGAATGACCAGATCCTGACCCCGAAGCCTGCGATAAGCCCGGCAGCAGTCTCCAGGGCCTTCATATGGCCCAGGACATGCATCTCATCGAGAATCAGGAGGGCAGGTGTCTGGGGTTGCCTTTCATCGGCCTCAATCGCGTTCATGAGCCGGTTGATGAACAGCCGGAAGAAGCGGAAATGCCGATGTAACCGTCCGGCGGGTAAGCACAGATAGACGGATTGAGAACCGTGCTTCCAGGATGTGATATCGGGCGTACGGCCTTGGCCTGCCAGGACACGGGACATCGGTGGAGAGGAGATAAAGCCGATCTGGTTGCGAATGGTGGACATCACACTGCCGAATTCGCGCTCTCCCATGCTGGCAAGTGTCGAGGCGGCCTCAAAGGGGATCCCGTGGGCGAAACGTTCGTCCATGCGCATCATGACGTTGAGTGCGTTGAAAGACAATTGTGGATTATTCACATCCGGTACTTCAATCGCTGCACCCTCGGGGATCTCATCGGAGTCCAATCGTGGCAGAAAGATCAGGCGGCGGACTTCGTTGAGGGTCTTGTCTTGGACATCCGCGTGAGTTGCGACCCAAGCGATGTACCCCCGCAGCACAAGCCGCGCGCTGTCGTAAAAATGCGCGTTGTCACCTTTGCCTTCCTGAACGACTAGGGCATCGGCGATCGCATCGCACTCATCGATGAAAACATCGTTTCTTGGATCGAGCCCTGCCAGAGGGTTGAAGCCTGCTCGATAAGCATCATCAACTTTTGCCACACCAAAGGGATCGATCACATAGACGTCCTGGTGCAGCCCACCTTCAGGGATCCCGTTGCCCTTGCCCCGCCGCTCAGCGGTTAGAGAGGCATTCTCGCCCTTGGGATCGATGACCAGCACTGAGCCAGGGTAAAGGAGTAGGTTTGGCACAATTGCTGAGGTCCCTTTGCCTGACCTTGAGCCAGCAATCGTAAGTAGATGTCTATTGTCGGATACACCGATCACTTGTTGACCGGAGACACCTAAGAATACCTTTCCGGTTTCGTAACTCCAAAACGCGTGCTCTTGCACAACGCGCGGTGATAACCACAAAGCACGTGGTGCTTGGCCCTGATCCGCTCCCGTACCTGGTATCCCCCGAGGAAGGTCTGAAAAATGCATAGATCCCTCAATCGGTATCTCTAGTAAGCCTGAGCTTAACAGCGCGCGGGATGCCCGCAAGCGGGACCGGCGCGCATCGCCACCTGCGGCCCATCGAGGGCCGCAGCCGCCGTCAGGGGCAACGGATGTGCTCAAATCGCAGGCGATTGGGTGAGCTTGGCCGTTGCAAAAAGCTGTGGATAGCTGGATGTGTCACTGGCACCCTTGGCGCGAGTCGGTGAATCTGAGTAAAGAGTAGAGCGCACTTTTGGGTTTTGTTCCAAAACCCGTGCGCAGGCAGCGCGGATGTGACCCGAATATGCGGTGTCAGGCGGGCTGAGAAGAACGGATCCCTGCTGCCCATCGAGGGCAGCGTTGATCCATCACCTGGGTCTCGGCTTGCCGCATGGGGGCGCTCTCGACCCAGGCTCTTGAAGCGGCGTTCCCCCGCGCGGGACATCTCTGTCCCGCACCCTTGGAGCGTCATGGGGCGCGCATGTCTAAACGCGTCTCTCAAGGGGTATGGCAGTGATGGAGGGTAAGAGGCATGGCGATCTATTCGCTGAACCTCAAGAGCATCGGACGCACGACCCACGCGCCAGGCACCGCCGGAGCGCATCTGCTCTATATCGCCCGCGATGGGGCGCGGCCTGAGCTTGTCTCTCAGCATATGCCAACAGATCCCAATGAAGCGCGCGCCTGGATGAACCGGGCGGAGTTGAGCGATCGCAAAAACGCCCGTGTGATCGATAAGGTGCGGATAGCGCTTCCGCGGGAGCTCAGCTCTGAGCAGCGGATGCAGCTGGTCCAGGACTTCGCCCAGGATCTCACCGGCAATCGCGTGGCCTGGTTTGCGGCGATCCATGCGGAGGGGAAGGATGCGCACAACCCCCACTGCCACCTGGTGATCCGCGATCGTGATATTGAAACCGGCAAACGTGTCTTGCGCCTCTCGGACTCTCCCCGCGATCGGAGCAAGGCAGGACTGGAGTCCAAAGCCGTCGAATGGGTCCGTGCGAAGTGGGAGATCCATGCCAATGCCGCCCTAGAGCGGGCCGGGCATGAGGCGCGCATTGATCGGCGGTCCCTGGAGGCCCAGGGCATCGATCGGGAGCCCACAATCCATATCGGCCCCCAGGCCGCCCATGTGGAGGAGTTTGTCACGCGACCCCAGTCCAAGATCAAAGAGACAGGGCAAGGGCGGGTGATCGACTATCCTGGCATCGATGAGGGTCGGACACGGAAGGACCGGCATGCGGAGATTGTCGATCTCAACCTGGAGAAGGCAACACGCTCCAAAGACTTCCGGATCCGCGAGACCGCCAAGATGCAGCGCCAGCAGAAAGCGCTCGATGACGCCGTGGAAAAGCAGCTGATCCTGGAGGCCCGTGCGCGGACCCAGGAATACCGGAAACTGAAGGCGGCCTATCGATCGGAGCTGACGGAAATACGCCAGGCCCAGAAGGCCGAACGCCGGGATCTCAATGCCCTGCTGCGCAAGGACTGGGCCAGCAAGCGGGCCAGCCTCGCAGAGCGCCACAGATCCGAACGCGAGGCCCTGGCACAGGGCCAGGGGCGGCTTGGAGCCCGCGTGCTGCGCCTGATCGATGTGACAGGGCGCACGCGCCAGAAACAGGCCTCAGAGCACCAGGAGCTGAAGGATCGCCATAAGGAGGAGAGGCAAGAGCTCGTAGCGGCCCACAAGCGCCACAGGAGCGCACATACGGCTCCCATGGACGCGCGGCACCTAACTATGCAGCGAGAGCTCAAAGCGGCCCATGCGCCCGCTCTTGCGCGCCAGGCGGTGGAGAACCGGACAGCGGAGCAGAAGGCCGATCGGAAGCGCCAGGCCCGGGCGGCAGAGCGTGAGGCAGCCGAGAAGAAGCTCGATCAGAACATCGCCAAGGTCGAGAAGATGTTCAAAGCTCAGGCACGGGATAGAGATCGTGATCGTGGGCGGGGGTTCGAGATTGGGTGAAAAACTAAACAAGTGGATGGCAGAATACTTCCCTCAGAGCAATCGAGGTTTCAGGATGTATAAACCTCGGAAGGAGAAATAAATTGAGTGATCGAAAAAAATACGATGTAGATGGGTATATTCTTTCTTGCTTTCTTATATTCTTAACCATTACCTTTGGTCATTTACTACACTCATTATTCCAGGAGAGATTTTTTGATTTTGTGACATTTTTTGTGGCTATATTGCCAATAATGATAATTGCCGCGATTGTCAGTTTCCTGTCGGCAATATTTTTCAAGTCCGATAATAGTAAGTTGTATGGCTGGGTGTTTTTTGGGATCTCTATTTTATTTGTGAATGCACTTCCTTATATAATAAAAAATGATCTTCTTGGAGTGGGGGCTAGGTCAATAGAGAGAAGAGAGGAAAAAATTTCTCAGCACAATGATAATTTAAAATATACTCACATAGTTGAAAGGCCGCTTTATTGGTCAGAGTCTGCAAGCCCAAATGAAAGGTGGAGTGAGGATTCAAAAATAAGTCTAAGCCTGGTGAGAAGTTCAAAATTTTTCCTTGATGCCAGTACTTGCGTCCAAGTCTTAGATGTTCATTATAGGAGTACAGTGTGGTCTAGAGTCCTAGTTAAAGGTGTTGTAAAGCCTGTGTTCTTGCATGTTTCGGATTTGAGAGAGTTAATCTCAACAGATATATGCTAAATATGTTTTCCAAATATAATAATATTATATTGTGATCTCTTTTGGCTGGCGGTTTCTGCGCGGTGTAATGATTCATTTGTAAGGAACGTTCATTCTGTGCCATGATCAGGTGCCCGCGATGAGCTCCGCGCGCCGCAGGGTGCCTTGCCGATGTAATGCAGTGCGTCCGCGCAGGGAGATGGCCTGAGAGGTCTGCATAAGACCCTCCAGCCGCTTTGCTGAAGTGACTGGATCTCTTCAGCAACGCATAGCGGGCCTTGAGAGAGGCAACGAGACCCTGTCCGGTCTGACCTGCAAGGGTGGCCCGCACCCCTGGCCCTTGGCCACCGTGTATCCCCTTGCAGCTCCGCCCACTGGGACAGGGTCTGTTCGTGCCATCAAGGCCGCGATGGTCGCGTGTCTTGATCCAACACCAGCAAATCCGAGGAGGACGCTATGGCAGACCAACAAACCATAACCCCCAACCGCCCGAGCCACAGGCTCTTTCACGTCACCGGCGAAGGCGAGCAGTCCAATTGGACCCGCATCGGTGCCGCCTGGAGCCACAAGGATGGCAAGGGCTTCAACATCGATCTGGAGTACATGCCCCAGAAACCCGGTCGCATCGTCTTGCGCGAAGAGACCGAGCAGGGAGAGGGGCAATAGCCCCCTCCCATCCGCATCAGCACAGGAGACAAGAATGAGATTTGAAAGGACCAATCATGAAGGACGATATCTATGACCGCATAACCACCCGTATCATTGAGAGCTTGGAGGCCGGAACCCGACCCTGGATGAAGCCCTGGAACGCCGAGCATGCCGCCGGACGGATCACACGGCCTCTGCGCTATAACGGCCAGCCCTATTCCGGGATCAACATCTTCATGCTTTGGATGGAAGCTGAGGCTGCCGGATACACCGCCCCGATCTGGATGACCTTCCGCCAGGCCCGCGAGCTGGGCGGTCATGTCCGCAAAGGCGAGAAGGGCAGCCTGGTCGTTTATGCCAACAAGATCACCAAAACCGAGACCGATGAAGAGACCGGCGAGGACGCGACCCGCGCGATCCCTTTCATGAAGGGCTACACCGTCTTCAATGTCGACCAGATCGACGCCTTGCCCGCCCATTACTACGCCAAGGCACAAGATCCGGTCCTCGACCCGGTTGAGCGTATCGCGCCTGTGGAGGCCTTCCTGGCCGCAACAGGGGCCAGCATATCCCACGGCGGCAACAAAGCCTTCTACATGCCCTCACAAGACCGGATCCAGATGCCGCCCTTCGCGTTCTTCCGCGATCCGGAAAGCTACTATGCCACGCTGCTGCATGAGACCGTGCATTGGACCAAGCACCCGCAGCGGATGGACCGCGGGTTCGGTCGCAAGCGATGGGGCGATGAAGGCTATGCCATGGAAGAGCTCGTCGCCGAGATCGGCTCCGCGTTTCTCTCCGCAGATCTTGGGATCACACTGGAGCTGCGGGAAGACCATGCCAGCTATATCGCGTCCTGGCTCAAGGTGCTGAAGAACGACAAGCGTGCGATTTTCACAGCCTCGGCCCATGCGCAAAGAGCGGCGACTTATCTGCATGAGCTCCAACCGGAACAGCCAGGCCCTGCGCCTGAGGCAGAGGGCCAGCTCGATCGCGGCACGGCCATGAGCGAAGGCCCCCGCCCATGAGCTGGCAGATCGACAACCATCCGGATGGGGGCATGCAAATCACGCATCTAGGATCTCCGCGGTTCACTGCGCGATGGACGACCGGCGATTTCCCGATCGAGAGCGTGCGCGAGGGGGCGTTCTTCTGGACGGACGAGGGCAGCGGAGCGGAGGATGCCATCCATCTCTATGCCTTCACCTGGCGCACCGGCATGCCGTCCCAGGAGGCGCTTGAGGCTGCGATGCGGGAGGCGGTCCTTCAGATCGATCGCTATGTCACGAACGCAGGCTGAAAAAGGCAGGGGCGGTCCTTTTAGCTACTTACGCCGGGGGCAGCCGTCTTACTCGGGCTAAGCAATCAGAAGATCGCTTTCGTTGACGCCGCTCTCGATGGCTTCAGTAAACCAGTTCGGTTTTCGGCCACGTCCTGTCCAGGTGAGGCTGGGATTTTCGGGGTGCTGATACTTCGGCACCGAAACAGGCTTCGCTTTCGCCCCATTGGACAGTTCTGCCAGTGAAAACCCGTGTTCCCGCGCCGCTGCCTCTGCCGCAGCCAGGGCCTCTTTCTTCTTTCGGTCTGTGTAAGTCTTCTTGGCTTTGGCTACATCCTTTTCGAGCGCTGCAAGCTCTTCAAAGGTCATCTCTCTCAGGTCGATATCGTGCATGGTACTCCCTCGCATAAACTCGCCGCTACAGATCTAACGCACATACAATATCTGCGCTAGGGGGACGCAGGAAGGGCAATATAAGGTATCCTGTAAGCTTTATTATGTTATTTTTACTGGCTCGCCAGAGGTGCGATAACGTTTCATATGAACAATAAGATTTTAACATTTATCAGAAAGCAAAAGAACTTGGTGAGAAAAGAGTGACGGTCTATCTCGGTACACAGCACCGCCTGATCGTTGATGCAAGGCTACATCAGGTTTGACCAACGCGCACAAAAATTGTGTCAAACTCTTCAAAAGCACCAACGCATCTCCATATCCGGCTTCCCTGGGACATCAAATTTCCAGGTATGCTACGGGAGATTGGTCGATGAGATTAAAAAATGCAGCAGCAACTTTGCTAATAGCTATTGCTCTTGCGACACCGGGAAGCAGCTCTGCAAGCGACGTTTCTCATGCCGCTAAACGTTTTGCCGTGGGTGGTGCTCAGACACTAGCGCTCGGCGTTGTGACCGGCGGTATGGGTACGGTTGCGCGGGAATTATTTCTTCCACGTAGTCTTGGAGAAGGAAGTTACATCGAGGCACCTGTTGATGACGGATGGCGCTTTTATGATCAGCAAAACAATAGATCGGTTAGCAACGGTGGCGGTAAAATTCATAACCCGCTTGAGCCTCGTGTCTTCGAGGATTTGAAGTAACAGTATGAACAGGCAGCCGCACCGTAACTCGATGCGGCTGTCTCGCCTCCACACTTTGACCCCAACCTATATGCCAAAAACGGTCGTTTTCGCCCAGGTAAAAAACCCAAGACAAAACCTTGACTATGCTCACCTCTGCGCATGTTCAGTGGCAACCTCTGTGAGCGCATCAAGCACTGTTAAGGTCACAACGAGACGCGATCTCCTTTTTGTGAGTCATATTGCCTTGATGCACAGCTATTAAGTGTAAACTATAGATTTTCACGAACGTGCATCAGTATGCTTTCATACACTTGTCTGAAGGCATCTGGGTTGTCCTCATACATCAACACGAGGCGCATGGCATCAAACCTGGCACTCCTTCTTAGTAGCGCTACTTCCTCATTTCGGCGAGACATCCCACTGGTAAAAGCCAAAATCTCGCTTACCGGGTCGAAAGACCCAGAATTCATCTGGCTTCTTCTTTCAAGCATCAAACCTGCCATCCCCGAACCAAGCGCCGCCATCCCCCTTTGAGACATATCACGGAGAAACTGCTCATCTGTCATTACAGCCATACGAAGTTCACGGCTCAGTGACAGTTGTAAATCTTGCGGAAAAGATGGTGATCTGGCGACGAATGCCATCTGCGGCTCCTCCAAAGCTGATGTAAAGCTATGCAGATAAAGGAGAACATCTGTCCGATTCTGTTGAAGATAGACGTGGTCGCCGTTCATAATCGCGGCAATCAGATCAGGTCGCTGCAACCCTTCAAGCAGCTGCGTTGTATCTCCCGTTCTTGTACTTGGATTGAAGAGGTTACTCAATGTTTTCAAACCGCCGCCAGGCAAGAACGGCACCGTTACTATTGCGATAAGCGCCGCAAAACAAGCAACTTGCAGAAAATGCTGTGACCACCAACTGGGCTGATTGTTTTCATTGCTTGGCTTAAGCGTATCACTGAAGTGGAGTGCGCCACTAACTACCGATTTATCTCTGCCTCTCAAACCAGCCTCAACGCCCAAAGACTGCATCATACTCTCGGCGAACAGGTCGGCTTCTTTCACACTTTCAGAGCCCCAGCTTTGTTCAACGCAATTATCTAGAGCAGCCATAGATAGAACAGCTATATCAGTTTCTGATACAGCTTCTTCTGTTTGCGGTTCGCTGCTCCAGTATTCTTTCATTTTACGCAAAGCTGAACGTCCTTTTTCGTCAGCTAGAACCGTTAGAGAAGAATCTTTGTCCCTTCTAAAGAGAGCATCCAAGATGTGTTTCATGAGGTTCTTCCTTCGGTTTCAGTCCGAATCGCGATGCGTTCTGCTTCCCATTCATCAACGACTTTTCTAATTTTAGCCCTTCTTTCGAAGTAGGTGCTCTGGGATATACCTAACCGATCGGCGACCTCCTGATCGGTGCTGCACTCACCTGAGAGAAGCCATTCAGTCGCACATTTGAAGGTGTTTGCCAGTTCGGGATGATCTACGGATAGCATTTCATAAGTGCTTCTGAGATGCAGGAAATCATCGTGCCGCGAGACTACCACTTCCACATGATCCAACGCCAGTCTAGCCTCATCAGATCGTAGATTCAGCTTTTGACGTTCGTTTGCGTAGATGCTTCTAATCGTCCACTGTAAGTGGACATAGATAGGAAATTTCTTCGAGTCCCATGTTCGTTCCCCACCAAGTGTTTTAACAATTGCTTCCTGAGCAACATCTGCAGGCGAAAGGTCTGCTAGGGTAAAACCGCCTTGTCCATGTAACTTTTTTGAGAAGTAGTACACACGCTTCAGCAGGACCTTCCCATCCTCTCCGCTGAATAGCTTCTGTAGATCGTCCTCCATTGCTACTCCTCGTCCAAGTATCGCGTGCTTTCTAATAATAGATACTGCTCACAAGAGCATCTTTTCGGATGCTCAGATTTTTTTTTTACTTTTTCTTAGAAATCGAAATTTCGACGAGCTCAGCGGCTTACTCATCTGAAAGCATAACAGCCTCGGAGCTTACAACGCTGATGGTTCTGCCGCAGCTGGGCCCGGCGCAGAACTCGAAAGGGAATACTGATGGCTGAGCTAGTGACAAAGATGGAAGTTATCAAAAGCAACGTCCATGCGCTGATGACTTGCCACCGCCTTGTTTACACCGGCCTGAGTTTTTGCCACGCTTCCGGCTGTTGGATTGCGGGCAAACCAGAACTCTATGCCCCAATGGCAATTCTTTATGCAGTTTTGGCCGTCCGAGGTTGAGGCAACATGAGGTTTATACCTATGAGCTGAGAACCCACCGAAGTGTCGAAAACGGTGGTTTGTGGCCGCTAACAGGCGAGCAACCCAGAGGTCAGTTCCGGTAGGGGGCTAGAGCGTATCACAAGCTTCCGCGACGCGAGAGATGTACTTGCCGAGACTGCCTAGTAACTAGCAGAACGCTTTCTGCGCAACACTTCGGAACGTCGTGCTTGGCGAACCTAGTCGGTGATCAGGGTTACTACATCAGTCCGGCCAGTCAGCGTTATCGGATCGAAGACGCAGCGGACCCAATCATTCTCTGGATCGATACCGACTAAAGGCCTCCCTTCGGTAAGAGACTTGCAGATTTCTGACAATGCACCACGGATAGCCTTATCTCCAATTTCATCTATGGTGTCTCCAGTAACAGCCAACTCCCTGAGAGTTGATATTTCCTCGTCAGAAATACGGGCCATAATTGCAGCATTAAGAGCGGGTGACATTCCTGTATTGTGAAACGCCGTAGACAGGCTGGGAGCCTGGGAGTTACAACGAATTTGTCCATCTGATTTTCGATAGTCGCAGTTTGAAGAAGACATAGATACTCTATGAAAGTCACTTATTGCAAACACTTCACCATCGCACTCATACATGGATGCTGATATCGGTGTTTCACCATTACACTGTTGACGGTATTCGCAAACTTGGCCTGTACCGTCGGGCCCTGGTCCAGGTACAGGGTGGCACTCGCAAACTTGCTCACACTTCTGCTTAACGTCTGCATAAGAAATTTTAGCGGCAAAACCAATGAATTGGCAGCTGCTCTGGGCAAGCGCGATCTCCGATGAATAGATAAGGCCAACTATAACACAACAGCTTGACGTAAATAATTGACGCATGTTTTAGCCTGTCGGATTGATATCGGAGTGTTAGTAGCTAGAACACCTGTATACGGAATCTTGGTCAGAAAATCTACCTTCAGAAACGGTCATTTTCGCCAGTGACATAAACGTACGAGTTTTGCCTTTACAGTGAAGTTGCTCAGTTAGACACCAACGAGCTTCTTGATGATCGACAGCAAAAACTTTGGTGTGAGATCGCCGACAATCGGCCCCAAAAATTCACGGCCTTTTTGCGCTCGAAGAGTTTGGTAAAGAGCGGAAAAGCTGCTTTCTGAACGAGCGTTTCCATATCCAGGCCAGTGAAGATCGCAAGCACTGAAGACTTTGCGAAATCTTTGGGCGATGCTCTCGTCGTCCAGTGCCCCTCGTTTGAGTTCATAGCAAAAGTACCGTTTGCTCTCAGGCCCTTCCATGAATAAGAGGCATGGGAGGTTGTCGAATGTCAGGCCAAACTTGCTCAGCAGTTCTTTCGTAACCTCATGCTCCGTGGTGAGAATTTCCTCTTGATTTTCCTCGTCTCGGCGCTCTGGCAACAGTGCTGTGACCACAACATAAAGGTAGTCTCCGGTCATCAGATCGTAGTCTGTCCAGTATCGCTCGACGTGCTTGCGGTATCGTGCATCCTGCCTGCCCACCAGCAAATATGCTACAAAAGCGTTGCTTTGATCCCAAATCATCTCCGGAGAATTTGCAATGTCATGCACCGAATGAAGCTTACGCATAGCTAGTCCAACTCCTGCTGTATAAATGCAGGCAGCTTAACAGAACGGCTTTGTCTTGCATGCCAAAAGGCGAGCTTCCGTTGAACTGACAGAAACCCGTGGACATAACCTTTTTGTCTAAAACGGTCGTTTCTGTCCCCTTGCCCCGTCCCTCACAACATCAGTTACTTGACTAGGTCAAAACCCTTAGTCGGAACCTCGGCGGGTATGACACGTTTCTGACCAACTACTCGTAGCCGCGCTTCGCCTTCGCCATGTGCAGCTCGAAGCGGGCATCCTTTGCCTCGGCTTCTGTTGCAAACCAGTCGGTCCGGAGTTGACCGGAACTGCCGATGCGCCCCCAATTGCGCACTAGCCCCCAGTCTCCGAAGAGGCCGGGCACAATCTCTATGCGATAGAAACGATGGAGATTAGCGTCAGGGGTGATCCTCGTCAGATGCATGTCCCCTACCCCCACATCCTGGCTGCGATGTCTTGCTCTTCTTTGCCGACAGCATCGGCGTAGATCGCGGTTGTACTGAGCTGCGCATGTCCCATCCATTTCTGGAGCATGTTCAGCGGAACACCGTTTACGCTCGCGTTGATCCCAAACCCATGCCGCAGGCCCTTTGGGCTACGATGCGGCGCATCCGGGATCCCCGCCTCAATCATGATCCGTTTCACGATCTGCCAGATCCGCACCCGGCTGAGGGGCCAGATCGGCATGCTGGCCTGTTTGCGGGACTTCTGCGCCTCTCTGATCCCGTGGGCTGTGTTGAGAGTATCCAGATAGTCCGGCGGCACCGGTACGGCCCTATAGACGATCCTGGAGGCCCCGGAGGCATCCTTGCGCTTCTTTAGACTGCGAATGGTGATGGTCCCGCCCGACAAATCCACCCGTGCCGGTGTGATCTCCAGGAGCTCGGATGGCCGACAACCAGTATAGTGCAGGGTTTCGCACAGGGTCCGATCTCTAGCAGTCTGGCGGCGTGCTGTTGCCAGGAAGACGTCACGTTCTTCGGCATTCAAATACAGCCGGTTCCCGGCGGTGTCGTAGAGGCGCATTTCGCTCATATTTAACAGTATATGCGAAAACTGTTAAATTACGAAGTGGAAAGACAGCCCCTGCCCTATCGATCCACAGGTTGGAGGTGCGGGGTATTTAACACTATTACTAATAGTGTTAAGGATCCTCTCCCAATAGGTCAGAATTTGTGATGTTTGCGCGCCGCGCAGCTTCCAGCCAGATCAGAGATCGGAAGGCGTGTATAAATAGCGTGCAAAAGTGGCACTCTCGACATTTCATCAACGCAGTTCCAGAAACGGAGTACCAAAGCAGTGAAGAGAGTTGGAAGCTAGGCTGATTAAGTAACTCTCTCGAGGAGCATACGTTGGACGAGATGCAGGATGATGGCACAGTTCAGATATTCTCGAGCGATGTCAGGTTTCAATGCCCTGCCTGCAACGCGGATGTAGAGGCGCGGATGAGTGTGCCAGAGCCTAACTGGTCCACCGCAGAAGATATCTCAGAACTCCAATCAGACGATATCAGCCATGTTTACTGTAGAAGCTGCGAGTCCGAGTTCGAAGTCTACGTCTACTTCACACACGGCGAGTGCAGTGCAAATTTTCAAGAGTTTCCTGACGCCAGCATTGACGTCGACCCACCAATGTTCTGGCCACCTCAGGACGATTGGAGCGATCCAGGAAGCACGCCGTATCCCTACTCGGTCTACAAAGAGAGCTATTGTCAGTTATGCGAATTGCTCGCGAGCCTCGGAGAGGACCACGGCCAAAGCCTCATTAACAGGATGATCTTCGCGCAACATGTATCTGCCATGGAGGCATACCTTTGCGACACACTAGTGAACTCAGTGACGGAAAGCGAAGATGCGCGCTCCAAGCTCATTTCAGCAGACAAGACGCTAAGAGAGGCGAAACTTCCACTGGTCGATGTCGCGAAAGGTGAAGAGGCAGTGAAAAGATTCGTCACCGGATATCTGAAGAAGCTTCTCTACCACGACCTCAAGAAGATCGATTCACTCTACAGAAGCGCACTTGGCGTCCCAATTCTAACGAGCAACGACGACAACAAAGCACTGCTGCACGCTGTTGTACTGCGTCACGACTGTGTGCATCGAAATGGTTCTAGCCCGGAAGGAGACCCTCCGACCGCCTTCACAAAGGATTACGTCGGCGAGATAGCTGCGGTCATCAAGGGCCTGATCGAAAGGATAGAGGACCGCGTGCTTAAGTTTTGATTTTCCCCGCCTCATCTGCGATCTGCACCGGACTAGCGCACCACTGTCCCCGCCCCGTTTCCAACAGCTTAGTCGCAGGTTCTCAAATCATGACTTTCGAACCACAGCTCAACATTTGAGCCTCTATGATGGTGGCCGCGCCCCATCCTTGAAAGCCGAGACCACCACCACTATACTAAATATAGCTACGTTGCCTTCCTTGCCGGGCTCATCTTGAGCGCCGGACACTTGGGGGGTCGCGGCGGGCCGAAGGACATTGCGTCCCGAGCGCCCGTTCAGGTCGCCGTCGCAGGGCATCTATCGGATGCAAGG
>NZ_JBNAGH010000020.1:0-34082 GCF_049801095.1 Dinoroseobacter sp. S76 | reverse complement strand
CGAGGACGCGCCCCATTGCGGGCGTTTGATCGGATGATCGCGGGAAGTGCAATGCGGGGCCGCGCCGTTCACATGTGAACGGCGCTTGCCGCCAGCCCGGAGGTCAGTTCAGATAGGGGACCGGATCCACGCTCTCGATCCCCTCACGGATCTCGAAATGCAGGAAGGACGGATCGCCGGGCGCGACCGCGGCGACCTGTTGGCCGCGCTTGATCGTGTCGCCTTTCTCCACCGCGATCTCGCCCACATTGGCATAAACCGTCAGCAGGTTGCCCGGATGCCGCAGCACGAGGATCGGGACCTGATCCGTATCGCGGGTGATCGCAGCCACCTCTCCATCACCGGCGGCCACAACGGGCGTGCCGGGATTGGCGGCAATGCCGATCCCGTCATTCTTGCCCTTGTCGTAGTCGCGGATGATTCGCCCGGCCACGGGGAAGGCGAAGCTTGCCGTATCCGAGGCGCCGGTCTGGAACTGACCAAGCTCCGGTGCATCTGGAACAGCGGCCACGGGCTCCGGCTCCGGCAAGGCCGTGCTTGAGCTTGGGGGCAGGGGCGCCACGCTGCCCTCGCCCGGCGCGGTCGTCGTCTCCACCGGTGCGACGGCAGCGGTCTGGGTCTCCGCCGCCAGCGGGACGAGCAGGACCTGCCCCTCGCGCACGGTCAGATCCGGTCCCAGCCCGTTCCAATCGGCCAGGGCGCGGACGGAGACATCATAAAGCCGTGCGACGGAATAGGCGGTCTCTCCACGCTGTACCTTGTGTTGCTGCGGCGTGGCCCCGGGCAGGGGCTCGGAGGGTGCCGCGCTTTGGACCGGCGCTGCATCGCTGGCGGTCTCCGGCAGCTCTGCGCGGTCGATCGCGCCCGTGGCCAGGGCCGCGATATCCACGGTGCCAGGAGCCTCGGCCACACGGGTTGGCAGGGCCAGAACCTCCCCTTCCCGGAGGACCGTATCGGGGGACAAGCCATTGAACCGGGCCAAAGCTCCGGCATCCACGCCCAGTCGGGCGGCGATGGACGCGGCAGTGTCTCCGCTGCGGGAGACGACCACCTGGTAATCCGTGTAGGAGATCACGCCCCGGTCATCCGCCGCGGGTCGGGCGGCGCTGGCGTTGCGCGCAGCCTCGGCCGTGGAGAAGGGGCCGCCAAAGGCGTCCCGCATGTCGAAATCGAGATTGGATCCGCTGCACCCGGCCAGGGCCAGGGCGCTGCAGATGAGCATTGCGGGCCCTCGGGACCGCGACACGCGGGGCGCGCAATTCGGAAATGGGGTCATGACTCTCGCCTCTGCTCTGGGCCGGGGCGCCTCTTCTTGGGTCGCATCTTCCGGCAATCGATCCTCGGACCGGGGTCCTCGGGCTGTCTCTTGTCTCGTCCGGGCCGCGCCGCGATCGGGACCTGCCTCAGGTTCCGCTCTCGCTGGCGACGCCTTCGACCAGTGGCACGAAACGGACGCTGCGCAGTTCCTCATATTCGAACCCATCGCCGGTCCGGGTCACCTTGATCAGGCTCTGGACCGCATCCGACTGCCCCACGGGCACCACCATGATACCCCCGTCGCGCAGTTGCGCCAAGAGCGGACCGGGCGGATCTTCGGCAGCCGCAGTGACCACGATCCGGTCAAACGGCGCCTGATCGGGCAGGCCGAAGCTGCCATCGCCGCTGATCACCGTGACATTGGTCAGATCCAGCGCCTTGAAGCGACGCTCGGCGGCGCGGCTCAGGGGGCGGTGACGTTCCACCGTCCAGACCCGGCGGGCGAGCTGGCTGAGGATCGCGGCCTGATAGCCCGCGCCCGTGCCGACCTCGAGCACATGGTGCCGGGGCCCGATCTCGGCGGCCTGGGTCATCAGCCCCACGATCGAGGGCTGGCTGATGGTCTGACCACAGGCAATGGGCAGGGGCACATCCTCATAGGCGCGGTCGGAGAAGACCCCCTCGACGAAGAGGCCCCGGTCGACTTTCTCCATCGCCGTCAGGACAGCACGATCCCGCACCCCGCGCGAGCGCAGGGCGTAGAGGAACTGCATGACCTGTTCCGGCGTGGGGCTCATGCGAGGGCAGCCTCCAGCGGTGTGATCAGGTCATGGGCCGTGAGATCTGCGCGCATGGGCGTGACCGAGATATACCCGTCGAGATTGACGGTGACATCGGTGCCGGGCTGCGCGGGCACGCCTTGGGGGCTGCCCTTGACCCAGAGGAAGCGGCGCCCGGCGGGCGAAATCTGTGCCTCCATCTGGAACCGCGCATGGGAGCGGAGGCCCTGGGCAGCGACCTTGATCCCCTGGACCTCATCGGCAAGAACCGGGGGGAAGTTCACATTGTAGAAGGTCCGGTAGTCGGGGCCGGTCCATTGATCCGCGGCCAGAAGCTTGCGGATGACCTCGGCCCCGTGCAGGCGCGCGGCGGAAAAGGGATCCTCCGCACCTGCCATGGCCGGGCCGTAATACTGCGACAGGGCAATGGCCTTGTGGCCCTGCAAGGCGCCTTCCATGGCGCCGCCCAAGGTGCCGGAATAAAGCGCGTTCTCGCCTGAATTGTTGCCCCGGTTCACGCCCGAGAGGATGAGATCCGGCGGGCTGTCGGGCAGCACGTCATAGAGACCGGCCATGACGCAATCGGCCGGGCTGCCCTCGGCGGCAAAGCGGCGGGGCCCAAGTTCGGCGATCATGGTGGGCTGGGTGTAGCTGATGCAGTGGCCGACGCCGGATTGCTCGAAGGCGGGAGCAACGGTCCAGACCTCGCCATCGGGACCGGCGATCTCGGCGGCGACCTCCTCCAGCACTTGCAGGCCCGGGGCGTTGATACCGTCGTCATTGGTGATGAGAATGCGCATGTCCGCCCCTGTTTTCTGCCTTGATCCCTGTTAGCGACGAGGGCGGTCGGGGTAAAGCGCGGAGCGCAAGGCGAAAGGCTTGGGCGCCGCGTCCACATATGGACGCGGCAGACGCGCATCGGTTTAGATGGCGGGAATAGAGAAACCGTGGATCGGAGCGTGTCCGCGCCGTTCCCATGGGAACGGCGCCCTCGTCACCCGTCCGTCTCAGGCGTCGAGCAGCGCCAGAAGGCGAGCCGCCTGCTCGGACGGGGTGCTCAGGACGTCGCGGTCTTCGCCGGGGAAGAACCGCGCGCGGGTGGCTGTGGGCATCGGCTCGGGTGTGAAGCTCTCGACCCGCAGCCCAAGCGTCGCCGTTTCCGCCGCCCAGCTCGCGACCAGCGCGGCCTCCGCAGCCTTGGAGGCCCCGTAGAGGCCGAAAAACTTCTCGCCCGCCCGGGGATCCGCACAGAACACGGCCCGCCCCTCCGGAGCGGCATGCAAGAGCGGCGCAACCATCCGGATCACCCGCTGGGTGCCTTCCACATTGGTGGCAAAGGTCTTGGCGTAATCCTTGGGATCCGCGTGATCTACTGGCGCAAGCGGCGGCGCATGGACCGCCGTATGCACCAGAAGATCGATCCGGCCCCAGCGATCAAAGATCGCCCGGCAGATGCCCGCAACCGCGTCATCCTTGGTCAGATCGATCGGCGCAAGGGTCGCCTGACCACCTGCCGCCTGGATCCGGTCATCCAGCTCTTCGAGCCCGCCCACGGTCCGGGCCAGCGCGATCACATGGGCGCCGCGTGCCGCCAGTGCCTCGGCGACCGCATGTCCCAGCCCCCGGGACGCACCGGTCACAAGAGCGATTTTATCCTGCAAATCATATGCCATGGCGCGGGGTTTAGGCCCGACCGCGCGGGGAGCGCAAGGGGGTGCGCATCTGCGTCGCGCTTGACTTTATGCCGCGCGCGCGAAAAAAACCGGAGCAATCGTTGCAACACAAGGACGAACGTGATGAGCTCCCTGACCCTGTCCCAAGCCGCGCTCGGCGAAACCACCCTTCTGCGCAAGGCACTGATGGTCCTCGGCGGATCCGCCTTCATCGCTCTGGCCGCTCAGATCAGCGTCCCGATGATCCCGGTCCCCATGACGCTGCAGATGCTGGCGATCCTGCTGGTGGGCTTTGCCTATGGCTCGCGGCTGGGCGCGGTCACGCTGGTGGCCTATCTCGGCCAGGGCCTCGCAGGCCTGCCGGTCTTCGCCAATGGCATGAACGGCGTTGCCTTCGCGGGCCCGACCGCAGGCTTCCTGATCGGCTTCGTGCTGGTGGCCTTCGCCGCTGGCCTCGCCGCTGAGCGGGGCTTGGCCAAGGGCTTCCTCGGCACCGCACTCGCGGCGCTCGTTGCCTCCGCGCTGGTCTACATCCCCGGCGTGATCTGGCCCATGGCTGTCGCCTCCTCCTTCGGCATCGAAGGCGGCTGGGTCGGCATCGGCTGGGACAAGATCTGGGCATGGTTCATGGGCCCGTTCCTGCTGGGTGACGCGGTCAAGGCGCTGATCGCGGCGCTGATCGTCTCCGGCGCGTGGAAGGTCCTGCGCAAGGCCTGATCGGCCACACGCTTTCAACAACTCGGTGAAACGCCGCTCCGATCCGGGGCGGCGTTTTGCGTCTCTCCCTCTCAATGGTGCCACCATGCCCGACCTGACCTTGCGCGATTTTTGCCCCGAGGATGCCGCCGCGGTGGCGCAGCTTTTCTTTGATGCGGTGCATCTCGGAACCGGCGCGCATTACACGCCGGAGCAGCAGACCGCCTGGGCGGGGGCAGCGCCGCGTCCGCCCGAGATCTGGGCCGCGCGGTTGAGCGGCCAGACCTGCAAGCTCGCGATCCAGCAGGGTGCTGTTGTCGGCTTCATGTCGCTGGAGCCCCAGGGGCGGATCGATCTGGCTTATGTCGCGCCACATGTGGCGGGCAACGGCGTCGCATGGCGCCTCTATCAAGCGCTTGAGGCAGAGGCACAGCGGCGGAGCCTGAGCGCGTTGCGCACCGAAGCCAGCCTCAGTGCACGCCCGTTCTTCGAACGCCAGGGATGGCAGGTGGACGCCGCGCAAGAGGTCGAGCGCGAGGGCATCCGTCTGCGCAACTTCCGCATGTCGAAACAACTGGGCGCGTAGGCGCCCGTCAGCCGGTCTGGCCCAGCACGAAGATGTTCACGAGCCCGCGCAGCACCGTATCCGCCGCGACCGAGGCGAGGATCATCCCCATCACCCGGCTGACAATCGCGGAGCCCTCATTCCCGATCAGCCGGATGATCGGATCCGCGAGCCGCATGCAGAGATAGGCGCAGAACACCACGGCGATCATGAGGCCGGCTGTCACAGCCTGCGAGGCGATCTCGATCTCGTCCTTGTCGGTCAGCAGCACCACCGCCAGCATCGCGCCCGGCGAGGCGAGGGAGGGCACCGCGAGCGGAAACACCGCCGGAGAGACATCGCCCGTCCCACCGCAGGTTTCGCTGAATTTCTGGTCGGTTTTCTGCTTGGGCTCGCCAAAGATCATGGTCAGGGCAAAGAGGAAGAGAACAATCCCGCCCGCGACCTTGAACGCGTTGAGGTTGATCCCCAACCCCTCGATCAGGAACTGTCCCAGCACGAGGAAGAAGAGCAGGATGCCGATGGCGAACAAGCTGGCATCGCGCGCCACGGTCTTGCGCAGCTCTGGCGCGACCATGGCGGTGACGGCGATGAAGACCGGGATCGTGCCCACGGGGTCGATCACCACCCAAAGCGTGACGAATTGCGTGAAAATCGCGTCCATGAGCGCGCCCCCGATCTAGCCTGTGGGCGCGCTGCGGATCCGCGGGCTACCCTGCCCGAAGGGTAGGGGCAGCAGCCTCCGCGTCCAGCGCTGCGCGGGTCTCTTTCAGGCGCGCGAGGGCAGCCTTGCACATCCCCATCTCGAGCCAGGCGCAGCCCGCGCAGATCCGGTCGAGATCTTCGGGCCGCAGTTGCGCCATCCGGTCCTGCGCCGCGCCCCAGGTGATCCGGTCTCCGGCGGCGAAGTCCAGCGCCTCCCCATGGGCGCGATCCAGCCGGGTGATCTTGCCCTGGTCCACGCAAAGCCGCCCGCGCCGCTTGGGGCAGGGGGCGCAGATATCATCGGTGATCGCGGTCACCTCGATCTCCACAGCATCGCCCCCCGGCGCGCGCAGCTGACCCACCACGAGGCTGTGCATATTCGCGGTGAACCCGTCGGAATAGCCTTTCCCCTCGAACCCGAGCGAGCACAGGAAATGGTGCGGGCGGTAGCGGATCATTCTGCGGCGGTGCGCAGCTGGAAGCCTTTTTCGAGCATGTCGGAAGGCGCCACCGGGTATTCGCCGGAGAAGCAGGCATCGCAGTAGCGGGGGGCGTTCGGGTCACGGCCCTCGGTGACGCCCGCAGCGCGGTAAAGCCCATCGAGCGAGATGAATTTCAGGCTGTTGACGCCCAGATGATCGCGCATCTCCTCCTCGGACATGGTCGCGGCCAGCAGCTTTTCGCGCTCGGGCGTGTCCACCCCGTAAAAGCACGGCCAGGAGGTCGGGGGCGAGGCGATGCGGAAATGGACCTCCGCCGCGCCGGCATCGAGGATCATCTCCTTGATCTTGCGGGAGGTTGTGCCGCGCACCACCGAGTCGTCCACGAGGATCACGCGCTTGCCCTTGATCAGAGCGCGGTTGACGTTGAGCTTCAGGCGCACGCCCATGTTCCGGATCTGCTCGGTCGGCTCGATGAAGGTCCGGCCCATATACTGGTTGCGGATGATCCCCATGGCGTAGGGAATGCCACTTTCCTGACTGAACCCGATGGCCGCGGGCGTGCCGCTATCAGGGACGGGGCAGACGAGATCGGCCTCGACCGGGCTCTCCTTGGCGAGCTCCACCCCGATCATCCGGCGCGTGTCATAGACCGAGCGGCCATCGATGATGCTGTCGGGGCGCGAGAAATAGACATGTTCGAAGATGCAGAACCGGCTCGGTTGCCGCTCGAAGGGGAAGTAGCTCTGCACGCCATCCTCTTCGGTGACCACGACCATCTCGCCCGGGGCGATCTCGCGCACGAAATCCGCGCCGATGATGTCGAGCGCGCAGGTCTCCGAGGCCAGCGCCCAGCCATCGCCAAGCTGGCCCAGCACGAGCGGACGCACGCCCAGCGGGTCGCGCACACCGATCAGCTTGGTGCGGGTCATCGCCACAACGGAAAACGCGCCCTCGCATCTGCGGAGCGCGTCTTTCATCCGTTCGGGGATGGATTTCTGCAGGGAGCGGGCCATCAGATGGATGATACACTCGCTGTCCGAAGAGCTTTGAAAGATCGAGCCGCGCTCGATCAGCTCCCGGCGCAGGGCGTCGGCATTCGTGATGTTGCCGTTATGGGCAATCGCCGCTCCGCCCATGGAGAACTCGCCAAAGAAGGGTTGCACGTCGCGGATCGCCGTGTTGCCCTTGGAGCCTGCCGTGGAATAGCGCACATGGCCGATGGCCAGCGGGCCCGGCAGGGTCTCCATCAGCGAGGCCTTGGTGAAATTGTCGCGCACATAGCCAAAGCGGCGTGCGGAGTTGAAGCCTGCCCCCTGGGCATGGGAGACGATTCCCCCCGCTTCCTGTCCGCGGTGTTGCAGCGCGTGCAGGCCGAGGGCCACGAAATTCGCTGCGTCCGAGACACCAATCACCCCGAAAACGCCGCATTCCTCACGAAGCTTGTCGTCATCGAAGGGATGGGCCGGGGGCATCTCGGGGGCTTGCGTGTCAGAGTGGGACAAGGGGCGCTCCGAATCCATTTGCGGTCGCGGCGAGGTGTAATCGCTGAAGCTGCATCTGTCACGAAACTATCACATGTGTGGATGTCGCAGCCGCACCGGAACCCTGCCAATGGCTCTCGCGCGGGCAGATAGACCGGATTGCGGGGCGGGCGAGGGGCGGGCGCGAAGTTTCTGCACCGATCCCGAGAAGACGAAACGCCTGCCCAATCGCTGGGCAGGCGCTGGCCCTGCAGAGCAGGGAGGAGGCGAGGCGCAGGTCTTGGGGAAACACCGCGCTGCGTTTGGGGACGCTCGCCTCCGTTCGAACCCCTTCGGGAGGGAGGGGCTGGGACCCCAGGGGTTCTTGCAACCGGGCCTGCGGGCCGTCCCGAGAGGGGCGAGACGGGCCGCAAGGCTGGAACTCAGGAACTCGTTAGAAAAGACTATCGGCGGACAGATCGAGCATGGGCTCGGTCGTCCCGGCGATCACCGGGTCGATATGCATGCCCGCCAGATCGGGCGATTGCAGGCTGGCACCATCGGATCCCCAGACGCCCAGAACACGGGGCATGGTCAGAGCGTCCGGCGTGAACAGGCTTTCGCCCGGGATCTCTTCGATCCGGTCCAGCGCGTCGCGATTGAAAATGAAGCTGTCCATCTCTGCCTCCTGCAATTCAGTGCTGGAGGGAGATTGGCTGCCGTAGCGTCACCGCTGCGTTAGCGCATGGTCAGGACTGTCTCGTGCGGGGCTTTCGGGGGACGGGCGGGCGCCTCAGCTCGGCGCGCCGCAATTGCCCACGAGCTCTTCGTAGCGGCCCACGATCCAGCCCGTTGCATCCTCGGGGATCTGCGCCTCGAGGCGGGCCGAGAAGTTGCCAAAGATCGAGGCCGAGCGGCTCTCTTCGATCATCGGGATGGTTTCGGTGGTCATGATCCGGTCATAGGCCAGAAGCCCCACCGCCACGAGAAGGATGCCGCGTACCGCGCCAAAGAAGAACCCGAGCCCCTGATCGACCCCGCCAAGTGCTGAGCGTTGGATCAGCCCGGAAAAGAGCGGGGTGAAGACCGATACGACCACCAGCGTGATGGCAAAGACCGCGGCAAAGGCTGCGATGATGGCCAACTCGCAGCTGTCGCGCAGGATCGGGCCCACATAGGGAAGTTCCTTCAGCAGAGGCTCAGCCTGTCCAGCAAAGAGGAAAGCGACAATCGCGGCGGCGATCCATCCGGCAATGGCCATGACCTCGCGCACGAGCCCGCGCGAGAAGGCCAGCAGGGCCGAGACCAAGATGACACCCGCCACGATGCCGTCAACCAGGGTAAATCCGTCCATAGCCGCGCTCACTCTTCCAAGGGCGATCAACCGGCCCCGAACATGTCTCCAACCACCGTGGCCAGATCCGGCATCTGTTGCACCGATAGTCCCGCGGTCGTTCCCGTTTTGCTGCCCGCCGGGGCAAGCGCCTTGGTGAAACCAAGTTTTGCCGCTTCTTTCAACCTGTTTTCCGTCTGACCCACCGGTCGCAGGGCGCCAGAGAGGCTGATCTCGCCAAAGATCGCCATATCTGGCGGTAATGCCACATCTTCGCGCGCCGACAGGAGGGCCGCGGCCACGGCCAGATCCGCCGCCGGTTCGCTGATCCTGAGGCCGCCCGCGATGTTGAGATAGACGTCGAGCCCGATGAAGGGGATGCCGCAGCGCGCTTCGAGCACCGCGAGGATCATCGAGAGGCGGCTGCTGTCCCAGCCCACCACCGTGCGCCGTGCATTGGCCAGGGCCGAGGGCGCGACCAAAGCCTGCACCTCGCAGAGGACGGGTCGCGTGCCCTCGATCCCGGCAAAGACCACCGCGCCCGGGGCAGGGGCATCGCGCCCGGACAGAAAGAGGGCCGAAGGGTTGCCGACCTCGGCGAGACCCCCGCCCGTCATCTCAAAGACACCGATCTCGTCGGCGGCGCCAAAGCGGTTCTTGACCGCGCGCAGGATGCGGAACTGGTGCCCGCGCTCGCCCTCGAAATAAAGCACCGTGTCGACCATGTGCTCGACCACTCGGGGGCCGGCGATCTGACCCTCCTTGGTGACATGACCCACGAGGATGACGCTGGTGCCGCTGCGCTTGGCGAATGTCGTCAGCTCATGGCAGCAGGCACGCACCTGCGAGACGGAGCCCGGGGCGCTGTCCACCGTGTCGGACCAGAGCGTCTGGATCGAATCGAGGATCGCGACCTCGGGCGCCTCGGCCTCCAGCGTGGTGAGGATGTTGCGCAGATTGGTCTCCGCGCCCAGCTTGACGGGTGCATCCGCCAGACCCAGACGGCGGGCGCGCATGCGGACCTGGCTCGTGGCCTCCTCGCCGGAGATGTAGATCGCCTTGGATCCGGCCCGGGCAAAGCTCGCCGCCGCCTGCAGCAGAAGCGTCGATTTCCCGATCCCCGGATCGCCACCGACCATCACCGCCGAGGCCTCCACCAGACCGTCGCCCAGCACCCGGTCGAGCTCCGCCATGCCGGAGATCATCCGCGGCGGGGGCGCGTCCTCGGTCGCGAGATCCCCCAAGGGCACCGTGCGCCCGCGTGCGGCGCCGAGGCTCTTCTTGCCCGGACCTGCGCTCAGCGGTGCCTCTTCCGAGATCGTGTTCCACGCCCCGCAGCTGTCGCAGCGCCCGGACCATTTCGAATGGGTCGCCCCGCACTCGGCGCAGACAAAACGGATCGCAGGTTTGGCCATGATGCTCTCCCAAAGGGGCAAGACTGGTGGGTCGGGGGCGCAGAGCCCCAAGATCTTGCTGCTCAGGCTTGCGTCTTGCCCGATCCTGCGTCCCGCGTCAAACGGGCGGCGGGCGTGGCGAGATAGCTGAGGATGAGCGAGGCGAAGACGCAGGCGGTGAAGAGACCCAGCCCCCAGGCGACCTCGACCCGGCCCAACCCGATGCCTTTGACGATCACCACATAGAGGGCGATCAGGAACACATCCGCCATGGCCAGCCGCCCGAGCCAGATCAACCAGGCGGGCTTGCGCGCGAGATAACCGAATTGCACGGCGGCGAGTGTGAGCGTCTTGGCATAGGGCGCGACCACGGCCAGTAGCGCCACGAGCACCGCAAGGGCCGGGGCCGAGGCCCAGAGACTGACGATCCCCGAGAGGACCGAGATCTCCGACAGGCCAAAGAGCGGCAAAAGCCCCGCCCGGATCAGCGGCGCCATCCAGGCGATGGGAAAGAGAACCAGCAGCGACAGGTTCGCCCAGGCCAGGGCCCGCGCGCTCACAGCCCGCCGCGCCCGTAGAGGATCACCGCGGCAAGCCCCACGCTGATCAGCGCGCGCAGCCGGTGCAGGGCCGGCGGGGCGGTCTCGATCCGCCGCACCTCCAGATGGAGGGCCACGGCGACCCCGGCGGGCAGAAAGACAAAGAGGATCCCGACCACGGAGGGCAGGCCCACGACGCCTCCGACCAGCACAAGGATCACCACCGCGCAGGAAATCGGGACCAGCCCGGCCATGAGCTCCAGGAAATGCCCGATATGCTCAGAGCGATGCTGCCGCGCCACGCTGCGCAGCCACACAAGGGCGAGCACGGCCACATAGGACCACATCAGCACGGAGGCGAATTTCATCGCAGGCACAAGCATGGGCTCAGGCTAGCCCCTGCGCCCGCGCGCGGCAATTGCTCAGCGCACAGCCTCGATCGGGCCCTCGGCAGAGCCGGTGATGAATTGGGTGAGGTAAGGATCGCCACTGTCATCCATCTGCGAGACCGGGCCTGTCCAGCGGATCTTGCCGCCATGGAGCATGGCTACATCATCGGCAATGGCACGGACCGAAGTCATGTCATGGGTGATCGTCATGGCCGTCGCGCCCATCTCAACCACGATCTCGCGGATCAGGTCGTTGATGACGCCGGACATGATCGGATCGAGCCCGGTGGTCGGCTCGTCAAAGAAGATGATCTCGGGCTCGGCGGCGATGGCGCGGGCGAGGCCAACGCGTTTTTGCATGCCACCCGACAGCTCTGCAGGGAGCTGGTCGGCCACATCCGGGGTCAGACCGACGCGGCGCAGTTTCTCGATCGCGATCTCGCGAGCCTCGGCCCGGGGCCGCTTGAGCGAGCCGCGCAGCAGCCGGAAGGCCACGTTCTGCCAGACCGGCAGGCTGTCAAAGAGCGCCGCGCCCTGAAACAGCATTCCGAAACGGGCGAGAAAGGCGTCCCGCTCGACCTTGGTCACATCCTCGCCATCCACGAGGATCTGGCCCGCATCCGGGGTGATCAGGCCCAGCACGCTCTTGAGCGTCACGGATTTGCCCGTGCCGGAGCCGCCGATGATCACCATGCTTTCGCCCTTGGGGATCACCA
The DNA here is from genome assembly GCF_049801095.1 of Dinoroseobacter sp. S76. Lineage (NCBI taxonomy): Bacteria > Pseudomonadati > Pseudomonadota > Alphaproteobacteria > Rhodobacterales > Roseobacteraceae > Dinoroseobacter > Dinoroseobacter sp. S76. Next base: position 22,133 of record NZ_JBNAGH010000020.1, on the reverse strand, counting down.
GATCGACCCCGCGCAGGATCTCCTTGGACCCGAAGGCCTTGGTCACGCCGCGTAGCTCGATCATCGGAGGGGGAGAGGTCTCGGTCATCCGGAGAAAAACACCTCGGTCAGCATATAATTCGCCGCGAGGATCAGAACGGCCGCCGCGACCACCGAGGACTTCGTCGCAGCCCCCACGCCCTGGGCGCCGCGCCCGGAATTCATCCCGAAATAGCAGCCCATCAACGCCGCGATCCCGCCAAAGGCCGCGCCCTTGGCCAGCGACGAGATGATGTCGCGCATCTCCAGGAAATCGACCGTGTTCTGCAGATAGCTTGCCGGGTTGAAGCCAAGCCGTGTGGTCGAGACCACATAGCCGCCCATCACGCCAATCGTATCACCCACCGCCACCAAGAGCGGCACCACCAGAATGGCGGCCAGCACCCGGGGCGCGGTGAGGTATTTCATCGGATGGGTCGAGAGGGTCACCAGCGCATCGATCTGCTCGGTCACCTTCATGGTCGCGATCTCGGCGGCAATTGAGGAGGTCACCCGCGCTGCGATCATCAACCCGCCGAGCACCGGGCCCAGCTCGCGCACCATACCGATGGCAACGATCTGCGGCACGACGGCTTCAGCGGAGAAGCGCGAGCCGCCTGCATAGATCTGCAAGGCGAGCGCGCCGCCGGTGAAGAAGGCCGTCAGCCCCACAACCGGAAGGCTGAAAAATCCAATGTTGAGAATGGCCTGCCCGAACTCTTTCATGTAGAAAGGCGGGCGCACCATATGGGTGAAGGCCGAGCCGGTGAAGATCGCAAACCGTCCCGTGCTCGCCAAAAGGCCGAGAAAGGCCGCGCCAATCGCGCCGAGAAAAGCTCTCATCCCGCGTCTCCGGCATAGAGCCGCGCGTAACGGCCTCCGAGGGAGGTCAGGATCTCGTAGCCGATCGTACCGGCCGCATCGGCGAGCCGGTCCACCCCTTGCGCCGGGCAGAGCAGGTCGAGCGTATCGGGCACCTCGGTCAGATGGCTGACATCCACCGTGAGCAGATCCATGGAGACGCGCCCAGCCAGCGGGCAGGCCACATCGCCCGCATAGAGCATGGCGCGGTTGCTCATGGCCCGGATCAACCCGTCCGCATAGCCCGCCGAGAGGGTCGCGATCGCGCCTTCCTGTTGGGCGACCCAGGAACAGCCATAGCCTACGCTCTCGCCCTGGCTCACGGCCCGCACCTGCACGACCGGGATCGACAGGCGCACCACGGGTTCCGCGCCGCCAAAGGGCGCTCCACCGTAAAGGCCGATCCCCGGGCGGGTCAGGTCGAAATGATAGGCCGAGCCGAGCAGGATCCCGCCCGTGGCCGAGAGGCTCCGCGGCACGGAGATCCCGTCGGTCAGCCGGTGAAACTCCGCCAATTGGGCAGCATTGGCCGGGTGGCCCGGCTCATCGGCGCAGGCCAGGTGGGACATCACCACGCGCGGCGACTGGCTGAGGGCGAACTCGGCGACAGCGGCCCATTCATCGGCCTCCATCCCCAGCCGGTTCATACCCGTATCTAGCTGGATCCCGAACGGGTGGCCGGGCAGGGCCTCCAGATGCCGGGCGAGCTGATCGGCGGAATTGAGCATCGGTGTCAGGCGCGCACCGGCAATCGCCTGGGTATCGCCCGCCATATGGCCGGAAAAGACATTGATCGCGGGGCCGGGGCCGAGCGCTTCGCGGACGGCGACGCCCTCTTCGGCCACGGCCACGAAGAACTGCCGGGCGCCCGCGCGGGCGAGGGTGCGGGCCACGCGCCCGGCCTCCAGCCCGTAACCATTGGCCTTGACTACGGCGCCCGTCGCGACCGCTCGATCCGAGGCCCGGTCGAGGGCGCGCCAATTGGCGGCGATAGCGTCAAGGTCGATTGTTAGTGTTGCAGTGGCCATGCCTCGCGTTTTGACAGCCCCGCGCGCCGCGTCAAGACCTATCAGGGGCGCACGCGGCCTCCTGCCCACCGGGATCGGGGTGGGGCGCGACCTCGGTCCGGCGGAAAACCGGAGACCCGGTCGGGCCATCCGTGCAACACTGGGGATCCGTATTGCACCAACCGAGTTTTTGCCCAATCCACAGGACGCCACATGACACAGACCGAAAACTCCGATGGCTATGTCATCGCCCGCACCCAAAGCGAATATGAGCGCCTCAAGATCCAGGCCAAGGTCTGGCAGGGGCTGACCGAACGGGTTCTGGCGGCGGCTGGCCTGGAGCCGGGGATGTCGGCGCTGGATGCGGGCTGCGGGCCGGGCGAGGTGATGCGCCTTATGGGCCGGATGGTCGGACCCGAGGGGCAGGTGACCGGTGTGGATATCGACCCGGAGGTTGGTGCCTATGGCGTCACCCGCCTGCGAGAGGAGGAAGGGCGCGATTTCACCTTCCATGCGGCCAATTTGCTCGATGGGGGCCTGGTGCCGGGCGCGCCCTTCGATCTGGTCTATTGCCGCTTCGTCCTGATGCATATGGCGGATCCGGTGGTCATGATCCGCCGCTTGGCAGAGCTGTTGAAGCCGGGCGGCACGCTGGTGGTGATGGATTACATCATGGACACGATGCGCGCGGCCCCGGATGACCCGGTGCTGGAACGGGGAATGCAGGTGCTCAATGAGACGCTGGTGGCGGGCGGGCGCTGGATCGATGCGGGACTGCGGCTGGGTGAGTGGTTCGATGCGGCGGGCCTGCCCATGCCCATGGGTGCGGATATGCAAGGGCGCTACGAGGTCGGCTCCTCCAACAGTATGCTTGCCATGGCCGTCAAAGGCTTTGCGCCGATGGGGGTCGAGCTCGGCGTGCTGGGCGCCGAGGAGGCCGCCGCCCTCCCGGGTGAGATCCGCGCAGTGCTGGCTAAGGGCAAGCATTGCCTGCATTGGCCCACGGTCACCGCGGCCTGGACCCGGGTCGGTCAGGGGGCACCCCAATAGCCGCGATTGCGCTGCCAGATCTTTTCGCCGATCTGGCAATCCGTGGCGTCATCGGGGCCGGGAATGTACTGCACCGGGCGCGTCTCGGGCGGCGGGGTGAGGCCCACAAGCTCGAGCACCAGTTTGCGCCGCACCGCATCGGCAAACTGCGCCCAATCGGTGACCGGAATGACGAAACTGCCCGGCCCACCGGTCACGCAGGTGCGGTAATAGACGTCGAGATTGTCCAGATGCCAGGGCGAGCGGGGCACCTCCTGCGTCATCAGGGGGAGCCCGTTGATCACGATCCCATCCGCCACCGCGCGGTCGCGGGCATAGGTCACCAACCCGCCCTGATTGTTCGGCCCGTCGCCTGAGATATCGATCACCCGCCGCAGCCCGACAAAACGGTTGTCGCGCAGGCTCTCCCACCCAAAGGAGAGCGCGCTGGAGATCGAGGTGCGCCGCAGGGCCGGGTTGTAATTCGTGCTGAGCTGGGCTGCGAAGGCCTCGGCCCCTTCGCGATCCTCGATCAGGGTCCAGTCCACGATGATCCGCTGCGCGCCCGCGCCGGCCCATTCCACGTAAGACAGGGCCACACGACCGAGAAACCCGCTTTGCAGGGCGGCGATCACCTCGTCCGAGCGGAGCGCCTCGGCATAGCCCCGGCGCTGGATCTCGAGCTCGGCAGGCGACATGGAGCGGGACACATCTACCGCGAGCAACAGCTCCACATCCACTTCGATCTCCTCGGCGGGGGCGAGGGCAGGCAAAAGGGCGAGACAGAGGGCAAGGAACCAGCGCATGCCCCCAGCCTAGGCATGTCCGCCAGGAATGGGAGGGGGGATGCGCGCGTTCACGGGGCTTTGACAGGGCTCGGCGCGGTTGCGCGGGTCTGCTGCTGCTTTTCGCAGCAGCGCGCCGAGGCCGTCAGCCGAAGCCGCCCCCATCGCTGCCCTGCTGATAGGTTTTCACCAGATTGCCGAAGCGCGTGAACTGGCCTTCGAAGCTCAGATCCACGGTGCCAATGGGGCCATGGCGCTGCTTGCCGATGATCACTTCGGCGCGGCCGTGGAGACGTTCCATCTCCTCCTGCCACTTCGCCATGGCCTCAAGGTCGTGGTCGCCGGGCTTCTCGCGCTCTTTGTAGTATTCTTCGCGGAAGACGAACATCACCACGTCGGCGTCCTGCTCGATGGAGCCTGATTCCCTCAGATCCGAGAGCTGGGGCCGCTTGTCCTCGCGGGCCTCCACCTGACGGCTGAGCTGTGACAAGGCGATCACCGGAATGTCGAGCTCCTTGGCGATCGCCTTGAGACCTTGTGTAATTTCAGAGACTTCGTTGACCCGGCTGTCCTTGGCCGTGGCCGGGCGGACAAGCTGCAAATAGTCGACGATCAGCACATCGAGCCCGCTGGTGCGCTTCAGGCGCCGGGCTCGGGCGGCGAGCTGGCTGATCGGCAGGGCGGGCGTGTCGTCGATATAGAGCGGGCAGCTTTCCAGCGATTTCGCGGCCTCGACAAAGCGGCGGAACTCGGTCTCGTTCATGTCACCGCGGCGGATCTGTTCCGAGGGGACCTCGGCGGCCTCGGACAGGATCCGGGCGGCCAGCTGCTCGGCGCTCATCTCCAGACTGTAGAAGCCCACGACACCGCCATTGATCGTGCCTTCATTGCCATCGGGCTTGCGCCCGCGCTGATAGGCCTTGGCGATGTTGAAGGCGATGTTCGTGGCGAGCGAGGTTTTCCCCATGGAGGGGCGCCCCGCAAGGATCAGAAGGTCCGAGCGGTGCAGACCGCCGAGCTTCTTGTCCATGTCGATCAACCCGGTGGAGACCCCGGCGAGCCCGCCATCCCGCTGATAGGCGGCATTGGCCACGTCCACGGCGGCGGTCACAGCCCGCAGGAAGGACTGGAACCCGCTATCGGTTTTGCCCTGTTCCCCCAGCGCATAGAGCGCTTGCTCGGCCTCGACGATCTGCTCCTTGGGCTCGGAGGCCACATCGACCTCGGCGGCCTTGCTGGCAATCTCGCGACCGAGCTCGATCAGCTCGCGCCGGATCGCCAGATCATAAATCATCTGGGCGTAGTCCTTGGCGGCAAAGGCGCTGATCGCGGCCCCGGCGAGGCGAACCAGGTACGCCGGACCGCCCAGCTCCGCGAGCCCGGGGTCGTCTTCTAAAAACGCTTTGAGCGTGACGGGCGAGGCGAGCGCGTTCTTCTGGATGCGGGTCGCGGCGACCTCATAGATCCGCCGGTGGACGGGATCGAAAAAATGGTCGGGCTGGATGACCATGGCCACCCGGTCGAAAATGTCGTTATTGGTCAGGATCGCGCCCAGGAGCTGTTGCTCGGCCTCGATGTTATGCGGCAGGCCCGGGCCAGCGCCATCCAGAGCCAAGGCCGCTACGGCCTCAGGCAAATTCGCCACCTCGTTCACGCGCCAGCCCCCCATTGCGTTGGACATCTCGTATGGCCCAACGGGCTCGCCAGAGCAATTGTTAGTAACTCTGTGCATAACTGAAAACGTTGGGATTGCCCCAGCATCTTGCGGTTGCGAGGCTTGCCGGGTCAACCGGTTGTGCGATTTCGTCGCGTCACCGGGCGAAGTTTTTTGCCTGCTCAGAAACTGTCCACAGGCGGCCAAACCGGGCTTGCGACATGGCGTCTCGCGGCGTCAGGCGGGCTTGTTGGCCTCTTGCCAGGCGCGCGGCGCGTTCAGGAATGTTTCAACCTCGCCAAGCGTTTCGGCATCAAAGCTGCCCCGCGCGCGGGCCTCGGCGAGCACGTCCCACCAGGTGCACAGATGGTGCAATTTCACGCCATGGGCGGCCAGATTGGCCTCCGTATCCGGGAAGATCCCATAGCTGAAGATCACCGCCGTATGGCCGCATTCTGCACCTGTTTTGCGAATCGCGTCGACGAATTTCAACTTGGAGCCGCCATCGGTGGTCAGATCCTCGACCAGCAGAACGCGCTGGCCCTCGGTCATCACCCCCTCGATTTGGGCGTCCCGTCCATAGCCCTTTGGCTTTTTCCGGACGTAGGTCATGGGCAGAGCCATGCGCTCGGCCACCATGGCGCCGAAGGGGATCCCAGCCGTCTCGCCCCCCGCCACATTGTCGAAGGCCTCAAAGCCCGCCTCGCGCATCACCGTCACCGTGAGGAAATCCATCAAGGTCGTGCGGATCCGCGGGAAGGAGATCAGCTTGCGGCAGTCGATATAGGTTGGCGAGGGCAGGCCGGAGGCGAGGATGAAGGGCTCGCGCGCGTTGAAATGCACCGCTTCGATCTCGAGCAGCATCGAGGCCGTCAGGCGGGCGATTTCGGCTTTGTCCGGAAAGCTGGTGGGGATCATGGCGGCCTCGCGAAGTTGGATCGCCTCCCCCTAGAACAATCCGCGCGCGGATTGAACCCCTGCGGCTCCGCACCGCGCAGGGAACGCGGTGCGAAACCCGTGTCTCAGCCGCGCCGCCGCCGCAGGACCGCGACCCCGCCGAGCCCGGCCAGCAGGAGCGGCAGGCTGGCGGGCAGGGGCACGGGCGTGGCGGTGGGCACCGCGACCTGCACCGCGTTGACCTGGGTGAACGCGGTCTCCAGCAGCATTGAGGCGCCCCCCTCCAGCGTGATGCTGAAGACATAGCGGGTCTGGGCGGTGAGGCTGGCCTCCACTTGCGTGCCATCGGCGATGGCTGAGGCGCCGCCGGAGAAGGTCACGCCCGCGATCGCGCCATCATCGGCGAAGAACATCTCGGCGACCGAAGCGCCGGGGTCGTCCTCGTCCACGGTGATCAGATAGGGCGCCACGGGGAAGTAGGTGATGTCGACGCCGGGGCCGGTCTCGAACAGCATCTCGAAACTGCCGGAGGTGCGTGCAAACCCCTCGGGCCCGTTATGCTCGGCGCGCATCTCGGCCTCGAACTGCCCCACGATGTTGAAGGATATCGCGTCATCGGTGGTGTTGGTGAAGCGGTAGTCGCGGGTGTTGGTGAAACTCGAGGCGGCCTCCGCGTTGATCGGATCCGCCGCATTGGACACCGCCGCGATCCCGGACCGCTCGACCGCGCGCCGGATCGGGTCCTCCTCCGCGTTTCCGATATCCGGGTCGTTTTCAACGAGGATCGACACATCATAGCTCGCCGTGGCCACATCCCCATTGCCGAGATTGGTCTGGCTGTTCGTGCGCTGCGCCTCAAAGGGCGTGGGCGGGTCGCTGAAGCTGTTCCCGACCTGGACATCCGAAGTGTCCGTCGGGGTGAAGCCGGGGCGGTCCACCTGGCTTGTGGCATCTGCGCTCTGGGTCAGGGAGTTCGGTTCGGTATCGATCTCGATCCCCGCAGGTTCGGAGCCGCCATTGATGATGAAAGAATGGCTCATGGAGAGCTCTGAGATCGCCGTGATCGGCGCGGCCTGGGCAAAAGTGGCGCCGCAGATCAGCAGGGTTGAGGCGAGATAAACAGACCGGTTCATAATACTTTCCTTTTAACAAACACGCGCGCAGCCGGGCTCAGAGGAATTGAGCTGCCGTCCCGGAAGGACAGCAGAGGCCGCGTCAGGCAAACGTTAACCGAAAGCTGGGCTTTTGTCGCGCCCGGTGCGGGGGACGCCCGCGATGCGCTTTGCGCCGCCTAGTCCAGCACACGCCAATGGAGCGGGTGACCGGGATCGAACAGGGTCACAGGGCCCGCGCCGGTTTCGATCCGCGCCGGGTAGGGGACCGGCTCCGCATCACGCGCGAGGGTGATCGTGGTCTCGTTCGGCTCCAGCCCGTAATGGGCCGGGCCAAAGAGGCTCGCGAAGCCTTCAAGCTTGTCGAGCGCGTCTTCCTCTTCGAACACATGGGCAAGGCAGGCCATGGTGTTGGAGGCCGAGAAGACGCCCGCACAGCCGCAGGAGGTTTCCTTGTTGTCATCCGTATGGGGCGCGCTGTCGGTCCCAAGGAAGAAGCGCGGATTGCCCGAGGTTGCGGCCTTGCGCAGGGCCTCCTGGTGGGAGGCGCGCTTGACCACGGGCAGGCAGTAGTAATGGGGCCGGATCCCGCCCACCAGCATGTGGTTGCGGTTGATCATCAGGTGATGGGTCGTGATCGTGGCACCGATATGGCCCGCGGTCTCGGTCACATATGTCACGGCGTCGGCAGTGGTGATATGCTCCATCGTGACCTTGAGGCCCGGCGTCGCGCGGCGCAGCGGGTCGAGCACCGTGTCGATGAAGACCGCCTCCCGGTCAAAGATATCCACCTCGGGCGTGGTGACCTCGCCATGGAAACAGAGCGGCAGGCCGATCTCGGCCATGGTCTCCAGCACCGGGCGAACCTTGTCGAAATCCCGTACGCCGGAGGCCGAGTTCGTCGTCGCCCCCGCCGGGTAGAGCTTGACCGCCGTCACGAGGCCCGAAGCATGGGCGGCGGCCACATCCGCCGGGTCGGTCTCTTCCGTCAGGTAGAGCGTCATCAACGGCGCGAAATTCATCCCCTCGGGCAGGGCCTGCAGGATCCGGTCGCGATAGGCGGCGGCATCATCGCCGCGCACCACGGGCGGCACGAGGTTCGGCATGATGATCGCGCGGGCGAAGTGGCGGGCCGTCTCGGGCAGCACGCCCTTGAGCATCTCGCCATCGCGAAGGTGCAGATGCCAGTCATCCGGGCGGCGCAGGGTCAGGCGCATGTCATGTCCTCTCGGCTCGTGTCTCATCCCGCCATGGCGGTTCGTCCGGGTCCTACCTGACCCGGCGCGCCAGAGCCAGAGGGCCGCGCCCCGGCGCGCTGCACATTTATTGGGCGCTTCGCCCGGCAATCGCGCGCAGCACGAAGGCGGATCTGCCACAGGCCGGGGTCTTTCTGCGCTGCGGCATAGGGTTGAATTGCAGCCCGGCGGCTGGCGGGGCAGGGTGCCCGGGAAAGGAGCCTTTATGCTCGACCACGATCCCGAGATGTCCCCGTCCCCCCGCCTGCAGCGCAGTGTCGGCGCGGCGCGCGTGGCGCTGGGCGTAGACGGGGCGGGTCAGACGCGGCTCCGGGATCTGGCGCAGCAGGGCTGTGCCAAGGCGATGCTGCCCCGGACCCATTCCGTGGATCCCGAAGTGGTGTTTCTGAACACGGCGGGTGGGATCACCGGGGGGGACCGGCTGTCCTACAGGCTCGAGCTTGGACCCGGGGCCCGGGCCACAGGCGCCACTCAAACCGCCGAGCGCGCCTATCGCGCGTCCGAAGGGGCGGGCGAGGTGCGCGTCGCGCTGAGTGTCGGGGACGGCGGGCGGCTCGACTGGCTGCCCCAGGAGACCATCCTCTTTGACGGCAGCGCCACGCGCCGCGAGACCCGTGTCGAGATGGCAGGCGGTGCCACGCTCCTTTGGGTTGAGACGCTGGTCTTTGGCCGCGCTGCCATGGGCGAGGCTCTGGCCCAGGTCGCGATGCGCGATGACCGGCAGATCCGCCGCGACGGGCGGCTGGTTCTGTGGGAGCCCTTTGCTCTCACCCCTGAGGCGCTCAGGCATCCGGTGGGCATGGACGGCGCGCGCGCGATCTCGACGGTTGTGTTTCTGTCCCCTGCGGCAGAGACTGCCCGCGATGCGGTCCGACGGCTCACGCCCGAGGGCGTGTATTGGGCCGCTTCGGCCTGGGATGGCAAACTGGTTGTCCGGGCCATGGCTCCGGATGCGCAGCCCTTGAAACAGGCGCTTGTGCCCCTCTTGGAGCTCTTGCGCGAGGGGCGCGCCATGCCCCGGGTGTGGCAGGTATGAGCGGCGGATGGCCGCGCGGGGCCTGTCCAAGCCGGGACGGGCTTGAGAGGCGGAGGCCGCGCCTCCATGTGAAGGACGACAGACGAGAGAGGAGAGGACATGAACCTCACCCCTAGGGAGAAAGACAAGCTGCTGGTCAGCGTCGCCGCCATGGTGGCCCGCGGGCGGCTGGAGCGGGGCGTCAAACTGAACCACCCCGAGGCGATTGCGCTGATCACCGATTATGTGGTCGAGGGCGCGCGCGACGGGCGCAGCGTCGCCGACCTGATGCAGGCGGGGGCCAGTGTGGTCCGCGCCGATCAATGCATGCCCGGGATCGCCGAGATGATCCATGACGTGCAGGTCGAGGCCACCTTTCCCGATGGCACCAAGCTCGTGACTGTTCACCACCCCATTCGCTGATCCGAGGAGACGAGACCATGCAAGATCTGATCGACCGCCTGCGCGCCGCCCTCGACCGCCTCTTTCCGGCGCCTGCCGCGCGGCCCGTGCCCGTGCGTGTCCGGCCCGAGCGGCCCCAGCCTCCGCATCGGGGGGCAGGCCAATGATCCCCGGGGAAATCATGCCCGCCGAGGGCGAGATCACGCTGAATGCCGAGGCCGAGGCGCTGACCCTCACCGTGGCCAATACCGGCGACCGCCCGGTGCAGGTGGGCAGCCATTACCATTTTGCCGAAACCAACGCGGCGCTTTCCTTTGACCGGGATGCGGCGCGGGGGATGCGGCTCGATATCGCTGCGGGAACGGCGGTCCGGTTTGAGCCCGGACAAACCCGCGACATCACGCTTGTGCCGTTCGGGGGGGCGCGCAAGATCTACGGATTCAATCAGGGGATTATGGGAGCACTGTAATGACCAACCTTAGGACGCCGATGGACTTCTGGGCCAGCGGCATGAAATTCTGGCAGAAATCTGTCGAGATGCAGATGCAGATGGCCGAGAGCGCCTTCAAGCTGGCCAATGTCTATTCGCCGAATTCGGTGACCATGCGGACGCAGGTCCTCAAAGCCTCGGCGCCGATTGCCAAGACCGGCACGCAGGCGGTGGCGAAGTCCGCAGCGGCGGCCATGGCGGCCACGGCGCAGGAGCTGCCGAAGAAAACACCGGCCAAGACTGCGACGGTGACCAAGCTGAAAGCCGCGCCGAAGCCCGCCGCGAAAGCCGCGCCGAAGCCCGCCGCGAAAGCCGCGCCGAAGCCCGCCGCGAAAGCCGCGCCGAAGCCTGCCGCGAAGGCTGCGCCGAAGCCTGCCGCCGCAGCAGCGCCGGCGACCACGACCAAGCCTGCGGCAAAGCCCGCTCCGGCCAAGGCCGAGACCGCCGAGGCGCCCAAGCCCACGCGTCGCCGGACCCCGCGCAAGAAGACCGTGAGCCTTGCTCCCATGCCCGAGGCCGTCAGCGAGACCACCCCGGCCGCGCCCAAGGCTGCCGCCGCCAAGCCGGCCGCCGCCAAGAAGCCCGCGGTGAAGGCCAAGGCGACCAAAACCGCGCCCAGCAAGGCGTAAGACGGGGCACGCCCCGTTCCAAATTCGGCAAGGGCCCCGCGCGGGCCCGCGCCAGGCCCCCTTCAGAGACCGGTTTTCTCAGTGCCTCTGTCCCAAGTGAAAGCACCCCCTCCCATGAAACACACCTCTAATATGTTCGACTATCTCAGCACCGGCGCAAATGTCTGGCGTTTGGGGTTCGAGACCAACTCGGTCATCATGTTGCGCATGATGGGCATGGCGGGGTTCTGGAACACGCCGTTTGACGAGAATTGGCGCATGGTGGCCGAAAAACCCAAGGTCTTTATCAAATCCGGCAGTGACGGTCTCGTGGCCGCGATGCAGGGCAAGGACCCGGCCCAGGTGATGGATGCGTCGATCAAGCGGCTGAACAAGGCCACCAACGCCAATCGCAAACGTCTGGCAAACCGGGGCCCTCGCAAGATGCACTGAGCCGCCCAGTCTCGCCCAGCCGCGTTGCCTGATTTTTGGGCGGCGCGCGAGGCCCGGGGCGGCTGCGCTGCCTGAAAATGCGCTTCCTTGCTGCATTTCCGAGCCGGGGGCTTAAACTGTCGCAGAACTGACCTTTCAAGACCGACTGACCCAAGGACTGCCCATGCCCGCCAAGATCTCTCGCGCTGCTTATGCTGACATGTATGGCCCCACGACCGGCGACAAGGTGCGGCTCGCGGATACGGACCTGATCATCGAGGTGGAGCGCGACCTGACCACCTATGGTGAAGAGGTCAAGTTTGGCGGCGGCAAGGTGATCCGCGACGGGATGGGTCAGGCCCAGACCACGCGCGCGGACGGGGCCGTGGATACGGTGATCACGAACGCGCTGATCGTGGATCACACGGGCATCTACAAGGCCGATGTGGGCCTGCGCGACGGGGTGATCGCGGCCATCGGCAAGGCGGGCAACCCGGATACGCAGAGCGGTGTCGACATCATCGTCGGCCCGGGCACCGAGGCCATTGCGGGGGAGGGACGCATCCTCACCGCGGGCGGGTTTGACAGCCATATCCATTTCATCTGCCCGCAGCAGATCGAGGATGCGCTCCATTCAGGGGTGACCACCATGCTTGGCGGCGGCACCGGCCCGGCCCATGGCACGCTGGCCACGACCTGCACGCCGGGCTCGTTCCATATCGGGCGGATGCTGCAATCCCTCGACGCCTTCCCGATGAATTTCGGCTTGTCCTGCAAGGGCAATGCGAGCCTGCCCGGCGCGCTGGTCGAGATGGTCGAGGCGGGCGCCTGCGCCATGAAGCTGCACGAGGATTGGGGCACCACGCCCGGTGCCATCGATTGCTGCCTGAGCGTGGCCGATGACATGGACGTGCAGGTGATGATCCACACGGACACCCTGAACGAGAGCGGTTTTGTCGAGAACACGATCGGCGCCATGAAGGGCCGCACGATCCACGCCTTCCACACCGAAGGCGCCGGTGGCGGCCATGCGCCGGACATCATGAAGGTTGTGGGCGAGGAGCATGTGCTGCCGAGCTCCACCAACCCGACCATGCCCTACACGGTGAACACGCTCGAAGAGCATCTCGACATGCTCATGGTCTGCCATCATCTCGACAAGGCGATCCCCGAGGATGTGGCCTTCGCTGAGAGCCGGATCCGCAAGGAGACCATCGCCGCCGAGGATATCCTCCACGATATGGGGGCCTTCTCGATCATCGCCTCGGACAGTCAGGCCATGGGCCGCGTGGGTGAAGTGATCATCCGCACCTGGCAGACTGCCGACAAGATGAAGAAGCAGCGCGGGCGTCTGTCGGATGAGACCGGCGACAATGACAACCTGCGCGTCCGCCGCTATGTGGCGAAATACACGATCAACCCGGCCATCGCCCATGGGATCAGCAGCCATATCGGCTCGATCGAGGTGGGCAAGCGCGCGGATCTCTGCCTCTGGAGCCCGGCCTTCTTCGGCGTGAAGCCCGAGATGGTCTTGATGGGCGGTACGATTGTCTGCGCGCAGATGGGGGACCCGAATGCCTCCATCCCGACGCCGCAGCCGGTTTATACCCGGCCGATGTTCGGGGCCTATGGCCGGTCGGTGGAAAACTCGGCGGTGCTCTTTGTCAGTCAAGCGGCGCAGGCCGCCGGGGTTGGCGCGGGGCTGGGGCTCGCCAAACAGACGCTGGCGGTGGAGAACTGCCGTGAGATCGGCAAATCCTCCATGGTGCTGAACAACGCCACGCCCGAGGTCGAGGTGCATCCCGAGACCTATGAGGTCCGGGCGGATGGGGAGCTTCTGACCTGCGAGCCGGCGACGGAGCTGCCTCTGGCCCAGCGGTATTTCATGTTCTGACGCGGCCAGTTCGGGCGGAAAAGACATGGCCTGCGCGCGCATTGGGCGCGGCGCAGGGTCCATGCGGGAAATCTGAGCAGGGCATGCAGGGGTGCTGGAAAAACACGTCAGGGAAACGGGATTGAGGCAGGGATTGCGCTATATTGTCGCAGGAAGAGGGCGTGCCGACGCGCTCAACCAAGAGGCTGACAATGACTGTATATCTCTCGATCCCCGGCGTGCGCCCGGACCCGGTGCAAAGCCAGATCGATCTGTTTTTTGCCGAACTGGGGCTGGGGGTGAACCCGGAACGCGCGGTGGCGCCTCGGCTGGGCGAGTTGAAGCGCTTGCACGCCATGTCCGATGCGCGGTTGGAAGAGATTGGTGTGCCGCGGGATCAGATCACCGCCCATGTGTTTCGCGACCGCTTTCACCGGTAGACCGCGCCCCGTCGCCTAGACCGGCGGCGCAGTCCGGCACGCCGGACTGCGCGGACCCGCTTGCGCAGGCCAGCGTCGTCCGACCTGTCCTGACGGTCTGGACCCTGGCGCGTCCGCAGCGGGCACATGTGCCCGCTGCACCAGGCGAAGCTGCGCGATCTCGGTGCGGCGAAAGAACCGGGGATCTGTCTGGATCTCGAGGGGCAACCGCTCTTTCAGCACACTGCGCTGGGTCATGTGCACGATCCGCAGATCATAGGCCATCCCCCGCAGCGCCCCGGCCCCTTGTGCGGCGAGGATCTGGGCCCGCAACGCCGCTTCTTCAGCCTTCAACGCCTTCAAGCGCGCGCGCAGGATCGCGAGCTGGTCGGGCAGGGGCAGTCCGTCGAAGAGGGGGCGCGTCATCTCGGTCTCTCTGGCAAGGGCTTTTGCCCAGTCTTCGCAAACCCGCTGAAGATCGCGTTAACCATGATCGCCGCAGGCCCGCTCAACGACTGCTCGGGGCATGCTCCAAACGCAACCCGGGCTTGCCGAGACGGGTCTACCCAAACGCGGTCCACCATTGCATATCATTGGATACAGGGAGGAAACACGTGACCCACACCACGGAGGTTTCCAATGACAAGTCTCGTTCTCGACCGCCCGGCCGTCTCGCGCCTGGCCACAACCATCTTCGACGCCGTGATGGCCGCTCCGAACCGGCTGGCCCATGCGCACGAGATGCAGCTCGAAGCCGAGCGTATCTTCGCACTGACCCCGGCGGACCTGGAAGATATGGACACAACGCGCGACGCGCTCCTGCGCGAGCTGGCCGCCAAGGCCTGATCTCCCGCATTGGCGACAGCTCTGCACCCGGTGCAATCCCGGGTTGCGGAGCGTCCGCTTGCTGCGCGCTTTCGGTGTATGCGATAGCATACGCCTGGGAGGAAAGATCGAACACGAAAGATCCCCAATCCTATGGTTTCGAATTTCCTGATATCTCTGCACCCGTCGCGCGGGGTTTTCGCGCGGATCCGGGGGTTTTGGACCGAGCTGCGCGAGGCCCATGCCATGGCGACGGAGTTCGCCGCGCTGAACGCCCTCTCGGATACGGATCTCGCGCGGATGGGCCTGACCCGCGCCTGCCTCAAGCGGCATTTGCGGCAGAAAGCGAGCGCCAAGGTGCTCAGCGGACCCCATGGGGGCTGGCATGAGCGCGCCCCGCATCACCGCGCTCACAAGCGCTGAGGGCGCGACGGATACGCTCAGCCTCGATTATGAAGGCCGGTTCCTGCGGCGCAAACGGCTTGTGACCGACGGGGGGCGGGCCTTTGTGCTCGACCTGCCGGAAGTGGTGAGCCTTGGCCCGGAGCATGGGCTCGACCACCCGGACGGGACCCGGATCGCGATCCGCGCGGCGCCCGAGGCGCTGTTGCGCGTGACCGGAGATCTCACCCGGCTGGCCTGGCATATCGGCAACCGGCACACGCCTTGTCAGATCGCTGAAGACGCGCTCTTCATCCGCCATGACCATGTCCTCGCGGGAATGTTGCGCGGGCTTGGCGCCGAGGTCACAGAGGTGACCGCGCCCTTTGAGCCCGAGGGCGGCGCCTATGGCCATGGCCGCACCATGGGCCATGATCACGGGCCGGACGATCCTCACAGCCACAGCCACAGCCACAGCCACAGCCACGGGCATAGCCATGACTGATGGGGCGACACATGCCCTGCAGAGCCGGTTGAGCCTTGCCCAATGGCTCTCGCCCGGCTTCCCGGTCAGCGCCTATGCTTATTCCCACGGGTTAGAGCAGGCGATCGCAGCGGAACAGATCCGGGATGCGGCAAGCCTGACCACATGGCTCGAAGGGTTGTTGAGCATGGGGAGTTGCCAGACCGATGGAGTTCTGGTGGCCCGCGCCGCTGCGGGGGATCCTCCGGAGCCGCTGGCTGAGGTCGCCGAGGCTCTCGCCACATCCGCCGAGCGGTGGACCGAGACCCGGGATCAGGGTGCGGCCTTTATCCAGACGACCAATGCGCTCTGTGCCGAACAACTCCCGCCGCTGCCCTACCCGGTGGCAGTCGGGATCCGGGCGCGCAGCCTCGGCCTGCCGCCCGAAGAGGTAGTCGCGCTCTACCTGCAGGCATTTCTCGGCGGGCTGGTTTCGGGGGCTGTGCGCCTCATCCCGCTCGGACAAACCGAGGGGCAGCAGGTCTCGCAGGCCTTGCATCCCGTGATCTCTGCCGAAGCGACCCGGCTTGCGGAGCTGCCGCTGGCCGAAATCGCCACCAGCGCGCTGCAGGGGGACCTCGCCGCCATGGCCCATGAAACGCAAGATGTCAGGATATTCCGCACATGAGCACGACCGAAACCGGACGCCGCCTGTCCGAGGAACTGAACCCCGGGATGGAGGCCGCGCTGGAGGCGCGTTACGGCCATCTCGTGCCCGGTCTTGCCGAGGGCGTGGTGGATTTCGCCTATGGTCGGCAATATGCGCGCCCCGGGCTGCCCCTGCGCGAGCGCTACATCGCGACCATCGCGGCGCTGACGGCCCTTGGGGGCCAAACCAAGCCCCAGCTCAAGGTGAATATCGCGGGCGGGCGCAAGGCGGGGTTGAGCCAGCAGGAGATCGGCGAGGTGATTTGGCAGATGGCGCTCTATGGCGGATTTCCAAGTGCGATCAATGCGCTGAACGCCGCTCTTGAGGTTTTTGCTGAGGAAGAGGAGACCGAAAGCGATGTCTGAGAACGGGCCTTTGCGCGTGGGGATTGGGGGGCCGGTCGGGGCGGGCAAGACGACGCTGACCGAGCAGCTGTGCCGCGCGCTACGGGACCGTTATTCGGTCGCGGTGATCACCAATGACATCTACACCTCTGAGGATGCGGAGTATTTGATGCGGGCGCAGGCCCTGCCGTTGGAGCGGATCCGTGGGGTCGAGACTGGGGGCTGCCCGCACACGGCTATTCGGGAGGATGCCTCGATCAACCTGGCGGCGGTGGCGGATCTCAGGGCGCGGTTCGCGGATCTCGACGTGATCCTGATCGAGAGCGGCGGGGACAATCTGGCCGCGACCTTCAGCCCGGAGCTCGCGGATCTGACGATTTATGTGATCGATACGGCGGCGGGGCAGGATATTCCGCGCAAGAAAGGGCCGGGGCTGACGCGCTCGGATCTTCTGGTGATCAACAAGACGGATCTGGCGCCCCATGTGGGGGTGGACCGGGATCTCTTGCAGAGCGATGCGCAAGCCGCGCGTGGGAACCGGCCCTTCGTGATGGCAGCGCTGAAAGCCGGGCAGGGTGTGCCCGAGATTGTCGATTTCCTCGAAACGGAGGGCGGGCTTTAGCCAGCCCGGTGGGCGTGGGACGCAAGGGCGTGCCACGCTGCGATGCGCTGCCGCTTTCGCACAAGGATCGGTGGCCGCAACGCCAAGCCGGGGCAACGCCCCGGCCCGCCCTCGCGGCGGACCCGCGTCGCGGCCCGGTGGCGCATCGCATCGGGTTTCTTCAAAGCGGCCCCTCGGCCATATGGCAAAGCATCTCGAACATGAGCGACGCGCCGAGATAGGCGGTGGCCCCAGCAGGATCGAAGGGGGGCGCGACCTCCACCAGATCGGCGCCGACGATGTTGAGCCCGCGCAAGGCGCGCGCCACCTGCAAGGCCTGATAGGAGTTCGGCCCGCCCACCTCGGGCGTGCCCGTCCCGGGGGCAAAGGCCGGATCCACGAAATCGATGTCGTAGGTGACATAGGTTGGGGCTGTGCCAACGATCTCGCGCGCCTCATCCATCACATGGGCGATCCCGCGCTCGAAAAACGCTTCGATCGGGATGATCGTGACCCCGACCTCGCGGGCATAGTCGCGATCTTCGGTGCCATAGGCCGTGCCGCGGATCCCGATCTGCACGGTCCTCGCCGGGTCGATCAGACCCTCCTCGATGGCGCGTCGGAAGGGGGTGCCATGGGTGAATTTCGTCCCCCCGAAATAGCTGTCGAAGAGATCGGTGTGACTGTCAAACTGGATCATCCCGAGCGGGCCCTCGGCCCCCAAGGCGCGCAGGATCGGCAGCGTGCACAGGTGATCTCCCCCAGCGGTCAGGGGGCGAATGCCCGCCGCCACAACCTCGCGATAAAACGCGGTGATCCGGTTCAGGCTGTCCTGAAGATCCGCCGGGTTGGGCGCCACATCCCCAAGATCCGCGCAATTCGCGGCGCGGAAGGGCGCAACCTCCGTCGCGCCATGCTGGGCCCGGATCATCGTCGACATATCGCGGATCTGCCGGGGCCCGTGCCGGGCGCCGGGCCGGTTCGTGGTGCCGCCATCCCAGGGCGTGCCGATCAAGCCGATCTCAACCTCTGCGAAACGCGGATGATCCGGTGTCACCACGGGCAGACGCATGAAGCTCGGCGCGCCCGCATAGCGGGGCAGTTCGGTCCCGGAGATGGGCTGGAAAAATGGATCGCTCATGCGGCGCGCTGTGCGGTGGCCGTGAGGGCCCCCATCCCGATCAGCGTGCCGCCCCCGGCGCGGGTCATCCAGCGCAGGGTCGCCGGGCGTCGGATCTGCGCCCGCAGCCGGTCCGCCAGCAGCGCATAGGCCAGTGCGTTCAGGGTGGCGAGGGTCACGAATGTGCCGGTCAGCAGGGCGAATTGCGGCAGGAGCGCTGCGCTCGCATCCACGAATTGCGGCACGAAGGCGATGAAAAACGCGATGCTCTTGGGGTTCAGCGCCGTGACCGTGGTGGCATGGAGGAAGGTCTCCCGCGCGCTGGCCTGTGCCGGGATCCCGGCTTCGAGCCCCTCGGAGGGCGGGCTGCGCAGAAGCTTGATCCCGAGCCAAACGAGATACGCCGCTCCGGCCCATTTCAGGGCTGTAAAGAGCGTGGCCGAGGTCATCACCAGCGTGCCAAGCCCGGCGAGCGACGCGCTCATCGCGATCAGATCGCCGAGCGCCACCCCGGCGGCGGTACTTACCGCCACGCGGCGCCCCTGGCTCAGGGCATAGCTCAGAACCAGAAGGATCGTCGGGCCGGGGATCAGCAGCAGAAGGGTCGAGGCGACCACAAAGGCCAGCCAGGTTTCGACCGGCATGATAGAGAGAAACATGGGGAGGGGCCTCCGAAAGGTGTCAGCACACCCTAGGAGGCCCCGCCGGGCGGGATCAAGGGCTTAGGCGGCTTCGGAGGAAGCCTTGCTCCAGGCGAATTTCTGCATCACCTGATCCACCGGCGTATCGGCCAGGTGGTTGATGTAGTTGGACATCACCTTCTGCGCGATCCCGAGCACGACCTCGAGCACCTGCTCGCGGGTGAAGCCCGCATCGAGGAAGGCCTGCACCTCGGCATCCGTGGCGTTGCCCCGGCTGCGCACCATGGTCAGGGTGAAGTCGCGCAACGCTTCGAGACGCGGGGTCGGCAGCGGTGTCTCGTTGCGCAGGGCCTCGGTGATCGCGTCATCCACCTTCATCATCTTGGCTATGCCCGTATGGGCCGGGACGCAATAATGGCACTCATGCTCCACATTGATGCTCTGCCAGACCACGGTGAGCTCATCGGCGTCGAAGCTCGACTCCGTGAAGAGCTTGTGCAGCATCTGATAGGCCTCAAAGGTCTTGGGGCTTTCGGACATGACCGCATGAAGGCCCGGGATCCGACCGAAGTTTTTCTGGGAGTTTTCCAGCAGGGGTTTGCTGGCTTCGGGGGCGGTGTCCAGATTGTGCAGGGTGAAGTCGGTCATGGCAGCCTCTCATGCGGCAGGGTTGGGTTGATGCGACAAGACATACCTTTCTTGAGCGATCGTTCAAGAATATATTTGAGCGATCACTCAAACGTCATCTGGTTTTGTCCGTTCCCTGGGCTAGAACCAAGACTGACCAATAGACACAAAGGACCTGACATGGCGCGCCGCCCCTCCCATGACCGAGCTGCAACCCTGGACCGGGCGCGGGATCTCTTTTGGGCCAAGGGCTATCACGGCACCTCGCTCAAGGATCTGGAGGCCGCGCTCGATATGCGCCCGGGCTCGATCTATGCGGCGTTTCAGAACAAGGAAACGCTCTATGGCCTGACGCTCGCGCGTTATGCCGAGACCGGGCAGAACGGGTTCGCGGCTCTGCGGGCCGAGATGGGCCCGCTTGAAGCGCTGGAGGCCCATATGCGGAACTTTGCGGATCTGGGCACGCGGTCTGGCCCGGCGCGGGCCTGCATGCTGGTCAAGACGATCCTCGAGACGGCGGATGTGCCGGGTTTGCGCGCCCAGGCCGAAACCCTGATGGCCGAGACCGAGGCCGTCTTTATTGCTGCCTTTGCCGAGGCGCGGGAGCGGGGGGAGATCGCCGCCGAGAGCGATCCCGAGGCACTGGGCCAAAGGTTCCAGGCGGAGATTGTCGGGCTGCGCGCCTATGCCCAACGCTCCGGCAGCGCAGAGGCCGTCGCCCGTCTTGCAAACGGGTTTGCGGACCGGGTTGCGGAGTTGCGCGTTCTCTCCTGATCGGAGCTCTTTCCCCGCCGGCTGCGTCAGCCGCGCAGCACATCGCTCGCGGACAGATCACCCCGGCGCATCATCTCCTGCAGCGCGCGCCCAATGCTGGTCACCGCTTCGGTGCCGGGCGTGGTCTCCACCGGCGGCAGATCGCAGAGCGCGGCCACCTCGTGCCGCGCCGTACGTTCCAGCGCGTCCAGCGCCAGACCGCCCTTCTGTAACAGGCGCGCTGCATTCCCGAAGCGGCCCACGGGGATCAGGGGTTGGAACCCGGCGACGTAGCAACCGATCGCCATCAGATGCAGCTCATCCTTACCCCAGGAGAGCAAGCGCCCACCGCCGCTGAGCCGATCCAGCGCCAGCAGGGCTTCGGGCACGCTCATACCCTGGCTGGCGATCATCTCATCTGTGATCCCGGTCCGTGCCGTGATCTCGGGATCGAGAGGGATCTGCTGTCCGGTGCGGGCCAGCGGGCGCAACAGGAATTGCGCGCTGTGGCCCAGCTCAAACGGCGGGTCGAGATAGAGCGGCTGCGCCGCAATCCGCAGGACAATCGGATCCGGGTCCAGCGGACCCCGCCAGAGCCGCGCACGCGCCCCCGCCGTTTCCAGCAATGCGCAATCGATAATGGTGACGTAGCGCGCGTCCGGATCCACCTAGAAAAACGCCTGCAGGCCGGTCTGGGCTCGGCCGAGGATCAGGGCGTGCACGTCATGGGTGCCCTCATAGGTGTTCACCGTCTCCAGGTTCACCATGTGGCGCATGACCTGGAACTCCTCGGAGATCCCGTTGCCCCCATGCATGTCCCGGGCCATCCGCGCCATCTCCAGCGCCTTGCCGCAATTGTTCCGCTTCAGCAGGCTGATCATCTCGGGCGCCGCCCGGCCCTCATCCATCAGCCGCCCCACGCGCAGGGCGGTCTGCAGGCCGAGCGCGATCTCGGTCTGCATATCGGCGAGCTTCTTCTGGAAGAGCTGGGTCTGGGCGAGGGGACGTTTGAACTGGTGCCGGTCGAGCCCGTATTGCCGGGCCGCGTGCCAGCAGAATTCCGACGCGCCCATCACGCCCCAGCCGATGCCATAGCGCGCGCGGTTCAGACAGCCGAACGGCCCTTTGAGCCCCTCGACCCCGGGCAGGAGCGCGTCCTCGCCCAGCTCCACACCATCCATGACGATCTCGCCGGTCACCGAGGCCCGCAAGCTCAGCTTGCCGCCCAGCTTGGGGGCGCTCAGCCCGGCCATCCCCTTTTCGAGCACAAAGCCCCGGATCTTGCCGCCATGGGCCTCGGATTTGGCCCAGACCACGAAAACATCCGCGATCGGCGCGTTCGAGATCCACATCTTCGAGCCCGTGAGGCGATAGCCGGTGGCGGTCTTCTCGGCGCGGGTCTTCATCCCCGCCGGGTCCGAGCCCGCATCGGGCTCCGTCAGACCGAAACAGCCGATCAGCTTGCCCGCGGCCAGCCCGGGCAGGTATTTCTGGCGCTGCTCCTCGGAGCCATAGGCATAGATCGGATACATCACGAGCGAGCTCTGCACCGACATCATCGAGCGATACCCGCTGTCGATCCGCTCAATCTCGCGCGCCACGAGCCCGTAGGCCACATAGGACCCGCCGAGCCCGCCATAGGCCTCGGGCACGGTCACCCCGAGCAGGCCCGCTTCGCCCATCTCGGCGAAGATCTCGGGCGCCACTGTGGCTTCGCGATAGGCCTCGATGATCCGCGGCGCGAGCTTGTCGGCCGCAAAGGCCGCCGCCCCGTCGCGCAACATCCGCTCCTCCTCGCTCAGCTGATCCTC
>NZ_JBNAGH010000019.1:0-34258 GCF_049801095.1 Dinoroseobacter sp. S76 | reverse complement strand
TGTTCAGCCGAGTTTTTCGGTGAGTTCGGGCACGGCGGCGAAGAGGTCGGCGACCAGGCCGTAATCGGCGACCTGGAAGATCGGCGCTTCTTCGTCCTTGTTGATCGCCACGATCACCTTGCTGTCCTTCATCCCGGCCAGGTGCTGGATCGCCCCCGAGATCCCCACGGCCACGTAGAGATCCGGGGCCACGACCTTGCCGGTCTGCCCGACCTGCCAGTCATTCGGCGCATAGCCCGAATCCACCGCGGCCCGGGAGGCGCCCACGGCGGCACCCAGGGTATCGGCGAGCTTCTCGATCATGGCGAAGTCCTCTTCGGAGCCCACGCCGCGCCCGCCGGAGACCACCACGCCCGCGGAGGTCAGCTCGGGCCGGTCGCTCTCGGCGACCTTGTCCTCGACCCAAGCGCTCAGGCCCGGATTATCGCCCGCGGCGATCTCTTCAACCGGTGCGCTGCCCCCGGTCTCGGCCGCGTCAAAGGTCGAGGTCCGGAAGGTGATCACCTTGGTCGCATCGGCGGATTTCACGGTCTGGATCGCGTTGCCCGCATAGATCGGACGGTCGAACGTGTCCGCATCCACCACGGCCACCACATCCGACAGCACCATCACATCCAGGAGCGCCGCCACCCGGGGCATGATGTTCTTGGCATCGGTCGTCGCGGGCGCCACCACATGGGAATAGCCCCCCGCCAGGGACGCGATCAGCGCCGCCACCGGCTCGGCCAGGCGATGCCCGTAAAGCGCATCTTCGGCCACCAGCACCTTGGCCACGCCCGAGATCGTCGCCGCCTCGGCCGCAGCCTCCTTGGCGGAGGCCCCCACGCAGAGCAGGGTCACCTCCCCCAGAGCCGCGCTCGCGGTCACAGCCTTGGCGGTGGCATCCATCGCCAGCGCCCCATCGGTTACTTCTGCCAGACACAAAACAGCCATCAGACAGCTCCTGCTTCCTTGAGTTTCGACACCAGCTCCTCGACAGAGCCGACCTTGATCCCGGCGGCGCGCTCGGCCGGCTCGGAGGTCTTGACCACGCTCAGGCGCGGGGTCACATCGACGCCGTAATCCGCCGGCGTCTTCTCATCCAGAGGCTTCTTCTTGGCCTTCATGATGTTGGGCAGCGAGGCGTAGCGCGGCTCGTTGAGGCGCAGATCCACGCTGACAATCGCCGGCAGGGAGACCTTGATCGTCTGCAGACCGCCATCGACCTCGCGGGTCACGCTGGCACTGTCGCCCTCGACAGCCAGCTCCGAGGCAAAGGTCGCCTGGGACCAGCCCAGAAGCGCGCTGAGCATCTGGCCCGTGGCGTTCATGTCATTGTCGATCGCCTGCTTGCCGCAGAGCACGAGCCCCGGCTCTTCGTCCTTGACCACCGCCGCCAGCAGCTTGGCCACGGCCAGAGGCTCGATATCCGTGTGCACGTCCTCGGCCGCATTGATCAGGATCGCCCGATCCGCGCCCATGGCCAGCGCCGTGCGCAGGGTCTCCTGGGATTGCTTGACGCCGATCGACACCGCCACAACTTCCGTGGCCGTCCCCGCCTCCTTCAAACGGATCGCCTCTTCCACGGCAATCTCGTCAAACGGGTTCATCGACATCTTCACATTCGCAAGATCAACACCACTCCCATCCGCCTTAACACGGACCTTCACGTTATAATCAATAACGCGCTTCACAGGCACCAATACCTTCATAAGACCATGTCTCCTTCATGCATTTCGACTTGGGTCATGCTTCGCTGTCGAGGCGCTCGGGGGTCCGATCCTCGGTCATGGGTGGCAGGCGTGGGCGCCCGCAGAAAGAGCTGCGTGTCCGAAAGCTCGGTCCCGAGCACCCGACCGGACAAGCCTGTCGCGGCGCGGTTCGGGGTGCGGTAGGAATGCGGACCGCTCTTGGATACGGGTTGCGAGAGGTGAGCAACGGACAGAACCAGCCGCGCCGCAAGCGGCATCCCGAAGGGGGCGTCGGATCTGGCGATGGTCATCCTCGTGGCTCCTTGATGGGCGGGGTCAACGCGCGGTCGACGACACCCTCTCCCGCGGATCTGGCACATCCGAAAATGAAAATACAGATACTTTTTTCATCTGAGCCCTTGAGGGCGGATTTTTTTTCATCGCAGCAGCGGCGAGCACAGGCAAAGGACATCCTTGGCGCCTCATTTCCCAGCGTGTTCAGTCCAGGATCGCGAGCGCAGCACGGATGAAGGCCGAGGACTTCCATCCTCTGAGGCGTCCAACATCAGATCCAAGCAGGGACTGAGTCTCGCTGCGAAAGGATCGCGACATGTGCCAGCCCAGCACTACGCCGCAGTAGCAGAGGGTTGCGATGCCGACGTCTCGCAGACCGGGCTGCTGCGCGCAGTCAGCTCTCGGTAGCGGATTGCGACGACCCGAAACTTGCAACCGAACGACCAAAGCTGGGACGCGGCAGTCCTCCGCGCATCCACCAGACAATCGGAGATTGCCGTCCGACAGATATGGTCATTTTCCCCGGGCACAGGCTAAGACACCGGCACGTGCCCCGTTCCATCTGCAAGGTCATTGCCGCGCTCGCGCTTTGGCCCCCTGCCCCAGTCAGGTAATGGCCATGACGCGCACGCCCACTCCGCTCCCGACCAATCCGGATGTCGTCATTATTGGTGCCGGAGCCGCCGGGATCGCCGCTGCCCGCCGCCTGCGCCACAAGGGGATATGCGCGATCGTTCTTGAGGCGGCCAGCCGCGTCGGAGGCCGCGCCTGGACCCAGAGCGATAGCTTTGGCGCGCCCGTGGATATGGGCTGCTCCTGGCTGAACGCGGCAAACCGGAACTGGTTCGCGAGCTTCGCGCGCGACCGGGGCTATACACTCGTCAACCACACCCGTGCGGGGATGGACCTCTTTCGCGACGGCGCACGGGCTTCGGTTCTGGATTTCGCGACCTATGGGATTTCGCAGACGATCCTGCAGATGGCGATGAATTGGGCCGGACGCCAAGGCAAGG
The DNA here is from genome assembly GCF_049801095.1 of Dinoroseobacter sp. S76. Lineage (NCBI taxonomy): Bacteria > Pseudomonadati > Pseudomonadota > Alphaproteobacteria > Rhodobacterales > Roseobacteraceae > Dinoroseobacter > Dinoroseobacter sp. S76. The sequence goes on along the minus strand of NZ_JBNAGH010000019.1, from coordinate 31,281 downwards.
ACGTGTCTGCGGCCAGCGTGGCGCCGTCCAATCTGCCCTGGTCGGGCGCGATCAAGGCCTGGTTGGGGCCCTTGGAATACGGGGTGGAGTTTGACCAGATCTCAGTGCTCGACGATTGGAACATGGCTGATGATCGGCCGAGCCTGATGGTGCGCGAGGGTCTCGGCAATGTGGTGGCCGCCTCTGCCGAGGGGATGCCGATCAAGCTCAACACCCAAGTCACCCATATCGATTGGAGCGGTCAGGGCGTGCGGGTGGAGACCAGCGCAGGCACGCTCCGCGCCAAGGCTTGCATCCTCACCGTGTCCACCGGTGTGCTGCGGGCGGGTGGCATCCGCTTCACGCCTGAGTTGCCACCAGCCAAGCAGGAGGCGCTCGACGCGCTGCCCATGGGGCTCCTCCTCAAGGTGCCGATGCTCTTTGACGGCGCGCGGCTGGGGCTTGGAGAGAACAACTGGGTGACCTCCCGGGTTCCGGATGAGATCCCGAACACGGCGTGTTTTTTCGTCGCCTGGCCCTGCGGCCATGACTACCTCTTTGGCAATATCGGGGGGCAGCTCGGGTGGGAGCTGTCGCGCGAGGCGCCTGAGGTGGCCGTAGCCTACGCGCTCGACGCTCTGGTCGCGCAGCTCGGCTCGGACGTGCGGCGGCATTTCATCAAAGGTCTGCGCACCGACTGGGCCAATGACCCGCTCACGCTCGGGGCCTATTCCTGCCTCAAGCCCGGGCAATTCGGCGCGCGTAAGGTGCTGCGCAAAGCGCTGGGGGATCGCGTGTTCTTTGCGGGCGAGGCCGTGAGCCGCGACTACCCTGCCCTGGTCAACGGCGCCCATGACAGCGGGCGCGCGGCGGCGAACCTTGTCGCAAAGATCCTTGCCCCGGACTAACTCTGCGCGGCGCTGATCTCCTGAAACAGGGTCGCGCAGTCCGCGGCGAGCGCTTTCTGGCTGGCGCGCGCGGCGACCAAAACCGAAACGCTGCGCTCCAGCGGCAGATCTTCCAAGGGAAGAAACGCCAGCGCCCCCGGCAGATGGGCCACGACCGAGCGCGGCAGCACCGTGACATGCCGCCCCTGACGCAGCAGCCCGATCAGGGAGAGCGTGTTGTGGGCGTGAAGCGGCGCGCGTACGAGGGTATCTTGCAAGCCGGGATGGTCGAGCGTCCGGCATAGATTGTTGCTGACAAACGCTGCCGCCTCGACATCGGCGACGCGCAAGGTCCCACCGCGCCGCGCCAGGGGATGATCCCGCGCGCAGGTCAGACCGAAGGCGTCCCGGAACAACAGCGCGCTCTCGACCCCGCGCAAAACCGGCTCCCCCGAGGCGATCCCGATATCTGCTTCGCCGCGTTGGAGCGTATCCAGCACCACCTCGGTCTCCGCATCCCGAAGATCGATCTTGAGCCCGGGATGCCGCGCTACGAGTGTCTCAACCGCGCGCGGCACGAGGGTGCCGGTCGCCGAGGGAATGGTGACGATGCGCAGCAACCCCCGAGGCGATCGTGCTGTCGCCGCGATATCCCGGATGGCGGTATCAAAGCTATGCACCTGCTGCTGCGCGAGGGCCAGAACCTGCGCCCCAACGGGTGTCAGGGCGTTCTTACGCTCCCCCTCGAAGAGCTTTTGACCCAAGGTCTCTTCGAGTTGCTTCAAGGTCATGGACACCGCAGATTGCGTGCGACCGAGCTGCGCTGCGGCGTCGGACAGGTTGCCCGTGCGCGCCACAACTGCGAAGCACCGGAGCATCTCGATCTTGATCATGACTTCAGGTTTTCTGAAATTAGCTTCATCTCTTCGAGTTTGACTGACATCGCAGCTCCCGTCCACACTCCGCGCAACGAGCAGAGAGGGACAGGCGTGACCGAAACCAAGCTGAACTACATCGCGGGCCAGTGGGTGGCGGGCGAGAGCGTGATCGAGAACTGGAACCCGTCCGATCTGAGCGATCTTGTTGGCGTCTTTGCCCAGGCCAACGCGGATCAGCTCGATGAGGCGATCGCAACGGCCGCAGAGGCGCAGCGCATCTGGGCCAGCTATGGGTTGGAGCGCAAGCAAGCGGTGCTCAACGCCATCGGGACTGAGCTCATGGCGCGTGCTGAGGAGCTTGGCACCCTGCTCAGCCGCGAAGAAGGCAAGCCCCAGGCCGAGGGCAAGGGCGAGGTGTTTCGCGCCGGGCAGTTCTTTACCTATTCCGCCGCCGAGTGCCTGCGGCAACTGGGGGAGACCGCAGACTCCGTCCGTGACGGGATCGAGATTGATATCCGCCGGGAGCCTGTGGGCGTTGTGGCTGTCATTTCGCCTTGGAACTTTCCCATGGCAACGGCGGCCTGGAAAATCGCGCCCGCGCTCTGCTATGGCAATGCGGTTCTGTGGAAACCAGCCAACCTGACCCCGGCCTCCGCCGTGGCCCTGACCGAGATTATCGCGCGGCAGGATATACCCGAGGGCCTCTTCTCCCTCGTGATGGGATCCGGGCGCAGCATCGGGCAACGTCTCGTGGAAAGCCCGGACATCAACGCGGTCTCCTTCACGGGCTCCGTGCCCGTGGGTCGGGGCATTGCCGCTGCCGCGGTCCAGAATTTCACCAAGATCCAGCTTGAGATGGGTTCAAAGAACGCTCTGGCGGTCATGGAGGACGCGGATCTCGATCTCGCGGTTTCGGTCGCCCTGGGTGGCGCCTTCGGGGGCACGGGGCAGAAATGCACCGCCTCCTCTCGTCTGATCGTTCATGCGGCTATCCATGACGCCTTTGTCGAGAAACTGGTAGAAGGCGCCAAGGCCATGCGGGTGGGGCACGCGCTCGAAGACGGCACACAGATCGGACCGGTGGTCAGCGACGCACAGTTGCGCGAGAACCTCGACTATGTGGCCCTCGGCCAGAGCGAAGGGGCGGAGCTCGCTTGTGGCGGCACCCGGGTGGAGCGCGCGACCGAGGGCTATTTCATGACCCCCGGCGTGTTCCTGAACACCACCAACAGCATGCGCATCAACCGCGAAGAGATGTTCGCCCCCCTCACCTCCGTCATCAAGGTCGGCAGCTATGACGAGGCCCTCAGCACCGTCAATGACACCCGCTTTGGCCTCACGTCAGGCATCGTGACCCGCAGCCTCGCCCGCGCCACCCATTTCCGCCGCAATGCCCGCACCGGCGTGGTCACAGTCAACCTGCCCACCGCCGGAACGGATTACCACGTGCCCTTTGGCGGGCGCGGCGAGAGCTCCTACGGCCCCCGCGAACAGGGCAAGGCCGCCGCCGAATTCTACACCACCGTGAAAACCGCCTATATCTGTGCCGGGGAGCCCGCCTGATGCGCATCGATTGCCTGCAATACGCCAACTGGTCCGAGAAGGTCTTTCGCCAGATGCGCGAGGGTCAGGTGGATGCCGTGCATGTCACCATCGCCTATCACGAGAGCTTTCGTGAAACCGTGCAAAACATGGAGCGGTGGAACCGCTGGTTCGAGCGCTTCCCGGATCTGATCCTCAAGGGCCAGACCGTCGCCGATATCGACCGCGCGCGCGCCACGGATCGCACGGCGATCTTTTTCGGGTTTCAGAACCCGAGCCCCATGGAGGACGATATCGGTCTGGTAGAGATCCTCCATGCTCTCGGCGCGCGCTTCATGCAGCTGACCTATAACAACCAATCCCTGCTCGCCACGGGCTGCTATGAGGCCGAGGATCCCGGCATCACGCGCATGGGTCGCCAGGTCATCCGCGAGATGAACCGGGTTGGCCTCGTGGTCGATATGAGCCATTCGGCAGACCGCTCCACGATCGAGGCGGCCGAGATCTCCGATCGGCCCATCGCGATCACCCATGCCAACCCCCATGACTGGGCGCCAGCCCGGCGCAACAAGCGCGACGATGTGATCCGCGCGGTCGTGGAAGGCGGTGGCATGATGGGCTTCTCGCTCTATCCGCATCATCTGAAGGACAAATCCGACTGCAGTCTACAAAGCTTCTGCGAGATGGTCGCGCGCATGGCGGACCGCTACGGCACAACGCATTTTGGGATTGGCTCCGATCTGTGTCAGGATCAGCCCGACAGTGTGGTGGAGTGGATGCGCACGGGGCGTTGGACGAAGGAGATCGACTATGGCGAAGGCTCTGCGGACGCGCCCGGCTTTCCCGAGATGCCATCCTGGTTCCGGGACAACCGGGATTTCGGCACGATTGAACGCGGACTGCGGGCCGTCGGCATGAGCGAAGCTGAGGTCGCCGGGATCATGGGCGAAAACTGGTATCGCTTCTTTGCCGAGAGCTTTGGAGCCGCCCCGTGATCGCCCACCGAGAAGTCACCCGCCGTCCCCCTGAGACGGTTATGCGGCTCAAGCGGCTGGGGTCTCTGCACCAGTCGCGGCTCAGCTTCATGCGGGTGCTCACGCGCCGCATGGCCGGGGACGCGTGGCGCTTCTCCCGCCCGGTCTTCGAGGTGGACGCCCAAGGGGTCGGCCACGCGGTCTATACCGCCCAAGGGCCCGAGCGCGCCTATTCCCTGATCGCCTTTGCCCATGACCTCCCCGATGATCAAAGATCCGACCGGGTCATTGCCGAGGCCTGGGATGCGACCTTCACTCTCTTTGATGGCGTGCCCACGGCGGCGGATATCGCGCGGCTTGAGGCCGAGGTTCCGCGGCAGGAGGCAGGACGCATTGCCGAAAGCGAGCTCTCCCTCTCCCGCGCCAATCGCTCGGTGCGCCTCTGGGCCCATGTGGTTGAGGCTTTGGCCGCCGGGCAGCAACCGGACCCGGCGCAGATCGATGCGGTGGGCTACCTGATGCGGACCACGGCGGTCTACGGCTCGGGCAAGTTCGGTGCGGCAGATCGGGACACCATCGCCGAGCGCGAAGAATTCACCGTGCCCTTCCAGACCGAGATGCTCTCGGTTTACCTCATCCGCACCTTCGTTCGGGACCTTGTGGAACACATGGCCCGCGCCAAGGGGGGTGCGGGGGCCGCGAGCCTCGACCCGGCCCTCGCCCGACGTCTCGGGATCGGCAATTCGACGGGTCTTGGCATGGCGCCGTTCCTGATCAACCATCCGATCCTCTTCAACAACTGGATCATCGCGCGGGAGGAGGCGATTGCCCGGGTCCGCGGCGTGCCGGTGGCAAAGGCCGCGGAGATCGCTTTGTTTCGCGACCTTTTGGAGCGCAGCGTTCAATCGGCCAACCGCTGGACATCACAGCATCCAGAGCAGATGCGAAAACTCGACGCGCTCCACCGCGATCTCAAGACCCTCTCGGCCCGCCTCGCGAAGGCCCCACTCGCCGCGCCCTATCCCTGGGATCGCCTTTGCCTTTGGGCGGAGACCGCGCTCAGCGAAGAGGGACAGGAGCTGCTCGCCTCCCTCATCCTCGAGCCCTATCCGGATCTGGTCGACGGTCTGGCCCATTGCATGGCCGACAGCAATGACGCGGCCTTTCGGATCGACGGGGCCATGCCCATCGCCGGTGTCCGGACCCTGCTCGAGCGGTCCTTTGGCTGGGCCGGGGATCTTGACTGGGACGCCCCGGAAAACTGTGCCCGGGCCTGGTATGTCTCCGAAGAAAAGCTTGAGCCCCGCATGGGTGAACGCTTTGAAGAGCCCATTGCCGCGTACGAGCAGCCCTTGGCCCCGGCGCGGGATGCTGCCCTTGCCGCGCGTGATCTTGCGGGCTGGGCGGCGGACAGCCCGGTGGCTGCATTTCTGCTGCAGCATCCCGAGCATCGCCACACCATCCGCCGGGCGCAGATGAGCCGCGTCGCCCCCTATGGCGAGTTCCGCGACAACACGATCAGCGACCGGTTGCTGCCCATCGACATGCTGCGCGCGAAGCTCTCTTTCTTCGGGGCGACGCATTTTGACCCGCGCTCGGATCGCTGGGTACGGATCTGCATGTATGCGGGCGCGCCCTACCCGGAGGACCTGACGCCCGAGACCGCGGATCACTGGGTCTATCCCCAGGTGGGCGGGTGACCCTGTCGCTCAATGAGGTGGAGGCGGCAGCCCGGAAGGCCACGCGTGGCGCCGGCTATCCCTGGGGCATCGCGGAGGATGCGGGCAAGGCGACCCGCTGGCTCTGCGCGCGAGGTCTGGACGGGTGCGCGGCGCTGGCGGAGGCTTTGAGCCGGTTTGATGGCGCATCGCTTGCTGAGATCGCGCCGAACCCCGCCGGTGCGGTCTGGACAGCGCCAGCGGGGGAACTCTGCCCCTTGATGACGGGCACGACGCTTTCGGATCATGCGGGGCTCTCGGACCATGTGGGGCTCGTCGACGCGGCGGAGTTGCGGCTGGTGGAGGTTGCGGTGCCGCTCCTCCTCCTGCCTTTTGTCGCAAGCATGGCAGCACAGCGCGACCGCTGTGTCACGCTGACCTGGACCGAAGGCAGTGCGGTCACCGATGGCAGCGACCTGTCGCTCGCAACGCTCCCACCCCCGAACACGCCTTGGGTCACCGTTGCTCCGGGCGGCGCGCTGGGAGCGGCCCGCCTGCCCCGCTCCTCCCGCGCGACCCCAGCGCCCGAGGCCTGGGACACGCTGAACCGCTTCGCCCACCGCACCTATGCCCCGGCCACGGAGGAAAGCCGCCGCAAGGGCGCCGGAGCCGATACCTCCAACAGCGACTGAGCCCCCGATCGCGCCAGTCGCGCCTCCCTAGGGCACCCGGTGCACCGAGGCAGCAAAACAGCCCGGCTTGGCATTGTGGAGATGCCCATAGGCGATCTCGTCCCGGGCGAAGGCCTCGGTGATCGCCGCCGCCACCGCCTCGCCCGGCACCACATCCGCATGCACCATGTTGTGCGCCTCGTCGAAGAACCGCGCCGAGATCAGCCGGGAGCGGATCACATCCGGCACCGTATCCACGGTGGGCGCGGCTTCCTGCGCGTTTTCACGGACAAAGATCGCGTGGCTGGCCTGATAGGCTCCCCCATGAGGTTGGTGCATATGGTTGAGCAGGATCACCGTCTCGCCGATCTCGGCATCTTGCAGGCTGACCCGACACGGGGTGCCCGGTTTCTCGGTGACAACCTGACGGCAGGCCTTGCGCGCGACCAGCTCTGCATCCGAGAGCTCAAAGAGCGGGGCAAACGCGGCGGCGGGCAGCGGTTTGATCTGAAACGGCATGGGTGGTGGCTCCGGTCTGGGTGAGGATGCCCGCAGGCTAGACCACGGGCGCCCTGCCCCACGACCCGGATCCTGCGGGTTCCACGTCAGCCCCGGCGCGTCCGCTCGGCTGCCGCAACCACCGCGCCCCCGAGGATCAACGGGGCCGCCACGACAAAGGCCGAAGACAGCGGCAGTTTGAACAGAAACAGATCCGCCAGAAGCGGCCAGAGCAACGCCACATATTCGAACGGGGCGAGGCGCGACGCCTCCGCAAAGCGAAACGCGAGGGTCATCGCGATATGGGCAAAGCCGCCAAACAGCCCCGCGCTCACCAGCCAGAGCAAGGTCTCCCCCTTGGGCAGCACCCAGCCCCAAGGCAGGGTCGCAAGCGCGCCGATCATGGAGGCGAGCACGAAATAGAGGGCAATCGCCCCGGGGCTTTCGGTCCGGGTCAGGCTGCGCACCATCAGAAGTGCCAGCGCCGAGAGCACCGCCGAGATCAGCCCGATGCCGTAGCCCATCAGTCGGACCGGATCCCCGGTCTCGACATTCAGCTCCGGCCAGACCAGCACCACCACCCCGGCAAACCCCAGCGTGAGCCCAGCGATGCGCCAGACGGTCAGACGCTCGGACAGAAAGACCACCGCCCCCAGGGCCAGAAGCACCGGGGTCAGTTGCGCGATCAGAACCGCTTCCGCCACATTCAGCCGGGCGATCGCCGCGAAGGCCGTGAACATGGCCAGCGCCCCAAAGCCGGAGCGGATCAGGTGATCGCGCGGGCGTTTCGTGGCCAGACCGCTGGGAAATTCGTGGCGCAGCCATAGGAAGATCACGAGAGGGATGAGCGCGAAGAAGGACCGGAAGAAGACGATTTCGCCCAGGGGCACAGTCTCGCTGACGGCCTTGACGCTGACGAACATGCCCGCCCCCAGCACGCCGGACAAAAGGCGCAACCAGATCCCCAACACCGGCAGGTCCCGCGTGCTCACAGGGCTTTTTCCCGTTCCGCAAGCGCGTCGCGCAGGGCGTCGCCTGCAAGATTGATCGCGAGAACGCAGACCACCACCGCAAGCCCGGGCCAGATCATCTGCAACGGGGTGGAGCGCATGTGGATCCGCGCGTCCAGCAGCATCGAGCCCCATTCCGGCGCGGGAGGCTGCACGCCGAAGCCGAGAAACCCGAGGGCGGAGATCCCGAGGATCGCGCGCGCGAACATCCCCGTCCAGACCACGGTCAGCGATGGCAGCAAGGATGGCAGGTAGTGCCAGCGCGCAATCGCCCAGGGCGAGAGCCCCGCAAGGCGGGCCTGCACCACATAGCCCCGGGTCGCGAGCGACAGGCCGATGCCCCATGCCACCCGGGCATAGCGCATCCAGCCGGTCACGCTGAGCGCGAAGATCAGGCTCCAGGTTCCAGCGCCCATCAGGCCCGCGATCACGATTGCCGCCACGAGCTCGGGAAAGGCGAGGAAGGTGTCGGTACTGCGCATCACGGCCCAGTCGGCGACCTTGCCGCCAAGGGCTGCGATGAGCCCGATCAGCGTGCCGATGCAGAGCCCGATGACCGAGATCACGAAGGCCAGCCCGAGGGACCAGCGCGCGCCATGGAGAAGCCGCGAAAGGATATCGCGCCCAAAGGCATCGGTGCCCAGCAGGTGATCCCCGCTTGGCGGCGCGAGCCGCCCGGGAATGTTGATCGCGACCGGGTCATGGGGCGCCAGAAAGGGTCCGAGCCCGGCGACCAGCGCAAAGAGGACGGCAAGGGCGCAGACGCTACGCATCCCGCTCTCCGATCCGCGGGTCGATCCAGGTGTAGATCAGGTCGATCAGCAGGTTCATGGTCACGAAGATCAGCGCCGCGAGGATCACCACCGCCTGGACATGGGGGAAGTCCCGTGCGCCGATGGCGGAGACCAGAAAAGTGCCAAGCCCCGGGCGCCCGAAGATGACCTCGACCATCACGAGTCCTTCAAGCAGAAAGGCGAGCTCGAGCCCCAGCACGGTCACCACCGGGATCGCCGCATGGGGCGCCACATGGTCCCGGCCAAGCGCGGGCTCTGAGACGCCGCGACGGCGCAGAGCGGGCAGAAAAGGCTGTCCCCGCGCCTCCAGAATGCCGGAGCGGATGATCCGTGTCAGCGCGGCGGCCACGCCAAGGGCGAGGGTCGCAGCCGGCAGGATCGCATGGGCCGGCGTGCGCGCACCCATGGCCGGCAGCCATCCCAGATACACCGCAAAGAACAGGATCAGCAGCAACCCCAGCCAGAAGGCCGGGATCGCCGCCCCGAGAGAGGCCAGCCCCACCGCACAGCGATCGAGCAGGCTCCCCTGATGGCGGGCGGCCAGAATGGCGAGCGGCACTGCCAGAGCCAACCCCATGGCGAGCGCCGCGAAGGCCAGCGGGACCGTATAGGACATCGCCGCGCGCAGATCGGGCCAGACCGGCCGCCCCGTCACCGAGGAATACCCGAAATCCAGCGTCAGGAGCGGCCCGAGCCAGGCCCAGAACGCAGGCCAGAACCCCGCATTCAACCCGGCCTCCTCGCGCACAAGCTCGATCACTTCCTCGGTCAACAGCGCATCATAGCGCGCCATGGCAATGGCCTGGGCCGGATCCCCGGGCGCGTGCCAGAGCAGGACGAAGGTTGCGATCGCGGCCCCGCTCAGCACCACGATGGCCCGCAGGACCAGCGCCACAAGGGTCTTGATCATGCCGCGGCCTCCAACGCGCCCAAGGCAATGGCCGCGTCCCGCAGGCGCTGGCAATAGGCGGTTCTGGGGGCGGCGAGGAAGCGTTGCGGCGCGGCCGTGTCTTCGATGCGGCCGGATTTCAGAACCGCGATCTCGTCAGCATGGGCCACGGCATAGCCCAGATCATGGGTGACAATCAGCGCGGCGAAGCCTTCCTCGCGCTGCAGGTCAGAGATCAGCCTTGCCGTGTGTTTCTGGGTCACCGCATCCAGCGCCGAAAGCGGCTCGTCAAAGAGCACGAGTGGCGGGGCCGCGATCAGCGCGCGCAGGATACCCACCCGCTGCGCCTGCCCGATGGAAACCTCGCCCGGGCGCCGGTCGAGCAGATCCTCCGGCAGTTCCAGCCCCGCGCAGAGCCGCTGGAGCCGGGCCTCTGGCATCGGTTGTTTGCGGGCCCGCAAGGGCTCTAGCACGGATCGGCGCAGGGGCAGCACCGGATTGAAGGCCGCGCGCGGCTCCTGCATGACCAGTGCCGGGCGGCAAGCGCGCACCGGCGACCCCGCCCAGGAGATCGCGCCGCGCGAGGGGGGCAAGAGCCCGAGGATCGCCGCGATCAGCGTGGACTTGCCCGCCCCGCTCTCGCCGACCACCGCAAGGGTGTGACCCGGCGCAAGCACGATCGAGATATCGCTCAGAGCAACCTGTTTGCCCCGCCGCACCGTCACATGATCGACCCTCAACATGGCAGCGCCATCCAGTTGCGGTGGATGGCCAGCGCGCGGGCCGCGGCGGTTTGCGGCTGCTCGAGGATCCGGGAGGTCGGCGCCCGCTCCACGATGCGGCCGTCCTGCATCACCATCAGCTCCGCAACCCGCCGTGCGGCCAATCCCAGATCATGGGTGATCAGCATCATCGCTGTCTGCCGCCCGTCGAGAGAGCGATCCAGCAGATCCATGCTCGCCGCGGCCACCACAGGATCGAGCGCGGATGTAGGCTCGTCCAGCACGATCAGATCCGGCTCGCCGATCAGGGCCATGGCAATGACAAACCGTTGCTGCATGCCCCGGCTCCAGCCCCAGGGGCGCTTGCGCAAATCGCCGCTGCCGATATTGAGCGCCTCGAAAAGCGCCGCGCGATCTGCCGTGCCCGGCGCCAGCCCCAGGGCACGCTCGGCCTCGCGCCAGTGGAACCCCATGCTGCGCAGGGGGTCGAGCGCTTCGTCCGGGCTTTGCGGGACATGGGCGACCCGTACCCCCTGCCCCCGCAGCGCATCGATCAGGGCATGGCCCAGCGTCGACTTGCCCGAGCCCGAGGCCCCGACGAGTCCGATCCGCGCTCGGGGCGCGATCTCCAACGCGGTGGGATGCAGGATGGTCCGGCCCGCACGCATGGCATGCAGGCCGGAAACGGCAAGTGTCATTCGGCGAACTTCGTCTCGTGTGTAATCCAGTAGGTCTCGGTCGGATGCACCGCATAGCCGGTCAGGCCGGGCTTGGCGACATTGACCTGGCTGACATGGAAGACCGGGATCAGCGCGGCCTCGGCGGCGATGATCTCCTGCACCTCATCATAGATCGCCTCGCGCGCGGCCTGTTCAAAGGTCAGGCGCCCTTTCTCCAGCAGGCTGTCCAGCGCCGCATTGCTGTACTTGCCGGAATTGGAACCGCCATCGGATTTCAGCAGTGTCTCGAGCACCGCGCCCGGATCGCCCTGCGGCGTGGTCACCCAGGCCTGCAGGAACATATCCGCCTCGCCCGCGGCGATCGCGTCATTGCCCGCGCCCCATTCGCCGACGCGGATCGTGCTCGAAACCCCGATGGCCGACAGAAAGGCCTGGGTCAGCTCTGCCGTAGGTGGCAAAGCCGCGCGCGAGGCATAGGTGACGATATCGATCTCCAGCGGCGCACCATCGAGCATCCAGCGCCCGCCTTGCTTGACGGCCCCGGCCTCCGCCAGCAGCGCCTCGGCGCCCGCAGGATCATAGCTCGGCGCGATATCCGCGGCCCAGCCTAGACCGGTCGGAAAAACCGTGCCCGCCGGCACGCCGCCCACGCCGGACAGCGCCGCCGTCACGATCCCCTCGCGGTCGATCGCCTTGGAGACAGCCTTGCGGATCAGCGGGTTTGCCATGGGGCCGCTGGCCGCGTTCAGCGTATAGAAATAGAGACGCGCGGTCGGCGCAGAAAAGCCAAGCGCCCCGGTACTCTGGATCCGCTCGAAATCGGTTTCGGGATAGTTGATCACCATATCGACCTCGCCCGCCTCAAAGGCCAGCGCCGAGGAGGCCGGATCCCCGGCCACGACCACGCGCACCTCCTCAAGACCCGGAGTGCCAAGGCGGTAATCAAGATTGGCCTCTGCGCGGTAGAGCTGCTCCGGAACGGCCTCCTTGAAGACATACGGACCCGTGGCGTTGATCGGGAACCCGTCGGACGGCGCGCCAACAATGGCGAGCCCCGGCTCGGACAGAGACCATGGGAAGGCCGCATTCCGGCTGTTGGTCTCGAAGATCACCACGCGATCCCCCTCGGCCGAGAGCGACGCCAGATCGAGGAGCTTCGAGACACGCGCATTATGGCCCGGATGGCTCTCATCGGAGACCGCAGCGATGGAGGCCACGACCGCATCGGCGGTCAGCGGGGTGCCATCATGGAACTGTACGCCCTCGCGCAGGGTCACGCGCCAGGTGGTCGGCGTGTCCTGGGCGATGCTTTCGGCCAGACGGGGATAGAGGGTCAGGTCGTAGTCGATCCCCATGAGGGTTTCCGTCACCCCGGTCTGGTTCGACATCCAGCCATTATAGCCCGCGCGCGGATCGGGCACCTCGGCCGTGGGGCCAAAGCCAATCGCGATGGTCAGGCTGCCTTCTTGCGCGACGGCAGGCAAAGCTGCGCTCAGCGTCAGAAGCGCTGCGGTAGCGAATTGTCGGGAAAAGAACATGGGGAATTCCTTCTGGAAAGAGCCTGAAGCGACGCGGGAGCACGTCGCCCGGACCGGGTTCGAGAGATGAGCTGACACTGGATGAGAAGCGACCTGGCGGCGCGCGGCGCCTGCGTGCTGGGACAGGTCCAGACAGGCCGCGACGCTAGGCGCGATGCAATGGGTCGCCGGGTCGCAGCGGCAGCGCGCGCAAGGCGTGTTTGACCAAAGCTGCGACCGAGTTGCGCTGACATCCGAAATTGCCGAGGGTTGGGGTAGACCGTCCTCGCAACTAGCGGAGTTACTGGATACTCGCAACACTTTTTGTTACGTGATGGCAATCCAGGCCGAAAACGGAGCCTCTTTTGAAGCGCAACAGCCGCCTGTCCCTCGCTCTCCACACCCTGAGCCATATGGCCGGGGATCCGGATCGTCTGCGCACTTCGGCCGAAATCGCGGCCCACGCGGGGACGAACCCCGTGGTGGTCCGCCGGGTGCTCGGGAGGCTTCGCGAGGCGGGTTTGCTGATCTCCGAAAAGGGTCATGCGGGGGGCTGGCGGTTGGCACGCGAGCCCGACAGCATCACCCTTGCGGATGTGTATCTCGCCCTGGACGAACGTCTCGTGGCCAGCGATACGGGTGGCGAGACGCCCGCCTGTTCGGTGGAGCATGCACTGCAAAAGACCGTCACAGGGGTCCTCAACGAGATCGAGGAGAGCCTTGTTGCGCGGCTCGCGGAGACCCGGATCTCGGACGTACGCGGCACCTGACGGACTGGTCCCTCGGGCCCGGGGCGCAGGCCTAGACCGCCGCCTTCACCAGCGCACCGCGATGCTGCACCACCTCCCGGGCCAGAGCGCATCCACGAACCACCCCGCGTTCGAGCGAGCCGCCCTCCGCCAATTCGGCCAGAACGCCTGCGTTCAGACTGTCACCGGCGGCGGTGGTATCCACGGTCTGCGCGATGGGCGCGACCGCGAAGCGCCCCTGGCGCGTGCCGTCCTGCCATAGAAGATCGCCCGCGCCGTTCTTCACCACCACCTGCCTTGCCCCGGCGTCTGCGTAGCGCGCGCAAGTCGCCTCGGGTGTTGCATCCCCGAACCAGCGCGCCTCGTCCTCATAGGACGGCAGCGCGATATCGGACAGCTCAGCCGCCGCCATAATAGCGCGCGTCATCTCCTCCGCATCGGTCCAGAGCCGCGGTCTGAGATTGGGATCAAAGGCGATGCGCGTCCCCGCGGCTCGGGCCGTAGCCAGCTCGGCGAGCAAACCCGCGCGCCCTTCAGGCGGCAGGATGGCAAGTGTGATCCCGCTGAAATAGGCAATGCCCGCCCCGGCGAGGGCGGCGCGCAACGCGTCGGGGTCGTCGGCCAATTGCCGGGCCGCAGATTGCCCGCGCCAATAGGTGAAGCTCCGCTCCCCGTTCTGAAGGGACACGAGATAAAGGCCCAAAGTGCCCCCGCGCACCACACGGATCAGCCGATCCTCCACACCGCTCTGCCCGATGAACCGGCGCAAGGCGGCGGACATGTCATCATCGCCAATCGCGGTGAAGAAGGCGACCTCCAGCCCCGCGCCGCAGCGCGCCAGATACCAGGCCGTGTTGAACGTGTCGCCGGCAAAACCCTGACGATAGGTGTCGGGCGCCCCCGCCGGGGTGAGCTCGGCCATGCACTCGCCAATGGCGACGATCCGAGCCGGTCTAGAGGAAGTCATCGCGCCGGGGTGAGAAGCTGTCGATCAGGGTGCCGGGCACAAGGCAGACACATCCATGGGTCTGGCCCGAAGGGACGGCAAAGCTGTCGCCCGGTCCCACCTCGCGCTCCTCCGGGCCGAGGGTGACGCGGAAGCGCCCGCTTTCCACATAGGTGGCCTGGACATGGTCATGGGCATGCAGGCGCCCAATCGCGCCGGTCGCCCCAAAGCGAAAGGCAACGGCCATCAGCTCGGGCTGATGGGACAGCACCTGCCGCGTGACGTCCGGGCCTGCGTCTACCGTCGGAAACTCAGTCATCTCGGTCCCTTAGGAGAAGAGCATGCCGCCATTGATGTCGATATTCGTGCCTGTCAGGAAGGCGCTGTCCTCGCAGGCCAGAAACAGCGCGAGATTGGCGGCATCCTCCACATGGCCCTGACGCTTGAGTGGCGCGTTGGCCTCGAACCCGCGCCGACCGGCATCGGGCGTATGGATGTTGTGGAAGTCCGTGTCGATCATTCCGGGGCAAAGCGCGTTGACCCGGATCTCGGGGCCGAGCTCCTTGGCAAGCCCGCGGGTCATGGTCATCACCGCCCCTTTCGAGGTGGCATAAGCGACGGCCCCGGGCCCGCCCCCGTCACGCCCGGCCTGCGACGCAAGGTTCACGATCGCGCCGGAGGTCATATGCGGCAGGCACGCCTTGGTCATCATGAAGGTGCTGGTGAGATTCAGGGTCATCACCGCGTTCCAATGCTCCAGCGGCATCTCGGCGATGGTCTTGCGCGCGATCAGCCCGCCTGCATTGTTGACCAGAATATCCACACCGCCAAAGGCCTCCACCGTGGCGGCGACAAGGCTGTCGACCCCTGCTTGGGTGTTGAGATCCGCCTGCACCGCGATGGCCTGCCCGCCTGCCGCTTCGATCCCGGCCACGACCGCATCGGCGCCCTTAGAGCTCTCGAAATAGCTGATTGCCACCCGCGCGCCCTCGGCGGCCATCACCCGCGCCACAGCGGCCCCGATGTCACGCCCGCCGCCGGTCACAATCGCGGTTTTTCCTTGAAGTTTCATACTGTCTCTCCTCTCGAGGACGGGCCAGTCGGCCGGTAGTTTAGGGTGAAGTGAAGGTGCCCGGCATCAACAGACGGGGCAGCCACAGGATCAGGTCGGGAAAGGCCGCGAGCAGGATCAGGATGATCAGCATGGGCGCGAGAATGATCGCCACCTCGCGCAGCACCTGCACCACGTTGAGCCCTCCGATCGCCGCCGAGATCAACAGGCAGAGCCCATAGGGCGGCGTCACAAGGCCAAAGGCGAGCGACACGATCCCGATAATGGCAAAGGCGATCGGATCCACCCCACCGGCCTGAGCCACGGGCATCAGAACCGTGCCGAGGATGATGATGGTCGGGATGGCATCGATGAAGAGCCCGAAGATCAGGAAGAGCCCCGCAATCACCAGGGCCGTACCGAAGGGTCCGAATTCCCACGCGGTGAGAATGCTGACGATCAGGCGGGGCGCGTTGTAGAAAGACAGCAGCCAACCGAAGGCCGTCGCCGTCCCGATCGCAAAGAGCGAAATCGCCGCGAACCGGGCCGTGTCATAGAGGATATGCCCCAGATCCCGCGGCTTGACCGTGCGATAGACAAACATGCCGAGGATCAGCGCGTAGCCAGCGGCGATGATCGCGCTCTCGGTCGGGGTGACGATGCCGCCCACAATCCCGCCAATGACGAAAATCGGCGTCAGAAGGGCGAGCGCCGCGCCCTTCCAGGCCGCGAGGAACTCCGCCCAGTTCGGGGTGGCCGTGACCGGGTAGTTTCGGACCTTGGCAAAGCCGTAAACCGTGGCCATCAGCGCAAAGCCGATCGTCAGGCCCGGGAGTGCACCGCCGAGAAAGAGTGCCCCAACCGAGACCTGCATCACCCCGCCCCAGACGATCATCAGGATCGAGGGTGGAATGATCACCCCCATGACCGAGGAACAGGCGGTGATCGCGACCGCAAAGCGGGTGTCATAGCCCTCGCGCTGCATCGCCGGGATCAGGATCTTGCCGATCCCCGCCGCGTCCGCCGTGGAAGAGCCGGAGATCCCGGCAAAGAGCATCGAAACCGCGACATTCACATGGCCCAGCCCGCCGGGCATCCAGCCGGTCAGCACCCGCGCCAGCTCGATCAACCGATCCGTGACCTTGCCGGAATTCATCAGGTTCGCCGCAAGCAGGAAGAACGGCACCGCGAGCAGAATGAAGGAGTTATAGGACTGGAACATCCGATCCAGCACGATGAAGGGCGTCAGGCGCAGCTCCAGCACGACGACCGGCACGCAGGCCAGACCGAGGGCAAAGGCAACGGGGATCCGGATCAGGATCAGGACCGCGAAAACCCCGACCAGCATCAGCCCCGCAGTGGCGGTATCGAGGATCATCAGACCTGCTCCGTCCGGGCTCGGCGATACTCCGCGACAGCCTCGATGAGGCGCCAGCCTGCAAAGATCGTCCAGATCGTGCCCGCAATCGACAGAGAGATATGGGTGACCACCAGATTGGCCCGCATCATGACCGAGCGCTGCTTGCTGCCAAACTCCGCATATTCGATGCCATAGATCGCAAAGAGCAGTCCGAAGACCAGAATGGCGATATAGACGACCCCGTTCTGGATCAGACGTAAAAGCGGCCCCTGGGCATCTGGCACCAGGCGCACATCGAAATGGGTCCCGTCCCAGACCGCCACCATGGATCCGATCATCACGATCCAGATAAAGATGAAGGTCGCCAGTTCCTCGGTCCAGAGAAAGGTCGGGATCAGCCCGGTATAGCGGGAGATCACCTGCATCGCGACCGGGATGGCCAGGGCGCCCATCAACACGCCAAGCAGGATGCGCAAACCGGTGCAGAACCGGTCCAGAAATCGTCCAATCATGATCTGTCCTTCCGCCAGCGCCCTCGGGCGGGACCACAAGAGCCAGGGACGGCACCCATCAGCAGGCGCCGTCCACCAGCGTGGGGGGATTACATCCCGCGGATGCGTTCCAGCAGATCGGTCGCGCCGAGCTGGGCCGCATAGGCGTCCTGCACGGGCTGCACCAGCTCGAGCATCTTCTCGCGGCCGAGGAAGTCATGGACCTCGATCTGACCGGCATCGGCCATGGCCTGCAGCTTCTCGCCGTCCTGACCGCTCTCCAGTGCGCGCCCAAAGGCCCCCGCCTCGGCGCCGGCCGCCATGATCGCGGCCTGCAGATTTGCGGGCAGTGCATCATAGGTCTTGGCCGACATCACGATGGGCCGCACGGTGATCGTGTGCTGGGTGAGCGAGATGTGGGGCGCCACTTCGTAGAACTTGAGGTTCTGGATCGAGGCAGCCTCATTTTCGAACCCGGCGATCACGCCGGTCTGAATGGCGTTGTAGACCTCGTTGTAGGCAATCGCCGAAGGTGCCGCGCCCACGGCCGAGAAAGTCTGCGCCTGAATGGGCGCGCCCATGACGCGCATGCGGTGACCGGCCAGTTCCTCCATATTGGTGATCGGCGCAGCAGAGGCCAGATTGCGCACCCCGCCCCCATGGTAGCCCACGATCACGATGCCCGCGGCCTCGCGCAGATCCGCCTCCAGCGGGGCGAGCGCATCCGAGGACAGAACCGCATTCCAATGCTCCAGATCCCGGAACAGGAAGGGCATGTCCATGAGCGGAATGGATTCCGAAAAGACCGCCATATTGGACGGCGCGAGGATCGTGTAGTCCACCGCGACGCCCTGGTTGAGATAGGTGACATAGTCCTTCTCGACCCCAAGCTCGCCATTCAGGCGCAGGTCGAAACTGACATCGCCGTCGTATTTCTCGGCGACCAGACGCTCGAACTCGCGCAGGGTCTGGGTGAAGGCATGGGCCTCGTCGAACATGCTGGCGCCACGGAGCGTCGTGTCAGCCTGGGCCGCAGGGACGCCGCCCGCGAGCACAGCGGTGGCGGCCAGGGCCGTAAGGGTGCGATGGAACATTTTGAACCTCCCAAAGATGTCAATTGATCCGGTGGGAGGCAGCCCTCCTCGACTGCGCGGACCCCGTGCCGGATGTGCACCTGGGCTGAGGAGCCCGAAAGTACTGCGCCTCAGCAAACACAGAAACTGGGATACTAGTCAACATAGTTTTTCAGATGTGTCCTGCCAGCATTATCAGAAAGGACAAATCAAATCACTTCTCATTGGGATACTGGTATGCAAGAATGGTGATGAAAACAGAGACCTACACCCCGCGCCCTTCCCCCTGCTTTCCGGCGCGGCCCTTGAAAGACGATGCCATGACGTCCACCGATACGGTTGAGCGTGCGACCAGCACCGACCAGATTTTCGACTCGCTTTATAACCGGATCGTCAGCCTTGACCTGTTGCCCGGTGCGAAGCTTTCCGAGAGCGAAGTGGCGAAGTCCTACGGCTTCTCGCGGCAACCCGTGCGCGAGGCCTTTACCCGGCTCGCCAATCTCAACCTGCTCTTGATCCGTCCCCAGCGGGCAACGATCGTGCGCCCCTTCTCGCGGGACCTGATCGCCAATGCCCGCTTCATTCGGAGCGCCATCGAGATCGAGGTGGTGCGTCAGGCCTCAACGGATCGCGACACCAAGCTTGATGCCAAACTGCGTCAAAGCCTCAAGGAGCAGCGAGAGGCCGTGGCTGCCGGCGACACCGCCGCGTTCCACGCTCTCGACTATGCCTTCCACCGCTTGCTCTGCGCCGCAGCCAAGCGTCCAGCGGCCTTTGAGCTGATCGCGGCGAACAAGGCGCAAGTAGACCGGCTGTGCATGTTGTCCCTGACAAGTGCCGAGGCAATGGAGGATCTGCTCAAGGATCACACAGAGCTTCTCGAAGCCCTGTTTGGCGGCGATGCAACCGAAGCCGAAACCATCCTGCGCCGCCACCTGCGCCGCCTCGACCCGATCATCGACGCCATCTACACAACCCATAGCGGGTATTTCGAGGAATAGGCGCGACGCGGTTTCAGCGCTCACTTCGACCTGCCAACCTCGAACAGCCCCGGCCAGTCAGTACTCCGACAGCCCCCCGGCATCGCGGATGCGACTGATCAACGCCAAGGTCTTCTTCGGATCCGCGCGATGGACCTCCCCCCAAAGACTGTCGCTCTCCAGTATGCGCTTGATCGTGTCGCTGGGTTGGGTTGAATCGCGCTCTGCCTCGGGCTTGTAGGGCGCATAGAGAAGCTCTTTGAACTCCGCACAGAACAACGTCGCTTTCGCGCCGGACAAGCCCAGATCAGGACAGTCAGCAGCCGCGACAGGGTTCGAAATAGCGGTAAGGAGAACGACGAAGGCGGCGTTCAACGCCGCCTTCTGCAACTTTAAGGACTTCATTTTCCGAGAATAACACCCAAACCAGTGCCCACGATCACGCCGGTGATGAAATCGCTGCCAGAGGAGTTCTTCTTCCCGCTCGAGCCGGACTGCCGCACAACCGGGGTGAGCGCGTTCGGGTTCGAGGCCAGATGCGCATCATACCCGGCTTTGGTAGAGGCTGTCAGGAACTGGTGCTGCACATTGTTGAGATACCCGGTGGCCGGGAACGCATTCGCCGCCTGCCATTCGCGCAGACCACGGCGCGTATTCGGACCGATCGCGCCATCCGGCCTGCCGACATTGTAGCCCGCGACGTTCAGCCGGAGCTGAACCTGACGGCGTTGCATCTTGTTCATGAAGAGGCTGCGCTCGGTGGCTTCCGAACTGACCAACGCGGCGGCCTGCGGCGTCACCGTCAACGAGAGCGGCAAGGTCACCAGACGCGTCAGGTCCTGTGACGGCAGCCGGTCGGTCTGCAGGCTCGCCATCTGCTCGGCCTTCTTTTCCTCAGCTTCGCCCTCCAGGCGCGTGATCGCGTTCTGGGCCATCGGAGCGAACATGCTGTTCGGGAAGGCCGTGAGGAATGCTTGGAAGTCTGCGACGTCATTGCTGGTCATTGCGGCTTCGAACATGAATTTCTCGACCTGCAGCGTGTCCTGAGGTGCCACGGGCGTCGGGTTGGGCGTGGGCAGAACGGCAACGTCATTGCTCGGCACGACCGGCTCCGGCACAGCGACCGCATTCAGGATCAGCGGGCCCGTCAGAGAGACATCGAAGCGGGGCCGCTGCACACCTTCGGTCATCTCAATCACGTCGCGTGTCACCAGCGAGGTGATCGAGGCGAAATCCGTATTCGCGGTGTCGAGATGGTTCAGCAAAGCGATGGCAAACGGAGAGTTATCCCCCTTGCCATCGGCGGCCACCTGACCCGGCTCGGTCGCATAGGCAATGACCGATCCGGTGGTGCCCATCGTCTCGGTGGGGATGCGGGAAATCCCGCGGTTGTTCAGAGACCGGCTCCCCATGCCTTGGGCACTGGCCAGGGTCGCGGCCATGGGGTTATCCCGGCACGCGTCCAGAAACACGAGGCTCGGCCCGGGGGAGCGATCGATCAGGCGCAGGATTTCGCCGACATTATAGACCTCGAACTCCCAATCCACCGGATCCGACAGCGTGGCGTCAATGGGCACCAGGTAGTTATCACCATCGACCGCAATCCCGTGTCCAGCGTAGTAGAACACCGTCAGATCCGCTTTGCGGGCACGCCGCGTGAATTCCCGCACCGTGTCGCGCAGCGCGTCATAGGTCAGGTCATTGCCCTGAACGACATCGAATCCCATCTCGCTGAGTTT
Source organism: Dinoroseobacter sp. S76 (assembly GCF_049801095.1). NCBI lineage: Bacteria > Pseudomonadati > Pseudomonadota > Alphaproteobacteria > Rhodobacterales > Roseobacteraceae > Dinoroseobacter > Dinoroseobacter sp. S76. Next base: position 10,193 of record NZ_JBNAGH010000019.1, on the reverse strand, counting down.
GGCCGAGATCGCATCCGCATCATTGATGGCGTTTTTCAAGGGGCTGGCGGATTCGTAGTTCGCGTTGCCAACGACCAGAGCCACACGCTCTCCTGTGCTGGCGGCAGCCACGCTCGCCATGAAGAGAAGAGCGACAACACCGCCAATATATCTAAACAGAATAGACTTCATTCCTTGCTCCTTGGTCACTGCGCAACTGCTGGGTTAGTCGGCAAGAATGTTAATGAACTGGATTCGAGAGTTGAGAGGAGACGCCATGGAAGACGGGTCGGCTGGCGCGGTGGCTCCGTATCCAACCGAGACAAGTCGCTCGGGCGGGATGCTATAATAGGCAATCAGATGCTCTACCACGGCGTCGGCGCGCAGCGCGGAGAGGCGCGTTGCACTATTCGGGTCGTCCGGCAGAACCACATGGCCCGCCACCTGAAACTTCTGGGTCTCCAGACGCTGATCCGTCAAGGCGTAGGAGACGGTCCTCAGCGCCGTCATGCCCTCAACCGTCAACAGATGGCTGCCTTCCTCGAAGGAAACGGTCACATTGGCGCTCGGGAAGTCGAACACGGTCGGCAAGGGCTGCTTGGCGTCAAAAACGAGCGCGTTTTGCGACTTCAGAGTTTGCACCATGGGTCCCGCAGCGCCCGGGGCCAGTTCCAGGACCAGGCTTTCGGGCGTGTGCTGCTGCGCCTGGACACCGGTTCCAACAATCAGGGCCAGTATAAAGCTACGAAGGAACAAAATCGTCGTCTCCCAATCTGTCGCAATGTCTTGAACTTGGCTCAAGGTGGAGCGCTGTCCCCTTCATTGTCAACTGAATTGGCCTGACCCGAAAGGTAGAATAATTTTTATGATGACGATTGAAGCGGCGCAAACTGTGCGAACGAGAAGGCTCCCTGTAGCAGTTGTAGCGAGGTACCCATGTCCCATTCGAAGACCTTACTCCGATACCAACCGAGTTCGCTTGAGAAAAGATTGCAAAGAAGCGGGCTTAGAGTGATCATGGGCGGGCGCGGAGGGAACCGGGCCAAGAGGAAAACGGATGTCATGAGTTCGCAGGTCGACACTCCATCACTGGACAACAGCAACCTTGCCGCATTGAATACGCTCGAAGCACAACTCGAAAGCGAAGCCTTCTTTTTTGAATCCGTACGCGACACGATTCGAGAAAAAAAGGGCTACTCCGACAAAGATCCGCTCGACCTCGCGCAATTCAAAAACCTTGAGAGCAGAGGCGGAAACGACAATCTGCTCCATATTGCGCAATTCTTCTTTTCCATGGAAACGCTCGGCTGCCGCACACCGAGCCAGCTCGAAGCCCTCATCATCAGCCATAACGACAAGGTCCGGGCCGAGATGACCCCGGCGGAGAAAGCAGCGGGCAAGCCCCCCAGCGAGAAGTTCTTCGCGGCAAACGAGATCACACAGATCCGACTGACCCTCGATTACTATGGCGAGATTGTCTTTTCACTGACCGAGCTCGGAAAAATCATGTCCGATCTCATGTCGACCTCGACCACTGCAAACCTATTGAAAGAGCTCGTCATCGGAGGCGTATTCGAGCAGGTGGGCGGCCCCGCGCTCGACCCGTCCCGCCCGGATGGCTACGAGTTTCAGGGCCCGGCCGAAACCAGCAGCAAGCGGAAACTTGTGCAACCGGGCCGAAAGTTCATGGAAGATTACAAAGCCTCGCTGCTCATGGCGCGGGACAGAATAAGAGTTTAGTAGATGAAGCATTTTTCGCGGAAGGCCAAACGCTGGGCCTCGGTGTCGGCTGTTCTCGCCACCCTTGGTGGCGCGCAGGCAGCTTTGGCCGAAGACCGAGCCATCATCATCGGCATCAATGAGTACAAGTATCTCAAGGATGCGGATCTGAAGGGCGCGACGGTCGACGCACGTCGGTTCCGCGATTATGTCCGCCGCGACCTGGGCCTCGCAGATCGCCAGATCTCGATGCTGCTCGATGGAGATGCGACCCGCGACAACATCATTGATACGATCGTCAAGGATCTCCGCGATCGGACGAACCCCGGCGACCGGCTAATCCTCTTTTTCGCCGGGCATGGCGCCAGCACCACGGACCGCGATGGCGACGAAGAAGACGGCAAGGATGAGTTCATCGTCGCGGCAGATCGCGGCAAGCCCGGCGAGCTTGGGATCATCCTGGACGATGAGTTGAGGTTCTTGCTGGAGTATTTCCAGGACCGCGAGATTTTGGTGGTCGTGGATGCCTGCTATTCCGGAACCATCGCGCGCAACGTGTCAGACCTCGACGAGGTTGCCCGCACCATCGACGTGGGTGATTTCAACCTGCCGCCACTGCCCGATGACGGCGGCCATCTCGCGGTTGCGAGCCGCAGCGCCGGCCATCAGACGCTCGTCCCCGGGCAAGCCCATATGGATGTCTGGTCCGCGGCCTCCTCCACCCAGGTCGCGATCGAGAACCGCAAGGGCGGCGTCTTCACGACGCTCTTTCTCGAAGGCGCGCGGGACAAGGCGGCGGACGCCAATCGCAACGGCGTCGTCTCCAATGCGGAACTTCTGTCCTATGTGCAGCGCGGATCGGCGAATTTCTGTCGCCGCTCACGCCTTTGCCAAACGCAGAACAAGGGCCAGCTCACACCCAGCTTCAGCGGCGCGATTGAACGGACCGTGGCCTTCACGTCCAGCGGTCCGGACACCACGAACCCGGTCGTGGTTGCCCCACCGACACCAGCGCCCGTGACCGAGCCCGCCCCACCGCCAAAGGTTCTGTCAAACACCGCTCCGGAGGTAACCGCGCCGGAGACTTCTCAGACGCCCACGAACCCGGTCGAAGAGCCAGAGACCGAAATCGCAGAAATCACACCGCCAACACCGCAAGAAACGTCAGAGACGCCCCCCGAGACGAACACCACCCCGCCTGAGGCCGTTGTTGACGCACCAGTCCCGACTGTCGAGGCGCCATCATCGGCGGAAGTGACAATTGAGCCCGCTCCCACACCCGACATAGAGGCGGCAGACGCCCCCGTCACAGAGCCGACCGAGATGGCCGGCAACGAAACGTCCGCCCCCCCAGCGCCTGATGTCGCAGAGAACGACCCTCCAGAGCCGCCCACAGAGGCCACAGCCGAGGTGGAGCCGGATCCGGCAGAACCAGACCCAGCGCCCAAGCCACCCGAAAAAGTCGTCGAGGCGAAGCCCCCCGTTGAGCTTCCCGATCTCTACAAGGACCCCCCGCCGCTGCCGGTTGCTCCGCTCGACGACCCTTTCATCTGCGCCGACTTGCAGTATCCCTCCGGCACCGCACGGCTCGAGGATATGTTCCTGCCGAGCCAGAACGCGGCCGTCGACCTGTCAATCCGACAGGGCGTGGATCTCGAAGTGGATCAGACCGTGCTGTTTGATGTCGCCACCAATCGGGGCGGCCGTTTGGTGGTCTATGACCTGACCCCTGGCTGCGAACTGTACCAGATCTTCCCATCCGTGATTTCTCCGGCCAAGGCGGACCGGCTCAACGGCGCCGCCGAAATCGAAATCCCCAGCGCTTTGTCGGCCAATGGCCAGCCTATGGTAATTCGGGTCACCAAGCCCGCCGGGCGCGGACATCTGCTTGCTGTCCTTGTTGAAGACACGCTTCCGGCCGTCACCCAGTTGACGATCCCGCAATCGCAGATGAGCGCCCTGCCCGACGGCCTCCAGCACCTGACCGACCTCGCCAATGGCCTGAACGCGGTCGTTACAACAAGTTCCGGTGCCCGGAGCAGCCAGTGGCACGCCACGATTCTTCCCTATGTCATTTCCGAATGAGTATTCAGATGATCTCTTGTCCAAGGATTTTCTCCGCCGCCATTGCCGCCACCGTCCTGATGGCAAGCGCGGCTCTGGCCTGCACGGACCGGCAAGCGGCGGTGGATGCCGTGCAGGCGAGCGACTTCGCAACGGCGGAAGCCCTGCAGAACACCATTTCGGTGGATCCCGCTTGCCCCGATGACTTCCGTCTCTGGCTCGACGAGGCGCTTGCGCGGAGCTACTTTGCCCGCGCCATCGAAGCTCAGGATCCTGCCCTGAAGCGCGACCTGACGCAAAGCTCGATTTCCTTCTTCCCCCATTGGCGCAGCTATTCCCTTCTCGGGGATCTGGCGGGGCAGGATGGCAATCAGGAGGACGCCGCCCGCTGGTATCAGCAGGCGATCAATCAGATGAATGACGGTCCGGAACGCCATGCCGCGTCGGTTGAAGAGGCCAAAGCCCTCCTCACTGCGGCCTCAAGTGCAATGCTCTTGGCCGATGGAACGATCGAGATCCCCGCGACCCGCAGTGGCAACCCGGGCGGCATCTTCATCGAAAACCTGCGTGGCTATCAGGTGGAGGAAGTTGTTCTGGCGATCGAATATGATTTCGACAGCGTCAACTTCACCAGCAAGGGCAATGACGTCGCGGATCAGCTTCTGAGCTACCTATTGGATCGCAACCCGCCGCGCATTGTTCTGGAAGGGCACACCGATCCCGTGGGCGCGGCCACGTATAACGACCAGCTCTCGCTCCGCCGGGCAGAGAGCCTGCGCGATTACCTGGTGGCCAAGGGCTACAAGGGCGTTGTTGGCGTGGTCGGACGCGGCGAGACCATGGTGCCGCCCGCGCCGACCGGGATCACCGAGGACAGCCCTGAGCACTACCAGATCGCCCGACGAGTCGTGCTGATCCGATGACCGGGTTTGCGCGCGTTTTTCTGCTGCCGGTCATGGCCACGGCTGCTCTGTTGGCTCCAAAACCCGTGGCAGCAGAGATCTATGCCCTCGTGATCGGGATCGATCGCTACAGTCACATCACGCCCCTGCGCGGCGCCGTCAATGATGCGATCGACATCTCTTCGGCCATTGCTGCGCTTGAGCCCGAAGCGCTCCGGGTTCTCACCAATGAAACGGCCACGCGCGACGAGGTCCTGTCGGTCTGGCAAAGCTATCTGGACCGCGCGCAGGATGGCGACACGATCATTGTCACCTTTGCGGGCCATGGCGCCAGCGAGCCCGCCGCCTATCCCGAAACCGAAGAGGACGGCCGGGATGAGACCTTCCTTCTGGCGGGCTTCAGCCCGGTGGGCGCGCAATCCGCCGAGCGGATCCGGGATGACGAAATCGCGGCGCTGATCGCGTCGAGACCAGGGGTCGAGCATATCATCGTGGCCGATAGCTGCCATTCCGGCACGGCCATCCGCGCCACGACGCTCAATCTCGGCTATCGCTTTTTCACCCATGACGGGATCGAAGGGGATCCCCTGCCGCCCCCGCCTCCGCCCCCTGCGGAGAGCGCCGAGGCGGGCGAAATGTCCCTCGACAACAATGTCTTCTTCGCAGCAGTCGGAGACGCCGAGCTGGCGCCCGAGATCAATATCGATGGCAATGTCCGCGGCGCGCTCAGCTTTGCCTTTGCCAATGGATTGCGCGGTCAGGCAGACCGCAATGACGACGGCCTCGTGACCAAAGGCGAACTCGAGACCCATATTCGGCGCGAGGTAAAATTTCTGCTCAAGGGCAAGCAAAAACCTCGGGTCAGTCCGGTTGGCCTGATCGACAAACCCCTCTTTGATCTGCGCAGCTCGTTGAGCACCTCCGAGCCGGCCTTTACCGGCGGGTTCTCGGATCTCGACCCGGTCCCGGTATACATCCGGAGCGCTGAGGCTGCGCCCTTTCAGGCCTCCGTTCTCAGCGGTGCCACCACCGCATCTGAGCCGCAGCTGGGCGGGCTCGTTGTCGACTTCGAAAAGGGCCAGATCCTCGATGGCACCGGTGATCTTGTCCGCGCCCTGACCCGCGAGGTCGGCTATGACTGGCGCCTGCAAACACAGGCCGTCGTGGACAAGATGCGCGTGATCAATGCGCTCTCGGATGCGGTGATCGACAGCAAGATCAACGTGTCCTTTTCCTATGGCGACGAGCTCTACTACGAGTATGACGTCTTCGGTGTTCTTGTTACGGGACGCTCCACATCCCATGTGACCGTTCTGAACCTCGCGGCGGACGGCTCCATCCAGTGGATCTATCCGCGCTACGCGCCCATTGACACCAAGACCGGCCTTAAGGACCCGGCAGAGATCGCTCCCACTGCGCCCCTGCAATTCGACGCAGAGGTCTGGGCCCCGTTCGGCGCGGAGCATATCCTCGTGATCGAAACCGAAGAGCCACATGACGCGGTCCGCCGTGCAGCCAACCGGTTTGACGACACGGCGAATATGAGCCTCTTCTGGCGCGAGCTGACCATCGCGCTCGACGGCATTCCCCATGCCGTGGCCGTGCACAGCTTCTACACGCTTGAGGAATAGCCCCCCGCAGGCCACCCTTTGGCGTAACTTTTACGGTGGCGTGTCGGCAGGTTGACCCAAGGTAAAATAAGAACTGCGATACCGCTCAGCCGCGCGAGATAGCCGTTAGTTGTTTCCATGTCAGCAACATGGAGACAACGAAATGATCACCAAAACTCTCAAGATCGCACTTGTGGCAACGGCCCTGACCGGGTCCGCATCGGCACAAGGGTTCGATTGGTCCCAACTGGGCGTGACGGTTCCGAAAGCCGGGGCGCCGATCATGTGCGACCACGCAGCGAGCCACGCTTGGTTCAACCAGTTCCACTGCCCGGCCATGGCCGAAGCCATGTGGAACGCCGATCCGTCCATGATCGCCCAGATGTCCCGGGCGGAGAAATTCGTCTACGTGACGAACTGGGTGACTGCGGTGCATGACCCGGCCATCGTCTGGAAGGTGGACTCTTCGGTCTACGCATCGCTTGACCCGCGGCTTCCGATGCATGTGCGCTTCCTGATTGCGAACAATCCGGACGTTCTTGGCGGGATCGCAGGCGAAGGGATCGGGATCTGGGGCGAAGCGTTCAAGCGGATGCTGGACGTGCGCCGCCACGCGGTCGACACCGGCACGATGAACCCGATGGGCGAACTGAGCGCGTTCCTGGGCGGGGCGGCCAATGCCCCCAAACCCGTCACCCTGACCAGTGAGATCGCCAAACACGATGTCATGGTCTGGATCGGGCTGGCCCAGCAGGATCCCAGTGCAGCGATCCAGCTCTATCAAGGCATGCGCCAGCTGGCGCTGAGCTTCTGAGCGGGGGGATAGATGTTGTCCAACAAATCCCTCCCCGTGCTCCTCGCTCTGGTGCTCAGCGTGGCCATGCCCACGCTGACACCGGACACCGCCGAGGCCCGCCCCGGCGCCATGGCCGCCAAGGGTGCGTTCAAATCCGCCGCGGGCGGCGCGAAAGCAAACCGCTCGGTCATGCGCCCCAAGGCCATCAAGCCCGGGCCGGTGGCCCCCAAGGTCAAGCCGACCCGTCCGGGGCTTCCCGCAGCGCGCCCCAAGCCGCCCGGCGGCAAACCGGGCATCAAGCCAGGCTTGCCCAAGAAACCCCCTCTGCCCCCGCGGGCAGGTGGAAAGCCCCCCTCGGTCCGCAAGGACTTCAACAAGGCCTCGAAACCTCCGCCGCGCAAACCCCTGAAGGACGACTTCAACCGCGTCGCGAAACCCCCGGCCAAACCCGTGAAAGGAGATCCGCCGCCCACGACAACCCCGCGTCCCAAGGGCCCGACCTTCAAGCCGCCCGGGATCTGACCGCAACCCTCAACCAAGACACTCAAGCCTAAAGGAAACCATCATGACCGTTCAAACCCCCATTCCTGCAGCCACCAGCACCCGCTTGGTTGAAGAGTCCACCATCCGCATCCTGCCGCCCGCGATTGACGAGCGACAGGTTCGCCGGATGGCCATCACAGGCGGCGTCGCCGCAGCCCGGACCTATGCCGGGATGGTCGCCGACCAGCTCAATGGCGGGCTGCGTGCACAACTCGTGGTTCTGCGAGACGAGGCGCTTCAGGCCCGGCAAAGGATCGAAACACAGATCGCCGACTATGAGGGCCAGGCAGCCTCTCGCTCCACCGTGCGGTGGCGTCGCCTCCAGGCTTCGGACGCCCGCGTCCGCATGACAAGGATGGAGGTGGTTCAGGCCACGTTCTACGTGATCATGACCCTGGTGGCCCTCACCGTCGCAACCGTGGCGCTGGCCATGATGATGATGGAACTGGAGACCATCGAGAAGGTCACCGACAGCATCTGGACCGCCGTGATCTACGCCTTCCCTGTGGTTCTGGCGTCAAGCGGTGTGGCGAGCATGTTGACGCTCCACGATGACGACAAGGTCATCGAACAACGGGCGATGCGGGCCTTCCGCTGGGGCTTCGGGTTCTTCGCGGCCTGGATCCTGCTCACCTCCGTGGTCTTTGTGGGCGCCAATGGCGGGTTCAACGCGCAGGACCTGCTGAGCGAGAGCAACAACCCTTTCGAAGCGTCGACCAGTGGCTTCGAGATCGTCGACAAAGGGTATGTCCTGCTCGGCGCGCTCTTCCCCTCGGGTGTGACGAGTTCCGGTCTGATGGTTGTCCATATCATCGCCGAGGTTCTGATCGCCGCTGGTCTGACCGCACGCGTCATCCTGATGGGTCGCAAGACCCGCGAGATCGCGCCCTATATCTGCCCCCGCGCAGAACTGGCGACGGAACAGGCGACAAAGCTCGATCAGAAACGCTCGCTGCAGAACGAACGCATTGCCGGCTACGACCGCAAGATCTCTGAGATCGACGCAGTCCGCGCCAAGCACATCGAGGATGTTGCACTCATGGCAAGCAGCGAAGAGCGCGTGGCCGCATCCCTGGTCGAAGCCGCGAAGGCCAAGGCCGAGCATGACTACCTCCGCGCGGCCCGCGAGGCCGCGCCCCCCCCCCCCCTCCCCCACAAATCTGAAACCAAACCGTCCAACCCAGGAGAAACCCATGTCCAAGTTCCAAACAGCCGCCCTTCTCGCCGCGCTCACCCTGTCCCCCGTCGCCGCGTCTGCCGAAGACCGTATCGTCGTTCTCAGCGACACCATGCCCAAGGAAGCCGCCAAGACCGTCCTGTCGCAGTCCAAGCGTCTGATGGCCGCCATGGAGCCCGGTGACAGCCTGATCTTCCTCAACGGTCCCGCCGGCGATCAGATCGCCAGTCTCGATCTGCCGGAAGGTGACGAAGGCCAGGAAATCCTCAGCAGCAAGCGGAAACTGGGGAAGTTCGTCAAAGGCCCCTTGACCCAGGTGCAAGGGTTCATCGTTGAGGCCGCAAAGCGCGCCGAAGGTCTCGGTCCAGATCAGGTCCCGATGCAGGTCAACCTTCCGGGTGTCCTCCATGGCCTGAGCATCCACGCCCAGGACACGCCCTCGGTCTTCGTATTCGGCACCATGCGGTATCAGGGCCCCGGCTGGCCGAACTACTCCATGGCGCACAGCTTTCCGAACGATGCCCATGTCAATCATCGGCCCGATCAGACCCCCTTTGGTGCTCAGGGCCGCGAGGACTATCTCACCGGGACCAAGGTCAACTTCTGCGATCTCGATCAGGGATATGTCAAAGACATCCAGCGCCTGGGTCTCGAGCGGGCAACCGGCTTGATGATCGAAGGCTACGGGGCCACCGTCGCCAACCTCACGCAGGACATCAAGCAATGCGTGACCAGTGGGCTCGAGGGGGCGGTCGACAAGACCAAGTCCTTCGTTGCCGATCCCTCCGCCAAGGATCTCATCGTCTATGACGCGAACCAGACCGCCAAGGCGCCCTCCACCAGCTCTCAGGAGCAAACCGACCTTCTCAACCGGATCGGGCTTGCCGAGGATGACAAGGCGATAATGAAAGATCTGATGGGTCAGAACCGCGTGGTGCTCGCCGAGGTCTACCTCTACGACACCGGCGCGACGGATGGCGACGTGGTCGCGCTGCTCTCCGGTCCGCTGAGCTTCGAGGTACGGCTGAAGCGTCAGAAGCAGCAAGTGATCGTGCCGATCACCGATGGGGTCCTGAAGCTGAAGGGCGTCCGCGATGGCGGCGGCGGTATCACCGTCGGGGTCAAGACCAAGGAAAATGACACCGTGGTGTCCCCGGTCATGCGCGTCGGACAGGTCATCAACCTTCCGTTTCTGAAGCTGTCTAGCTGAGCGACCCATCACCAAACGAAGGCGCCGTCTTGCGGCGCCTTCTGTGCGTTGGAAATAGCTCTCGCAACTGCCTGCAAGTGACCCGGCACCGCGTTTAGTGTCTGACGTCAGTGCCTATGGGTCCAAACAGGGTCATTTGCTAAGAGAGAGTTTGTTGCTCATCGTAACCACCGAGGAGTGGACGATGAGAAAG
>NZ_JBNAGH010000018.1:0-37500 GCF_049801095.1 Dinoroseobacter sp. S76 | reverse complement strand
CTCCATGAGATCGTACCCTAAACCGACACAGGTGGACTGGTAGAGAATACCAAGGCGCTTGAGAGAACGATGTTGAAGGAACTCGGCAAAATACCTCCGTAAGTTCGCGAGAAGGAGGCCCCGTTTGTAGGCAACTATAGGCGGGGGGCACAAACCAGGGGGTGGCGACTGTTTACTAAAAACACAGGGCTCTGCGAAGTCGCAAGACGACGTATAGGGTCTGACGCCTGCCCGGTGCTGGAAGGTTAAAAGGAGGAGTGCAAGCTCCGAATTGAAGCCCCAGTAAACGGCGGCCGTAACTATAACGGTCCTAAGGTAGCGAAATTCCTTGTCGGGTAAGTTCCGACCTGCACGAATGGCGTAACGACTTCCCCGCTGTCTCCAACATCGACTCAGCGAAATTGAATTGCCTGTCAAGATGCAGGCTTCCCGCGGTTAGACGGAAAGACCCCGTGCACCTTTACTACAGCTTCACACTGGCATCAGGCCATGCATGTGCAGGATAGGTGGTAGGCTTCGAAGCAGGAACGCCAGTTCTTGTGGAGCCTTCCTTGAGATACCACCCTTGCATCGCTTGATGTCTAACCGCGGTCCGTTATCCGGATCCGGGACCCTGTGTGGCGGGTAGTTTGACTGGGGCGGTCGCCTCCTAAAGCGTAACGGAGGCGCGCGAAGGTTGGCTCAGAGCGGTCGGAAATCGCTCGTTGAGTGCAATGGCAGAAGCCAGCCTGACTGCGAGACTGACAAGTCGAGCAGAGTCGAAAGACGGCCATAGTGATCCGGTGGTCCCGAGTGGAAGGGCCATCGCTCAACGGATAAAAGGTACGCCGGGGATAACAGGCTGATGGTGCCCAAGAGTCCATATCGACGGCACCGTTTGGCACCTCGATGTCGGCTCATCTCATCCTGGGGCTGGAGCAGGTCCCAAGGGTACGGCTGTTCGCCGTTTAAAGAGGTACGTGAGCTGGGTTTAGAACGTCGTGAGACAGTTCGGTCCCTATCTGCCGTGGGTGTAGGATACTTGAGAGGAGTTGCCCCTAGTACGAGAGGACCGGGGTGAACGATCCACTGGTGGACCAGTTGTCGTGCCAACGGCAGTGCTGGGTAGCTATGATCGGACAGGATAACCGCTGAAGGCATCTAAGCGGGAAGCCCCCCTCAAAACAAGGTATCCCTGAGGACCGTGGTAGACCACCACGTCGATAGGCCGGAGGTGTAAGCGCAGCAATGTGCTCAGCTGACCGGTACTAATGGTCCGATAGGCTTGATTTGATCCAGTAGACGGCAAATGCCCCTGCGGACAATCAAAGCATACACAAACAAACGTATTTGGCTTGGACGCCGATGTGAAAAAGCGCACCACAATTGAACAGTGTTCGAATGCGGTGCGCCAAGCAGATCAACGGTGTTGGAACGCGTTGTCGACTTTGTCGAAACGCTGCCTCCAACTAAAATCCTTGCTCTGCAAGGGCTTTTTCCTTGGTTTGGTGGTCATAGCGCGAGTGAAACACCCGATCCCATCCCGAACTCGGTCGTTAAGCACCGTAGCGCCGATGGTACTGCGTCTTAAGGCGTGGGAGAGTAGGTCACCGCCAAACCTAGAAAAAAGCCCATAACTCTCAATACGATCTCAAAAAAGCGCCAGGCAATAACACTGCCAACGCAACTGGCGCGGGATGGAGCAGCCCGGTAGCTCGTCAGGCTCATAACCTGAAGGTCGTAGGTTCAAATCCTACTCCCGCAACCAAAACTTAGCACTTAAGAACAAACTATTACGCGCCGTCCGACCGGAGTTGCGTTTCCACGTCCGTAACCCGTGGAAGCAAGGTGGAAGCAGAAAGCGCAAGGTCAGACATGTGACGCGGAAGGCACAGAGTCATTCAGCACCGCAACTGTGTTTGGGCCTCCAATCGGCTTTACAAAGCGCCTATCCGAAGGTGAGACTTGCACTCCTTCGGTGGCTGTCCATCCTGACTGAACGCTTCAATCCCACAGGTCGTGCACCGCCAGCCTTGTAGGGACGCTTTCTGTGCGTCCTTCGTCCATTTACATTCGCTTGTGATGTTGGAGGGTCGTCGCTGGCGCAGATGCCGAAGGGCAATCCACAAGAGAAACAACAGCACAAGCCCGAGCACAACGAACTGGAGAAGGCCCAAGACCCCCGGATTGGCCAGCGACCAATCCCCTACATCTGGCGCGGAAACAAACTTCATACGAAGACTGTAACATGCCACTCGGGCAAAAGTTGGGAAGGGTACTTCAATAGGTTTTTGTGGTTCCCTGTGCGGTTACGCTTGAGAGCGTCAGTTCGTACAAAGATTGACGTGTGTTTTTTGCGTTGCTACATTTTCTGATAAGTTCCGGTAAAGGCACAAGTCTGACCGGTCCGGACTGCGAAGCACTGACAATCGGGTTCCGCGCGAGCATTAGCTTCTATCCGGGGAGTGTCTCTAAGACACCGCGCGTTCGCTTCTCATGAAGATGAACGGAGACTCGATAATATGAACCCCATAGTGAAAATCCGTAAAGCGAAGATGCGCGCCCAGAAGGGACGGTGCTTTTACTGCCGTCTACCGATGTGGGACAAGAACAACAAAAGCCCTCATTGGCCTACCGAACGGTTTGATCCTCTCCCAAAGGAGCTCCAGTGCACTGCCGAACATCTGCTAGCGAAGTCGGAAGGTGGTAGAGACGAGCCAAGGAACATTGTTGCCGCATGCCGCTTCTGCAATGAAGCGCGCCATCGGTGCAAAACCCCAAAATCTCCAAGTGATCACCGCGCCCACGTAAGGAAGCGCATGGCTAAGGGGCGGTGGTTGGCTGCACGGCAAGGCAAAGTCTGGATGATGCTGATCGCGAGCCGATAAGCGCTACAGGCGTCAGAGCGGGCTGTGAAAGATACCTACACAGAAGCATGCCGTTAGGCAGCGATCAAACGGCCCATAGCAGCCGCTCACAATGAAAGCCGATGCTGCGACGCAGCTTCCTCAAAGCGGACCTTCAAAGATGGCTCAATGGTCGAGCATCTTTGATGCTATGATGATTCCTAGTTATCGTTACTGTGTATAGGCAACAACATCGCTCACCTCTTTTTCGCAATCAACCTGGCTTTTGATTTCTAGTTGCCCGATCACAAATGCCTCAATTCACTCGAGTGATCCTTGCCGCACGAACACTTCGATTGAAGCCAAATCGCTGAAGTCCGTTTTCTTCCGCAGTTGCGACAGCGCTGAGTCAAGTTAACCAACACAAGAAAAGCCGCTGTGATAAATCCTCCGAAAGCGAGCACTTCTGCGCGGAATGCCCATGAGTTTAGACTCATGACAACAAATCCACATATGACAACGAGACTAAGAACCATTGTCTCTGCTACTATGAACCATAGTCGCCGCGCTGTACCTTTTGAGGCCGTAACAACTGCCGAGACGTATACTGAAATCAACATAGCGCATGCGACCATGACAACTACGTTGAAGCCGCCCTGGACAGTACCTTGCCAGATCCTCTGTGCAATGACCGAGATCGGGAACTCGCGTTGAAGCCCGAAGTCGACTTCCAGGAACATCCTTGGGATCTGTGTCGCTAGTCCCACCATCAGTGCATAGATTAGGATGATCCACATGTCCTGCTTTGGTCTGACCAGCGCCATAACACCGAGCCTCGCAATGTCTGATCGGAGCAATGCAAACAACATGAGGCCGGACATCAGCGTCAGTCCTAGGTTCCAAGCCGGGCGCTCAAATCCAATGGCCTCACGCCAACCGGTAGACAGTAACAAGAACAAGGGTTGCAGCATTGAGACAATCAGTGGGTAGGCTACAGCCGACACCAAAAGGTGGTCACGCTTCTTGACGATCTGAACACGGCTTTGGCGACTGGGATGGAGCGTGAAGAAGCTTTCTATTGACGAAAGTGCGCTCCGTTTGCCTTGAGCCTCAAAAACGAATTCTGGGTCAGATTTCCAACCTGCCAGTGCAAAACCTCTAAGGTCGTGAAGGTGTTCCCGTCTAACAAGGAAGTAGTAAGAGTACAAAAAGATTGAAAGGCAGCTAAGCAGAAGCACCAACAACTGGCCAGCGATTTGCACGTAGATTGATAAATCCAGCACCGGCCGAAAGCTATGTATTCCACCCGAATGTGACACCCCGCCACGATCCAGATATGCCAGCGCCGCAAGGAATACGGCAATGCCAAACCCCAATACTCGGAAGTGAAGAGTTATTACCCGACGATAAAGAACCTCTTCTCGCGTTGCCCCAAGTTCTAGATGAGAAACCTCATGACCCAGTTGGGTCGACAATGACGACGGATCGCGCCTTGCATGTGATCGTTTTGAAAGCCCCACAACAATCGCAGAAGGATAACTTCCCGATTGCCTGACCTCGAGCGCATTTGCGTTCTTCGGCGTGTATAGAAGCGCCGGTACGGCTCTAAGTGATGACCGCGCAGATACATCCGACAACAGGTTTCGCACCGTATCAAATGACTGATGTTGTGCAGGACGCTCCAATGACTGCGCTGCGCGCGTTCCTTGACGCCATCGATACACTGAAAAAGCAACTATGATTACGCCACCCCCCAAGACCATGAGTGTCGCAAGGGCAGATACGGAACGTGGAATGAGCTCTCCTGCGTATCGTGATATGTAGCCGTCCCAGAGGCGCGATAGGAATGCGTATTGCACGAAGCAGGTAAATGCAACGACCGCTATAGCGGCGCGGTCGCCGACTCCAGCTTTGGCTAACGTAACACCTGGATGCGCTTTTTTAGGATTTGCCATCGGAGCTCGCGAGTTGTGCGAACATCCTCTCAAATCCAGACCTTAGCTCAGACTTCTGTGGCGCACTGTACTTACTCTTGTCGATAGCTTCAGCCACCAGCTTCCTCAGTTTCTCAACTTCGTTGGCATTAGCGTCCCTCTTGAGAACCTTACCAAGAAGACTTCCAAACACCTTCTTGAATTGGTCCTCAACAGCTCCCTTCAACGCACCTGAAAAAATCGCGAGCAAGAACGGGCCAACAATTGCTGCAAATGCAGCGACCTCGGCTCCGGTTATGAACCTGCCTTCATCTTGCGAGGCGGCCTTGTCCCATGAAGCGGCCATTGCGTCGAAACCCTCTTCAACGACAAAGACGTCATCTGGATCGCTCAATTCAACGATGCCGATGGACCAAGCTTTCAATGTATGGTGGTTCACTTCGTCCATGCGAGTTCACACTTTCCATTTTTCACAGCGTAAGTATGGTCAACCCGTCTCATGTACCAGCCGTAGGATCGAGCTCAGTCGGCTTTCCTGTCTTGAACTGCTGGCTCTCGTTGAACGCGACTTCCGTCGTCGCACCCACTGAGTTTAGAATTCGCTTCGGCAGTGTGCTGCGCCAATATTCGCTTTGCTCATCGAGGTAATGATCGTCGCCCTCAAGATGCAGTTTTGGACAAGAACCCCAGCACAAAGGGAGAAACGTGCAGACTTTGCATTTCGGCCGCTCCGTTGGATCAAATGACCGCCACCAGCTTGCTTGCGCCTGTTCAACAGTATTTCCATTGTGTCGCTCCAAAGATCCAACAGCGCTCGTTTTTTCACCCACCTGGAGCCCACAATTGTAGACCTTGCGGTCGGCACCCACGATAAAGGAGTCTTCTGCAACTGCAGAGCAAACTGCTCTGCGGGGCTTTGGCAGCTCCCCAAGCGCCGTATTTGAATCAAAAAAGTGGTCCGGTATCAATTTGCGGACGCGATCAACAATCTGTTTGAACTCGGCATAGAGCAACTGATCGGAACGTATGAAGTCCACTCCCTTGGAGTATGGGGATATCTTTGCCAACTGCAGCTTAGTTCGAGAGCCTTCCTTCAGCCATCCGCGTTGCAGTGCGAAACTAACAAAATCGAAGATCTCTTGCGTGTTCCTGGGGCCTAGATTGAACCTAACCTCGACGTGGCAATCCTTATGGATCGCATCAATAACCCGTACAGCCTCAGCGAACTGATTGTATTCCGGTCCTGCTTTGCCACGTCGCCGTCTGATCTTGTTATGCGTTGCCTCGGTTCCGTCAAACGTGATCTGCACGGTCGTCAATTTATGCTCTTCGACGAACGCCAGCGGGTTCTTTGGCCAAAAAGTACCGTTTGAGAGAATTGATGCTTCAAATCTGATCCCGCTATCTTCGGCAAACGCTTGCAACGCGTAGGACAGGCGCGAGATGTAGTCGCGCTTTAGCATTGGCTCGCCGCCATACCAGTTGATGTGAACTTGCTTTTTTCCACACGATTCAATGCGTTGCTTCAAATAGGCAAGCGTATTGGCCTCTTTATCTCCGGCCAAATTGTCTTCCGAACGGCTCTGAAAGCAGTAGTAGCAACCAAGATTGCAGTCATTGGTTACCATGACGGTTATGACGGCAGACGCGTTTTGACGCGAAAAATTGAAACGCTCTCGAACGATGCTCAACTCGTCTTGAGTATCATCCAAGATGAACCCTGCCTTAAGTAGTCTTTCCAAAATGACTTCGTCGACACCTTGCAGGTCAAAGAGAGCCGGGTAGGCGCAAAGCGCATCCGCCAACTCTACTCCTTCTTCGCTATGCAGATGAAGGATGGCACCAGAGTTAGCATTGAAGAGCAGCGCGCCATCTTCATAGGGCACCGTCAAGTTGTACCGGGAGGTGACCAGGGACATGATGGTCCAGGACGGTTAGTTGGTCTGAATGACCGCGACACAATAGGTCGATCCGTACCCGCAAAGTGTGGATAGAACCATCTCCTGCGAAGCTCCTTCTGAGTCCTCGGCGGAAACCTCTACCATCTCAATTTTCATTCCCGGGCGAACTTTGATTGTCGGTTCTTTGTCATCGGAAACAATTAGTCTCACTTTCGGATTATCGGCCATGGCAACATTCTCCTTAAAATACTGTGTCTAAGACTAGCATAAACCAGAAGTTGTGCAAAGCACCATCGTCGACATGCCTCGTGCAAAAGTAGTTGGTTACCATAGGTGAGCCATCTTGCGAACTTCAGCAAAAATGAAAATTTAGCCATACGTCGTAAAGGACTTGGACGGCTCCAACCAATGCCAAAAGCATATCAAAACTGTACGATTATGTATTAGATACATCGCTATTTTAGATACCGATTCGCTGCAGTGTTTCACCAATCCTCGCGGTTTTCTCATCAAATGCAGCAGAGAACTCAGCGATCGTGAGGATAAAGATTCGTTCCGCCGCGAGTACCGACGCCAGCCTTTGCGCGTTTATGACCCGGTCCTCGCCGGAGAAAAAATCATCGACGGCTTCGACGTAACCGATAGAGTACCCGACACTCACATCATACTGATTTCTCAACAGCTGCATCTCGTTATACGCAGCTCGGAGATCGCCAACGGAGATGATCTCGACTTTTCGCAAGATCGGCAGATGATTATCCCATACGCTTGTTGCAATCGGATATCTTTCTTGGTTGGGATCCGCGAGTGACGTAATAGCAAGTTTTGTTCGGTGAATTGTCCCTGTGATCGCTTGCGCAGCCTCGTTGAACTTCTGAGTTTCGAGTTCGTCGTCCAACAAACCTCGGTCCGCCACTAATTCTAGGGCACTGCGTGAATAGTCCAACGAAGCTGGAAGATCAGCGGATGGATCTAAGTTGTCGGCCGGGAAGATGCCAGACATTATCTTGATGCCGGGATGGCGCAAGATCTGCGAAATAGTTTCGGTCGCACCTGTTATCGTATCAATATTCTTGTCCAGTTCCTGAACTTTTTCCAAGTTGGCAGCCAACTCATGGATAAGCAATTGGACTGCTCGTTCTTGCTCGGCTCGAGACAGCTCTCGATACTTCAACCCAAACCCGAGGGCGATAACGGCCAGCGCCAGAACAAAACCGTACAACAAAAATCGCGATAGAATTCTATAACCTGCGGCTTGGGTAAGAGTTGGTAAAATCCCTGCTTTCAAGAGGGCTCGGCCAAACCCAAAAAACAAGAAGAGGCCGAAGCCGGTCAAGATCATGGGATCTTGGAGGTAGGGTGCAATTTTTTCAAATTCCATCTGCGGGCTCCGCTCAATCAGAAATCAGCCAAGTTTAAATTGACTGTCAAAATCCGGTTATGGTTTAACAATAGCTCCTACGAAATTATCATCTCTCAACACAGATTGGAACTTGCTAGGCAGGCTCACTCAAGATCCGATAGTTGGGTCCCATTATCGTTACCAACGCTGACGGCCCAGAGCCGACCTACGACACGCTCTTTTTGACGTCAGCTTAGCGGATCCAGCCTTGAATTCCTTTGCCCCACATCAGACGATGGAAGCGAACAGTATTTGGAGCGGTTTTTATGACAGAATCTGACGCCTTTCATATTGCTGTTTGTGAAGATGGCCTTGAGCCCGATGACTATATTGAAGACATCGCTAGCTTGGTGGAACTCTTTGAACCACTGGAAAAAGACAGTCTAACGCTCTTGAAGGACCATAGGACTCAGGCTGTCTTCATAGAATGCCATATACCGGCTTCAAAAATCACGCGCTTGGGAACAACTGATGTTCCTTTGGATGCAGATGCATCGGCTGACTATCGAGCCAACCGGGATGTGGTGGCAGACCACGCAGCGTTTGATCAGATGCGCAATGATGCTTTAGAAGGCCGACGATTCAGCAACATAGTGGCCGAGTTTGTTGAGGGCGAAGAACTGCCTTTAAAAGTCATTGGCGGTCAGCATCGCTTCGAGGCGATCAAGGAGGCTTTGGAAGACGAAGTTGATGTTGAGCACGGCGTAAAAGTCTATCTCCAACTCGATAATGAACAACGCTTAGACGTTCAAATCATCTCGAATACGAACATTTCTGTCTCGAAAGAACTTTTGGACAGGATGTACGAGACGCTTGCGGGAGCCGAACTTCGTGAATGGTGCCAAAGGTGCGGCCTGCTCGAAAAGAAGCAAGACTTCGCAGATAAGCCTGGGCGAGGAAACCCAATCACCGTGAAAGAGGCGCGCTCCTTCATTTGCAACTATTATCTGGGCAAAGCCGTACCATCCAATGAGTTTCCGACTCGTGACACCACCCCTCAGCTTGTGGACTCCGGCAAACGTGATCCGAAGATCTGGAAAGACGCGAAGCAAAATCATCCTGATTTGTGGAGCGATAAGAAACTTCAAGCAGCAGGGAAGGCTTTTGCCGCCTTGCGCAGCGCGCAGATGGAGTCCTTCTTGGACAAATCTACGGGAAAGTACAAAGGCCCGGCCGACTATCGGCATAAAGCCAAGAACCTTGCACTATTGGCAGGTTGGGCATTTGTCGCTGGCTGTTTGTCCGAAAACCAGCAACGTTTGAAACGACACTATGCTCTTTCAGAGAAGGGAAAATCGAAGGACCCGTTGCGCGCAGACCTTCTTGCCAATGGTAGGCACTCCACAGACCCAGCGAACTACCGTGGACTCGGATATCGATCGGATCCCAAGGAACGCGGCCGCTTCGCTGAGCTGTTTTGGCTTCAAGCAGATAAAGGCTTAGGCATAACAAAGAGCGGGGTCGAACTAGCTATTCAGGAGTACGAAGCTAAGCAAGCCAACTTACGAGCAAAGGCCATGAGGGAAAAGCTCAAGTGAGCGAATTTGAAGCCTACTCGAATGAACTATTAAGGTCAGCCAAAAGGTTTCTAGAAGAGGCGAAGGCACAAGAAGGAAAAGCTGAGAAGCAGCGGCTACTAAGATCGGCCTTGACCCATTCGTTCTTTTTTTGGAAGCGCAGTTGAACTACCTTGCGGCGCATTTCGCATCGTCTCCAGAGTTTAGCGTTTTGGAACAGTCGCTGTTATCAGAACGGGATTTGGCATTGGAGAAGGGGCGCTTCGTGCTCACTAACAAGACTAAATTCTATCGCTTGGAAGATAGGATCGAGTTCTTGTTGGCCCGGTTTTCAGCAGATTTCGTAGGCTCCAAGAGTGCATGGTTCTCCGACCTAAAGTCATCGATCAAGGTTCGAAATCGCCTCGTACATCCCAAAGAGGCTCACAGCATCAGTGAAATAGAGGTGGAAAAAGCAATACTCGCTGTGCTCGATTGCTTGTCTACGATGTACTCAGTGATTTTCGGAAAGCCGTTCCCCCCCGCCTCACTTGGGCTTCATGTCGGTCCTGAGAGCTGAACATACCTCTCACGCACGTCAGCGTTCAGTAACCGATGTTAAGGAAAAGCAGACGTTCGATCAAAGCGCAGCGAACGTCCGCTTGCCGCCCAATCAGGTCCACCGATACTTACTTCCGGCTTTCTGAAGTCGTTCGGCGAGGGTTTTGGGGTGGTCTTTTGCGTAGTCCAGCAGAGCTTCAACATGACGTTCCATGAAGGCTGGTAGGTCGGTTTCTTGCACATCCGCGATCGCGGCGCGTGTGAGGAAGAGGCCCATGAGCTGGGTGTCTATCAGGTGGATTTTGGCGAGCTTGTTTGCATAGATGATGTCTGTTGGCACAAGGCCACAGCTGTGATCGGCGAGGTCGCCTAGAACTGTATCCGAGAACGTACGCCAGAGCTCATGTGACGGCCACCGCGAGCGATTGGTGTCTTGGGTCGGTGAACAGTAGCGGATGCGGCTGAAGGCGTCCCGGTAGGCATCGCCGATGCCAGAGCGCAGATCATCCCAAGAGAGGAGCTCGAACTGATTGCGGAGTTGTTTGGACCCGAGGCGCAGCTCAAACCGCCAGACCTGACTCTCGTCCCGATCTCTCAAGTACAGGGGTGCGTTTCCGTGCTGTCTGCGCGCTTTGTTCCAGATCTCGACCCAGCCGAGCTTTCCCGTCTTCATCACCTCCAGTCGCTTGTCATAGATCGCCAGTTGGCGGTTGCTCACTGCCCCGGCACGAAGGCCAGTGACGCGGGCGCCGGTCGCTTGTGTGGCCGTCTCGTCGATGCCGGTATACTCGGTGACTTTGGTGCCTGCTGGAGCAACGAGTGCCGCGCGGTCGGGTTCAAACCACGGCGCAAGCATGTCCACGGCGACGTCTACGCGAGAGACGCGCAACAACTGGTCTGAGTATCGAATATTGAGATCCTCGATCACGCTACGGAAATGGGCTTCTGCTTGACCGAGCCCGCCCGTCGCCAAGCCCAACGCTCGGAAGTCGACAATTACTCCGGGATTGTTAGGAACCCGATCAAGTGGATCTTGGAACATCCAGACCGCACCAAGGTCTCCGGTATGGCAGGCAAACCCGCGTGCTCCCTTTGGTGTCATTGAGAAGGCGGTGTCGCCAATCTGGACGACGCATTCACTGTTCGTCCTTCGACATTGGGTCTTCGCTTGGGAGAATTGGTTTTGAAGGGCCAGTGGAATATCCGCCTGAACGGTGACTTTCAGGCCATCAAACCCAGCGTGGAGGATTTCTGCGCCCATTTACTCTGTCTTTCATTTTCGTATTCGTGGAGGGGGGTGTTACAAGGCCCCCCTAACGCGCCCTGCGCCGAGCGCTGAGCGCGCTGGCGGCGGGCCGCCGCGCGTCGCGCTCGGGCGGGGCGGGTGAGACGCTGAGTAAGGATGGTCGGACCCCTAACGTTTCTGCGCTCGACAGCTGTTCCTCCGGAACTGAGGCTTGACCGAAGTCACTTCCCCCGGAGCCGGTGGAGAGATTGGCTGAGAAAGAAGGCAGCGCTCTCATTCCGAGGTGTGCGCTTTGCGGCGCGCCTCTGCCCAGTTTAGAACCTCGTCTTGGCGATAGCGGACAGACCGGCCGAGTTTATAGAAGGTTGGTCCATAGCCAGTCACGCGCCACTTCTGAATTGTGCGAACGGATTGGCATAGCATGTCCGCCACGTCCACTTCATCGAGAAAGGCAGGTCGTGGAGACGGCGGGGCAAGTTCGAAGGGATCGTTCATCTCACATCCTCATTGGTTGGAGCAATGACGATGAGTTACTCAGGAGGATCGTGCTTCGGCTATCCAAACTGCTTGCGGTAATGGTCCATGATTTCTGGCGTTAATCCCAAGTCGCTGACAGTCATGCTTTTTTCGCGAACGGAGCGCGAAGCGTTTGCGATACGCCCTAAGGAAATACTTGGGTCTACAACCCGCGCAATACGCACGCAGAACTGAGCTGCGTCCGTGATCGGCTCGGAAGCACCTGTCCAGTCGAGTTTGAACGGGCGACCCAGGATAGTCGTCCATACTTGAAAGGCAACATGGAGCAGATGAAGCATCGCGTCGTCTTCAGGTCGGCCAACTTGTCCTTTGCCGACCATGCGTGTCGCGGCCTCTGTAGTTTCGGCAAGCGCAGACAGCTTTGCAGCAAGATCGGCTACATCGTCTTGAGTAAGGCGCGGTGGTGCGTCAACCGGGTCTGAGGAGTTGGCAGCACGCCAGTCGGGATACAGTGCTGGCGCAGTTTCGTAAGCGAGCTGCACTCCGTCTATCGCTTCCCAAGCCTCGCCTGTCATGGTCGACAGCATGTCCGCAAGCTCCGATGCTTTTCTGTTCAGACGGTCGAATTTCTTCCGCACAGCTTTATTGCTCGCGCGATCCTGAATTCTCTGTTTCCAATAATGTAGCGCACCGAATGCGAGATTTAGAAAGACGGCGGAAGAGATAACTGACGGAATTTCGAACTCTCGCTCTATTGGGCCGGATACAGCCTGGGAGAAGTACTTCCGCTTTCCGATCTCTTCTAGCTGGAGACGCCCAAGGAACTCTTTGTTCGCAAAGAGATCATTCAAGTCGCTCATCTTGCTATCCCTTGACCACCCTGAGAGGTATGTTTCTTGCGCGCGAACCAAGTCCCAACCCATCACTTAATGCCGCCGCGTTTTCCTCGGCAGCCTTCCGCACTGGATCGTCCGCGAGGTGCGCGTAGCGCATGGTCGTCTGAAGCTGCGTGTGTCCGAGCAAGCGTCCGACCATCTGTATTGGCATCCCAGAGGACACTGCATTTGAGGCGTAGGTATGGCGCAGATCGTGAATGCGGACGTCATTCAGGCCCGCGGGGTCGCGAATGTGCCGCCAACGATGCTGCAGGTCGGTGATGTGCTGGCCTTCATTCTTCCCTGCAATCACATAAGGATTGCCGGGATCGGAGGGGAGGGCATCCAGGATTGCTCGGGCTGCTGACGGAAGCGGGATGCGCCGAGCACCGGTTTTGCTATCCGGCAGTTCCATGCCGTTGGGGGTGATATAGTCCCAACGCAAAGTTTGGATTTCTCCAAGGCGGCAGCCTGTCAAGATCAGCAAACAGAAAGCAGCCACAACATTGGAGCTTTCCGATCCAAACCTTTCACAGTCAGCCAGCACATCGCCCGACCGACGCAATTCAGCTTGGCTCAGGTAGCGTTCCCGTTTTTGTTCGCGATACCTCGGGACATGTCGGCAGGGATTGGAGCCATCCGGGCGCAGGCCCCAGACTTCAGCCAGATTGAACATCTTCGACAGCACACCGAGCGTTCAGTTGGCTTGGTAGGGCTTGTCTCGCAGCTTGTGGTGCAGGTCCGCGATATCGCGGCGTTCGAAGTCGATAACCTTGAAAGTGCCTATGGCTGGATTGATGAAGAAGTCGATGGACCGGCGATACTCGCGTTGGGTGCTTGGCTTGCAGCGCTCCAAGACATGCGCCTCAAAGAACCGTTCGCAAAGGGCCGCGACGGCTGAGGCGCGTCGGTGCTGGCTAATCTCTTCCACGGGGTTGCCACCGCTGGCAACGTGCCCAAGCAGCTCCTTTGTGCGTTGCCTTGCCTGCTGGATTGTCACTGTGCCATGCCGAACGATG
Organism: Dinoroseobacter sp. S76; assembly: GCF_049801095.1. Taxonomy (NCBI): domain Bacteria; kingdom Pseudomonadati; phylum Pseudomonadota; class Alphaproteobacteria; order Rhodobacterales; family Roseobacteraceae; genus Dinoroseobacter; species Dinoroseobacter sp. S76. Next base: position 23,764 of record NZ_JBNAGH010000018.1, on the reverse strand, counting down.
GAGGCGCGCCGAGTTCGTCCGCCTTTGCGATACTGGACCTGATACGTGCGGGTTCCGGAGCGCATGATACGGACGCCAAAGCCTTTCACCTCGTCATCCCAGACGAAGTAGTCGCGGTTTTCGACTGTTAGGCTTTCGACAAGGCGCTTGGTCAGTTTTGGCATTCGTACTCTCCGCGACAGCCCCGATCCGTGGAAGCAAGGTGGAAGATCGGAGGGGCGTTTCAATGCGCAAGAGGTAGAACGCCAGTGTGCGAGTGGTCAATGAAAAACAAGTTGATTCAATAAGATAGAGTAGAACAGGGGAGTTCAGCGTAGCCTGTAGAAACTACCTGAGGCGATCTCATAACCTGAAGGTCGTAGGTTCAAATCCTACTCCCGCAACCAAAATCAAAAGAAATTCTAGACCGGTCCGATACGCCAAGGTGCCGATCAGAAGAGACGCTTCGTGGCGGAACGATCGCGTGAGATCAGCCTATTGAGACAAGCTCGGTCGAGCTGTCAGGCGCTACGAAAATGCGCACCAAAGCGGCAGATGATCTCACGGATCAGGCGGCACCGGGCCCGAGCCGTGCGGTACAGGTCACGACGAGGCGCTCCAAAACCCATCTCCTCGCAAAGAAGCAGCAACGCGGGAGCGAGGGAAATCCCGAACAAACGACAAACGGTGCAATAGGATCGAGGTTTGGCCCGGCAGATCGAAGGGTTGGCATCTCTCTAAAACAGGTTTCGGAGCAGGCTTTCTGCCTGTAATCGTATTCGTATCACCCGTCGTAAAACGGATGTTGGTATTGAGTCCGAGACCGCGCCTCGTTCATCCGTCACGACAGGAACGGGCGAAAGAGAAGGATGACCACCGTAATGGCCAAGGTCTGAGACCACCACGCGCTAGGGTCAGGATCCATTGATTTCCCTGTGATGGCGTGGATCACGTTTCGAAAACGAGCGGTGAACATGTCTGATCTTTTCTGGCTGACGGATGCGCAGATGGCGCGTCTTGAGCCCTTCTTTCCCAAGTCACACGGCAAGCCACGCGTTGATGGTCGACGTGTGTTAAGCGGCATTATATTCATCAATCGCAATGGCTTACGATGGCGAGATGCACCGGTAGCCTATGGCCCTCACAAGACTCTTTATAACCGTTGGAAGCGGTGGAGCGACAAGGGCATCTTTGCCCGGATGATGTTTGGTCTGGCTGCCGCACACGGAGAAGAGAAGACTGTGATGATCGACGCCACCTACCTGAAGGCCCACCGCACAGTGACCAGTTTGGGTGTCAAAAAGGGGGGCGTGGACGTCTGATTGGTCGGACCAAAGGCGGCATGAACACCAAGCAGCATGCCATCTGCTTCAGCCAGGGCCGCCCGCTCAACCTGTTCGTCACCGCCGGTAAGGTCAGCGACTACATCGGCGCGCGGGCGTTTCTTAGCAGCCTGCCAAAGGTCGACTGGCTGCTCGGGGATCGCGGCTATGACGCAGATTGGTTTCGGGAAGCGTTGAAAGACAAAGGGATACGCCCCTGCATCTCTGGCCGAGAACAGCGGAAGAAACCGGTAAAGTACGACAAGCGTCGCTATAAATGGTGCAACAGGATTGAGATCATGTTCGGGAGGCTCAAGGATTGGCGGCGTGTCGCCACGCGTTACGACCGCTGCCCAAAGGTTTTCCTCTCAGCCATCGCTCTCGCGGCACTCGTCATCAACTGGCTATGTGTCCTGACCCTAGCATACTCGTCGAACGGCAATTTGCTTAGCTGTGGCGCTAGCGTGCTCCGGCTCCCCTGCGCATCAGCGATGCGGTGGCAGCTATGTCTCTCGCGTCCTCCACACCATTGATCGAAACGGGGAGCCGTCGCCGCCAGTTTGGATGCGCATCAATCGTGCCGGGAAGGTTCTGGGCGTCACTTACGTCAAGCATGTCGTCCAGTTGCACGGCAACTATGGACGAACTGGCGTTTGCCAGGGCTCCATGGATGCCCTCGCGCACTTGGTCAAACTGCGCGGACGGTGCGAGGCTGATCGCATGCCGCAATCCAGCACGTTGATGGGCGCGGGTGGAGTGGCGGGCGGACCGTTCAGGCGCACCGATCCAGCCCACGCGCCGCCACCACTCGATATCCACGCCATGCCAAAAGCCGGAGATCGTCGGCGTATCATGGGTGCCAAAACAAGCGAGGCTTTGTTCGGGCAGCGAGGCCGGATCCCGCACCTGCCCACTGGCGTCAGTTTCAAACTGCCAGACCGCGTAGCTATAGAGCCCGGCTTCCTGCATTTTCTCCCGGAAGCCGTCTGGCACGAGGCCCAGATCCTCGCCGATGACCACGCATCCCGTGCGCGCGGCCTCGATGCTGATCACCGCGAGCAGCGCGTCATAGGGTTGCGTGATGTAGCCGCCGGGACTGCCATCATCGGGCAGCCAGAAGCTCCGCATTAGACCGAGCGCATGGTCGATCCGCAGGAGCCCGCAAGTTGACATGAGGCTCCACAGGATCTTGCGCAAAGGCATGTACATGGCGGCGGCGAGTGCGGTTGGCGCATGGGCGGCAAGGGCCCAGGACTGCCCCTCGGGGCTCAGTTGATCGGGTGGGGCGCCGATGGTCACGCCCTTGGCGATCGTCCCTTGGTTGAGCCAAACCTCGGCCCCGTCAGGCCGTGGCCCGACGGCGAGATCAAGATAAAGACCCAAGCCCATGCCCGCAGCTTTCGCCTGATCCTGGGCGGCGTGGATCTGCTTTTGCGCCTGAAATTGGAGCCAAAGGTGAAATTGCGCGCGTGCGCCGGCCAGCTCCTCGGCACCCTCTCCGGGCATCCGCGCCAAGGCAGGCCAGTCCCGCGGGTCGGAGCCGTGCGTCTCGCTGATCGCTTCGAACTGCGCGAAGGACTGGGTCTCCGCGTCCGCAGCAGCGCACCAATCCAAGAATGCAGGGGTGCCTTTTTCCTTTGCAAACTGCCCTTCAAGGGCCGTGCGGTGCATGCGCCGAAACGCCGGATAGTCAATCAGCGCGTCGTCGGGCGTTGGGCCCAAACCGCCCTCCACCGCGATATGGTCGCAGTTGAAAAAACCACGATGGGACGGGGAATAGGGGCTGATGATCTCGGTCTCTGCCCAGCCAAGCGCGTGCACCGGGTTGATCCCGAAAAACTGCGCGCCGTGCCGACCGAGCCCAGCGGCGATGGTGCCGAGATCCGCATAGTTCCCCAGTCCCCCATTCTGATCACTGCGCAGACCATAGAGCGCGCCTGTGACGCCCCAGCACCGGTCAAGACCCGTGGATCCCGCGTGATCCGGGGCGCGAAGGGGACGCACGAGAATACGGATCTCCTTGCGCCAGTCCGCCGCCGTGAGCGTCAGGGTGTAGTAGCCAATGTCGAGCCCCGGCAGGTTGACCGTATCCGTCCCGCGCCCCTCGGCTGCGATCGCGTCATGTTCGTCAATCAGCGCCCAGGCGCAAGGGGCGGGCAGGGGCAGCGCGTTGGGCGTTTGGGCCAGCAAGATCCGCTCGTCCGGCAGCGCGCCAGCTGCGCCCGGGGATGTCAGTGCGGCCAAACCCTCCCGCAAATCCGCCGCGCTTTGCGCCGGAACCCCAAGCGCGGTCAGCAGCGCCCGCAGAGTATCTGGCGTGGCGATCTGCTCATGACCGTCCAAAGTGTGGAACTGCGTATAGACCCCGTGGGCTTCGGCGAGCCTGCGCAGATCGGCATCCTGATCGCTCATGGGGCGGTGCTGCCCGTGCTGGCAAAGGCCGAGATGCTATGTGCCGGGACCGAGACCTGCTTGCTGGAGATCGGTCGTGGCGCCTGCGCCATCATGGAGGTGTCGATCATCCGTATCCAGCTCCCCTTGGGCAGGTGCAGGTCGAGCGGCGCGTCCGTGCGGTTGAACGCCAGCAGCACCTCGTCTTCGATCTGCGCACCCGCCGCACTCTCGGCGCTGCCCCGCAGGAGCACACACAGACTCGCGAGCCCCGGGTCCCGCCAATCGAGCGGCGCGCCATCAAAGCTGCGCCATTCCACGTCGGGCTTGCCGTCGGAGGGCCGCGTGACCCCGTGGAGGAAGTCGAGCTGACGCACCGCCGGGTGGTCTTTGCGGACCTGTGACAGGGCGGCCGTAAAGGTGATCAACTCGGGATCCAGCGCGGCCCATTCCACCCAGCTTGTGGGGTTGTCCTGGCAATAGCTGTTATTGTTGCCCTGCTGGGAATGCCCACCCTCATCCCCGCAGAGCAGCATGGGCGTGCCCTGCGACAGGAACACAGTGGCCAGCAGATTGCGCTGCCGCTGGGCGCGCTTGGCGCGGATCTCGGGGTCGGCACTCTCGCCTTCCACTCCGAAATTGTCGCTGAAATTCGCGTGGTGGCCGTCGCGGTTCTCTTCGCCATTGGCATGGTTGTGCCGCTGCAGGTAGCGGGTGGTATCGGCCAGCGTGAACCCGTCATGGGAGGCCGCGTAATTGACCGAAGCCCAGACCCGCCGCCCCTTGGTGTCGAAGATATCCGCCGAGCCGAGCAAGGCCGAGCCGAGATCCTGCGCGCTATGCCGGTCCCCGCGCCAGAACCGCCGGATCGTATCGCGGTAGCGGTCGTTCCATTCGGCGAACTCCGCCGAAAAACTGCCCAGCTGGTAGCCGCCCGGGCCCACATCCCAGGGTTCCGCAATAAGCTTCACACCGCTGAGCACCGGATCCTGTCGCAACGCGTCGAGGATCCCGCCGCGCGGGTCAAACCCCTGCGCCTCGCGGCCAAGCGTCGTCGCCAGATCGAAGCGAAACCCGTCCACCCCCATCACTGTCACCCAGAAGCGCAGGCTGTCGAGGATCATCCGCATCACGAAGGGATGGCGCACGTTCAGGGTGTTCCCGCAGCCCGTGTCGTTTACGTAGTAGCGCGGCTGCCCATCGATCAGCCGGTAATAGGCGGCATTGTCGAGCCCGCGGAAGGACAGGGTCGGGCCCAGATGGTCGCCCTCGCCGGAATGGTTGTAGACCACGTCGAGGATCACCTCGATCCCCGCCGCGTGGAACCGGTCGACCATGGCGCGGAAGCCCTGAACGCCGCTCGGCCCGAAATAGCGCGGCTCGGGGGCGAAAAACCCGATCGTGTTATAGCCCCAGTAATTCACGAGACCGCGTCGCCCGAGCGCCTCCTCGGATTTGACAGCCTGGACCGGCAAGAGCTCCACCGCCGTCACGCCGAGCTTCGTCAGGTGGTCGAGCATGGGCGGCGTGGCCAGCCCGTCATAGGTGCCGCGCAAAGGGGGCGCGATCTCCGGCGCGCGCATGGTGGCGCCTTTGACATGGGCCTCGTAGATCAGCGCCCCGCGCCAATCGCGTCCCAGCGTCGTGGCATCGGGCGCAAAGAGCGCCGGGTCCGAGACCACGGATTTCGGCACGAAGGCTGCACTGTCCCGCGCGTCATAGCCCAGATCCTGGGCCGCATCCTCCACCCGGTAGCCGAGCGTCGCGGTGTGATCCGTGAAGGATCCGTGCATCTGGCGCGTGTAAGGGTCCAGCAGGAGCTTGTTGATGTTGAACCGGTGCCCTTGCTCGGGCGCGAAAGGCCCAGCCACCCGATAGCCATAAAGCGCGCCGGGCCGCAGACCGGGCAGGTAGCCATGCCAGATATCGCCCGTCCGCTCTGGCAGCGGCAGGCGCATTTCCTCCCGCGCACCATCGGCGGAAAAGAGGCAGAGGAAGACCTCCTGCCCATGCTCCGAAAAGACAGCGAAGTTTGTGCCCTCGCCGTCGAAATGGGCCCCCAGACGGTGGGGGCTGCCCGGCTCGAACCGGGCCGACACATCGGCGTGGTAGGTCATGGGGTCAGCTGCGCATAGAGGTCGGCATAGCCCTGGGCCGAGCTCTCCCAGCCCACCGGGTGGCGCATGGCGGCGCGCTGCAGCTTCTGCCAGAGGCGCGGGGTGGCGTAGAGATCGACCACCCGGTCAATGGCACGCGAAAGGCCGTCTGCACTCACGTCGTCAAAGACGAAGCCGGTGGCGACCTCGGCCGCCAGAGCGGCGACATTGGCGTCGATCACCGTATCCGCCAACCCGCCGGTGCGTGCCACTACGGGCAGGGTCCCGTAGCGCAGCCCGTAAAGTTGGGTTAGGCCACAGGGCTCGAACCGCGAGGGGATCAGGATCGCGTCGCTTCCCCCCTGCAGGAGGTGCGACAGCGCCTCGTCATAGCCGATAAAGCAGCCGACCCGGCCCGGATGGGCCTCGGCGGCTTGCCGGAACCCGTGTTCGAGCCCCGGCTCACCACTGCCCAGAACTGCAAGTTGCGCGCCGCGCTCGACCAGATGGGGGACTGCGCCGAGCAGTGCGTCGAGCCCCTTCTGGCTGGTCAACCGGCTGACCACACAGAAAAGGGGCCCGTCGCCCTCAGGGTCGAGGCCCAGCCTGGTGCATATCTCGGCCCGGTTCTCGGCCCGGCGTTTCAGGCTGCGCGCGTCATAGGCCCGGGGCAGGGCCGTATCCCCCGCCGGATCCCAAACCTCCATATCGATGCCGTTCAAGAGCCCGCTGAGTACGCTGCTGCGCGCCCGCAAGAGACCCTCGAGCCCCATACCGAACTCGGGCGTCAGGATCTCCTGGGCATAGGTTGGGCTGACGGTCGTGATCCGGTCGCAAAAAGCGAGCCCGGCCTTCAGAAAGCTCAGATCGCCGTGGTATTCGAGGCCTTCGGGGTGGAACCAGTCCGGGTTGAGGCCAAGCGGTCCCATTGTGTCCGGGCTGTAGCGGCCCTGAAACGCGATGTTGTGGATCGTCACGACCGAGCGCGGGAGATCGCGACCGGCCATCTTGAGGTAGACCGGTGCCAAGGCCGCCTGCCAGTCATGGGCGTGCAGGATGTTCGGCTGATAGCCCTCGATCTCGCCCATGCAGATCCGCGCGGCGGCCTGGGCCAGCGCGCCAAAACGCAGGTGGTTGTCGCCGAAATCCTGACTCTGTTCATCCTGATAGAGCGTGCCTGCCCGGTCAAAAAGCTGCGGCATGTCCAGAAGGAGGAGGGGCACGCCCTCTGCCTCCGCCGCAACGATCCGCGCCTCGCCTCCGGGCAACCCGCCCAACCGCGCGAGCTCCGTCCCACCGGGCAGGAGCGGGAACAGACCGGGATAGGCCGGCAGCACCACCCGCGCCCGCAGGCCCAGAGGCGCCAGCGCCCCCGGCAAGGCCCCGACCACATCGCCCAACCCGCCTGTCTTGGCGAAGGGCGCGCATTCGGAGGCGACCATCAGAATGTCCATGTCAGCCATCGCGTCTAGCTATCCAGGTTGTCGATCATATCCTGGGTGATCAGGCAGACCCCGTTCTCGGAGCGTCGGAAGCGCTTGGCGTCGAGCTCCGGGTCCTCGCCAACGATCAGCCCGGCTGGGATTTCCACGCCCCGGTCGAGGATCACGTTCTTGAGGTACGCCCGGCGTCCAACCTGCGCGTAGGGCAGGGCGACGACGCCTTCGAGCTGGGCATAGGAATGGGTCTTTACCCCCGTGAACAGCAGGCAGCGGAACAGCGACGAGCCCGAGATGATGCAGCCCCCAGACACCATGGACGAGACCGCCTGTCCGCGACGGCCTTCCTCATTGTGGATGAACTTTGCCGGGGCGGTGAGCTCGGAATAGGTCCAGATCGGCCAGTCGGTGGCATAGATATCGAGCTCGGGCTTGAAATCCGTGAGGTCAATATTGGCCTGCCAATAGGCGTCGATCGTCCCCACATCGCGCCAATAGGGCTCGGTCTCGAGCCCGGACATCACGCAGGAACGGCTGAAGGGATGGGCCCGCGCGCCGCCAGCAGCGACGATCTTGGGGATGATATCCGTGCCGAAATCATTGCTCGAGTCGGGGTTCTTCGCGTCCTCGCCCAGCACCTCGTAAAGGTACTCCGCTTCGAAGACATAGATCCCCATGCTGGCCAGCGCCTTGCTCGGATCGCCGGGCATGGCCGGCGGGTCGGCGGGTTTCTCGACGAAGTCGAGGATCTTGTCGGTCTCATCCACGGCCATGACGCCAAAACCCTTGGCCTCTTCGCGCGGCACGGCGATGCAGCCCACGGTGACCTGCGCGCCGGAGCGGACATGCTCCTCGATCATGAAGGAATAGTCCTGCTTGTAGATATGGTCCCCGGCGAGGATCAGGACGTATTTCGGGTCGTAGCCCTTGATGATCTTGATGTTTTGGGTGACCGCGTCAGCGGTGCCCTTGTACCAATTGTCCTCATCGAGCTGCTGCGAGGCGGGCAGGATATCGAGGCTCTCATTGCGCTCGGCGCGGAAGAAGCTCCAGCCGCGCTGCATGTGCCGGATCAGGCTATGGGCCTTGTATTGGGTCGCGACCCCGATGCGCCGGATCCCGGAATTCACCGCGTTCGAGAGCGCGAAATCGATGATCCGCGTCTTGCCGCCGAAATAGACCGCCGGTTTGGCCCGGATATCGGTCATCTCCTTCAGGCGGCTGCCCCGTCCCCCGGCCAAGACATAGGCCATTGTCTGTTGTGCCAGGCGAAATCTGTCCTGTTCCATCGCGTCCTCCCCTAATGCCGCGTCAGCGCGCCCCCGCGCGCTTGCTTTCGTAAAACACCGTTGCCAGTGGTGGAATTGTGATCTCGATCGAGTGGGCGCAGCCATGGGCCGGGATCGGCTCGGCCTCGGCCCCGTCCGGGCTGCCCATGCCGCTGCCACCATAGGTCTCGGCGTCCGAATTCAGCGCCTCGGCCCAGGGACCGGGCGCGGGCACGCCGATGCGGAAGCCCGTGCGCGGGACCGGTGTGAAGTTGCTGACAACCAGCACCGGGGCCGCGCCCTCGTTGCCCAGGCGCGCCCAGGACAAGATCGAATCCGCCGCGTTGCCGCCATCGATCCACTGGAACCCCTCGGGGCTGCTGTCTTGCTGGAAGAGGCTCGGCGTCGCCACATAGAACCGATTGAGATCCCGCACCCAGGCCTGCATGCCCGCATGGAGCGGATCCTCCAGCAGGTGCCAGTCGAGGCTGGTCTCGTTGTTCCATTCCTTCGCCTGACCGAACTCACCGCCCATGAACATCAGCTTCTTGCCCGGATGGCCGTACATGAAGCCGAAATAGGTGCGCAGATTTGCGAAACGCTGCCAGTCATCGCCGGGCATCCGCCCCAGAAGCGAGCCTTTCCCGTGGACCACCTCGTCATGGCTGAGCGGCAGGATGAAGTTCTCGGTGAAGGCGTAGTGCAGCCCGAAGGTCATCTTGTCGTGGTGGTATTTGCGGTTGATCGGGTCCTCGCCCATGTAGCGCAGGGTGTCGTTCATCCACCCCATGTTCCATTTGAACCCAAACCCGAGGCCGCCGGTATCCGTCGGCGCGCTCACGCCGGGAAAGGCGGTGCTTTCTTCGGCGGCGGTCAGGATGCTGTCATCGGCGGCATAGACCACCTCGTTCATCCGCTGCAGAAAGGCGATCGCCTCGAGGTTTTCGCGCCCGCCATCCTTGTTCGGGACCCATTCGCCCTCCTTGCGGGAGTAGTCGCGATAGAGCATTGAGGCCACCGCATCCACGCGCAGCCCGTCGATATGGAACTCCTCGAACCAGTAGCGGGCATTGGCGATGAGGAAGTTCTGCACCTCGGTGCGGCCATAGTTATAGACCAGCGTGTTCCAGTCCGGGTGGTACCCCTCCTTGGGATCCGCGTGCTCATAAAGCGGTGTACCGTCGAACTGTCCGAGCCCATGGGCGTCCGTCGGGAAATGTCCGGGCACCCAATCGATGATCACGCCCAGATCGGCGGCATGGCAGGCCTCGACAAAGGCGCGGAAGTCATCGGGCGTCCCGAAACGCGAGGTCGGCGCGAAGAGCCCCACGGGCTGATACCCCCAGGAGCCGCCGAACGGGTATTCCGAGATCGGGGTCAGCTCGATATGGGTGAAGCCCATCTCGCGGGTGTAGCTGACCAGCTGTTCGGCCAGTTCGCGATATGTGACGGGGCGGTCTTCCTCCTCCGGTACACGACGCCAGCTCTCCAGATGCACCTCATAGATCGAGATCGGCTGGTCGATCTTCTGGCGCGCGCCGCGACGCTCCATCCAGCCCTGATCAGACCAGTCATAGCTGTTGAGATCCCGCACCACGGAGGCGGTCTTCGGCGGCAGTTCGGCCCCGAACCCCACCGGATCGGCCTTGAGCGGGAGCAGATTGCGATGCTGATCCAGCACCTCGTATTTGTAGATCGCGCCATCGCCCAGATCGGGGATGAAAATCTCGTGGATCCCGGTCGCGCCCCGGCGGCGCATCACGTGGCGACGCCCGTCCCAGCCGTTGAAATCCCCGACCACCGAGACCCGCGACGCATTGGGCGCCCAGACCGCGAAATGGGTGCCGGGCACGCCCTCATGGGGGCCGACATGGGCGCCGAGCGCTTTCCAGAGCGCGTTATGAGTGCCTTCGCCGAGCAGGTACTCGTCCATCTCGCCCAGGCGCGGCCCATGGGCATAGGCGTCTCGCTCTTCCCAGACATCCGTCCCGCGGGTCATGCGCAACTTATAGGCGAACCGCTTCTTGCGGCGCGGGATCACCCCTTCGAAGAGCCCCGGCGCGCCCGGGGTCGGGCTCAGCGCCGCAAGGCGCCGCCCCGTCTTGGCATCCAGCACCTCGACCCCATCCGCCTCGGGCCGCAAGGCACGCAGCACGAGCTTGCCGTCCAGCGCATGCAGGCCCAGCACGGCGAAGGGATCGCCATGGTGGCCGGCGACCAGGGCCTCCGCCGCAGCGGCTGGGGTCAGGGGGGCGGTCATGCGGATTTCTCAAGCTCCGAACGGGGCGGCGCGGCCTTCCAGATGTCGCGCGCATAGCCCTGGATCGTCCGATCAGACGAGAACCAGCCCATGCTCGCGGTGTTGGTCACGGCCATGGCTGACCAGGCCTGCGGGGTTTGATAAACCACATCCACCCGGCGCTGGGTGTCGTAATAGTCGTCGAAATCGCAGGTCACGAGGAAATGGTCGTGGTCATAGAGCATGCCGACCAGCCCGTGATAGCGGTGCGGCTCATCGGGCGAGAAGACCCCTTCATAGATCAGGCCCAGCACTTGGCGCAGGCGCGGGCTCGCCTCGATCGCCGCGCGGGAGAAGCCCGGCTGCTGACGGCGCGCCACCACCTCGCTTGCGGTCAGACCGAAGAGGAAGAAGTTCTCGGAGCCCACGTGCTCGCGGATCTCCACATTCGCGCCATCCAGCGTACCGATGGTCAGCGCGCCGTTCAGGGCGAATTTCATATTGCCCGTGCCCGACGCCTCCTTGCCCGCGGTCGAGATTTGCTCGGACAGGTCCGCCGCCGGGATCAGCCGCTCGGCCATGGTGACGTTGTAGTTCGGCGGATAGACCAGCTTGAGCATATCGCGGGTGATCGGATCCGCGTTGATCACGGCACCTACGTCATTGATCAGGCGGATGATCTCCTTGGCCATGGCGTAGCCCGGGGCGGCCTTGCCGCCAAAGATCTTAACCCGCTTGGTCCAGCCCGCATTGGGGTTCTCGCGCATCTCGGACCAGAGCGCGACCGTCTCCAGAAGGTTCATGAGCTGGCGCTTGTATTCGTGGATCCGCTTGATCTGCACATCGAAGAGGGCATCCGGATCCACCGCGATCCCGCAGGTCTCGCCGATCCAGTTCGATAGCTGCGCCTTGTTCTCGCGCTTGGCGGCCATGAAGGCGCTGACAAAGGCCGGATCGGCGCGCTTGTCCTTCAGGGCGCTGAGCTGTTCGAGATCCGAGACCCAGCCCGTGCCAAGCTCTTCGGTGATCAGGTCGCGCAGGCCCGGGTTGCAGCCATAGAGCCAGCGGCGCGGGGTGATCCCGTTGGTCTGGTTGATGATCCGCGTCGGGTGGATGCGGTGCAGATCCGCAAAGACGGTTTCCTTGACCAGCTCCGTATGCAGCGCCGAGACGCCGTTGACCTTGTGGGCCATGATGAAGGCCAGCTCGCCCATGCGCACATCCCCATGCTCGAGGATCCGGGGGCTGCCGGGGTTCTCGGCCTGCTGGGTGTCCTCGATGACGCGGATGATCTCCAGATGCCGGGGCAGGGTGCGCCCGAGCAGGTCCTCGCTCCACCGCTCCAGCGCTTCGGGCAAAAGCGTGTGGTTCGTGTACGCCAGACAGCGGCGCGCCAGCGCGATGCCCTCGGCCATGGGCAGGCCATGGACATCCACCAGCATCCGCACAAGCTCCGGTCCTGCTATGGCGGGATGCGTGTCGTTGAGCTGGATCGCCACATGATCGGGCAGGGCGCGCAGGTCGTCATGGTCGCTCAGGTAGCGGCGCAGGAGGTCCATGATCGAGGCGGCGGTGAAGAAGTACTCCTGCTTGAGGCGCAGCTCTTTGCCGTTATCCGTCGTGTCATCGGGGTAGAGCACCCGCGAGATCGTCCGCGCCAGCGCCTCGGAACGGTTCGCGGCGAGGTAGTCGCCCCGGTTGAAACTGTCGAGGTCGAACTCCCCGGCGGAGGTGGCCGACCAGAGGCGCAGCGTGTTGCCCCAGGCCCCCTGCCAGCCGATGATCGGCGTGTCATAGGCTGTTGCCAGCACCACTTCGCCCGGATGCCAGGTGGCGCCGGTCTCGTCATGGGTCACATGGCCGCCAAAGCAGATCTTGTGGGTCACTTCCGGACGCTCGAATTCCCAGGCATGGCGCTGGCTGAGCCATGTCTCGGGCTTCTCCGCCTGTTCGCCGCCGACAAAGCTCTGCTCAAATAGGCCGTGCTCATAGCGGATCCCATAGCCATAGGCGGGCAGGCCCAGGGTGGCGAGCGAATCCATGAAACAGGCCGCGAGCCGCCCGAGACCGCCATTGCCAAGTGCTGCATCGGGCTCGTCATGGACAATCGCGTCGTAATCCTGGCCCAGCTCTTCCATTGCGCTGCGGGCCGCGTCCTCCAGCCCGAGATTGGAGATCATGTCCTCGATCAACCGCCCGATCAGGAACTCCATCGACAGGTAATAGACCCGTTTCGTGCCAAGGGCATAGGTCTCTTGCGTGCTGTCGATCCAGGTGTCCACCAGCCGGTTGCGCAGCACCAGCGACAGCGCCATGCGCCAGTCATAGGGCGAGGCATGGGCGGCGTCCTTGCCAAGGGCATAGCGCAGCTCTTTGAGGATATCGTCTTTCATGGAAGTGTAATCGCCTTGTTACTCACGGGCCTTGTGCGTCGCTGGGTGCGTTAGCGCTAGCAGATTCCCTATACCTGACCTTGACCGCCGCGCCTAGAACCCTTGTTTGCAAAGGCGGGACCCCGCACGCGGTGTCTCGGACCGTCTCTTGGGCCGGGATTGTGACATGGGCGCGGGGCGGGTGCGGCACCCCGCGCGCATTTTCGGGGCGGACAGGGGACACGCATGGGGCGCGCCCTCTGCCCTGTGATTGGGCCCTGTCAGGCCTCGCTCGGCGCCGTTTGGCGATCGCTGGCCGCATAGCGTCCGAGCGCGGCTGTGGTTCCCTCGCTCCAGAGGATCTGCAGCCAATCGACAAAGGCGTCGGCAAAGGCGGGCTGATCCTTCAGATCCCCGTAGAGCCGCGTCTGTTCGAGCCAGGCCATGGGGCGGCTTCGCGCGGCCAGGGCGGCAGCGTTGAGCTCGGTCCAGGCCGGATCATTGGGCTCGATCAGGCTGCCATCCTCGCGACTGCCCGCGCACATCCGTGCCCAGAGCGCCTCGACAAGCGCCAGCCCCGAGACGGAACCGCCGCGGGCGAGCTGATCCCGCAGGATCGGAAGCACGAAGCCCGTGTGCCGGGCCGAGCCGTCAAAGGCCACGCGCCGCGTGGTGTCCACGATCCTCGGGTTGGCGAACCGCTCGGTGATCAGCTCCGCATAGGCCGTGGGCGTGGTGCCCGGGACCGGATGCACGGTCGGCGTGATCTCCTCGGCCTGCACCTTGGCAAAGAGCCCGCGGACCAGCGGATTGGCCATGCAATCGGCGATGGTCTCCAGCCCCAGAAGCTCCCCGGCGTTGGCGAGCACCTGATGCCCGGCATTGAGGATCCGGATCTTCATGGTCTCATAGGCATGGACATCGTCGGAGAAGGTCGCGCCGACCTTGTCCCAATCGGGCCGCCCGGCACAGAACGCGTCCTCGATCACCCACTGTCGAAAGGTCTCATGAGTGACCGGGGCCGCATCGGCGATCCCGAGATCGGCACAAAGCGCGCGCTCCGTCGGGCCCGTGGCGGGGGCGATGCAATCCACCATGGAGTTCGGAAAGCTCGCCGCCCGGTCGATCCAGTCGGCCAGATCCGGATCCGACAGCCGCGCTAGCGAGACCACCGTCTGGCGCAAGATCGCGCCATTGCCCTGAAGGTTGTCGCAACTCAGCCCGGTGAAGGGGCCAAGCCCCGCCGCGCGGCGAAGCTTCAGCGCCTTGACCATGGCCCCGAACGCCGTGCGCGGGTCGTCCGGATGGGTGGCGTCATGCTGGATCTCGGGATGGGCGGCGTCGAACCCCTTGGTGACCGGGTCGATGTAGTACCCGCTCTCGGTCACGGTGAGGGCCACGATCCGGGTGCTCGGCGCGGCCATGGCCGCGATCAGCGCGCCATGGCTGTCCTCGATCGGCAGGTAGTCGATCATCGGACCGATCACCTCGGCCGAAACGCTCCCGGGGTCGAGGGCGATCAGCGTCGTGAGGCAGTCCTGGGCCAGCAGCCGCTCGCGCATGGCCGCATCATAGGGCCGGACGCCTGCGCCGAGGATTGCCCAATCCTGGGCCAGCCCCTGCTCCATCAACTGGTGTAGATACCAGGCTTGATGGGCGCGGTGAAAATTGCCGACACCGATATGGACGATGCCCGGGGTCAGACGGTTCCGATCATAGGTCGGACCCGGCACGGGAAGACGGTCCAGCGTCTTGTTGGACAGGGGGATCAGCTCATCCATTGGCCACCATCCACGTTATAGGTTTGTGCCACGACATATTCGGCCTCATCGCTCGCCAGAAAGACGGCCATCCCGGTGAGGTCTTCGGCCTGACCCATGCGCCCAAAGGGGACGGCCGCGCCGACTTCGCGCTTTTTCTGGCCCGGGGGCTTGCCCTCGTATTTGGCAAAGAAGGCATCGACCCCGTCCCAATGGGCGCCATCCACCACACCGGGCGAGATCGCGTTCACGTTGATGCCATGGGGGATCAGGTTGAGCCCGGCGGATTGGGTCAGGCTGATCACCGCGGCCTTGCTCGCGCAATAGACGGCGACCAGGGGCTCGCCCCGGCGCCCAGCCTGGCTGGCCATGTTGATGATCCGCCCGCCGCCCCCGCGGGCGATCATGTGATCGGCCACGGCCTGCAAGACAAACAGCGTGCCCCCGACATTCACGTCAAAAATCCGCGCGTAATCCGCGCGGGTGATCTCGGTGATCGGAGCCGCGCTGAAGAGGGCGGCATTGTTGATCAGGATGTCGATCCGGCCAAAGGCCGCCACGGTCTGCGCCACGGCGGCCTCGATGCTGGCAGGATCCGTCACATCCAGCGGGACGGCGATGGCCCCGGAGCCCAGCTCCGAGGCGGTGGCCTCCGCTCCTGCGCGATCGATATCGGCGATGGCCACGCGGGCCCCTTCGCGCAGGTAAGCTTCGGCAAAGGCCCGCCCGATCCCCCGGGCGGCCCCTGTGATCATCGCCGATTTTCCGGCGAGGCGCGTCATGCGATCCTCAGGCCCTGAGCATCGAAGCGGTGCAGCTTGTCCATCTGCGGCGTCAGATAGATCGTGTCGCCATGCTTGACCTGGATATCGCCGGTGATCCGCACGGTCACCATATCCGCGAGCCCGGTGTCATGGACGTGGATGAAGGTGTCCGAGCCGAGGTGTTCGGCCACGCCGACGCGGCCCTTCCACATCCCCTCGGTCGTGCTGACATCGGTGTGCTCGGGGCGGATGCCGATGCTGGTCGCATCATGCTTCTTGGCCTCGGCGCCGTCGATGATGTTCATCTTGGGCGATCCGATGAAGCCGGCCACGAATTTGTTGCGCGGGCTGTGATAGAGCTCGAGCGGCGAGCCCACCTGCTCGATATGCCCGGCGCGCAGCACGACGATCTTGTCGGCCATGGTCATCGCCTCGACCTGATCGTGGGTCACGTAGATCATCGTGGTCTTGAGGCGCTCATGGAGCTCCGAGATCTCCAGCCGCATCCCCACCCGCAGGGCCGCGTCGAGGTTCGACAGCGGCTCGTCGAAGAGGAAGGCTGCCGGTTCGCGAACAATGGCCCGGCCGATGGCGACCCGCTGGCGCTGACCGCCCGAGAGCTGCCCCGGACGGCGGTCCAGGTAGTCCGTGAGGTTCAGGGCCTTGGCCGCCGAGGTGATCCGGCGATCCTGCTCCTCCTCATCGATCCCGGCCATCTTCATCGGGAAGGCGATGTTCTTGCGCACCGACATATGCGGGTAGAGCGCATAGGACTGGAACACCATGGCCAGGCCGCGTTTCGCCGGGGGCACGTCCGTCGCGTCATTGCCGTCGATGGCGATATGCCCGGTGGTGATATCCTCGAGCCCCGCGATCAGGCGCAGCAGCGTGGATTTCCCGCAGCCCGAAGGCCCGACGAAGACCGTGAATTCCCCGTCTTCGATGGTGAGGTCCAGAGGCGGAATGACCTGAACGTCACCGAAGCTTTTGGTCACTTGGTTAAGCTGAATTTGTCCCATAGGTCAGGTTCCTTATTTCACAGCGCCGAAGGTCAGGCCGCTGACGAGTTGTTTCTGGCTGAACCAGCCGAGGATGAGGATCGGCGCGATAGCCATGGTCGAGGCCGCGCTGAGTTTGGCGAAGAACAGGCCTTCGGGGCTGGAATAGCTCGCGATGAAGGCTGTCAGAGGGGCCGCATTGGCCGCCGTGAGGTTGAGGGTCCAGAACGCCTCGTTCCAGGCCAGGATGAAGTTCAACAGAAGCGTTGACGCGATCCCGGGAATGGCCATGGGGGTGAGAACATGCAGGATTTCCTCCTTGAGCGACGCACCGTCCATGCGGGCGGCCTCGAGAATCTCGCCGGGGATCTCCTTGAAGTAGGTGTAGAGCATCCACACGATGATCGGCAGGTTCATCAGCATCAGGATGAAGACCAGCGCCACGCGGCTGTCCAGCAGTCCCAGATTGATGCAGATGAGGTAGATCGGATAGAGCACACCCACCGCCGGCAGCATCTTGGTCGAGAGCATCCAGAGCAGGATGTCCTTGGTCCGCTTGGAGGGCACGAAGGCCATGGACCAGGCGGCCGGAACCGCAACGATGATGCCCAGAAGGGTCGAGCCCCCGGCGATGATGATCGAGTTCCACAGGAACTTGGCGTAGTTCGACCGTTCCATCACCGCGGTGTAATTCTCCAGCGTCCAGTCGAAGGCGAGGAAAACGGGCGGATCCGCGATCGCCGTGGCCTCGGTCTTGAAGCTGGTGAGGATGGTCCAGAGGATGGGAAAGAAGATCAGCAATCCGATGCCCCAGGCAGCGGCGGTGTTGATCATCTTGCGTTGTTGAGTAACTGCGCGGGCCATGATGTCCTCCTCACGCGTCCAGGTTCTTGCCGACGATGCGCATCAGGAAGATCGCAACGATATTGGCGAGAATGATTGCGTATACCCCACCGGCTGAGCCCAATCCGACATTCTGACTTTCGAGAACGCGTTGGAAGATCAGGTAGGTGAGTGTCCGGGTCCCGAAGGCACCGCCCGTGGTCACGAAGATCTCGGCAAAGACCGCCAGCAGGAAGATCGTCTGGATCAGCAGAACAATCGTGATGGCACGGCTGAGATGCGGCAGCGTGATGAAGGCAAAGCGCTTCAGCGGCGGTGCGCCGTCCATTTCCGCGGCCTCGAGCTGTTCACTGTCCAGGGACTGGATCGCCGTGAGCAGGATGAGGGTCGCGAAGGGCAGCCACTGCCAGGAGACGATCATGATGATCGAGGTCATCGAGGCCTCCGACAGCCATGAGACCGGCTCGGCGCCAAAGAACCGCCAGAGATGCGCGAAAAGGCCGTTGGTCGGGTCCATGAACATGTTCTTCCAGACCAGCGCCGAGACGGTGGGCATCACGAAGAACGGGGCGATCACAAGGATCCGCACGACGCCCTGGCCCCACATGGGCTGGTTGAGCAGGATCGCGAGAAGAATACCGAAAACAATCGTGATCAACAAAACGCCGCCCACGATCGTCAAGGTGGCGATGACGGAGGGCCAAAAGGCACTTGAGCTTACAAATCGGACATAGTTGTCAAATCCGACCCAGCCCAGATCGCCGCCCCGCAGCGGCAAGTACTGTTTGAAGGAAAACATCAGGGTCATGATCAGGGGCACGAGCATCCAGCCAAGGAGCAGGACGACCGCAGGCATCATCATAAGACGCGCCGCTGACCGGGAGTGTTGGGTTGCCATTGGGCATACCTCCTCTGTTGATCGCCGTGAGGCTATCTATACAGGATCCGGAATTTTGAGAGAAAAGAAGGGGCCCGGGGGGCGCACGCAGATGGCGTGCCCCCCGGGCGGGGGGAGGAGCGCTTAGCGGTAGCCCGCGGCTTCCATCGCGTCGTTGGTGATGGCCTGAGCCTTCTCAAGGGCCTCTTCGACGGTCTGCTGACCGGCATAGACGGCGGAGAATTCCTGGCTCACTTCGGTGGCAATCCCGGCAAATTCGGGGATCGCGGCGAACTGGACACCAACGTAAGGAACCGGATCAACGGTCGGGTTGTTGGGGTCGGCTGCCAGGATGGACTCCAGGGTCTTCTGAGCGAAGGGGATGTCCTTGTAGTTCGGGTTCTCATAGAGAGAGGTCCGCGCACCCGGAGGCACGTTGGCCCAGCCTTCATTGGCCGCCACGAGCTCGATATAGTCTTTCGAGGTCGCCCATTCGATGAACTCCTTCGCGGCGCCCTCTTTCTGGGTGCCCGCCGGAACCGCCAGGGCCCAGGCCCAGAGCCAGTTGGAGCGCTTGCCGAGGCCGGTATCGGGGGCCAGGGTGAAGCCGACCTTGTCCGCAACTTCGGAATCGTTGGGGTTGGTCACGAAGGACGCAGCCACGGTGGCGTCGATCCACATGCCGCATTTGCCCTGCTGGAACAGCGACAGGTTCTCGTTGAAGCCGTTGGTGGCATAGCCTGCCGGACCGCTTTCGGACATCATGTCCACAAAGAAGGTCAGGGCTTCGTTCCACTGGGGCGTGTCGAACTGGGCGTTCCAGTCCTCGTCGAACCAGCGGGCGCCAAAGGCGTTCGCGGTCACGGTGATGAAGGCCCCGCCTTCGCCCCAACCGGCCTTGCCGCGCAGGCAGATGCCGTTGATGTCGTTGTCGCGGTCCGTCATGGCTGCCGCAGCTTCGCGGATGAAGGCCCAGGTCGGCGCGTCCGGCATTTCCAGACCGGCTTTTTCCATCAGGTCCGTGCGATACATGACCATGGAGCTTTCGCCATAGAAGGGTGCCGCATAGAGCGTCCCGTCATAGCTCAGACCCTGGCGCATCGCCGGCAGGATGTCGTCCACGTCATATTCCGCGGAGAGATCATCCATGGGCACAAGCCAGCCATTGGCCGCCCAGATCGGGGCTTCGTACATGCCGATGGTCATGATGTCGAAGGATCCGCCTTTTGCGGCGATATCCGTGGTCACGCGCTGACGCAGCACGTTTTCTTCCAGGGTCACCCATTCCACCGTGTGGCCGGTCTTGGCGGTGAAGTCCTCGGTCAGACCCTGCATGCGGATCATGTCGCCGTTATTCACCGTGGCAATGGTCAGGGTTTCGGCGGCATACGCGCCGGTCGCCGTGACAAGCGCAAGTGCCGTCGCAGCATACATCGTGGTTTTCAGAGACATCCGGTTCCTCCCTACAGTCTGGATGATGCAACCAGTGGTAGCGGGATTGGACGCGCTGCGTCAATAAAAATTTACGCGCGTTAAAAAATAAAAAGACGCGAGACGATGGCGGTCAGGCGGAGTCGCGCATCACGAGACGCCCTTCAAACAGAGTTTCCGAACGTTTTGAAGGGGTTTCATTGCTTTCGATCCGGTCGAACAGGGTCCGGGCCGCCGCATTGGCGATGGCCTCGTAATCTTGCGCGATGGTGGTCAGGGAGGGGCAGGTGAAGCGCGAAAACGGGTGATCGTCATGCCCGGCGATGCGAATCTGGCTATGGGTGCCATGGCCCACGGGGATGCTCTGCCGATAAGCCGCCGAGAGCATGCCAATCGCCAGACGGTCATTGCTGCACAGGATCGTGTTGGTCGGGAAGGCCTTCTTGGCAAGCAGCTTGCCACCCTCATTGCACCCGATCTCCTCGAAATCCCAGCCGCCGCCCTCGGCTTGAAACACATGGGGCGTCTGGCCATGGGCCTCCATGCTTTCGATATAGGCCCGCCGATGGACAAAGGCGTTGGGATGGGTCGGATGCTTCATCTCGAAGAGGCAAGGCGGCTCCCCGCTGCGGCAGAGATACTCCACCATCAGGTCGATGCTCTGGGTGTGGTTCGTCCCCACAAAGGCCTCGCCCGAATCCTGCATATTCGCATCAAAGAGCACCAGCGGGATGTCCGCGGCAAAGGCCTCGACCGCGGCCTTGTCCGACAGGCGCCGCCCGAACGGGGCCAGAAGGACGCCCGCCGGTTTCAGGGCGCGCAGGGATTCCAGATTGTCCCGCTCCATCTCCGGGCGTCCATGGGAACTGAGCAGGATCGGGCTATACCCCGCCTCGAGACAGGCGAGTTCCACCCGGCGCGCAATCTCGGAAAAGAACGGGTCCGCCAGGTTGGGCACCACCACCCCGATATTCTTCGTCGTGCGCCGGTTCTGGTTCACCGCAAAGACATTCGGGCGGTAGTCATGCTGCTCCAGCGCGGTCTCAATCTTGACGCGGGTCGAGGCGCGGACACTCTCGGGATCATTGAAGTATTTCGACAGGGTGGGACGCGAGATGCCCGAGACCCGAGCGAACTCTTCCATATTGCGAATTTTCTTTTGCGTCATCGTCAAGCCTGTCTTGCGCCAAAGGTAGCGCGCGTAAAGTCCAAGCTTTACACTATTGAGCGATGAAGCAATCGGTCAAGGCCGCTGGCTTTCATGGCCGGTTTTCAAGGCTGGTTCTCAAGACAGGTTCTCAAGACCGGGGCGCGGGGCAGGGGGCTCGGTGATTGATTTGCGCCGCATGGGGTGCTAGCGCCCCCCTATGAAAAAGCAGTTCATGTGCATCAACTGGGGCCCGAAATACGGCGCGGTCTATATCAACCGTCTCTATGAGATGGTGGCGCGCAACACGACGCCCCCGTTCCGGTTTGTGTGTTTCACCGACACCCGTGAGGGGGTGCGCCCCGAGATCGATTGTTTCGATCTGCCCGAGATGCCCGGGTTCATGCCGAAGAACACGATCGGGCAATGGCCGAAATCCCGGCTCTGGGCCCCGACCCTGGGGGATCTGGAGGGACCGGTCCTGTTCCTCGATCTCGACAGCGCGATCATCGGATCGCTCGATCCGTTCTTCGAGTTCGGCGACCCTGAGGACGTGGTGCTCGCCCGTAACCCGGCCAAACCGCTGCACAAGCTCGGGCAAACCTCGATCTACCGGATGCCCGTGGGCGCGCTCGCGCCGCTTCAGGCGATGTTCGCCGCCGATCCGCAGGCCGTGGCCGACAAGTACCGGTTCGAGCAGCATTTCGTGACCAAGAACGCGCCGGGCGGGGTGAAGTTCTGGCCCCGCGGGCTTGTGGCCCATTTCCGGATCCACTGTATCCCGCGCTTTCCCCTGAATTTCTTCCTGCCGCCCAAGCCGCCCAAGGACGCGCGGGTCGTGATCTTTGCCGGGGCGCTCAACCCGCCCGACGCCATCGCGGGCCGCTATGTGGAGCGGTTGCCCCATCTGCCGCCCCTTGCGCATCTCAAACGCGCGCTGGGCCAGAAGAAGAAGCTCAAGGCCATGCGGCAGTTCCTCTACCCCGCGCCATGGGTGGCCGAGGCCTGGGAAGGCCGCGACGCGCCGACCTCGGACTGAACGCGCGCGCGGTTTTCTCCTGACTGATCCTCGGACCGCGCTATGCTTCGACCCATGGGATGGGTCCGGTCTTTCTTGCGTTATATGCTGCTGGTTCTCTGGCTGGCCTGTGGTCTGACGCTCGCGGCAAGCCCTTCGCGCGCAGCGGATGTCACGATCCTGATCAACACCAATACCAAGGCGACGACCGTCTATCTGCGCACGAGTGCCGCGCAAGTTGGCCCGGTCTTTGGCCTGGATCCCGGGTCGCTCTGGTCCGCGGAGGAGGCTTTGGATTACGGCCAACTCAAGGCGCGGTTGGACGCCAGGGCCCCGGAGCTCTGGCCGCAACTGGGGATCGCTGCGCCCGGGACCCCGGAGGTCGCGCCCATGGGCGTCGTCATGCATCCCGCGGCGCAACCGGTCCCCTTCGATACGCCCTTCGCGGCCTCCATCGCGGCTGCGGTCTGCGTGACCCCGACCGCGCCGGTGGCGCCGCTTGAGGCGCTGGATCTCTACGCCGGGTTCGTGCTGCGCGGGGCCGGGCAGGGGGATCTCGTTTGGACCATGGCTGAGACCGCATCTGCGCCTGTGACGGTGCAGATCACGGAGTTTGCCAGCGGAGAGCCCATCGGCACGCGCGAAATTCTCGTCAGGCCTGGCGCGCAGCTTCTCCTGCGCAGTGCGGAGGGCCCACCGTCCTCCGGCGTCCCTCTCCCGAGCGCGCTGAGCGCGCTCGCGCTGATGGTTCTCGCGTGCTGGGCATGGCACCGCCGCCGCGCGCCTCGAGCCAAGACCTCCTAGGCAGAAGGGGCAACCGTCGCCGCAGCGTCATCCTGCGTCGAGATCAGGTTCCCGATCCCGGACATCCCACCAAGAAGGTCCTGCGCATCCGCTCCCGGGACAGGGGCCGGGACCGCCGCAGCGCTTGCGGGATCCGCGTCGGGACCCGCAGGATCCGGGTCCGGGTCGTCGGGGAAGGCAGCATCGAGCAAGCTGTCGATGCTGTCACCATCCGGATCCTGCGCCCCCAGATCAGGCAGGTCCTGATCCTGCTGCGCCAAGGGCACCTGATCGACCGCCGCAAGGGAGAGAGCTGAGGCCGCAGGCGCGGAGGAGACGACAAGCGCATCGGCCACCTGAAAGGTCACCGTCTCGATCCGGCTCGCCCCATCCGCATCCGTCACCTTCACCTTGAACGTGTCCGTGCCGACAAACCCGGCGCTCGGCAGATAGAGGTAGTCGCCATTGCTCGACACGACCACATCCGCATTGCTGGAGGGGGTATCTAGCTCGAAACGCACGGCGCTGCCTTCCGGGTCCGTCGCCGTCAACGTGCCGAAATTGAGAGTGTCCTTGGTTGCCGCAAAGGTCAGGAGGTCCAGGCTGGGCGCGTCATTGGTGCCGGTGATCGTGACGCTCAGGGTCTGGGTCGCGCTGCCGCCATCCCCGTCGGAGACGGTGACTTCCGTGGTCTCGGTGACCTCCTGGCCCGCGGCCAGCGCCTGGGCGGCATCATTGTCGAGCGTATAGCTCCAGGCGCCATCGCCGGTGATCGCAAAGACCCCGAGCGCCGTGGTCTCGCCGCCCGACCAGGTGAGGCTGGCGCCCGTATCCGCGTCGCTCGCGGCGAGCTGCCCGCCGGTCACAGCGCTCGGCCCGTCCTCGACGAGCGCCCCGGCAGCATCATCCGCGCCAGAGGTGACCACGGGCGCATCATTGGTGCCGGTGATCGTGACGCTCAGGGTCTGGGTCGCGCTGCCGCCTTGCCCGTCGGAGACGGTGACTTCCGTGGTCTCGGTGACCTCCTGGCCCGCGGC
>NZ_JBNAGH010000017.1:0-45224 GCF_049801095.1 Dinoroseobacter sp. S76 | reverse complement strand
CTTATTCATTCTGTTTTCGATGAGGTCATCGACGACGGAGGGGTCTGCGAGTGTTGAGGTGTCTCCGAGGGCTCCGAAGTCGTCTTCGGCGATTTTGCGCAGGATGCGGCGCATGATCTTGCCGGAGCGGGTTTTCGGCAGGCCCGGGGCCCATTGGATCAGGTCCGGGGCGGCGATCGGGCCGATCTCGGTGCGGACCCAGGTGCGCAGCTCCTTGCGGAGCTCCTCGCTGGGCTCTTCGCCGTTCATCAGCGTCACGTAGCAATAGATGCCCTGGCCCTTGATCTCATGCGGGTAGCCGACCACGGCGGCCTCGGCCACCTTGGCATGGGCGACCAGCGCGCTTTCGACTTCGGCGGTGCCCATCCGGTGGCCCGAGACGTTGATCACGTCATCGACCCGGCCGGTGATCCAGTAATAGCCATCCGCGTCCCGGCGGCAGCCATCGCCCGAGAAGTAGTAGCCCTTGTAGTCGCTGAAATAGGTCTTCACGAAGCGCTCATGGTCGCCGTAAACCGTGCGCATCTGGCCGGGCCAGCTGTCCTTGAGGCAGAGCACGCCCTCGCATTCGGTCGTGGTGATTTCCTCGCCCGTGGTGGGCTCGAGCACGACGGGCTGCACGCCGAAGAAAGGCGTGGTGGCCGAGCCGGGCTTCAGGGCCGTGGCCCCGGGCAGCGGCGTCAGCAGGTGACCACCGGTCTCGGTCTGCCACCAGGTGTCGACGATCGGGCATTTGCCCTTGCCCACATGGTCATTATACCAGTTCCAGGCCTCGGGGTTGATCGGCTCGCCCACGGTGCCCAGCACTTTCAGGGTGCTCAGATCGCATTTCTCGACGAATTCCGGCCCCTTCGCCATCAGCGCGCGGATCGCGGTGGGGGCGGTGTAGAACTGGGTGACCTTGTGCTTGTCGCAGACCTCCCAGAAGCGGGACGCATCCGGATAGGTCGGCACGCCCTCGAACATCACCGTGGTGCCGCCATTGGCGAGCGGGCCATAGACGATGTAGCTGTGGCCCGTGACCCAGCCCACATCGGCGGTGCACCAGTAGATATCGCCCTCATGCACGTCGAAGACGTATTTCTGGGTCATCGCCGCATAGAGCAGGTAGCCACCCGAGCTGTGCACCACGCCCTTGGGCTGCCCGGTGGAGCCGGAGGTGTAGAGGATGAACAGCGGATGCTCGGCCTCGACCTCGACGGGCATGTGGTGGTCGGAGGCCTCCATGGCCATCTCGTTATAGTCGAAATCGCGCCCATCGACCCAGGTGGTCTGACCGCCGGTGCGCTTCACGACCAGCATCTTGACGCTGTCCTTGGTGTGCAGCAGAGCCGCATCGGCGTTGGATTTGAGCGGGGTCTGACGGCCGCCGCGCGGTGCGTAATCGGCGGTGACCACGACCTTGGCATCGGCGCCGTTCACACGGGCGGCCAGGGCGTCGGGGGAGAAGCCCGCAAAGACGATCGAATGGATCGCGCCGATCCGCGCGCAGGCGAGCATCGCATAGGCCGCCTCGGGGATCATCGGGAGATAGAGGATGACCCGGTCGCCCTTGCGCACGCCCATCTCCTCGAGAACATTGGCCATCTTGCAGACCGAGGCATGCAGCGCCTTGTAGGTGATGTGCTGGGCCGGCTCCTCGGGATCATCGGGCTCGAAAATGATCGCCGTCTGATCGCCGCGCGTGGCCAGATGCCGGTCGATGCAATTGGCCGCCACGTTCAGCGTGCCGTCCTCGAACCACTTCACATGCACATCGTCATGGGCAAAGGACGTGTCCTTCACCTTGGTGTAGGGCTTGATCCAGTCCAAAGACCGACCATGCTCCCCCCAAAAACCCTCAGGATCAGAAACCGACAACGCATACATCGCGTCATAGGTTTCCGACGTGATATGGGCGTTCTTCACAAAGTCGGCGCTGGGTGTGTAAACACCGTCTTTTTCGTCAAGCATTGGGGTCCCCCGAATTCGAATTGGTTGCAAAAACTGTGCAAGCGAGGGATCGCGTGTTCAAGCGCGCTGGTTGCCGCATTCGTCCCTGTCGCCTTGTGCTTTGGTCGTAGATGCGCCCGCAGCGTGCCGCGCGTCTTGCGTCAAATCAAGAGCCTGAGGATCACGGGGCAGCGCCGCACCTCTCGGGCGCGGGAGCTCGGGACGCCCTTAGGATGCGTCCCGAGCGGGGGGGATGGCGATCAGATCGCCAGGTACTCGGCCCGCAATTCTGCGTTTTCGAGCACTTCGGCGGCAGTGCCGTCGAAGACAATGGAGCCGGTGTCGAGGATCACGGCGCGGTCCGCCAGTTGCAGGGCGCGCACGGCGTTCTGCTCGACGATCACAGTGGTGATGCCTTGCTCCTTGATGATGCGCAGGGTCTTTTCGATCTCATCCACGATAACCGGGGCGAGACCCTCATAGGGCTCGTCCAGGAGCAGCACCTTGATGTCCCGGGCCAGGGCGCGGGCAATCGAGAGCATCTGCTGCTCGCCGCCCGACAGGGTCACGCCCTCCTGCTTGCGGCGCTCGCCGAGGCGCGGGAAGAGGTCATAGAGACGGTCGATGGACCAGCCCTTGGGCTCGACGATCTGGGCGAGCTGGAGGTTTTCCTCCACCGTCAGGCCGGGGATGATCCGGCGATCTTCGGGCACAAGCCCCAGCCCGGCGATGGAGGCCTCATAGCTTTCCATTTCATGCAGGCGCTGGTGGTCGAGCCAGATCTCGCCATGACTCACCTGAGGCTCCGCAAGGCGCGCAATGGCCCGCAAGGTCGTGGTCTTGCCCGCACCGTTGCGGCCGAGCAGCGCCAGGATCTCGCCCTCATGGACGTTAAAGCTGATACCCTGCACGATGTAGCTCTCGCCATAATAGGCGTGCATGTCCCAAACGCTCAGATACGCGGGGGCGGTTTCGGCGTGGTTCACGCCTTTGGAGAAGTCAGGCTTCACATTCATCTCTATCCCCTCCTAGTGCGCTTCGCCGAGATACGCTTCGCGCACCTTGGGATGGCCCTTGATGTTTTCCGGGCTGTCCTCGACCAGGGGCGTGCCCTGGGCCAGAACCGTGATCCGGTCGGCGAGCGAGAACACCACATGCATGTCATGCTCGATGATCGCGATGGTGATGTCGCGGGTGTCCTTGATCTCCTTGAGCAGGTCGATCGTGTTGTTCGTGTCGGCCCGCGCCATGCCCGCCGTGGGTTCGTCCAGCAAGAGCATGCGCGGTTGCTGCACGAGGCACATGGCCATCTCGAGCCGCCGCTTGTCGCCACGGCTGAGCGAGGCCGCATGCATGTTGCGTTTGTCGAGCATGTTCACATCCTTGAGGATGCTTTCGGCCATGTCGCGCATGTCCGACTGGCTGCGGACCGAGACAATGGCGTTGAGCTCGAAGGACCCGTCGCGCTTGGCGAAACACGCGATGAGCACATTCTCCATCACTGTCAGATCGCTGAAGATCTCGGGTGTCTGGAACACCCGGCTGATCCCCATCTGGCAGATCTCGTGCGGGGAGCGTCCCAGCACCGATTGGCCGTCGAACATCACCGATCCGGTATCCGGGATCAGCTTGCCCACGAGGCAGTTGAGCAGGGTGGACTTGCCCGCCCCGTTGGGGCCGATGATGGCGTGAACCGTCTGCTCCTTGACGGAGAGGTTCACGTCACCGAGCGCCTGGAGGCCGCCGAAGCGTTTGCCCACCCCTTTGACTTCGAGAATTCCCATGGGTCTCTCTCCTTATTCCGCAGGGGTGGTTTCGGCAGATTTCTTGCCGTCATCGCTGTCGGCTTTCTTGCCGCGGCCAAAGAGGCGCGCGATGCGCTGGCCGCCCTCGACGAGGCCGCCGGGCAGGAAGATCACGACGAGCATGAAGATGATGCCAAGCGTCAGGTGCCAGCCCTTGCCGATGAAGGGATAGACCATGGCGACGAGCGCGTCCTCCATCCCGTCGGGCAGGAAGGCGAACCACTGGTGCAGGATGGTTTCGTTGATCTTGGAGATGATGTTCTCCATGTACTTGATCATACCTGCGCCGAGAACCGGACCGATCAGGGTGCCCGCACCGCCGAGGATGGTCATCAGAACAACCTCACCGGAGGCCGTCCAGAACATCCGCTCAGGGCCCACCTGGGTGTCCATGGCCACCATCAGCCCGCCTGCCAGACCGGCATACATGCCGGAGATCACGAAGGCCGCGAGGGTATAGGGCTTGGAGTTCAGGCCGGTATAGTTCATCCGCTGCTGGTTGGATTTCACCGCGCGCAGCATCATCCCGAAGGGCGAGCGGAAGATACGGATCGCCACATAGAAGCTGATCAGCATGATCACGGCCGCGAGGTAGTATCCCGCGTTGAAGGTAAAGAGCCAGCCGCCCACATTCATCTCGTAGCTCGACTTCATAGTCAGGCCAAAGAGGTTCGCCGAAGGCGTCGCGCCATCCGCCAGGGCCGGGTCCAGCAGGCGCGGGTCATTGACCTTGGGCTGCAGACCGGTTTCCCCACCGGTGATCGGCGTGAGCACCGAATAGGCCAGCGCATAGGACATCTGGGCGAAGGCCAGCGTCAGGATCGAGAAGTAGATCCCCGAGCGCCGCAGCGAGATCCACCCCACCAGCAGCGAGAACGCCCCGGCCAGAATGACCGCCCCGATGATCGCCGGGATCACATTCATGGTCAGCAGCTTCATCATCCAGATCGCCGCGTAGGAGCCCACTCCAAGGAAGGCCGCATGGCCGAAGGAGAGGTAGCCCGTCAGCCCGAAGAGGATGTTAAAGCCGATGGCGAAGATCCCGAAGATCACGAAGCGCTGCATCAGGTCCGGGTAGCCCGCGTTGAACTGCGCCAGACCGGAGCCCTCGGGGAAGGGGTTGAGGAGGAAGGGCGCCAGCATGGTCAGGCAGGCCACGATAATCAGAAGGACGGTGTCTTTTTTCTCAAGTCCGAACATGGATCAGTCCTCCATCACGCCCTTGCGTCCCATCAGGCCACGGGGCCGGGTCAGCAAGATGATGATTGCGACAAGGTAGATGATGATCTGGTTGATGCCGGGCACCAGGTTGATGGCCCAGGACATCGATGCAAAGCTTTCGAGGATCCCCAAAAGGAAGCCTGCCGCCACAGCGCCGGGCAGGGAGCCCATGCCGCCGACAACCACCACCACGAAGCTCAGGACCAAGAAGTCCATGCCCATATGGTAGTTTGGCGAGTTGATCGGCGCGTACATCACCCCCGCAAGACCGGCCACACAGGCGGCAATGGCGAACATGATGGTGAAGCGCTTGTCGATATTGATGCCCAAGAGACCCACGGTCTCGCGGTCAGCCATCCCGGCCCGCACGACCATCCCGAAGGTGGTGAATTGCAGGAAGGCAAAGACGGCGGCGATGATGATCATCGCGAAGACGAAGTACACGAGGCGCCAATAGGGATAGATGATCGAGCCCGGATCAAAGCCCAGCATCGCACCGAAGTCGAAGGAGCCGATAAAGGCTTCGGGGGCGGGCGTCGGGATCGGGTTCGCACCGTAGAAATACTTGATCACTTCCTGCAGCACGATGGCGAGACCGAAGGTCACGAGGATCTGGTCCGCATGGGGGCGCTTGTAGAAGTGCTTGATCAGCCCACGCTCCATGGCGATGCCGATGGCGGCCATGATCGGCAGGGCAAAGAGGATGCCCAGTGGCACCGCCCAGTCGATGATCGCATCCCCCGCGGTCTGCCCGAAAATGTCGTAGACGTAAGGGACATCGACCTTCAGCGGGTTGCCGAGAAAGTCGGTCCGGGTCTCATCCACCACCTGATGGCTCAAGGTCAGGATCCGGCTCAGGGTCACGGCGCAGAAGGCGCCCATCATGAACAGCGCCCCATGGGCGAAATTGACGACACCCAGGGTGCCGAAAATCAAGGTCAGACCCAGGGCGATCAGCGCATAGGCTGATCCCTTGTCCAGACCGTTGAGAATTTGAAGGATGATTGCGTCCATGGCTCCCACCTCGGCTGATGCGGACTGCGCCGTTCCGGGGCGCAGAGGAGGGACGGGCGCGAAAACGCCCGTCCCGGTCTAAGGCTCAGATCGTTGCGGATCAGGCGCCCGGGTTGCAGGTCCCGAGCGTTGCGTCTGCACCGCCGAACTGCGGGTGGTCGGGGGCGTAGGTCACCTGCTCGACCGGGGTGACTTCCACGATCTCCAGAAGGTCGAACTCGGAGGTCGGGTTCTCTTTCCCCTTCACCACGAGCACGTCCTTGAAGCACTGGTGGTCTTCGGCGCGATAGAGCGTCTTGCCATTGCCCATCCCGTCGAACTCGAAGCCTTCGAGGGCTTCTGCCACGGCACAAGGGTTGAACGAACCTGCGCGCTCGACCGCATCCGCATAGAGCATCGCCTGGACGTAGCAGGTATGCGCGGCCTGGGACGGCGGGAAGCCGTACTTGGTGCCGAAGGAGCGGACGAAGGCTTGCGAGCCTGCATCCTGCAGGGACCAGTGCCAGTTCGTCGAGCCGAAGATGCCCTTCACGTTGGCGCCCGCACCCTTCGCCATCAGGCGGGAGTAGAGCGGCACGACGATCTCGAAGTTCTTGCCGTTGACGAGACGATCGCGCAGGCCGAACTGCACCGCGTTGGTCAGCGAGTTCACCATGTTGCCGCCATAGTGGTTCAGCACCAGAACGTCAGCGTCAGACTGCAGAACCGGCGTGATATAGGCGGAGAAGTCGGTCTGTGTCAGCGGCGTGAGCACGGTGTTCACCGTCTCCCAGCCCATGGCCTCGGTCGAGGACTTCACGGCTTCTTCCGTGGTGTAGCCCCAGTTGTAATCCGCCGTCAGGTGATAGGCCTTCCGGTCGGTGCCATAGTTCTTCGCCAGGATCGGGGCGAGGGCCGCGCCGGACATGTAGCTGTTGAAGAAGTGACGGAAACCGTTGGCCTTGCGGTCCTTGCCGGTCGTGTCGTTCGAGTGGGTCAGACCCGCCATGAAGATGATGCCGGCCTCCTGGCAGAGCGCCTGCACGGCCACGGCCACACCGGAGGAGGAGCCGCCGGTGACCATTACCGCGCCGTCCTTCTCGATCATCGAGCGGGCGGACGCGCGCGCGGCGTCGGATTTGGTCTGGGTGTCGCCGGTGACATACTCGACCTTCTTGCCCAGGATGCCGTTGCCCTGCAGGGCCTTGGAGCTGAAGGTGCTCATCATGCCGCCATCGCCGCCACCATTCAGGTGCTCGACCGCCAATTCATAAGCGCGCAGTTCGTCGGCACCCTCGTCGGCATAGGGGCCGGACTGGGGCACGTTGAAGCCCAGGGTGACGGTGCTGCCCTGAGGGGCGTTGGTGAAACCGGTATGACCATCCGACCATACCGCGCCGGTAAAGATCGTGGGCAGGGCAAGGCCCGCGCCTGTGGCCGCGCCTGTTTTCAGTACGCGACGGCGACTGATCTCAGATTTAGACATTGAAGTCCTCCCAATGTTTTTGTCCGGGGGCTGATCCTCACTCCCGCCCCGCGATGGGCGCACTGCGTGCAAACCCAGCCCAAAGAAATTACAGATTTGCAGTGCGGCGCAACAAGTGCTTCGATTTGTTAGATTTATTTGTAAACGATTGGACAATGCACATGCAGTATGTGTAAAGTTATTCTCGCGCGGTTGCAGAAAACCCGTGATAACACTCAGGTTTATCCATGCCCAAGAGCTCACTGACCGGCAGCCGCATCCGCGAAAGGCGTCAGTCTTTGCGCATGAAGCAAGCGGATCTGGCGCGCGATGTGGGGATCTCGGCCTCCTACCTCAACTTGATTGAACACAACCGCCGCAGAATCGGCGGAAAAGTCCTCCTTGATATCGCCACGGCCCTGCGGGTCGATGTGAACGCCCTGACCCAGGGCGCGGAGGAGACTTTGCTGGAGGGGCTGCGGGAGGCAGCGGCCTCCGCCCGGCGCAGTGCTGCGGAGCTCGACCGGATCGAGGAATTCGTTGCGCGCTTCCCCGGCTGGGCCCAGCTGATCGCCGCTCAGCGGCGGCGGATGGTCAATCAGGAGCGCACGATCGAGGCGCTGAATGACCGCCTGACCCATGACCCGTTTCTGGCCGAGGCAATGCATGATCTGGTCTCAAACGTGACGGCGATCCGCTCCACCGCGGCGATCCTCGCCCAGACACCCGAGATCGAGGCCGCATGGCGCGACCGCTTCCATCGCAACATGCTGGAAGAAAGCGACCGGCTGGCTCAGGGTAGTCAGGCGCTGGTGTCCTATTTTGACACGCAAGTGGCCTCGGAGGTGACCTTCGCCACGGCGCAGGAAGCGTTGGAGTCTGTGCTCGCCGAGCATGAGCACCATCTTGCGTCGCTGGAGACCGGCGGGATCGCGGCTGCCGAGGACCTGATCGACCATGCGCCGCAGCTCGCCACGCCCCAGGCCCGCGCCCTCGCGCTCAGCTATTTCCGGACCTATATCCGCGACGCGGACCGTCTGCCGCTGAAACCCCTGCAAGCCGCGTTTGAGAAGGAGCGGGATCCGGCAAAACTCGCCCAGCAGTTTCAGGTGCCGCTGCCGCAGGTCATGCACCGGCTCGCCTGCCTGCCGCAAAGCGCTGGCGGGGTGGATGTGGGGCTGGTCGTCGCCGACAGCTCCGGCAGTCTGCTCCACCGCAAGGGGATCGACGGTTTCCCGATCCCGCGCTTCGGGGCGGCCTGTTCGCTCTGGCCGGTCTACCAATCCCTGAGCCATCCGACCCAGCCCTTGAAGGTGGATGTCGCGACCCCGCCGGGCCGCCGCTTCGTCACCTACGCGATCAGCGAGGTCAGCACCCCCGTCGCCTTTGATGTGCCGCAGATCCCCCGGGCCTGGATGCTGGTGATGGAGGTGGACCGGCCCGCCCGCGATGCCGCTGAGCCCCGGGCCATCGGCACAACCTGCCGGATCTGTCCGCGCGATGCCTGTAGCGCACGGCGCGAACCCTCGATCCTCGCGGGTTGAGGCGGGGGCGCTTTTTCCGTGTTGCCCGAAAATACATCATTTGCCCCCGCTAGTGCTTTGACATGGACCGTCAAGCGGGCGATTGTGATGCGCCTAAGAATCGCCAGAGCGGAGGAGGGACCGATCATGGCGAAAACCGTTCTGGTTATCGAGGACGAGCCGAATATCATCGAGGCGATCAGTTTCATACTGTCGCGCGAGGGTTGGCACGTGCGCACACATTCTGACGGGGCCACGGCCCTGGACGCCATCGCGCGCGAGGCGCCGCATCTCGTCATGCTCGACGTGATGCTGCCGAACCGGAGCGGGTTCGATATCCTGCGCGATCTGCGGGACAATCCGGAGACGGCGGAGATGCCGGTCCTGATGCTCACCGCGAAAGGCCAGAAGAAGGATCGCGAGCTCGCCGAGAGCTATGGCGTGTCCCATTTCATGACCAAACCCTTCTCGAACCGCGAAATTCTGGATCGCGTGCGGGATCTGAGCGCCTGAGATGGCCCGGGGGCGGCCACCTCTGTTCCTGCAGCCCGAGCCGTACCGACGTCGGCGGCTGATCGATGCGGCGCGGCTTTTGCCGGTCTTCGGAACGTTCCTCTTTGTGGTGCCGATGCTGCTTTTGCCAAAGGGGCAGGCCGGCTCCACCGCCGAGGCGATGATCTATGTCTTTCTGCTCTGGATTCTGCTGATCGTCTTTGGCGCGCTTCTGACCCGCTATATCAAGCGCGCCGAGCAGGCGACCACCCGCGCCCCGGGCTTCGCGCCACCGCCCCAGCCGGGGGGCGGGGATGTGGACCTGCTCGCGCCGCCGCCCAATAGCGCCCTTGGCCGCGCCCTGAGCGGCGAGGCCACACCCGACAGCCCAGATCGGAACGGAGACGGGTAATGCTGACGCTGAACCTGCTGGTGGTGATCTCGCTGGCCTATGTGGTCTTTCTGTTTGCGGTGGCCTTCGTGGCCGAGCGGCGGGCGTCCCAAGGCAAGATCGGCTGGCTCCGCGCGCCGATGATCTACACGCTCAGCCTCTCGGTCTATTGTACCGCCTGGACGTTTTACGGCGCGGTCGGCTATGCCGCGCGCTCCGGGCTGGAATTCGTGACGATCTATCTGGGGCCCACACTGGTCTTCGTGGGGTGGTGGTGGCTCTTGCGCAAGCTCGTGCGGATCGGGCGTGCCCAACGCATCACCTCCATCGCGGATCTGATCTCATCGCGCTACGGCAAGTCGAACGGCTTGGCAGTGATCGTCACTGTGGTCGCGGTGATCGCCTCTGCGCCCTATATCGCGCTCCAGCTGCAATCGGTGTCTCTCTCACTGGCGGTTTTCGGTGCCGAGGATATGGCCGATCTCGCGAACCCGGTGGATGGTGTGACCGACGGGCTTTGGGTGGCGATTGGCCTTGCGATCTTCACCGTGCTCTTCGGGACCCGAAACCTCGACGTGAATGAGCGCCACCATGGTGTGG
This sequence comes from Dinoroseobacter sp. S76, assembly GCF_049801095.1. Classification (NCBI taxonomy): domain Bacteria; kingdom Pseudomonadati; phylum Pseudomonadota; class Alphaproteobacteria; order Rhodobacterales; family Roseobacteraceae; genus Dinoroseobacter; species Dinoroseobacter sp. S76. The sequence goes on along the minus strand of NZ_JBNAGH010000017.1, from coordinate 34,802 downwards.
TCATGGCCATTGCGGTCGAAGCGGTGGTCAAACTTGTGGCTCTGCTCGCCGTGGGGGTCTTCGTGGTCTGGGGGATCGGGGGCGGCGTGGCCGACATGGTGGCGCGGATCGATGCCTCGCCAGTTTCGACATGGGAGGTCGAGGGCGGCCGCTGGGTCGGTTTGATTTTCGTCTCTGCTGCCGCGGTGATCTGTTTGCCGCGTATGTTCCAGGTCATGGTGGTCGAGAATGCCGATGAGGCGCATCTGAGCACCGCGAGCTGGGCCTTTCCGGCCTATCTCATGCTGATGAGCCTTTTCGTGATCCCGATCGCGGTGGTCGGGCTCGACATCATGCCTGAGGGGGCAAACCCGGACCTCTTCGTGCTGACGCTGCCGCTGTCGCAGGACCAGAACACCCTGGCGGCGCTGGCCTTTCTGGGCGGATTTTCGTCGGCGACCTCCATGGTGATCGTGGCGGCCATCGCGCTCTCGACCATGGTGTCGAACCATCTGATCATGCCGGTCTGGTTGAGCTTTCAGGATGGTGGCAAGGCGAGCGTGTCCGGCGATGTGCGCCGGGCGATGCTGCTGTCGCGCCGGGTCTCCATCGCGGCGGTGCTGGGGCTTGGCTATGCCTATTACGCGGTGTCTGACGGGGGCGAGGCGCTCGCGGCGATCGGCTTGATCTCCTTCGTCGGGGCGGCGCAAGTGCTGCCCGCGCTGCTCGGTGGCATTTTCTGGCGTGGGGCCACGCGGCGCGGCGCCGTTGCGGGGCTCGTGGCGGGCTTTGCGCTCTGGGCCTACACGCTTTACTTCCCGAGCCTTGCCGTGCCGCAATCACTCTTTGCGGATATTGTCGAGCATGGTCCCCTGGGGATCGGGTTTCTCAAGCCCCATGCGCTCTTTGGGCTGACCGGGCTCGACCCGTTGGTCCACACGCTCTTGTGGTCCATGGTGGTGAATGCGGGGCTCTTTCTCGGTGTCTCGCTCCTGTCCTTTCCGTCCCCGATGGAGCGGCTGCAGGGCGCGCAGTTCGTCAATGTGTTTGAGCATTCCAGTACCCCGCGCAGCTGGGCCGGTGGCCGTGCCGAGGCTGAGGACCTGCTGATCATGGCGCAACGGATCCTTGGCCCGCAACACGCCCAGAGCGTCTTTGTCCGGGCCGCCGCGGAGCAGGGCAAGACCGGGTATCTGCCCGATACGACGCCAGAATTTCTCGTGGATCTTGAGCGTGAGTTGGCAGGTTCCGTCGGTGCTGCCACCGCCCATGCGATGATCGCCCAGATCAATGGCGGGGCCGCGGTCTCCGTACGGGAACTGATGGCCGTGGCCGATGAGACCGCGCAAATGATGGAGTATTCGAGCCAGCTTGAGGCGAAGTCCCGCGAGCTGGAGGCGACCGCGTCGAAGCTGCGCGAGGCGAATGAGAAACTCACCGAGCTTTCGATCCAGAAGGACGCCTTCCTCAGCCAGATCAGTCATGAGCTGCGCACGCCCATGACCTCGATCCGGTCCTTCTCCGAAATCCTGATGGAGGGCACGCTCGAGAGTGCCGCACAGACCCGCTACTCTACCATCATCCATGATGAGAGCCTGCGTCTGACGCGCCTTCTCGACGATCTGCTGGATTTGAGTGTGTTGGAGAATGGCCAGGTCGTGCTCAACCCGCAGGAAGAGATGCTGGGCGACCTGCTTGATCGCGCGCTGTCGGCCACGGCGGCGGGCCGCAACCGTCCGCTCACGGTGCTGCGAGATCCCGCGCAAGAGGATCACCTGATCCATACGGATACGGACCGGCTGGTGCAGGTCTTCATCAACATCATCGCGAACACGATCAAGTATTGCGACGCCGACGAGCCGGAGCTGACCATTCGCGTGAACAGCAATGGCGCGGCGCTGGCCCTTGATTTCATTGACAATGGCTCGGGCATCCCGGCACGCAGTCAAAGCGTGATTTTCGAGAAGTTTGCCCGTCTCGACGACCAATCCAAGGCCGGCGGCGCGGGGCTTGGCCTTGCGATCTGTCGCGAGGTGATGGTCAAGCTGGGCGGCTCGATCAGCTATCTGCGCGGCCAGAAAGGTGCGGCCTTCCGCGTGACCTTCCCGGTTGAAATTTCTCGCGCTGTGGCCTGAATTTCAGCGGTTTCGGGCGCCAGCAGTTACCGGGCATTAACGGGTTCTGGGCGACAAGGGAGCGTCCCGAATTGCAGAATGCGAGTCGCCCCATGTCCAATCCTGACCAGACCAGCCTCTTGCGGCGCAAGATGGAAACCACGCCCGCACCCGCGGCAGGGTCCATGGCTGTGTCTCTCGAGACGGGGTGCGTCAAGGCCATGGCGCGCGCCGGGTTTATCGCGGCGGGGGTGAAGGTCTCCGATCAGGTCGTGACCGTCACCGAGGTCTCCGGCGGTCTGGAGCTTGGCGATATCATGGGTGAGGCGGGCCTGGTGATCCCCTGTCCGGCCCCGGATGAGTCTGAGGGCTATCTTGCATTGTCTGGCGGCGGTTTGACCGCTTTGGTGGAAAAGACGACCACAGGAAAGATCTCCGAAGGAGAGGGCGAGCCACGCGCGGCCAGCACCATTGACCGGCTGCTCTGCCACGGATTTCTGGAAAGGTTTCTGGAGGCCTGGCGCGAGCTGATGGAAGACAGCTCCCATGAGGGCTGGCTTGAAGGCTATGCGCCGGCGGACCGGATGATCGCTCCGGAGGTTCTGGGCATGTCCGTGGTGGATGTGCCCTACCGCATTCACACGATCCAAGCGAAGTTCGACGGGGGGCGCGACGTGACCTTCTGGGCCGCCCTTCCGCAAACCCGGCCTCAGGCCGCAGGCGCGGCGGAGCCGCAGGATACAGGGCGCGCTGTGGAGGACTGGGCCAAGGATTGGCGGGCTGCGGTTCTCGAAAGTCCGGCTGAGCTCGAGGCCGTTCTTTGCAAACTGGAGCTGACCTTGGATGAAGTGCGCCGTTGGGCGCCGGGCGATCATGTCCCGATCCCCAGCTCTGCGCTCTCCACGGTGACCATCGGCCGCCGCAACGGTCCTTGCGTGGCCACTGCGCGGTTGGGACAGGCCCGTGGTGTGCGCGCCTTGCGTCTCAACGAGATCAGTTCCCAGCGTGCGCCCCAAGCGACCGCGCGCAAGGAAACACCGCCAGAGGCCTTGGCCCATAACCCCCAGGGGTTTGAGGACCGTCCGGGGCTGGCCGCGCCCTCTGATCCGGCGACCTAAAGATCGCGGCGCAGGGCGTCTCAAGCACCTTGAATGCCGGGCTCAAACTAGGGCGGTGGGGTGATCCCGCCGAAACAACGTCTCAGCGTTGTGCTGCCAGCGCATCCAGTTGCGGCCGCATCCCCTCCAGCGCATATCCCGCGCCAGAGAGCGCTTTGAGGATGTCGTCAGTCGACATCTCTCCGGCCATGGCAAAGGCCCAGAGAATGGCAGAGCGTGTCCCGGAGGCGCAATAGGCCAGAACCGGTCCATCCGTCTCGGCCATGACCTGCGCCTGTGCCTGAACATCCTCGAGCGAGAGGCCACCTCCAACCACCGGGTTGTCATAGAAGGCCAGACCGGCCGCCTCGACCGCGGCGCGCAGCACATCAGCGCGCAGCTCAACCGGGTTTTCCATGTCCGGGCGGTTACAAATCACCGCGGCGACACCAGCCTCCGCGAGGGCGGGAACATCCTCGGGCAGTATCTGCGGGGCGACGGCAAAGCTGGGGGAGAGGGCGCGCATATCCATGAGCTCTATGTAAGAGCGCCTCCCACCGGCGTCGAGTCCACAAAACCCGCAGGGGCGCGTCGCAAATCTTTCACCGTTGACCTGTATCAATGCCGTGACGGTCGGAACTGTCTAAAGTTCTGACAAGGACGTCACGGGGGGTGACAATGGTTGATTTGATGGAGCGCCGCGTGGCGCTGCGCGCGCGGCGACGCGCCTTGCTCAATCAGCTGCGGGAGGATCAGATCGCAGCTCAGACACGACGCCAGATGGGCGGTTGCGCAACGGCGGACCAGGCCAGGCTCGACGATCAGGCCTCGCGTAGGGCAGCGCGCCAATTGCGCCGCCTGCAGGCCGCGCTCGGCCGCGTCGCCGACGGAAGCTACGGGATCTGCATGCAATGCGGTGGGCGGATCTCGGCACAGCGGCTCGATGAGGACCCGTCCACGACACTCTGTGCCTCTTGCAAAGGCGAGGGCTAAGCCCAACCTGTGAATTGGCCCTTTGGTTTAAACGATCGCTAGGGAGCAACGCGATGACAACTGACCAAGCCCTGACCAAAGTCTTCACCCTTCTCGACCGGGTGCAGGCGGATCCGGCCCGTGGATTTGTATGCGAAGCCGAACTGGCGCGCGCCGTCACGGAACTCGAGGCCAAGAATGTCGAAGTGCCGAGCGCATTGGTAGATCTCTGCGCTCGGTTGCGGGCGGAGAAGCGCGCCTATGAAGCTCAGGAAGACGCGTTCGACAACATGCCGGTCTGATCCGCATCTCCCGGCAATGTGCTGGGGCACGCATGAGTGCACGTATCAGCAATGAAGGCGACCCGCCGGGGTCGTCTTTTTTCATGGGCCGGGGCAGGGCGGTCCAGCAGCCAATAACCGCCCAGACCTGCATCAATTTCCCGGGTGTCGCCAAGAGGAACGCTTGTTTCCTGCGCAGTGCCGTTGTTGCACCTGTTGGGTCAATCCGAGCCCGTTAACCCTATTGCAAACCTATTCAACTGCTGTCAGCGTGCCTCCAAAACGGGGCGTCACGACCCCAGGTCATGACAGGGAGACAGAGATGACTTTCATGAAATCGGCGCTGATCACATCCGCGCTTGTGGTGCTTGGCAGCGGCAGCGCTTGGGCCTGCGACGTATCGGCTGGATCTATCCGCATTTTGTCCAATGATTTCCCCGCGCTGCAGGCGGTCAATAGCGCAGCGGCCGAGTGCGCCACGGATGGGGTCACGGTCACGGCCAACATGACCACGGAGCACCGGAATATTCAGGTGCCCGCGCTGACCGCCAACCCGGCGGAATACACGGTTGCGGTCGTTTCCAACAGCTCGCTCGTGCCGCTTTTGACCGATGGGCTGGTGCGCTCGCTCGATGATCTCATCGCGGCCCATGGGGACGCGGTGTCCCCGAACCAGCGCATCGTTATCAATGGCGAGACCAAGGCGATCGCCTTCCAGGCCAATGCGCAGCACCTTTACTACCGCGCCGATATCCTTGAGGAACTCGGCCTCGCGGTGCCTGAGAGCTATGAGGACGTTCTGGCCGCCGCCAAGGCGATCAAGGAGGCGGGCCTCATGGAGTTCCCCATCGGCGGCACCTACAAGGCCGGCTGGAACGTGGCCCAGGAATTCGTGAACATGTATCTCGGCACGGGCGGGTCCTTCTTCGAGCCCGGCTCGGCGGCTCCGGCCATTGCCAATGCCAATGGCGAAGCGGCGCTGGAAATGATGAAGGCGCTCACCGAATACATGAACCCTGACTATCTTACCTATGATTCCAACGCGTTGCAGGCCGAGTTTGAAGCCGGCAACGTGGCGTTGGCCAATTTCTGGGGTTCCCGTGCAGGCGGTGTGACCGATGATGAGGGGGCCGCGCCCGAGATTGCAGCGGCGATCAAGTTCGCCGCCGCCCCGACGCTTGGCGGTGGGGATCGCCCGGCCTCGACCCTCTGGTGGGACGGGTTCACCATTGCATCGAATATCAGCGACGAAGACGCCTCGGCGAGCTTCATCGCCATGCTGAATGGCGCATCGGTGGATGTGGCCAATGCCAACTCGGACGCCGCGGTCTGGCTGATCGACGGCTACAGCCCGGGCGAAGCAGCGGCCGGTGTGCTGGCCACGGCACAGGGCGGCACCGCGCCTTACCCGATGCTGCCCTACATGAGCCTGCTGCACACGGCTCTGGGCACGGAGATCGTCGAGTTCCTGCAGGGCGGCGAAAGCGCTGCACAGGCGCTTGCAGATGTGGAGGCCTCCTATAGCGCGGCGGCCAAAGAGGCCGGTTTCCTGAACTGAGGCCCCTCTGAGCAAGACCGGGGCGTCTCGCGCCCCGGCTGACCCCGTGCCCCGGAGACCGAGATGAAGCACAAGACGTTCTTCTGGTTCATGCTGCCGTCGGCCTTTGCGATGCTTCTGTTCATCGCGCTGCCCATCGCGTCGGTATTTGTCCAATCCCTCTTTGTTGAAAATGAAAAGGTGCTGGCGGAGGTGACCACGAGCGGGCCTTTCGGGAGCACCACCCAGGTCATGGTCGATGAGGAGGCCACCGCGGCCCTGAACGAGGCCCAGCCCTTGGGGCAGTTCAACGGGCTTGCGACCTACACGAACCGGAACCATCTGGCCTTTGCCGAGATCGGAGAGTTCTGGCGCAGCACCGACAGCGTGGGGGCGTTCATCCAGCAGGTCTATGGGCTGCCCTTCTACAAGGCGCTGACCTTCACGCTGGCCTATACCTTCATCGTGACGCCCCTGATCATCGCGCTCGGATTTCTGATCGCGGTGGCGGTGAACGCGCTGCCCAAGATCCTCAAGGGACCGGTAATTTTCACCTCGCTCTTGCCGATGATCATCACGCCGCTCGTCGGCTCTCTGATCCTGTTCTGGATGATCGACAGCCGCGGGGTGATCGGGAAAACCCTGCAATTCATCTTTGAGGACCCGGATCTCAGCCTCAAGGCCTCGCCAACGCTGACCTGGATCACGCTGATGGTCTATGGGGTCTGGTCCTCGGCACCCTTTGCCTTTGTTGTGTTCTATGCGGGCCTCCAGACGGTCCCGCAGGATACGCTGGAGTCCGCGATGATCGACGGGGCCACGCGATGGGAGCGGATCCGCTACGTGGTGCTGCCTTATCTCATGCCGCTGGTGACCTTCATCGCGCTCATCCAGCTGATGGATAATTTCAGAGTGTTCGAGCCGATCGTGGGCTTCAATGCCGAAGCGAATGCGACCTCACTCAGTTGGATCATCTATAATGACCTCAGGGGGAGCGAGGTGTCTCTGTTCGGCTCTGCCGCTGCGACCTCGATGCTGACGATCCTGGGTGTGGCGATCCTGCTGACACCGGTGCTGATCCGCACCTGGCGTGACTTCTCGAAGACGGGGCACTAGGACATGGCCACAAATATTGCGACACAACGGTCCTTGCCCCTGCGCCTGTTCCTCTGGGGGTTCGTTTTGGTTTGGCTGGTGCTGGCGGCGTTCCCTTTCCTCTGGACCCTCTGGGGCTCCTTCAAGGTGCAGGGTGACTTCTTTAGCCGCGAGGATTGGCGCAATGCACTCTCCGGTGTGCGGACCATCGCCGAGACGGGCGGGTATTTCACCGGAGCGGGTTATGAGGGCGCCTGGGTACAGGAGGAATTCTGGCGCGCCGGGGTGAACACGATGATCGTGACGCTCTGCGTGGTGGCGATCTCGCTGACTTTCGGGACGCTGGGGGGCTACGCGCTCAGCCGGTCGAGCTTCAAGTACACGTTCTGGATCCTGATGGCGGCGCTGATCTTTCGCGCCATGCCCCATATCACGTTGGTCTCGGGCTATCTCCTGCCGTTCTTTGAGCTGAATATCTGGGGGATCTTGCCGACGACGATCATCGTGCTCGTGGCGATCAACCAGCCTTTCACGCTCTGGATGCTGCGATCGTTCTTCATGAACATTCCGAAGGATCTGGATGAGAGCGCAATGGTCGATGGCTGCACCCGGTTTCAGGCCTTCCGCCGGGTGATCATTCCGGTCATGTGGCCGGGGGTGATCACGACGGGGCTCTTCTCATTTCTCTTGGCGTATAACGACTTTGCGGTGACGGCGACGCTTCTGAGCCAGGACAATCAGACCATGATTCCGAAGATCGCGAGCTTCCTCGGCACCACGCAGCAGGAGGGCAACGTGATGTTCGCGGTCTCGGCGGTTGTGTCGGCGACGGCGCCGCTCTTCGTGCTCGTGCTCTTCTTCCAGCGCCAGATCGTGAGCGGGCTGACCGCAGGGGCGGTGAAAGGATGACGGGGGCAGGGCGCGCTCCCGCCCCGCACGACCTGTGGTCTTTGCGCGTTGGGCCCGGCGCGGGCCTGCGGCCCGCGGGTGAGTATTTTCAGAACAATGAAGGGGGAGGCCAGAATGGCTGAGATCCGGCTGAACCATGTGAAGAAGCGCTGGGGCTCCTTCATCGGGGTGGATGATTTCCACCTGACCATTGCGGACAAGGAATTCCTCGTGCTGCTGGGGCCGTCCGGTTGCGGCAAGACGACGACCATGCGGATGATCGCGGGGCTAGAAGATCCGAGCGATGGGGAGATTTGGATCGGGGACCGGATGGTCAACACGCTTGATCCCAAGGATCGGGACGTCGCGATGGTGTTCCAGAGCTACGGTCTTTATCCGAACATGAATGTCTATGAGAATATCCGCTTTCCCCTGAAGGTCCGGAAGGTGCCCGAGGCGGAGCACGAGGCGCGGGTGATGCGGGCCTCGGCGATGGTGGAGCTCGACGATTTTCTGTATCGCAAGCCTGCGGCCCTGTCCGGCGGGCAGCGGCAGCGAGTGGCCCTGGCGCGGGCGATCGTGAGGGAACCCAACGTCTTCCTGATGGATGAGCCACTCTCGAACCTCGATGCCAAGCTACGGGTCAGCACACGGGCGCAGATCAAGAACCTGAGCCATGAGCTGCAGGTCACGACGATCTATGTGACCCATGACCAGATCGAGGCGATGACCCTCGCGGATCGCGTGGTGGTGATGTCAGCCGGTGTGGTGCAGCAGGTGGGCACGCCGACGGATATCTATGACCGCCCGGCAAATACCTTTGTGGCGAGCTTCATTGGATCGCCGGCCATGAACCTGATGGAAGGGAAGGTGGTTGACGGCGTTTTCCGGTCGGAGAATGTCGAGATCGCCGGGTTCAGCGGTGTGTCCGGCAAGGTGACGCTGGGGTTCCGGGCTGAAGATGCGGCGGTGACGGGCGAGGGGGGGCATATCGCGGCCCCCGTCTACTCCATGGAGCTGCTCGGGGATGCCACCATGGTGACCGTAAAGGCCGGGGGCACGCTGGTCGCGGTGAAGGCGGCCAAGGACTACCGCTCCGATATCGGGGCGCCGGTGCAGTTCAGCGTACCGGCCGAGATCTGCCATCTCTTTGATGCCGAGATCGGAGCGCATCTGTGAGTGGAGCCCGTCCTGAACAGGCTATCCTGACTCGTGATACGGACATGTCCAAAACCGACGCGACGCGCGCGGTCATCGAGGGTATGGTCGATGGACTGAATGACCACCGGATTGCCGATATCGGCGAGTTCTTCTCCGAAGGGTTCGGCTGGTATGGAAATCGGGGCTGTGGGACCAAGACCGGCCTGCGGGAGTTTCAGGAAAACTGGCAAAAGCCCTTTCAGGCGGCGTTTTCCGACAAGGTCTGTGTCGATGAGGCGCGGCTCTATATGGGCGAATGGGCGGCGGCTTTTGGCCGGCAGGAGGCTGTGCATTCCGGCCCCTTCATGGGGATCGCGGCCACCGGCAAGCGGGTCGAGATCCGCTACATGGATTTCTGGAAGGTCGTTGACGGCAAGATCGTCGACAACTGGGTCATGGTCGATTTCCCCCATGTCCTCGCCCAGCTCGGCCATGACGTCTTTGCCGGCGAGGGGTGGGAAGCGTTTGATCGCGGCGAGAAGACCCCGCCCGCGCCGTGACCAGGCTCAGGCCAGGAACACGCCCACAACGACGATCATCAACCCCAGCGCCGAGACCCCGAGCGCCCCGAGATTGAGCGCCACCGCTTTTTGCAGGCGGGCGCGCAGGGCGTCCTCGCCCAGTTCGGCGCGTTTGGCCCGGGCCACTTCGACGATGCAATAGATGAGACCCAGCAGGCCCAGAACGGTGATCACGGCCCCGGCGGGCACCAGCATGTCCATCCTCTGTCTCCGATTGGTGCGATCTGTTGCGGCGGGGTAGCGTGCCTGCAGCAGAGGCACAAGTGGGCGATGGGCGAAACGGTCTTGATGCCCGGTCGGAGTCGGGCTACCGCAGGGCCTCAATGACAGTCAGGGAGAACGCGCGAGATGGATGACGCGGTGACGGAAAACAACGCGGGAGCGCCGGACAGCTATCGGGTGACGGCGGGCGAGTTGCGGCAGTTTGTCGAGCGGATCGAGCGCTTGGACCAGGAAAAGAAGGACATCGCCGAGCAGCAGAAAGAGGTGATGGCCGAGGCAAAGTCCCGGGGCTACGACACGAAAGTCATGCGCAAGCTCATCGCTCTGCGCAAACGCGATCCCGATGACATTTCCGAAGAAGAAGCAGTGCTGGAACTCTACAAGGAAGCGCTCGGGATGTCCTGAGCGCCTCGGGCGCCTGCGCGGCGCTCGGCTCAGGCAAATCCGACGGACGCCGTGTCTTCCGCGGGTCCATTGGTCTGGATTGTCCCGCCAGCGGTCAGGACCTGCACATCCGGGAGGGTCGCAATCCTTTCGAGATCCTTCTCATAGGCCGCGTCCAGCCCATCGATCCGCTCCTGCGTCCAGTCCGGCAGGTCGTAGCTTTCGGCCATTTCATCCTCCTGTCCGAAGCGATCGAGGAAGTTCACTGCGGCCCAGCGGCGCTGCGCGACCGTGATCGTTGGGTGGCTCTCGAGATAGGCGGTGAACTGTTCGAACCCGTCTGGCGTCAGCACTTCCCGCAGGCGGGCATGGCGCTTGTGCAGCGACGCGTTCTCGGCCACTCCGGCGAGCGATGTCATCACCTCAGGCCAGATCAGGGGCGTGTCCTCGTTGCACCAGACGGTGATCTCCGCATCCGGCACTGCAAAGCGCAGACGCTCGATCACATCGTGCCAGCTCAAACTGTCGAAATCGATTTCCGCGAGGAAGGCGTCGAAGCTGATGTTCTGACGCCGCGCAAAGATCGCAGGCAGAAAGCTCGCCGGGCTGCGCAGCCCGATATGGAAGGAGACCGGATGATGGGGAAAGACGTTGCGGAGCCAGACTGCCTTCTGTCCCATTTTCCCATAGAAGCTGGCATCCTCGAAGATCTTCTGCTGGGTGCAGATGAAGTTCTCGCTCGCCATGACCAGCCGGTGCCCGTCCTTGCCGTCGAGAATGGCTTCCAGCACCGCCTCCTCGGCGTCCCGGTCCGAATGGGCGCCCTGGAGACGACGCACAGTCTCGCGCAGGATCGGGCGGTAGACCTCGCCTGCTGGCACAATCACGCCATTGCGCTCCAGCATGGGCGTATTCGCCCGAAGGCTGGTCAGAAGCAGGTCGTCGTCGGTGCTATGGGCGCCGATATGGTAAGCGATATGCATATGTCTTCGTCCACTGGATCCTGCGCCGAGTGTCGCCGGTTCTGGTTTCCCAAGTGTTAACCGGTTCTGGCGGCGGATGCACTTTGTTCGCAGTGCGCGCCCTTCGATGCTGAAAATCGAATTCATGGGTTCGAGAGGGCTTGTCATCACGCGCCCACGGCGATACTCAGCCGCTCGGATGCCCCTATAGCTCAGCTGGTAGAGCAACTGATTTGTAATCAGTAGGTCCGCGGTTCGAGTCCGTGTGGGGGCACCACCTTTTCAAGTAGTTACGTGAAAGGCCCGTCGACTGGGCGGTTGTCAGCGACCACATAGCGAGCACGGCACTTTGCGGATGAGTGAAAACCTGCATTCTGGTTTCGAGATAACTCGTTTTGTTCGTTTGAGCCTAATGCGATGACCAAGTCGACGAAGCTGGAGCAAAAAGAGGGAATGCATAGCCGGCGGAGCTAGGAAAGCTTGGATGGAGCAGAAACGAGCTATGTAGGCGTCGACTTGCCTCTGGTAGAAGACTGATGATCTGGCCAGAGTTTCCGCACAACGGAAGCGAGAACAGCCGGGACAAACGTTTCTCAAGCTAGTGGCTGGTTGCTTACAATCGTATCCTGGGGAACCGTTTTGTCCGGTGTCCGCCATCACTCAACAAGGACTTTGGCCTTTCTAAGGTCGCTTAGGAGCTCCAAGTTTAGCGGCTCGTCACTGCCCAACAGGCATATCCAAGGGATGCCTCCGAGAGATGAGGAATCGGCCTTTGATGCTGTCGTTTTCGCCATTCTACCAAGGTGATTCTGGTTCGACGAACAGGGCATTGACGCTGGTCCTCGCGGTCCACTCTAGGACTTTGCTGATTGTGAATTCAGGACTACGATCAGATCTAGTGTACTTCGGAACGCCCCGCCTGCTCTTGAGCACCGCCAAGACGGCCCATACGCGCTAGCAATTCACCAACGTGCGCCCCCGACTACTAGGCATTCCCGAGTGAACTCGTCAATCATCTTAAGAATATGGAGCATTCGCCGGCCCGCTTTCGTTACCCCGCATCGTCAGAAACACGAACTTGATTTGGCTGTTCAGTTCGGAGCCTTACATAGATTAGCTAAACTGTCTGGCAGTGCATTCTGAAGAAACCTCCAGAGAGGGGGCAGCAATCTCCTGCAACGCCTTGCTTGCTTTGCGGCAAGCGAAAGCCCTGCCGACGCTAGACCGGGGCGACCAATTACCCGGTAGGTGAACTCCAAAGCAATTCCACCAAAAGGGGCGCTTGTGATTGACAAGCGACCCATCTAGGCGGAGCAGGGCGTCGTCAGGCTCGATAGGACCAGCAGCGCAATCACTTGCAACTCCGGTAACCGCCATGGCGAAGGTATTCTGGCGTTCCGTTAGTAGAAACAAGCTGTTCAGTCAGGGCGGAAAGCCGTCATTCGCTGCGATGGCAGAATCCCGGTCTATTCTTTGCTAGAGCAGACGTTCGCGAGAAGTTGAAATGATGTTCGGAAATGCTCACCAGCCCAATGGACTACGGCCAACTTTTCTTACAAATGCTCGACTGATAATGTGAAATCTTTGGTGAGTTTGTAGGCAGGAGAGTTAAATGAAGAGGCTTGGCAATCTGTCACCTCCGGACTTTGAGGACTTGTGCCGTGATATCCTGCAAGCTGAAACCGGTCAGCGGTTTTCTGCGTTTGGCGCGGGAGCTGATGGCGGTGTTGATGGCAGGCATTCCAAGGGTCCTAAGTCGACCATTATTCAGTGCAAGCATTATCTGAATTCAACGTTTTCTCAGTTGAAATCGGCTTTGAAAAAGGAAGTGCCGAAGATCGATCTTCTGAAACCAAGTCGTTACATTTTCTTGACGTCTCAATCGTTGACACGTGCACGCAGCGACGAACTGGCAGATGTGTTAGGTGATCGCCTCAAACATCCGGAAGACATTTGGGGTGCGGAAGATATTGAGGCCGCGCTGAAGCGTCACCCCGACGTCGAAAAGGCAAATCTGAAACTCTGGATGACCAGTACGGCAGTTTTGGAGAAGGTGCTGCAGTCAGGCCTCGAGGCCCACACCGCAGCGACCAAAGCCGAAATCTTGGACGAGTTGCGAGTTTATGTTCGTAACCCAAGTTTTGAGGCCGCGTTTGAAAAGCTCGAACGACATCGCGTCCTCGTTGTGTCTGGCCCGCCAGGGGTGGGGAAGACCACGTTGGCCAAAATGCTCACCTATCACTATCTCGATGACGATTGGCAATTTTGCGCGATAAGATCTCTCGACGATGGCTTTGCCAGACTGGATGAGGAAAAACGAACCATCTTCTTTTTTGACGATTTTCTCGGTCAGATTGAGCTCGATCGGCAAGCGCTTGTTCAACGGGATGGGCAACTTGCGAGATTTGTGAAACGCGTTAGAGCTTCCCAAAACTCTCGTTTCATTCTTACCACGCGCGCACACATTTTTGAGGAAGCACGACGGCTTTCGGATCATATGGATGAGGGCCGCTTCCAGCTTTCAAAGTTCTTACTGGATGTCGGCCAATACACTCGCTCAATCAAAGCGCGTATCTTGTTCAACCACCTTGCCGCGTCAGATTTGAATCGTGAACATATAGAAGCCCTGCTTCAGGATGATTGGCTCAAGAAGATCGTCGACCACCCAAACTACAATCCGCGCTTGATTGCGCATGTTGCAGCGGAATTTCCTGAGGACTTGGAACCATCCGCCTATCCAAAATTTGCCTTTAGGACCCTAGAAAATCCTGCGCTGATCTGGGCCAAGGCATACCGCAGTCTCAGTATGCGCTGCCAGAATTTGCTTGTGGCTCTCTACTTTGGCAATCAGTATCGCCAATCCATCAAGGTTCTGCGGGAAAGCTTCAACGCGATACACAATAAGATCTGCGAACACTATTCACAGCCGTCAAAGCCAGACGACTTCGAAGAGGCTCTAAAATCACTGGAGTCTGGTTTTGTTGCTATCTCCGGGAACCAGGTACGGTTTGTGAACCCATCAGTCCGCGACTTTCTAAAAGAGCATCTATCTGATGGAGACTTTCTGGGCCTGCTCCCGCCTCTTTGTGTTCGAGCGGAATGGGCTCAGAGCCTGTGGAGTCACCTTAAACAAACGTTCCAGACCGATCCCGAAAAACTGAAAGAGCTGGCGCAAAAATTCTGCGAGTTCGCGAACAATCTGGACCAAATCCCCAACTTCGCAAAGGTGAAGTCGGAGCAATACCATTATTGGTACAGCGAACTCGATGATCTTTCTATCGCTGAGCGCAGTTCGCTTCTACTTGACCTGTTTGAGCACTCTGGCGACCGTGGCTTTCTAGATGCAGCAATTTCAGTATTGAAGAGCGATATCCTTTGGGTGGATGCGTCACGAGATTCCAGAGAGTTACCAGAACTCCATTGGAGAATCTCCAGCTTTGTCGATGATGATGTTGACGGGAAAGAAGACCTGCAAGTGTCCGTTGAAACTGCCCTCGTAAGGTCAATCGAAGCTGGCGTTCCAATGGATGAGTTGGTCGCCGTGAAAGACGCCATAGATGAGTACCTAAACGAAGCTATTGATCTCGAGCCCATCGAACAGGCGATCAACTCTGCGATTGACTATGAGTTTGATGAGGTTTCACAGGCAATCTCTGATCTTTCATCCGAACGCGAGCTGAACGAGCACTTAGAGCTTCTGGATTTCATTGCAAAGCACACCGGGCGCAGCGCCGAAGCTGCGAGAAACGTGGTGCTTGAGAAGATCAGCGAAATAGAGGTTCCTGACTATGATGACTACCGGCCAAGCTCTCGAGGACGAAGTAGTCACGCCGATTCAGAGTTTTCTGACAATGACCTCGTGAGCTTGTTCTCGACACTTTCAAAATAGTTTCTTTTTAGAAAAGTCTGGTAGTTTCAAAAGGGGACGGGTCACGAGCTCGTTGGCGTTGTAACAGACCTGAGTTCCAAGCGCTGACATTTCGAGCACCACGTCAACATACTATAAGCCTGGTGGCTCTTTCAGGACGGGCCAAAAAGATCTGGCGTGTTCTCATCACGCCGCGCGCTCAAGCCTTCGCCAAGATGTAGACATGGATGTTTAACGCGTGTGAGCCCATTACGTCCCTCGAAGTGGACCCACCCACCTCTTGGCATGCCAACGCTTAGGATCGGGGCACCGCAGATTGGACAAGCCCGCTTAAATGATGCGCCCTTGCTGCGTCTTTGGCTGCCCCGGAGCACCCAACCGCCACGGACAGAGATCGTACGCCCCGTCGACAGTCGCCGAATATGAGCTTTTCGAAAGTACCACCTTTCCGTCACCCTAGTCCCCTTCTTTCCTCGACCCGGCTGCCGCTTGGGGTCGAACGCACGTAGAAGCCTTGCGGAATAGCCTCCTGCACCAGCCCGACGTGTGAGATCAGGCCCACAGCCCGGCTGCCCTCTGTCAGCGCAGCAAGTACTTGGATCACTTGATCCAGCGTGCCCGCCCCATTCTCGGTGTCGAGGCTACCGAAGCCTTCGTCGATAAAGATTGTGTCCATCCGGACCTTGCCCGAAAGGCTCTCGACCACATCGGCTAGTCCAAGCGCAAGGGCCAGTGCCGCGATAAAGGTCTCGCCACCTGACAGCGTGGCTGTCGCGCGCGCCTTGCCGGTGTTGATGTCGAAGACTTCGATTTCGAGCCCACGCTTGCCGCGACCGCCAGATGCCTCGAGCCCACGCGTCAGCCGGTAGCGACCACGCGTCATAGGGCCGAGCCTCATATTTGCCGCCTCGAGAACCTGGTCGAACATTGCACCGATCGCGAAGGTCTCGAGTGTCATGTTGAAATCGTTCTTGCCGTTGGCCAGATCAGCCAGCCCCCGGAGCGGACCGGTCTCAGTTTCAAGCCGCTCGGTTTCGGCCATGGCCGCGGCAAGCGATTTCTTGAATTCGGTCAGTGACGATACATCCGTTCTAGCCGTGGCGAGTGCAGCGTTGGCCGCGTTCAAGTTCTGAGTGGCTTCTGCCAACGCCAGCTGAAGCGGGCGAAGGTCCGGGCGTTCACGATCTGTGCAAGCGGCTGTGGCGTTCTGCAATGTCGTGCGAGCAGCGATCAAGCCATCGCGGTGATCGGTTACCTTCTCGCGGTCGGCGTCGAGAGTCAGGAAATGTGCCTTGCAAGCCTCATATCCTGCTTTGTCCAGCCCGACCTCGGCAAGCCGAGCGGCAAAATCACCTTTCGCCTTTTTTTCGCGCTGCTTCTGCGCGCCGTGCGCCCGCTTCGCTGCGTCAAGTTGCTCTTGCGCACGGGTTAGCGCTTCACTGGCGGCTCGGTCCTGCTGCGTCGCCATTTCCAGCGCCTCGGACAGTTGCTTTTGCTCTCTCTGCAATGCCTCCCGTCGAGCGACAACCGCCCCGGGCGAGCGCAGACCTTCCGGCAGGGCCTCGATCACTGCATCCAGCTTCGCGCGCGCGCCGGCAAGAGCGGTCCCGGCCTGGCCCGCAGCGGTGCGCGCTGTAGCCTCAGCAGTTTCTGCCTCGGTCACTTTCCGCTTCAGTTCGGCCAACTGCTCCGCCATCGCGTCTAGATCGACTGCTTCTCCAAGCGCGGCGACATCGCCTTCAAGCCGTACGATTTCAGCTTCGAGTTCCGCCATCGTGCGCTCGGGTCGTTCCTGTTCGTCCAGCGTCTGCTTCTTTTCATCCAGCCACGTTCGGCAATTGCCAAGTTCGGTTTCCGCCCGCACCCGGGCTTCGGCTGCAGTTCTCGCTTCAGACTGTGCTTTGCGAAACGCTTCGGTCAAACCAGATTGCTCGGGCGTGCCATGAGCCGGCGCAGGATGATCGTGGGAACCGCAGACAGGGCAGGGCGCTCCTTCAGTCAACTTTTCGGCCAGAATGATCGCCTGCGTGCGCGAAAGCCGCACCTCGGCATCGCTCAAGGTCTCCTC
The DNA here is from genome assembly GCF_049801095.1 of Dinoroseobacter sp. S76. Classification (NCBI taxonomy): domain Bacteria; kingdom Pseudomonadati; phylum Pseudomonadota; class Alphaproteobacteria; order Rhodobacterales; family Roseobacteraceae; genus Dinoroseobacter; species Dinoroseobacter sp. S76. The sequence goes on along the minus strand of NZ_JBNAGH010000017.1, from coordinate 17,614 downwards.
GGCGGCCTGTGCCGCATGGGCTCTAGTGGTCAGTTCGCTCGTTGCCGCTTCGACCTTTCGTGCGGCATCGGCGACAGCTCCCTGCGCCTTTGCATACGCCGCTGACTTCACCCGTTCCCGGTTGACCTCGGCGATCTCACCGTTCAGCTTGCCTCGCAACGCTCCGGTTTTTCGCGCCTGTTCAAGCACCATATCGGTCGCATCACGCTGAGACTGGAGCCTTTCGCGGGCCTCTATGGCCTCAGTCAGCGCCTTCTTTGCTGAGGCTTCGTCCGTCACAGCCTTATCAAATGTATTCTGTAACTCTGAAGCCTGCTCGACCTGTTTCTCAATGGCCTCCAACTTCGTCAGGTCGGCCTGAACCTGCTTCCGTCGCTCCCCGTCAGACTGCGCCTCGACCATTTTTTGCGCGGCATCTTCCTTCGCCCCATTGGCGGTATTGAGCTCCGCTTCAGCGTTGGAAACGGCATCCACCGCAATTCGTGCGTCTTGCTCCGCATTGTGCCAAGCCGTCTCAAGATCACGGGCTTTCAAGGCATTGCTGACAGCCTCTACCCGCCTAGCCAGAGCATCAACCTCATCATTATTCGCTTCAAGGCCGTCAAGCGCCTGCTGCGCAATGTCGACGGCAGCAAAAGCCTTCTCGATCTGTTCGCCTTCGGCCAGTGTCTTGCGCGCGGCTTCGTTCGTTGCCTCTGTGATCTGCTGATCTCGCTGTTTTTCCTCGACCTTGGCTTCCGCTGCAGAAATTCCTAGCTCCAGTGCCTCAGCGCTCTCGAAGCCGCGCTCCTCAAGCCGCGCTACATAGAGTGCACGTTGGTCGCGTAACGCTCGCTCTGCCTCCGAGGCTTCTTCCTTCAGCCGAGCGGCGAGATTACGATAGATCTTCACGTCGAAGAGATCTCGTAATATGTCGACCCGCGCATCGGTTTTTGCGGTAAGGAACGTTTCGAACTTTCCTTGAGGTAGGAGTACGATCTGCCGAAACTGATCCGCTCCGTAGCCAAGCAGAGCCTCGACCTCTCTCCCAACTACCGAGACCTTCTTTTCTTCAATTACGCGACCGGATTGGCTCGGGCCAATCGTATCCACTGGGATCCCGGTTACGTCGAATAGGGAGGCTTCCGCTGCGTCATCTGTTGTCCCTTCGCCTCGCGCTTTCGGGCGCTCTTGCGCCGGACGACGACGGATCAGGTAGGTCTTGGCACCCAATTCAAAAACAAATTCGACTTCAGTGGGTAGATCGGGCGCAGAGTGATCCGAACGCAGCGAACGTGGCTCCTGATCGGTCTTGGTTGGCGCCCCGAAAAGCGCGAAAGACATCGCCGAGAACAACGTCGACTTCCCAGCCCCTGTCTGGCCGTAGATTCCGAACAGCCCTGTCTCCAGCGCGGAACGGAAATCTACCACCTCGGTTGTCGCGAACGGCCCAAAGGCCTGAAGCGATAGGCGAATGGGTCTCATGTCTGTTCCTCCCCGGAGGCGGAGGCGTGGAGCTTGTTCGCGACAATCTCGACTTCGGCAGCACTTGGTTCCCGGCCGCGTACAATCTTCATGAAGTCGCCGACCATCTCGATCGGCGTGACGGCGAACCGCTCACCGCTAAGCATTTTGGTCTCTGGGGCGCGACCCTGTCGGTCGTAGGCCAGATGACAGGCATTGGGGTAGGTCGCACGCAACCGCTTCATCGGATCTATCAGAGGGTTCTCGTCTGTAAGAATCGCCTGGATGAAGTCTTCAGACGGCGTTCCTGCCAGAAGATCCGAGAATGCCCCGGTCAGCGAACGCACTTGCCGGATTGGACGGAAAGCTACGGTACGAATCTCGACTCCTTCAGCTTTGAGATCGACGACAGTCATGGATTTTTCACTTCCCGCCTCATCGAAACCGAAGGCGAGCGGTGCGCCGGAATACCGAATATGGCTCGCGCTTACTTCCTGCGGCTTGTGCAAATGCCCCAGTGCCACATAATCCGCCCCGTCGAAGACATCAGAGGGCACAGTTTCGATCCCGCCGACCCGTGTCAGGGCGCGCTCGGTCTCACCGACCGCGCCGCCTGCAACGAAGGCATGAGCCACTACGACCCAACGCGCTCCTTCAGGCACCTGAGCCCTCGCTGCGGAGATTTGGGCTGCGATGACATCTGCTGGCGTGCTGATACCCTCATCCCCGAACACTTCCCGCGCGGCATATTCATAGGAAAAGGGCAGCGCGGAAAAGGCGATCTCGCCATGCTCGTCACTCAGCACAAGCGGAGTCTCCAACGCGTCGGCGATTCCGCGCACCAGCACTCTCGACGCGGTGGAGAAGACAGACATTGCCTCGATCCGGTCACCGGAATCGTGGTTTCCCGAAATCATCACTACGGCGGCTTCGGTCTCGTCTGCCACGCGCTTGAGGAAGTGGTTGAACTGCCGGATGGATGAGTTGGGCGGTGAGCCACGATCAAAAACGTCCCCAGCGATCACAAGAACATCGACCCGTTCGACCAAGAGCGTCTCGAGAATCTGGCCTAGGACGACTTCATGATCCTCCTCAAGGCTCAGCCCCATGAACTGACGCCCCAGGTGCAGATCTGCAGTATGAAGTATTCTCATGTCGCACCGTCAATTATTACACATGTAAAAACTATATGGACAGTGGTGAAGAGTCAAGGTATCCTTGTCGCATGCCCTTTGAAGACCTCAAACATGCCCAGCGTGCGCGCCTAGAATACCTCGACAGACTGTTTTTCTGGGACGGTGCAGCAACTCGTGCTTCCTTGATCAAGCGTTTTGGTATTTCTAATGCGCAGGCCGCTCTCGATTTTCGGACTTACCTCTCCGAAGCGCCGAAAGACGCACTGCACTATGATGCCTCTTCGCGCCAATACCTTGCCGATCACAGCTTTGAACGGCTCACTGGTAAGTCGTCTTCGATGGAGCTGGAGCAACTCTTAGTCGGCACTCCATCTCCAGCATTCGATAGATTGCCAGATTTGCAACGCACTCAGGACCTGCGCGTCTTACGGCCGCTCTACCGAGCCTTCAGGGCGAAAGAGGCAACAAGGATCGTTTATCAATCGATGCGAGATCCAGAACCGATGACTCGCTGGATTGCACCTGTTCGATTCGCTTCTGATGGCGTTAGGCTTCACGTACGAGCCTGGTGTTTTGAACGTAATGGTTTTCGTGACTTCCATCCTGTTCGCATTGACCCTGATCAGTCGTTCGCAAAAACCAAGCCGGCTGGTGCGGTACCCCGAGATGACGATTGGTTCACCTGGGCCATCCTGAAACTCAAACCGCATTCAAGATTGACTGAGGCGCAGCAACGCGTGGTCCGCATTGAATTTGGGTTCACTTCAGACGTGCTTGAGTCAAGAACCCGGAAAGCACTTGAGTTCTACACGAAACGCCGATGGGGTCTTGAGCAAAATGAGCCTCGTCTAGAACGGGTCTCTATCGACTATATTCCAATGACCGAGGAGGAGATTGATGCAAATTGATATGCGCCGCATAGACCCCTCCCTCAACATGAACCGGTTCTATTCCGTGGGGCTGACCAAAGACCTGTTTGGCCAACACGGCGTCCACCGGCAGTGGGGCCGCTTTGGTACTTGGGGCCGGCATTGCCACGATTGGTACCGGACACAAACCGAGGCTGAGACTGCCCTTTCTGACTTAGTCAAACAAAAGCTGGCGCGCGGCTACCTGATCAAACTGCCTGCGTCAGAAGGCCAGGGGCTCTGAAATGCCATCTTTTGGAAAATGGTCGCAACAAGGTGTTCCCAAGAAAGGTTGGATCTGCATCGGATTTGAGGATCTTGGTGAACCCTCCACCCAATGTGAGATGTGCGAAAACAAGGACATCCGGTATGTCCACCAGATGCAGCATCCTGACTATCCGCACATTCTAGAGTGCGGTTGTGTTTGCGCCGGCAAGATGGAGGAGGACTACGCGGCCGCTTCAAAACGGGAATCTGACAGCAAGAACCTGGCCCAGCGTCGCGCACGTTGGCTGACACGAAAATGGAAGGTCTCGCAGAGCGGAAATGACTACTTGAAAACCGACGGCTTCCACATTGTGGTCTTTCCGAAGAACAGCGGATGGAGCGGACAGATCACCCGACTTAGCACTGGGGTCGCAACTCAAGCCCGTCGCCTCTACGACACCCAAGACAAGGCGAAGCTTGGCGCCTTTGACGGCATGATCTGGCTAAAAAACCATTGAATTGTTGGTGGTTAGCGAGACAACCAAGTACTACACAGCACTCTTCGAAGCCCTGGTTCAATCTCCAAGACGGAAGGAGTCCTCCCAATTTTGCGTAGCTGACCTTTTACGGAGCTGCTCCAAGATGCCAGTGACAAAAGCATCGGCGTCGCTTGCCTTGACTTGTCCTATCTCATATCGCTCCGGGTTCTTTAGTTTCTGCAATAGTCCCTGTACGTACTTTTTGAGCCCTTCACTCTGCTTGATGGCAAGATAAGCTTCGAACGGCTTGCTGCTAGCTCCACGCGGCAAGCCAATATGCCGTTCAAAATCTGGTATACTTACTTCATGAGCTACGCCGATACCGGCTGATCTAGCTTCGTGAACAAGTTTGCGAATTTCTTTGTTGTGCGCCCAAGAGGGAGACTTCTTGAGCGTCCCTTGCTTGTTTTTGGCCGTGCCGTGGGGCCAATCGCAATCATGCAGCACCCCGAAGTCTTTACGGAAGTGGATCAGCATTTTCATGACAGCGCGTATCTGCGGCTTTCCTCGGGCTTTTATAATTGTAACCTGATCGATGAGCTCGTGCCCCGCTTCGACCACCGCTGCAATGAAGGCTGCATGTTCGGTGTCGCCCTCTACGACGATGGGATACGTGCCGAAGAAGACCTCGCAGAACGTTGGATCCATCTCCTGGATTGCCTTTAGTGTTTCCTTCTCATCGCCAGTGAAACCAGCCTCGTCAGTGCGAAAGGTCTTGGGACCAACTAAGTCGTCAGCACCTTCGCGTTCGAGCCGAAGAATCGTGGTATGGTCCATAGCCGGATTGACGAAAAGCGGAGAATGAGTGGTCATCATCACCTGCCACTCAGGCTGACCAGCAAGTTCGTACAGCTGCCGCTGGGCCGCGCGAGCCGCGAGCGGGTGAAGGGCGTTTTCCGGCTCATCAATTAGCAAGATGTATCCGGGCAATGCGGGATCGCTGGCATCGTCCGGCAAAGCGCCGCCTGCTTGGATCGCTTCGATTTGAGCTTGGATCTCTTGTGTTCTAATTGGATCTTTCTTTGCTTTCGTCAGTTCTTTCTTCAGCGCCTTAACTGCATCTTCGCGAAGTTTTTTGTCGCTAACGAGGCGATTACGAACCTGTAGCATGGTCCAGAAAAGTGCTCGCTGTGCGCCCGCCCCCTGTTGAGACAATTGAACTTCTGCCCCATTGTCCGTGACGCGTAGGCCCGAACCGTCAGCGATGAGCTTGGCTGCGTCAAATCTTGGTGGGGCAGCCTTCACGTCCAAGGTGACTGATAAGCCAGGGAACACACCGGTAAAGCCTTGTTCTACTTGCGAAACCGCCTCTGAAAACTGAGATTTCTGTTCCTGGACAATACCTGTGACGCCTTTTTGGAGCTGCGACATTGCGAGAGAGAGGGCGGAATCAGCATCTGCAGCGGCATTTGAAAGGGCTGTGCCGACTGGCTCGAGAACCAGTTTCATAAGTGCCTTCTCGGCCTCGGCAGGGTCTCCGCGCGAGCCAATTCGAACTGGCTGCGGCAAGCGAGAATTGAACACGTTGTCGGCACCACCAGCTTTGCCATCTAAGGCATAGCCCCCGTTTTCCTCTTCGGCTTGGCTGGGCAGGCGGGTCTGCCGGAGCGGCGAGACCTTGCCGTCCTCAACTTGTTCTGGCCACCATTGCCAGCGGCTGGTGAGGATGCGCAGATCTTCTCGTTCTTCCTTCCATTCTTCGCTAATATTGCCGATACCCTCGGGAATATGGACTTCGAGGATCACTTCGGATGGTTGGTCTTCCGGAGCTTGCGCACAACGATCGCGAATCCAATCGAATTTTTCGCTACCCTGAGCGAGCTCATAGGCCCGGAGAAGGGTTGATTTCCCGGAGTTATTGCGCCCTACAACGCAAACAACATCATCCAGCGCAACACTGATGCCGTCAGGCCCAATGCAACCGATGTTTCGAACGATCATGCGAACTAGCTTTGATCTTTTTTCGACCATCTTCATCATCCTGTAGCCATTAAGGAATTCTCAACCGTTGGTTAAATGCTGATTTCCAATTCAATCCTAAATCGCAACCTAGTGTATAGCTGCGCTGAAACTCAATTTTTTTGACGCGAATTGAGAAGCTTAGCGCACACGCAAATTGTCTAGCTGTGCACTGCCTGCACCGCGGCAAAGCTGGCTTCGCTTTCTAGCGCGTATCTTGTGTAACGGTGACCTGGAGACGATCATGCCATGAACATCCGCATAGTGTCTCGATTGTGGTTTTGGATGACCCTTGGTTTTGCACTCGCAGCGAATGACTGGAATATGGGCTGCACCCGCAGCATTCGAAGACCGTGTCCAATGTCGGCTCTGGGCCGCCTGCGACAAGCTCCGCATGCGCAGTCTTGTCCGATACAAACCTAAACTTTCCGATCGAAGCCTTGCGAACAAAAGGAAATCGCTATGGTTTCCGGGAATGTCCAATACATGAGCAGTTTGATCGGCCCCATGACGACATCAGAACGTACAGAGCTGTCCCAAGCGCTTGAGCTACCATGCGGAGCGGTTCTTAAAAACCGGATCGCAAAGCCAGCGATGTCAGACTCTCTCGGGGATGGAATAGGCAATCCCAGCCAACAGCAGATCGATCTGTACGGTATCTGGGCCGAAGGCGGACTCGGTTTGTCGATCATTGGTGAAGTTCAGGGCGATCCGTTTGCCGCAGAGAAGCCAGGAAACCTCGTATTGCGTGATGACGCTGAAGCTGGGAGCAAGAATAGCGCTCAGTTGTGGCTGCAGCTTGGCCATGCTGGTGCCATGGCACATCCACCGATCAGCGTTCCTCTGGGGCCAAGCGCTTTGGAGGTGGGATCTATCGCCTGTCGTGCACTCTCTTTGGTGGAGATTACGCAGATACCTACTGAATTTGCGCGCACGGCCTGCTTGGCTAAAGAAATGGGATTTGGTGGGGTGCAAATACATGCAGCACGCGGGTTTTTGCTTAGTCAGTTCTTGTCACCTCTCTTCAATAGGCGCGATGATCAATACGGTGGCTCGATTGAGAACCGCATGCGGCTGACAATGGAAGTGATCGCCGAGGTCAGAGATCAGGTCGGTCCCCAATTCCCTATCGGCATCAAACTGAATGCCACTGATCAGTTGGAAGGCGGATTGACCGAAGAGGATTCGCTCAAGGTCATCTCCGCGTTGGAAAAAACCAGCATTGATCTCATCGACATCAGCGGCGGCACGTACTTTCCAGGCGCAAAGCCTGCCTCTGATACAGGTGGAGAAGGCCCTTACTTTCTGGACTTCGCGCGCCGTGCTCGCAGACTGACATCGAAACCACTGATGCTGACCGGCGGCTTCAAGACATACGTGCAAGCCGTCGACGCTCTGTCGGCAGGCGTTGATGTGGTTGGGCTAGCCAGGGCGCTCGTTCTTGACCTATCGCTTCCAAATGCTTGGCTTGCTGGTGATACCAGAGCACCATCATTTCCCCGGTTCGAAAATCCACCAGAGGGTGGCGTCACGGCTTGGTATACGATGCGAATGACGGAAATTGCTGAAGGCCGGGACTTATCCGGCCCGGAATGCCTTTCGGATGCGATCCGTGAATATGAAGCAAGAGACACGTCGCGTGTTGCAATCTGGAACGCTCATTTCAGAGACTAACCGATCTGCATCGGTCACGTCCGGTTCCAACCTTCTTGGTTTGAACGATTGCTGGCAAAGAGTACTCCCGTCAACCGATGAGGACCGTCATGCTTGAGACCGACCGCCTAACTCTTCGTAGACCTGAGCCTGCTGACCTAGCGGGTTGGACCTCGTTCTTCACTTCTGAGCGCGCACGGTTTGTAGGCGGCGGCGATGGTAAAACGGATCTTGCGTGGCGTGTCTTTGCGATCTTCCTCGGACATTGGTCGCTGCACCAAACAGGACCGTTCGTTGTTTGTCGCAAAGATACAGGCGACGCCATTGGAACTGCCGGGCCCTGGTATCCAAGCGGATGGCCAGAGAAGGAATTGACGTGGTCGATCTGGTCTCCAGAAGCCGAAGGTCAGGGTTTTGCCAGTGAAGCTGTTGTTTCATTGCGCGACCATGTTCTTGGTGATCTCAATTGGCCTCGCGCTGTCAGCTACATTGACCCTGAGAACACCATATCAATTCGACTGGCCGAGCGGATCGGCTGCGTGCTCGATGTAAACGCCGTGGCTCCCGATGACGATCCAACGCTTGTGTACGTCCATTGGCAAAAAGGCTAACGCTTCGACTCGAAGCCGCCCGTGTCCTCAATGAGCCAGACCATGCGGTCTAGGAACCAAAGCTTGCCGCCCATCACGAGGATCAATCCGGAGATCACTGGCCATGGGTCCAATACCCACAAGCCCCATGCCAATGGCAGCAGCCCTAAACCGCTCACAATGGCGAGAATATGGGGCATTTTACCGTGATGAGCCGGGATCGGGGTCGTCTTTCGGGCGATCCATACACGCTCACCAAAGACGCCCTTGGACATCCAGTTATCGAGGTCGTCTGGTTTTCGAAATGCGCGTGGGTTCCACCAAGTCCAGATGCAGACCAGCGCAACGAGGGCGAGGGGCCACCACCCGATCCATTCACGGCTCCAGATGGCCGCGACAAAGAGGGGAGGGATCGAAATGCGGCTCCATCCGCTCCATGGATTGGCATGGCGTTCCCAAACCTCGTCGGACATGGACATTAGGCTTTCGGAGAATGAACTCTTGGTCATGTTGATTACCTCGGCTGAGCGAAGTGCTCTGATGATGAATCAGCTATCGTCAAAGCACCTCGTCTTAGATTATGCAGCAAGCCTGCGATGAGGCGAAGCATGCGCCGGTTTGCCCATTTTGGAGTCTTTAAGGATGCCAGACGCAATTCGATGCGCGCCCTTGGCCGCCGAGTGGAAGTAGCCTTGGAATTCAGGCCGAAACCCATTGAACCATAGACCAGGCAGACCTGGCGTCGGCTCTCCCATCGGGTGCTTTGGGATGCCCGCATGGTTGAGGACATCAAACCCCCCGAGCAAAGGCTCCAATGCAGTTTTGTATCCCGTCGCACAGATCACCACATCCGGCTCGAACGTGCGGAAGCAATCGAAAGAGACGCGGTCGGTCCAAAACTCAGTGATCTCACCAACGACCTTGAAGCGCCCGCTCTTGATTGCAGCGACAAACCCGTCGTCTATGGCAAATGCCGTCCCGTCGGTGGCGAGCCTTGTTCCACCGCCCAATGAATGGGAGGTCAAACCGTACTTTTTGAGATCGCCAAAGAACAAGCGCTGCGTTAGCGCGAACGCCGGATCGACCATCCAAAGCGGCATAGCTGCGAACAGATTTGCTGCACGGTGTAACGGGAAACCGAACACGCGTTGCGGAACGATTGCAGGTCCGTAGCGTACGGAAATCCTTACATCCTTTGGATTGTTCCGCGCGAGGTGGTTCAGCACGTCACCGCCGGAGTTGCCCGCGCCGACTACAAGAACGTTCTTGCCGTCGTACTGAGATAGGTCGCCGACGTTTGCTGCATGGATCACGTCCCCTTCAAAACGCTCAAGACCTCGCCAGGCCGGGATATTCGGGGTTCGGTCGCGCCCTGTTGCCACAACGACATTCGGTGCCTCGAACGAACGGCTTCCGGCAACGACGCGCCAACCACTTGGGGTTCGTTCTATGCCGGAGACGATGACCCCAGCTTCGATGCAGTCGCGAAGATAATTGGCGTAGTCTTCGAGGTGCTGAATAAGGGTATCGCGCTTTAGATAGGCGCCGTCTGAACGTGGTGCCGGTTTGCCCGGTAGTGCTGCAAACTTACGATGAATGTTTAACCGCAACGCGGGATGGCGCTGCCGCCAGTTCCAAGCCACGCGGCCAGATGCATCCAGCACGGTGACAGGGATACCCTGGTCGCGCAGGATGTGTGCGGTGGCGAGGCCGGTCAAACCGGCCCCAATGATAAGTGTGTGTTTGTCAGGGTGTTGCATGGCCGGGTCCTAACGTGATCGACGGAGCACCCCATCCGATAGACCATCGATCAAGCCGATGTCCCGTTGGACGCTCTTGGGAAGGTTTGTAATGATGCGGCGTGTTTTACGCCGCTGACGGGCGTCAGAAAGACGCTGAAGAATGCGTAGAGACATGGTGTTATCCTAGGTTGAGATCACGCGCTCTTAGCGGCGCGCGACGAAGTAGGCGTTGACTTGGTCATGCGGCAGGCGATGGGTTTCCACATCGTCAAACCCAGCCTCGGCCAAAAAGTCCTGTGCGGTTTCCACACCCCACATCGTTCCTAAGCCAGGACCGCCTTGGCCGATCGAAATCGGGGTGCAGTGCATCAGCGAAATGGTGAACAAGAGCGGTGAAAGAGGGTTGTCCATATTGGTGACAAGGTCTCGCGATCCACCGATGTCCTGCATCAAGAAGACGCCACCTTCGTTCAGTGAATTGTAGATTGTCTTGACCAGACCAAGCGGGTCTTTCTGATCATGTACGGCGTCGAAACCTGTCACGAGATCGTAGGCACCAAGCGTTGTGACCGTGCTTAGATCAAGCGTTCTAAACGTGAGGTTGTCGAGGCCATCCTTGAGCGCTTGAACACGTGCTTCAGCAAAGGCGTCTTCGCATAGATCAAGTCCCGTGAAAGAACTGTTAGGGTAAGCCTCGGCCATCTTGAGGAGCGCGCGACCTCCACCACAGGCAACGTCAACAACATCAATGCCGTCTTTCAGGCGCTCGACCAATCCTGGCACGATGGGCAAGATGCTTTCGATGAGCGCCATGACCGTCGTCTGATAGCTGTCCTCCGCCATCACCTCATGGAAGCGGAGAAAGTGGTCATAGTGCAGACCATCGCCGCTTTGAAACCGCTCAATCATTTGCTCTTCGACTGAGGCGGCAACCCCAACAAATTGACTGGTTACAGCGATGTTGTTTGGCGCGGCAGTCCGAGTCAGAAAAGCGGCATGCTCAGCAGGCAGTGAGTAAGTCTGGTTCTCCGGTTGGTACTCAACAATGCGAGACGTCACCATGACAGCAAGCCATTCGCGTACATAGCGCTCAGCAAGACCTGCTGAAGAAGCGAGTGCTTCACTACTGCTCGGTGGCAGAGCGGCCATTGCGTCGAACAGTCCGACACGGTGGCCAAGTGAGATCATAATCGAGGTTGCGGCGTTCGTGATCGTGCCGACAAGCTGACCAGCGAAGGCTTCGGCGCGTTCGGCATCGAAGTTAGTTGGTGAGGAAAGATCGTTCATTTGGGTCTCCATTGTTGAAAGCGCCGTGGCGCTCGGATGGAGATCGTTTGCATTGACAAGCCGAGTCGCGTTAGCTTTTGGATCGACAAGAACGGCTAAAATCGGACATCTGAAATGTCAAAATCACTAGAAACAGTTGTTGTAGGACTTCCTTGGGCTGGGACATCGACAGTCTTTGCGATCCTGGATGTTCTGGCTTCTGTGGGGCGAGACTGGGCGATGCTTCATGGCGAACAGATGCTCCCATCACCCTTCCGGGCGCGTCTGTGCACGCCGGACGGTGTAGCCTATCGCGATTTGAATGGCCGCCTGATCACCCCGGAAGCCGTGTTACCTGAACCGTCGCAAACCGATCTCGTGATTGTACCAGACATGCATCTTGACCCATGGAAGCCGCTCCCTTTGGAAATGAATCCAATCGCGGAGTGGGCCGCTCAGGTGCACGAGTCCGGTGGGATGGTGACATCCGTCTGTTCAGGAGCGCTGCTCTTGGGCATGAGTGGCGTCCTGAACGGAGTGGATGCAACGACCCATTGGGCTTACTCAGAACGGTTAGCTGAAGAATTTGAAGGAATACGCGTACGCCGCGAACGTGTCTTGATCCCTGCGGGCGACGGACATCGCATCGTAACCGCCGGTGGCGCGTCAGCTTGGGCTGATCTTGTTCTTTACCTGATTGCCCATTTGGTAGGTTGCGAAGAAGCGCGTCGCATTGCCAAACTCTACCTAATCGAACCGCACTCCCAAGGCCAAATGGGCTTTGCGTCTTTGTCCGCTGGACGCCAGCATTCAGACGCAGTCATCGGCGACCTACAGAGCTGGATAGCCGTCAACTACGAGCATTCGAACCCTGTTCAGGAAATGGCGCGCATGGTGGGGATGACAGAGCGTACGTTGTTGCGCCGGTTCCGAGCTGCCACAGGGCAGACTCCAAGCGACTATGTTCAAACGGTCCGGGTCGAAGAGGCAAAACAGGCACTCGAAACATCCGATACCCCAATCGACGACATTGCTGCAGAAGTTGGATATGCAGAGCCTTCTGCGTTTCGCACCGCGTTCAAGAAGCGGGTCGGATTGAGTGCCAGCGAATACCGACGCAAGTGGCAGGCGAAGTTGAGCCATGCGCTTGGAGACGCAACCTAGCGTCTTATCCAAACCCTTCGTGTCCGATGGGCGAATAGCGGGAAGGAACCTGTTGATGCATGACACTCCTGCAAAGGAGAAGAGATATGCATGCACTAAGTGCGGAAGCCGGGATGCCTTCAACGTCTGTTGTTGAAAGTTCCATCCTCATTACGGCCCCGTTGGAAACTGTCTGGCAATACACAATTGACGTCAATCGATGGCCTGAATGGTGCCCAACGATACAAGCGGCGAGTGTTCAAGATGCCGATCAGCTGTCAATAGGGACGGAGTTCTCGGTTAAGCAACCGCTACAACCGAAACGGCGCTGGCAAGTCACCGAACTGGTTCCAAACAAAGTAGAGGCATGGCGCACCATCGATGAGAAGGAGCGCTTTGTGGCGAGGCACGTCTTGGTAGACAACCGCACATCAATCGAGAGCACCTTGCAACTCCGATTTGTTCCAACCTGGTGGCCAATCCAATCCTTGTTAACACTGGCGTTCAAAGCGGCGTTGAACCGAGAAAACAGAGCGCTCAAGGTCGTTTGTGAGCGTTCGAGCTAGTTTAAATGCTACTTGTGCTGATGTAGTTTTAAATGTCAGCTTTGCGGACTGCGGACTGCGGACTGCGGACTGCGGACTGCGGACTGCGGACTGCGGACTGCGGACTGCGGCCGCAGCATTGAGGCAGGCTGTCGGAGGTCGGCTATGGGCCGTTCTGCGAAGCACCATTTAGACTGCAGCAGCCCTGCGGCCCCCTGCACCATTTGTTGCGATCGTATTGCAGGGGGGAGCAACGGAGCGAATGAGGTTTTGGGTTCAACGACCCACAGTGTCTCCGTGGTACGCGCCGCAGTTTTTTTGCCCTTCCTTTTGCCTTTCCACTCATCAGACGGTTCACACCGCCCTAGTTCCATTTAAGTCGCGAAATATTTCCGGCAGGAACGTGGTTTCCCCTCTCAGCACCGGGGTTTCCGGGATTTCAAAAGTTTGGTCACGAGGGACCTCCTTTCTAACGGACATTTTCACCTGTTACCGAAATGGGGGCAAATCAGTACAATTTCAAGCATTGGAAACGCTGGGATCGAGTCAAGTGTCACTGGGCGCATAGCTTTAGATCGCGAAGGTCCGCAAAGCGGGCTGCAGCCGCAGCATCTTGGATCTGTGCGGAACGGCGGGATAGGGCCGCCAGTCAAGGCGACCCAAATACCCTAGATTTCAATAGCTTCGGCGATGGCCAGCGCATCCTCGAGTTCGACGCCCAGGTACCGGACCGTGCTGTCCATCTTAGTGTGACCGAGAAGAAGCTGAACAGCTCGAAGGTTGCCGGTCTTCTTGTAGATTTGGGTGACCTTGGTTCGGCGCATCGAGTGGGTACCGTAAGCACTCGCCTCGAGACCGACCGACGTTACCCAGTCGCGGACAATCCTTGCGTACTGCCGGGTCGAGATATGCGGGCGCTCGTGGAACCGGCCAGGCCAAAGGTACTCGGAGCCGACCATGAGCTCGTCTTCCATCCACTTCTCGACTGAGGCTCGAGTACCTTCAGAAATCTCAAAGCGGACCGGTTTCTGTGTTTTGCTCTGTAAGACCGATGCCCGTTCCTTGATCTGGCCAGATGCCATGACGTCGACCACTTTCATCTTCACCAGGTCGCAGCCTCGAAGCTTGCTGTCGATAGCCATGTTGAACAGCGCGAGGTCGCGATGGTTTTCTGCTAGCTCAAGGCGAACACGGATTGCCCAGACATGCTTTGGTTTCAGTGGTCGTTTCTGACCGACAATGCGCCCCTTGTTCCACGCAGGACGAAGCGCACGAATGGCGGGTAAGTTTGGTGTTTCCATGACTGATCCTCCGATCCGCCATGCCCTCCCAAAACGACAACCCGACGTTGACCAAAGCATTGTATCACAGGATGCTGCTCTGCCTCCGAGGTCAGGTATGAGCCCTCATTGCCTTTTTTCCGCATCGCGGCCAATGTCAGCTTTGGAGACGCGAGAAGGTTAACTCATGCAAGTTTTTGTAAGCTGGTCCGGAGAACCGAGCAAAGCCATTGCTAAAGCTCTAACCAATTGGTTGCCTGACGTTATTCAAAGCATGGATGTTTGGATGTCAGAACATGACATCGCAGCAGGCTCTAAGTGGTCCGAGCAAATCTCGGATGTTCTTGAGAAATCAAACATAGGTATAATTTGTTTAACCCCTGATAACCAAAATTCACCTTGGATACTTTTTGAGGCAGGTTGTCTCGCCAAGACCAACAAGATTGCTCGTGTAATTCCGTTTCTTCACGGCTTATCTGCTACCGATGTTCGGTTTCCGCTTGCTCAATTTCAGTCGGTTGCTGCGAACAAAGAAGGCACTTTGAAGTTGCTGCAAAGCCTTAACCTCGCTGGCGGCGTTGGCATGTCGTCTGAACGACTTGAGAAGCTTTTCGAAAAGTGGTGGCCTGATTTAGAACAACAAATCTCGCGAGTTGACGTCGTATCGATGGACGAAAGTAGTGAACGCTCTGATCGAGAGCTTCTCGAAGAAGTGTTGGATTTAGTCAGGAATGGGGCCAAACTGACGAGAGCAGAGATGCGCAGGTCACGTGCAACTAGTTACCTTAGAATTGATGTGTCGGAGCTATTCGGAGAAGAAGGTCTGAACTTCGACATTCCATACGATGAATCGGAGAATGTATCTGACTTTTTGGACCGACTGTACTTTGGAATTTGCAAGATCAATCGAATCCCGGCTTACGAGTACGGAACTTTTTGGTTGCTAAAAGACAAGAAAAGTGGAAGAGTCTTTGACGACATTGGCATAAGGACGAGCAAGTCACGCGGCGATGTTCGAGAAACCCAATCGATATACTCTGAGGGAATAACTGCGGACTCTTTATTGGCAGCGTTCAAGCTGACGCGCTAATTTTGGTATCGTGAATTACGGCCATTCGTTTCTGTTTCATGAAGGTCCGCTTCGTCCCGCAGACTGTGAATTCGAACCAATCGAGGTTTTGGCGTTGCAGCGAATGGCGGGTCTGACGGGCCGCATCGCAGCATCACCAGTGGCGGCTGGATGTCTCCTTTGGGCCGTGAGCAACGAGCTTGACTAGCGTGACGGATGGCCGAGGTGCGGACTTTGCTGCCGTTGTAGTTACTCAATCCAATGACCGCTCTAAGGGAATTACAGCGAAGCGTGGGGTAACCCGAACATCTCGTTACTGGATTTTCGGTCTCGAACCGTTGTCGATATAACCCATTCTAGTGAGGTCTACTTCAGCCTCTTTCCACTGCTCCTCCATAAAATCGATAAAATCTTCTGTGTACCCTCGCGGCAAACAGTGCTTTCGAATGAACTCTCTATCCCAAAAAATACATCTAGCAATGTTCTTAACTGAAGAAACATAGTACAGATCGCCATCAAACTTGGAGATCAGTACTTTATCCGCGCCATATTCTAGGGTCCCTCCGATACTGTTTAGTTGCTCAAAATAGTAGAACATCTTTCGAACCTCTTTCCTACTAAGCCCCTCCGCAACAAAATGATTTTCGCTTTCGATATCCTGAAGCTCTTGATTGCCGATCACAATCAGGTTTATGTTGTGATGATTGTGAATTGCGTTTTTTGTATCCGTCTCGCTCTTTCGATTCCTTTTGCCATCGGTAAAAGCTAATTGCTGCAAATCCGACAATTGCAGCAACTACAAGCTGGACTGCGGAAACTGAAATTCGGATCATGTCTACTGATTGTAAATCCACAAATGAAGTTCCCCGAAGTTGTGGTTCTAGGCTGATAGGCGATCGGCGTTTGAGCCAATTCCTTGCTATAGGTAAGCACCTTCGCGCACCTGGCAACAGATCTTGTGTTCTACACGATGGCTGCCGTTAGCCCCAGCTGCAGCATCAAGTACTGTGGGCTCAAACCCGTCCTTCCCTGCTCTTGCACAATGATTTCCGCTTAGGCGGTCTGCACTGCAGAAGCGAACGAGTTAGGGGAACGGCAACTCTGGGCTGTCACTTCCTTGGTGAAGTGATCACCGCAACCGCGACAGGCCGTGGTACTGCGATGACGCATGTATTGTTTAGGTATCCCTTCTGCAGTGGCTATTTTGCCGCGCTGGCACAGGCAGCGTCTGCCAGAGACTCTGACGGCGTGCCCAAGGCCACACTCAAGTGTCCGTCGTCATGGTTTTTGGAACCAATGGCGGCCTGAACTAAGTGAGAGTTTGGCTCATCTTGTTGGTTTGATTATGCGGCGTGTTTGCGGTGATGCAAGCGTCGCGCTTCGAGTGTTTTCTGTTTGATCCTTTCGCGTTGTTTGAGAATAGCTTTGTCCCGGCCGAAGTAGACGTCGGCGGGTGTGACGTTGTTGATGCTCTCGTGTAAGCGCTGGTGATTGTAGTGATCGACAAAGGCCGTGATCTGCGCCTCGAGATCGCATGGCAGGAAGTAGTTTTCGAGCAGGATGCGGTTCTTGAGGGTCTGATGCCAACGTTCGATCTTGCCTTGGGTCTGCGGATGGTATGGCGCACCGCGGGAGTGCTTCATGCCCTTATCCTGCAACCACTCGGCCAGATTCCCAGAGACGTAACTGGAGCCGTTGTCGCTGAGCAGACGCGGCTTGTGAACGACATGTACCTGATCGCAGCCGGATGCCTGCAATGCGAGGTCGAGTGTGTCTGTCACGTCCTCGGCCCGCATGTTGGTGCAGAGCTTCCAGGAGATGATGTAGCGGCTGTAATCATCGAGGACGGTGCTAAGGTAGAACCAGCCCCAGCCGATCACCTTGAGATAGGTAAAGTCGGTCTGCCAAAGCTGGTTGATTGCCGTCGTTTTGTGTTGGAATTCATCGGCGGCTTTCAGGACGATGAAGGCCGGGCTGGTGATCAGGTCATGGGCTTTGAGTGTCCGATATACAGTAGATTCCGAGACAAAATAGCGTTCCTGATCGGTAAACTTCACCGCCAGTTCACGTGGCGATAGCTCCGTTTCCTTCAGCGCAAGATCCACAACCTTGCGCTTCACGTCAGAGGGCACCC
>NZ_JBNAGH010000016.1:0-50304 GCF_049801095.1 Dinoroseobacter sp. S76 | reverse complement strand
GTCGCCGGAATTGTCGACATCCACGGTGCCTGCCGTGTCGCCTTCGCCTGCGTCGCCGCCAAGCGCGATGGTGACATCGGCCCCGGAAATCCCGGATCCGCTGAAGGTGGAACCGGATTTGCCGCCCCCGCCCGCAAGGCTCTGGGCGAAGATGCCGTCGGAATCGTCCGCGCTGGTCGACAAAGCGCCGGAATTGGTGACCGAAACGGCGTCCGCGCTGCCTCCGCTGCCGCCATCGCCGCCAATGGAGACGGTGACAGCGCCGAGCTCGATCGTGTCAAAGGAGAAGGTGGCGCCGGAATTGCCCCCGCCCCCGCCCTGGGATTGAGCGAAGATCGCCGAGGCGCTTTCGCCCGCGGTGGAAATGGATCCGGTGTTGCTGACGGTGATCTGGCCGCCATCGCCCCCCTCGCCGCCGGTCCCCCCGAGCGATTTCGTGATGGAGGCCAACGAGGTTCCGTTGATTGTGTAGGAGTTGCTGGATTTGCCGCCGCCGCCGCCCACGGATTGCGCGTAGATCCCGTAGGAGAAATCCCCGCTCGTGGAGATGTCGCCCGCGGTGGAGGCAGTCACCGCATCCGCGTTGCCGCCATCGCCGCCATCGCCGCCTGTGGTGATCGTTACGTCGAGCAGGTCGACGCCTGTCTCCGTGCTCAGGATCTGGCCCGCCGTGCCGCCGCCGCCGCCGAAGCTTTGCGCGAAGATCGCGTCGGATTGCGCGCCCGTGGTCGTGATGTCCGCCGAAGTAGAGACGAACACCGTGTTGCCATCCCCGCCGCTGCCGGCATCGCCGGTGGAGCCAATCGTGACGTTGATCCCGATGCTGTCCGTGATGGTCGTGACATTGCCGGAATGGCCGCCGCCCCCGCCGCCGGATTGAGCCGTGATCCCGGCGGAGTAGACGTTTTCAGTGGTCACCTCGTAATCATCACCGACGGATTCCAAATACAGCACCTCGCCGCCATTGCCGCCATCGCCACCGGAGGAGCCGACTACGATGCTGAACGAGGAACTGACCTCCATGGAGGCGGAGCCTTTGCCGCCCCCGCCGCCGATGGACTGCATCTCGACACCGTCGGAATCGATCCCGGAGGTCGTGATGAGGCCTGAGTTATGCGCCACTTCGACCAAGCCAGCATCGCCGCCATCGCCCGCGCTGCCGCCCACCTGATAGAAGAGCCCGTCGGTGGAGTGGCCGACACCGCCGCCACCGCCCAGGGATTGGGCGAAGACCCCTTCGGAGTAGTCGCCGCCCGTCGCAACGATCACGTCCAGGGCGACCACAACCTCGCCGCCATCCCCGCCATCGCCGCCGCTGCCGCCAATGGTCGCCAATCCGGAGCTGCCGCCGCTTTTGCCGCCGCCGCCGCCCACGGATTGCCCGCTGATCCCGGGGGCGTAATCCCCGAAGGTCAGGACGTAGCTGTCATATTCGTCATCGCTTTCAGTAAGTACCGAGACGGCCCCGCCATCCCCGCCGGAGCTGCCATCCCCGCCCACGGCGACAATGGCATCCGCCGAGCCGCCCTTGCCACCGCCGCCGCCGATGGATTGGGCCTCAACCCCTGCCGAATAGGAGCCGTAGGTCAGGATCACCGATCCGGCCTCATCAACATAGACCGTGACATCCCCGGCATCCCCGGCGCTTTCGGAAGACGCGCCCCAGGTGGCCAGCAGCCCGTCGGAATCCCCCGCATTGCCGGCAAACCCACCGATGGATTGCGCCAGAATGCCGGTTGAGGTCGTGGTATCGTCGCTGCCGCTGTCGTCGCTGCTCTCGCCATCGCCATAGGTGGTGATAAAACCGCCAAAGGTGACCTCGACATCCCCGGCAACCCCGGCCCCTTCGCTGGCACCGCCACTGCCGCCCCCGAAGGTCGAATCCGCGTCGCCGCCATCGCCGCCCGCACCGCCATAGGAGCGGGCCAGGATGCCAATCGCGTCCGTGCCGTTGGTGGTAATCTCGGCATCCTCGATCGCGACAACCACGTCTCCGGCATCGCCGCCGATGCCCCCATCCCCCCCAGATGCGTCGAATATGCCCTCCTTGGCCTCGCCGCCATCCCCGCCATCTCCGCCTTCGCTCAGGGCTTCGACCCCGTGGGACAGGTCGCCATTGGTGGAGATGATCAGGGACGTGCCGCTGTCGACCGAGATCTCTGCGGTGCCCGCGTCGCCGCCGTCGCCGCCATCGCCGCCTTTGGCTTCGTCGCCGCCCCGGCCTTGGCCGCCTTCGCCGCCATAGCCCCCGGAGCTGTGAACATAGAGGCTGGGCTGGTCATCCGCCGAAGAAGTGATGTCCAGCACGGCGCCGTCCGACATGGAAAACAGGGCTTCGGCCCCGTTGGCCCCGTCGCCGCCATCGCCGCCCTTGCCGTTGGAGGTGAAATAGGATCGGCCATCGCCTCCGGTGCCCCCATGGCCGCCTTCCGCGGTGACGGTCGCGGCGCTGAACGCCTCGCCGGAGATGGATCCACCCTCAAGGGCGATGGTTTGTGTTCCGGAAACCGCGCCCCCGTCGCCCCCATCGCCGCCCTTGCCCGTCGAGCTTGAGCTGGTGCGATCCTTGCCGGAATGCCCCGCGCCGCCTTCGCCAAAGAGCGAGATGGCGGGCTCGCTATCCCCCTCGATCAGCACGATTTCCGTATCTCCGCCCTCGAAGGTCACGGTAAAGGCGTCCACGCTGTCGCCGTCATCGCCGTGGTCGTCCCCCTCATCGCCGATATTCTCGATATGGACGAAGTAGGACCCGACGCCATCGGAATCGCTGATATCCTCGAGAACGAGATCGGTGAGATCATCGTCCGCGACATTTGCATCCCCGCCAATCAATGACCCAGAGCACGTCTCCACCGTGCCACTGGCCGAACAGCTTGAGGCGAAGCCCGGCGTCGCGAAGGTCGCCGTCGCCATGAACGCGATGCTGAAGAGCAAGGCGCCCATCCCCGGCCTCGCAGCGCGCCGCGGCAATCCAGCGGTGGACCCGGGCCGCAAGCTGCCTTGCAAGGCCGTGCTGTTGAGGAGTTTTCGGCTCGGAGTAGCGATGCGCGTGAAAGAGCTAGAGTGAACCACCAGGGACCTCGCCATGTTGCGTTGGATCAGGAACGTGCGGCGCAACCAAGGCTGGCCGGCACACCGCCTCAATAGGGCGCGGAAACGCTTAAAAAGGTGTTTCCAATTGTTCGAAATTTTTAGGCTGGCGCTGTGCGCCGAACGGGCCGGTTTTGCTCAGCCGGGGCTGGGGGGCTTTGCGCGGGGCGTGCGCTCGGATCCGGCGGGATCGGGGGCGCGCCTCTTCGATCCGGGCAGGGGTGTCACATCCGGGGGCAGGCCCGATCCGCAACCTTGCCGGGCGCGGGCCTGTCGAGGTCAGAAGGCGCCGAAGATCGAGGCGAGCGCGAGGACGATCAGCAGGGCCAGGATCGGGATGGCGACGCCCACCACGAAGATCGGGCCATAGGCCTCCCGGTGGGTGAGCCCGCCAATCCCCAGAAGCGTCACGACCGCGCCGTTATGGGGCAGGGCGTCGAGCCCTCCGGTGGCCAGCGCGACAATCCGGTGAAGGGCGGCGGGATCCGTGCCCTCGCTCAGGGCCATCTCCAGATAGCGCGGGCCCACGGCGTCGAGGGCGATCGACATCCCTCCGGAGGCCGAACCGGTGATCCCGGCCAGAAGACTGGCGGAGGCGGCGAGGCCCGGAAGTGCGCCACCCGGGACCTGGGCGATCAGCCCGTTGACGCTGGCAAAGGCGGGCAGGGCAGCGATCACCGCGCCGAACCCCACAAGGGCGGCTGTGTTGAAGAGCGGCAGGAGTGCGGCCTGCGATCCCTCGGCCAGGGTCTCCTTGGGATCCTCCAGCTTGCGCCATGTGAGCCCGATCAGAACGAGGATGGCGAGAGTCAGCCCGCCGATCAGCGCCCAGATCCCGATCACTTGCGCAGGGCCGACGCTGCCCCATGCGGGCTCGGACAGATAGGCCAGGTCGCTGCGCGGCAAGGCGATCTCCGCGAGAACCCAGTTCGTGACAAAGACGGTCAGGATGGGCGTGAGCGCGACCCAGAGGGGGGGCAAGGCGCGCTCGGTTTCGGGCGGGGGTAGCGCGTCCTGGGACGGCCCGCGCGCGGCGGCGGTCCGGGCCGCGCGCGCGAGATAGAACAGCCCGCCCAGAGCCATGACCAGGGCGGCGATGATCCCCAGACCGGGGGCCGCGAAGGTCGTCGTTCCGAAATAGGGCATCGGGATCGCGTTCTGGATCGCCGGTGAGCCGGGAAGTGCGCTCATGGTGAAGGTGAAGGCCCCGAGCGCGATGGCGCCGGGGATCAGCCGGTCCGGCAGGTCGGAGGCGCGAAAGAGCGCGATGGCCAGCGGATAGATCGCGAAGGCCACGACGAAGAGCGACACGCCGCCATAGGTCAGCGCCGCGCAGGAGAGGACCACGGCGGGCAGGGCCTGCGACGGTCCCAGCCGGGCGAGGATCGCGCGGGCGAGCGCCATTGCGGCGCCGCTATCCTCCATGAGCTTGCCGAACACGGCACCGAGCAGGAACAACGGCAGGAAGGCGATGACGAAGCCCCCCGCCGCCGGCATGAACCGTTGGGTCAGGGTGGCGAGCAAGGGATCCGCTGCCAGCCCGGCCGCCAGCAGCGCCATCACGGGGGCGGCGAGAAGCACCGGCCAGCCGCGATAAACGACCCAGATAAGCACAGCCAGCGGGAGGATCAGCGTCAAGACGAGCATCATGGCCTGAGCCTACAGGCTTCGCGGGCCCGCAAGGCCTGTGCGTTTTGCCGCAGCGCGGCATTGCCGATGCGGATGACCGGCGGGTGGCGGCCTTTTTTGTACGGGCGGGGCGCGTTTTGATGCTCTCGCGCGCGGGGCTGGCTGGCCGCTAGCTCCGCGCGCTGGCGGCGTGTGATGCGACGCGACGCGGGCTTGGGCGCAGGGCGGTGGCCTGGACCCAAGCGCGCGGACAGAGGGGACGCGGGCAGATAGGAGGGCGCGGAGCGATCTCAGGCGGTACGGAGCGCTTGGCCGGATCGTCTTCCGAGGCTGGGGGGCGGTATCCGTCGCGCTTTTGCCTTGGCTCTTGAGGGTCTTGGGGACGATTGCAGGGGGGGTATCTCGGCAGAACATACCTTTTTGTATGTTTTGATTGCCTCAAACCATACAAAAAGGTATGTAGCGCGCAAGACAGGAGACTCACGGGATGGAAAACGCGTTTTTTGGCACGGCGGGCGGGCTCGCGGCGATCTGGCTGGCGGTTCATACATTCGTCGGAGGGCGGGAGATCGCGCGCCCCCTGATCGCGGCGGCGGAGCTGCCATCGGTCGTGAAACACACGCAATACCTGTGCTGGCATTTTACGACAGTGGCCATTGCCTGCATCGCAGCATTTTTCGGCCTCGCGGTGATCACGGGGACAGCGGTCTACGCCATCTCGGGCACGATCCTGGCCAGCGGGTTCTTCCTTGTCGGGGTCGGTCTGGTCGTGGCGCTCGGCGAGACCCATGCGCGCCTGCCCCAGGGGTGGTTGTTCCTTCCCGTGGCGGGACTGGGTCTGGCGGGATTGGGGCTGTGAGCAAGCGGCGGTTCCGCGAAGAGGACTGGATCGCGCTCGGTCTGCGGGAGCTCTCGGCGAAGGGTTGCGATGCGGTCAAGCTGGAGGCGATCTGCAAGGCGGCCGGGCTCACGCGCGGGTCATTTTACCATCACTTTCAGGACCATGAGCTGTTCCTCACGACGCTTGCGCAGCATTGGCTGAAAACCCAGACCGAGGATGTGGCGGCGGCGATGGACGCGCAGGCCCCGGCTGACGCGCAAAGCGCGGCGCTGACCCGGGCCGCGATGGAGATCGACTCCAAGCTCGAGCTTGGGATCCGCGAATTGGGGCGACGGCTGCCTGCCGTGGACGCGATCATCCGGGAGGCGGATGCAACGCGCCTCGCCGTGCTCGGCGGCCTCTACCAAGAGCGCTACGGTCTGGACGCGGCGGCGGCGGCGCAGTTCGCCTATCTCGAATACGCGGCCTTCAGTGGCATCATCCTGCTCGACCCGGAGATCCCGGCGCCACGGCAGAAGGCCCTCGCGGATCTGTTTGAAACCACCCTGGCGCAGGCGCTCTCCCCGAAGGGGCGGCCATGAGACGGCTCATGGCCTGGCTCTGGCAGGGGAAGTTCGCGCGCAACCTGTCGCGGCAATCGGGCCGGGTGCTGCGCGCGCGGGACCTGCGGCGCGAGATCGGCTACCTGCCGCAAGGCCAGATGCCCGGCAGGGGCGGGGCGCAGCGGTTCAACCTGACCCTTGCCCAAAGCCTGCTGGCGGCCACGGGCCTTCTGGAGCGGGATGGCGGGTTGCCCCGCGACGAGTCTGTCCGCATCGCGGGCGCCGCCTTTGCGCGCTCGGGACGCTGGGCCGCCCGCGGCGCGACCCGGCTGTGGCTGAAACTTGACCCGGACCCCTTTGCGGGCGTGCAGGCGCGCGGCCCGGCCAAACTGGCGCGGGCCCTTTGGGGCGACGGGATGTCTGTCGAGGACCGGCACGGGGCGGAGGACGTGTCGCTTTGCGTGCTGGTCTGCCCGTTTCATGGGTATTTCCAGAGCGTCGGACGGCCCGATCTCACGCCCGTGCTCTGCGCCTGGGATGCGGCCTGGCAGGATGACGTGAACAGATCCGCGAAACCGATCCGGGTCGAGATCCGCAGCACGATCGCCCGAGGCGCCGAGATCTGCGAGTTTGCCTTTCAAAGAGCCGATCCCGCAGGGGCAGAGGCGCGGTCATGGACACGGTAGCCGGGCGCTCGGGACAGCGGCGCATGGTCCGAGCGGTGTGTGTCGGGCTGGCCGGGTTCTACGCCTATGGCGCCTTGGTGCATGTGCTGAACATGGCGTCCCTGACGGGGTTCTTTTGGCCCGAAGCGCCGCGCAAATGGCAAGGGCTGGATATCGCCTATCTGGCACTGGATCTGGTCGTGGTCATCGGGCTGATCCGGGGGTCCCGGCTTGGGATCACGGCGTTCTTTTGCGCCGCGCTCAGTCAGATCGCACTCTATACCCTTGGGCGGGACTGGGTTCTGGACGTGCCCGAGGCGTTTCAGCGATCCGCCGGGGATCTTGCCTATCTGGATGGGCTGGTCCTCTTTCATCTCCTCTCCTGTCTCGCCATGGGGGGCGCCCTGTGGAGGCATCGCAGGGCGTAGCCAGGCCCGGGGCCGAGGGGCGCGCGGCGAGGGCCCCAGTGGTCACCGGTCGCGGAGCAACTCGCCCACCAGATGCAGCATGGCCTCCGTATAGGTCTGCCGATCCCCGCCATAGGCGATCTCGAGAGCGGCGCGATCAAAGGCCGCCGAGAGCAGGTTGGTGAGCGCATCGATCTGCGGGGCCGAATGCCGGGGTAGCGCGCGCGCCAGCCCCGCGCGCAGCTCTTCACTGCCATTGGCGCGGGTCAGGGCGACCGCAGCCTCATGCCCCAAGATCGCCGGCGCTTCCTCGAGCAGGAGCCGAACCCGGCCGGGCGCCAGCATTGCCTCGAAAAAGGCGGCCGAGCCGACCACCATGGCCTGTTCCGGATCGGAGATGTCCCGGGTCTCAAAGTCGATATGGTCGGAGATCGCCTGCGCCTCCTGCACGGCGAGGGCGCGAAAGAGGTCCGTCTTGTCGTCGAAATGGTGATAAAGCGCGCCCCGCGTGACCCCGGCCCTGCGGACAATCTCGGGGGTCGCGGTCTCTGCGAACCCGGTCTCCACAAAAAGCGCGCGGGCCGCCGCCATGAGCTTGGCTCGGGTTTCCGCACGCCGGTCGGCCTGGCTCCGCCGGGGTTGCTTTGCTGGGGTGACCATCACGACCTCCGCTCCTCGTCGGGGTCATATTACATACACCTTGCATGTTTTTGCAAACCTGTGTTACATACACACTGCATGTAACTGAAGGAGGTCAAGATGCGTGTCACACAATACTATCCCGTCATTCAGTCCGACGCGGTTGCGGAGACGGCGGAATTCTACAAGCGGCATTTCGGGTTTCGGGCGGCCTTTGCGGCCGATTGGTATGTCCATCTGCAAAGCGAGGCGGATCCGGCGGTCAATCTTGCCGTCGTGCAGTCGGATCATGAAACCATCCCCGCCCCGTCCCGGGGGGCTGCAGCGGGCATGATCCTGAATTTCGAGGTCGAGGATGTGGATCAGGTGGATGCGCGCCTGCGGTCCGAGGGCGTCGAGGTGGCGAAACCGCTGGTCAGCGAGCCCTTTGGTCAGCGCCATGCGATCTATCGCGACCCGAACGGGGTCTTGATCGATGTCATCACGCCGATCCCACCCTCCGAGGAGTTTCTGGCGCAATATGCGGCGGATGCGGTGCCCGGCTGAGCGCCCATGGCCAAAAAGCTCAAGGATTGGTTCGATCGGGACTGCGCGGTCCGGTTGGGCGGCGCGATCGCGGCCCAATACGGGGCGTTCGACGCGCAAGGCTATGCCGCCGAAGTGGCGCGCGGTGTCGCGCCTCTCGCCCTCAAGGCGCGGGTTGGTCTGATGTCGGAGGCGCTGCGGGCGCGTCTGCCAGCCGACTACAGCGCGGCGGCGGCGATCCTGTCCGCCGCGCTCGGTCCGCCTCTGGAGGGGGAGGTGGGCATGTTTACCTCGGGCTACTGGCTGATGCCGGTTGCGCGGTTGGTCGAGGATCACGGAGGGCTGCACCGCGAGACCTCTCTCGATCTGTGCGAGGCGATCACCCAGCGGCACACGGCGGAATATGCCATCCGGCCCTATCTCGAACAGCACCCGTCCGAGACGCTGGCCCGGGTCCATCGCTGGGCAGGCCATCCCAACAGCCATGTCCGGCGGCTCGCCTCGGAGGGGGTGCGCCCGAGGCTCCCCTGGGCGCGGCGCCTGTCGGCCTTTGTCGAGGACCCGGCGCCCGCGCTTGCGGTGGCAGCGCGGCTGCGCGCCGACCCCTCGGCCTATGTGCGCAAATCCGTGGCCAATCTGATCAACGATGTCTCCAAGGACCATCCGGGGCGGGTCGTGGATCTGATCCGGGGCTGGCAGGCGGGGGCGTCGCCCGAGACGCTCTGGGTCATGCGCCACGGGACGCGCACCCTGCGCAAGCACGGGGTGAAGATCTAGGGGCGGGCGATCTGTCCAACGGTGGTGGGTCGGCGCCCGGCGCGCTCAGCGGTCGACGCGCGAGGCGGGCACGATCTGGCGGAGATGGTCTGCAAAGGCCGTCACGCGCCGCGGCTGGGCCCGACCCGGGGGGAACATGACCTGCAGCGGGGTTGGCGGGGGCAGATGCGCGGCCAGCAGGGAGACCAGCGCGCCGGCATGGATGTCCTCGGCCACATCGAGCTCTGATTTCAGGATGATGCCGTCCCCGGCCAGGGCCCAGGATCGGATGAGCCAGCCGTCATTCACAACCCGGTTGCCCCGCACCAGGACGCGCTGCCGCTTGGGTCCGGTGCCGAACTCCCAGGCGTTGTCGAGGTTGTCTCCGAAGCGCATGACGAGGCAATTGTGGTCCCTGAGATCCTCGGGGGAGCTGGGCGCCCCGTGCCGCGCCAGATAGGCGGGCGCCGCGCAGACGAGACGCTGGAACCTGCCGAGGCTGCGCACCCGCAGGGTCGAGTCCGTCACCTTGCCAAAGCGTACGGCGAGGTCGAAGCCCTGACCGACCAGATCCACATAGCCGTCCGACAGGGACAGCTCGATGGAGACGGCCGGGTTCGCCTCCGTGAAGGTGGTGATCGCCCGGGAGATGAGCGACCGGCCCAGATCCACGGGGGCCGAGATGCGGATCGGTCCCGAAAGGGTCTTGGCCCCGTGGCGGATGCGCGTGTCGAGATCGGCGGCCTCGCTCAGCAGGGACTTGGCCCCGTCGACCAAGGTCCGTCCCTCCTCGGTCAGGCTGATCGAGCGGGTCGTCCGGTTGAACAACACGACGCCGTAATG
Organism: Dinoroseobacter sp. S76; assembly: GCF_049801095.1. Taxonomy (NCBI): domain Bacteria; kingdom Pseudomonadati; phylum Pseudomonadota; class Alphaproteobacteria; order Rhodobacterales; family Roseobacteraceae; genus Dinoroseobacter; species Dinoroseobacter sp. S76. The sequence continues at coordinate 40,367 of NZ_JBNAGH010000016.1, read as the reverse complement.
GGCCTCCAGCGCGGCGAGGCGCTCGGAGACCGTGGTCGTGGAGAGGCCGGTTTCCCGCGCTGCGGCGACGAGGCTGCCCTTCTCGGCGATGATCACGAAGACCCGGTGGTTATCAAGGAGCATTGGCCGAATTATCCGGATTATGTTTTCGAATAATGCGCGTTTATCCTGAAAACACGGCTTCGTAAACTCGGCGCAGAAAGTTCAAAACAGGATGATTCCCATGGCCAAACTGACCATTGTCGCCAATATCAAAGCCAACCCGGACAAGATCGCGCTGGTGAAGGCCGAGCTTGAAAAGCTGATCGAGATCACACGTGGCGAGGCGGGCTGCATCAACTACGATCTGCATCAGGATAACGACAATCCCGCGCATTTCCTCTTCTATGAGAACTGGGAGAGCCGGGATCTGTGGCAGACCCATATGGGGGCGCCGCATCTGGCCGCCTATATGGCGGCAACCGAAGGCGCGGTCGAAGAGTTCACGCTCAACGAGATGAGCGTCATCGGCTGATCAGCACAGCACAGGAGCATGTCATGAAAGCTGTCGGATATACCCAAACCGGGCCCATCGCGCGGGCGGATGCGCTGATCGATTTCGAGGCCGAGACGCCGGTGGCGACGGGCCATGACCTGTTGGTCAAGGTCGCGGCGATCTCCGTCAACCCGGTGGACACCAAGATCCGGCAGCGGCGTGCGCCCTCGGGTGGAACACCGGATATCCTCGGCTGGGACGCCGCCGGGGAGGTCGTCGGGACCGGTGAGGCGGTCACGCATTTCGCGGTCGGCGACCGGGTCTATTACGCCGGGACGGTGAACCGGCCCGGGGCGAATGCGGAGTATCATCTGGTGGATGAGCGGATCGTCGGCAAGGCGCCGGGGTCGATCTCGGCCCCTGCGGCGGCGGCGCTGCCGCTGACCACGCTCACCGCCCATGAGATGCTGTTTGACCGGTTGCGGATCGATGCGCCGGTGCCCGGCGGCACCAGAACCCTCCTGGTGATCGGCGGGGCCGGTGGGGTGGGCTCGATCACCATCCAGCTCGCCCGGGTTCTGTCCGATGTCACGATCATCGCCACGGCCTCGCGTCCGGAAACGAAGGCCTGGGTCGAAGCCCTGGGCGCCCATCACGTCATCAGCCATGCCGAGCCCCTGGGCCCGCAGATCGAGGCGCTGGGTCTCGGGAGTGTCGATTTCGTCTATTCGACGACCCATTCCCATCTCTATTCCGCCGATGTGGCCGGGTTCATGACACCCCAGGGCCGCTATGGGCTGATCGATGATCCGGAGACGTTCGACATCATGCCCTTCAAGTCCAAGGCCCTCTCGGTCCATTGGGAGTTCATGTTCACCCGCCCGATGTTCGAGACCGCCGATATCCAGCGCCAGGGCGACATCCTGACCGAGGTCGCGGCCCTGATCGATGCGGGCAAGCTCAAATCCACGGTGGCGGAGCAGTTCGGCACCATCAATGCGGCCAATCTGATCAAGGCCCATACCCTGCTGGAGGCGGGCAAGGCCAAGGGCAAAATCGTGCTGGAGGGGTTCTGACATGCCCATCCGGCGGCTGGATCATGTGAATGTGGTGACGACCCAACTGGCCGATATGGTCGCCTGGTACGAGGCCGTGCTTGGCTTGCGGTCCGGACCCCGGCCCGATTTTCCCTTTGGCGGGGCGTGGCTTTATGCGGGCGAGGTCGCGGTGGTGCATCTGGTGGAGGAGCGGGGCGCGGCGCGCACCGGCTCCGAGGCCGCCCTGAAGCTGGAGCATTTCGCCTTTTCGGCCACGGATGCAGCGGCTTTCGAGCAGAGGCTCGCGGCCAATGGCTGGCCCTTCGAGAAGATCGCGCTCCGCGATGCGGGGCTGATCCAGTTCCATATAGCCGATCCGGATGGAAACCATGTGCATGTGGATTTCGATCTGACCGCATAGACCTCAGGGGGAGGGATGATCCATGGCCGACCAGACGCAACAGCTGAAGATCCTTGAGCAGCGCCTGCTCTGGCTCAGCCACTGGATGATCCACCACGCCAACCATATCCGGCCCAAGGCGGATGGGATCAAGGTGGGCGGGCATCAGGCCTCCTCCGCCTCCATGGTGTCGATCATGACCGCGCTCTATTTCTCGGCCCTGCGCTCCGAGGATCGCGTGGCGGTCAAACCCCATGCCTCGCCGATCTATCACGCGATGCACTACCTGATGGGGACCCAGACCCGCGAGAAGATGGAGAATTTCCGCGGCTTTGGCGGCGTGCAGAGCTATCCCAGCCGCACCAAGGATATCGACGATGTGGATTTCTCCACCGGCTCGGTGGGGCTGGGCGTGGGGATCACGGCCCTGGCCTCCCTCGTGCAGGATTTCATCAAGGCCAAGGCTTGGGGGCAGGATCTGCCCTTGGGTCGGATGGTGGCGCTTGTGGGCGATGCGGAGCTGGATGAGGGCAATATCTACGAAGTCCTGCAGGAGGGCTGGAAGAACGATCTGCGCAACACCTGGTGGATCATCGATTACAACCGGCAATCGCTCGATGGAATTGTCCGCGAGGGCCTGTTCGAACGGGTCGAGAAGATCTTCGACGCCTTCGGCTGGGATGTGGTGCGGGTCAAGCACGGGACGTTGCAGCGCGCCGCCTTCGAGGAGCCCGGCGGCGACAGGCTGCGGGACTGGATCGACGCCTGTCCGAACCAGGACTACGCGGCGCTGACCTATCAGGGCGGGGCTGTCTGGCGCCAACGGCTGATGGATGACCTCGGGGATCAGGGCGAGGTCTCGGCCCTGATCGCGCGGCGCAGCGATGCGGAGCTCGCCCTGCTGATGGAAAATCTCGGCGGCAATTGCGTGGAGACCATGGCCGACACCTTTGCCGCCATCGACCATGACCGGCCCACCTGTTTTCTGGCCTATACGATCAAGGGCTGGGGCACGCCCATTGCCGGGCACAAGGACAACCATGGCGGGTTGATGACCAAGGCCCAGATGGCCGAGTGGCAGCGCCGGATGGGGGTGGAGGAGGGCGCGGAATGGGCGCCCTTTGCCACGGTCGAGGATGTCGATGCCCTGCGTGCCTTTCTGGCGCAGGTGCCGTTCTTTGCCCGTGGGCCCCGGCGGTTCTCGGATGATCTGCTGCCCGTGCCGGAGCTCTCCGCCGACACCTCGCGCGAGACCTCGACCCAGGCCGCCTTTGGCAAGATCCTCGACGGTTTGGCCAAGGGCGAGAGCGCGCTTGCGGCGCGGATCCTGACCACCTCGCCGGATGTGACCGGGACCACCGGGCTCGGGGCCTGGGTGAACCGCCGAAAGCTTTTTGCGCGCGAGGCCAAGGCGGATGCCTTCATCGAGCACCGCATTCCCTCCACCGCGAAATGGCGCTTTGACGGGTCGGGCCAGCATCTGGAACTGGGCATCGCCGAGATGAACCTGTTTCTGCTGCTCGGGGCGGCGGGGCTGTCCCATGCGCTCTTTGGCAAGCGGCTGATCCCGATCGGGACGGTCTATGACCCCTTTGTCTGCCGGGGGCTCGATGCGCTGAATTACGCGACCTATCAGGATGCGCGCTTCATGATTGTCGGCACGCCTTCGGGGGTGACGCTGGCACCGGAGGGCGGCGCGCACCAATCCATCGGCACGCCGCTGATCGGTATGTCCCAGGACGGGTTGGCGGCGTTTGAACCGGCCTTCGCCGACGAGCTCGCCGTGATCCTGCACTGGGCCTTCGACTATCTGCAGCGCGATGGCGACGGGGACCCGGATGAGCGCACCTGGTTGCGGGACGAAACCGGGGGCTCCGTCTATCTGCGGCTGACCACCAACCCGGTGGAGCAACCGGGCCAGAGACCCGATCCCGCCTGGGCGCAAGGCGCGGTCGATGGCGGCTATTGGCTGCGCGAACCCGGCCCGAATTGCGAAATCGTCATCGCCTATCAGGGGGCTGTGGCGCCGGAGGCCATCGCGGCCGCGGGCCAGCTCGCCGGATCCCGCCGGGATGTGGGCGTGCTCGCGGTGACATCGGCCGATCGCCTCAATGCGGGCTGGACCGCCGCACAGCGCGCCCGGGCCCGGGGCAATCGCGATGCGGTCTCCTGTGTCGAGCGGCTGATGGGCGCGCTGCCGCCCCATTGCACGCTGATCACCGTGATCGACGGCCACCCCGCGACGCTGGCCTGGCTGGGCAGCGTGGCCGGGCACCGGACCGTGCCGCTGGGGGTGGAGCATTTTGGCCAGACCGGCACGATTGGCGATCTCTACCGCCATTTCGGCATCGATGCGCAGGGCATCCTGGAGAAGGTCGCGGGCCTCACGGCGGGACGACCGCTCGGCGCGCACCCCCGATAGGCGCCAGACGCGGCTGCGTCATGGGGCCATGCGGTCCCGCAGCGCCGCGTTCATCCGCGCGTAACCCTCGGTCAGCACGGGCACCGGCAGGTCCGCGAAGCCGATGAAGAGCCCGCTGAACACCTCCGTATGGGAGAGATGCGTGGCGCCATTCTCGCGCGGGCTGAGGTCGAACCGGTGCTCCCCGCGGAAAATGCCCGGAATGCCGCCGCCCCAGACCAGCGCACGGCAGGGCTCGGCCTCCAGCAGGGTGACATGGGGCACATCCACGACCACGCCATCGGGCCGGGAGACACGCACCTCCAGCGGCTCCCCGACCACGCCGCTCCCGGCGACGCGGATGTGGTAGGGGTTCCACTCGGGATAGGCCTCGAAGGCGGCGAGCGTGTCATAGACCGCGCAGGGGGGCGCGTCGATCTCGATGCTGGTGTCGATGGTCTTGCGGGTCGTGCAGCCGCCGAGGGCGGTCGCGACGAAGAGCGGTAAAAGCAGAGCAAGGCGCGTCATGGCATGTCCTTTGGGATCAGTGGTGTCGGGCAGGGGCGGGTCACGGGGGCCGAAGGGCTGAGGCAATGGGGTGGGCCAAGCGCGCGGCCCGCATGGCCCTCTTGCGGGGTGCAGTCCTGTGCCCGGATCAGTAGGGCCACAGCGAGAAGGACCAGCAAAAGACCCGGGCGCGCAGCGGTATGGGGCAGAGAGGTCACGCTCGCCCCCGCGCCCCGCGCCGGGACCGAAGCTGGTGGCGCCAGAACACGCCGCCAATCACGGCGAGGCAGGCGATATGGAAGGCGACGAGCCCGTTCAGATAGGCCCGATCCGCGGCAGAGATCGCGACCGCGGCGGGCACATCGAGGATCCAGTCCCGCAAGAGGGTATAGAGCGCGATCTGGCTGAGTGCTGCGACACACACGGCCGGCACCGCCCAGCGGCGCCCGGTCCAAAGCCCCAGAACGATCGCGAGATCGAGCGCGAGATAGATCAGGTCGAGCGCTTGCCATTTCAGCGGCGCAACGCGCCAGTCGATCCCCGCCCATCCGAGCATATTGGCCAGATGCACCAGCGCGCCATAGGCGTAGAACCCGGCGAAACAGACCCGCAAGGCGGGCGGCAATGGGGGGTGCTGGACCATGGCCTACCCCTCCGGCTCCGCTGTCGCGGCAGGCGCGAAGGCCCCGCAGGGCATGTCGGAGACGCGCGCCCCGAAGATATCGGCGACAAGGCTGCGCCCGGGATTGATCACGAACCCCGTGCCCTCGGCAATCCCGGAGAGGAGCAGGATGCTCGCGCCTTGATCCCTGGGGTCGGCGGAAACGCTCAGCTCCGCGCTGACGATATCCCTGCCGTTCAGCAATGCCTGCACGAGGCGCGGGTCCCGCAGCTCCAGCACAATCGGGTCCTGGGCGCGCATATTGGCCTGCCGCCCCTCGAAATCCCCGGCCACGAGGCGCACGGGCATGCTGTAGCACGCGCCCTCCACCCGGAAGAGCGCGCTGCCATGCCCGCCGATCCCGCGCAGCTGCAGCAGGTTCGCCGCACGCGGCGTGGGGATGGTGACAAGCGCGCGATCGGGCTCCGGGCCGGGTTCGGCAGGCGCGCCGCAAGCGGCCATCAGGGCGAGGGCGAGGCTGAACGCGGCAGCGGGTCCAGCCCGCCGCATCGCTCGGAATTCTTGGGGCATCGGGGGTCATCCTTGTTTCCGGAACGGGCCCGGATCTCTCGGGCGCTGCCGCAGAGAAAGGGCAAGCGCAGGCGAGATGCGCTCGGAAACGCGATCTCGAACGTTCGGAAACCGGATCTCGAACCGCCGGGCTTTTCGCGCGCCGCTCTCGCCCTGCGCGCGGCCCTACGGGTCCGGCTGGCCCGGATGTCCCCCGATGAACCACTCCGCGAGCATCGCCTCGAAGGTCCCGCCCACCGCGCCGAGGGGGCGGATCGCGAAGGCGCCGCCCTCTCGCCGGTCCTCTGACGCGGCAAACAGGACCCGACCGCTGCGAAGATCGGTGACGCGGATGCTGGCGTCCACATGGCTGCGGGAGGTCCAGATCACCGGCACCGACAGGATGAGTTCGGGGCCGAATTCGCGCAGGGTGATCTCGACCTGCGTCTCGGTTGCGCCTGAGGGGGCGCCGAGCGTGAGGCTGCGGATGCAGGGCAAGGAGGTCATCGCGCGCGCCATGGCCTGCATCGCAAGCGCGCGGCGCCCCTCGGGATCCTTCTGATCCGCCCGCCACGCGGTACGGAGCAGGACGCTTGTCCGCCCCAGATCGGTCCCACCCGCGCAAATCGGGGCGCTGCGCGTGACCGGGGTGGAAGGCGCCATGCCCGTGCAGGCGCTGGCGAGAGAGGCGAGGAGACAAGCCAATACGGCCCGGCGCAAACCACCCATCCCATGGGCTTTGTCGTCCGGGGACGTGGCGCTGGTCCCGCGCGGGCAGGACCTGGCCTCGCGCTTTGCGGAGAGCAGGCCCATGCTAGGGCTCCTGCGATGGGGGCCGCCGCGATCCGCCGATCTGCGCGCCGCGCGCCGAGATCTCGGCACGGCACCTGGCAAAGATCGCATCCCAGCGCTCAAAACACAGATGCCCCGCGCCTTCCATCCAATAGGCGGTCATCCGGGGCACCGCCCGCGCGAGGTGATCGCCCATCGCCCGGCTGACGAACAGATCCGCATCGCCCAGCCACATCTGGATCGGGACCCGGTTGGCGGCGATGTCAAACCCCCAGTCCCGATAGGCCAGACAGGCATCCTGGGTGGCGCCCCGGCTGCCCTGGCGAAACGCCTCCGCCTCCATGGCCATGAAGCGCCGCGCCACGGACCCCTGCGCCAGCACCTCTTGATCGGGCGCGGAGACGGCATGTCTGAGCAGTCCCATGAAGAGCTTCGGCTGATGCCGCGCGGCCCAGCCCATCGGGGCAAATCCGAGCCGCAGGATCCCGGGGACCCGGTTTGCGAGCCTTGCAAAGGCGCGATCCAGACGGTTGAGGCTGGCCATGATATCGGGGGAGGCCACGGGACCCCAGGGGGCCAGCGCCGCAATGAAGCGAAGGCGCGCGGGGTCGATCGCCGCGCCGCAGGCCAGAAGGTACGGACCGCCCCCCGAATGCCCCGCGATGCCAAAGGCCCCGATCCGCAGATGCTCCGCCAGGGCCAGCACGTCCCGGGGCCAGCTCTGCAACTGGCGGTCCTGCTGAAAATCGGACCGCCCATAGCCGGGCCGGTCGGGCGCGATGAGCCGAAAGCCCGAGCGCCTCGCGGCTGCGTCGGCAAAGCCAGCCTCCAGGCGCGAGCTGGGCGTGCCGTGGAAATAGAAGACGGGGAACCCATCTGGCGCGCCGCCCTCGGCAAAGGCGAGGTGGCGTCCGTCATCCAGCCAGAGACGGCTGTGATCCGCGTCATCCCGACCTGTCATCGGACGGGCCATGGGACGGGCCATGGGGCGGGGTCAGGCCTCTGCGCGGCCGCCGCCCGAACCAGCCGGGCGGCAAAAGGCAGGGGCGGCGCACTCGGCTGGAGCGTCCGGGACCAAAGGGGCAAGGAGGGGCCATCACAGCCCCCGGCCCGCGCCATGCGGCGCGCGATCAGACACCTCTGGCCTCTCTCACCGGACCCATCTGCATGTCGGAGCATGGTCGCACCTTTCCTCGCCCTCGCGCTGGCCCCAGAGGTCGGGTTACACGCCAAGGATTGAAAGCACCGGGGCCGTCAGAGAGGTTCGGAAGCACGATTCAGAACGCCAGACCGCCCGGACTTGTCGTCACAGGCGCGCAAATCCCCTAGAAGGTCGGGCAACCCAAAACCTGGTCCGCCACCCCGCCGCGCGCGCCGAAAAGAGACAGCTCTATGACATCCATCCCTGTGGCCTGGCTCATCTCGGTCTTCGCGCTGCTGCTGGTGGCCATTCTCGCGCGTCAGGTGCGGATGCCGGTGGTGTCGCGGCTGAGCTTCTGCACCGGCCTGCTCTCCATCGTCGTGGTGGCGGTCTTTGTCGGGGTGCGGTTTCAGTTCAGCGACCCGGCCTTCATCGGCCTGCAACCCTATCTGGCCGCGATCACTGCTCCCGCGCTCTGGCTCGGATTTCATACGCTCACCACCCAGACCGGGGGACCGGGTCCGAAAACGCTGCCGGTGCTTGCCGGCATTCTGGCGGGGACCTGGGTCGTCATCGCCTTGCCCTTTGCCTGGTCCGCCTCGGTGGCGATCATCCTCGTCAATGCCACCTTCGCGGCCCGGCTGGTCCCGCTCCTGCGGCTGCCGGGCGAGCGCTTCGTGCATATCGCGCCCCAGGCCTACGGCACCCTGCGCATCGCCCTTCTCGGCTGTCTCGCCTTCCTGAGCCTCGTGCTCGTGATCGACACCAGCGTGCTGATCACGGGGCTCGCGGCGAGCGAGGCCCGGGCGCTGCAGCTTTTATCCGACGCGGCGGTGATGGTGGTGGCGGTGATTTCGCTCGGGGTTCTGGTGGGCCTCGCCCTCGCCTTCGGCGCCGACCGTCAGAGCGGCGCGCCCGACCCGGCAGAGGCGGGACCCCTGGAGGAGGATCGCGCGGTCTTTGCCCGGCTTGAGCACGTGATGGCGGAGGCCACGCTGTTTCGCGACCCGGAGCTGACCGTCGCGCGTCTGGGGCGGCGTCTGGGCGTGCCCGCGCGGGCGGTCTCCTCGGCCGTGAACCGGGTGACGGGCGAGAACACCTCGCGCTATATCAACCGGCTGCGCGTGGCGCATGCGCGCCACCTGTTGGAGAGCACGAACCTGCCTGTGACGGATGTGATGCTGGAATCGGGGTTTCTCAGCAAGTCGAGCTTCAACACGGAGTTTCGCAGGATTGCCGGGACCACCCCGTCGGAGCATCGCAAGTCTCACAGATCCGCGCCGATGGAAGAGGCCAGACGCCCCGCGCGCCCCTAGCCGCTGGCGGTCCGGGCGCCCCCCGGAGGTCTGAGCCCCGGAATGCTTTGCGTTTAAATGCGTCTGATAGATGCGTCTGACTGGGCGCCCGGGGGCAGGTCTTGCCCGAGCACCGCTGCGCCACCGGGGACGGACCCCGGGGACGGCCTGTTCAGCGGCGGCTGGCGACGCTTCCGCCCCCGGGCGCTCTGGGCGCTCTGGGCGCCCCGGGCGTCCTGTCAGCCGGGCACGATGGGTTGCACCGGGGTGTCCTGCGCCTGCATCAGGGCCTTGAACTCGGCGAAACCCAGAGTGCCCAGCGTCTCGCCCCCGGGGCCCAGGATCTCGTAGATCACGCCATCCGTGCCCTTGTTGCTGAACCAGGCGATGCAGTCCTGATCCCCGCCGCCCTCCGTATGGGGCGGGCCGCCCGCGGATTTCTGCACATAGCTGGCCGTGGGGCGGATCTCCGTCAGCGCGCCATCGGCATCATAGATCCGCAGCTCGCCCTGGATGATGAAGGTGCTGTAATCTGCGTGATGCTTGTGGAGCACCACCCGCTCGCCGCCCGAAAACTTCAGCAGCAGGTCGACGACCTTCAGATCTTCATCGACATTCAGAACGTGGTACCAGAGATGGTCGATCCCCTCGAGCGTGTACCAAGTGACGTTGGACTCGTCGAAAGCCGAGGCGGCTGCGGTGGCGGCCTGGCTGGCATTGGCGCCAAGGGTGACGGCGGTCACGGCCGAGCCAATCGCGGCCAGACCTTCGCGGCGGGTGAGTGTTGCCATTGTTTCCTCCCAATGGATCGACAAGCGGGCTTGCCAAGAGATGCTTCAGGGCCAGAGATCGGCAGGCTGTCCCACCGCACCCGGCGATCGCGCAGTTCGCCCGCACGGGGGCGGGGCGGTTTCTGGATCTGACGGGGTCAAGCGGTCTGGTCTGTCGGTCTGGTCCCGGAAGGACAGCACAGCTGCGCGGGTGAGGTGAGAAACCCCCGCAAGAAAGCTGCAAGAAAATTGCAAAATAGGGGGTGGGGCAGGAAAAACAGACGCGTGGGGCTCCGCATCTGCCAACGCAGAGCCGCTGGATCCGCGCAAATTGCCCCATCGCGCATCAGACGAAACGCAACTGCCCGGTCCGCTCATCGGCAAGCATGGGTCTTGCATGGCGGGCACTGGGCAAACCCCGCCCCAGGTGTCGTATCCAAGCGGACTTTTCGCCAGGAGCGCCTTGCGGGACCCTCGCGAACAGTTAGCCTGCCGGCCATGATATCGAATTTGTCATTTAACGTTTTTGCGCCCGATGGGCGTTTGCTCTGTCCCGTTTGCGGGTTCCCAGGGTATTCCCATCGCCCCGCTTATTCTGAGTATGGTGGTGAAATCGGAACGACGATTTGTCCCTGCTGCTTCTGGGAGCCGGGCTTTGATGACAACCCCTTAGCATCCGCAAAGGCAAAGGATACGATCTTGGAATCGGTCATTGCCTATCGTGCCGGATGGGCGACCACCAAACAGTGGCAAGGACGCCGACACCTGCGTCCAGAAGGTTTTGACGGGGAAGGCCAGTTGGCGAACCTGGCGGGTCTAGCTCCGCACCTGTTTTGAGAAGATCCCGCCTCGGTTGACGCCGTGGCCGCCCGTTCTGCCCTTCGCCGTTCGGAATGCGCTTCCGCCTTTGACGGGCGACGACCCGCCTTCCGGCAGCCATTCTGTGCGCCAACATGTTTGACCTTTGGTGGCGGGGCTGCCGTCTCCTGTTCCTCTTTGATATCGGCGATCCGGCTCAGTCTGCAAGGCACGGGGCAGTTTGTCTGGTTTGGCCAGAGCCTTTGCGCAGTGGCGGCGTAGCGGTCGGCAGTACCTGCCAGAACGCGATGGCGACGCCCCTTGTCCGGTCACCCTCATGGTGTGCCGCGCGCAGAGGGGCACTCTGTCTCCGCCAGTGTTTGGTTGGCGGGTAATTCTAATTATGTGAATTTAGTGCCCCCAGGGAGCCGCTATGCGGCGCCCTCAGGGCCGCAATCTGGGCCTCAATAGGCATCGCCCCGTGCCCGGGCCTGAACCCAGGCCCAGCTGGATGCGCACATGGCCTCCACATCCCGCCTGGCTTTAAAGCCCAGCACGGCATCTCCCTGAGCTAGCGACCCTCAGCCCTGCAGGAAGGCCTTCAGCCGCCCCCGCACCCGCGGCAGGCGCAGATGCCCGTTCGTGATCGCCACCCCGAGAAACAGCAGCCCCAGCGACAGCACCAGCACCGGCGAGATCCGCTCGCCAAAGACCAGCGCGCCGAACCCGATCCCCGACAGGGTGGCGAAATAGCCGACCTGGGAGAACCCGACCCCATCCGTGCGCCGCTGCACCTCGAAGGTCAGGGCATAGCTCACGGCGGTGATCCCGCCGATCCCGGCAATGGCGGCAAAGACCGGCGGCGCCAGGGCCGCACTGGCCCCCGGATCTCCGAACCCGAGCAGGCCAATCCCGATCAACAGGGTCTGCAGCAGCAGCGTGCCCGCCGCCAGCCCCATGGGATCCGCCCCCGCCGGATAGGCGCGGCTGCGAAACACATTCCCGGCGGCCAGCACCGCAGGCCCGCAAAGCGCAAGCCCGATCCAGATCGGCGCTACCCCGGCAAAGTCAAAGCCGCGCAGGGTCGCAAGGCTGATCCCGAACAGGCCCAGCAGGATCCCCGCCAGGCGATGGAGCGGCAGCATCCGTCGCTCCAGCCCCGCCGAAAAGGCGAAGGTGAACAGGGGCGACAGGGTCACGAGGGAGGCATAGAACCCCGCCGAGACATGGCCGAGCACCGCATAGCCGATCAGCGCCGGCAAGGTGACGCCCAGCACGCCCGCGCCCAGGTAATAGACCACAACGCGCGGCGCCACAGACGGGCGCTGGCGTTGCGCGATCAGCACGGCAGACAGGGCCGCACTGGCCACGGCAACCTGCCAGAAGAGCGCCAGCAAGGGCGGCGCGGCCGCCATGGCAACGATTTTCGAGAGCGTGAAGCTCACCCCGACCAGAAGCCCGATCGCCAGGATCAGGGCCGTGGGCGGTGCCTGTCGAATGAACCGGGGCATCACGCGGCGCCTTTCTGCGGCGCACCGCTGACCAGGCGGGGGCCTGGTCCGATGGGGATGATCCCGCTCGGATTGAGGTGCCGGTGGCTCGTGAAGTAATGGGCGCGGATATGGCCCAGATCGATGGTCTCTGCGATCCCGGGCTGTGCGGCGATCTCCGCCAGATAGCGCGACAGGGCGGGGTAATCGGCCACGCGCGCCCGGTCGAGTTTGAAATGGGTGACATAGACCGGATCAAAGCGCAGCAGCGTCGGAAAGAGCTTCAGATCCACCTCCGTCAGCTGCGCCCCGGCCAGAAACCTGCGCTGCTGGAGCAGGGCGTCCAGCGCGTCCAATGTCTCGAACACCTGCGTGACCGCCTCGCAATAGGCGGACTGGTTGGTGGCAAACCCCGCCCTGTAGACCCCGTTCCGCAGGGGCGCCTGGATCCACTGGGCCAGCCGGTCGATCTCGGCGCGCAGGGGCGCGGGATAGAGCTCCGGCCCGGTGGCCCCGTCAAAGGCACGGCCCAACATGCGCATCATGTCCGCCGAATCCGTGCTGACGATCTTGCCGCTTTGTGTGTCGAGCATGAGCGGCACCGTGATCGGGCCGGTGAAATCCGGCGCGGCACGCTGATAGACTTCATAGAGGTAATGATCGCGCGGGATGTTCTGGGCCGGGTCGAACCGGGTCTGATCGATCACCCAGCCCTCCTCCGCCATGAGCGGATCCATCCAGGTGATGCCGACCGCGTCGCGCAGGCCTTTCAGGCTCAGCACCAGATCCACGCCGTGGCACCAGGGGCAGGCCTTGGACAGATAGAGGTGATAGCGGTTTCGCTCCGCCGGAAACGCGGCCGTTGGATCCGGCTCCAGCCAGCCCCGAAACGCGCTGGCGACGCGGGCAAAGCGCCCGTCACTCTGGGCGGGCTTGTCGCGCAAGATCCCGTTGATCAGCATTTTCGCCATGGTCTTCTCCTGTGTTGCGGTGTTGGCAAAGACCTATGGGGTTTCCTGAGGTGCGATAATTGCCTAGAGAGTGCACTCTAGGGTGAGAATAAGTTGACGATAGAGGAGCGAATGACCGAGATCAGCGCCATTCCGATCTGCGTGGCCGTGGCCGAGCAGGGCAGTTTTGCCGCCGCCGCCCGGAGCCTGGGGATCACGAAATCCGCCGTGAGCAAGCGGATCGGCGGGCTCGAGGCGCATCTGGGCACCAAGCTCTTTCACCGGTCGACCCGCAACATCTCCCTGACCGAAGCCGGGGAGATCTACCTCGCCCATGCGGTGCAGGCTCTGGGTGCTGCGCGGGAGGCCGAGGATGCCGTCGCCGCCCTGCAGGGGGAGCCGGTCGGGCATCTCAAGCTCAGCGTGCCCATGTCCTTCGGGCAGCTGCATGTCGCGCCTGCCCTTCCGGAGTTCCTGCGCCTGCATCCGGGCGTGACCCTGGAGCTCTCCATGGATGACCGGGTGACGGATCTGGTGGAGACGGGCATGGATCTGGCTTTGCGGGCGGGCACGCTGCCGGATTCCGCCCTGATCGCGCGGCGCCTCGCCCCGATCCACAGCGTTCTCGTCGCCGCTCCGGACTACCTGCGCAAATCGGGCATGCCCCGGCATCCCCAGGAGCTCGTGCAGCACGACTGCCTGCATTACGCCTATTCCCGCGATCCTCAGGAATGGCGGTTTCTGGCCGAGGTGGGCGAGATCACCGTCCGCACCAGGGGCCGGTTTCGCGTCAATAACAGCGAGGCGCTCTGCACCACCCTGCTGGCCGGGCTCGGGATCGGGCGCCTGCCCTCCTTCATCGCCGGATCGCATCTGGCCGCCGGACGGCTCACCCGCGTCCTGCCGGATTTCGCAATGCCCGCCCAAGCGCTCTACGCGGTCTTCCCCGAACGCCAATACGTCCCGGCCAAGGTCCGCGCCTTCATCGACTTCTTCGCCGCGCGGGTCGGCCAGACCCACCCCTATTGGGATGTGGAGGCCGGTCTGTCCTAGACTTCTGCCCGTGGCCACCCCGGATGCCGTGCCGCGAGCTGTAAGATCCGGACCGACCCGCCGAGCCCGCCCGCACCAAGGGCCGCAGCGGCCTTGGATCCCCCGCCGTGCCACAGGGCATGCCTAGAAAAACCTTGCGCGAATCCGCTCTCTGGCCAATAGTCACGAAAAATCGCGGGAAAACGCCGCAAACCGTGAACACGCCACGGATACGAGAGCAGATGCAGGACACAGACACCCTCAATGCGGTCATTAGACAGCATTCGGAATGGCTGGCAACCCAGTTGCACGCCCAGCGGGAGAACCTCTTTCCCCCGGATGCCGCCAAGACCATGCGCAAGTTCACCTCCGGCGAGGCCGCCAGCCTCCTGGGCGTGAATGACAGCTACCTGCGCAAGCTCCATCTGGAGGGCAAGGGTCCCTCCCCCCAGCTGACCCCGGGCAACCGCCGCCAATACTCCGCCGAGGATATCCAGGCCCTGCGCGTGCTCCTGCAGCAAACCGCCCGCAAGCCCGGGGACTACCTGCCCGGACGCCGCGAGGGCGACCATATGCAGGTGATCGGCGTGATGAACTTCAAGGGCGGCTCGGGCAAGACCACCACCGCCGCCCATCTCGCCCAACGCCTCGCGCTCAAGGGCTTCCGGGTGCTGGCGATCGACCTCGACCCGCAAGCCTCGCTGACCGCGCTCCACGGGGTCCAGCCCGAGATTGACCTGCCCGAGGGCGGCACCCTCTATGACGCGATCCGCTACGAGGCCCCCTGCCCCATCGCCGAGATCATCCGCCCGACCTATATCCCCAATCTCGACCTGATCCCGGGCAATCTCGAACTGATGGAGTTCGAGCACGAGACCCCCCGCGCCCTCGCCCAGGGCGGCGCCGGGCTCTTTTTCTTCCGGGTCCGCGAGGCGCTCTCCCAGGTCGAGGACCGCTATGACGTGGTGGTGATCGATTGCCCGCCGCAGCTGGGCTTCCTGACCATGTCCGCGCTCTCGGCCTCCACCGGGGTGCTGGTGACCATCCACCCGGAAATGCTCGACGTGATGTCCATGTCGCAATTCCTGCGGATGACCGCCGACCTGATGGATGTCATCGCCGAGAGCGGCGCGGACCTCTCCCATGACTGGATGCGCTACCTGCTCACCCGGTTCGAGCCGACCGACGCGCCCCAGAACCGGATCGCGGCCTTCCTGCGCACCATGTATGGCGACAAGGTCCTCAACGCGACACAGCTCAAATCCACCGCCATCTCCGATGCCGGCCTGACGAAACAGACCCTCTACGAGGTCGAACGCAGTGCCTTCACAAGGTCCACCTATGACCGCGCGATTGAGAGCCTGAATGCGGTGAATGACGAGATCTCCGACCTGATCCAGACCACATGGGGGCGCGGATGAGCAGCAAGAAGAAACGCATGTCCATGCTCGACAATCTGGCCGCGGCGGGCGCCCCTGCCCCGCCGAGCTCGATGCTGTCCACCAACCGGGCCCTGCGCTCGGCGCGGGATGCGGTGGATGGGCACAAGGTCTGGGATCTGGACCCGGCCAGCATCGACACCACGGGCCGCATGCAGGATCGCCTCGATATGAGCGATGTGGCCGATCTGCAGGACGCGATCGAGGCGAATGGCCAGACCGTGCCGATCCTCGTGCGCCGCCATCCGGAGGATCCCGACCGCTACCTGCTGGTCTATGGCTATCGCCGCCTCGTGGCGATCCAGCAATCCGAGAAGGTCGAGAAGGTCCGCGCCCTGATCGCCAATCTCGACGATCATGCGGCGCAACAGGCCCAGATTTCCGAGAACATGGCCCGGCGCGACCTGTCCTATATCGAAAAGGCCCGCTTCGCCCGGCAGCTGGTCGAGGGTGGCTTCGGCACCCAGACCGAGGTGGCCGAGGTGCTGACCGTGGCGAAATCCTCGATCTCCATGGCCTTCGGCATCCTCGATATGGTGGGCGAGGATCTGGTCCTGGCGATCGGGCCCGCCCATGGCATCGGCCGCCCCCGGTGGGAAGCCCTGGGCAAGCTCATCACCGAGCATTCCCTGTCCCGCGCGGATCTCGTGGATGTGGCCACGCGCAGTTTCACCCGGGCGGAATGGTCCGATGTGCTGGGCGAGGCCCCGCCCCCCTCGGATGATCCCTCCGTGGCGGCGTTCGAGGCGGTTCTGGCCGAGGCGCAGGCGCGCATTCCGGCGCAACCCGTTGAGAAAAAAGAGGTAAAGAGAAAACAGGCGCGGCGGGTGCAGCTTGATCCTGCCCAACGCGCCACCGTGACCCGGACCGCCAAGGGCGTTCGGGTCGAGGTGTCCGAAGGGGCCTTTGCCGACTGGCTCGAAGACCAGGCAGAGACCCTTTTATCCGACCTTCACGCACGCTGGCAAACGCGGGCGGAAGACCAAGAGCAGTAACAAAACAGGAGGCACGAGCCGGACAAAAAGAAAGGTCCCGCAAGGACTGACCCCACGAGACCCAACTTGTTTCTAGCACCTTCAAGGTAGTCTCGGCGCTTTTCCTTCGCAAGTCTTAAGTGATTCGCGGGCCCTGTTCTGTTGTCTTCGTGACAATCAAAATGCACTACACGCCGATCACCTCGTTTCGGCGCGCCGTAGAGGCTGCGCAATTGAAACCCGAGGCGCCGGGTCCGACCCCCCTGCCCTCCGACAAGGTCAATAAATGGGAGGTTCTGCGCGAGCTGAACGCGGCCCGCGCGGGTTTCGGACTCTCTGACCGGGATCTGACCGTGCTCCAGGCCTTGCTGAGCTTCCATCCCGGGGCAGATCTCGCCGCGGAGGCCGAGGCGCTCGTGGTTCACCCCTCCAACAAGTCGATCTGTGAGCGGCTCAACGGCATGCCCTGCTCCACCATGCGCCGGCATCTGGGCCATCTGGTCGAGGCCGGCCTCCTGCGCCGCAAGGACAGCCCCAATGGCAAGCGCTACGCCCGGCGGTATGGCGGCGAAAAGATCGCCTTCGGCTTCGACCTCGCGCCTCTGGTGGCGCGCTTTGGGCAGATCTGTGCGCTTGCCGAGGAGGCGCGTGAGGCCGCAGAGGCCCATCGCCGTCTCCGGGAGAGTGTCAGCCTCATGCGCCGGGACCTGGCCGGTCTGGTCGCCTATGGCGCCGAGCAGCGGCCGGATCTGTCCCTCTGGGATCGGTACTCCGATCTCGCCCTGCTCTCGTCCCGGGCGCTGCGCCGCAAGCTCTCGGTGGCGGATCTCGAGGCGCTGGCATTGGATCTGACCGCCGCACTGGATGCGGTTCGCGATGTGCTGGAGCCGTCTTCAACAGAAGATATGAGCATCAATGACACTCCATCTGAGCAGCACTATCAGAATTCAAATACAGATCCTCATGATCTTGAACCCTGCTTAGAAAAGCAAAGGGGCGCCGTGGATGTTCAGGCTCAGGCCGATGCGCCGGTGGCTGATGTGGATGCGGAGATTGCGGGGGATCCGACGGAAAGCGCGTGTGCAGACAATTTGGACACCAATCCCCTCCCCTCCGTCCCGCTCGGACTGGTGCTTGCCGCCTGCCCCGAGATCCGTGCCTATGCCCCGGACCCGATCCGCCACTGGCACGAATTCGTTAGGATTGCGGAAACCCTGCGCCCGATGATGGGGATTTCCCCCTCAGCCTGGCAGGACGCGAAGACCTCCATGGGCCCCGAACAAGCCGCTGTCGTCCTCGCGGGTATGCTCGAACGCACCACCGATATCCGCTCCCCGGGTGGCTACCTCCGGCACCTGTCCGACAAAGCCCAAGCCGGCCAGTTTTCTTGCGGCCCCATGATCATGAGCCTCGCCCGCAAAACCGCCGCCTGAAGAGTTCACAGCTGTGAACTGGCTTTGACGAATGACCGATGGAACTTCGATGCGAGAAAGAGAAGTCGCCGTTCGTTGGAGGTTAGATCTCTATGAACGGCCAGCGCATGCTTGTGATACGGAGTGTGGGTCTAGCACTACCGATGTCAATGCCGTTTTGAGGGCGCCACTGTTGCCTTGCTCGATCGAGGGTATGGGAAGCCTTGCGTTGTGGAGGACCCTGTCGAAAGATTCAATGAGCTCATGCAGGGTGTGTGCCAACGTATCGAAGTGCGTGCGGAATCGGTCAGTGGCGTGATTGAAGAGCGGCAACGAGAAGAAGAGACGACTGACTCGCGGTAGCTTTTCAGGTGTCTTGCTCCCGGAGTTTCAGGGTCCGATCTGGCCGGTTAGCCGACGCTTTTTCTCGCGATCAGAATGGGTATTCTCCGCGTGAAAAAGCTCCGGAGCGGCATAGTCCACTGGACCGATTGCGCCCTTGGTAAGGGTCCCAAGCACGCCGCTTCGGTCTTCCTCTGGGATGTCCTATTTCTCAGCGTCCGTTCGGCAAAAGGGTCCTGAGGCGTTGCGCGGGAATGCTAACAGGCAAGGAAGATAGGCCGGTTGCTTTGCAACCAGGTGCCGAAGATGGGTGTTCGTAACGCGGTTCGGGATCTCCGCTCTTTTCTCGTCAGGTCGATCGATCTGAGACAAAACGCATTGGATCAGGGGGGAGACTGGGGGTGTGAATGTACCCCGTACTCGGTCGGTATCGTCGTTTCCGCCGATCAACCCGGAGGTTCCCTCTGTGCGGCGTGCCATTCGCAGAAACCTCCCTTGTGAGGGAGAGGCTTGTGGCTGGTTTGAATGCCGCAAGGTGGTTTGTGGTCGGAAAATGGGGAAAAATGCAACACAACGGGTGTTGTGGGAGGTGAAGCTGCTATAAGGGGTTTTGTGTTGCGTTTGGTGCGTGATGTGATTCACAAGTGTATTTGTGAAAGGGGATCCAGGGTATGGTGTCTCATATAGACAGGTATGACCAGAGCGACATGGTGGAGTATCACTATGGCGCTTTCCCGCCGGAAGCGCTCGATCTGGGGCGGTTGATCGGTCCTTTGGCGCGGGCGCAGGATGCGGTGTCGCGCTATGATCAGATGCTGCTCTCCCTGCCCAATAGCGAGCTTCTTCTGGCGCCCATGCGGCACAACGAGGCCGTGATCTCGTCGCGGATGGAGGGGACGATCTCTACCGTGGACGAGGTCATGATCTATGAGGCCGATGCGGAGGAGGGGGGCCGTTCGGAGGCGCGCAGCGATGCGGTTGAGGTCTTTCTCTACAAGGAAGTGTTGCGCCGGGCCCAGGAGGCGGTGGCCCATGGCGAGCCGATCAATGAGGGGCTGATCAAGAATGCCCATCGCGTCCTGCTGAGCTATGGGCGCGGGGCAGGGAAGGGGCCCGGCACCTATAAGGACCAGCAGAACTATATCGGCGATGACCGGCGGCGGATCCTGCATTTCAAGCCGATCAGCCCGTTGCAATTGCAGCCGGCCATGTCGGCGCTTCTGGAGTTCATCGAGACCAGCGAGATGCTGCATCTCTTCAAGATCGGTGTGGCCCATGTGGAGTTCGAGGCGCTGCACCCGTTCAACGATGGTAATGGGCGGATCGGGCGGCTGCTGATCACGCTGCTACTGTGGAAATTCGGGCTGATCCACAAACCGCATTTCTATGTCAGCGCCTATTTCGAGACCCATAAGGACGCCTATGTGGAGCTGATGCGGGCGGTGTCGCGGGATGGGGATTGGACCGGCTGGGTTGCGTTTTTCCTCGAGGCGATTGCGGCGCAGGCGGCGGCCAACCTGATCACGGCGCAGGAGATCACGGCGCTCTATGAGGAGATGAAAGCGCCGTTCCGGGAGATTTCGGGCTCGAAATGGCATGTGGAGGCGCAGGATCAGATCTTTGAGAACCCGGTCTTCAAGAATAGCCAGCTGGTGAAGCGCTCGGGCATGCCGAAACATGTGGCGGTGCGGATCACGCGGCTCTTGCACGAGGAGGGGCTGCTGCGCGAGCTGCGCCCGGCGCGGGGACGGCGCGGGGCGCTCTACATGTTCGAGCCGCTGATGGACATCGTGCGGGCCTGAGGCGGGGCAGGGCAGGGGGCGCGCGCCCATTGCCGTGTCATGCGGCCGTCTTGAGGCTCAGAAACCCCTCAATGGTCAGCTCCATGGAGCCTGCAAGCTCCAGGTCCGCGTTGGAGAGGTCTTCTACGCCCGTGTAACGGGTTGCAAGGCCCGCGGTTCGGATCCCGGCATCTTGCGCCGCTTGCAGCCCGTGTTGCGTGGTCTCGACGGCGAGGACGTCGTCTGGCGTCAGGTTCAAGTGATCGAGCGCCAGGGTGTAGAGCTGGGGCGAGGGTTTCGGGACGCAACCCATCTCCTTGCAGGTCACAAGGTTGAACGCCGACGATGCGCGGTTCTGAAAGAGCGCGGCGAGAACGCGGAGACCCGTTTGACGGGGCGCGCCGGTGACGAGCACAGTCCGCGTGACCGGGCGCCTGCGGGCAAGCTCGGCGAGCGCCCTGGCGGTCCAGGGGTTCAGCTCCAGCTGCGTGCTGTCGACGAGCTCCTGAAAATGCGTTTCCAGGTCCTGGAGGAAGGCGCCGTTTGCCTTGCGCCCCAGGGTCGCAAGCAGTTCATTCGGGCCCTCGTAGCGACCGCGTGTCCGAATGAGCTGCGCGTAGTCTGTCTCGCTCCAGTGCAGGTCGATGCGATGGGCCTTGAAGGTGCGGTTGAAGGCGCGGCGCTCAAGATCTGCGAGGTTCGCAAGTGTGCAGAAAGAGCCAAAGAACACGGCTTTCACCATGGTTCGTTCCTCCGGGATGTTTGCGGTGCGTGCGTGGACATGCGGCCCCTATTCCGCGGCCAAGGGGACAGGGATCGGTTCGGTGCGGCTCGGCGGCCTGCTCTGGTGCGTGCCGCGCTGCTCGGCGCGGCGTTCCGCCCGAAAATACGTGTGATAGAGCGCGGGCACGCCGATCAGTGTCAGCACGGAGGCGAAGCCAAGGCCGGCCATGATCGCAACGGCCATCGAGGCGAAAAACGTGTCTGACAGGAGCGGCACCATGCCGAGAATGGTGGTGGCAGCCGCGAGGATGACCGGGCGCAGACGGCTGATTGACGCCTCCACGATGGCCTGGGATTGGGGCAAGCGCTCTTCGTCCTTTTTGGTGTCGATTTCCTCCACCAGGACGATCGCGTTCTTTATGAGCATTCCGGACAGGCTCAGGAGGCCCAGAAGCGCGGTGAAGCTGAAGGGAAGGCCCGTGCTCAACAGGCCAAGGCCGACGCCGGTGATTGCCATGGGCACGACTGTCCAGATCACGGCTGTTTGGCGGAGCTTGCCGAAGAGCAGCACGGTGATCAGCAACATGGAGCCGAAGGCCAGTGGCATCTGCTTGCCGAGGCTCATCTGTGCGTTGGTCGCGCTTTCGAATTCCCCACCCCAGTCCATGCGGTAGCCCGGTGGCAGGGGCATGGCCTCGATGGCGGCGCGGATCTCGACAAAGGCCTCGGGTGGCAGCACGCCGGGCAGCGCCGTGGCCTGGACGCTGATGGTCGGGACCCGGTCACGCCGGTGGATGAGGGTGTTGCGGGTCACGGCCTCAAACCCGTCGATGACCTGGCCCAGAGTGGTGTAGGCGCCCGCCGTCTCGGAATAGACCAGCTGGTCGAGGAGATACGCCGAGGTCTGCTGCTCTGCGCGCGGTGTGCGCAGGAAGATCGGGACGAGGCGGTCATTCTCGCGGAAGGTCCCGACGCGCTGGCCATCGGTGGCCAGGGCCAGGGCTTGCGACAGGTCAGAGCGCGAGATGCCCAGGGCCCGAGCCCGCTCGGCCGCATAGATCGGCCTGGATGTCAGCTCTGGCTCGCGCCAGTTCACCCGCTCCAGGATGAGCTTTTGGGTCCCCGTTTCAAAGATGGTTCGGGCAGTGTCCGCGAGGCTGCGCAGGACGTCCGGATCAGGGCCCGAGAGACGAAGCTCCACATCTGCGCCGGTGGGGGGTCCATAGATGATCTGCTCGACGCGGAGTTCGGCCCAGGGCAGGGCGCGGGCGGCATAGGCAGAGAGCGCGTCGCGGAGCGCTGGGATGTCCTGAGTGTCGAACACCCGGATCACCAATTGGCCATAGGACGGGTCAGGCTCCGCGGGGGTGTAGGTCAACAGAAACCGGGTCATGCTGGCCCCGATCGTGGTGGTGACCGCTTCGACCATGGGGTGTTCCATCAGCCAGTCTTCGAGGATGGCGAGGTCGTCGCTCGCGGCTTGAATGGAGGTGCCCTGCGCCGACTTGTATTCGAGATAGACCAGGGGCGTTGTCGCCGGCGGAAAAAATTGCTGTTTCACCAGTCCCATGGCGGCGACACCGCCGACCGTCGATCCGACCAGGCCAACGATCACCAGCCATCTGAACCGCAAGGCGCCTTTCACGAGCGCGCCATAGCTTCGGAAGAATGCGGTGTCATAGGGGTTGGTGTCCGCGCCCTGGCTATCCGTTTTGAAGAGATAGCTGCCCAGGAGGGGGGTGACGGTGACGGCCAGCAGCCAGGAGAGCAACAGGGAGATGCCGATAACCGCGAAGAGCGTAAACAGGAACTCGCCGGAGCTGTCCGGGCTCAACCCAATGCCCGCAAAGGCCATGATCCCGATCACCGTAGCCCCAAGAAGCGGGATCTGGGTGCGGCGTGTCGCCTCCTCGGCGGCGTCCTTGGCACTTTTGCCCTGCCGCATCTGAACTTGCATGCCCTCGGCGACGACGATGGCGTTGTCGACCAGCATGCCCATCGCGATGATCAATGCGCCAAGGCTGATCCGCTCCACCTTGATGTCGAAGAAGAACATGAAGAGGAAGGTGAAGGTCACGGTCAAGAACAGGGATCCGCCGACCACCACGGCCGCGCGCCAGCCCATGAAGAGGGCCAGCACAGCGATCACCACGCCCACGGACATGGCAAGGCTCACCATGAAGCTGGCATTGGCTTCACTCACGACGCGGTGCTGTTCGTAGATCGGCTCCAGCGTCACGCCCGCAGGCAGCAAGGGGGCGATCTCTGCCAGCCGGGCTTCCACGCGCTGCCCGACGGCGACGATGTTTTCCGAGGTCAGCCCGGCAACGCCGATGGTGAAGGCCTCCTGCCCGTTTTGCCGAATGATCTGGCGGGGGGCATCCACGCGGTCCCTGAAGACGGTCGCGACATCGGTCAAGTTGAAGACCTCTCCCTTGAACCCGAAGGTCAGGTTGGCAATCTCGCTGACGCTGTCGTCCCTGGAGGGGGCGGTGACCTGAACGTCCTGGCGCCAATTGTTCGCGGTGCCGGTCGGGACCACCTCGTCCGCACCGGCGATCGCACCGGCGATGACCTGCGGCGGCACACCGAGCGAGGCCAGGATCTCGCTGGAGGGCTCCACATAGATCGCTTCCTCGGGCAGGCCGAGCACCTGGGCATTTGCAACCCCCTCAACCGTCAACAGCTCGCGGCGCAGGAAGGTCGCGATGTCCCAGATCGCGGCGTCCTCATATTCCGGCGTTGTCACCGCATAGAGCAGCCCATAGACGTCCCCGAAACTGTCATTGACCGTTGGGGGCAGGGCGCCCGGGGGGAGATCGCCGGTCGCATTGTCCACGCGGTCGCGCAGGTCGTCCCAGACCTGGGGCAGCTCGGTCCCGTCATAGGTGTCCTTGATCGTCACTTCGATGACCGAGAGGCCCGGTGTGTTGGTCGACTCGATATAGTCGACCTCATCCATCTGCTGGAGCTCGGCTTCCAGGACCTCGGACACCTCAACCGCGACCTCGGACGCCGCAGCCCCGGGATAGGGCGTGATGACAAGGGCCGATTTCAGGGTGAAAACAGGGTCTTCGAGCTTGCCGACGCCCAAATACCCTGCGGCGCCTCCGAAGAGGCAAAACAGGATCAAAAGCCATGTGTAGAGCGGATTCTGAATGGAGAAGCGCGCGATCTGCATGGTCACAGCCCCTCTTGGATGAGGCCGGTATAGCGCTTGACCACGGCGTTGTTCGCCACACGGTGCGCGCCGACCTCGACGATTTCGGTGCCGGGTTCCAGGCCATCAACCAGAAATCCGGCTCCGCTCAAGGCCGTGACTGTGACCGGGATGTGATGGGCGCGCAGGAGGCCGCCTTCCTCGCGGATCGCGACCACAAGATGGGTCCCGTCCGGGCGTGTCGAGATGGCGCTCGCGGGCACTTCCGCGCCGTCCTGATGGGTGTCGGTGCGGGCAAGGACCACCACTGTGCGGCCCGGCAAAAGGATGGCGTGGTCTTGGGCGGGAATGGCGAGAGAGAGCTCATAGCTTTGTCCCAGCTGTTTCGTTTCCGCGCGAAACTCCCGGAATTCGAGGGGCAGGCGGGTGTCCAGCCCGGCGATTTGGCCTTCGAATTGGACCGATCTGGGATCGCCAATATCCGCCAAGAGCCGCTCCGGCAGGTCGAACTCAACCCGGAGCTCGGCCATGTTGTGGAGACGCAGAACTGGCATGCCCGGCTCCACATTCGAGAAGGCCGTGCCAATGCGATCTGCGATAATCGCCTCAAAGGGCGCATGGATTTGCGCATCCTCCAGCGCGTCTCTCGCCTCGCGCAGGGCGACATCTGCGAGATCCCGGGCGGTTTCGGCATCTTCTGCCTGCACATTGGACACGGCATTGCGGTCCGCGAGCGTTCTGGCCCGCGTCAGCGCCCGTTCCGCTTGCGCCAGGTTCAGTTCGGCGCGCTCGACGGCGCGGGTGAACGGGGCCAGATCGAGCCGCGCGAGCAGGGTGCCGGCGGGCACGGTTTGTCCTTCCTGTGCCTCCAAGAGCTCCAGATGCCCGCCAACCTCGAAGGAGATATCGACGGTCTCCAGGGCTGCAATCTGCCCGAAGAACTGACGGGTTGTTCCAGCGCGCGCGTCCGGAACGGTGAAGGTTTTGACAAATTGAGGTTGGGTCTCGGGCGCTGCCACGTCACTCTGTGACGCACCGACAGGAAGGGCTGCAGGTAGGGCCGCGAGAAGAAGAAGGGTTGCGAGGCTTGCTTGATACGTCATAGTGATCTCCGTGACACTTACTGACCGGTCGGTAAGCTACTTAGCCAAGAGAAATGATCTGTCAATGAAGAAAACTGAAAAACCGAGGCAGCCCGATGGTCGAGACCGCATCATCGCGACAAGCACGTCTTTGTTCCTGGAGCTGGGCTATGGCGGCACGTCGATGAGTGCGATCGCGAAGGCCTGCAACATGACGAAAGCGGCGCTATACTATCATTTCAAGTCCAAGGAAGATCTGTTTTCTGCCTGTGTCACAGAGGGTTACGCGGATGCGCTCGCGCGTCTCGAAGAGATTGCCGGGGATGAAAAGCGGAGCTCGAAGGCGAAGCTCACAGAGGCGTTTCGGGTGATTTATGAGACCAGCATTTCGACGGAAGTGGGGCGCATGTCCCCCCTGATCGCGGAGGTGTCGAGAACGGTGCCAGCCGTCGCCCGGTCGTTCCATGACGACTATGTCAGCCCGCAGCAGGAGACCATGTGGTCCATCTGTCGGGAGGGGATGGAGAGCGGCGCCTTCCGGTCAATCGATGAAAAGCTGTTGATGCATATGATCTATGGGCCGGTCGTGACCCTGTCGCTGAGCCGCGAGATGTTCGCGAGCCTGGAGAATCTGGACGCGCTCTACCCGATCGAGGACCTGCGAGACGGGCATTTGAACCTCCTGCTCGAGGCTCTGGGCGCGTAAGTGGCGCAGGGTGTGGGGGCAAGGCGCTCCCGAACGAGACGGGTTGGTCACAGCTCGGGAGCGCGGTTGTTCGGCGTTAGCGGCAGTCCGGGCGTGCGCCCGGCAGCAGGACCTTGTCGATGACATGGATGACGCCATTCTCCGCTTCGATGTCGGCAATCACCACATTGGCCCTCTCGCCCGTGCCGTCGGCGATCGAGACACCGCCGGTATCCTTCGTGATGCACAAGCGCTCGGAGGCCAGGACAGGCTTGAAGTAGTTCGAACCGGCCGGGATCATGTTGGCGGACAGCTTTCGATCATCCACATGGTAGAGCAGCACGTTGGTCAGCTGCTCCTTGTTTTCCGGCTCGAGAAGGCTCTCAACCGTGCCCTGGGGCAAGGCCGCGAAGGCGTCGTTGACCGGCGCATAGACCGTGAACGGTCCCGGGCCCGCCAGCGTGTCCGCAAGACCTGCGGCGGTGACGGCTGCGACGAGTGTCGAGAACCGCGCATCGCCCGCCGCAATCTCGACGATGTTTGCGGATTGCGCGGTGTTGGCTGTGACGCCGAGGCCGAGGCCGAGGACAAGCGAGCAGAGTTTGAGTGTATCCTTCATGTGTCTCTCCATTCTTGAAGGGTGGGGGAGGGGAGGCCCTGTTGGGCCGGGATGACCGGGTAACCCGGATCTCAGAAACGGTAGGACGCGCCGACAAGGACATCGATGGTCTGGTAATCTGCGGTCAGGGTGCCCCCGGGACCGCGCAAGGACGGGTCGCCCGCATCGAAGTAGCGCAGCTCGCCATGGATCGACCAGCGATCCGAGAGGGCGTAATCTGCGCCGACCATCAGCTGATAGCCGAAGATGCCGGTCTCGCTGTACTCGCCGGGGGCGCTGCCACCGCTGACATCGAAGTCGATCTCGGTGACATAGGCGAGGCCTGCGCCGATATAGGGGACCAGCCGACCACCGGCGATGGGTGTGAAATCATAGTACCCGTTCAGGGCAAGGGTCGTGGAGGCAAGGTCGCCCGAGATCCCGGCGGCGCCATCTGCATCGCCCGTCCGATACGCATATTCCAGTTCGGACCGGAACGGGCTGCCTGCATAGTCATAGCCGAGCGCGGCGCCGAATACCTGCCCCGTGTCAAACCCGGTCTCGCCGGAGATGGCCCCGGACAGGTCGCCATCCTCCAGCGATGACACGCCGCCAAAGACCCTCAGGTAGACCCCGCCGTCCGGTGCCTCTGCGAAAGCCGGCATCCCGAGGCTGGCGACAAGCAGCGCGGCGCTTGCCCCGTGCGAAAATGGTGAAGTCAGCATATCTGCGATCCTCTTCGATCCTGAATTGACGCGCCTGCCTTGCAAGCGATGAGGAGAGACTTCGGTCCTACTGTTCTGTTTTCAAAAGGATCTGCACGAATGGCATGTCGACCTGCACGAATGGTCGGGCCAGATATCTCTGGAGGTGCGCGCCGTGTGGTTGCGGGTGTCAGACGGCGCCGCGCCGTGCCGCTTTCAAGGCCGCGCGGTAGCTGCGACTGACGGGAAGTGCCGGGCCGCCGATCATCTGGCAGGTCACCCGCCCGTCGCGGCTGACGACCTCGTCGATCTGGTCCAGCGCGACCCAATGGGATCGGTGGATTTGCATCCCGTTCTGGTCCTGCAAGAGGTCGACCGCACGACCGAAGGGGAACAGGATCAGCGTGTCGCCCTTGGTCGTGTAGACCCGCACATAGTGAAGCTCTGCCGAGAGCGCGACCAGATCGCGGCCGAGCCTGCCCGGGAGGCGGGCCCAGAACGCGACCAGCTTATCCGGTGGCGCGGCCTCCGGGGGCGGCGCGTCTTCGGTCCTGGATCGCAGACCGCCCCGCTCAAGCTGCAGGAGGCTGGGCGCGTTGATCAGGGTCCAGATCAGGACGAGCGGCACGAAGAAATGGCCCAACTCGGAGACAAGACGCGCGAGGAGCGTATCTCCGTCGTCATCGAGGGCCGCCGCACCCGCCAGAAGCCCGTCAATGCCGAGGGCAAGGGGCGAGAACAGGATCGCGGCCACGGTGGCCGACAGGATGACCTGCAGCAATCCCGGCAATGTGGAGAGGCGCTTGATCTGTCCGAGTGCCATCTGCGTGACGGCAAGAAGAATGAGGGCAGGGACCACATGGGCGGCCCAAAACGCCATTCTGTTCAGGGTCCCCAGCCCTTCGGAGGCGCTTGGCCCGATCGATGTCAGCCCAATCGTGAGACCCAGGGCGCAAATTGCCAGATAGGATGTCCAGCCCAGGCTCGCGTTGCGCGCGCCGTCCATGTCCGCGTTGTCCTTGTCCGCGCCCTGCTTGCCCGCGCCCTGCTTGTCCGTGTCACCTGTCATGCGCTGATCAGGGGGATGCCTTTGAGAGCCATGAGAAACACCATGATGGTGAAGCTGGCATAGAGCGCCGCCGTGATCCACACCAAGCTGCGGGGCAGGGCGAACCGGCTGGCGAGGTAACCCATGGCCGGGATCACTTGCATCGCATGCAGGGCAAGGAAATGGGCCGGGCGCAGGTCTCCGACGGTCATGGACCAGCCGAGCAGGGGCAGCGTGGCGGCGCCGGCAGCAGGCTGGCCGATATACCGCCCGCCATTGCTGACCAGCTCTCCGGCGACCCAGAAGGTCAGCACCGTCGAGAGGAAAAACCCGAGCACGATGCCGAGACGCAGCCCTGTGTCCAGCCGGGCCTCCCGGTCCATCAGGGCTGCGAGGCCGACGACACCGATGGTCAGCATGAGCGCGGTCGCCCCGGCGCCCATCAAGCCGTACATCGCCGCGTGGAAGGGCGAGGAGTTGTTGAAATGGGAGGCCTCCTGACGGGCCGCCTGTGCGCCGATATAGGCCATCTCGAAGGCAAAGGCGGCGGCTGACGCAAGCGCGCCGGCGACCACCAGCCAGCTTGTCTGCCAGTGTTGGGACAGCTGCCTGGTGGCCCAGGACAGGGTCGCAAAGAGGAGCGCGAAGGAGACCGAGAACTTCAGCGGTTTGAGCCAGACGGGCTCCCCGGCGAGCAGGCGGTCATCGAGCGCAAGCAATCCGAGCGTCAGAACGGTCATGCCGAGCGCGGCGACGGCCAGACGGTCAAACCATGTCGTGGCGTTGAAGCGAGACGGTTTGACCAGCCGTTCGGAGGCCAGCCGCAGCGTTTGCAGTTGTAGGTCAAGCATATCAGCACTCCGTCCGTCGCGTGCCTCTGGATTTGCAGGAGCTGCGTCGCAAGGCGAGGCCGTTTGCATGAACCGCGCCTGAAAGCGCACCAATGACCGATGGAGCAGCCGGCTCTCGGAGGACGATCTAGTGTTCTGTTCCGACGGGTCCAAAGGCCCTTGGAGCGCCGAGGAGGGCGGGTGCGGGCCGCCCCGTCGCGCGGCCCCAGTGTCCGTATCGCAGAGCCCGCTCTCCGGTCATCCGAGCGGCGCGAGGCCGACGGCGGCGCGGCCTGCGTCCGTTTTTATCGAGAAGTCGGTGCCGAGATGCGGGTCGGCGTCCTTGCTGCAGAGCCATATCAGCGCCTTTGCCACCCATTCCGGGGGAATATGCGCCTCGGGGTCAAGCTGGCTGACCGGGTTGATGCCGGAGGCCCTGATGGCCACCTGCATCTCCGTCGCAACGGTCCCGGGGCTCAGGCCGACAACACGGACGCCCTTTTCCGCGTATTCCTTGTGGGCCACGCGGGTGAGCGACAGCACCGCCGCTTTGGTTGCGCAATAATGGCTCCACCCTTCGAGCGCGCCCGTGGCTGCGCCCGAGCTGATATTGATGATCGTCCCTGCGCCCGCGCGGACCATCTGCGGAATGGCGTAGCGCAGCCCGTGATAGACCCCCTTGAGATTGACATCGACGATCTGGCCCCAGGCCTCCGGGTCGCTCTCGGACAGGCGGGAGATGGGATCGATCAGGCCTGCATTGTTGATCAGCACATCGATGGCGCCCGTCTCGGCCACCGCCGCGTTGATGAGGTGTTCGACATCGGTGGCCTGGCTGACATCGCAGCGGAGTGCGGTTGCGGCCCCTCCCGCCGCGGTGATCTCTTGCGCGATCGCGTCGATGCGCGCTTTCGAGCGGGCGGCGAGCACGACATGGGCGCCTGCCTCTGCAAATTTCCGCGCCGCAGCTGCGCCTATTCCACGGCTCGCGCCGGTGATGACGATGGTTTTGGTGCTGACTGTGTTCATCGGACTGGTCCTCTGTCTTTTCGCGTCACATCATTTCGGCAAAGGCGGCTTCGACGGCTTTCTGATCCGCGCGCCAGGCGGCAAAGACATTTGAGGCCGAGGCCGGGTAGACGTCCTCCTGATCTGCCAGCAGGGCGGCGAGCACATCGCGGACAACGGCGGCGGGGCTGTCCTTGGGCGCGTCGACGCCCGCCAGCATGTCGGTATCGATGCCGGCGGGGAACGCGTTGATGACCCGGATGCCCTTGGGGCGCAGATAGGCGCGCAGGGACATGGCCATGGACCAGGCGGCGGCCTTGGACGCGTTATAGCCCGCAAAGCCGGGCGCGCTGACGAGGGAGAGCAGCGTCAGCATGTTGATCACGGCGCCGCCGCCATTTGCTTCGATGACGGGCGTAAAGGCCC
This sequence comes from Dinoroseobacter sp. S76, assembly GCF_049801095.1. Lineage (NCBI taxonomy): Bacteria > Pseudomonadati > Pseudomonadota > Alphaproteobacteria > Rhodobacterales > Roseobacteraceae > Dinoroseobacter > Dinoroseobacter sp. S76. Next base: position 9,896 of record NZ_JBNAGH010000016.1, on the reverse strand, counting down.
GCGTCATCTCGCGCAGGCCGTCATTGTTCACCGCCATATCCCGGCTCAAGCCTGCCTCGGAGACGTCGAGCGCGCCCCCGAAGGTCAGCGCGCCTGCATTGTTGATCAAGAGCGTGACGTCATGGGCCCGGCGCGCGGCCGCTGCGATCATGGGGGTGTCGGTGACATCTATGGCCAGCGGCACAACCCGTTGAGGGTCCAGCGCGACCGTCTCCCGGAGGGTGCCGGGATCGCGGGCGGTGGCATAGATCTTGGCTGCGTTCTGCGCGAGCAGATGCGCGACATAGTGATGGCCGACGCCGCGATTTGCGCCCGTGACCAGTGCGACCGAGGTCTCGATTTTCATGGTGTTTCTCCGGATAGGCTGCGATCCGTTGGAGATACTCATGTCGAAATCGACAAAAAATGCTTCGATTTGTGAGGCTGTCGTGCAAAAGATGCACGAATGGATATCGAGCAGCTCAGGACCGTCACGCTGGTGGCCCAACAGGGCAGCTTTGCAGCGGCGGCGCGCGCTTTGTCGGTCGACCCCTCATCCGTGTCGCGCAGTGTTGCTGCGGTGGAGGCGGAATTGGGGTTGCGTCTTTTCCAGCGATCCACGCGATCCCTGTCGGTCACGGAAGAGGGGGAGATCTATCTGGCCCGTCTTGTGCCCCTGTTGGAGGAGCTGGACCGGGCTCATGAGGATGCGCGCGCGGTGTCGCGACAGCCTGCGGGCACGGTGCGCCTGACCACCTCGGTGGCCTTCGCGCAGACCTGTGTTGTGCCGCATCTGGCTGAGTTTGCGTCGCGCTACCCGGATATCTCGCTCGAGATCCTGCCCAGTGACGCAAATCTGGATCTGGCGGCGCATTCCATCGATCTGGCCATCCGCCTGACCCCGGAGCCTGCGGGCGATCTGATCCGCTCCAAGCTGATCGACACGAGGTATCGCGTGGTGGCGTCGCCGCAATATCTGGCGCGGAGTGGCGCGCTGGCGGTGCCAACGGACCTGCAGGCCCATAGCTGCCTGCGCTTTGCCCTGCCTGAGTTTCGAACCCGCTGGCGGTTTCGACGCGACGGCGAAGAGCCGGTCGAGGTGCCGGTTTTTGGCAAGGTGATCATCGCCAATGCGCTGTCGCTGCGTCTCGCGGCGCTCAACGGCCTTGGCCCGGCTCTGCTCGCGGATTGGCTGGTCAAAGACGACCTTGACGCGGGACGTCTGGTGGACGTGTTTCCAGACCACGACTGCTCGGCGACGGAGTTCGAGACCGCGGCTTGGGTCCTTTACCCGTCGCGCAGCTACTTGCCACGGAAAGTCCGGGTCACGATCGACTTCTTGAAGCAGGCGCTGACCTGAGCGGGACGGGCCTGGTCGCCAGGGGCAATGCGGCGGGCGGTGCCGGACAAAGACCCGCAGCCAGCGCCCGATTTCGGGGAGGGGCGTTCCCTAGTTGGGCAGTTTGCCGTTCCGAATGACATCCACAACCAGCCGTTGCACATCCCACCCGGTCGCCGCTGCGTTTGTGACCACGATCCGGCTCGCGTCGAGATCGATCAGCATGTTCTGCCCGTTCAACCCCATGGTGCCCATGATGTTGCGCCCGCGCATCCCGTCGAAACCAAAGTAGAACTGCCCACCATATTGCCGGGCATAGGAGTGGAGCCACATCCAGGAATTGCCGTCATTGGGCCGATAGAACCCGCTGGGCACGGCTTGGGCCTGCATTTGCCGCAGATATTGCCCGACACAGGTATTAGTTTGATAGTCGCGCATCATTGCCTGAGCCACGCGCAGGAAATCCATCCGTGTGATGAGGTAGTGATAGGTCGCGCGTGCCTGGGGCTGGCCGTAATAGGGGGATCTTGCGCCATTGGTCAGGGTCCTGGGACGCTGGAAGATGCTGACCGTATCCGCGATCCTGATCTTGTCGCGGAAGACGCGCCGCACGAGGCTCGGATAGTCGCTGCCGGCTTTGAAGGCCGTGTAGCCTTCGATCACATCCGTGACGAAGTTGTTGTAGAAGAAACTGCTGCCGCGCGGCTCGGTCCCTCGCAGGAGGAACGCCGCCGTGTCCAACCCCATATCGCGGTTGTGCAGCGTGGAGCCGATGATGCGGTTGGTGCCTTGATCCACCACGTGGCGGTCTCCGGCCTTCATGTTCAGAAGGTTGCGCAGCGGCTGCCCCTGATAGAGCGTGTCGCGCATCATCGGCCAGTCGATCACCTCATCCACCGAGGAGATATGGCCCTCGCAAATGGCATGGCCGACGATATAGGAGGTGATGCTCTTGCCCGAGGAATGGGTGAAGAACAGGGTGTCATTGTTCAGGTCGCGGCGAAATCTGCCATTGGCGGCCAAGCCGTCATACTGGATCACACCGTTGTCGTAATAGAGATAGTTGAGCAGGTAGCCCTGCTCGAGCTGCCCCTCAACCACGGCGCTTTGGGGGGTCGGCGCGCGTCGGAAGGGCACGGCATTGCCCGCGGGGGAGATGACAAAGATATCTCCGCTGTTCACGAGCCGCCGTCGCCACTCGCGCCGGTTGTCCTCATAAAGGGAGATGGTTGCGTCATTGGGGCGGGCGGATTCCGGCATCTCCCAACGGTCCGGGAAGGAAACCGCCGGGCCGCCGGGATCGGTGGGAGGGGCCAGACGCGCCGCGACCGTGGAGCTTGTGTTGCTCGTGGTGACCGGGTTGCACCCGAGGAGAAGGGTCAGGACCGCAAGTGCCGTCGCGCGAAAAAACCATGTCATGAAAAGGGCCTCCAATCTCGGCGATCAGGGTAGGAAGCGCCTCATTTCCGGGCAAGTTTTTTTGACGTCTGTCGCTCTGGTCGCATGAATGCCGCGAGGATCGAGGGATTTGTGGCCCGAGCGCGGCGCAGCTGATGGTGCAACATTCCGGTCCGTGTGGTGGGAGCGAGGTCCGTCGCCTCGGGGGTCTCTGGGGCCTCTGGGGCAAAGTGTTTGGCTTCTCCAGGGCGTGCCTGCTTTGGGCAGGTGCGCTTGGGGTCTTTGGGCAGGCGGTTGGCCTCAGCCGGGCGCTGTCATGTCTTGATCGTCGTCGCTGCGTTTGGACCGAACCCGCCCCCCCCTGTCCCCGCCCCCCTGTCCCCGGCGCGACATTTCATGGCAACGCGCGTGCGTGCATGATCCGCGCCTCTGTGGAACTCTGACCGGAGTGGCAGGAACGGGAGCGTGTGATGAACCGTGACATTCGATTGCTCGTCCGGGCGGATGACGCCGGATCCAGCTGGTCCTCGACCATGGGCTGTTTGCGTGCCTGCACGGAGGGCATCGCGCGGAGTGTCGAAGTCATGATGCCTTGCGCGTGGGTTCCCCATGCGGCTCTGACCCTCAATGACCGCCCCGAGATAGATGTCGGCATTCACCTGACCCTCACATCCGAATGGGACGCGGTGAAGTGGCGACCGCTGACGCAGGCCAAGAGCCTGACCGATCCGGCCGGGTGCTTTCTGCCATTGCTGAGGCCGCGGGACGGGGATGGCAGGCCCTCTCTGTCCGAGGTGGAGTGGTCCCTTGAGGAGGTTGCGGCGGAGCTTCGCGCGCAGATCGCGCTTGGGGTCGCGATGTTCCCAAACGCCTCCCATGTCAGCTGTCATATGGCGGCGCATTTCCGGGCGTTCGATGCGCGGCTCGGCGATGTCATTGCGGATCTTTGCAGGGAGTTTGGCCTGAAGGATGATGCCTTTGGCCATGGCCTGCCGAGATTTGCGGGCTATCCCAAATTCCCACGAGAGACGGAGCGACGGGTTGACGCCTTCTTGCGGGCGCTCGACGGGCTTGAGGAGGGCACACATGTTTTCATCGACCATCCCGCGATGGCGTCGCCAGAGCTGAGCATGACGGGGCATGATGGGTATGAGGATGTCGCCAAGGATCGTGTGACATGCCTGGAGACCCTGACGACCCCCGCGATCCGGGAGCGCATCGCGCAGCTCGGGATAACGCTGATCAGCTACCGGGACCTGTGAGCGAGTGGGGCGACGCGCAGCGCGGCCATCGGCTGGGATCTTGGAGCGACAGAGCGGAGCTTCCGAGCCCGGCGGGGCGTTCCCGGGCTCAGATGCTGCATGCTGCAGACGTGGTTGCTCTCATACTGCCGCAGCCATCCGACCCGGATCTTGCGCATTGCCGTGGCCGCGGTCCCTCATGGCATGATCCGGGTCGCTCGGGCGAAGAGCCTTGTCCTATTCGATCTCTGTCCAATGATCGAAAGGCAAAGAATGGAACTCAAGGACAGAACCTTCATCGTCACCGGTGCCAGCAGTGGGATCGGCGCGGCAACCGCATTGCTGCTTGCCTCACAGGGGGCAAATGTGGTGCTCGGCGCACGCAGGCAAGCGGAACTGGATCAGGTGGTCCGGCAGATCTCGCAAGCCAATGGACATGCGGTCTGCCTTGCCGGGGATGTCAGCGACGAGGCCTATGCCAAGGCGCTTGTCCACTGCGCGCAGGAGGCTTTTGGGCGGCTTGATGGCGCGTTCAACAATGCCGGCATTGTCGGAGATATGGGGCCGGTTTCCGATATGCGATCCAGCAATTGGGACAGGGTCATCGCGGTCAATCTCAGCAGCGGCTTTTACGCGGCGAAACACCAGATACCGGCGCTCTTTGAAAACGGGGGCGGGTCTCTCGTGTTTACGTCTTCCTTTGTCGGATACACGATAGGACTGCCTGGCATGGCGGCTTATGCGGCTGCGAAGTCCGGGTTGATCGGGATGACGCAGGTTCTGGCTGCGGAACACGGAGCAGACAACGTGCGCGTCAACGCACTGTTGCCCGGGGGGACATTGACGCCGATGGCGGGAGACGATGCCAGTTTCCACGAGGTTGTGCGCGGGTTGCACGCTTTGAAAAGGATGGCAGAGCCGTCGGAAATCGCTCAGGCCGCTTTGTTTCTGCTCTCGGACAATGCGTCATTCGTGACCGGCAGTGCGATGATCGCAGATGGCGGAAACTCCATAAGCAAAATGTAGGCCAAAAGGAGCGGGCAATGGCGGTGCAAACGTCAATGCCCGCATGGTCTGTGCGCGCGATCTGTCAGTTGAGAGTGCACCGGGAGTGGAGGTGCTCCGCGCCTGCGCGCTTCGCGGTCATTGAACACGGTGCCGACATCGGTGCCAGGTTCAAAGCGGGACATATGGATGCGCCGCGCCGTGCCGAGGAGGGCTCAAGCAGGCGCCAGCTTTGGCCTCCGGGCGATTTTGCGCCGTCTCCTGCCATCAACACGGATCAGAAGGTCCATATCATGGCGGCCGAGAGCTCTCCGCTGCGCGCGTTTTCGGACAGCAATCCATTGCCGCGCAGGGAGATCCGCGTGGTTTGGGACAGGTTGTATTCGAGCCCCAGCCGCAGCTCGGCGGCGTAGCGATCATATCCGAAGACATGGGACATCTCGCCATTGCTGGTGAGGCCAACAAGGCTGCCTTTGACCTCGTTTTCCGGATCCGTGAGATTGGCTGTGAGCCCGAACCCGGCGAAAACGCGGCCCAGCTGGTCGCCTTCGCCGAAGGTTGTGCCGATCTCCAGATGCGGGCGGATCACGAAATCCGTTTCCTCGCTGCTGCGCATGGACCAGTTCAGCGGCCCGTCCCCGGTTTCGGTGAACCCGTCTTGCCGGGTGTGGTAGAGGCCGAACCCGAGGCCCCAGCGCAGATAGGCCGTGTCGAGCTGTTGCAGGTAGGCCACCTGGGCATCCACGGAGAAGATCTGGCTCTGCAGGTTCGATGCGGCCGTGTGCATGGCGCCGCTCAGCGTATAGGCGCGCTCGGCATCCAGGTCCTGCTGGCCGAGGGCGGCGGAGAGCGAATAGGTCAGCGGGCCCGTTTCATATTTCAGGATGGCGCCCGCGATGACGCGCTCCCCGTCCTGGTCGAAGCCGGTGCCGGAGAGGGACACGTCCTGATACTGGAGCAGGGCGCCGAGGATCAGGCCATCATCCAGCACCCGCTGCGCTCCGCCGGCCAGACCGAAGGAGCGCTCATCAACCGTGGCGCCAGCCCCGCCGGCCTCGTTCTCGAACCGCGTCTTGCCGCCGATCAGGCTGACCCAGTTGCAATCCTGTTCCCGCAAGAAGCGCGCGGCTTCGAGTGTCGGGCAGGAGCGCAGATGGGTATGGACCGTCCGGCTTGCCTGACGCGCGGCAAACAGGGCGGCGCCGGTTTCATCCATCACATGGGCGGCGGCGAGCCGGTTCGCGTCCTCGGCGGTGTCTGCGTTCAGGACATCGTTGAAGAGGGCTTGGGCGGCGGCCTCTGCCTCACTCGGCCCGGCATCGGAGATCTCGGGGCCAGCGGAGAGGGGGTCGGCAATCGGGACCGGAGCGCCGCGGGGGGCCGCGCTGCCGAACAGGGTGTCCGGGGTCTCGGACGAGATGGCGTCTTCGTTGGAGATCGGGGGGCTGGCGGAAAAGACGAGCGCGTTTGACGCCAGAGCGCTGCTCAGCTCTGCGCTGCTGGAGAGGCTCTCGGAACTGTCCGACATGATATAGTTCGACAGGTTGGTCGTGTTGACGCTGGCGCCGGAGGCGCTGGTGTCGATCGTGTAGCTCAGCCGGACCGCGTCTGTGTCGCTATAGGTGTCGCCCCCTGTGGTGATGTCCCCGGACACGACCGCGATGTCGTATTGGACGATGGCGCCATCCTCGACGCTCAGATCCTCGGCGCTCAGATCGTCCGCGACGAGGATGTAGACCGAGCCGCTATCGCCGTCGGAGACATTGGTGTCGCCGGTCGCGTTGATCTCGAGCGTGCCGGAGAGATCCGTGACGCTGCTGGCGACGATCAGGTCGGCCTCTTCGTCATCGGCGCCGGTATTCAGTTCGAGGTCGATCAGGAGGATGCCATCCTCGCCCTGATCCAGCGCGCCGCCGGAGATCGTCGTGGTGAAGAGCTCATCCACGCCGCCGGGCGACAGGGTTCCGGCGTTGCTCAGCGTGCCGCCGCCTTCGCCGAGGCGCACCACGGAGCCCATGTTGAAGGTGCCGCCGGAGCCGTTCACGAAACTGCTGCCTGTGGCGTCTTCATAGAGGTCAATCGAGCCCGAGATCGTGCCGTAATTGGAGATTGTCACCGCGCCCTGACCGCTGCTTCCGGAGCTGTCATAGCCATCGCTGGAGACCTCCGTGTGGATGACATAGACGTCGCTGTCCCGGCTGGTATCGGTGAAATCGAGGTCTTCGATGCTGCCGTAATTGGTGATGCTGTTGGTGTTGCCATCATAGAGCGAGATCACATGGGCATTGCCGGTCTCGCCGGTGATGGAGCTGGTCTCGTCGACGCTGATGGAAATTGCGCCCGAGAGGCTATAGCCCGTTGCGGCGGCCATGACCGCGCGGTTGTTTTCGCCGCTCACCGCGATGCTGGAGCCGTCACTCAGCGCGATGGTGACGTCGCCGGACTCGTAGCTGCTGTCGCCATCGTACTCGAAATAGCTGTCGAGATCGTCGGTGTCCTCGCTGGAGTAAGTGGCGCCGCTGCTGGATTGCGCAAAAAGACCCACGGAGGCGTCGCCCGTCACGCTCACATTGCCGCCATCCAGGCTGACATCGACATCGCCGCCATCCCCTTCGGCGCCGTTGGAGCCTGCGAAATAGATCGAGAGGGACGTGCTGCCGGCGGTGCCGCCGCCGCCGCCGATGGATTGCGCCCAGATGCCAATCGCGCTGTCCCCATTGGTGGTCAGGTCAGCGGCGCTGAGTTCGACGGTGACGGCACCGCCATCGCCGCCATTCCCGGCATCGCCATCGTAATTCGCGCCGATATCGATGGAGAAGTTGACGTCGCCCGTATCGGTGAGCGCGCTGAAGAGGTCATCCACGCCCGCCCCGAAAGCGCCTTCCACATCGCCAGCGTCTCCGCCGCCGCCCCCCACCGATTGGGCCCAGATCCCGTTGGCCCGCGCGTTGCTGGTCGTGATGTCACCCCGGTTGAACACCAGGAGGTCACCGCCATGGCCGCCTGCGCCGCCATCGCCGCCGACCTCGGCTTTCGTGGTGATCGAGGCGCCGGTTCCTGTGCCCCCGGTGCCGCCGCCGCCCCCGACCGATTGCGCATAGATCGCGGTGGAGTCGGTCCCGGAGGTGGTGATTTCGTCGTAGTTGTAGACGCTGGTCGCTCCGCCATCGCCTGCTGCGCCGCCGGATCCTCCGACCGAGATCGCCCAATTGGTGAAATAGCTGCTGTAGTTCTGGGACAGGGAGTAGAGTGAATAACCGCTCAGGAGCGTGCCCTTGAGGTCCGAGGCGGCGTCTTCGATCTCGACCCAGATGTCAGAGCTTTCCGAAGACGTGGAGGATCCGGACTCGCCGCCCGTGCCGCCGCCACCGCCGACCGATTGCGCGAAAATGCCGTAGGACACATCGCCATCGGTGGAAATCGTGCCGGAGTTCACGGCCGCAACGGTTGAACCATCGCCGCCACTGCCGCCGGATCCGCCCAGTTCCAGAAGGAAGGAGGCGCTCAGGTTGATCGAGTCCTCGTCGCCGGAGACATAGGCCACCGCTGTGGCCGCGGCAGAGCCGCCATCCCCACCGCCGCCCCCGACCGATTGGGCAAAAATCGCGTCGCTGCTCTCGGCGGTGGTGGCAATGGAGCCTTCATTGTCGAGAGCGACGATCCCGCCATCATTGCCGGTGCCGCCTTCGCCACCCACGGCAATCGCCACCGAGAGCGTGCCGCTATCGGCATCGGCAACCGTCGCGCCGAGCACCACCGTGCTGGCACTGCCCCCGTCGCCGCCATCGCCGCCAATGCTCTGGCCATACATGCCGACGGAGCCTTCGGATGTCGTCGAGATGTCACCGAAATTCGTCAGGGCCACGTCGCCCGCGACCGAGCCGTCGCCGCCTTCGCCGCCCACGGCGACGGAAACCCCCAGGTCGAACTCCGTGGTTGTCGTCACGCTATAGGCCGTGACGCTGCCGCCCGCGCCGCCTGAGCCGCCGACGCTTTGGCCAAACAGGCCATGGGCATAGAGGCCGTCGGTCTGAATGTCGCCGTAGCTCGTTCCGTAGACGGTATTGCCGGTCGCCCCCCCCGCGCCCGAGCCGCCCACGGACACGTCCACATTCATATCCGTGGTCGAGAAGAGATCCGCGTTGAAGGAATAGACCGAGCCGCCGGAGCCGCCATTGCCGCCTATGCTCTGGGCGAGAACTCCATAGGCTTTGTCTCCGCTGGTGGTGATGTCGCCCCCCAGCTGCACGAGCACTTCTCCGGACACGCCCCCAGAGCCTCCATCCCCGCCAAGGTTCACCTGCACATCGCCCGCGATCCCGTCCGTGGCCGCAGACAGCACGCTCAGCCCGCTGAAGTCGATGACCGTGCTGCCATTGCCTCCGGCCCCGCCGATGGATTGCGCGAGGATGCCGTAGCCCAGATCCGCGGTGGTGGTGATGTCGCCCGAACTGACCACAGTGGTGTCCGCGGCAACGGCGCCCGCGCCGCCCCCGCCGCCAATAGCCACGTTGATCGCATCGGCGGTCAGGGCTTCGGTGGTGATCGTGTTGCTGCTGTTGCCGCCTTCGCCGCCCTGGGAGGAGGCATAGATCCCGATGCCGTTTTCGCCACTGACCGTGAGGTCGCCGGAATTGTCGATGGTCACAGCACTTGCGGTGCCGCCATCGCCGCCCTGGCCGCCCACGGCGATCTCGACCGCGCCGACCGAGATCGCGTCCACATCCATCACAGTCCCGGCCTTGCCCCCCGCACCGCCGAGGCTTTCGGCATAGATTGCGCTGGCATTGGCCCCGCTGACGGAGATGTCGCCGGAATTGTCGACATCCACGGTGCCTGCCGTGTCGCCTTCGCCTGCGTCGCCGCCAAGCGCGATGGTGACATCGGCCCCGGAAATCCCGGATCCGCTGAAGGTGGAACCGGATTTGCCGCCC
>NZ_JBNAGH010000015.1:0-65857 GCF_049801095.1 Dinoroseobacter sp. S76 | reverse complement strand
CTGAGAGCGCCGCATGACGGCTCCCTGGGGGCGCTAAATTCACATAATTCCGATTACAGGGGGCGATACCGGGGGGCGCGTTCCAAACGCAAGAGCGACACCCCCATCGGCCCCCGCACAGCCCGAACGCCCTCGCGCGTCGGTCTTCCGCGCGATCACGCGCCCCCCCATTGAGGACACAGACCAGAGCGGATTGGCGATGATGGCGGGCCAGCGCCAGAAAAGGCAGCCCTGCGAAAGGCAGCGGCATATGGGAGCATCCTGTCGCTTCATCTTTCAAACGCGGCAGGATGGCATATACCTGTGCCTGCGTAGTGTTGCCTGAGCGTTCAGGCTTTGGCTGCCTTCACACGCATATGCCCAGAAGGCCACAGGTTGAAATGAGATTGTTTGATGCCGTCATGGATGGGAAAGCAATCCACCGAAAACAGCAGAGAAAGTAAATGGATACCAGCAGTCTCGATGCTGTCGACATCTGCCATAGGCCGGATGTAGAGGCGCCGGAGGTCAGTGTTGTCATCCCGGCCTATAACCGCGCCGCCACCATCGAAGTTGCGATCCGCTCGGTGCTCGGTCAGACCTATGACAATCTCGAGGTGATCATTGTTGATGACGGCTCGGATGATGAGACCGTGGCGGTTGCGATGGGACTGGACGATCCCCGCATCGGGGTCTTGCGGCACCGGAGCAATGCGGGACCATCCGGCGCGCGCAACACAGGGATCCTGGCCGCGAGCGCCCCGCTGGTCGCGTTTCAAGACAGTGACGACATATGGCTGCCGGAAAAGCTGTCACGGCAGGTGCCTTGCCTGTCTGATCCGTCCGTCGTGGCCAGCTATTGCGGGATGATCATCACCGGGGATCTGGCGGGGCCCGATCCCGTGCTGCGTCTTGCCCCGGCGGGCGGCTATGCGTCCGGGGAGATCACCGAAGCTCTGCTCCAGCGCAGCCTCATCAGCACGCAGACCCTGATCGCGCGCCGAGATGTTCTGCTGGATCTCGGGCTGTTCGATCTGAGTTTTCGCGCGCTGGAAGACTGGGAATTGGCCCTGCGCCTGTCGCAGGTGGGTCAGATACTCCCCGTGCCCGATGCGCTGGTGGTTCAGCGGTTCTCGGACAATTCCCTGACCCATGCCCGGGCCAATTGGGCCTGGGCCCATCGTGACATCTTGCGCAAGCACGAGACCCTGTTGCGCGCCCATCCTCAGGCGGGCGCCTTGCAATGGGGCATTGTTGCCGGGCGCTTCCGCGCGATCGGAGAGCCGCAAGAGGCGCGCGCGGCGGCCCGTATGGCCCTGAAGCTTGGCGGGATGCGTCCGCGCGCGGTCCTGCAATACATCCGGGCGCATCTGGCGTCCTGAACAGCGCTCGGTGCGCCCCTGCCCCGGAAAAGACCCCCGGAAAGGCCCCCGATCTGGGGGGCCTGTGCGCCACCCGAGGCGACAGACCAGCAAGAGAGGCCGGTTCAGCGACGCGCAACCCTGGCGTCAGAGCAGAGCCTCCCGCCGGTCGTTATGCGCCCATTGGCCCCGCCAACAGGTCAGGACGCGGCGGTCTCTGGCGTGTCTTCAGGGGGCGGCGGGGTTTCGCCGGGCTTGTGGCCGGTCTCGGTGATCTTGCCCCAATTGGTGGTCATGATGTTCGAGCGGATCACCCGGGCCGGATTGCCTGCCACAATGGATCTGGGTGGCACGTCCTTTGTGACGATGGCCGCTGCCGCGACCACACTGTGATCCCCAATGGTCACACCGGGCATGATCATGCTGCGGGCCCCGACCTGGCAGTATTTGCCGATCCGCGTATCCGTATGTTTGCCCGCGATATGGTCATGGGACAGAACCACTGCATCAAAGGAAATCGCCGTGCCTTCGGCGACATGGATGCCCCGCGGATAGGTCCGGTCCAGAATGGCCTGCAGAGAGATCAGGGTGAAGGGATGGATGTCCATCTTCCAGACTTTGACAAGATACAGGCGCCGCACCAGCAGGACCAGATCCCGCAAGCGCGTGCGGATGGTTGGCAAAAGACCATAGCGTTTGGCAGCTTCCATGAACGTGTCGGAATGCTTGCCTGTATACTGCAAAGCCATTTTCAGCCCCTCTCTTCGTAAATATTCAACTTTGATTCAGGTATCTGAGACATCTTAACTCCATCCTATATCCGGACGTTTCCGAGCCCTTGATTTTCTGTCGACTTTAACTCGAACCCAAGCTAGCCAATAGGTTGTTACCCACTCCCACACAGGATCGCAAAAGAGTATGGCCAATTCTAGACTAGGTGTTGTGATCGTAACGTTTAACGCCGCTGACGAGATCCTGGATTGCCTGGAAAGCCTGCTCGCGGCCTCGGATGTCCAGCTTGAAATTGTGGTTGTGGATAACGCGTCCGATGACGATACGCTGGCGCGGATCGCGTCCTGGGCCTCGGGCGACAAGGCCTATCTCTGCCCCAAGGACAGCCCCCTGGAAATCACCGCGACGCCCAAGCCGATCACGATCCATGATCCGGACGCGGCCCTCGGGCAAGACGGTCATCACATCACCCTGATCGATACGGGCGTCAATGCGGGCTTTGCCGGAGGGGTCAACCGGGGGCTCGCGCATCTGGCCGCCCGCCCCGAGGTGACGCGTTTCTGGGTTCTGAACCCCGACAGTGTGGTGACCCCGGAAACACCCGGCGCGCTGTCCCGCCACGACACGCCCGCGGATTGGGGCATGATGGCGGCCCGCATTCTCTATTATAACACCCCGGACACCATCCAGAATGATGGCGGCACCATCAACTGGCTCACCGGGGTGACCAGCAACCTGAACCTGTTTTCGAAATTTGCGGATACCGCTGCTCCGGATGGCGAACAGATGCAGTTCATCCCCGGGGCCAGCATGGTTGTCACCCGCCAGTTCTATGATCAGGTCGGGCCGATGGATGAGAGCTATTTCCTCTATTATGAAGAGGTGGATTGGGCGCTCAGACGGGGCGCTCTGCGCCTGGCCATGTGCCCTGAGGCGATTGTGTATCACAAGGCCGGGACCGCGATCGGCTCACCGACCCTGGGTCGGCCGGCCTCATCCTTCTCGCTCTACTTCAAGCATCGTGCACGGCTGCGCTTTATCAAACGCTTCCGCCCGCTCAGTCTGCCAACGGCCTGGGCCTTTACGATCGCCAAGGCCGCACAGCTGGCCCTCAAGGGCTTCCGTCCCGAAGCCATCGCCACGCTGAGAGGTGGGTTTGAACGCCAACCCCCGGCCGATGTGCCCAAAAGACTGGACGCCGCGGCCATGGCCCAGGCCTTTTCCGACGCCCGGCCGAGCTGAACCGCTTCCTTGCAGAAAGTGCCGCCTGGGATCAGGGATCGGCCCTTTCTCCCCCTGCCAGGCCTTTTGCACTGTCAGGGAACGCAGTCCTGCGCTCCCTGGTTCTGGGCGATGATGACCCGGCTCTCTTGGACCTGGGCCGTCATTCCGGCCTTCGGATCCGCGCCGCACCCGGCGTTGTCAGGTGCGACGCGCGGCCCCTAGTCGAGATCGACCCCGTACCAATAGAGCTGGCCCGCGCTTGTCACACTGCCATTGGTCCGGGCGAACAGACCGAAGCTGTCGGCGGTGATCACACTGCTATCTGACGTGGTGATCGTGTTCGTATAGCCCGCAGGCTCGGCGGCGGAGGAAGGCCAGGCTTTTGCCTGAACCGTGTCGCCCGAGATCTCGAAGGCGAAGCGGACATTCTGTTGCGCGCCGATGCCCTGGAGCAGGAACTGCCGCCCCCCGACCCCGTTATTCAGGGTGCCCGCATCCATATCGGTCACCAGGAACACATGATCGCCGCTGAAGAAGAGACCCGTTATCCGCGCGCCCCCGGTGCGAAGCCCGACGAAATACCGGTCCCCGCCGCCCGCAGATGTTCGGAGTTCCCCTGCGACTGTCAGCCTCGAGAAGCCCCCCGAAAGGCGCGCGGCCACATCCGTGTCCGTCAGCTCGTTCAGATTGCCGGTCGTCTTCCAGAAGGCGAGCGCCTTGCCATCCGGTGCGGCCGCATTCGCCACCACCTCGGCGCTCATGGATCCCACGGGAACAAACGCATCGAGTTGCAGCTGGGTATCCCCCAAACCCGCGGCCTCGAAGCTCCGCAAGTAATCGTAATCGGACGCTTGCGTGGCCTCGGTGGGGGTCACGGTCTTGGTGTCACTGGCAGCAGACGCGCCGATCCCGTTGAGGGCCCGCAGCGCGATGCTCGCAGGGGCATCCACCGGCAAGCCCGAGATGGTGAAATCTCCCAGACCTGCTGCATTGGTCCAGGCCCCGCCATCCACACGGTACTCCAGACCGAGGATCGGCGCCCCATTGGCATTCGGCAGGCTCTGGATCGTGACGAGGATGTCACCGCCATTGGCAAGATCCTGGGCAGACCAATCCGCCACCGCAAAGCTCTCGGGGCTGGCTGCCGACGCGGCGGCCGTTTCTGATACGGCGACGTCATACCAGTAGAGCTGCCCGGCCGTTGCCGCAGTGCCATTGGTGCGCGCGAAGAGGCCAAAGCTGTCCACGGTGATATCGCTGTTATCCGAGGTGGTGATCTCGACCCAATCCACCGGCTCGCTGCCCGAGAGGGGCCAGGCCTTGCCGCGGATCGTATCGCCGGTGATCTCCAGCTTGAACGCAATATCCTGCTGCGGCCCGCTGTTCTGGAACAGGAACGGGCGTGCGCCGACCCCATAATCCAGGGTTCCGGCGTCCAGATCCGTCACCAGGAACACATGATCGCCGCTGAAAAAGAGACCCGTCATCCGGGTTGCGCCTTTCCGAGAGCCGATGAAGTACCGGTCACTTCCCGAGGAGGACGTTCTGAACGCCCCTTCGACCGTGAGTGTCGTGAACCCGGGCGAGATCGCCTCGGTCACCGCCGTATCGGTCAGCTCGTTGAGATTGCCCGATGTCTTGTAGAAAGCCAGCGCCTGCCCGCCCGGGGCCGCTGCATTCGCCATGACCTCGGCCAGCATGGAGCCAACCGGCGCGAAATCGTCGAGCGCGGTCTGGTCGTCCCCGAGTGTCGCGCTCCCAAAGGCGCGGAGGAACCCGGTCAGGGCCGCCGTGCCTGTCGGGGTGGCGCTCTTGGTATCGCTCGCCGACCCGGCTCCGGTTGCGTTGACCACACGAAGCTGGAGATCGATCTCCGTATCCACCGCGAGACCTGTCAGGGTGAAATCCCCGACCCCGCCCGCGTCGGTCCATGCCCCGCCGTCGATGCGGTACTCCAGGGTCGTGAGGGGCGCGCCGTTTGTTTTCGGGAGGCGTGCAATCGCGATATCGACCCCTCCGCCATTGGCCGCATCCGTGGCCGTCCAGTCCGCTGCCGCGAAAGCATCCGGCGCCGAGGCGGTTTGAGATCCCGCAACCGCCCCAGAGGTGACGCTGAGGGACGGCAGGGTCCACTGGCCGCCCACCTGCACACCGTGCACCGGAATACCAAGACCGAGAATATCAGGCGCCCAGGTCTCATAGACCTCGCCTTGCGTGATCCGGATCTCCTCGGCTGCCGTGTCTGCGGTGTTGATCGTCAGGTTGCTGACCTTGGAAACTGTCGCGCCCGGGGACCATGTACCGCTGTCTTTCACAAGCCAGACGCTGTTGCCGTGAAGCTCCGCCACAAACCCGTTCGGGTCGTTATCCACGCGCCAGCCCGCCAGATCGCTCGGCTCGATCGCATACATGGAGCCCCCATTGATCGGGGTCAGGGGGACAATGAGGAATGTGCCATCCGCACTCAACTCGGCCGTGCCGGTGATATAGGGGTTTTGCGAGGTATCGAGCCCCAGGGCCCGCGCCAGCGTGACCCCCAGACGGGCGCCAAAGCGGATATTGCCGGGGCCTTCCGGTTCCGGGTGGCCATTGTCGAGCCTGTTGCCCAACCATTCGAGCTGGAAGTCCACAATCGGCGGACCAACGGGCAGGCCATAGGCATTTGCCACCGCGATCTCGCTCGCCCGCATGTCGCCCAGGCTGTATTTGTGCCGCGTTGCCGGGTGCTGGGCGAAGACATAACCGGGCTCCAGAACATCCGCGAGGGTGTGGTCCACCTGCGCCGCATAGGGGCTCTGGGCGATCCAGTCCGTGTCGCCAATGAGGATCCGGTAAGGAGCCTCTGCATCGTTAGAGAAATCCCCGCTGTCTTCCGAGGGCCACATCTGCACAACTGCCGTGTAGTCGCCGCCATAGGCGTCCACGCGTTCCTGCATGTCTGCCCATGTCCGCCCGGGACGGCTGTCATCAACCAGATCCAGCGTGCCTTGGCCGGGGATCGCCTCACGCACAAGCATCAGCGGCGTGTCCGGGTCGAAGGCGCGGAACTGGTCGACCATCGCCTGCAGACCGCCGCCTGCGGTGTTGGTATCGATCAGACCAAAGATCGGGGCCGCATCCTGGTTGTCATAGTAAGACGCCGTCCCGGGATGCTGCATATCATGCAGGCTGAGCGCCTGACGCAGCATGATCACCACCTGGGACTGACCCAGCAGCAGCACTTTATAGCCCACGCCCCATTTGGTCGTATCTTCCCAGACCGTATCGGGGTCGCTGGCATAGCGCATCTGCACCTTGTTCCAGCCCGTAGACTTCGGAACAGAGACTGTTCCAGACACAGCGCCGCCGAAGACGGTCCCCAGAGGCGTCCAGCCAACCTGCTCGGTATCGCCCTCTTGCGACACCACGCGGACCTCCAGGGTCTGGCCATTGGCGCCAGAGGCGGCCGTCGCGGCCAGCTCGACCTCTGCGCTCTGTGTGTCGCCGATCAACCCGACCACCAGACCGTCCGAGAAGGGCCCCGGAGCGGCCACGCCGGGCGTCATGGCACGCAGCAATGTCGCTTCCGGAAGATCGGTGGAGATCGCGGTGACCATCACCGAGCGCTCTAGTGTCGAGAGATTGCCCGCGGCATTTCTGGCGATGACGCGCCAGGTCAGCCGGCCCGGCTCGGTGGTGACATAGGTCGCCGTTCCGTCGGTCTGGGTCGTGAGCGCCCCGGTCACATTGGCATCGTCGAGGAACAGCCGCGTCTGCTCAAAGCTCGCCCCCGGGGCCAACACGCCGGCTTGCAATGTCACGATATCGCCCAGCTCGACCAGATCCGGTATGATCGCCGGCGGCTCCACGAAGGGCGAAGCCATGGACGGATCTGAAGCATTTGTGTTGTCCATTGACGATATCGAGAATGGATTGGCGAGGTTGATCTGCATCTGGTACGACCTGGTCGGGGCGGAGACAGACCAGGCTGTCCCCGCTGTTGCGGAGGAAGCTGCAGCCATGTCTGACACAGGCACCACATGCATGGCCCCGGGACTGCCTGAAAGAACAGGCCATAGTGATTGCTCAGTTTGGTTAGCGTCACGATAAGCAAGCGCACGGTCGTTTGCGATTTGCGCATCGCGGCCAAGCTCCCCCGCGGAGCCGAGCGTCCCGCCCAGAAGGCTCATCAGCAGAACAGGGATGAACCAGTGCCCCAGGGTCAGGTTTCCACGGCAAGGGCGCCATCTCGCCATATAAAATTCACAAGATGCAACAGGATAGAGCAGATCGAGTAAGACGCGCATATTTATGAGGTGCCCAGAGCACAGTGTTAACAAAATGTAGCAGATTCCTGCCCGCCTCGTCTCCAACCCAAGGCGCCGCTTGCCTACAAGCCAAATGTCTTAAAAAAAGACGTGTTTTTTATAAGGCAGCCCCCCTTT
Source organism: Dinoroseobacter sp. S76 (assembly GCF_049801095.1). NCBI lineage: Bacteria > Pseudomonadati > Pseudomonadota > Alphaproteobacteria > Rhodobacterales > Roseobacteraceae > Dinoroseobacter > Dinoroseobacter sp. S76. The sequence continues at coordinate 58,137 of NZ_JBNAGH010000015.1, read as the reverse complement.
GGACAGAATCCAGCCTAAGAAAAGCGTCTCTCTGAACGCATTCAGCCGGGTGATGCTAGTGCTTTTGCATGCCGTGTTGGTTTGGTGTGCAGCGCTGCCGACAAATGCGAACCAGGAAGAACACCTAATGCACACTGCACTCTATACGGCACGTGATGGCTTTGACTCCGAGACCATTGTCGTGGCGTCCGACGAAGCACTCACCCAAGCACTCACCAAACTGTCTGAAGGCAATGGCGGGACCATCCTACTGGATGGCAATGCCGGGCCCTACATGATCTCAGCCACCAAAGTCGGGAGCGCCGAGAGTCCGATCCTCATCAAACCACTGGATGAGGACACACCCCCCGAAGTGCTGCAGGTGTTTGTCCAGCAAGCCTCCCACATCACCATCACGGGCATGGACATCAATAGCGGGGAATATGGCGAGACCAGACCAAGCTGGCTCTCTGATGTGAATGTCAGCAGCTCCGACATGATCGAGATCGTGGGCAACACGATGGAAAGCGATGCGGGCGGGTTTCTGACGAAAACCAATGGTGTCGAGATCGGCGAGAACGCCGTCTCCCTGCGCGACAGCACCAACATCACCTTCAGCCACAACACGATGACGGACTACAATAACGGGATCGTCTATCGTGAGGTCAAAGGCCTCGATATCAGCCATAACGACATCTCGGGCATCCAGTCCGACGGCATGCGGGGTGGCGGGATCCAGGATGTGGTGATCTCCCATAACAACATGCATGACTTCCACGGATCTTCCCAGGATGTGAACCATACGGACATGATCCAGATCTGGGGCACCAATGCGAAGCTGCTCACCTCGAATGTGGTCATCAGCCACAATCTGCTCGATGCGGGCAACGGCGCGGCCTCTCAGGGCATCTTCATCCGCAACGAGGAGTTCAGCACCCAAGGGTATTATCAGGACATCGAGATCCACGATAACGTGATCTATAGCGGCATGCCCCAGGGCATCGGGCTCTCGGATACCCAGGGCGCCGAAATCTACAACAACACCCTGTTGTGGAATACCGGCGCCACCACCCAGAGCAATACGAACAGCCCCGAGATCTCCAGCGCGCCCAAAATCATCGTCACGAACCTGCCCGAAGCGCAAATCTCGAAGAATGTGACCGGGTCAATCTCGATCAATGACAAGGCCTATAAGGGCAACAACTATCTGGTGAACTACACCGATCCCGCCTCCGAGACCTTTGTCGGGAACCATGTGCTGAACCTCTCGGGCCTCGGGGACGGCACTCTTGCCGATCTGCAATTCCTGCCCAACAGCCCCCTATACGGGACCTATGGCGCGGCCATGAGCACCGAGACCCTGGTCAGCAGCGACGACGAATCCGTCCTGATCTATCAGTATGATCTGGTCGGGAACCGGCTGGGTGTGGGCGTCTCGGCGGAATACAGCGTCGTCGGCGGCCAAAGGGTCGATCCGGACACGACCGAGATCACATGGATCTTCAGCGACAACACCGTGCGCATGGGTCTGGTTGCGGAACATACCTTCAATGATCCCGGCATCCACAGTGTGACCCTGCGCCTGAAGACGGCCGATGGGCAAATCCATGAAAGCACCCGCCTGGTCGAGGTCCTCTCCACCGAGAACCTGTCCCTGGTGTTTGGTCCCGGCGGTGTTTCGGACAGCTCGCATTGGGAGTCGGATCTCGTCGTCTCCGGCGCCGTCAATAACGGCATTGTCGGAACCGAGAATGGCTATGGTTTCCGACTGGATGGCAGCAGCCGCCTCGCAGTGACCCGGGAGAATGATCAGATCTTCAATCTGGACACGTTCCAGATCGATCTGGGCTTCACCATGGATGGAGGCTCCGCCGCAGGGACGCTTCTGGCCCTGAGCGGCGCCTTCAGCATCACCGTCAATGCCGATGGCAGCCTGAGCGCCGTGGTGGTCACCGATGAAGGCACCTTCAAGATGGCCACGGCCCGGGGCCAGATCGAGGCCGGGGTGTCCCATGATATCAGCCTGAATTTCGATGGGCTGGCCGAGACCATGTCTTTGTCCGTCGATGGCACGGTTCTGGCACAAACCACCGCGACCGGCACCACCCCGCCCCTGGGTCATCACTCCATGACGCTGGGCGGCGCCAGCTGGAGCAAGAGCGCCAAGGGGGTTGTCGACAGCTTTGAAATGACGGTTCCGCCCTCCATCGTCTATGACGACACACTGCCCGGAGAAAATCCGGCTGGTCCGACGGACGAGGTCCAGGAGCCGGATGTGGTGCCGATCTCGGAGGAAATCGACGAGAGCGAGGGCCAGGAGCAGACGGATGCGGATCTGATCCCCATCCTCATGCTGCAAAGCGGGGCCTGGGATATCGACACGCTCTGGGCCTGGCTGACCGAGAACAATCTCGTCACATCCGATGACAATCAGAGCCTTCTGATTGGCGAGGACCAGACCGCCGCCACCGAGAGCACGCTTCTGAGCGAGCCTGCGGATATGGCGCTGTAACGCGCCAGACCGGGTCCCGCACTCTGCGGGATCCGGTTCGGCCCGCCCGGGTCGTCAGACTTGCAGCGCCAGCTCGTGCAGGAATAACTCGTCCCGCAGGGCGAAGGCTTCCAGCTTCCGAATGCCCGCATCGCTCTCGAACCGATCCGTCAGGATCGGCCAACGGCGATCCTGCAAGGCTCCTTCCGAGACCCGGTGAAACTTGTCTGTCACCGAGACACCGAGACCGCGCTCCGCCAGATCCCGCTCCAGCGCCCCGAGATCCCGGATCGAATAAATCCGGTTCAGACGCGGGACATTGGCCAGAGCGGCTGCAACGGCACTGTCCTCATCCATGGCTTGCACCGCATCCCAGCCCAGCATGCGCCGCGTGGCGAAATAGCTGGTGTAGAAATTGTCGTAATGGGCCCGGATGAAGGCCTGCCATTCCGCATCGCCCCCGAAGAAATACTCCTCCGTCGAGACGGTCAGGATCCGGCGCAACCCGCGCAGATGGGGGGGGCTGGGCTGTTCCAGCACTTCATCGGCCCGCTCCTGGGCACGCTTGAGCACATAAAGGTAATAGGAGGCCAGCCGCTCGAACGGATCGCGCAACACCGTGAAGGCAAAACGGGCCTCGGGCAGGGCCTCGAGATCAACCCAGTCCAGATGCCCGGAATAGAGACTGTATCCCGGTGGCATCTGTGCCGGTCCCGGCGCTGCCTGACTGTGCAACCGGACCGGCGAGATCTCCTCCGGCTTGGCAAGACCGGTCAGCGCCTCATGGATGGTCTGCCCCGCGGTTTTGGGAATATGCAAAAAGACCAGGGGGCATTCGGGGCTGAGCGTCATTTGGAAATCGCGACACCTTCACTTGCAGCGCTCTCCTCGACCGGGGCCTGCGTCGCGGGACCGTCCGCAGAGGGCGCCTCCGGACGCATGACATCGGCGATCGTGGCCTGCACGATCTCCGCCAGATCCGCGGATGGGTCGAAATGGATCAGATGGCCATTCTCGGCCCGCGCGACGGCCGTGCCCTGTGCGCCGAGATGAAAGGCAAAGACCGGGAGCCCCGTGGCCAGTGCCTCATGGGTGGTATAGGAAAACGTCTCGGGCCAGATCGAAGGGATCAGCCAACAGGTCACACCGTATTTCGCGACCAGCTGATCAAGCTCCGCGATCCGGTAGGTCCCATGGACGGGCGCGCTGGCTGGCAACCCATAGGCCGGGTCGATATTGCCGATCAGCACCAGCCCGATCTCTGCTTTGGCATCGTTGGCCGTATCGGTCTCGGCCCCAGGCTCCGCTGCAGCTGCGCCGTTGGAGGGCGCGCCAGCGCGTTCCAGACGCCGGGCGAGATCCTGAACGACCTGCGCCCCTTTCTGGAAACCGATATTGCCGAGCACACCGACCACCGGACGGGCATCTGGCGGAGCGGCTGGCAGTTCCGGCACCGCCGTCAGCAGATCATGGGGTTGCACCTGGATGGTGCTGGCCACCGCCGGATAGACCTGCAGCACATGATCCCGGCTGTCCGCAGAAAAGACCGTCACCTGATCGGCCGCCTCCAGAAGCCCGCCCCAGGCCGCGCGCCACCCGGACAGGTCCACGCGGCTGCCATCGGGCCGGACAATCTGATGGGCCGGATCCTCGGTCCCGAGCTCTGGCAGACCGCGATAAGCGCCATCACTGTCCAACAGGCAGTAGGACGGGCTGAGCGCAAAGAAGTCGTGAAACAGGATCTCGATCTCGTCGGGCAGGCCCTCCACAAGGGCCGGATCCCGGCGCAAGGTCAGCAGACATTCCGGCAGCCCCACCGGATCCAGATCCCCGACCCCGCAGGAATAGACAATGCGCCGCGCGCCGAGGGGCGCCAGAAGCGCCTGCACAAACTCAAAGGCATCCGTCCCGCCAGAGACCCGCCCGGTCTTGGTGATCACCTCGACCTGCCAGCGTCGCGGCCCGCCAACGCGCAGGATCACCGCGCCCTTTGTCAGGGGCAGCTCGGCCTCGATGCGGGTCTCCAGATGGTCATCCGCGCCCCCGCCCAGGGAATGGGCGAGATAGATCGGCACGGCAACCTCCGCCACCCGGGCCCGCTCGGCCAACAGGGCAATCGCCAAAGCGACCCGCGGAGTGATCAACGGGTCCGCCTTGATGAAGCTCTGCACCTCCCGGTCGTAATTCGGATAGCGATGGGACACGATCTGATTGTTGTTCAGCACCAGCTTGATCTTTTCGGCCGAGCCGAAGCTTTCACCGCCGCGATGCTCCACATAAAGCCCGGGCAGGCCCAGATGCCGCCCACCAAGCGCCCGGACCTTCTGGCACCAGTCGACCTCTTCTCCGTAGCCGCGCCCGAAAATGGGATCGAGCGTGGGCATCTTGCGCAGCCAGTCGATATGCATGGCCATGCAAAACCCGACCCCGGTCGGTGCCACGGACAAGGTGGCCTCGGGATGGAAGGTCTGCGCCACACGGTCCACCGCATCCGCCTCCCCCGGGTCCAGCACACTGCGCACACACATCACCGGGGCCGAGAAGATTTCCGCGTCATTCGACATGGGGGTGACCGTGGCCACATCCTCATGCTGGATCATCGGGCGGATCAAGCGGCTGGCCCAGTTCTCGGGCACAAGCGCGTCGGAATTCAGCAGGACCACGTGATCGCCCCGCTCCAGTGCTGCGGCAAAGCCCCGGTTCACACTGCCGATAAAGCCGCGATTGGTCTCGTTCTCCAGCAGGGTGACCCGCCCGGGATGGGCGGCATTCTGGGCCGCAGCCCAGTCCCGCAGCCAGGGCCGAACCTCCGGATCCGTGGAGCAGTCCTCGATCACCACCGCATGCCAGGGCACATCCGTATGGGTGGCCACCCGCTCCAATGCTGCCTGGGTCAGCTCAAAGGCGTTATAGACCGGCATGATGACCGTGATCGGGACATCCGTGGGATAGGTGACCGCATCCCCTTCGACAAAGGTAAAGAGCGCGGTCTCCATCGGGCCGGCTTCCGGCACGGCTTCGAGCCCCAGGCGCCGCTTGATCTGATCCCGGCGGATGGGGTCACGGTGCAGCGCATAGCCCAGAATGGTGGGCACCAGCCCGGTCAGCACCCCGAGAAACTTTCTGCGCAAACGCGCCCGGGCCCGACCGATCCCCTCCAGGGTCAGGGTCGCCACCGGTTGCGGTGTCTGCGCGACCCCATGGGCGTGGATCTGCAGTTGGAAAGGAAAAGCATGGAGCGGCGCATCCAGCATGAACCCGGTATAGCGGTTCAGACCGAGCGCATTGGCCACATCCTCCCGCGGGATATGCGGCCGACGGCTGTCTTCTCCGCCCTCCCAGAACAGGGTGACTCGATCTGCCGTGCTCCAGCCCAGCACATGAACCCGGTTGCCCCGCACCTCGACCCGATCCACATGCCCCATGGGGATCTCGCCCCCGGCTGGATCCAGGGGAAAGCCCGGGCAATCCAGGGTCAGATGCCGGTCTGCGTAACGATGGAACAACCCTCGGAGGCGATTGAACACAGGTAAAATCCCGTCTTATTCGTGATCGAAAAAATCGCCATATACCGCTCAGGCGTCCTTCGTACCATGCGGTGTACCCGGCAGGTTCCAAGCTGTCCATGAGCGAGCCTGCCGCAACGCGGCATTTTCTTAACAGAGGCGCTCCGAGAGGCGGATCTGTCCCTAAACCCGACGAAAGACCCGCGCCGCGGTCCGCCAGATCAGCGCCAGATCGAAACAGACCGAGCGGTGGGTCGCATAGATCAGATCGAGGCGCGCCTTGCGCGGCACGCAGGCCCGGGCATAGACCGCATCGGTCTCGGTGGCATCGGCGCAACCCGCGAGCAACCACTCCTCATGGGCGTGATAGACCAGCGTCGCGAGCCCCGTCACCCCGGGGCGGCTTTGCAGGACCTGGGCATAGGTTTCGGGAAATCGCTCCACATATTCCCGCAAGGGCGGGCGCGGGCCGACAAAGCTCAGATCCCCGCGCAGGATGTTCCAGAGCTGGGGCAGCTCATCGAGCCGGGTGCGCCGCAACCAGCGCCCCGCCGGGGTGATCCGCGCCGCCTTGTCACCGCCGGACACCCCGCTGTCGCGCACAGCCACGGTCATGGTGCGGAACTTCCACAGGGTGAAGCCCCGCTCCGGCGTGGTCATCCGCTCGGAGGCATAGAAAACCGGCGCGCCCTGGGTGATCCGCAGCCACAGCGCCAGCCCCGCGATCACCGGGCCCAGCACCAGCGCCAGCACGAGTGCCAGGGCGATATCGAAAATCCGCTTGCCCGGGCTCATGACATGGCCTCCCGATGAGCGGCTTGATCCGCGCGCCATTCCGCCACGATCCGCGGTGCGGTCCCGGTCTCCGGCGACAAGGGCACCAGCCCCGCCAGTCGCGCTGTGTCCAACACCACCTCCGGCAGGGCCGTCTCGGGCGCCGGGCGAGCCTGCCACCCGATCCCGGCTGCCTCCAGCAGATCTCCCATGGCGACCCCCGGCCCGGGTCCACTCAGGTTCAGAACCGGCGGCAAAGGGGCCTCCGCCGCCCGGATCACCAGCTGAAACAGGGTCTCTGCAAGGGTTTTCGGCCCGAGATAGCTGCGCAGCGGGGTGCAGCCATCGGCGAACCGGTCCAGTGTCACCGCCACCCCCGGATGGGCCCCGGACAAAAGCGCATCCGCCCCGGCCACATTGCCGATCCGCAGGGCAGAGGCCCCGGGCAGCCCGGCCAGAGCCGCCTCAGCCGCCTGTTTGGCCCGGCCATACTCGCTCACAGGGGCCAGCGGATCCGCCTCGTGGCAGCGCGCCCGCGCGCCGTAAACCGCTGCCGAAGACGCCCAGAGAAGCGGTTTGCCCCCGGCCACCCGCACCCCATGGGCCACCGCCCGCGCCAGGGGTGGGATGGCGGCAAAACTCTCGACCACGCGCCCGGGCCCCGGCACCGGCCCGGCGAGATCCAGCACCACATCCACCGCAGCACAGGCCTCGGCCAGGGCCAGCGGATCCGTGCGGGGGTCAAACATGACCCAAGCGCCCGCGCCGGGATCATGCCCCTGCCGGGCCTGCCAAAGCGGCTCTAAACCGGGCGCATCCCAGTGACGGCGCAGCATTCCGCCCAACCGCCCGGTCGCGCCCAGAACCAGCACCCGCACCATGATCCGCCCTCCCCCATAGTTCAGCCCGGCGGCTCTGACGCCACCGGGCCCAACTTAAGTCTGTAAATATCCCCGCCGGAGGCGCCTGCCCCCACCACGGGCGCACCGCAGGGCCCCATACCCCGCGCCAGAACCCCGCCTAGTTCAGCAGATCGGCCAGGTATTCCCCGTAGTTGTTCTTGCGGAACTTGTCGGCCCGGGCCTGCAGCTCGGCGGCCGTGATCCAGCCTTGCTCATAGGCGATCTCATCGGGGCTGCCGGTCTGCAGCCCTTGCCGCCGCTCCAGGGTGCGTACGAAATTCCCCGCATCGAGCAGGCTGCCATGGGTCCCGGTATCAAGCCAGGCATAGCCCCGCCCCATGCGTTTGACGTTCAAAATCCCCTCACCGAGATACATCTCCAGCAGGGTGGTGATCTCCAGTTCGCCCCGGTCGCTGGGCGTGACCGCCCGGGCGCGCTCCGGTGCAGAGCCATCGAGGAAATAGAGCCCCGTCACCGCGTAATTCGAGGGCGGCACTTCGGGTTTCTCGATGATCTGCTTGACGGACCCGGCCTCGTCAAAGGCCACAACCCCGTAGCGTTCCGGATCGGCCACGTGATAGCCGAAGACGGTCCCGCCCTCATCGGAGGTATCGGCCATCAGATCCGGCAGGCCATGGCCAAAGAAGATATTGTCGCCCAGCACCATGGCCGAGGGCGCCCCGGCCAGGAACTCCTCGGCCAGGATATAGGCCTGGGCCAGACCATCGGGCGAGGGCTGCACGATATAGGTGAAGCTCACGCCCCATTGGCTGCCATCGCCCAGGGTGCGCTGGAACTGCTCCTGATCCTGCGGCGTGGTGATGATCGCGATCTCGCGGATCCCCGCCAGCATCAGCACGCTGATCGGGTAATAGATCATCGGCTTGTCATAGATCGGCAGAAGCTGCTTCGACACCCCGATCGTGATCGGGTAGAGCCGCGTGCCGGAGCCCCCGGCCAGAATGATGCCTTTGCGTTGTGTCATGGAAAAAACAGCCTCTTCATAAGGGAAAACATCAGCCCGCCTTGGGCGGGAAGAGCATATCCTCCGCCCGGCACAAGCGTGCATAGAGATCGATATCCTCGGCATAGAGCCGCGCAACACGCGCCACCAGCGCCTCATCATAGAGCGCGCGATGGGCGGGCACCTTGCCCTGCCGTTTCATGGCTGCCAGCCGGTGGATCGGCGCATCGGCAAACTCGCCATCCTCCTGAGCCAGATGGCTCGTGCCATGCCTGGTCAGGGGGCGGGCATCGGCCACGGCGATGCCGCGGGCGGCCAGAGCCTCCACCGCCGTGCCGAACTGCTCAAGCGCGAAGACATCATCATAGGTCTCATAGACCAGAAAATCGCTCTGGGGTTGCCAGTGGATGTTCTTGGTCAGGGCCTTGTACTTGCCCAGAGTCGTGACGAACTGCCGGAAACTGGTCTTTTCCGGGTCAAGCTTGTCCCCGGTGAGCCGGTGCAGCCCCCAGAAATCCGGATAGCGCCCGACGATCTTGTCGAGAAAAACCGAGGCCAGCCGGGCATAGGGGCAGCGCAGCACCACGAAGGTGTAGGGCGCAGTCACCAGCTCCCGCAGGGAGGCCCGGAAGGTGCCGTTATTGGGATGGATCCAGGCCCAGTCTTCGGGGCCCGCAATGCAGCCATTGGCCAGGGCCAGACTGTAGCGCAGGGTCGAGCAGGCATTCTTGGGAATGAAGCTATAGACCGCGCCCGTGGGGTAATGGACCAGCGCCTGGGTCGCCGCCGTCACATGGGGCCCGTTCTTGGCCAGGGTGACAAGCTGGCCCCGCGCATGGCGCAAGAGACGGGGGGAGACCCCGGGATCACCGGGGGCCGTCATGGGCCGGGCTCCAGGACCCGAGGACAATGCTCCGGCGCGCAGGTCATGGCTGGGGCGTCACCCCGAGATCGGAGAGGATCGCGCTCAGGCTCTCGGCCCAGTCGGGTCGGGCAATGCCGAAGCTGGTCTCGAGGCTGGTGCAGTCCATACGCGAATTGAAGGGCCGCTTGGCCGGGGTCGGATAGGCCGCCGAGGGGATATCGGTGACCGCGCAGTCAAGCCCCGCCTGGCCAAAGATCTCCCGGGCGAAATCGGCCCAGCTCACATCCGGACTGCCCGAGAAGTGATAGGTCCCGGATTTGCCCGGATCGGCGATCAGCTGCTCGGCGATGGCCAGACAGGCCGCCGCGATATCACCCGCCGCAGTGGGCCCGCCCACCTGATCGGCGACGATGGTCAGGCTCTCACGCTCGGCCCCGAGCCGCAGCATGGTCTTGACGAAATTATTGCCATGGGCCGAAACCACCCAGGAGGTGCGCAGGATCGCATGGGTCCCGTCCGCGGCCCGCACGGCCTCTTCGCCTGCCAGTTTCGACCGGCCATAGGCGCCAAGCGGGGCCACCGGCGCATCGGGCGCAAAAGGTGCTGTGCCCGCGCCGTCGAAGACGTAATCGGTCGAGATATGGACGAAGGGCACGCCGAGCTCGGCCGCCGCTTCGGCCATGGCCCCGGGGGCCGCCCCATTGATGGTGGTGGCGAGGGCTTCCTCTTCCTCGGCCTTGTCCACGGCCGTATAGGCGGCCGCATTGATCACCACCGAGGGGTTGGCCGCGCGCAAGGCTGCCGCACAGGCCGCCGGATCCGACAGATCCGCCGCCCCGCGCCCGAGATAGACCGCCTCCGGGGCGCGTGCCGCCAATTCCCGGGCCACCTGCCCGGTCTCTCCGAATACCAGTATCGTCATGAATTCACCTTTTTCAGAGCCGCATCCACGGGCTGGCTCGGACGCACCAGCCGCAGGGCCGGCTTTTCCACCAGATGCCAGGAGAGCACGGCGCAAATCAGGGTCAGGGGGAAGGCCACCGCCATATTGCTGAGCGGCGTGACGGCTCCCATGGAGGCCGCGAGCTGCTGCAGCGGGAAGGCGTAGATATAGATCCCGTAGGAGTAATCTCCGAGCCGGTTATAGGCCAGCAGGGACGGCATCTGGGCCAGCCCCAGCCAGAGCACCCCATAGGACAGGGCGAGCACGAAGAGCACCTCCGCGACCGGGCTGCCATGGGCCAGCACCGCCAGCACCACCAGCCCCAGGGCAAGGCTCCAATGCATCGGAACATGGACGCGCCAGACATAGAGCGCTGTGCCGATCGCAAAGGGCAGCGCCAGTTTTGCAAGGGCCACCAGCTTGCCATGGACGGGCAAATGCGGGGTCACGACACAGGCCATCACCACCAGGCAGAAGGCCAGAGCAAAGAGCCGCGGTTTGCGCAGCAGCCCTAAAAGCCCGGCCAGGAACACCCCGCCATAGCAGACCACCTCGTAAAACAGCGTCCAGAGGGAGCCGTTGATCGGCGGCCCGTAAGGCACGGTCTCGAAGACACCCGGCAGATCATAGTCGAGGCTGACAAGGGTCAGGTTGCGGATCAGGTAGCCCGGCACATCGGCCCAATAGACCCCCGCAGGCGCGGTGGTCAGAAACAGCCCGGCAAAGACGACCGTCAGCACCAGCACCGTGATCAGCGCCGGAAAGAGGCGCAGGGCGCGCGCTTCGAGGAACCGGGTATGGCTGTGCCCCCGATCAAAGCTCTTGGCGATGAAGAAGCCGGAGATTGCGAAGAAGACATAGACGCAAACGGTGCCCAGGGTCTTGCCCAGAAGCAGAAAGAGCGGTTGCACGGCCTCGGGGCCCAGGGCGATCGGATAGGCGTGGGAAATGAGCACGCCCGAGGCGGCGCACATCCGGATCAGGTTGAAATGGTTGTCCCGGCCGCGGGAGCGCGCCTCCAGCCGGGGGGCATCGCGCAGACTGATCATCAGAGCGTCTCCTGGATTGGGGGCTCAGAAGGCCTGGGCTTGGGTTTGGGGGGCAGCGGCTGCTCGGTCCGGGGCCGCTCCAGGGGCAGGCTCGCCGGATCATAGCCGAAGCGGGAGAAATCCTCGGCATAAAGCTCGGCGATCATCTCGCGATCCGCCGGGGTCACGGTGACCGGGGCGGGTTGGCTGCCACGCTTGGCCATGAGACCACCATGGGTGTTGATCACCGGCATCTCCCGGGGGGCCAGTTCCTCCCCCTGCAGGCGGTCGAGCCAGGTGACGACCGGGGCGAGCCCCTCCTCGAGCCGGAAGACATCCGTGCCCTCGGGGACAAAGGCGCTCATGGGCAGGAGGTGATTGTCAAAGGCATGGGGGTCCGCCCCGCCCTTGGCGCGCAGATCTTCGAGCCAGGCGCTGAGCCGGGTTTCGGGGGGGATCCGCTGCTCCCAGTCGCGCTGGAAGCGGAACACGCTGACCAGACGCGGCACCGGGTGGCGCAGCACGGTGAAGCGGGCGGCGAAGTATTTCACCGGGATCAACCGCTCCAGATCCGCGGCGGTCACATGCTGGGGCGAGGTCACGGTCCAGCGCGGACCGGGATCGCGGTAGTGGAACTGATCGCGGAAGGCGAGCGCGCCAAAGCGGCGCTGGAGATAAGCCTCCACCGAGGTGCCCGCGCATTTCGGCACATGGGCGAAATAGATCAGCTGCTGACGCAGGCGGAAGAACGGCACCGCCCCGCCCCCCTCAGGCCTTTACACCCAACCGGGCGCCGACACCGTCGCGATCCTGCAGGGCGCGCCACCAGGCCTCATTGGCCAGATACCATTCCACGGTCTTGCGCAGACCCTGTTCCACGGTGACCGAGGGGCGCCAGCCGAGCTCGGTGGCGATCCGGGTCGGGTCGATCGCATAGCGCGCGTCATGGCCCGGACGGTCGGTGACAAAGGTGATCTGCTCGGCATAAGGCGCTGGCCCCGGGCGCAGCTCGTCGAGGATCTCGCAGAGCGTCTGCACGAGCTCGAGATTGGTGCGCTCATTCTCGCCGCCGATATTATAGGACCGGCCCAGCTCGCCCTTCTGCACCACGGTCAGCAGGGCATCCGCATGGTCTTCCACATAGAGCCAGTCGCGCACATTGGAGCCATCGCCATAGATCGGCAGGGGCTCACCCGCCAGGGCCTTGAGGATGATCACCGGGATCAGCTTTTCCGGGAAATGGAAGGGGCCGTAATTGTTCGAGCAATTGGTCATCACCACCGGCAGCCCGTAGGTCTCGTGCCAGGCGCGCACCAGGTGGTCCGACGCGGCCTTGGAGGCCGAATAGGGGCTGCGCGGATCGTAGGGTGTTTCTTCGGTGAACTGGCCCGTGGCCCCCAGAGAGCCGAACACCTCATCCGTCGAGATATGGTGGAAGCGGAAATCCTCGGGCTTGCCCTGCCCCGTCCAATAGCTGCGCGCAGCCTCCAGCAGCTGATAGGTGCCGGTGATATTGGTCTCGATGAAATCCCCCGGCCCGTCGATCGAGCGGTCCACATGGGATTCCGCGGCCAGATGCATCACCGCATCGGGCTTGTGGGTCTCGAAGACCCGGTCAAGCTCGGCCCGATCGCGGATATCCACCTGCTCGAACACATAGCCCGGCGCGTTCGAGACGCTGGCCACATTGTCGAGACAGGCCGCATAGGTCAGCGCATCGAGATTGACCACGCTATGGCCATCACGGATCGCCTGCCGCACCACCGCGGAGCCAATGAAGCCCGCGCCGCCGGTTACCAGAAGTTTCATACCTTATCCCTCGTACTCAAACGGGCTGTCAAAATCGGCGAGCGCCGGGGCGGCCGCATCCTTGGGCGAGATCATCGGATCCCCGTCAAAGGCCCAGTCGATGCCGCAACTGTCCCAATGAACCGCGCCATCGCAGTCGGGCGCATAATAATCAGAACACTTGTAAACAATCTCTGTATCGGGCTCGCGTGTGACAAACCCATGGAGGAATCCCGCCGGCACCAGAAGCTGGCGGCCATTCTCGAAGCTCAGCTCGGTGCCGAACCACTGGCCATAGCTGGGCGAGCCCTTGCGGATATCCACCGCCACATCGAACAGGCGCCCGCGCCCGCAACGCACCAGCTTGTCCTGAGCATGGGGGGGTGACTGAAAGTGCAGGCCGCGCACCGTCCCCACCTGCGCGGACATGGAGTGGTTGTCCTGCACGAAATCCAGAGTGATGCCGTGATCGGCCAGAACCCGCCGAGAGTAGCTTTCGGAAAAGAACCCACGGTCATCCCCGAACCGGGCCGGGGTCAGGATTTTCACACCGGGCAAGGGGGTGTCTTCGATTTTCACCGGGAACCTCGTAAAATAGTGACTTTAAAACAGAGGACTACCCTCCGGTCGCGGCAGAATATACCAATCGCCCCAAAGGGAGTCACTGCGACGGCACGCGAAACGCCCCGGTTCTCGCGATATGCCGCAGTTGCACAACAGGTCCGGGGCCCGCGGTTCAGGCGGGCTAGCTCTCCTGCCCCATCCGCGCGCGCACAAAGCCCAGAAACGCCTTGTCGGCACTGCGCAGGCGCGGGCGGCCCGAGCTCGCCCAATAGGCGCGCCATTCGGCCTCCAGCGCATAGACATCCCAGCCGGGCGCCAGGGCGCGGGCCTCGTCGAGGGTCTCACCGGCCAGGGGTGGCAGGGTTGGGCCCGCCTCCTCCACCAGCCCACCGCGCAGGGAGAAGGCGATCTTGTCCCCGGGCAGCTCGGCCATCTCGTAATCCGGCAGATGATCGGCGGCGATCATGTCCCGCAGCATCTTGCGGAACACCCGGCGTGGGCTGGCCGAACCGGACTTCTTCAACAGGAGATCCACCGAGGCCACCCAGCGCGCCTGCCGCCCGCAATGCTTGCGCGCCAGCTCGTAGATCCGCCGCTCCAGCGGTTTGCGCAGGCGAAAGTAATCCCGGCTCAGCGTCAGGACCGACTTCGACACCACCGCCCGAAAGAGCCATTCCGAGAGCGTCACACTGACCGAGACCATGCGCCCGCCGCGGGCCTTGCGCACGATCTCCCAGCTCTCGATCAGGCCAAAGCCCCGGGTCACTTCCTGACCGCCGGTCTCCATATTGGTGGTGATCCGTGTCCCCGCCAGCCGCTCGAACGCCTCGCGCAACCGCCGATAGGCATCGCCCGAGGTCTCGCGATTGGTCGCCACCAACAGATCATGGGCCTTGATCTGGAGCGTGCGGCTCACCGCCTGCCCCGCATTCAGCGCCGCCATGAGCTGGCTGATACAGAAGATCAGGATGTCCTTGTCATGGATCGTGGCCAGCCCCTTGACGCTGGGCGTCACCTCGATCTCCACCCCGTTATGGGCATAGCTCAGCACCCGGCGATCCGGCCGCGTGGCCAGCGAGAACACCGGATGCTCCATGGTCGCCAGATCATCCTTGGGGATCGCGTCAAAGATATCGCAGACGAAGAAATCCGCCTGCGCATATCGGTCCGGCGCGAGCCCCCTGCGGGAGGGGCTGCGAGAGGCTGTCAGGTCTGATGTCACTGCTCGACTCAGATTTATCGTGGTTTTATTGACGCCACGCTAGGGTTATCCACAGCGCCGCGCAACCGCTGGCATCGGGGGTTCGGAGTCGGGCGAGCGTGGGATCAGAGTCGCTTTATCGGGGGTTCAGAGTCGGGCAGAGCAAAATCAGGATCAAAAAAGCCTGCAAATAAAAGGGCTTCTCAAAAACGACCAATCGCTTAACACATATATAACACGACTCTAACAGGCAGAAAAAATCTCTCCGCCTCGAGATCAGGCTCCTGTAAGGGCAGGAACCCCCCGGATTTGCTAAGAAAAGAGCAGGGAAGATCGGCTTTTCCTTCCATGTGCGGTGTTTTTGAGTATATTTAGGAAAACACAACACATGAGGCGGTTTTCATGGCCAAAGACCTCGCAGAGCAGCAGCCCCCCTATTTCAATATCGACCCCGATATTGCCTTGTCCGAGCTTGGGCCTCCGACAGACAGCGCAGGCTTTGCCGCCATCGCCGAGGCTTGCGCCCGGGGCCGTTCGGACCTCGCCTCCCGCGGGCTCAATGAGGCGGGCCAGAAAGAGCTGCGCCTCTTCTCCACCTGGGAGATCACCAAATACCTGATCCCGGTTGCCCAGGCCCATTTCCGGCGCGTGCTGAAGCAGAACCCGGACCTGCCCCAGGGGCGCAGCGAAACGGCGGGCGGCGCGAAATGGTTCACCCTCGACGAGGTCCTGCGCCTGCGGGCCTTCTTTGCCGAGGGGGGATCCAAGGCCAAGGAGTACCGCCCCTACCGCCCCGAAGGCCTGCCCGCGAAACTCGTGGCCGTTGCCAATTTCAAGGGCGGGGTCGGCAAGACCTCCACTTGCGCCCATCTCGCCATGTCCGCAGCTCTCGATGGCTACAAGGTGCTGGTTCTCGATCTCGACAGTCAGGGCTCCATGACCTCGATCTTCGGCGGGCAGGTGGCCGATGAATGGGCGACGGTCTTTCCCCTGCTCGCCCGGCATTACGGTCGGCATCTGCGGGCCGAGAACCAGCGCAGGCTCGACCGCAACGAGGCGCCCATCCCGCTGGATGAGACCTTGGGCGATGCGCTGGAGGTCACGGCCCAGAGCCTGATCCAGCCCACTCATTGGCCGAATATCGACCTGATCGGCGCCCAGCTGAACCTTTACTGGGCCGAGTTCCAGATCCCCGTCTGGCGGATGCAGGCGCGCTCCTGGAAGCTCTGGGATGCGCTGACCGAAAGCCTTGAGGCGGACGGGATCCTCGACGCCTATGACCTCGTCTTCATCGACACGCCCCCGGCCCTTGGCTACCTGACGATCAACGGGCTCGCGGCCTCGGACATCCTGCTCGTGCCCATGGGCGCGTCTTTCCTGGAGTTCGACAGCACGGGCCGCTTCTTCGACATGCTCCACTCCACCTTCCACTCCATAGAGGAGGGGGAAAACATGGCTGCCCGCGCCCTTGGCCGCGAGGAGCTGGCCTTTGAATGGGACGCGGTCCGCGCCGTGGTGACCCGCTATGACGGGGCCCAGCAGGCTGAGCTGGCCGGGCTGATGCAGGCCTATCTCGGGCGCACGCTCAGCCCCCACCGGCAGGATTTCACCGCCCTGATCGGACAGGCCGGGGAACAGGTCTCTGGCATCTACGAGGCCGATTACCGGGATTTCAACCGCGAGACCTATGTGCGGGGCCGGGAGACCTTTGACGCGACCTATGCGGCTTTCAAGCGGCTCCTGCTGGGGGTCTGGCGGCGCGATGAGCTCGCCGCCAAGGAGGACGCCGCGTGACCCGTATAGGCTCTAAACGCAGGTTTAGGCCCTGTTTAGGGTCGTGCGAGACACGTCCCCTGTCCCTCTCTTCTTGCCCCTGAGCCCGCTTTACGGAGGACATCATGGCCAAACGCAAACGCCTCACCCCCGCCCAGCCCGGCTATTTGGAGACCAGTGGCCCGAGCCTGTCTCCGGGCTTTGCCGCCCCTGCCCCATCTGAGCCCACGCCGTCGGCTTCGGCGATCCCACCCATTGCCCAGGTCGCGCGGGACAGCGCGGCCTCGGCGGCTTTGGCTGAGGTCACCGCCGAGCTGGAGAATGCCCGGGCCGAAGGGCGGTTGATCCAGGCCTTGCCCCTGGCGGCGATCCAGCGAGATCATCTGGTGCGGGACCGCCTGATCGTCGAGGCGGATGAGATGGCCGTCCTCAAGGAAAGCCTGCGCAGCCGCGGCCAGCAAACCCCGATCGAAGTGGTGGATCTGGGCGCGGGGCAGTTCGGGCTGATCTCCGGCTGGCGGCGCGTCACAGCCCTCGGGGAACTCCATGCGGAAACCGGGGAGGATCGCTTCGCCCGTGTCCAGGCGCTTCTGCGGACGCCGGAGACCGCCGAGGCGGCCTATACCGCCATGGTCGAGGAGAACGAGATCCGCGTGGGTCTCAGCCCCTATGAGCGCGCACGTATCGTGGCCAAGGCCGTGGAGCAGGGCGTTTTCCCGACCCATAAACGCGCGTTGCAGGGCCTGTTTGCAGCTGCCTCCCGGGCCAAGCGATCCAAGATCGGATCCTTCCTGACCGTGGTCGCGGCCCTGGATGGGGTGCTGCGTTTTCCCGGCAGTCTGACCGAACGTCTGGGCCTGCGCCTCTCCAAGGCTCTGGAGGCAGATCCCGAGCTGGCCCGAACCCTGCGGACACGCCTGCGCAAGACGCCTGCCGAAGATGCTGCGGCCGAGGCGGCCCTGCTCGAAGCGGCCCTCAGCGCGTCTGTCGCAGCACCCAAGGGACGAGCGCAGAGCAGCCCCAAGCCCCCTGCCCCGTCGCGCAGCGCTTCGGGTGCAGAGGAAATCCGGCCAGGGCTCTATCTGCGTTCGGGTGGCACCGATCACGCTGCGACCCTGACCTTGTCCGGCCCCCAGGTGACACCGGAATTGCGCGCGGCCCTGACCGCCTGGCTGCGGGATCAGAGCCAGCCCTAGAAACGCCCTATGTTCCCCGCGAAACGTTTCGCACGCGAAACAAATTTCTGTAACGCACTGAATTCAAATAGCTTCTGAATTCTGAGAGTCTCCGGATTCGCCTGTTCCCCATCTCCGGATCCTCCGCCGCCTGTTTCGCGCCCATTCCCGCAACGAACTGCCCGGGTTTTGGGCATTCACTGCGGATCGGCGTTTTCCAGCGAATGCGGCACCTACCCCCTTGTGGCCCTAACCGGGCATCCGCTACACAATCTGTGGTGGAATTAGGCAGTTGATGAAATTGGGGGCAGTCTGGCGGGGGCCAGCGGACCCGGTTTTAGAGATTTGAGCAGACCTTGAGCGGAAGACGTGAATTCGCAATACGGGTCAGGGGCATAGGCTGAACGACGTGTTAAATTTCGTCAAATCGCTGACCTTGGGTCAAAAGGCCATTACGCTGCTGACCGTGGATCTGATCCTGATCCCGCTGGCGCTTCTGGTGACCTTCGCGCTCCAGCCAGCACCGCTCCCCCTACGTGACACGCTGTTCCTGATCCTGCCGATCCTGCCCTATCTTCTGGCGGCCAGCGCCCTGGTCTCCTTCTGGATGGGCATTCCCTACACGCGCCTCAATGCCTATGAGAGCCGCGCCGTTGCCGGGACTGCGCAATACGCGGTGGCCAATGGGCTCATCGCGCTGGTGCTGGGCAAGATCGCGGGGCTTGGCCTGCCGGGCGGGCTCTATGTGATTTTTGCGGGCTGTTTCTTTCTCTTCTCGGCTGCGAGCCGGGTGGTGATGCTGCAAATCCTGACCGCGATCTATCGCCGGGATGAGGGCCATACCCGGGTGTTGATCTATGGGGCGGGGACCACGGGCACGCAGCTGGCCTCGGCGCTCAACGCCCATAAAACGATCTATCCGGTGGCCTTTGTGGACGACAACACCGCGCTCCATGGCCTGACCGTGGCCGGGCTGCCAGTGCACTCGCCGGTCCGGATCCGGGAGCTCGCCAATGCCAAGCAGATCGACCGCCTGCTTCTGGCGGTGCCCTCCCTGAGCCAGCCGAAACAGGCGCAACTGGCCCGCCGCTTGCAGAAGATGGGGCTCGACGTGCAGGCCCTGCCCTCCTTCTCGCAGCTCATCGGCGAGGAGCAACTGGTCGAGAAGCTCAAGCCGGTCGAAAGCCATACCTTCCTCGGGCGCCAGCAGCTCTGTGATGAGCTCGAGCGCGGCTGCGAGAGCTATGCGGGCCGGGTCGCTCTGATCTCCGGGGCTGGCGGCTCCATCGGCTCGGAACTGTGCCGTCAGCTCCTGGCCTGTCGCCCTGCGAAACTCGTGCTCTATGAGCTCAACGAGCTCGCCCTCTACAATGTGGAGATGGAGCTGCGCAGCCTGGCCGAGGTCACAGGCACCGAGCTGGTCCCGGTGCTGGGCTCGGTCACGGATCCACGGCAGGTGCGCGGCGTGCTGGCAGAACACGCGGTGCAGGTCGTGCTCCATGCGGCGGCCTACAAGCATGTGCCCCTGGTCGAAGCCAACCCGCTGGCCGGGCTTGCGAACAACGTCTTCGGCACCCAGACCCTCGCCCGCGAAGCCGCCGAGAGCGGGGTGGAGCGCTTCATTCTGATCTCCTCGGACAAGGCGGTCCGGCCCACCAATGTCATGGGCGCCTCCAAGCGTCTGGCCGAACTGGTGATCCAGGATCTGGCCACGCGCAGCCCGGGCACGGTCTTCACCATGGTCCGGTTCGGCAATGTGCTGGGCTCATCCGGGTCGGTCGTCCCGCTCTTTCAGGAACAGATCCGCCGGGGCGGTCCGGTGACGGTCACGGATCCCGGTGTGACCCGCTATTTCATGACCATCCAGGAGGCCGTGCGTCTTGTTCTGACCGCAGGCTCCATGGCCAAGGGCGGCGAGGTCTTCGTGCTGGATATGGGCCGGCCCGTGCCCATCGTGCAGCTGGCCCGTCAGGTGATCGAGAGCGCAGGCTATACCGTGCGCGACGGGGATGCGCCCGATGGCGATATCGAGATCGTCTTCACCGGTCTGCGCCCGGGCGAGAAGATGTACGAGGAACTGACACTGACCGATGATCATATCGGCACGCGCCATCCCAAGCTGTTCTGCGCCCGCGAGCAAAGCGTGTCGGAGATCGAGGTCGCGAGCATCCTGCGCGCCCTGCGCCATGCGGTGGCCTCCAGCGACCCGGTCGCGGGCCGCGCGGTGATTGATCGCTGGGTCGAGGGCTATGTTGCCGAGCCCCAACGCGTCCCGTCGTGACCGCCGCGTCAGACCCCGTATCAGACCCTGAAACAGGCCCGCGGAGAGGGGTCCCGGCCGCCGCGGCCCAAGGCGCCGGGGCAGCGGAGACACAGGCCCCTTTCCATCTCGTCGCTGACCGGGAAAACGCCTTGAAGCCGGGGGCGTTGCCATGGTCTCACTGCATCAGTTGGTGGGATGGTCTCACCGGCCCTGCGAGATCCTTTGCCATGCGCCACCTGCCCGTTTCCGCCCCGCTTGCCCCGGCCTTTGGTCCGCGCCGCCCGGGCAGATCCGTCCGGGCGCGCGCGGCAACCAGCCTGTGCTCTGCCGCGCTCTGCGCCGTGGCCCTGGCCCCGCAATCCGCCCTGGCCCAGGAAGGGCTGGCCCCCGCCCCGTTTCTTGTCACCGAGGGCGAAGCCCGGGCCGCAGCGAAACAACCCGATTACGCCTTTCGCCCGACACCGGAGGCCGTGCTCGCCCCGCCCAGCCTGAATTTCTACGGCGTGCCGGGGCTGATCGACATGCCGTCCGGCGAGGCGCTGCCCGATGGCCAGATCGCCGTGGGCATCTCGAATTTCGGCGGGCAGACCCGCACCACCCTGAGCTTTCAGCTCGCCCCCCGCCTGTCGGGCAGCTTCCGCTATACGGGCATTCAGGATTGGAACTCGGACGGGTTCGACACCTTCTATGACCGCAGCTTCGATGTCCGCTTCCTGGCCCTGGAAGAGAGCCGCTATCTGCCCTCGGTCACGATCGGTTTGCAGGATTTCGTGGGCACCGGCATCTATGCGGGCGAGTATATCGCGGCCACCAAGCACCTGACGCCCCGGATCAAGGGGACCTTGGGGCTGGGCTGGGGCCGTCTGGGCAGTGCGAATAATTTTGGCGGGATCATCTCCGATGACCGGCCGGATTTCGATGCCGACAGCCGCGGCGGCGAGATCGCGTCGGATCAGTGGTTCCGCGGGCCGCAATCGGTCTTTGGCGGGTTGGAATGGCAGATCACGGATCAGCTTGGGGTGAAGCTGGAATATTCCACCGATGCCTATGAGCCCGAGGCCGTGGAGCGCGATGTGTTCGAGCGCAAGTCGGACTGGAATTTCGGGCTCGAATACCAGGTGAACGACTCCCTGCGGCTCGGGGGGTATTACCTCTATGGCTCCGAGTTCGGCGTGATGGCCCAGCTGCAGTTCAATCCCAAGGGGCCGCCCCAGGCCCTGCGCGTGCCTGCGCCGGAGCCCGTGGCCCTGCGCCCGGACCGGGCAGCCAATCCCGCACTCTGGAGCACCGAGTGGCGCGCGCGCCCCGATGCGCTGCAGATCCTGCGCGATGCCCTGGCCCCCGCCCTGGCTGCCGAGGGGCTGGAACTGCGCAGCCTGGCGGCCACGGGCACCAGCATCGATCTGCGCTATACCAACAACCGCTATCTGTCTTCGGCCAACGGGGTGGGGCGCGCGGCCCGGGTTCTGGCGCAGATCTTGCCGCCCTCGATCGAGACCTTCCATCTGACCCCGGAGGTCAGCGGCATGCCGGCCAGCCAGGTCACCCTGCAGCGCTCGGATCTGGAAAGCCTGGAATTTGCCCCCCAGGCCGGGGCACGCCTGCTGGCGGAGGCCGAGATCTCCGAGGCGGCGGATCTGCCGCCCTCGGCCCTCCTGACCGATGAGGTGTCCCAGCCCCTGACCTGGGGGATCGGGCCCTATCTGGAGCAAAGCTTCTTTGACCCCGATGAGCCCTGGCGGTTCGAGATCGGGCTCGAGGCCACGGCGGCCTATCGGTTCACGCCGAACCTCACCCTGTCCGGCACGGTCAGCAAGGAAATCATCGGCACCATCGCCGATAGCGACCGGGAATCGAACTCGGTCCTGCCGCGCGTGCGCACGGACAGGATCCTCTATGCCCAGGAGGGCGATCCTGGGATCGAGGATCTGGTCCTGGCCTATACGTTCCGTCCGGGCGAGGATCTCTATGGCCGGGTGACCGCGGGCTATCTCGAGGCGATGTTCGGCGGCGTGTCAGCGGAGCTGTTGTGGAAGCCCGTGGACAGTCGCCTCGGCTTCGGGGTCGAGCTGAACTATGCCCGCCAGCGGGACTTCGATCAGCGGTTCGGCTTCCAGGAGTATGACGTGGTCACGGGCCATGCCTCGGCCTATTACGAGTTCGGCGATGGCTATCTCGGGCAGGTCGATATGGGGCGCTATCTGGCCGGGGATGTGGGGGCGACCTTCACCCTGTCGCGCGAATTCGACAATGGCTGGGAGCTGGGGGCGTTCTTCACCCTCACGGATGTCTCCTCCGAGGATTTCGGCGAAGGCTCCTTCGACAAGGGCATCCTGCTGTCGATCCCCGTGGGCTGGCTGCTGGGTAGCCCGAGCAAGGCGGGCCTCTCGACCACCATTCGACCTGTCCAGCGGGATGGCGGTCAGCGTCTCTCGGTGCCGGGACGGCTTTATGATCCGGTGCGCGCGCAGCATGCCCGCGCCCTCACGCGGCAATGGGAGCGGGTATGGCAATGATCGTCATGGATCGGATCCGGCACCGCGCCGCTGCGATGTGGCGCGCGAAATCCCCTCAAAAGAGCCTGTTTTTGGCCCTCTCATCGCCGTGGCGGGGACGGGCCAGGCGCGGGGTCGGCGCGGTGCTGTGCTGCTCGGCGCTGGTGGCTTGTGCGTCGACCGGGCCTGGGGGTGAGGACAATGTCTGGGCCGAGATCCGCGATACGGGCCGGATCCTGATCGCCCAGCGTGGGCCCGCGCCCCAGGCGCCGGAGATCACGCCCGAGATCCTGGCGGGGGTCGATTTCCCGCTGATCCGGACGCGGAACCTCTCCGCGGGCTCCAGCGCGACCTTGGCGGGGATCGCCCGCCGGGGCACGGCCAGCGCGCCGGTCATGGTCTGGCGCGGCGCGGATGAGGCCACCTTCACCACCCGCAGCGGGCTGCTGATCGCGACACGGGGCACCGGGGATGACCTGATCTCCGCGGATGTGCGCGGCGTTGAGGGGGCGCTGCGAAACGGGGGCGGAGCCTATGCCCGTTCCTATGTGGTGCTGCAGGGCAATACACGGGGCCGGACCCTGAGTTTCGACTGCCAGCTGCAAGCCGCCGGGGCCGAGACCCTGACCCTTGTGGGGCAGCGCCGGGACACCACCCGGTTCGAGGAAAGCTGCAGCGGCGCCGAGGGTGCGTTCCGCAATACCTATTGGCGCGGGGCCGAGGGCAGCCTGTGGCAATCCCGGCAATGGGCGGGGCCCGAGATCGGCCATCTCGTGATAGAGTTGCTCAAAAAATAGGCATTTCTCCGGGCCCTGTGGCACAGCCTGTGGCCTGCAGGCCTCTGTAACGGCAAAGCCGCGAAAACCCGCGTATGACCGGGGGCTGCCCGGCTTTGTTCATTGTCTCGCCACAGTGCAGCATCTATGTTTGGATCAATTGCGAATCCCACTTGAGGTATCCGATATGAAGACCTTTACCGCTCTTGCATCCGGTCTGGTTCTGGCCGCCGCAGCTGCTGCACCGGCTCTGGCCACATCCGAAGTTCCGCTGAACGTGGCTGTCTCCAGCCAGGCTGCCGAGCTTGGCAGCACTGTTGCCATCGGTGGCACCACCGTGCCGGCCGCTGCCGTGGGCTTCACCGCCTTTGGCGCCGTGGTTGTCGCAGGCGCTGCTGGCAGCAGCGACAGCACCACCACCACACCTGCCGCCGAGTAATTCTTCGGATCGGTTGGGATCGGCTCCCATGCCGGGCACTTTCAAGGCCTGCAGGGACCGACCACGCGCTGGACATGCGCCAGCTTCTAAGCGAACCCGACCGGGTTCGCTTTTCGCTTTCTGCGGGCAGGGGGGCCGCAGATGTCGCGCCAGGGCCGCACCCGTCTCCGGGTCTCCTCTGTCGCGGTGACGTACCCCGGGCGGGCCGCTAAAGTCCCGGCACGCCCGACTGTTATAGGTTTCCCAAGATGAGAATTGCTGTTGCTGGCATCGGCTATGTTGGCCTGTCCCTGAGTGTTCTGCTCGCCCAACGCCATGAGGTGGTCGCGCTCGACATCTCCGAAGACCGGGTGGCCCGGCTCAATGCCGGTGAGGCCCCGATCGCGGATCCCGAGATCGAGCGCTATCTGGCCGAGGAAAGCCTGACCCTGCGGGCCACCACCGATGCGGCCGAGGCCTTTGACGGCGCCCGCTATATCGTGGTGGCCACCCCCACCAGTTATGATCCCCAGACCAACCGCTTCGACACCAGCTCGGTGGAGGCGGTGATCGAGAGCGCGCTTAAGCTCGCCCCCGAGGCCACCATCGTCATCAAATCGACCATCCCCGTGGGCTATACTGAAGGCCTGCGCAGCAAGCTCGGGGCCGAAAACATTCTTTTCAGCCCGGAATTCCTGCGCGAGGGCAAGGCACTCTGGGACAATCTCCACCCCTCGCGCATCGTGGTGGGCGCCAAGACCGACGAAGCCCGGATCTTTGCCGATCTGCTGGTCGAGGGCTCCCTCGATGCGGATGTGCCCGTGCTCTTCACCCAGCCCACCGAGGCCGAGGCGATCAAGCTCTTTGCCAATACCTTCCTCGCCATGCGCGTGGCCTATTTCAACGAGCTCGACAGCTATGCTCTGGCCCATGGGCTCGACAGCCGCTCGGTGATCGAGGGGGTCTGCCATGACCCGCGGGTGGGCAGCCACTATAACAACCCCTCCTTCGGCTATGGCGGCTATTGCCTGCCCAAGGACACCAAGCAGCTTCTGGCGAATTACGCCACCGTGCCCCAGAACATGATCTCGGCCATCGTGGACGCCAACACGACCCGCAAGGATTTCATCGCCGAACAGATCCTCGCCCAGAAGCCCGCCACGGTCGGCATCTACCGGCTGGTGATGAAGGCCGGCTCGGACAATTTCCGCGACAGCTCGATCCAGGGGATCATGAAGCGGCTCAAGGCCAAGGGCATCGCCGTCACGGTCTATGAGCCCGAACTGCCCGATGAGACCTTCTTCAACAGCCCGGTGGAGCGGGATCTGGAGGTGTTCAAATCCAGCGTGGATGTGATCGTGGCCAACCGCATGGATGACCTGATCGCGGATGTGGAAGCCAAGGTCTTCACCCGAGACCTCTTCGGCGAGAGCTGAGCCGAGGGCGGGGCAGGGATCATGGAGGAGGGCCGGGCAGACAGCGCAGAGGCGCCGGTCCTACTCCTCCATATCGGGGGGCCGAAATGTGGCTCCAGCGCCCTGCAACGCTATCTCTTCCATGGCCGGCGCAGGCTCGCGGGGCAGGGGATCCACTATATCGACCGGGAGTTCGGCATCGATCCGGATCTGGCGATGTCCCACAACCAGATGATGCTGCGCTTGGCCCGGGCAGGGGCCAGCGGCCTGTTGCAGACCCGCTTTACGGCCCTGGCGGCCCGTGGTCCGGACCAGACCTATCTGCTCAGCTCCGAGGTGCTGACCACCGAAGCCGGGCACGCGGCCGAGGCCCTGCGCGGGATGGACCGGCTCTTTGCGGTGCGGATCGTGCAATATGTTCGCCCCCAGGTGGAGTTCCTCAAAAGCGCCTGGCAGCAATGGGGGCTGGGCCTGTCCTTCGCGGCTTGGGTGGACCAGGCCCTGACCGAAGACCGCGCCAACTGGGCCCGAAGTCAGGCGCTCTGGCGCGACGCCCTGCCGGAGGCTGAAATCATCACCCGGCTCTATGCACGGGACCACATGCCCGGCGGGGATGTGGTGGCGGATTTCTGCAGCGCCCTCGGTTGGGACCGGGTCGAGACCCCCCATGGCGGGCTCGCCAATCCCAGTTATGACGATGCCACCGCCCTCGCCCTGCAGGAGCTCGAGCGCCGGGAGGGGCTGACCCCGCTAACCCTGGTGCGCCATTGCAAGCGGGAGGGGATCCTCTTTCCCACCCGGTCCGAGAACCTGGTCTTTCCGCCGGACCTGCAAGCCCGGGTCACGGCGCATTATGCGGCGGGCAATGCTGCGCTTTGTGCCCAGGCCGGGTTTGAGGCTGCGACCCGCACCCGGTTCGAAACCCCGCAGATCGCCCCCTATACCCCGCCCGACCCCACCCGTCTGGCGGAGGCCCGGGCGGCCGTGGCCGAGCGCCTCGAGGGGATCGACCTGCACAGGTTGCCCGGGCGCAGCCCGCAGCTCTGAGCGGCGCAAAGCGGCTCTGAAACAGGCTCTTTTCAAGGGGAATGCGCCGCCTTCAGGCGACTGCGTCGTCCATCAGGCGCGCGCGGAGGGCCTGGGCGAGGGTCCGGTCCTGCCCGGGCAGATCAAAGACCTCGCTCAGGATGCGATGGGCCCGGCGCAGGATCTGCGCCTCGGACATCTCGCCATAGGCGAGCCCCTCCGAGATCTGCCCGAACTCCGCCATCACGAAGCGCTCGGGATCCTCATGGCAGAGGAACCGCTCGGCCAGGGCGAAATTCTCGTTCAGGAAGTGATCCCGGATCCGGCGCCCCTGATCGCGCGAGAGCATCCGCGCATTCGGGCGCTGATATGCGGGCGGCAGGGCCCGGGTCAGGCGATGGGCGAAGCGGGCATCATGGCGGCTGTCAAAGAACAGCCCGTGATGGCGCATCATGAAATGCATCAGGGCGAAATCCACGCTGGGATTGCTGGCCTCGGTGAAAACGCTCTCTTCCCCGGTGGGCCAGTCAAAAAGCGCGAAGAAATCATAGGCTGGCTGGCCGCGCGCCATCAGGCGGGGCAGGAAGGGCCGCAGCCGGATCTGCGCACGGGGCAGGGCGTCGCGCCAAGCCTGCATGATCCCCAGGTAATTGGGCTGGTTGACCCGCAGATGGCGTTGCAGGCTGGCCTCCAGGGTCAGCCCGTCCTTGAGGTCCCATTGCTTCCAGGCCGAGGGGATCCAGTCGATCTGGGGTCGGATATAGGCCACCACGGTCATGTCGCACGCCTGATCGAGCCCGGCAAAGAGCCGCTCTGGCGCCCGCAGATCCGCCAGGTTTTCCGACGACAGGACCAGCGTGTCCCCGGGATCTGCGGCTGCGATCTGGCCGCGCAGGCGGGCCTGAAAGGCGATCCCGGCCTCGGCGCTCTCCATGGCCTGCTGCAGGGGCCAGAGCGGCGGTTGCAGCTCCTCTGGGGTCTCGGGTAGGGCAAGATCGCGGTTGAAGACCCGCACTCCGCGCGCCCGCAACGCGGGCAGCTGGGCCACCATGGCGTTGAAGATCGAGGTGCTGCCGCATTTCGGGAAGCCCGCATGGAGGATCAGGGATGTCATCGCTTGCCTCCGGGCCCAGATCCCGCGGCGCCGGTCACGCCGGGGCAGGGGGCAGGATCGCGGTCGGGTGCCGTAAGGGAAACGTGCCGGGGATGCATGCCGATCAGTTCTACAGGGCCGCCCCGGGAAGGCAAGCTGCGGGGCTGTGACGGGCTGGGGCAGGGGCCTGATCAGGCGCGGTGAAACACCCCGATCTCGGCCCAGTCAAAGCGCAGCACCGCCGAGGAGGGCCGCTTGCGCGCCTCCAGGGTGAAACCTGCCGCCGTGATCTCGGGGATCAGCGTCTCGAGCGGGGTGTCGCCCACCACAAAGAGCGGCGCGTCGGGCGCGAGCAGCCGCGCCACCTCGGCCAGGGCGGGGCCGCGCAGGGCCGGATCATCGAGTGTTTCGTTCAGGCAGGCCAGCTGCAGGGAGCCCGCCTCGTTCGAGAGCCGCCCTTCCGCCGCCTCAAGGGTCCCGGCAAAGCCCTCGGGTGGCAGCATCGGCCCGCGGAACTGCTGATCCCAGAAGCCCTGCAGGGCGGCGGGGATATTCACCCCCAACCCGGGCAGGCGGCGATAGAGCAGGATCGTCTCGGCCAGCACCCGGTGCAGGCTGCGCGCCCGGCGGTCCGAGCCGCATTGGCCGCAGCGCGCCGCCACATCGCCGCCCTCGAAATCCGGGGCCTGATGGCCGCAGATGTTGCAATGGCGCCCCTCGCGCCGGGCGATCCGGTCGAGCCAGACCAGATCCACCAGCTCGGGCGGGTGCAGCGCGCCGTGATGCTCATCCACCCGGGCCGAAAGCCCGGGCCGGGTCTTGTTGAAGAGCGACATGAGCCCGGGCACCTCGCCCAGCTCCCAGCCGCGGCTTTCCACGTAGAAGGAGTATTCCACATCCGTATAGGCATGGGGCACCGCCTCGGAGAAGCCACCGATCGTCTCATACATGGCCCGGCGCACGGCGAAGAACCCGCCCTGCACATGGGAAAAGGCCCGGTCGGGATTGTCCGTGGCAAAGCCCGGGTTGCGGAAATCGTCAAAGAGCGCGATCCGCGACGGGTAGTCCCGGCCATGGAGATAGCTCGGCGAATAGCACAAGGTGCCCGCCAGCCCGACCTCCGGATGGGCGTCGAGATAGGTGACAAAGGGCCGTTCCCAGCCCTGCTTGGTGGTCATGCCTTCCTTGCCGCAGACATAGATCATGTAATCGGAGGACCCATGGGCCATGCACAGATTGGTGCCCGGCCCCACCAGCGCGTTCTCGCGGTTCAGGATCAGGGTCATGTTGTCCTGGGCCCCATAGACCGAGAGCAGATGGGCCAGGGCCGGCGCGTCCGAGCCATTGTCGCAGACCACCAGATGGAAGGGCAAATCCGTATTGGCATAGAGCCGCCGGATCACCTCGCGGGTCTGGGCGAGATTGTTCCAGGACACCACCATCAGGTCGAGCGTCTCGCCCGCCCAGAAGCGCAGCAGCGTGTTGACCAGATCCGGACCGTTATGGTTGCGCCGCAACAGGGCCTCGGCATCCTCGATCATGGTCGCCACGGCGATCTCGGGCAGGGCGTAATAGGCGCGGATCTTGGCGGCCAGAGCCTCGGGGGTGACATCCTCCGACAGCATGCCCGTGATCCCGTCATGGACCAGATCCGGGATCCCGGCGATGGGCGTGGTCAGCACCGGCAGCCCGGCGGCCATGGCCTCCATCAGGGTGGTGGGGATCCCGTCCATATCCCCATCCGCCGCCCGCACCGAGGGCACGGCAAAGAGGTCATGGGCCCGGAACACCTCCATCAGCGCCTCCCGGCCCTTGACCGGCCCGTGCAGGGTGACATTGGAGATCTCCTGATCCTCGATGATCTGGCGATAGAGATCCTCCAGCGGGCCATAGCCATGGATGTTGATCGTGATCCCGTCCCGCTCCAGCAGCTTGCCCGCCCGGATCAGCACATCGAGCCCCTTCTTCTCGGCAAAGCGCGAGACCGCGGCCACGGCGCGGTGGCGGCGGGCGGGGCGGTCGGGGATCTTGCCCCCGGTAAAGAGATCCGGGTCGATGCAGTTGGAGTTGATTGTCACCTTCTCGGCCCGCACCCCGCGATCCACCAGGTAATCCCGGTGAAAGCGCGACAGGGTGAAGATCTGCAGACAGAGCGGGTCGGCGCTGATCTCGTCCAGCCGGTTGGCCACCACGTTCTTGTAGCGGAAGATATCCTGGGCATGGGCGATGCAGGTAAAGGGGATCCCGGCCTTGCGCGCGGCGGGCCAGACCATGTCGGTCACCGTGGGATAGATGAAATGGCCATGGACCATATTGCGCCCGGTCTCGGTCAGCCGCGCGGCCAGATGGTCCGCATCCTCGACCTGTTCCCATTGGATGTCGAAATCCGGGGCGAAATCGGCAAAGGGCGAGGCCCGGCAGAAGACCTGCACATCGATCCCCTGAGCCTTCAACAGGCGCAGCTCGTTGAGCACGAAGGTCTCCGAAGGGACCGGGAAATGGGTGCAGTAATAGGCCAGTTTCAGATCCGCGCGCGGGATCTGCCGGGGCAGGGCGCGGGCGGGCAGGACCAGGGGGGCAGGGGCGGCGCCTGCCTCCAGCTCGGCCAGAAGCGGCGCATAGGCCTCGGCCATGGCCGCGTGATAGGCGGTCCGGCCAAAGGCGGCCTCTGCATGATCCGCCGCGCGCAGCCCGTCCAGCAGCAGCTGCTTGCGGTCCCGGCCATAGGCCAACACTTGGGCGGCCACGGCCTCGGTGTCGCCGACAGGGACCACATGGCCGGTCTCGCCCGGGATCACCAGCTCGGGCGGCCCGCCATGGTCATAGACGATCGCCGGGCGCCCGGCGGCCATGCCTTCGAGCACCGTGCGCCCGAAGCTTTCCTGAAACTGCGACAGGCTGAGCACGAGATCGAGCTCGGCCACGGCCTCGGCGGGGCTCTCGCGATAGCCCGCGATGCGCAGGCTCCGGGGCAGCTCGCCCGCCTCGATCCGGGCCTGCAGGGCCTCCGTATGGGCGTGTTCGGGCCCGATTAGCAGAAACTCCGCCTCGGGCAGGTCGGGGGCCACGCGCCGGGCGACCTCGGCGAAATCGGCAATGCCCTTCTTGGGCATGTTCGAGCTGATCATGCCCACCCGCAGGGGCCCCTCCACCGGGA
This sequence comes from Dinoroseobacter sp. S76, assembly GCF_049801095.1. Classification (NCBI taxonomy): domain Bacteria; kingdom Pseudomonadati; phylum Pseudomonadota; class Alphaproteobacteria; order Rhodobacterales; family Roseobacteraceae; genus Dinoroseobacter; species Dinoroseobacter sp. S76. Next base: position 27,541 of record NZ_JBNAGH010000015.1, on the reverse strand, counting down.
GCGGGGGCAGGCTCTGCAAGGCGCCCATATCGGCGGTGTTATAGACCACGGCGGCCTGACGGCCCGGGGTGTTGAAACAGGCGGCCGTGGCCTTGGAATTGGCGATGACCCGGTCGCATTGGCCCCAAAGCCCGGTGATGATCCGATCGGCCTCGGCCCCCAGCATCTCCTGAAGGGAGGCGTCATGGGTGATCAGCTCGCGCGCCTGCACCACGCTGGGCCGCCCCATGCGCCGGGCGGCGACCAGGGGCTCGCGCAGGGTGATCGTATTGGCATGGACGATATCGATCCGCTCTTCGGCCATGAGCTGGGCAAAGCTGGTCACGGCGGCCTCGTCCAGCGGGCTGCCCACCTGCCACCACTCATAGGCCAGCACCGCCACCGCACAGGCGCGGCTGCGCAGAAGCTCGATATAGGGCCCGTTGCCATCGCCGGGCACGGCGATGATCACATTGATCTCCATCGCCGTTAGCGCGTCGAGCATGTCGATCAGACTGCGCTCGGACCCATAGAGCTGGTCGCCCACCGTATGGGCCACCAGCAGCACCGTGGGCCGGGTCGGTTGCCGCTCCCGCAGGCCGGACAGGCGGGTGATCTCGGCCCGCAGCCCCGCACTGCGCGCAGGGGGCAGGGCCGGCCGGGTCGGGGGCCGCGCCACGCGCCCCTCGGGCTTGCCATAGCGGATGTAATGCAGGACCGGATTGTAATCCGCCTCGGCCACATCGGCATAATCGGCGCGATAGGCCTTGGCATCGAATTTCGGCCCGGGATTGCGCAGCAGCCGCGCCCCGAGCCAGAGGAAATGCTCCATCGGATCCATGCCGAGCGCGGCCACATCCGGATAGGTGTTGCGGTACCAAAGAGCATCGAACAGGCCCGACGCCTCCAGATCAGCGCGGTCGGAATGCAGGTCGTCAGACATCATGCTCTGGCTCCGGTCTCAGGACCGGCCATGGGGGCTGTCGGCCAGATCCGGGGCCGCGGCGCGGGGGGCGTCTGCACCCTCCGGCCCTGCGGGTGCGGCGCTGTCCGGGGCCAGAACGCGCTCTTCCGCGCGCTCTTCCACGGGGTCCGCCCCGGGCTCTTCTGCGGGCTCCAGCGCCGCGGCCCTGTCATCGGGAGCCTCGGCCGGGTCCGCCGCCGGGATCTCTGCAGGGGCGTCGGCCTGCAGCTCCGGGATGTCTGCCTCGGAGCGATCTGCCTCCGGGATATCTGTCTCTGGGGCCTCTGTCTCGGGGAGGTCTGCTTCCGAGGCGTCCGGTTCTGGCGTCCCCTCTGCCATCGGGGTCTCGGCCACCGGGCAGTGGCGCGGCTGGGTCAGGTCCCGGGGTGCGCGGCCCTCGGTCAGGCCGTATTGCACGAAATGCCGGGCCGGATCGGTGCCGCTATCGGCCACATCGGGGTTCGTGGTCAGGTAGTATTCCGCATCAAAGGCGCCGGTGGCCAGGAGCCTCCGGGCACATTCGGCGAAATCCGCGTCCTGCAGCCGGGCCCCCTCTGCGGCGGGATCCGCGGCCCCGGGCCCCTGCAACAGAGCCTCCATCAGCTCGGGCAGCCAGGTGATCATCCGGGTCCGGGCTTTTTGCAGGGCGCGGGTTTCCTGCTCGCTCCGGGCCAGAAGACGGGTCAGCTCGGCCATCTCGCGGGTCTGGGCCTCCAGCTGCTGGGCCTGCCGATCAAGGGTGCGGGCGAAGGTCTCCGGGGCCAGATCCCCCCCGGCGCGTGGCTCGCTCTGGGCCAAGAGCCGGGTCAGGGTCAGCACCTCGGCTCGGGCGGTCTCAAGCTGGGCATGGGCCGCATCCCGGGCGCCTTCGAGCACGCGGATCTCGACCTGCGCTTCGAGGATCTCGGTCTGGCGCTGATGGCCCAGCAGACGGGTCTCCGTCAGAGCCGTCTGGAGCGCGGCCAGCTCCTTGTCCTGGGCTGGGGGGGACGTCTGCTTGTCCTCGGGCATAGCCGTTTTCTGAGGCGCCTGGGCCGCGTCCGGGTTGATTTTGGACATGCTCACCCTTTATCGACAAGCGCCCGACAAGATGCGCGTCCTGCCCTGTAGCGACGTTATTCCGACATGGCAGACTATTTCCATGCTGCAACGAAAAGAAAGCTTCTGCGCCAATTGTGGTGCACGATATGCTGTCTTGCGTGGGTTGTGCAACTGCCTCCCCGAAATGCCTGTGTCGCAGATGTGGCTTTCACATCGCCCGCTCACCGGTCAGCGATGCGCCGATAGGCCAGGATCAGCCCGGCCCCGACAAACACGCCAAGGGCATTCATGATCAGGTCATCCACATTGAATTGCCGATAGGCGCAGGGATAGAGCCCCCACAACCCGCTGAGTTGTGTCAACTCCAGCACCAGGGTCAGGGCGCAGCCAAAGAGGGCCGCCTTGGCCAGGCTCGGCACTTGCTGCCCAAAGGCCAGGCCGATGGCGACGCAGATGACGAAGTTCATGGCGGTGGCCGCCAGGGTCCGGTTCATCACCCAGCCCAGAAGACCGGTTTCGGCGGATTGCAGGTGCCCCACAGCCTCGAGAAACCGGCCCGGGCTGAGCTGTGGGGTGGCCGAGGGGACCGGACAGACCAGGGTTGCCGGGTCGGGAAACGGGTGCATGGTCAGAAAGGCGAAGGTGCAGGTCAGCGCGAAAAGGGGCAGTGCCCCCCATCCCGGAAAGCGGCCGATCCCGCGCAGCGCGCCCAGGATCACCAGGCTGAGGGCCGTCCCATACACCACCGCCAACCCGGCATACCCGAAAACCCAACTGCCCACTCCAGATCCCTCAATTCTTGAAAAATGCCTGCATATTGCGCCCTTTTTGACGGTTTGCCGCATATCCGCAAGGGCGGGGAGCCCCTATCGCCATGGGAGGAGGGGGCAACGGGATTGGGCTGGACCGATCCGGGCGTTGTGCCTATCTGAAACGCGTTTTGATGCAATAACAGACCGGATGACGGACATCATGGCAGAGCTCGCGACAGGCCCGACTGCAGACGACATGCCCCCAGCGCAGAGCGGGTCCCGGATCGGTCCCAAGATCGGGCCCCAGAACACGGCCGTGCTCACGCTGACCTATGGGGATCGGATCGCGTTTCTCGATCAGGTGCTTGCGGCTGTGGCCGCCGCCGGCGTGGCCCGCGCCTTTGTTCTGGCCAATGGGCTCAGCGAGGCGGTGGCCCAAAACTTGGCGGAGGTTGCGGGCGCCCGGCCTGATCTGGATGTGCAGATCGTGACCGCCCCGGAAAATCTCGGTTCGGCTGCCGGCTATGCCCGCCTGCTCGACAGGATGCTGCAGGACCCCGAGATCCAGGCCGCGTGGTTTCTCGATGATGACAATGTCCCGCAACCGGAGGCGCTCTCCCATTTGCTGGATGTGGTGGCCGCAGGGCCTGCGACGGCGGCCTGTGCGCTGCGCACGGATCACACCTATATGGCGGACGCAATCCGGCGGGGCTATGCGCTGGAGCCGATGCGCGGTGAAGCTTTCGGCGTGGATATTCTCAAGCGGCCCCGGCGCCTGCTCACCCGGCTCCGGCACCGTTTGGCCCGGAGCGGCTCCGGCGGCGGGCTGACCCCGGCCACCCATGTGCCCTATGGCGGGCTGCTGGTGCCCCGCGATATGGTGGTTCGGGCCGGTCTGCCGCGGACGGATTTCGTCCTCTATATGGATGATTTCGAGTACAGCAAACGGATCGCGGAGACCGGGCAGATCCTGTTGGTGCCCGAGGCTCTGGTGGATGATGTGGATGTCTCCTGGAACGCCACCGGGGCGGGGCAGGAGGCCAAGAAAGCGCCACGCTCCCAGACCGGCAAGCTCGTGCAGATGACCCCGGATTTCCGCATGTATTACGCCGTGCGCAACGCGATCTATCTGGATTTTCGCCGCCTCACCCTGCTGAGCGCGCCGCTCTTTGCGATCAACCTGACCCTGTTGCTGGGCGGCACCGGGGCCAAGGCGCTGCTGGCGGGGCGCCCGGGCAATGCCAAGGCCCTCTTTGATGCGGTGACCGATGGGCTCCGGGGGCGGCTTGGCCGGGCGGCAGGGTATCCCCTGCCCTGAGGGGCCGCCCTAGCCGACCTTCTTGCGCAGCTTCTGGACCATGGCCATGGCGCCCTCCCGCAGGACTGCGCTTTGCAGCAGGCGCGCCAGATAGATCGCCAGAAGGATGGCGACCGCGACCGCGAACTGGACCAGCTCCGTGCTGTCCTGGATCTGCTGGCGGGTGAGCAGGATGGCCGCGATGGCCGCCCAGCCGATCAGCAGATCGGGCAGATAGGACCGCGCGATCACCGCCGCCGTCAGATGCGTGGCGCGGGTGGCGAACCAGGCGGCCACGGGCAGGCGGATGGCGAAGTTGCCGCAGACAATCCAGATCGCCACATTGATCAGGCGGTTCTCGGGGGCCGAGAACAGATAGGCCCCGCCAAGGGCGGCCACGACCACGGCGAGACAGACCATGCCATACATCAGGATATGCTTGCGCGCGGCCTGCGCATTGAGCGACCACACGACCCCCTGATCGATGGGGTTTTGCATGATCATCAGGCTGAGCCAGGCCAGCAGCGGGGCGGCAGCGGCCCAATCGGGGCCCAGAATGAAGGGCACGAAGATATCGGCCGTCGAGAAGCTCAGCACACTGATCGGGATCAGCAGGAAGTTCAGGAACACGATGGCCCGCCCGAAGAGCGCGCGAAAGGCGGGCCCGTCCTCCTGCAGGCGGCTCAGGGAGGGAATGAAGATCGAGGCCAGGGGGCTGACGATCCGTTCGGGCAAGAGCCGCGAGAGGGTCACGCTGCGATGATAGAGCCCGGCGGCTGTCGGAGAGATCTGTCCCCCCACGACCAGTGTCGGCAGACCCTGGGCCACCAGCTGGAACATGTAGCCGACCGAGACGCTGGCCCCGAATTTCAGCGCGCCGGTGGAGCCTCGCAGATCGGTCTCGCCCAGGGAGGAGGGCTTCCAGGCGACCCCCCAGACATAGAGCACGAGGGTGATCAGCGTCTGCAGCACCTGTTGCAGGATCACGGCCCAGTAGCTCGCCCCGGCCAGGGCGGCGATCACCGCGACCACAGTGCTGACCACAAAGGCGATCAGGGTGCCATTCTCCAGCAGCACCAGCTTCTGCTTGCGCCGCAGGATCGCAATATAGGGTGTCAGGGCCGCCGAGAGGATCACCGAGATCCCCAGAACCGCAAAGACCGGCCCCACTTCGGGCACGTCGAAATGCTGCGCGGCCAGTCCCGAGCCGGCGATCATCAACCCGCCAAAGACGATCCCCAGGAAGAGATTGACCCAGAACAGGGTATTCACCAGGCGATGGGTCACCACCTGCATCTGGATGATCGGCTGCGCCAGGCCAAATTGCGAGATATGCATCGCGATCATCGCCACGGGCATGGCCAGGGAGGCGATGCCGAATTCCTCGGGCGGGATCAGCCGGACCAGCACGATCGCGCTGCCCAGATGCAGGATCAGCTTGATGGCGGACAGGGCCAGAACGAATGCCGTGGATTTGCGCACCCGGCTCTGGGTGCCGGGACCCAGGGCGCTGACATCGAAATACGCATCGCGGGGATCGGGCTGCAGCGGCTCAGGCACGGGGCGCTCCGGGATGGCGGGAGGCCTGGGGTCTATGGGGCATGGGAGGGGCTTTCAGGCGGGCCTGGGCTCAGGAGATCACGGTGTTCGGGGCGCCAAGGCGTTGGGCCATGTCGGAAAATCCGGACAGATAGACATCCGCGACGCGCTTGGATTGTGCCGTGAGGCTGGCCGGATCAAAGGTCAGGGCCTTGTCCAAGGCATCGGCGACCTCGTGAAACTCGACGCCTGCGGGCATCTCCGGGACATCCCAGCTGTCGCGGAAGCCGACAATCTTGCGCACCCCCGGCATCAGCCCGACCCGCGGGCGGTCAAAGGCAAAGGAGGTGATGAAGCCATGCAGGCTGGTGCCGATATAGGCCTGGGAGCCGGCAATCAGGGACATGATGTCATTGACCGACAGATCCAGAGGCGCGACCCCGAACCAGCTCTCACTGCCGAGCAGAGCGTCGAGCCGCTGACCGGTGACCTGATCGTCATGACCCGAGGCCCGTCCGATGGCAAAGGACATCACGTTCAGCCCGGTCCGGGCATGGACCTCGCGGAGCTGATTGGCCAGCTCCTGCTCATGGCCGCGGACCCATCCTTCGGCGGATTGCACACAGATATAGGGCCCATCGCCGAGCCCGGCCTGCTGAACGATCCGGGCGCGGCTCGCGGCCTTCTGGGTCTCGCTGAGCAGGCGGGCCATGATCACGGCACTGTCGGGCAGGACCTGTGGCGCGGGCAGGCCCCGGGCCGCCAGCCCATCTGCGGTGATCTGGTCGCGCGTGCAGAGCCAGGCGGCGCGCTCCAGCGCCTGCACCTGCCAGGCCTTCTGGGCGGGGGAGAGTTCCTTGAAGGTGGTGCCGCCCACCGCATTGTAGAGAATATCGGTGCGCTCCGGCGCGGCGAAACTCTGGGGGTCGATAGTCCAGGGCTGCAGGTTCGGGCAGCCATAATAGCGCCGCCACATGGGATCCCATGCTGCATATCCCGTCCGGTAATGGACCCGCTGCAGGATCTGGCGGCTGAACCATTCCGGCACATGGTGTTCGGCCATCTGCGTCCATGTGGGGGCCAGCACCTCGCCGCCGCTGACCACGATGAGATGGCGGGCCTCTGCCGGGATCTTGCGGCGATAGAGATCGCGCAAGGGCGCGCAGACCACGCCCCCCTCGGAGGTCAGATCCGCCGCGCGCAGGGCGTAGAATGTCGGCGTGACCTCGGGCCAGGCCTTGGCACAGAGATATTCCGACACTTTGGCAAACAGGACATCGCCATAGTTGAACCGGTCAAAGGCCCCGAGAATAGAGATAGCCGGTTCATGCTGTTCAAGCGTCATCACAGCGCTCCTGTTTCTTGAATGTCGCAAGTGTGAGTTGTGGGTGTGTGTGGGTGGTGAAACCTGGGCTGCCTGTGGGCCCTGTCGGGGCGCGCAGGCGCTTTGAAGGATCCGTTCTGTATCGTCACAGCCGGTCTGACAGTGGGGCACTCAGACCCGTGATGGGCAAAGAGCCGAGGCGCTTTGCGACCATCAGGTTGGAGATCTGAGGCGTGTTGGGAAGGGGCCGTCTCGCTTGAGGGCGTGTCTGGCCGCGCGGGACGGGGCGTCATGGGGGCGCCGATAGACCGTGGCGGGAGGATGCAGCGTGTTCTGGCGGGTATAACTGGCGCCCCGTCTTTGGGGGCTGCCTTGCCCATCCGCGAGCTCCGATTGCGGGCTCTCTTCGGTGGCCGCACTGGGGGCGACGGCAAAATTGGTGCCCATCGCCAGCAGGATCCACAGGAAGGCCTGTGTCCCGCTCCAGACCGCGACCGTGCCCAGGGCCACAAAGAGGCCCACAAAGCCAATCAGATAATTGCGCCGGTATTTTTGCAGCACGGGCGAGAGATCCTTGCGGCGCACCAGCATGAAAATCATCATGGCAAACGCTCCCATCTGCAGGAAGAAGGCCGGGAAGCCCCCCCGCATCGCGGTCAGCAGCCACTGGTTGTCCACGGAGCTGCCCATATAGGAGGGGCGCACCCAATCCCGCAGGCCCAGGCCAAAGATCGGGTTATCCCAGACATTCATCATGCCATATTCGAAGATCAGAACGCGCCAGTAGGCCGTGCCGGCAGAGAAGGCCAGCCGGGTCGAGATGGCAATGATCGCAGGCCGATCCGACAGCACCTCGACGATCAGGAAGGAGATCACGAACAAAAGGATCAGCAGCTTCCAGCGGTTGCGCGACATCACCCCCCAGCTCAGCAGCGCCAGCTGGATCATGAGCGCCAGATAGGCGCCACTGGAGAGCGAGGTGAACACCACCAGAATGCAGCAGCTCGCAAAGAAGAACTGCGCCTGACGACTGTCAAAGACGGACAGGAAATGCATCATCCCAAAGCCCCAGAACACGCCGAACAGGATCGGATGCTCCAGATTGCCCTGCACCCGGTCAAAGCCCAGACGGGCCGGATAGCCGATGGTGGCATTGCCATGGATATCGATGAACGGGCCGAGCAGCTCGAACAGGATGAACCGTTCCGTGGTCAGCTCGATCAGGGCAATGGGGGTGATGAAGAGCAGGCAATAGGCAAAGAAACGCCAGAAAAACCGGTACGCTTCCGGTTGGGACAGGATAATGCGCCCAAGCGCATAGGCCCCGAGGGTTTCAACCACCTGCAGCCCGGCAAATTGCAGCCGGGGCAGCCCGTTATTGATCAAGACAGAGAGAAAGACCCAGAACGCGTAGCAGATCACCATCCCGTCGACCCATGTCAGCTTGTAACGGGGGCTGAACAGCAACAGGCTGACACTGGGAATGAAGGCGAGCGTCAGCACCAGTCGGGGAAAGCCCATGGTGATGGTGCCCAGGGTAATGGTCCCGGGGATCAGGTAGGACAGCAGAAAGACAATGATCGCGCCCATGGCCAGTCCGCTGACCGTATTGGCCTGGGGGGTGGCGGGGTTGATGCTGGCGTTGCTCATGACTGTACTCGAAATACGGACTGATCTGACATGCTTATAGGAGATCTTACGCGAAAACCCTGCGTCCCGTTAGTGTGGCGCGATGCCATGCAGGTCAAGTTTGGGCACAAAGACGTTGCCATTTCGTGTGTATCCATGGGCTGGTTTGCGCCGAGCGCGGCAGAATTGTGCACCAGAGCCCAATAAGCGGTTCAGAACCAGCCGCCAATCGCCCTGAGGCAGCCCCTCTGGAACCATCTTGGGGGCGTGGCGGGACCACATCAGCTCAATGCATCAGGCCAATACATCAGGCCTGTGCGCAGCGCGGCGCGTCAGTCCTGTTCATTTTGGAAGAAGACGAACTCGTCATCGGCATCACCGGTGCCAAAGAGGAGCCTCATGTTCTGATGGAGGGTGTCGTCCGGATCCGGGGGCGGGATCTTGATCTCGGCAGGGGCGGGTCTGCGTGGGGCGAGCGGAAGATGGATCGGTCGGCGTCGGGCGCGCAGGTTCATGGGACCCTCCCGCATGCGGCCTGACCCTGCATGGCACATGGTGGTCCATGATCGCGCAAGGGCCCCGGTCGCCGGACAGGCGCATCTGGTCCAGCGCGGGGTCTGGCATGGGGCAGCGCCAGGGCAGGGTCAGGGGCAGGGTTCGGGGGTGCATTTGGGGCTGGGGCGTTCTGACCGAGGCCACAAGACAGGTCGGGATGCGGACCGGTGCGCGGCACTGCCGACCGATCACGCTCTGCTTCAGCGTCTCTGCACGGGGGAGAGGGGGTGTGTCTGTCGGATCCGGACCCGAGGGCGTGTCGTCGCCTCAGCTCCGGCACCCTTCGGAGCGACGCGTGAGGGCGCGACATGTCTGTCAGGATGGGGCGCATGGGCATCAGATCCACGTCTCTCTGGGATATGCGCCGATCCTGTGTCCCGTCAGGGGGAACAGAGGAGGGGCGCCCCTGTTGGGAGCAACACGCTGCCAGCCGGGAGATGGGGACAGGGCACCCGCCCCGGCAGGTGCAGAGGTCGCAGGCAGCCAAGAGCCCGGCATGGCTTTATAGGTGCAGAGCGTATGTATCCCTGCCTCCGGCGTTTAGTGTCTAGATTTTTGAACTGGTATGTTCCCGACATGGACTGTGCACGCGGAGGTCGCCGCCGTCCACATCGCCACAACACATACTTAGTTCGCGTTACATATAGTCTACACCGGATATAGAGGTGAACTGCGGTCAGCAGGTGGCAGGATCATGTCTTTGTCCTGCTGAGACAGGGTTTCTGAGGGGATCGCGCATGTGCGGCTCCCTGGGCAGGATCTCGCGTATGGGCTCTGGTCGCGCGCGGAACGCGCCGCGATGCTCCGCCGTGACCCCAGGGGCGCGGCAGGCGGCGGGCGCGCGGTCTGTCCAGGCGTCTCCGGCGCCGAAGGACGGCTCAGGCGCCTGCGATGAACCCCTGCAGCCGGGCAATGAGCGCGGCCTTCTCCGAAGGCGCGTCGCAAGCGGGGTCTGCGGCGGAGGGACCGCTCAGATCGCTGGCCAGCAGGGGCGCGATCTCTTCGGCGGCGAAGGCCACATGCACGCCGGCGAGGCGGGCGACCTCGCGGGCCGTGGCCATCTGGTGATCGTTGCGATGCTCGCCAAGCTCATGGCGGCGCGGCAGCAGGATGACCGGCTTGTCGTGGCGACGGGCGGATAGAACCGTGCCCATGCCCGCATGTCCCACCACAACGCGGGCGGCTTTGAAACACTCATCGAACCGCCCCGGTGTGAGATGCTCATGCAGCTCCAGCGCCCCCCAGCGGGCCGCATCCTCTGCGCCATGGGGGCCGGTCTGTGCAATGACCGGCTCGCCCAGTGTGGGGGCCAGTTCCGCCATGGTATCGATCAGCCGGATGAAGGGCAGCTGCGTGCCGACGGTGACAAAGATCATAGGATCGATCCCGCATATTCTGCGCCGGAGGCCTCCGCCACATGGGGCCATTGGCTGAGCCACAGATCCGCAAAGCGGCGCGCAGCGCGCCCGGACATCGACATCTCTTCGGCATTGGCCACGCTGTCCAGCCAGATGGTGCGCGCGCCCATCATCTTGCCCAGAGCCAGGGCCATCACCCCGGGCAGGGCCCCGGTCGAGAGCACCACATGGGGGCGATAGGAGAGCATGAGCCGCCCCAGCGCCCAGCCACAGGCCAGAATCGCGCGTTTATCGTCCCGGTTGCAATCCGGCACGATGCGAAACGGGGTGGCCTCGAAGCGCTCGGGCAATTCGGCAATGGTCGTGACATGCAGCGCGTCTTGCCCGGCCCAGGCCGCGCGGACTTCCATCAACTGCTGCCAGTGGCCTCCGCCGGATGCGATCACCAGAATACGGGATGTCATGGGGTAGGGTGTCCTTGCATGAGCGCATTGAGCAGATCCGGCCGGATCAACCGGATCAAGGTGATATGTGGCGGGCGCACCGTGTCTCCCACGAGGTCATCCGCAGATGGGGGAGAGGGCGATGCTCAGCCCTGACAGAGCAGGTCCGCGCTTGCCGGGCTGTCGGCCTGGGGACGTTAGAGGAGACTCTATCAAATGCGGTCAAGGCCTATCCCGCGTCTTGGGCCAAATTCGGTTTTGAATGCGATGCGATTGCAGCGCCCTGTGCGGCCATCTGGTCGGTTTGACGGCAAAATTTGGAGCCTTTCGCCGCAGAATGGCGCGTGGAATTGTGTTCTTTACCTTTCGCCGCTAACCCAAAGCCGGGCCTTTTTGCGCCCTGTGTCTGGGTGTGGACCTGCTGCGGGGTCTCAGGCCCGTTCACTCCCCTGTTGCGGGCATTGCCGAGGACCTCATGTCGACACATTCTTCCGATCCTTGTCCTGCCGATGGAAGCACGCCCGAGACGCCCACGCCCCGGGTCGCGCTGATTATCCCGCATTACAATGACACGGACCGGCTGGTCACCTGCCTGACCGCTCTGCTGCCGCAAAAGCATCCGGATGTGGAACTGGTTGTGGTCGATAACGGCTCGACCCAGGACCTGACCCCGGCCCAGGATCTGCTCGCGCAATACGGGCCCGAGGCGCGTCTGGTGGTCGAGGATGGCAAGGGGGCGGCCCTTGCACGCAATCGGGGCGTGGCGGAGACCCGGGCGCCGCATCTGCTGTTTCTCGATGCCGATTGTGTGCCGGATGCCGATTGGCTCAAGACAGCCTGTGCGCTTGCAGGGGCTGATCAGGTCATTGGCGGGCGGATCGATGTTTTTGACGAAACGCCGCCCCCCCGCTCTGGCGCCGAGGCCTTCGAGACGGTGTTTGCCTTCCACCAACAGACCTATATCGCGCAGAACGGATTTTCCGTGACCGCCAATCTCTTGACAACGCGCGCCGTGTTTTCCCGCACGGGCCCGTTCATCAATGCCCTGTCCGAGGATCTGGATTGGTGCCATCGGGCCGTGGCGACAGGCGCCCCCCTGACCTATGAACAGGATTTGCGGGTGCTCCATCCGACGCGGCAGGATTGGCCGGCCCTGCGCAAGAAATGGGTGCGGATCACCAAGGAGAGCTTTGCCACCTATGGGACGACACCCCGTGCCCGGTTGGGCTGGGCGATCCGGGCGGTGACCGTTCTGGGCTCGGGCGTGGTGTTTATTCCCAAGGTCCTCCGTCATGAGGCCCTGAGTGGTGTCGAAAAGGGCCGGGCTGTGGGCACCTTGCTACGGCTGCGCAGCTTGCGGGCCTATTGGATGCTGGGGCAGGCCATCCGCGGCGCGGTCTGAAGGGGTCTGACGGGGTCTGATCGGGCAGGTTTGAGCCCCAGATCATCCCGAGACATCAGCGTTCTGCCGGGCCGGGTGTTTCCTTTCGATCTGCGTGGATGAGGATGCCTCTTTGCGCCCCCGGATGCGGCATGCCTGCGGGCCTGTCACCTCCCAGGCGGTGACGGCCTGCTATTCCGCGCAGGCCCGGGCATAGAGATCCTCGTGCCGGATGATGTCATCCTCGCCCAGATAGGCCCCGGTCTGCACCTCGATCAGCACCATGGGCACCTTGCCGGGGTTCTCCAGCCGGTGTCGGGCCCCGAGCGGGATATGGACCGACTGGCTTTCGGCCACGAGCCGCACCTCATTGCCCACGGTGACCTGGGCCGTGCCTTCGACGACGATCCAGTGCTCGGCCCGGTGGAGATGGGATTGCAGGGAGAGCGCGCCGCCCGGTTTGACCACGATCCGCTTGACCTGAAACCGGTCTGACAGGGCCAGGGTCTCGAACCAGCCCCAGGGCCGGAAGTCCCGGGCAAAGGAGTCCGCCTGCCGCGCGCGCTTGACCTTGAGCGTGTCGACCACGTCGCGCACCTCCTGGGTGCGGGTGGCATCGGCCACAAGCACTGCATCGGGCAGGGCCACGACCACCGTATCCTTGAGGCCCAGCCCCACCACCTCGAGCCCATCGGCCCCGGAATGGAGCAGGGTGCTCTCGCAATCGAGCGCTGTGGCCGGGCCTTCGGTGACCACGCCCCGGGCATCGGGTCCGGCCTCGCGCCAGACCGCCTCCCAATCGCCGAGATCGGACCAGGCCCCGTCATAGGGCGCCACACTGAGATTATCGGCCCGCTCCATCACCCCGTGATCGATCGAGATCTCGGGCACCTCTGCCCAGGGCACCGGATCGAGCCGGTAGAAATTCAGATCCGCCCGGGCGCCTGCGACCGCAGCGGCCACCGGGTCCAGAAGTTCGGGCAGATGGGCCGCCACGGCGGCGCGCAAGGTGGCCGCCGAAAAGAGGAAGATCCCCGCATTCCAGAGGGAGCCGCCGTCCTCGAGCAGGCGCGCGGCGGTCTCCGCATCGGGCTTTTCCACAAAGCTGCGCAGGGGGCGGACGCTCTGTGCGGTCTCGCCCGGGGCGGGCGGGGTCGGGTCGAGCCAGCCATAGCCCGTCTCGGCCCGGCGCGGCGTGATGCCGAAGGTGACGATCCGGCCCGCCTGAGCCGCAGGCACCGCCCGGGTGGCGGTCTCGGCAAAGCCCGCCTCATCGGGGATCACATGATCCGAAGGCATGACCAGCATCAGGGCTTCGGGATCCGCAGCCTCGAGCCAGAGCGCCGCGGCCAGCACCGCGGGGCCCGTATTGCGGGCCGCAGGCTCGATGAGGAGGGTCGCCTCCTCCTGCCCGATCTCGGTCAGCTGTTCGGAGGCGATGAAGCGAAAGGCCTCGCCCGTGACCACCACCGGAGGCGCGATCTGAGCGTCCGTGGCCCCCGCGAGCCGCCCGGCCGCGGCCTGAAACAGGCTGTGGCGCGCCCCGGCCAGGGGGGCGAATTGCTTGGGATAGCTCTTGCGCGAGAGCGGCCAGAGCCGGGTGCCGGAGCCACCGCAGAGGATGACAGGGGTGATCATGGGGGTGATCATGGGAGTGGCGCATCCTCGCAGGCAGACAGGGTTAAGATCTGGGTAACGACTGGAGGTTAACCAATCCTTAGCCACGTCCTGGCCGGGGCATTGGTCCGTGCGTGGCCCGGGTCCGGCTGCGCCTGCGCGCGGGTTCAGATCCGGCCTGTGAATGCCAGCAGGGTGAGCGCGGCCCGGCCCGCGGGGCTGTCGCGGCGAATGCCTGCTTCGCGCAGGGCCCGCACCCGGCGCGGACCCGCCCGCCCCAGATCCGCCCGCAGCCGTGCCACCTGTGCCCGGTGATCCGGGGTGAGATGCTCGGCCACGGCCCAGAGGGCGGCGAGATTGTCCTGCATCCAGCCGCGATAGGTGCCGTTCAGGCTCAACCAGATCCGGCGCATCCCGGCCCGGGCCCCGCGATGGGCGCCCAGCACATTCCCCTCATGCTGGCGGTAATAGAGCCTCTGACCCCGGTCATAGGCGATTGTCCCCCCGGCGCCGGTGATCAGCAGATAGAGCCACCAGTCATGATAGGGCACTGTCTCGGGCGGTCCGGCGCGACGTACGAGATCCGCCGCAGCCGGGCTCAGCGCCACGGTATTGCCCGCGATGATGTTCTGCACGAGGGCGTTTTCAAAGCCCGGGGCTGCTCCGCGGCTGCGGATCTGGCGGATCGGGCGCAGCTCGGGATCGGTGAGCACCGTGTTCGACGCATAGAGCACGCAGGCCTCCGCCGGGTGCCGGGCGAGATGGTCCCGGGCCTGGGCCAGCCGGTCCGGCATCCAGACATCATCCTGATCCGAGAGCGCGATCATGGCCCCGTCCCGCGGCAGCTCCGGATGGCACAGGAGCGACAGGAAATTCGCCGAAGCGCCCTGGCGCGGCCCCTCCAGAAGGCGGATCTGACGGGTGGGATGGGCCTCGGCAAACCCCGCCAGCACCGCCCGCGTGTCATCCTGCGACCCATCATCGGAGACCCAGAGCGACCAGTCCCCATGGCTCTGGGCGGCGAAACTGTCGAGCTGGGCGCGCAAATGGGGCCCGCCATTATAGGTGGCCATGAGAATGCGCATATGCCCCCCGACCGCCTCGGTCCGGGGGGGCGGGGCAGGGGCGGGCTCAGGCATTCAGGATTTCGCGATGATACCGGCGCAGGAAGACCAGCCCGACCACCATCAACACGCCGCTGACCACGAAGACATAGGTCGGGCTGACATAGGAGGCGTCATAGCCCACATAGAAGGCGCTGCGCATGATCCCGGTCAGATGCACCGTGGGCAGGTACCACAGATAGTCGCGCACGAGATCCGGCACGGTCTCGAAGAGAAAGAAGATGCAGGACAGGATGAAAAGCGGACGGGTGAGGATTGACCAGAACCGCTGCCAGATCGGGAACATGGAGAAGAGAAAGCAGTTCATCGTCCCGACCCCGAGGGCAAGGGCCGTGGTCATGGCAAAGCCGAGGGCGATCCGATCGAGCTCGAGCGTGGTGCGGGTGTCGAAGAACAGCAGGATCCCGGTGAAAATGATATAGGCCACCATCAGCTGGGTCAGCGTGTTCAGCACGAAGCGCGCGATCATCGCATCGATATAGGTGACCCCCGGATAGGCCAGCAATTGGCGCGAAAACAGGATCGACAGGGCGATCTTGCCGCTCACATCCAGAAACATCAGGAAGGGGATCAGGCCCGTGGCATAGAAGATCACGAAGACGGTCCCCATGGGGGGCGATTTGAAGCCCGCCGAAAAGACCAGGGTCAGCAGGGCAATCCCGCCCACGGGCTCCAGCACGGCCCAGATATACCCCCCCGGCGAGCGGCCATAGGTGGTCGCCATCTCCCGCAGCATCAGGGCAATCACCGTGCGCAGGGTCGCAAAGGGCCGCTGGCCCACCGGGCGCAGCTTTGGCTCCTGCGGCGGGGCTGTGTCGACAGGGATGTCTGAGGCGGGCGGGGGGCTCATGACAGGTCGAACCGATTGGGACAAACTGGCTCTTGGTATGACCCAAGCCGGGTCCGAATACAATTTCCACCATGGGCTGGCCCGCCGGGCGAAACGCCACGCAAGACCTGGACCGAGGCTCCGTGCCGCGCGGGGACAGCGCGCCCAATGCTGGCAAAGGCCGGAATTTTTCTATAGCAGGGAGACAGGAGCCTGCGGCGCGCCGCCCTCCCATCGTCTCAGAGGACCCTGTCCCGTGACCCAATCGAAAGCGTCCCTGCCTGTGTCGTCAGATCCCGCCAAGCCCGCCGCCGCCCGACAGCAGACCGAGACCGGTCCGAAACCCGTGGCGACGCCCCAGGCCCCCCAGCCCCCCCGGCCAGCGCCCGCCGCCCAGACGCCAGCCCAGACCCCGGCCGCAGAGCAGGTCCCCGCGCAGCCACAGGCCCAGACCCCTGTGCACCCCCCCGCGCAATCTCCGGCACAAAAGCCCGCGCAAAACGCGGGGCCCAGGGTCAAAAACAAGGTCAAACCGGGACAGGCTCAGGGACAGGGCCAGCCCCGTGCCGCGCAGCCCGCAGGTCCCGCCCCGGCGGCCAAGGCTGCGCCGCCCGCACAAAAACAGGCCCAGCCCCCCGGACAGGGCAAAGCCAAGGCCAAGCCGCAAGACGCCGCCTCCAAGGCCCAGCCAGCCCCAGTCGCAACCCCGGCCCAGGCCAGGGGTAACGCCCCAAAACCCGGCGGCCCCGCACAACGCCCGGCACAAGCCGCGCAACAGGCGGTCGCCCCCGCGCCGGTCCCGCCCCCCGCGACACCGGCCAAGGGGGCGCGGCGCCATCTCCTTCTGCTGTTGAGTTTCGTCGCCATGGTCTTGCTGCCCGTGGCGCTCTCGGGAGGCTATCTCTGGACCCGGGCTGTGGACCAATACGCCTCCTATGTGGGGTTCTCCGTGCGTACCGAAGAGGTCGGCTCGGCCATCGAGCTTCTGGGCGGGGTGACGGAGCTCTCGGGCTCCTCGAGCTCGGATACGGATATCCTCTACAAGTTCCTCCAGAGCCAGGAGCTCGTGGCCAATATCGATGCCGAACTGGACCTGCGGGAGATCTGGTCCAAGGCGGATCCGGCGGTGGATCCGGTCTTTGCCTATGAGCCCCCGGGCACGATCGAGGATCTGGTGGAGCATTGGGAACGCAAGGTGGCGATCTATTACGACAGCGGCTCAGGCCTGCTGGATCTGCGGATCCTGGCCTTTGCCCCCGAAGATGCCCAGGCCATCAGCACGGCGATCTTCGAAAAGAGCAGCGCGATGATCAATCAGCTCTCGACGCTCGCCCGGGAGGATGCGATCGGCTATGCCCGCGACGAACTCGATCAGGCGGTGATCCGGCTGCGCGAGGCGCGGGTGGCGCTGAACGCCTTCCGCAACCGCACCCAGATCGTGGATCCCACCATCGATACCCAAAGCCAGATGGGTCTGCTGACCAATCTCGAGGCCCAGCTGGCCGATGCCCTGATCGAGGTGGATCTCTTGCGCGAAACCACGCGCCCCGGGGATCCCCGGATCACGCAAGGCGAGCTGCGGGTCGAGGTGATCGAGCGCCGGATCGCGGAAGAGCGCCGCCAGATGGGCCTTGGCGGCGGTAGCTCGGATGAGCGTTCGGTCTTTGCGGATCTGGTGGGCGAGTATGAGACCCTGGCCGTGGATCTGGAATTTGCCCAGCAGAGCTATGTGGCGGCCCTCGCGGCCTTTGATGCGGCCCGCAACGAGGCCCGGCGCCAGAGCCGCTATCTCGCAGCCCATGTGCGCCCGACCCTGGCCGAGCAGTCGAAATATCCCGAGCGCGGGTTCCTGCTGGGGCTGATTGCGCTCTTTTCCTTCCTAGCCTGGTCGATTACGGCCCTGATCGCCTATTCCCTGCGGGATCGGCGCTGAGATCCCCATGGGACAGGCTCAGGAGTAGAGGCCCGACGCGATGATCCGGTTCGAGAACCTCACCAAACGCTTCGTTCTGCATGGTCAGTCCAAGATGGTGATGAAGGATGTCAATCTGACAATCCCCTCGCGTACTTCCGTGGCGCTCTTGGGGCGCAACGGGGCGGGCAAATCGACCCTCTTGCGGATGATCGCGGGCACCATGGACATCACCTCCGGGCGGATCCTCTCAACCGGGTCGATCTCCTGGCCCGTGGGGTTTGCCGGATCTTTCCACCGGGACCTGACCGGGTCCCAGAACACCAAGTTCATCGCCCGGGTCTACGGAGTGGATACGGATGCCCTGACGGATTTCGTCGAGGATTTCGCCGAGCTCGGCAAGCATTTCCGCCTGCCCCTGCGCAGCTATTCTTCGGGCATGAAATCGCGCCTAGCCTTTGGGGTCTCCATGGGGATCGGCTTTGATACCTATCTGGTGGACGAGGTCACCTCTGTGGGGGATGCAGCGTTCCGCTCAAAAGCCACGAAAGTGTTCAACGCCCGCATGGCCAAAGCCGGAGCCATCGTGGTCAGCCACTCCATGCCGCAGATCCGCCAGATGTGCGACTCCGCCATGATCCTGGAAGGTGGTCAGGCGTATTATTTCGAGGATCTGGAAGAAGCCATTGCCTTGCATGAAAGCCATATGACCCGCTAGGCCACGCGGTGGATTGGAGTTGAACAGGCTTTGGGCCGCCAGTAAAGCTGGCCACCGGAGGAGCTGTTTCCGCACCGACGGTGCGAGCCTTGGAGAGTAGCATGCAGATCACCTTGCATATTGGAATGAACAAGGTTGGGTCGAGCGCTTTGCAAGCCTACTGCATGCAGAACCGGTCAGCCTTACTCAAAAGACATGGTATTCTCTATCCGGAAACAGGCCTTGGCAAAGGAACCGATGGGCGTGGTATTCATATCGGTATCACCCGCGCCTTTGAGAAAGATCCTGCCAAGCTTCCGCAGTTGCGCGCCTCATTGGATGCGGAGATCGCCAAGGCGAAACCGCGTCATGTTTTCATCAGTTCGGAGTTCTTTGTCCGCCAGAAAGACATCAAGGCCGTGGGGGCGTTCTTCGAAGGTCATGAGGTCGAGGTTCTGGTCTACCTACGGCGCCATGATTACTGGACGTCATCGCTTTACTCTCAGGCGGTCAAGACTGTCGTCACACCGGCCTGGGAGCCTGGCATCGAGAACTTCATCGCGCATCACAAGAAGCGCAAGCGGTCCTATTTCTACTTTCTGTATCTGCTGAACAGCTGGGCAGAGGTTTTCGGGCGCGATGCCATGAAGGTCCGGGTGAATGAGCGTAGCCAGGTGACAGATGTCGTCAGTGATGCGTTGCGCCTGATTGGCGCCGCAGACATGCTCACCACCCATCCGCAGAAGCACGGGGCGGTGAATGCTTCGCTTTCACATAGCCAAGTTTATCTGATCGATACGCTGCGTGGCCTCAGTATGGATGCGGGACTGCGCAAAAAGCTCTCGAATGTCATTTTGTCCCATGAGAGTCCCAAGAGTAAGGGCCTGTTGCTGTCACAGGAACAGGCCCAACAGATTGTCGAAGACCACATGCCGGAATACGCAGAGATCGCACGCACCTATCTTGGACGTGCGGATGGCCGACTATTCTACGATCCGATGCCGAAGGAAGAGGCCGTCTCCTAGATCACCCTCTGCATTTTGAGGCTTTGGTCAGAAGGACAGGCATAGATGCGATTTCGGAGCCCAGGACAGATCCGCTCAGAACCGTACAAGCACCTGTCAACTTGAGACGGAGGATCCGTCCGGCAGCAGGCCCGTCTTCGGCTTGCGGTTGACCTGACGCAGCCAGGGTGCGCGGGTGTCCTTGACCTCTTTCATCCACTCAGCCTCTTCCTCGCGGAAGCGGGTGGCGAATTCCACGTTCCGGCTGGTGCCGAGCTTGCCATGTTCGGTGGACAGATCCCCGACCGGGATTGCCGGCTCGCCGATATGATGGGCGATCACGTTGACGACCTCATGGGCGCTCATGGCGGTGATCACCTCATAGCTCAGGCGCAGGGGGGTGAGGCCATATTCCTTGAACATCGCCTCGGTGCCGATCTCCTTGTTCAGAAGATGGCGGACCCAGTAATTGATCTTCTCGCGGTCATAGACAAATTTCGCCTCGGCCGCCGCCCGGCTTTCGGAATCCGAATGGGCCTTATGGGTCACCTGGGTGACATCCATCTTGTAGAGCGACACGGCCTGCTGGACGATGTCCTGACGGATCAGCCAGAAACACGGCGCGCTCCGAAAATACTCCATGAAGGCTGCAACGGATCCAAAGGTGACCCGGATCTGATAGAAGGTCGCCTCGAAGCCGAAGACGCCATGGGTGTTCCGGCGGCGGCGCAGCACCTCGATATACTGATCCATGTTGGACGCGTTCAGCGCCTTGGACATGCGCGGCACAAAGCTGGGATTGAAGCACTCGCCGGGATCGCTCAGCCGGCCCGTTTGCTTGGCGATATCCGTCAGCCAGGAACTGCCCGACCGCGCGGTAAAATAGATGGCGTATGTCTTGTCTGCAGCTGGCTTGTTGCGGAGCAGTCGATCAAAGCGCGCCTGATCAAATTCAGAGGAATCGAAAAGTTGTTTTTTCATAAGCGCGAAAGAACCATGTGCGGAGGATCAGCTCTTTGCCGGGCTTACCGAAACATGCCGTCGCGCGCAATCGCCATCCCCGGTGGGACCTATACCAGATCGATGGCCGTGCTCAGAAGTGACACATCCGTAACCCCGATCAGCAAAACGCTGCCTGTCGCGCCAAAGTCGAGCAGGAGCCCCTCGGCCTGCGCCTCGGCAAAGGGGGCCAGGGTTTCGGCAGTGACCGGACCACCGCCCAGCAGGTCCGGGGCCAAGCGCAACCGATCCTCACCAATGGTGAGATCCTCGATCACGTCATGGCCAGTCTCGAAGACGAAGGTATCTGCTCCGGCGCCGCCACTGAGCCGGTCATTGCCCACCCCGCCGACCATATAATCACGCCCGTTCTGACCGAAGAGATGGTCATCGCCGTCGCGCCCATGGAGGGTGTCGTTGCCATCACCGGCCCAGAGGCTGTTATTGCCGCTATCTCCGCGCACCCGGTCCTCGAACTGCGTGCCCTGCAGATCCTCGACACTGTCATAGCTGTCGCCTGCAGCCTCACCGGTGTTGAGATGCGCGAATTGCAGATCTGCGAGCACGCCGCTGTTCGCTTTCCAATAGGCCGCCCGGTCTGTCCCTGCGCCCCCGACCAACTGGTCACCCCCGGCGCCGCCGAGCAGAATGTCGTCGCCCTCTTCCCCCACCAGCCGGTCATTGCCACCCCGCCCGTGGAGCACATCGTCACCCGCGCCGCCTAAAAGCGTGTTCACACCATTATTGCCACGCAAATCGTCCCGGTATTGGCCGCCCTGCAAATCCTCGATGCTGGCATAGGTGTCGCCCGCGGCCTCGCCCGTGTTCGAGCCAGAAAACTGCAGATCTGCCAGCACGCCGGAGCCGGCTTTCCAATAGGCAGCGCGATCGGTGCCCGCGCCCCCGATCAACTGGTCGCTCCCGGCGCCGCCGAGCAGAATGTCATCGCCTGCGTCCCCCACCAGCCGGTCATTGCCGCCGCGCCCGTGGAGCGTATCGTCTCCCGCGCCGCCCCAGAGCGTGTTCACACCATTATTGCCACGCAGGTCGTCTCGGAACTGGCTGCCCTGCAGGTCTTCGATACTGGCATAGGTGTCGCCTGCGGCCTCGCCCGTATTCGCGCCGGAAAACTGCAGATCCGCGAGCACGCCGCTATTGGCTTTCCAATAGGCGGCCCGGTCCGTGCCTGCGCCCCCTTCGAGCTGGTCCGCGCCCGTCCCACCGAGCAGCACGTCATTGCCAGCGTCCCCCACCAGCCGGTCATTGCCGCCGCGCCCGTGGAGCACATCGTCTCCCGCACCGCCCCAGAGCGTGTTCGCCGCCCCGTTGCCGCGCAGGTCGTCCCGGTACTTGCTGCCCTGCAGATCCTCGATGCTGGCATAGGTGTCGCCCGCTGCATCGCCCGTATTCACATGGGCAAATTCCAGATCCGCGAGGATCGCGGCATTGGCGCTATAGTAAGCCGCCCGGTCCGTGCCCGCGCCGCCATCGAGATGGTCCTTGCCCGCGCCCCCCTGCAGCAGGTCATTGCCCGCTCCGCCGATCAGCTCATCATCGCCACCGCGCCCCTGGAGGCTGTCATCCCCATCATTGCCCAGCAGGGTATTGGCCCCGTTATTGCCGCGCAGATCGTCCCGGTACTTGCTGCCGATCAGGACCTCGATGCTGCTATAGGTGTCGCCCGCGGCTTCGCCCGTATTGAACTGGGCAAATTGCAGATCCACCAGAAGGCCCGCTCCGGACGTCCAATAGGCGGCGCGGTCCGTGCCTGCGCCCCCTTCGAGCCGGTCGGCCCCGGCCCCGCCCAAGAGCGTGTCATCGCCATCGGCCCCGACCAGCCGGTCATTGCCGCCGCGCCCGTGGAGCGTGTCGTTCCCATCATTGCCCCAGATCGTATTCGCGGCCCCGTCACCCCGCAGATCATCCTGGTAATTGGTGCCCTGCAGGTGCTCGATGCTGACATAGGTATCGCCCGCAGCCTCGCCGGTATTGGCATGGGAAAACTGCAGATCCGCCAGGAGACCGGCGCTTGCGGTCCAATAGGCGGCCCGGTCCGTGCCCGCGCCCCCTTCGAGGCGGTCCGCTCCGACCCCGCCGAGCAACAGGTCATCGCCATTATAGCCGCGCAGGACATTGTCATATTCGTTGCCGTGGATCGTGTCGGCGACATTGGAGCCCTCAAAGAGGATCTGCACGGGGTTGGAGGTCAGCCCCTCGAACATCGTCAGATGCACCCGGCTGAGATTGAGCACATCCAGCGCGCCCAACAGGGTCGGATCATAGGGCGTGTTATCCGGGTTATGCAGGTAGAGCACCTCATCGCCAAAGCTCAGGCGGGCGCCATCGCTGGTCGCGGTGATGGTGAGTTGCTCGATACTGCGCAGCATCGTCCAAGCAGACAGATCGAGCCCATCCTCCAGAATGTCGAAATCGAGGATATGGTCTTCCATGCCATCGGCGCTGAGCAGGAACAGATCGGGGCCGGCCCCGCCCCGCAATTCATCCACCCCGTCCCCATCCAGCAGCAGATCCGCGCCCGCCTGGCCCAGCAGGATGTCATTGCCAGCCCCGCCAATGAGCAAATCCTCACCGGATGTGCCCGACAGGGTCCCGCCATTGTCCCAGGCCACCAGAACCGAGCCGGTCGGGCCGAACGGGACGACGATCTGGGTCACGCCCGGTTCCAGCTCCGATCCCGCGAAGATCTGCAGCGCGTCGGAGGTCGCATTGACGGCCAGGGTCACGACATTGGCGAGAGACACATCCTGAGTGTCTGCCAGCGTTTCCAGATGAAAGAGCCGCCCGCCCGGCAGCAGCTCGAAAAGCGAGATCCCGTCATCGGCCCCGCCCGCGATCACATAGCTGCGGCCATCGGCCTGGATCGTCTCGAGGCTGGTCACCTGCGAAAACCGGGTGTCCAGATCGTCGATGATGTGATCCCGGGGGATGAGTTCTCCACCCGGGGTGATCTCGATCACGCTCAGGGAAGACGAGCCCGCGCTGCCGACAATCGCATAGGCCCGGCCATCGACATCCAGCACCTCAAGCTGGGTGGGAACAGAGATCCCCAGCCCATCCTCGGCCCCGAGTGTATCCACAAGAGCGGAGCCTCCCGTGGGGTTCAGACTGTAGAGAAGGACCCCGTCACTCTCGAGATCGAGCACCACGCGATAGCTTTGTCCCCCGAAGGTCAGCAGAGCATCCACCGGCGCGGACCCGTCCAGGGCGGGCGGCGTGGTCAGATCCTGCTGGCCCGCATAGGTCGCCGTGCCGGTCTCGGAGAGGGCATAGGCGGTCACGGTGCCACCCGCCGGGCTGGTGGCATAAAGCTGGGTGCCGCTGGCGGTCTGTCCGATCTGAAGATCCGTGACAGTCGCAGCGGTCTGATCCACTGCGACCGGATCGGTCAGCGTCGTGATATGGATAGTTTGCGCCACTTTGGCCCCCTTGGACAATCTGCGCTGCGTCTGCGCACAGGTTCGCAGCGCCTCGGGTCGCGCGCGGGGGAGGCTCGGGGCAAAAGGTTGGCGTTTGGGGCGAATTTTATCCGCCTCATCCTCTCGGGGTCAGACGGGGCTGGCGCTCCGTGCAACAGGGGCCCCAGCCAGGCAGGCAGCCCGGCCCCCGCAGCGCTGGACAGCCCCGATGGAGGGGTTAGCCTTGGGGCAGAGACCGATGGGAAGGATCATCATGGGGCGCGGGCTTGCTCTGATTTTCTGCTGTATGGCCAGCTTCGCTCAGGCGCAGGATCCGGCTCAGAACCGGCCCGATGCCGGAGGGCTGCACACGCAGATCCATCGCCCGGAGCTCAGGGGGATCTGCGGCGCCGGACGGCAGGGGGAGGCGGGCTGTGCCGCGATCCGGGCGCGCAAGATCCTCGATGCGCAGGTCCCGCCCTGGCGGGCCATCGGGCGGGTGAATTTCGCGAGCCTGCAGATCCGCAGCCATTGCACGGGCACACTGGTGGCCGAGGCGGTGGTGCTGACCGCGGCCCATTGCCTTTACAACTATGCGCGCAAGGCCTGGATCCCGGCCCAGAGCCTGCGCTTTGTCGCGGGCTACCAGCGGGGCACGGGGATCGGGGTGGCCGGGGTGCGCCGCTATGTGCTCGACCCGGTGCAGGATCCGACAAGCCGGGATTTCCGCGGTGGGATTGCCGAGGATTGGGCGCTTCTGTTGCTCGACACGCCCCTGGGGGCGGAGGCCGGGATCCTGCCCCTGGCCCGAGATGGGGCCCGAGACATGACCGGGGAAAGGGCGGATCCCGATGCCCTTGCGGGCTATGCCGGGCTGCGGCCCCATGTACTGTCCCTGGCCGAGGGCTGCGGACCCGGGCAGATGCGGGCGGAGGGCAGGGTCCTCGACACCCCATGCCCGGCCATGCAGGGCGATAGCGGTGCGCCGCTTCTGGCCCTGACAGAGAGCGGCCCGGTGATCCTCGGGGTGCTGTCGGCTGTGGCCAGCACCGGGGACGGGTTGCGCAGCCTGGGCATTCCGGCCGCGCGGATCCCGGACCCGGCCGGGCTGACGCCCTGAGCCGCGCTGCGGGCCGGATGCAGGGGCAGGGGTAGGGGGCTTTCCCGAACACCTCCCCCAGAGATCTCCCCACGGACCTCCCCACTGGGCCAGATCAGCGCTAGACAGGGGAAACGGGTCTGGTTCAGGCTCTGAATAAGGCTCTTCAAAAGGCAAACGCGCGGTGCAGACCCCCTATATCTCGGCGATCTATCCGCTGCCCGGCGCCGATGAGACCCGCCCGGTGGCGCAGTTTCTCAGCGAGACCGGCCAGAATACCGGCAATCTGATCTTCTCCGCCGCCGTGCTGCGGCTGGTGCGCGGGCTGGCGCGCGCCCCGCGCGAGATCACGGATCTGAGCGAGATCGCCGAGGCCTGCGACGGGGTGGTGCTGGCGGCGGCCAATTGGCTGCAACCGGCCCGGGATCTGGGCGAAATGGCGGCCCTGATCGAGGAGATGGACAAGCCCACCGTGGTGCTCGGGCTCGGGGCCCAGGCGCAAGGCGACCAGATCCCGGAACTGCCCAAGGGGAGCCTGCGCTTTCTCAAGGTCGTCTCCGAGCGCAGCGCCTCGATCTCCGTGCGGGGCACGTTCAGCGCCGAGGTGCTGGCCCATTACGGCATTCACAATGTGACCGTGACCGGCTGCCCCTCGCTGCTCTACCATCTGGATCGCCCGGCCGAGATTGCCCTCCGCGCGCCGGAGGATCCGGACCGCCCCCTGCGGCTGGGGCTGAATGGCGATCTGCCGGGGGATCGGCTGCCCGCGCGGGACACGCCGCGCCATAGGCGGGGCCGGTTCATGCTGCGCGAGGCGGTGCGGCTCGGGGCGCATTATACGGCCCAGACCGAGCTGCCCCTGATGCGGGTGGCGCGGGGGGATTTGCCCCCGGATGATCCGGCCTGGCCTCTGCTGTCCCAGGCGCTGGAGATCCCGGATCCGGCCCGGCTCGCCGCCTGGGCCGCCACCCATGTCCGGATGTTTGGCCGGGCCGAGGATTGGATCGCCTGGGCCGGGACCCGGGATCTGGTGATCGGCACGCGGCTCCACGGGGTGATTGCCGCCCTTCTGGCGGGTCGGCCCGCGCTGCTTCTGACCCATGACAGCCGCACCGCCGAGATGGCCCGGGAAGCCGCCATTCCCGCCCTGGAGGCCGACCCGGTCCTGGCCGAAGGCGCGCTGGATCCCCGGGACCTGCTGAGCCGGATCGACCCGGCGGCGTTCAACCGCCGACAGCGGGCCTACAGGGCGCGTTTTGTGGCCTTTCTGGACCAGAACGCGGTGCCGCACCGCCTGAGCCCACCGCCCGGGCCGCGCCATTGACAGGCCCCAACCTGCCGGTCAGAACATCGCCACCCCCCGTGTTCACAGCGCAAAGGCCGCCCATGACTGAGACGATCCTGCTGACCGGTGGCGCGGGTTATATCGGGTCCCATACCTATGTCGCCCTGAAGGCGGCGGGCTATGAGGTGGTGATCCTCGACAACTTCTCCAATGCGGCCGAGGATGTGCCCGACCGGCTCGAACTGATCACCGGTGGCCCGGTGCAGGTCTATAAGGGCTCGGTTCTGGACCGGCCGCTGCTGGCCCGCCTTTTCGCCGAAACCCAGATCGATGCGGTCGTCCATTTCGCCGCGCGCAAGGCGGTGGGCGAGAGCGTGGTGAAGCCGCTGGAGTATTTCGAGACGAACTGTTCCGGGCTGGTCGGGCTCCTTCAGGAGATGGACGCAGCCGGGGTGCATCGCCTGGTCTTTTCCTCCTCCGCCACGGTCTACGGCGTTCCCGATGAGACCCCGACCCCGGAAACCGCCCCGCATCGGCACATCAACCCCTATGGGCTGAGCAAGATCACCGGCGAGCTTGTGCTCGATGCCCTGGCCAAATCCGACCCGAAATGGGCCTTTGGCATCCTGCGCTATTTCAACCCCGCAGGCGCCCATAGCTCGACCCTGATCGGCGAGGACCCGTCGGATATTCCCAACAATCTGATCCCCTACATCGCCCAGGTCGCCATGGGGCAGCGCCCCGTCCTGCAGGTCTTTGGCAATGACTACCCGACCCCGGACGGGACCGGGTTGCGGGACTACATCCATGTGGAGGATCTCGCCGAGGGGCATGTGCTCTCCCTGCAGGCGCTGCTGAGCACCGGGCAGAGCCATCTGGTCAATCTGGGCACCGGTGCGGGGCATTCCGTGCTGGACATGATCGCCGCCTATTCCAAGGCCTGTGGCCGGGATCTGCCCTATGAGATCGTCGACCGCCGCCCCGGAGACGTGCCGGTCTATTGCGCCCAGGTGGACAAGGCGCGCGAGGTGCTGGGCTTTGAAGCCAGGCGGGATGTGGAGGCCATGTGCGCCTCCAGCTGGGCCTGGGTTCAGGCCCGGGCGCGGGGCAACGCCTATTGAGGCCCAGATTGCGACCCTGAGAGCGCCGCATGACGGCTCCCTGGGGGCGCTAAATTCACATAATTCCGATTACAGGGGGCGATACCGGGGGGCGCGTTCCAAACGCAAGAGCGACACCCCCATCGGCCCCCGCACAGCCCGAACGCCCTCGCGCGTCGGTCTTCCGCGCGATCACG
>NZ_JBNAGH010000014.1:0-68291 GCF_049801095.1 Dinoroseobacter sp. S76 | reverse complement strand
GTGGATGCCCTGTCGGGCGAGAGCGTGGACGGCTGGGGCCTGACCGGCGAGATCCGATTCCAGTTCTGAGCAGGCCAATTTGCGTGCCCGCACAGCACTAAATTCACATAATTCCGATTACAGGGGGTGGCGCCAGGGGCGCGCAGCAGGCGCCCAAACACCCAGAGACGCCACTCACCTGTCCTGAAGCCGCGCTTTGCGCGCCTCCAGATCCGCACGGGTCGTGGTCAACCTCTGATCCCTCGACGGTTCCGGCGAAGCGACGGGCTGAGAGGCCTGTTTCTGCCGCTCACCCCCTGCGCAAGGCACCACCATACCTTAAAGAGCAAACTGGCCACGATAGGCACGGCGAAGCGAAGCAAGAGCGCCACGCCGACAGCTGAGACCGTAAAATCCATGCACGCGATGCCAGCAGCCACAGACGGGGTTTCAAGCGCGCAAGACCCGTCGCAGCACCGCCAAACCCTCCCAAGAGCGCAAAGCCGAGCGGGCCTAGGGCGCGCGGCCTTCCCGTTCCACACCTCCCAAGCCCCTCTGCGCAGGTCATAATCAACGATCCATCCGGTGAATTCCGAACTGTGGAAAGCATTTCTCTATCTTTTCCCGCCTAGGCTCCTTACCCATGACAGACCCGGTGCTGCCCCGCGCCCTTGCTCGAATGGATCCCCCGCCCGTGCCCAAGATTTTACTCTCTCTCGCGCTCTGCTTTCTGACGACTTTGGGCGGCGCGCTCCGGGCCGAGCCGGTTTTTGTCCAGATTGCCGAACCCTCCGCCGAGGGTTATCTCGCGGCCGGCCCCTCGATCGCCTTGCGGGCGGAGCCGACCGCCCGGGGGCGGGTGATCGCCAAGCTTTGGGAGCATCAGGAGCTCTGGGCCATGGAGCGCAGCAATGCCTGGACCCGGGTGGAGACCGGCGATGGCCAGCTGGGCTTTGTGCAAAACGACCGGCTAACGCGGACGCGACCTGCCCCGGCCCCCGTGGTCGATTTCATCAATCCCGAGCGGCGCGCGGTCTTTCTGCGCGACGCGCCCAGCAGCACCGCCCTGCCGGTGATAGGCATGTCGGTCCCGGGAGAGGCGGTGTTTCAGGTCCTCGCCAAGCATCAATCCTGGATCCTCGTGCGCGCGGAAGACGGTGTGGTGGGCTGGCTGCCATCGAAGCACACGAAATTCGCGCTCGACTCGGCGCGTTTCACCCTGCGCGGCGCGACCGTGATGAAACCGCGCCGGGATCTGCTCAATACCGGCGATCAGGTCTGGCTCGGTGCGTTTCACAGCAAGAGCAACAGACAAGTGACCCGGTTCGAGATCGAAGAGGCGCTGACCGCCGCCCTCGGCGGGGCTCCGAATGGCGACCAGATCGGCGGGCTCGACCTGATCGAACTGGAAGATGGCAACCTCGTCTATGGCCCGCTCAGCCCCGTCGAGGCGCAGCAGCTCCTGAGCGATCCGGCGTTTCGCGACGCGTTCAAGTTTCGCCCCCTGGACTATCCCGGCGCGACCCTCGCCAAACCGCATCGGGGACAGGCCCGCAACCTGGACCGGTTCGGCACGCCGCAGGGGATGGATCCGGCCTATCCGATCTATGACTTCCGCGACGGCTGCAGCTTTGCCAGCGCCCGGGCCGAAGAAGGCGGCCACCTTAACAGCGCGACCTCCGTGCTGACCGTGGGGGAGGAGGTGATGTCCTGGGGGGATCTGATGAGCACGATCTGCCGCTCCTTCAAGGCGGCCGACCAGCATCCGGCCCATATCACCCTGCTCGACGCGGATCGCACCTCGCCGCTGGCCCTGCGCCTCGGCCAGGCGGTGATCGGCTACAAGATCGAAAGCGCGGAATGCGTCTATACCTACAGGCTCGACATGAAGGGTCTGCGCGCCCGGACCAAGCAAACCGCAACGCCCACATCTGACGGGGCGGCCTGTCCGGTCGTGCTCCAGGACCTGCGCCAGGTCCGGATCGACCGGCTGCGGAGCGAGGCCTCTCACGCGCTCGAAGCGGTGCTGAGCGGCACGCGCCAAGGGGCGCTCCGGCTCGCGCGGAACGGCGAGGTCCTGCACGGCACCTATGCCTTTGACCACCGGGTGGCGCTTCTGCCCCGCGATCGCGCGGATCCGTCCTTCGCGGCGGCCTGCCGGGTGGGGATCGACATCACCCGCGTGCCGCGATCGCGCACAACCCGGCTGGCGGAGGGGGTGATCGGACGCAACAACACCAACCAGATCGTCTACGAATTTGACCTCTACGGGGATGTGGTCACCCCCGCGGTGGTGGGCGACACGTTCAACCTCGTGGGCACCCGTAAGAGCATCCGCCGGACCTTCACGCGGAACCGGGGCGATGGCCCGCCCCTGAGCTCGTTTGAAAAGATCCGCGCCGAATTCCCGTTCCTCGAAGAGCGCTTCGCCAACATGGCCAAGGAGACCTGGAAGCGTCTCGCGCGATTCTGCGCCACGGCCCCCCCCACGCGCCCCGCCGACTGACCGGACCCACCACGCCAGACGTCCGAACCCATTGGCGCGGACGTCCGGACGCGCTGGATCCGTCGCACCCCCCTGAAAACACGGTCATATGCCGCTCCAGATGTTTTCTGGAAAGGCTCCCACATGACTGTTTTCAACCCTGCCGCCCTGACCGCCACCCCCGACGCGGTCGCCCAGGCCCTCACCCTCAACGGCGCGCCCGCCGCCCTGCTCAGCATCACCGATGGTGCGCGCAGCGCCCATGGAGCGAGCGGCGCCTCGGACCTCACCACCGGGGTCCCGGCGCAAGCGGGGCAGACCTTCGAGGTCGGCTCCCAGACCAAGATGATCACCTCCACCATCCTCCTGAAGCTCGCAGAAGACGGGCTGGTGGATCTCGACGCGCCGATCGGGGACTACCTGCCCGCCGAGATGCTCGACGGCATCGCCAATGCGTCCGAGGCCACCCTGCGCGAAGCGCTCGCCATGCGCAGCGGCATCCCGAGCTACACCGACCAGGAGGACGCGGATGGCAACGAGCTCTTCGACATCATCACCTATGAAAACCCCGACACCCTGATCGGCACCGAGGTCGCGCTCGATCTGGTGCGCGGGGTGCCCGCCGCCTTCGCCCCGGGGGAAGGATATGAATACTCCAACACCGCCTATGCCCTGCTCGGCAAGGTGATCGAGAGCGTGACGGGCGAGAGCCTCGGCGACGTGATGGAGGCGCTGGTCTTCGCCCCCCTCGGCATGACCGACACCAAGCTCGACGATCACGGCACGGACCCGGCCCGGCTGTCGAGCTATCTGACGCTCGATGACGGTTTGCTCGACGTGACCTACGCCCTGCAGGAGCAGTTCGCCGAGGGCGGTGTGATCTCGACCACCGCCGATATGACCACCTTCCTGCAGGCGCTGCTGATCGACCAGACCCTGCTCTCCCCCGAAGCGCTGAGCCAGATGCTCGCCTTTGGCGACACCGATACGGATGGCATGGGTTTCGGCCTCGGCCTCGTGGTGCTGCAGGATGCGAGCTATGGCACGCTTCTGGGCTTTCCCGGCGGCACGCTCGGCACCGATAGCGCGACCTTTCTCCATCTCGAGAGCGGGCGCATCCTCTCTGCAGCCGTGACCACCACGGATCTCGATGCGGACGCGGTCGCCGGGATTGTCGCGGCGCTGGAGCTTGTGGCCGAGGATCCGGCCTGGGCCCCCGCCGATGGCGCGGATCCGTTGCAGATCCAAGGGGTCTCCGCCGCCGATCTGGAGGTGACCGAGACCGAGGACGGGGCCGAGATCGCCGCCGAGGGCGCCAGCCTGCGGATTGATGCGGATCTGGCGGATCTGGCCCGCGAGGATCTGGTTTTCGAGGATGGCTCGATCCTGCTCACCGGCAGCGCGGACCAGGACCGGATGGTCCTGCGCAAGAGCGACGCGGCCTACGCCGCCGATAACCAGCTCATCGGGCTGGAGGGTGATGACCGCCTGCGCGCAGGCGCGGGCGACGACACGCTGCTCGGCGGGGAGGGGCAGGACCGGCTCAAGGGGCTCGACGGCGATGACCGGCTCCATGGCGGGGCGGGCGATGATCGGCTCAAGGCCGGGGCGGGCGCGGATGTCCTGATCGGCGGGGCGGGCGATGACCGCATGGTCGGCGGCGCGGGTGCAGATGTCTTCGTCTTCGGCGACAGCACCGGCAATGGCGTGGTCGAGATCGACCGCATTCGCGACTTCAACGCGGCCGAGGACGCCCTCTTTCTCGGCGGGGCCGAGATCGCCGAAATCGACGAGCGGCAAAACCACATCGTCTTCACCCTCGAGGGCGATGGCGACCTGCTGATCGTCCAGGGCCTGAGCGACGCCGATGCGATCACCTTCCTCTAACCCTCTCATTTCTGTCAATATTCCCAAGGATACCTCCCATGAAACCTCTCTTCTCCTCCCTCTGTGCGCTCCCCCTGCTTGGCATGCTCGCGGCCTGTGGCGGCACCGGATCCGACTATGTCCCGATCAGTGATGGCGCCCGCGCGCCCGGCTTTGAGGCCGATCTCGCCGCCTGTCAGGAGGTCGCGCGGCAAAAGCCGCTGGTCGATGGCGAAACCCGCGAGGACGCGCTGATCGGTGCCACGATCGGGGCGCTGGCCGGGCTCGCCGAGGATGACGTCTCCGGCCTTGGCGGTGCGCTTGTGGGCGGGGCCGTGGGCGGCACCGCCGGGGCGCTCGAGCGGCGCGAGGACCGGGCCGAGATCGTCACCGCCTGCATGAAAGGGCGCGGCCATGCGGTCGTCGGTTGATCCGCGCGGGGTCGGCGCCGGGGGGCTTGGATGGCTGGCCCGACTCTGGCCCGGTCGTGCGTCCGCAGGGATCGACCCGGTTCAGAGGGCGGTCACCAAGGCCGCCGCGACCCCGGCTGTGCCGGGCGTGATCCTGCGGCGCGAAACCGCCCGCGGCGGCCAAAGCTGGACCGCCGGGCGCCTGCGCCGGGATGGGGGCCCGTCCCTGCGCCCGGGCACCCCGTTTCACAGCGCCAGCCTCGGCAAGCTCTTCACGGCCACAGCCGTGCTGCAACAGGCCGAGCGCGGGGCGCTCGGGCTCGACGACCCGGTGATTGCCCATCTGGGCGCCGCCACCCTGCGCGGGCTGGCCGGAGCCGCAGCCCCGTCGATCACCCTGCGCCACTTGCTCGCCCATCGCGGCGGCCTGCCCGTGCTCGACAGCGATCCGCGCTTTCAAAGCGCCGTGCTCGACGCGCCCGCCCGGATCTGGACCCCCGAGGACCTGCTGGAGGCCGCGCGTGGCCTGCCCCCTTCGGGCCATCCCGGTGGGCAGAGCACCTATAGCTCCACCAATTACCACCTGCTGGGGCTGGTGCTGGAGCGGGTCACGGGCACCGCCTATCCTCGCCTGATCTGGGACGAGATCCTGACACCCCTCGGGCTCAGCCGCACCTGGCACAGCGCCGCCGAATGGCCCGCCGCGCGGGGGGCGCAGCTCCCGGTGCTGCACCATTACGCCGGCGCGCTGGATCTGACCGACCACCACCCGAGCTTCGAGTTTGCAGATGGCGGCTTTGTCTCCACCGCCGCGGATCTCACCCGGTTCGCCCGGCTGCTGGCCCAGGGCGCGCCCTTTGCCGATCCGCGCAGCTGGACGCAGATGATCGAGGCCGACACCCCGCGCCCGGACGGGCTGCACCAGGCCCTCGGCCCCATGGTCGCCTGGCAGGGCGGCGCGCCGCGCGCAGCGCTCCATGGCGGGTTCTGGGGGCTGGGCCTCAAGATGGACATCGCGGGGGACTGGGCCTGCATCGCCGCCACTGGCCAGGCCGAGCACGACCCCTGGCCCCTGATCACCCGCGCCGAGGAGGCCGCCCGATGAGCCCCCGCCGCACCGCCGGGCTGGGCGCGCTCCTCGTTGCGGCGGCCTATCTCACGGGGATCGGCTTCGTGCTGGGCCCGCTCGCACCGCTTGGTCTTGGCACCGGGGCCATGGACGGGGCCGCCGTGCTGCGCCTTGCAGAGCAGACCCCCTGGCTCCTGCCCCTCTGGATGAGCGTGATCTACGACCTGAGCGCGCTCGGCACCGCCCTGATGGGGCTTGCCCTCGCGCGCCTTCTCGCCCGGGACCTGCCCCCGCTGGCCCTCGCCTCGGGCGCGGTGGCGCTCCTCTGGACCGGCATGACGCTGGCCAGCGGCATGGTCGCCCGGGCCGGGCTCGCGGAACTCGCCGCTCTCGCCCCGGACGATCTGCCCCGCGCGCTGGAGACCTGGCGGATGCTGCATCTGATCGAGACCGCGCTGTCGGGCCGGACCGAAGCGCTTGGCGGGCTCTGGATCGGGCTCGCGAGCCTTGCGGGCGTCCGGATCGGCGCACTCTCGGGGGTGGCCAGCCTGCTCGGGGCCGGGGTCGCGCTGGCGGGGGTCGCGACCTACCTGCCCTCCCTGTCGCAGGGCGGCGGGATGGTCTTCGGCCTCGGGGCTATCCTATGGTGTGGCTGGGCGGGCCTGGAATGGATCCTGCCGCGCCCAGATGAGACGTAACGAACCCTGAAGAACCCCAGCACCGGATGAGCCCCCCGTGACCGAGAGCGACATCGCCGATCTGATGTGGAGCAGCGCCGCTCTCGGGGTGGCGCTCTGCGCCGTCTGCGCCGTGCTGGCCCGGCGAATCCGGACGCCCGGCCCGGCGCTCTATCTCGATGCGGTGGCCGTGTTTCTCGCCGTGCAGGTCACGGATATGGCCGATGATCTGGTCTTTGGCCCGCCGATCCACGCGCCGCTCTGGGCCTATGGCTGGCAGGATGTGCTGCTGCCGCTCTTCATGATTTCCCTGTGGTTCTTCGTGCGCGGGCTGACCGAGCCTGCCCTGCGCCTGCGCAAGCGCGATGCCTGGCACCTGCTGCCCTTGGGGCTCGGGCTGGTCTTCATGCTGCCCTTCCTGATGCTGCCCGGGCCGGTGCGCTTCGGGCTCTATGTGGACACGGATCTGTCGCAGAGCCGCGCGCTCTGGGCCGAGCTTGGCGTGCTGGCCTTCTGGGTGGGCTGGATCGGGCTCCTGATCGGCTATGGGTTTGCCTGCGCCCGCCGCCTGACCCGGCACAAACGCACGATCCGGGCGTTGTTTTCCGATCTGAGCGGCAAGTCGCTCTGGTGGCTGGACGCGCTGGTGGCGATGATCCTCGCCCTCGCCTGGGTGGTGATCGCCGATGAGGTGCTGATCCTCGCCTTTGATGCGGGCTTTCTCGAAGGGGCGGCCGAGGGTGTCCATGAAATCCTGCTGGGGCTGGTCATTGGTCTCTTCGGGATCCAGGCCAGTCCGCCCCTGCCCGACTGGTCCGCCGAGGTCGTGGCCGAGGAGACCGCCCCGCCCGCCAAGTCCGACACTGTGGCGCCGGGCCGCTATGCGCGTTCCGGTCTCGGGCCCGAGGATCTCGCCCGGCTCGCCACCCGGCTGCAGGATCGCATGGGGGCCGGCAGGCTCTGGGAGGATCCGATGCTGAACCTCAAATCCCTGTCGGAGGCCGCGGCGATCCCGCCCATGCATCTCTCGGAGGTGCTGAATACAGAGATCGGCCTGAGCTTTTTCGACTATATCAACGGGCTGCGGATCGAGGCGGCCTGCACCCTTCTGGGGGAGAGCGATCTGGGTGTGCTCGAGATCAGCGAAGCGGTGGGCTATAATTCAAAATCCACCTTCAACGCGAATTTCAAGCGGATCACCGGCCAGACCCCCACGGAATGGCGCCGGGCTCTGCGCGCCCTGGCCACGCCGTCCGGGCCCCCGGGATAGAACGGGGGGCGTGGGCCCGCACGCGGCCCCACGCGGACCCGCGCCGCCCCTCGGTTGGTCTGTGGGAGGCACCGGACAAGGCCTGCCCGCGCCCCCGCCCCCTTGCGGGTCCGGGCACAACCCGCGAGGTTTGGCCCAAGGGCAGCAAAACGGGGATGCACCATGCGGATCATGTGTCTGAACGGCTGGGGCGGGACGCTCCATGAGCGGCTCCTGCCCTATCTGGCCGAGACCGCGCCCGAGATCCTCTGCCTGCAGGAGGTCGTGCACAGCCCCGCCACCGACAAGGCGCGGCTGACCTATCGCGATGGCGCCCATATCCTTCCCCAGCGCGCCAATCTCTTTGCCGAGATCTGCCGCGCCCTGCCCGCCCATCAGGCGGTCTTCTGTCCCGCCGCCCAAGGCGTGCTCTGGGATGGAGAGACCGCGATCCCCTCTCAATGGGGGCTGGCCACCTTCATCCATCGCGATCTGCCGGTGATCGGGCAGGTGCAGGGGTTCGTCCACAAGGATTACGACCCGGATGGCTATGGCGAGCACCCGCGCTCGCGCAGCGCCCATGGGGTCCGGGTCCATGACGCCGCCCTGGGGCGCCCGGTCAGCGTCACCCATATGCATGGGCTCCGCGATCTGCGGGGCAAGATGGACACGCCGGAGCGCGCGGCCCAGGCCCGGCGCCTGCTGGATCTGTCTGCGCAGCTGACCCGGCCCGGGGACCTCTCGGTGA
Source organism: Dinoroseobacter sp. S76 (assembly GCF_049801095.1). Classification (NCBI taxonomy): domain Bacteria; kingdom Pseudomonadati; phylum Pseudomonadota; class Alphaproteobacteria; order Rhodobacterales; family Roseobacteraceae; genus Dinoroseobacter; species Dinoroseobacter sp. S76. The sequence continues at coordinate 59,808 of NZ_JBNAGH010000014.1, read as the reverse complement.
TCTGCGGGGATTTCAATGTGGAGCCCGCGAGCGACACGCTCCGCCAGATCGCGGAGGCGGGCTATACCGAACTGGTCACCACGGGCGGGCATCCCGGCACCCGCAGCAGCCACTACACCAAACCCGGGCGGTTTGCCGATTACATGGCGATCTCAACGCCCGACGCAGTGCGAGGCTTTGAGGTGGTGACCGACCCGGAGGTCTCGGATCACTGCCCGCTGGTGCTGACCCTCTAGCCGCGCCCGCGATAGGGCGGCACGCCCTGATCGGGAATCCAGACATCCTGCGGCATGGCGCCGGTCTGCCAGAAGACATCGATCGGGATGCCCCCGCGCGGATACCAGTAGCCGCCGATCCGCAGCCATTTCGGGTCGAGGAAATCGACCAGACGGCGGGCAATCGAGATCGTGCAATCCTCGTGAAACGCCCCGTGATTGCGGAACGCCCCGAGGAACAGCTTCAGGGATTTCGATTCCACCAGATAGGGCCCCGGCACATAATCGATCACCAGATGGGCGAAATCCGGCTGGCCCGTCATCGGGCAGAGCGAGGTAAACTCCGGCGCTGTGAAGCGCACGCAATAGTCGATATCGGCCTGCGGGTTCGCAACCCGCTCCAGCTCCGCCTCCTCGGGGGAGGTCGGCAGCTTCGTCTCGCCGCCCAACTGGGTCAGGCCGCTGTAAATCGTTTCCACTTGGCTCTCCATCGCTGACGGCCCGCAGATACACGGCCCCCTTCGCGCGATGCAAGCAGGATCCGGCCCGCGCGCCTACTCGGCCATGGGCAAGCGGATCTCGAAGCGCGCCCCACCCAGATCGCTGTCATCGATGGTGATCGTGCCGTCATGGCTGGTGATGATCCGGTGACAAAGTGCCAGGCCCATCCCGGTCCCCTCTCCGACCTCCTTGGTGGAAAAGAGCGGCTCGAAGACGCGGTTGCGCAGGGCCGCCGGAATGCCCGGCCCGTTATCGGAAATCTCGACCACCGCCATCCCTTCCTCGGCATAGCTGCGCAGGCGCAAAACCCCGTCCGAGCCCGCCGCCTGCATGGCGTGCTGGGCATTGACGATGATGTTGTAGATCACCTGGATCAGCCGATCCGCATCCCCGGCAATGGGCGCAAGCGCCTCGTCAAAGAGGAGCTCGACATCCAAGGGCGCAGTCAGCCCGCTTTCGAAGACATCGAGCGCACTGGCCACGATCTCGTTCAAGCCACATGGGGTCCGCTCGAAGTCCCGCTCCTGGGCCATGTCGAGGAACATCTCCACGATCTTGGCGCTGCGGTTCGCGGCCTCGGCAATCCGGTCCACCCGCCGCTGCAGCACCGGATCGGCGATCTGATCCTCCAGCATCTGGGCATAGCCCACGATGATCGACAGCGGATTGTTCAGCTCATGGGCCACCCCGGCCAGCAGCTCCCCCAGGGCCGAGAGCCGCTCCTTCTGATGGGTGATCTCCCGCTGCCGGGCGAGCTCCGCCTCGATGGCGCGCTGCTCGGTGATGTCGATGAAAGAGACCAGAAACCCGTCGAGCCGCGTCTTGTGGCAGGAGGCCACCACATGGCGCCCGTCGCTGAAAGCCACATGAACGTCCTTTTGATAGCTCAGCACGGTCTCGCGCCAATAGGCGATGAACTCCTCCTCGCTGCGCCCCTCGGGCAGCACGAAAAGCCCCGCCGCGACCTGCTTGCGCGTGGCCTCCAGCACATGATCGCCCACATGGATGCGCGGCGCCCGGGCCGAAAAGATCTCGGCCCATTTCTCATTGCCAAAGGTGATGCGCAGATCCTTGTCGAACAGCACAACCCCGATATCGAGCGATTGCACCGCATCGGTCACAGCCGCCAGATTGCGCGTCTCCGCATCCTTGAGCGCGGTGACATCGGTCACCACGACAACACAGCCGCCATGCTCCACCCGGCCGCGCTCCACCAGGAATTGCTGCCCGGATTTGAACCGCACCTCAAAGGGTTTCAGGCTCTCGCGCTGCGCGATGATCGCGGCCCGGAACGCGGCCCCCAGATCCTCGGCCCGCGGGTCATTGTCCACCGAGACGAGCTGCGGCGTCAGATAGGCCATCCGCGCCTCCGCGGGCATGGCAATGAGATCCGCCGCCGTCAGCCCATAGGGCGCGGCAAAGGCATCGTTGCAATGGGTGAACTGGCCGCTCGCATCCTCGATGGCGACCCCCACGGGCAAGCGGCTCATGGCGCCCACGATCAGCTGCTCGGCCTTTCGGTCCTCGGTCACATCCTGCATCGTCAGAACCCGGCCCCCGAGCTCCGTTTCATAGACATTCCCCATCAGCGCCGAGCCATGGTTGTTCGGCACCGGGAAGTCCTTGGCATTGGTGTCGATGAGCTGGTCCATGGCATCCAGCAGATGCTCCTCGGGGCAGCCCTCCGGCAGCGGGAACAGCCCGGTGCGGATCGCATCCGTGTGGATCTGGCGCATGCTCCGCCCGGCAATGAGCAGCTCGTCCTTGGGGTCCCCATGGGCGCGGAATTTCTTGTTGGCAAAGACCAGCCGTTGCGCCTCATCGATCAGGGCGACACCGAAATTCACATTGTCGATCGCATCCGCAAAAAGCACCCGCGCATCCCGTTTGTCCGGCGACGGATCGGGGATTGGCGGGGTCAGCAGGGTCGCGCCCCCATCGCTCTGGGCATAGAGCTTGAGAACCAGATCCCCCTTGTCCGGCAAGGGCCGCTCGGCGATCAGCCCGGTCTCTCCCGCCGCCACGGCCTCGCGCAGCGCCGCGCCCAGCTGGGCCGCCTGCCCCGCACTGAGAAGGCCCAGCAACGCGGCCTCCAGGGTCTCGGGCGCCGCACGGTCTGGCATCGGGGCCCGGAAATGCCCATTGGCCATGACCAGACGCCCGGTCGGATCAAACCGCGCAAAGCCATGGTCGAGACAATCCAACGCCTCGGCCATGGGATCCTGGCTGACGGCGAAACCGGTCATCTCGGGCTGATCATCCATGGGTTGCCTCGCTATCTGGGGTCACCCCCGCGGTCCCAAGCCAAACATGGAAGCGCGCCGCAGGGAAAAGGGTTTTTGTATCAGTTGTGTCAGGCGGGCGCTTTCGGCGCGCGGGCCTGCAACGGGGCTCAGCCCGGCGCGCGCAGCCAATCCTCGGCGCAGACCACCTCTTCGACCCCGGCCAGATGGCGCACGCGCCCCAGCTCCGCCATCAGCCCCTCGGTCCGCGCCCGCCCCATGCGCACCCCGCGCTCGGGCCAGAAGGCGCGCAGCGCAAGCCTCTGGCCGGTCCGCTTGGCATCGAGCCGCCCGATCAGGCGATCCCCCTGCATCACCGGGAAAACATAGTAGCCATAGCGGCGCTTGGCCTCGGGCACGAAGATCTCGATCCGGTAGTGGAACCCGAACAACCGCTCCGCCCGCGCCCGGTCCCGCAGGGCCGGATCGAAGGGCGACAGAAGGCGCACCCGCCCCGAGGGCTCCGGCAGATCCGCCGCCGCATCGAGCGCGGCCTCGGTGGTGAAGCTGCGCCGGCGGCTGCCATCGGCCATCTCGATCTCCACCTCGCAGATCCGCCCGGCGGCCAGCGCCTCGGCGCACCAGGCCTTCGCTTCGTCCCGAGTGACGATCTCGAAAAAAGCGGCCAGTTCCCCGCTGGTGGCAAAGCCGAGCCGGGCGAGCGCGGCGGACATGGCCCAATCCACGATCTCCGCAGTCGAGAGCTGCACCCCGCGCAACTGCGACGGGATCACCCGTTCGGCCAGGTCATAGTATTTCCGGAACCCCTGCCGGTGGCAGATCGCCAGATCCCCCGAACGCCAGAGGAACTCCAACGCGGTCTTGGACGGGTGCCAGTCCCACCAACCGGTGGAACCCCGCGCCTCTCCCTCGCCCACATCCCGCGAGCAGAGCGCGCCGCGATCCGCCACGTGGCGCAGGATCTTGTCGAGCTCTTCGGCCCAGCCCTCCCGGCGCACCTCGCTCCAGCGGCTGCGCATCCGGGCCGCGTCCCGTTCGAATTTCAGCCGCCACATGGGGTAGAAGTCCATGGGGATGACCGAGGCGTCATGGGTCCAATGCTCGAACCCCGTCCGGTGCCGCGCGACCAACTGCTCCAGCGCCCGGGGCCGGTACTGTCCCCGACGCGACCACAGGATCAGATCATGGGCCCGGGCAAGGGTGTTGACGCTGTCCACCTGCACAAAGCCCAGATCCGTGAGCACGGTGTCGAGATCCGCGCCCCGCCCCGGCCCCGCGCCCGGGCGCAGCAGGAGATGACGGTCGAGAAAGAGACGCCGCGCACGGCGGTTGTCGAGCAGGGGGAGGGTCATGACCGGGATCTTGCCCGCGCCTGTGCGGCGGGTCCACCACCCGGCGCCGTGTCAGTCGAAAATATAGCCGATGCCGCGCACGGTCCGGATCGTCTGGGGCTTGGCCGGGTTGACCTCGATCTTGCGCCGCAGCCGCGACACCCGCAGGTCGATCGAGCGGTCAAACGGCTCCCAGCCGCGCTTGTGGGCGCCTTCGAGGATCTGGTCCCGGCTGAGCGCCCGGCCCTTGTTCTCGAGGAAAAGCTGCAGCAGGTCGAACTCCATGGCCGTGATCGGGATCTCCTCGCCCTCGGGCCCGAAGAGCCGCGCACTGCTCAGATCCACCCGGCACTGTCCGAAGGGCACGGTGCCCGTGGCCCGGCTCGGCGGGCTGGCCGGCGCCTGCTGGCGCCGCAGGGCCGCCTTGATCCGCGCTTCGAGCTCGCGCAGATCCACGGGCTTTCCCAGATAATCATCGGCCCCCATCTCGAGCCCGACAATCCGGTCCACCACATCCCGCGCCGCGGTCAGCATGATCACGGGCACCGAGGAATAGACCCGCATCTCGCGCAGGGCCGAGAGCCCGTCCTGCCCCGGCATGTTGATGTCCAGCAGCACCAGATCCGGCGCGTCCCGCTTCAGGCTCGCGGACATCTCATTGGCATTGGCCGCCTCGAGGATCTCGAACCCGCGCTCGGTCAGATACTCCGCCACCATCTCGCGCAGGCGCGGCTCGTCATCACAAAGCAGGATCTTGGAGGGCGCCTCGCTCATGACCAGCGCTTTCGGCCCGCCAAAGCGGGGCCAGCCAGACCGGAGGTTTCGCGTCTCTGCACCATCATCCTCATCACACTCGACTTGCGGCCCGCCCCTGGGCGGACCCGGGGAAGCGCCCCGTCTCACCCTTCAAGTGAACCACAAAAGCCCCCCTGCGCGAGAGGGCCTGATTTGTATCATTTGTGTCAAGTGTAGCGGCTTTGACGCGCCCGGGACACAACAGTTACCGCCCGGAACATCGAAGAGAAAAGCGACACGCCTAAACCCGGGGCACGGCCCAGTTGGCCAGATTATCTGCACAGAGCGCCCGGATCACCGCCCAAAGGGCCCCGGCCTCTGCGCAACCCATTGTAGTAGAGAAAGAGTGACACGCCAGTGACCGGATATATCACAATTGACGACATCGACGGCGAGGGCACAGCCCCGACCGGCCCGAATACCGACTTCGACGCAGCGGAGGGCCGCGGGCCGATGACCGCAGCGCTCCTGTTGCCCGCCGTGCAACAGCTTGCCCTGGACCATTTCGAGTTCAACGAAGCCGCAGGCCACCCGTTCTGCGTCGACCCCGACCCCGCAATGGCGCGCGAGCATATCCTGCTCGCATCGGAGCATATCGTGCCGGAGCCGCCCGCCATCTTCGGTGAACCCATTATCGCCGAGATCCGGGCCACCCTCTTCGAGACCGGGCCCATGGAAGACGCCCTGTTCTGACCCGAACCGATCTGACCCATGCCCGTGGCCCCCAGGGGCCAGGGCGCCCTTTTCCCTTTTGCATATCGGGCGGCCCAAGGACCGCCACAAGGAGATCCCATGACCCGTTTTTCCCTGCTCGGCGCCGCGGTGCTCGCGCTTTTGCCGATGGCCGCCGCAGCCGCGCCGGTCTTTTATGACAACCGCACCGAGTTCACCGATGCCGAAGCCCCCAATGGCAGCGAGAATTTCGAAGCCGAGACCCCGGGCACCAGCTTCGAGAACATGCCCCTCAATACCGGTTTCATGACCTTCACCGGCGGGCCGATCCCGATCTTTCCGGATCAGGGCGAGGCCAATATCATCGCGCCCGGCGGCTCCTGCTCGGACAATTCCGACCCCAATGGCAGCAATTATGTCTGCGCCTATGCGGATATCAATTCCAGCATGCGGGTCGATTTCGCCGCCCCCGTCACCGCCTGGGGCGCGGATTTCCGCGATATCGGCGATGGCAATCGCACCACCACGGTGGATTTCCTCGACAGCGATGAAGCAGTGATCGCAAGCTTCGAGTTCACCAACAAAGGCGAAGGCCAGGCCTTCTTTTTTGGCGCGGCCCTGGGCGATGCCTCGGCCATGAGCCTCGTCTTCCGGGCCACGGACCCCGCGCAGGACGTGACCGACCTTTACGGCTTCGACAATGTGCTCTTCACCGTGCCGCGCGACGTGCCGCCGATCCCGCCCGTGCCGCTGCCCGCCTCCTTCGTGCTCCTGCTGAGCGCGCTGGCCGGTGGTGCCGGGGCCTCCCGACTGCGCCGCAAGCAGGCCTGCTGAGCCCGCCCAAGGGTCGCGGCGGCCCCGGAGATTCCGGTCTCCGCGCCCTCCACATGTTTTCTCCACGCCCTCCTCAAGCAGGGGGGCGCGCGGTCCTTTAGACCCAGCTTACCGGCCGGGACGCGGTGTTCCGGCCACCAAGCCAAAAAGGACCAAACACATGCCTCTCGTTGATATCCAAGTGATCGAAGGTGTCTTCAGCGCGGACGAAAAGAAAGAAATGATCGAGAAAGTGACCGACACGCTGGTCGCGATCGAAGGCGAAGCCCTGCGCGGCGTGACCTGGGTGCGGGTCATCGATGTGCCCGGCGGGCAATGGGGGATCGGGGGTCAGGCCCTGGCCGCCAAGGACGTCAAGGCGCTGCAACAGGCCGCGGCCTGATCCGTGTCCCCGGGTTCGGGGCGGGCACCCTCCCTGCCCGTCCTAACCCTCGGCGGCGCACCCGGGATCAGGCCTCGACCGGATCCATGGCGGCCCGGGCCGCCTCCACCCCTGCCCAAAGCGGCACGCGCAGATCCGGCCCCACAAAATAGCCCACCTCTTCCTCGGTGAGCTCGGGATGCACGCGCAACAGCTCCGCGATCATCCGCGACAGCCCCTCCGCATCCTGCATCGCCGCCCGGATCGCCGCCGCCGCCAGCCGCGACAGGTAATTCCGGTCATCCCGGGACATGGCACTCTCCGCAGTCTGCACCGCGGCCTCGATCCGCCCGCAGGCCATCTCGGTCATGGCCAGCAGAGCCTCCCACACGGCCAGACGACTGTCCGCCGGGCTGATCGCGATCCCCTCGCGCAGCTTTTCCGAGGCCTCTTCGAAGGCCCCCCGCATCAAGAGCGCCGCGCCGATCGCCGTGAGCGCATGGCCATTGCTGTCATTGAGCTGGGCCGAGCGGTAGAGGATCGGCAGCCCCCGGTCGAGCTGCCCCGCATCGCATAGCGCGCAACCCGCGATCCCGAGGACAAAGGAATCCTGCGTCTCGATCTCCAGCGCGGCCTCCGCATGGGTCTTGGCCAGTTCCAGCATCGCCGGATCGCGATTCGTGCCCACCCGGTGCGCCAGCGCCCGCAACAGCGCCGAATAGGCATGGGCCATGGCGTTCTGCCCGTCCTGGGCCAGCGCCTGATCCAGCAGGCCCCGCGCCTGTTTGAAGCTCGCCCGGTTCCAACCCCAGGTCGCCAGGGTGCCGATCGCCTCGATCACCATGGCCTGGGGGTCGCGCTCCGGGCCGGTGCCGGAGAACGTGTCGATCAGGGCCCGCATGAGCGCCGGTTCCAGCTGCGCCACGATCCGAAAGAGCAGCACCTCCCGCACCCCCTGGGTGCTGGCCAGATCAAAGCTGCGCGCCCATTGCTGATAGCCGCTCCCGGTATCCACGAGCCGTGCGTCGGCGAGGATCTCGCCTGCGCTTTCGGTCACCGAGACCTCCACCAGATGGGAGACCCCCTGCCCGGCCAGCGCCTCCAGATCGGTCTCCGCCCGGGTCGAGATCCGCAAAAGCGGCACCCGCGCCAGCACCGTCCGCAACCGGCTCGCCAGCAGGCGGGTCTGGGCCTCGGGCCAGCTGTCATCGGGCGAGGAGACGAGGATGGCCAGCGCCGGCTGCACGGGGATCTTCACCGGCTGGGCGGGCGTGGCCTGATGGGTGACCTCGGCGGCGAACTGGAAGCCGCGCCCGCGCAGGGTCTGGATATAGCGCTGCGCCTCTCCGGTATCTCCGAGCGCCTTGCGCACCATCTTGATCGCCGTCGAAACCGTGCTGTCGGAGACAAAGCGCCCCTCCCAGACCGCATCGATCAGATCATCCCGGGACAGGACCCGGCCCGGATTGCGCGCGAAATGCAGCAGCAGATCGAAGATCAGCGGCTCCATCGTGATGGGCGCGCCGTTTTTGGACAGCCCATAGGTCTGCAGATCGAGGCGGAAATCGTCGAAAAGGTAATGCTCGGCCATGGGCGCTCCCGGTCTCTGGGCCCGCGTCCTGTCGCGCGCCGCGGCCAGCCTAATCGCTCGCCCCGCCTGAGGAAAGCCGTCGCGCATCCCCATGCAATCCCCATGCCACGCTCAAGCACCCGCGCCCCGGCGCAGGCATAGATCCACCATCACCCCGAGCCGGGGCCTGCGGATCCCACGCGATCCGGCCGCGGCCCGCCCAATGACACAGGAGCTTGCCATGACCCAACACACCTCCATCGCCCTGCCCACCGAGGACAGCCCTCTCGTGCAGTTCTGGAACGACACCCTCGCCCCGAAATTCCAGCGCTACCGCCACATCCTCGTCGGAGGCCTCTCGCGCCACAGCGCCGCCGTGATGCCCGGCCTCGGCGTGCGCCCGGGAGACCGGATCCTCGATGTGGGCTGCGGCTTTGGCGACACGGCCATCGATCTTGCGCAACGCGTCCTGCCCGGCGGCGAGGTGCTGGGCATCGATTGCTGCGACGCCTTCATCGCCGAGGCCTGGCACGCCGCCGAACAGAGCTGGACCGAAAATGCCCGCTTCGCCCGGTGCGATGCGGAACTCGGTCTGGGCAACGGGCTCTATGACCTGGTCTTCGCACGCTTCGGCACGATGTTCTTCGCCAACCCGGTGCGCGGCCTGACCGCCATGCGCCAGGCGCTGAAACCCGGGGGCCGCGTTGTCCATATCGTCTGGCGCGACCGGGCCGACAATCCCTGGCTCGACGCCCCGGCCCGGCTGGTGCGCGAATACCTCCCCGCCCCCGGCCCCGATGCGGCCAGCTGCGGCCCCGGCCCCTTCTCCATGGCCGACCCCGCCACCACGCGCGCCCAGATGGAGGCCGCAGGCTTCACCGACATCACCTTCGAGCGGGTCGATGAAAAGGTCCTCGTTGGCCGCGACATCGCCGAAGCGATCGACTTCCAGTTCGCCCTGGGCCCCGCCGGAGAAACCATCCGCGAGGCAGGCCCCCTCGCCGAACGCCAGCGCCCCGCGATCGAGGCCGCCCTCGCCGCCCTCTTCCGGACCGCGGAAACCACGGCGGAGGGGATCTGGATGGACAGCTCCTCCTGGGTGATCCGGGCCCGCGCCCCGGGCGCCTGACCCCGCGCGGCACCGGGATCTTCACGAAACCCCCAAGCCATCCTCAAGTACCGGGGCGCCCCACCGCCTAGAGGAAGGGGCGCCCTAGCGCACCCCACCAGTTCGGCCCTGCCCCCTCCCTTCGGCAGGGCCCGTGATTACAAAGGAAAGACCCATGAACACGACACCCCTTCTGGCCATCTGCGCCGCCATCCTATTGCCCAACCTGGTCCAGGCGGCCACGGTCACCACCCTTGTGGAGGCCCGCTCCGTGACGGGCGACACCATCCAGGGCGAGGTGGTCAACGAAATGTCCAGCCAGGCGCCCCAATCCCTGAGCGCCAGCACCCCCAACGCCACGGCCACGGCCAACACGGATGTGGAGAACTGGGAATTCCAGCTCCGGTCCGATGTGGAACGCCCCTCCGGCGACCCGGCCAGCGAAGAATTCGCCCGTGCCCGCGCCGATATCACCCAGACCTTTGAAGTGGTGGGCACCGGCACCGTCTTCTTCGAGATGCAGATCGGCGCCGGCCTCTCGATCCTGTCCGATCGCGGGGATGCCACGGATCTGGCCCATGTCATCGCCGGGTTCGAGGCCAGCACCGCAACCTCGGAGATCTACGAGCGCGTCTCCAACCGCGACCCGGATGACTTCCTGTTCGAAGAACTGGACGCGGCCATCGGCGGCACCCTGACAGGCGAGATTGACGTGACCGACGGACAGATGCTGACCATCTCCGCCTTTGGTCTGGCCGATGCGGGCGACTTCCCCCTGGATGAGCTGACCCGCCTGCCCCAGAGCGCGTTTTTCGACGTGACCGCGATCTCCAACGGCACGCTCAGCTTCGTGGGCAAAGGTGTTGAACTGCTTCCGACGGATCTGGACGTGGCCCCGGTGCCGCTTCCGGCGAGCCTGCCGCTCCTCCTCGGGGGTCTGGGCGCGATGGTGGCCTATCGCCGCCGCGCAACCCGCGGCTGAGCCAGCGCCCACCGGGTGGGCGGGGACACTCACGGATCTGTGCCCTGCCCCTCAGGACCCTGCCCAGAAGCGCGCAAAGCGCCATGGCAGGGTCCACCTGCACCGCGTTCCAACCTCTGTCAAAGAGCCGCTTTTCGGACGGTTTGAGCCCTAGGCCCCAACCTCAGACCAGCACGGCCGGGCCGCCATAGGCCGCGACCTGTTTATCCGCCGTCAGCAGGATCATCCCCTCCGCCGTGGCCTGCAGCACCAGCATCCGGTCAAACGGATCCCCGTGCAGCGGCGGCAGCGTCCCCAGCCCAAGGCAGTGACGGCCGTCCATCGACATCTCCTGATAGCCATTGGCCAGCAATCCCGCCCGCAGCGGACCGGGATCCAGAGTGAAATCCGGACGCCCCAGGCCGCGCTTGATCGCGACCTCCCAGATCGAGACCGCGCTGAACCACAGGGTATTGGCCGGATCCTTGACGATCCGGTCGGCCTTGGCAGACATCATGTCCTCGCGCAGGGCCGCCCAGATCAGCAGATGCGTGTCGAGCAGGTAGTTCACCCTTCGAACATCTTGCGGATCTCCTCCGCGCCCATCCTGTCGAAATCCTCGGGGATCTCCGCATGCCCGGCCATGAAGCCCGTGCGCTTGGGCCCCTGCCCCTCCAGCGCGGTGACCTTGACCAGCGGCGTGCCCGCGCGCGCGATGACAAAGGGCTCCCCGCTCCGCGCAGCCTCGACCAGACGCGAGAGGTTCGATTTGGCATCATGCATATTGACGGTCTTCATCGGCAGTCTCCGAGTTAGCCCGATAAACTTAGTCCACTCAGCCCGTCACTTCAAGGCACCCGTTAAGACACCCGTTCTGAGGGCCTTCCCGGGCCGGTGGAAATCTGGCGAGAGAGGCGCGCCTCAGGACGGCGTAAAGAGGTCCGATGTCTCCATCAGCGCGTCACGGGACCAGTTGATATGCTCCGTCAAAGCCGCCCGAAAGGCTGGCAGGTCGTCCCGACGCAGGGCCTCGACGATGGTCTCATGGTGATGCACCGCCGTGTCCCAGACCCAATCGGCCAAGGGGAAGCGGCTGCGCGCGGCCATCGCGCAGACCTCCACCGGGTGGTACATCTTGATCAGCTGCGCATTGCCCGCGGCCTGCACCAGAAGCCGGTGAAACACCGTGTCCCCATCATGGCGCGCTTCGAACCCTTCGGGCTCCGAGGCCGGCGCCCGCATCCGCGCCAGCTCCCGGTCGAGATCCTGCACCAGGGTCGCACGCTGAAACGCATTGGCCATCTCCACCCCGCCCGTCTCCAGAAGGAGGCGCACCGCGAAAATCTCCCGCAGCTTGGCCTTGGTGAAACTGGTGACAAAGGTCCCGTGCTTGGGCCGCACGGTGACCAGATCCAGCGACATGAGCATCATCAGCGCCTCGCGCACGGGCGTGCGGCTCACCCCGCAGGCCTCTGCATAGGCGCTCTCGGAAATGCGCTGCCCAAACCCCAGGACACCACGGGTGATGTCCAGTCGGATCTTGTCGGCGATCATCTCGCGATCCGCAGAGCGGCGGGGTTCTTGCGCAGGCGTCCCGACCTGCGGCTGTGGGGTCTTCCGGGGCATGGACCACCCTAGGCTGAATCGCGTCCCTGATTCCATCCCAAAACCCTCCTTCCGCGCGCGGCGTTGACGGTGATTCTGGAAACAGAAAGCGCAGTGAAGCAAATACTGTTTCCATAAAGCGCCTGTATTCGAGCAGTACCGCTCATATGCACGGCACATATGCGCAAATACTCCTCTGTTATATACATCATCAAATTTGTTAAATATATATTAACCACTGCGCGCAGTCGGCGGGCGGTCGATTTCCGCCCAGTCCAGCGGGGGTCGCAGTGTTTCGGAGCGCCGCCATTCTGCAGCGCCCCCTTGTCAGTCCCCGTGCCACGCGGCGCGGGCGAGGAGGATCAAATTGTCTAGCGAATTGAAGATCAAAGAGGTTGGCGTCCATAAGGTCAGCGGCGCCAGCGGGAATGTCGGCGTGGTCGATCTCGGCGACCGGGGCAAGGAGTACCATATCGACCTCGACACCATCGACGCGCTTACCGTGCTCGATCACAAGCACAACGCCGATATGGGCGCGATCATGACCATTGGTCAGGACGGCAAGAACTTCCAGAAAAAGCAGCTCGGCCTGACCGACAACGAGACCGGCGCGCTCGACCCCGAACTCATCGCCCTGGTCACCCTCGCAGCCAGCGGCGAGAGCGAGACGGTCACCTTCGTCGATGCCGGGGACGGCTTTGTCAGCATCGCGGTGGAGGGCGATTGGTCCACGGATATCTTCCGCTTCGAGGGGGACCAACTCAACAAGCTGCTCGCGGATCTGGCGGATTTCCAGGCGGTCTGCGACGCGCTCGACAAGGGCGTGGACCTCAAGAACGGCAAGTCTGAAGTCGGGGTCTTCATCTTCGAGGATGACAAGGACAAGACCTTCCACGGCGATGACGGCAATGTGGACAGTGCCGCCGTCAAGGGCATCCTCGGGGGCAGCAAGCTCGAGCTCGACGAGGCGATCGAGTTGACCGAATACGCCCTGAGCGAGGCCGGACAGGCGGACTCGGGCATCACCATCGACTTCACGGGCTCCAGCGTGATCCTCGAGATCGAAGCCAACGGCGCGACCGTCGACACGCTGATCCTGAAGGGCGACGCCTATTTCGACGCCTTCAACGACAGCATCAACCTCAAGAACAGCGCCTCTCAGATCGGGCTGTTCGACTTCGACGAGAAGAACAACTTCTTCTCCGGGGATGACGGCAATGTGGACAGCGCCGCAGCAAAGGCGATCATCGGCGGCTCAAAGATCGATGCGGGTGAGGCCGATGAACTGGTGGCCCTCGCCCTCTCAGGCGACGACCCGGATGTGCGCTATCTGGGCGGGGATGACGACTCCGCGATCATCGCCATCGAGGCCTCCGGCACGTCGGTGGACACGCTCCTGATCACGGGCGACGCCTTCGATTTCGCCTGATCCATCACACCGTTCACACGCTCAGGGCTGCCCGATGGGTGGCCCTGCCCCCGTTGGATCAGGCCTCAGCTCCCACCTTCCCCGCGGGGAAGGTCGATGCCGATCCCAACAAAAAAAAGCCTTCCCCACGGGGAAGGTTTTTTTCTGCACGATGGTCAAAAGAGGCGGAGCGTCCGGGCGCCCCCTGCCCTATGTCCTCGGTCGCGCGGGTCACGGACCTTCCCCGCGGGGAAGGTTTTCAGTCCAGCTGATCCAGGAAGCGCTGCACGGCCAGCTCCAGCTTCCGGCGGTCCACGGCGGAGAAATCCCGCTCCATCCGGATCTCGATCCGGCCATTGGCGGCGGTGCATTTCGCCCGTCCATGGGGGCGCGTCATCTGGAAGGTGGTCTTGGCCTTGGAGCCTTGGGGCCCAGAGACCACAGCCTTCGCCGGCGGTTTGGAGGCAGGCTCAGGCAGCGCGCCCCCGTCCCCGCCCGCAAAGCGCCGGAGCACGTTGAGCTCTTCGACGATGGAGCGGTTTTCCCATGTCTTGAGCTCGGCGCGGATCGCCCCCGGCACCCCCTCCATCTCGTCAAACCGCGCGGCCAACCGCACCCCGAGCGCGCGCGGGATCTCGGCCGCGAATTGCAGGTCCTCGCCCAGCTCCCGCATCACCCGGATGAAGCTGCGGATATAGCTGCGCTTGGAGTAGCTGGCAGACCGAAAGAGCTCGGCCACGGCCTTGTTCGGGTCCTGCTCCTTGGTTTCGGGATCGGCGGCGTAGTTCAGGGCCAGCTGGGCCATCTCGGCAAAGGAGATGTCCTTGCGGACCATGTTCTCATCGACCATCCGACGGTAGAGCGCCTCCAGCGCGTCGCCCGTGGCCACGATGCCAGCGGGGATCGCGCCCCAGCGCTCGGCATCCCCGGTTTCCTCCAGAAGCGCGCGATAGGCCTGGATCCGGCGAAAGCCCTGGATCAGCTCATAGCGGCCATCCTCGCGCGGCTCGACCTGGATCGGGTTCGACAGACCCAGATCCCGGATCGAGGCGACCAGCTCCGGCAGATACTCATCGGCGCCGGGCAGCCGGTCGCGCACGAGCTTGTAGGTCTCGATCTGATCCAGAGGGATCCGGTCCACCACGAGCCCGGCCTTTTTCAGGCGCACGAACTCATGGGCGAGCGTGTCGTTCTCGGCCCGGATCTGCGCCTCCAGCGCGGCACGGTCCCGGGCACTGTCCGAAGACTCGGCGATGGCAGACGCCATGGGGCCGCGCCGCGCAGGCACGCTCGGTTCGGAAACCTTCCCCGCGGGGAAGGTCGCCCCGGCGGCAGGGGCGTCGTCAGGCATGTCGATGTCAAACATCCGGCGCTTCTTGCTCATGACCTATCCTCCAGGTTCTCCCATGCGGCCAGCATATGGCCGCGAAACTCCGCATAGGCGGCGTCAAACGTGGCGCGGGCCCGGCGCCAGGTGCCCCGGGTCATCTCGCGATAGTCGATCTCGTAAACCGAAGAGAGGAAGCGCCCGGATTGTTCCACCGCGCGGGTCATCTCGATCGGGCTCTCGGCGACCCGGTCCCCGAACACCTTGCGGAAGGCGTCGAACATGGCCCGGTGCAGCTCGTTCCCGGGCTCGTAGCGGGTCATCAGGAAGCGGATATCCTGAAACACTTTCGGAAGGGTGACCTGACCGTGCGCGAAGCTGTCGGCGCCATGGGCGAGATCCTCCAGCGCTTCGGCGAGCTGGCCGATGAAGGAGGTCGTGCTGTCATACTCCCAATAGCCCGGGCCGGAGGGGATGTAGAGCATGTCGGCGGCGAAAACCGCGTTCATGGACTGGTAGCCGATAGCCGGCGGGCAGTCGAAGAGGATCATGTCATAGCTGTCATCGGGGATCTGATCGAGGAAGCGCGAGACGGCGGCGAAGAAGGACCATTCCGGGTTCAGGTGGCGGTACTGGGCCGAGGCGAACTCCACGAAGGCGGCATTGGCGCAGGAGGGGATGATGTCGATGGTCGGCCAGGCGGTGGGCTGGATGAAATCGCCCATGCGCAGGGCGTCGAGGCCGAGGTCGCGGATTGCGGCGGGGATCTGGCGCTGGGGCAGGGCGGTGCCGCTCTCGGCCCCGGCGGCGGAGGCGTTCATGCGGTCGGTCTCGTGGATCAGGTCGCGGGCCATGATGCCCCAGACCGTGTGATCCTCGACCACGTCGCTGAGCCCCATGGAGTGGCTGAGCGTCGCCTGAGGGTCGAAGTCGACCGCGAGAACCCGGTAGCCATCGAGCGCGGCCGCGTGCGCGAAGTGGAGCGCCACGGTGGATTTGCCCGCGCCGCCCTTGAAGTTGGCGATGGCCACGCGGATGGCGCGCTTGTTCGCCGGGCGCGGGGGCAGGAGGGTCTTGCGGTTGATCTTCATCCGGCGGCGCAGCTCGTTGATCTCGGCGAGGCTGAACCAGCGCTGGCGGCCATCCTCCTCCACTTCCCCGGAGGGAAGGTTCGGGTCCGCGGCGAGGCGGCCCCGGAAGGTGGATTGGTTGACCTTGAAGATGAGCTCCGAGACCTCCCAGCTGGAGAACCGGCGCAGGGTCTTGGTGTTCTCGGGCGAGAAGGTCTGCCGCCGGATCCAGCTCTGCATCTTGAGGGACTGGGCCTGAAGCCGGGCGAGATCCTCATGGGTATACATAGTGCGATACTCCGCGGACGTAGATTTTTGCCTTTTCTTCTTTTACGCCGAATTTGCAGAAGAGCAAAACACTTCCTAAGCTGAAAGTGCCTCTTCGGCGGGATGCGGGTTTTCTGTGGCAAATCAGGTGACTCGGCGCGAATCGGGGGCGGGGGCTTTGCACTGCGTGCTCTTGATCCGGGCGCCAGATATGGGGGGACATGCCGGGAAGCTCTCCCACCGATTGGGGGACATCTCGGGCCGATAAGGGGACAGACAGAATGTCCCCCAATACCAGTGATACCTTTTCTTTCTGGCAGAAAGGGTTTGGGGTCGGGTCCGTCCGGACAAAGCAGTTGACAGAATCGAAGTTGCGGACGCAAATAAGCCAAGCTGACGGAAAAGCGTTGAGATAAGCGGACCGCAGCCCCCGAGAGGCGTGAGCAGTCTTCGTCTCAGCATAGCAACGACACCCCGAAGGAGGGTGCGATGTCCCTGAAGGCTCCGGTCGGGCGCGCGGCGTCGGCCAGGAAATATGATCTGCTGTCTGCGATGATGGCGTTCGGTTTGTCGGCGGGCAAGCATGAACGCCTTTTGGTGATGCGGCTGATGGCGCTGATCACCACGCGGTACAATTGGCAGCGGGACGAGCTGGCCGTGGGGCAGCGGGAGATTGCGCGGCTGTGGTGCGTGGAAGAAAGGACGGTGAAGCGGGAGATGGCGAAGCTCCGCGCGAAGGACTGGGTCGTGGTCAAGCGGCACGGGGCCCGGGGGCGTGTCACGGTCCATGGCCTGAACCTCGCGCAGATCCTGCGCGACACGCGCCCGGCCTGGCCCCATATCGGCCCGGATTTCGAGGGGCGCATGAATGAGGGCACAAGCCCCGCGCCACAGAGCAATGTCGTCTCTTTGCATGGGGTTCCGGATGTCTCGCAGACCGGCGAGGTCTGGCCGGGGATCCAGGGCCTGCTGCGGGAGGCGCATCCCGCGCTCTTCACCGCGTGGTTCAGCAAGCTGGACGAGGTGGAGCTGCGGGAAGGGTGCCTGACCCTCGCCGCCGCTTCGCCCTTCGTGGCCACCACCGTGGCGCGGGATTATGGCGAGCACCTGCTGCAGGCGGCGCAAAGCGTGGATCGCAGCATCCGCAAGGTGGAGATCGCCCGCGCCTGAGCCCCGCGCCGGCTTGCGGCACCATAGGCCTCAGGAAACCCCGTCATCTGTGCCATGCCGATGCTGCCCCGATCACAGAACGGAGGAGGTCTCATGACCTTGCCTCAAAGGTCTTTGCAGGGGCTCTGTGCCGTGGGGATTTGTGTTGGACTATGCCTCGCGGCCAGCCCGGGGGGCAGGCCGCGACCACCACGGTGATCATCTTTGACACGCTTTACAATGAAAACTGGGCAGTGCTTTCCGGTGGGATCGCAAGAGGGGATCTCTTACCGCAATCCCGGCACCTGCGCGAGCAGCGACCACGCCGTCCTGCCCGGCGGCAAGACGGGTTTCCCGGGTCTTGTGCTCAGCGCCAGCGTGTCGGTTGAGGCGTTTGACCTTCTGGGCCTCAAGATCGTGAACAGTTTCCCCGAGGTGTTGGGCGTGCCCAAGGCCCTGCTGACCCCCGGGATCGATCCGACCACACTGGCGGGCTATGACTATATCCGGACCAATAACTCTTGGCGCCTGATCGAGATCGATAACCTTCATATGCGGGGGCTGCGCGGTCGCGACCTTGCCCACTGGCGATGCGCCCTTTGCCAGTGTGTTCGAGGAGATCGACCGGCTGGAGATCGCCGTGGTGCCGGGTTTTGGTCCCGCAACCGATTTCGGAATTCTGGGGGATGACAGCTTTTGGTACACCTGCCTTGATAGCTGCGGCAACCTCGTGATCGATAATGTCGCCCTGCGGATCACCCCTGCAGATCCCGTTGATCCGCCACCCGCGCCGATCCCGCTGCCGGCGGGCGGGCTACTGCTTCTTGGAGCGTTTGGCGGGCTTGGCCTTCTGCGCCGACGACGCAGGGCGCGATAGGCCCGCGGGCCATGAGCGGCTCTAACTTGGGAAAAACGGCTCTTCGGAAGGGGAATTCGGCCGGGTGACTGCCTCGAAAAGCGTGCTGCGCAGGCTGTCGGGGAGGGCAGGGGGCTGGGTTCCGCCCGCGCTCAGGGCCGCGAGGGCAGTTTGCAGATCCTCGAGCCCGGTCAAGCGCCCGGTGGCGGCGAGATCCTCGAGCCGGGCAGTGAGCCCGTCGAGCACCGGATCGGGCAGGGCAGGACCGGAGGGCGCCACCCCGCCGGGCGAGGTCTGCTGGGCCGCAGCGGGGCGCCAGGGGTTGATCCTGAGCGTGGCCTTGGCGGTCTGGCCTGCGCCATCGGTGAGGGTGACCGTGACCGAGAACCGCTCTGGCTGGCTGAGGCTGAGTTGCGGGCTGGTTCCGCCCACCAGAATGGGGCTTGGCGCCCCCAAGCCGGGCGTGCCGAGGCCGGGCGAGATCATGGTGCTCGGTGCGGTGCCGGGCAGGGTGGGCAGGTCGATCCATGTGGGCAGGCGGTCCACCGTATGGGCGCCGCGGCGGTGATGGCTGGCCTGCCAGTCGAGCCGGTAGGGGCCCGGGCCGAGCGCGCCGCCATGGATCCGGAGGGCGATGGGGCCATAGCCTTGCTGGCGCACGGGAACCGGGGTCATCGCACTGCCATCGGCGGTCTCGAGCGGGCGATCCTGCGGTGCGCCGAAGGGTGTGGAGCGGGCGATATCCACCGAGAGCGCCAGTTCGGGCACGGGGATCGTGAGGATTGTCAGCCCCATCAGGCCTGCCCCCGCGCTGTCCCGGGCGGTGAGGCTGAGGGCGAGGCTGTCGCCCGGATGCCCATCGACGGCGAAGGTGACGCTCGGCTCGGAGCTGCGCTGGGTCTGGGGCGGAGCGCCCGCCACGGAGAGGCTCCAGTCATAGAGCGCGCCGGGGCCGAGCCGGGTCGGGGCGCTGACGCGGAGTGTGCGACGAATGCGGGGCGGGGGACCAGCGCTGAGCCCGCTGGCCTTGTCTTGCCATTCGCCTTGTATAGAGACGGTTTCCGGGCGGTGCGGCGCTGTTTCCGGGCTGGCCGTGAGGGCCATGCTGCCGAGCCCCCGGGCATCTGCGGATGTGGCCCGGCGGTGGGTGCCGCTGGCATCCCGGACCCAGATATCGACCGGATAGGCGCCATTGGGCTTGATCGGGTTGTCCCCGAAGGTGCCCACGCCGGAGCGTCGGCCTGCGGCGGCGTCAATCCGCCCCGCGGCCTCGCGGATCAGGGTCCAGAGCATCATCGCGGTGCCCATGTCCCGGCGCGACAGGGTCTCTGCCTGGCGGGCGAGGGTGCCGGGCACGGGGGAGACCCGGGGCTCGTCGAGCTGGGCGCGCAGGTCGGCTTCGATCTGGCGCAGGTTGCGCAGGGCGAAAGAGATGGCCGGGTTGGTTTTCGCGGTCGAGATCAGGGCCTGCACCTCGTTGAGGGAGGGGAGGGGCCCCGTGGCCTCGGCCTTGTCCTCGGGCAGGCTGATCAGGTGGCCGAGCACCATGGTGGCGGCCGCGACGAGGGGGGCGAGGTCGGCCACCGGGGGCCAGTCGAGAAAGCGGATGAGCTCGGTCAGGATCGCCTGCTCCTGGCTGCGGCGCAGGTGGAGGAGGAACGGGTGGGGCAGGGGCACGTCCCAGGGGCGCGGGGTGCCGCCCGGGCCGGTGAAGGAGGTGTCGAAGCCGATGGCTTCGGGGTTGGTGAGGCCGGTCTTGCGGTGGGTCCACCCGCTCTCGGTCCAGTTGACCAGCGGGAAGAACATGAAATCCGTGGGGTTGTGGTAGTCCCAGCGCCGGAAAGAGACCTGCCCGAGCCCCGGTTGCAGGGTCGCCAGCACCGAGTGGGAGGCGGTCAGGATCGCGTCCGGGCGCAGGCGCAGGCCGCTGCTATCCTGGATCTGGGGCGTTTCCGTGCCGGGGACCGCGCGCCAGAAGGGCATCATCGGCTCTTCGTCCAGATAGAGGATCCGGCCAGTGCCGAGCATCACATAGAGGGTGGTGACCGTGTGGTGCCAATTGCCCACGGCGATGTCGATGACGTCGGGATCCTCGGGGCCGGGCTCGCCGGGCAAGGGGCCGCGGCGGATCCGGGTCCAGGGGCCGTGGAGCGCGCCGGGGGGCGTGGCATGGGCGCTGTTCAGCCGGGCGCGATAGGCCGCGAGCCAGTCGCGGATCGCCGTCACGCGGTCGCTCGGTTGGGGCGGGACCTGTCCGTTGGGCCAGAGATCGGGCACGGCATAGAGCTTGGCCAGCTCGGTATCCAGCATGTTGTTCGGAAGGCTCTGCGCGGCGGTGTCGAGCAGGGTCTGCAGGGTGCTGGACGTGCTGACGAGGTCCGAGATCACCCGGAAATTGTAGTCCACCCAGGCGCCGATATCCGTGCGCAGCACGCACCAATGCAGGCTCTTGTCAGCCAGGCGGATAAAGACGCGGTTGTTGTCGGCGGCGAGATGGGTGACCTCCATCGGCGGTTGCGGGTCGAAGGCCTGCCACAGGCCCAGCCCCTCGCGGTATTCGAGCCAGCCTTGAGGCGTGATGCGGATGGAGTACGGCGTGGGGCTGGCCACGTCCTGGGCGTTCTGGGCAAAGACCTGACGCTTGGTGTCGAGCTGAAAAACCATGGAAACAATCGCTTTGATGAAACCTCAATGGCCTCAGAGTGAGGTCAAAGCGACCCTCGCTCAAGATCAAATTCCGGGCAATTCAAGGCCGGTTGACCCTGTTCAAGAGCCTGTTTTCGGGCGTTGTGGGCCCCAGCGGCTGTGCAGGGCTTTGGCCACGGCGAGAGCCACAAGACCGCAGAGGGCGAGCTTGGTCAGAAGCTCCATCGTGCCGTCGATCAGCAGGGCATGGGCGATGGTGCCCCCGGTGATCAGCACCGCGAGGCTGAGATGGGCGCGGCGCCAGAGCTTCGGGTGGAGATGCAGGTGGCGCCAGCTGGCCGCGAGACCGGCGGTGGCGAAGATGCCCCACATGGCCAGCACGCCCCAGAGGGAAAACGGCGTGGGCGAGCTGAAGGTCAGCGCGTCGATCACATCCGGGGGCGACGTGATCCAGAGCCCGGCGACATGGAGCAGGACCGCGGCCAGCAGGCTTGCCCCGACCCAGCCATGGATCCGCCGGGCGCGCGGGGCGGAGAGCCCGGGCAGAAGTCCCAGCGCCAGAAGCGGTTGGACCAGCATCAGCCCCAGCCCAATCACCCCGGCAAACCCGGCCATGATATAGATCGGGTCACGCCAGGCCAGAAGCGGGCTCAGGGCGGCAGCGCCAAGGGGCACCAGAAGGGCGAGCGTGAGCCCGCCCCAGATCAGGGCCGTGCGCATGCGGGGTCAGGCAGGGGTGAGGACGAAATGCGCCTCGAGGCTGGTATCCTTGCGATTCGACATGACCGGGCGCAGGAAGACGGTTTTGAAGTCCTCGCTGTCATAGGCGAGGTGGCCATGGGGCTGGCCGAAGGCGGGGACGATCTGCGGCATCTCGAGCCGGAAGACCCCGTTGGCGTCGGTCAGGGTCGCGCCATGGCTGTGCCAGTCGCGCTCATGCCCTTCGGTGGTATGGGCCCAGATCTGGATCCGCTGGCCCTCGAGCGGGGCGCCATCGCCCGCGCGGCGCACGGTGCCGGTCATCCAGAAGCCGCCGCCGCCGATCCGGTCCACGATGGGGGCGCCGGCGCGGTAATTGTTCGAGCCCCCGCGCATGGAGCGGGTGGGGGCGAGGCCGCTGGCCCGGGCGGGGACGCGGAGGCCGGTCGCGCCCGTGGCGATTGTGGCGCCAGCGGCGGCGATGAGGGTGCGGCGGGTGAAGGGCGTGCGGGTCATGGCGGGTCTCCTGTCGCGGCTGCGGGTCGGGGGCCTTGGTTGCCGCTATGGTAGCCTGTTTCCCGCCAAAGGCCAAAGGGCGGCGGCGCGGGATCGGCAGGCGTGTGCCCACATCTTCGTGAGGAGCGGGGGGGACCATGCGCGCTCTTTGAGCGCGCGGACGCGCCCGGTGGCTGCGATGCGCCTGCGCGCCCTTGGGGATTATGCAAATGGCAAGGGCGCCCAGCGGGTCCGCGCCCCCGTGAAGCGGGGGCGCTCCGGTGCGGAGGGTGTCAGGCGGTGCCGGCCGCCTGCGCCGTGGCCTCGGCGGCGCGGGACACGGCGGTGACCGTGCGCGCCAGATCCAGATCTGTCAGGGCAAGACAGGGATAGAGCTTGCCCGGGGATTTGAAGACCCCGTTCTCGCGCAGCACCCGGTTATAGACCCCGTTCCGCCCGGGATCGTCATGGCGCGCGCTGCGGTAATCCACCGGATCGGCGCTCGTGAAATAGAGATCAAACAGGGTCGGATCCCCGCAGATCCGGTGGTCGAGCCCCACGGCGTCGAGCGCAGTGCTCTGCATTTCCTGCAGGCAGGTGCCGAGGGCGCGCAGCCGGTCGTACTGGCCGGGCCGTTTCAGCACCTCCATGGTCTTGAGCCCCGCGGCGGCGGCCACCGGGTTGCCCGAGAGGGTGCCCAGCTGCATCAGCCATTTGTCGGCGCCCACGACCTCCTTGTCGAAATGGGCCATGATCTCGGCGGAGGCACCGAGGGCGGCTAGGGGGAACCCCCCGCCGATGATCTTGCCCAGGGTGCAGATATCCGGGACCACGCCGTAACGCTCCTGCGCGCCGCCATAGGCGAGGCGAAACCCGGTGACGATCTCGTCAAAGATCAGGAGCACCCCGTGCCGGTCGCAGAGCGCGCGCAACCCGCGCAGGAAGTCCGGTTTCGGCGGGATGATGCGCTGCAAGGGCTCCACGATGATCGCGGCGATGTCGTCATGCTCGGCCATCAGCGACGCCACCGCCTCCAGATCATTGAAGGGCGCGATCAGCATCTGCTCGGCCACCGACGCAGGGATCCCGGCGCTGTCGGGCACGGCCTGAGGGAAGTTGACCTCCCGCGCGGGGGCGAGGCTCATCTGCGCCTCGGCGGACATGCCGTGATAGCCGCCCTCAAATTTCAGGATCTTGCTGCGGCCCGTAAAGGCACGGGCAAGGCGCAGGGCGTACATGTCCGCCTCCCCGCCGGAGGTGACGAAGCGGACCTGCTCGCAGCAGGGGACTGCCTCGCAAATCGCCTCGGCCAGCTCGATGCCGCGCGCGTTATTGGCGAAAAATGTCATGCCTCGGGGGAGCTGTTCGAGCACGGCCTCCATCACCTCCGGGTGGCCATGCCCCAGGAGCATCGGGCCGGAGCCGATCAGGTAGTCCACATAGTCGCGGCCATCCTCGTCCCAGACCTTGGCGCCTTCGCCCCGGGCGATGACGATGCCGGGGTCGAAATTGCCAAAGCCCGCGGCGGGCAGCACCTCGCGGGCGCGGGCGATCCAGTCGGTTTGGGAGCGGGTGATATGCATGGGATCAATCCAGGATGAAGTCAGGGGAGCCGAGCAGGTCGAGATCGGGGGCGAGGCCAAGGCCGGGGCGCTCGGGCGGGGCGATGCGGCCTGCGGCGCGGGTGGGGCCGTCCGGGGCGAGGCGCGGGGCCACATAGCCCGAGAGATCGCAGACATTGAGCAGCCGCGCCGGGTCGGTGGTGGCCCCCAGATGCAGGGCGGCGGCCATGGTGATATCGCTGCCCCAGGTGTCCTCGATGCACATCACCGGGCCCAGATGCAGGCAGAGATCCCGCGCCCGGCGCAGGGCGCTGAGCCCGCCGAATTTCGACAGTTTCAGGGCCACTGCGTCGAGGATGCCGAGGCGATGCGCGTCGAGCAGGGAGGCCGTGTCCCAGGCCAGCTCGTCCAGCTTCATGGGCAGGCCCGTGGCGGCGCGGACCCGGGCGCATTCCTCGAGCGTTTCGCAGGGCTGCTCGAGCATCACGTCGAGATCGGCCACCGCGCGCCCAACGCGGGAGGCCGTCAGGCTCGTCGTTCCGCAATTCCAGTCGCCATAGAGGATCGGGCCGGGCCCGATGGCCGCCCGCACGGCGCGCAGGCGCTCCACATCCGTGGCCCAGTCGTCCCCCGCGCCGAGCTTGGCCTGAAACTGGGTCATGCCCTGGGCCTGGGCGTCACGTGCGATGCGGGCCATCTCGTCCGGATCGGTGCAGGTGATCGAGTGATAGAGCGGCAGGTCCGCCTGCTGCCGCCCGCCGAGCAGGGCGTAAAGTGGCAGGCCGGCCGCCTGCCCGGTCAGGTCCCAGAAGGCGATGTCCAGCGCCGAGCGGGCATAGAGATGGCCGGGCAGGTGCTTGGCGACCCGCGCGGTCAGGGCCTCGGCCCCCAGAGGCTCGCCGCCGATCAGCACCGGTGCGAGCTCGGCCAGGGCCGGGGCCACCCCGCGCGCATAGGCGGGCAGGTAATGGGGGATCGGGCAGACCTCGCCCCAGCCTGTGCGGCCCGTATCCGTGTCGACCGCGAGCACGACGGTCTCGACGGTCGCGCAGCTCTTGCCCGCGGCCATGTAATAGGTCGCGTGGGAGGTCAGCGGCACATGCCAGAGGCGGATCCGGGTGATCTTCATCGCAGGGCTCGTCAGGGCAGGACCACAAGGCTGCCCGTGTGCCGTTTCTCGAGAAAGGCGGTCTGGGCGGCGTGCAGCTCGGAAAGCGGGTAGGTGGCGGCGAGGGCGGGGCGGATCTCGCCGCCTTCGATATAGCGCACGAGGTTGCGGGTCACTTCGGGGGCGATCACGGTGGAGCCGGTGAAGGTCAGGTCGCGCAGGTAGAAGGTGCGCAGGTCAAGCGTGACCATGGGGCCGGCAATGGCGCCGGAGCAGGTCAGCCGCCCGCCCCGCGCGATCACGTCGAGCAGGGTCGGCCAGAACGGCCCGCCCACCACATCCGCAAGCACGGTGATCGTCTCATCGGCCAGCAGGGCGTGCAGATCCTCGGGCGCGCGGGGCAGGACCCGGTCGGCGCCCAGGGCCCGGACGGCGGCGTGCTTGCTCTCGGAGGCCAGGGCCACCACCCGCGCCCCGCGCCGTTTGGCGAGTTGCACGAGCCCCGTGCCAACCCCGCCCGAGGCGCCGGGGACCAGCACCGTGTCGGAGGCGGTCACCTTGGCCCGGGTCAGCATCCCCTCGGCGGTGGAATAGGAGCAGGAGAAGGTCGCCAGCTCCGCATCGCTGAGATCCGAGCGCACGGGGATCGCGTTCTGGGCGGGCAGGGTGGTGTATTCGGCAAAACCCCCATCCCGTTCGGAGCCGAAATACCCTGTCTTCGTCAGGTCCCAGGGGGCTTCGGGGTCCCGGAGCCAGTTGTCGGAGATCACCCGTTCGCCGATCCGGGCAGCCTCCACCCCTGGGCCCACGGCCACGACCTCCCCGCAGATATCGGCGCCCTGAATGCGCGGAAAGGCGATGGGCGCTGCGCCCCAGGTCGGGTCACTGTCATCCACGGTGGCATAGGCGTCCCCCTGGGTCGCCTCGGACACCGCCTTGGAATACCAGCCCACGCGCGTGTTGATATCGGTGTTGTTCAGCCCGCAGGCGCGGACCCGGATCAACACCTCGCCGGGGCCGGGATCGGGGCGGGGCCAGTCCCGGTGCCAAACCATCTGGTCGAGCCCGCCATGGCCCATGGTGACCATGGCGGCCATGGTGTCAGGGAGGGGAGGGCGTGCGCTCATTCCGCGGCCTCGAGGGCTGCATCCGTGCGGGGCAGGCGGCTTTCGGGGTCATAGGCGGGCGCGTCGAGCACCCGGGCCGGGCGGGGCGTGCCATGGATCACCACCTCAAGCGCAGTGCCGGGCGCGGTGGCCTCGGGCGCGAGATAGGCGAAGGCGAGGATCTTGCCCATTGTGGGGCCATAGGCGACCGAGGCCGTGGCACCCACCACGCGGCCATCCAGCATCACCGCCTCGCCCCCATGGCCGTCGATCTCGCCATCGGGTTCGATCTCCAGATAGGTGCAGAGCCAGCGCGCGCCATCGCGATCCAGGGTCTTGTCGCGCCCCAGATAGTCCTTGTCCGTGCGGGCAAAGCGCAGAACATCGGCCTCGGCGAGGGTCACCTCATTGGTCAATTCGCCTGCGCCCTTGAAGCCTTTTTCCATCCGCATGGCGTTCATGGCAAAGCTGCCATAATCGGCGATGCCATGGGGCGTTCCGGCCTGCCACAGAGCCTCATAGACCTGCAATAGAGCCGCTTTTGGCATGTGGAGTTCCCAACCGAGCTCGCCGGCATAGGACATGCGCAGGGCCCAGAGCTTGTGGCCCGCGACCTCGATCTCCTGCCCCGAGAGCCAACGGAAGGAGGCGTTGTCGAGCGGCGTCGCCGTGCAGGCGCCGAGCACCTCGCGGGAGCGGGGGCCGTTGAGCGAGAGCGCGCCCCAGGCCTCCGACAGGGAGGTGATCGTGATCTCCGCGCCGTCGCGATGCTGGGTCAGATGGTCCATGAGGCGCTGTTCGAAGAAGGCCGCGCAGACGAGATAGAACCGATCCGGCCCGAGGCGGACGATGGTCGTCTCCAACTCGATGGTCCCGGCGCGGTTGAGCATATGGGTCAGGGTGATCGAGCCGGTTTTCCGGGGCATGCGGTTGGCGGTCAGCCGATCGAGCAGGGCCTCCGCATCGGGACCTGCGACCTCCACCTTGGTGAAGGCGGTGACATCCATGATGCCGACGCGCTCGCGGACGGCGCGGACCTCCTCGGCGATGATCTCGTCCACCTGACTGCGGCGGAAGCTGTATTGATCCACGGCGGGCACGTCGCCGCGGGCGAACCAGCGGGGGCGCTCGAAGCCGAACACCTCCTCATGGACGGCGCCCTTGGCGGCGAGGGTCTCGTGCAGGGGGGAGGGCTTCACCGGGCGACCGGCGAGGCGGTTGAAATGGGGGAAGGGGATCTCGTGGCGGAGGCAGTAATCCTCATGGGCCTTGGTGACCTGCCAGTCCTTGGTGGCGTAGGGGCCGAAGCGGCGGGGATCGAACTCGCGCATGGAGATCCCGGCGGCGCCGTGGACCATCCAGCGGGCGAGTTCGCGGGTCAGGCCCGGCCCCCAGCCGATGCCGATCTGGGTGCCGCAGCAGCACCAGTAGTTGTGCACGCCGGGTGCGGGGCCGATCAGCGGGTTGCCGTCGGGCGGGTGGCTGATCGCGCCATGGACGTCGCGGGTGATACCGAGCTCGGCAAAGATCGGCATACGGTTCAGGCTTTCCTCGAGATAGGGCATGACCCGGTCGTAATCGGCCTCAAACAGCCAGTTTTCGTATTCCCAGGGGCAGTGATCATGCCAGACGGAGTTCGGGTTCTCCTTCTCGTAGATCCCGATCAGGCCCTTGTTCTGCTCCATCCGGATATAGCCGGAGACCTTCTTGTCATCGCGGATCACCGGCAGTTCGCGGTCGAGATCGCGGAATTGGGGCACCTCGTCGGTGACGAAATAGTGGTGGGTCATGGAGGTCATGGGCAGTTGCAGCCCGGACCATTCGCCCATCTGGCGGGCATAGGTGCCGCCGGCATTCACCACATGCTCGCAGCGGATCGTGCCGCGCGGGGTCTCGACCAGCCAGGAGCCGTCGCGGTCCTGGGTGATGTTGGTGGCCTGGCATTGGCGGAGGATCCGGACGCCCTTGGCACGGGCCCCGGCGGCCATGGACATGGTCACATTGGTCGGGTCCACATGGCCGTCATCGGGGGTGTGGAGCGCGCCGAGCACCCCGTCGAGATTGTAGAACGGGTGCAGTTCGGCCACCCGGTCAGGGCTCACCAGCTCGATATTGAAGCCCAGGGCACGCCCGACCGAGAGGGTGTGGCGCAGCCAATCCATCTCGTCTTCGGTATAGGCCAGCCGGAAGGAGCCGCAGCCATGCCAGGTCACGGGCTGGCCGGTCTCGGCCTCCAGCGCGCCGGAATAGAGGTCGATATTATAATCGACGCAGCGCCCGAGGCCGTAAGAGCTGGTGGAATGGGTGATCTGACCCGCCGCGTGCCAGGTCGAGCCGGAGGTCAGCTCGGCCTTCTCCAGCAGCACCGTGTCCGGGCCCCAGCCTTCATGGCCGAGATGGTAGGCGAGGCCGACGCCCATCACGCCGCCTCCGACAATGACCACGCGGGCCTGTGTGGGGAATGCCGTCTCAGCCATGGCTCTTTTCCTTTTCCAAAGCCGTGCGAATTTCCTCGACAGGGCTAGAGAACATCTGTACCAGAGTCAATCATGAATGGGACAGATGTATCATCGGGCGTGCTCGACCGCCTTTCCGCCGAATGGGACGCCCTGACGCCCGAGGCGCAGAAGGCGGCGCGCTATGTGCTGGAAAACCCCGCCGATGTCGGGGTGTCGACCGTGCGCGAGATCGCCGAGGCGGCGAAGGTGAAACCCAATACCGTGGTGCGCATGGCGCGGCAGGTGGGGTTTGACGGCTATGAGGAGTTTCGCGCGCCGTTTCGCGAGGCGATCCGCCAGGGCGCGGTGAGCTTCCCGGACCGGGCGCGCTGGCTGCAGGATATCCGCAAATCCGGCGATCTTGGCGGGCTCTATGCGGATATGGTCGAGGCGGCGATTCGCAACCTCGAGGAAACCTTCGCGGGCATCGAGGCGGAGGCTCTGAAGCGCGCCGCCGAGGAGATCTGGAACTCGCGCCAGGTCTTTGTTCTTGGCGTCGGCGTGAACAATTCCAACGCGCGGAACTTCACCTATCTCGCCTCCACGGGCATGACCGATTTCCACGCGATCCCGCGCCCGGGCTCCACGGCGGTGGATGATCTGGCCTGGGCCAATGAGCAGGATGTGCTGATCGCCATGACCTGCCGGCCCTATCGCAGCGAGGTGATCGAGGCCGTGCGGATCGCCAAGGATCAGGGGGTGCGGGTCGTGGCCCTCTCGGACAGCCCGGCGAGCCCGATCATCCTCGCGGCCGATCACGGCTTTGTCCTCGCGGCGGACACACCGCAATTCTTTCCCTCTTCGGTCTCGACCATTGCCCTGCTCGAGACCCTGCTGAGCTTTGTGATTGCCGTGGCCAGCGACGAAATCGTGGACCGGGTCGACCGGTTCCACCGCCGCCGCCACGAATTGGGGATCTATGACGGGGAGGCACCTGAATGAACGAAAGGGCGATGCCGCTGCGGTCGCTGGATGCGCGCTATTACACGGATCCTGCGGTGTTCGAGGTAGAGAAATCGGGGCTCTTGGCGCGGACTTGGCAGTTTGCCGGTCATGCGAGCCAGCTGGCCGCACCGGGGGATTATTTCACCTTCGAGATGGCCGATGAAAGCCTGTTCTGCATCAAGGGGCGGGATGGCGAGATCCGCACATTCTACAATGTGTGCCAGCACCGCGCCCATCAGCTGGTGCAGGGCGAGGGCCGCACGCGCGTGGTGGTCTGCCCCTACCACGCCTGGACCTATGAGCTGAACGGGCGGCTCCGCGCGGCGCCGAACTCGAAATCCGTGCCCGGCTTTGACGCCAGCAAGATCTGCCTGACGGAGGTCCGCACGGAGGTCTTTCTCGGCTTCATCTTCGTCAATCTCGACCCGGACGCCGCCCCCATGGAGGACTGGTTCCCCGGCGCGCGCGACGAGCTGGAGGCGTTCATTCCCCATTGGGCCGAGCTCATGCCCCTGGAATGGGTGGAGATCCCGGAGAATTGCAACTGGAAGGTCTCGGTCGAGAACTACTCGGAATGCTACCATTGCACCCTGAACCATCCGACCTTTGCCACCGGGGTCATCAAGCCCGAGACCTATGACATCCAGCCCCAAGGCCGCTGCCTGCGCCACACCACGGAATGCACGTCCCTGGATCAGCTGAGCTACGATATCGAGAGCGGCTTTCCCAATCATGACAAGTATTCGAGCTGGTTCCTCTGGCCCATGTTCTCGTTTCAGGTCTATCCGGGGAACCTGCTGAACACCTATCACTGGCGGGCCGTGGGGCCGGACAAGGTGGTGGTCTGGCGGGGCTGGTTCTCGATCGGCGGGCGCGATGACGAGACCGTGCGCCGGATGGCCCAGCAGGACCGCGCGACCACGGTCGAGGAGGATATCCATCTGGTCGAGAGCGTGCAGCGCGGGCTGAAATCCCGGGGCTATGTGCCGGGGCCCTTGGTGGTGGATCCGGCCTCTGGCGTGAATTCCGAGCATTCGATCCTGCATTTACAGCGCTGGATGCGGGAGGCGGTCGATGGCTGAGCCCCAGATCGCGCCGCTTTGGTACAACTATATCGACGGGGATTGGGTGCTGGGCGGCGCGGGCCGTCTTGCGATCACCGATCCCGGCACGGGCGAGACCCTGACCGAGCAGGCCCTGGCCGATGCGGGGGATGTGGACCGGGCGGTGCAGGCCGCGCGTCGCGTGCATCTCTCCCGCGCGCTGAGCGATCTGCGCCCGATCGAGCGCGGGCGGATGGTGCAGGCCATGGGCCGCTACCTGCTGGAGCATCTGGGTGAGATCACCCGGGTTCTGACCCTGGAGCAGGGCAAACCCCTGTGGGAGGCCCGGATCGAGGTCGAGAGTGCGGCGCTCTATTTCGAGTATTACGGCAATCAGGCCAGCACGGTGGAGGGGCGTTCGGTTCCCCTCGGGGCGGGCTATTACGACTGGACCGAGATGGAGCCTTACGGCGTCTCCGCCCAGATCATCCCGTGGAACTACCCGCTGGAGATGACCGCGCGCTCCATGGCGGCGGCGCTGGCCACGGGCAATGCCTGCGTGATCAAGACGCCGGAGCTGACCCCGCTTTGTACCGCTTATCTCGCCCATGCGGCAGAGGCGGCGGGTCTGCCGGCGGGGGCGGTGAACATCCTTTGCGGGCTCGGGGCGGAGGCGGGGGCGGCGCTGTCCTCCCATCCGCAGGTCAACCAGATCGTGTTTACCGGTTCTGTGCCCACGGGCGTCGCGATCGCCAGGGCGGCGGCCGGGAACGTGGTTCCTTGCGTGCTGGAGCTCGGCGGGAAATCCGCGGCCATCGTCTATGAAGATCACGACCTCGCGGCGTTCGAGACCGATCTGCGCTGGGGCATCTATTTCAATGCGGGGCAGGTCTGTTCGGCCATGAGCCGGGTGATCGTCCATGAAAGCCGCGCCGAAGAGCTGATCGCGCGGGCCGAGGCGGTGGCGCAGTCGCTCTCCACCGGGCCGGGGATCGACCGGGCGGAGGCGGGGCCGAGCATGGGCGCCATGGTCTCCGAGGCCCAGCGGGATCGCGCCGTGCGCATGGTCGAGACCGCCCAGGGAGAGGGCGCGCGGGTCGTGACCGGTGGCCGCCCCCTGAACCGGCCCGGCGCCTTCATGGCGCCCACGGTTCTGGCGGAGGTGCGCCCGGAGATGGAGGTCGCACAGACCGAGGTCTTTGGCCCGGTCCTGTCGATCCTGTCTTTCCGCGACGAGGCCGAGGCGCTGGAGATCGCCAATGGCACCGATTACGGGCTGGTGGCCGGGGTGTTTACCCGCGACCTCGACCGGGCGACGCGGGCCGCGCGGCAGCTGCGCGCCGGGCAGGTTTTCGTCAATGAATGGTATGCGGGCGGGGTCGAGACCCCTTTTGGCGGGGTCGGGAAATCCGGCTATGGCCGCGAGAAGGGGCGCGAGGCCTTGTGGAACTACGTCCAGACCAAGAATATCGCGATCAAGCGGGGCTGAGACGGCCCCTTCACGCCAAATCCCGGAGACAGCATGGACGAAGACCTCTTCCTCAAGGGCCTCGAGCAGCGCAAGGCCACGCTCGGCGCGGCTTATGTCGAGAAAAACCTCGCCGCCGCCGATGACTTCACCCGCCCGTTTCAGGAGGCGATGACTGCCTGGTGCTGGGGCTTTGGCTGGGGCGATGACGTGATCGACGCCAAGACGCGTTCGATGATGAACCTGTCGATGATCGGCGCGCTCGGCAAGATGACCGAGTGGGAGATCCATTGCCGGGGCGCGCGCACCAATGGCGTCAGTCAGGACGAAATCCGCGCGATCATCCACGTGATCGGGATCTATTGCGGGGTGCCGCAAGCGCTCGAATGCTTCCGCGTGGCGCGCAAGGTGCTCGAAGAAGAGGCGGGCGCGGCCTCCTGACGCCCTTGCCCCTGGCCCCGGCACCCGCAAGACTGGATCTGACCATGCAAAACGCGGGGTGCAGGATGAAATACGTGATCGCGATACTGGCCTGTCTGGCCGTGCCGCTTCCGGCGGCGGCGGACGAGGTTCCGGCGGATACCGTGGCCGAGATGGGCGAGATGCTGGAGGCGTGCTGGCAGGATGCGGACTGCGCGCCGGACGGGGCGCTCAATTTCTGCGGTGAGGCGATCAATGCCGGGGGCTCACCCAATGCCTGGGCCTTCTGCCAGCAGGTGGTTTACGAGTGGTGGGATGCCAAGCTGAACGCTACTTATCAGGCGCGCATGACCCAGCAAGAGGGGTATGACGCGGACCGGGACGGCACGCCCTATCAGGACGCCCTGCGCGATATGCAGCGGGCCTGGATCCCGTTTCGCGACGCGGCCTGCAGTTTCGCTGCGCGGGGCCAGCCCGGCGGCTCCGGCGCGATCACCGACCAGATGGAGTGCCTGATCCAGATGACGATCACGCAGCTCCAGTTCATCGACCAGCCCCTGTTCTGCATCAATGATCCCGCGCGGTGCGCAGAGCCGCACGAGATCCGGTTCTAGGGGGGCGCGCGCCCTCAGTGGTTGAGGATCTTGGACAGGAAGTCCTGGGCCCGGGCGCTTTCGGGATTGCCGAAGAACGCTTCGGTGGCGCGGTCCTCGACGATGGCGCCCTGATCCATGAAGACCACCCGGTCGGCCACCTTGCGGGCAAAGCCCATCTCGTGGGTGACGACCATCATGGTCATGCCGTCCTGCGCAAGCTCGACCATCACGTCGAGCACTTCGTTGATCATCTCGGGATCGAGGGCTGAGGTCGGCTCGTCAAAGAGCATGGCAATCGGGTCCATGGCCAGCGCCCGGCTGATGGCGACGCGCTGCTGCTGACCGCCCGAAAGCTGTCCGGGGAATTTCTCGATATGCTCCTTGAGCCCGACCCGGTCGATCAGGGCCTCGGCCTTGGCATTGGCCTCATCCGGGGAGCGTCCGAGCACCTTCTCCTGCCCGAGACAGAGGTTCGCGCGCACGGACATATGGGGGTAGAGCTCGAAATGCTGGAACACCATGCCGATCCGCGAGCGCAGCCTCGTGAGGTTGGTGCGGCGGGCGGTGACTTCGGTCTCCTCCACGAAGATCGTGCCCTTCTGCACCGGCTCCAGCCCGTTGACGCATTTGATCAGGGTGGATTTGCCGGACCCGGAGGGCCCGCAGACCACCACCACTTCGCCCGTATCGACCTTGGTGGTGCAGTCGGTCAGGACCTGGAAATCTCCATACCATTTCGAGACGTTATCAATGGTAATCATGCGGTTTTGGCCTTTTGAAGCCGCCGGACGAACATGGACCCGGCGAAGCAGATGATGAAATAGACGATGGCGGCGAAGACATACATCTCGACCAGACGGCCCTCGGTGCGGGCGACGATGGAGGAGACGGTCATGAAGTCGCGCAGCGAGACGACGAAGACGAGGCTGGTGTCCTGAAACAGGATGATGCCCTGGGTCACGAGGATCGGGATCATGTTCCGGAAGGCCTGGGGCAGGACCACATAGCGCTGGATCTGCCAATAGCTGAGCCCGGTGGCCTGACCCGCATGGACCTGACCCTGGCGCACGGATTGGATACCCGCGCGGATGATTTCCGAGTAATAGGCGGCTTCGAACATCACGAAGGCGATCAGCGCCGAGTAGAACCCGCCGATGGGCCGCCCGATCGCGAGGGGCACGAGAAAGTAGAACCAGAAGATCACAAGGATCAGCGGCACCGACCGGATCAGGTTCACATACGTGGCCGCAAAGAGCGACAGGGGCAGAAAGCCCGAGAGCCGCATGAGCGCCAGCCCCGTGCCGAGCACGATGCCCCCGATGATCGCGAGGAAGGTCAGCCACAGCGAGAGCTGCAACCCCTCCCACAGGAAGGGGAGGTTGTTCCAGATGACGGCATAATCAAAATCACCCATGGATCAGCCCTTCCCTACAAAGCCGGGGATCTGGGTGAACTTCTCCAGCGACTGGGCGATCACCGTCGCCATCAGGGCGATGCAGACATAGATCACCGTGGCCGCCGTAAAGGCCTCGAACCCCTGGAAGGTGAATTCGGCGATCTGCTGGGACTGGGCCGTCAGCTCCAGAAGGCCGATGGTCAGCGCGAGGGAGGAGTTCTTGAAGATCGTCAGGAATTCCGAGGTCATGGGCGGCACGATCAGCCGGAAGGAGATCGGCAGCAGCACATAGCGATAGGTCTGGGCGGTGGAGAACCCGTTGGCATAGGCGGCTGAGGTCAGCCCCTTGCCCACGGCCTGGATCCCGGCGCGGACCTGCTCGGCCACGCGGCTGGCAGTATAAAGCCCCAGCGCCACGACGGCGGTCACGTATTCCGGGTTCGGCATGTCGCGCTTCATCCAGCGGCCCACATCATCGGGCATGATTTCAGGCACGGCAAAATACCAGATGAACATCTGCACCAGCAGGGGGACATTGCGGAACAGCTCCACATAGCAGGTGCAGAGAAAGGCGATGGGCTTGTTCGGCAGGGTGCGCCCCACGCCGATCAGGATGCCCAGCCCCAGGGCAATGACCCAGGCGGCAAGCGCCACCGCGAAGGTCCATTGCACCCCGGAGATCAGCCAGCCGAGATAGGGATCAGCCCAGAGGACCGACCAGTTCCAGTTGTAATTCATGGAGGAGCCCCCGGGGCAAAGCAGTGGAGGCAGGGCGCACGCGGCGCCCCGCCTTGGGGTCTGGTCCGGCCGTTTATTCCGGCAGGGCGTTCAGGGCGAAGGACGCCTGCAGCAGCGGGGTCGCGGGCACGCCGAGCGGGTCGAACCACTTGGAATAGATCTCCATGATCTCGCCGGTGCGGAACACTTCGGCCAGGGCGGCCTTGCCCACGAGCTCGAAGGCGCTGTCATCGCGGCGCACCATCAGACCGTAAGGGTCATAGGAGAGGAAATCGCCCACGACCTCGAACTCTTCGGGGGTCTTGGACTTGGACATCAGGCCATAGAGCAGGATGTGGTCGGTGGCATAGACATCGACCCGGTCGGTCTCGAGCGAGAGCATCCCTTCGGCATGGTCGCGCACGGGCAGGACCTTGACGTCGAGGCCGAGCTCTTCGATGGCGGCTTTCACGGCCAGCTCGTTGGTGGTGCCCTGGGCCAGGGCCACGGCCTTGCCCTCAAGATCGGCGACCGAGGCGATGCCGCTGCCCTTGCGGACCATGAGCTTGGTGCCGGTCACGAAGGTGGTGGCGAGGTACTCGACCTGCTGCTGCCGCGAGAGCTTGTTGGTGGTCGAGCCGCATTCCAGGTCAATGGTCCCGTTCGCCATGAGCGCCAGACGCGTCTTGGGGTTCACGGGGACGTAGCGGACCTCCAGCTCTTTGCCGACGGTCTCGGAGACCTTCTCGACGATCTTCATGCACAGATCGATGGAATAGCCGATCGGCTGCTGGTTCTCGTCGAGATAGGCGAAGGGCACCGAGCTTTCGCGGTGGCCCAGGGTGATCACGCCGCTTTCGGCGATCTTGGCCAGGGTGCCGGTGAAATCCTCGGCGGCGGCAGGGACACTGGCGGCGAGGCTGAGCGCCCCGGCCAGAGCGAGTTGTTTCAGTTTCATGAGTGCATCTCCTTGTTGGATGAGAGAGGGGTCATGCCTGATAGCCAGGCAGATCGAAGGTTTCGGGATAGCCGAACAGGGCCGCGCTGCCTCCGGTATGGAGGAAGACGATATTGTGCAGACCATCGAAATGGCCTGCGCGGGAAAGCTCGATGAGGCCGGCCATGGCCTTGCCGGAATAGACCGGGTCGAGGAGCAGCCCCTCGAGCCGGGCGACCTGGCGCAGGGCGGCGCACATGGCGGGGGTGGGCTGGCCGTAACCGGCGCCGATCTGGCTGTCCGTGGCGCGCACGGCGGTGCGGGGGATCACCACGCCATTGCCGAGCAGGTCCGCCGTGGCAGTGGCGAGGCTGTGGACCTTTTCTTCCTGCCGGTCCTGGGCCCTGCGCACGCCGATCCCCCAAAGCTGCATCTCGCTGCCAATGGAGCACAGCCCGGCGAGCAGACCCGCCTGTGTCCCGGCGCTGCCCGTGGCATGGACAAGCCCGTCGAGGCGGGTGCCCGTGTCCCGGGCTTGCCTGCTGAGTTCTGCCGCGCAATTGACATAGCCCAGGGCGCCGAGCGCGTTCGAGCCGCCGCCCGGGATGATATAGGGGCGCGCGCCTTGGGTCCTGAGCCGGTCCGCGAGCCGCGCCATCTCGGAGGTCATATCCGCTCCGGCGGGGCGGGCCGAGACCGTCGCGCCATGGAGCCGGCTCAACAGGACATTCCCCCCGAGCCGGTAGGCCGGGTCCTGAAACCCCGTGCGATCCTCAAGCAGGATATGACAGCCCAGCCCAAGCCGGGCGCAGGCCGCAGCAGTTTGGCGCGCGTGGTTGGATTGGGTCGCCCCTTCGGTGATCACGCAGGTCGCCCCGTGGCGCAGGGCCTCGGCCATGAGAAATTCGAGCT
Source organism: Dinoroseobacter sp. S76 (assembly GCF_049801095.1). Classification (NCBI taxonomy): domain Bacteria; kingdom Pseudomonadati; phylum Pseudomonadota; class Alphaproteobacteria; order Rhodobacterales; family Roseobacteraceae; genus Dinoroseobacter; species Dinoroseobacter sp. S76. The sequence continues at coordinate 22,987 of NZ_JBNAGH010000014.1, read as the reverse complement.
TGCGGGTCTTGTTCCCGCCCGTGGCCAGCCCGGTGCAATCGTCGCGCTTCACCCAGATCCGCGGCCCGCCCAGCATCTCGGAGAGCCGATCAAGCGGTTCCAGCGGGGTCGGGAGATGGGCCAGAGCGACCCGGGGAGAGACCTCCAATGTGCGCTCCAGCATGGCGATCTGGGCGGAGCTATCCGATACTCTGGGTTTCTCTAAGACGGTCAAACTGGTCCCCAAGCCGTACTGACAAGAAGGCTAGGCCAAAGTATTGCCTGCGAAAAAGTGCCGACTTGGCATAGTAGCCGTACAATTGGTATGGGTAGCCATGGATACCCGCCTTCTCGAAGACGCGCTCGCCCTGATCGAAGAGGGCACGATGAGCGCCGCCGCCGCACGCCGCAATGTCACGCAACCGGCCTTTTCGCGGCGGATCAAGGCGCTGGAGCATTGGCTCGGCGCGACCCTGGTGGACCGCCATGTGAACAAGGTCGAGCTGACCGAGCAATTGCTGGCGCGCGAGGCCGATATCCGGGTCCTGCTTGAGACGGTGCGCCGGTTTCGCGACAGCCCCGCGCCGGGCTCGCGCAGCTTCATCGTCGCCTCGCAGCACTCGCTCGCGGCTTCGGTCTTTCCCGAGCTCTATCCCAAGATCACGGCGCTGGACCGGATCCGCACCGTGCGCCTGCGGACCCGCAATCAGGACGAGATCATGGCGCTCTTTCTGAAATTCGAAGTTGATCTGATGCTGAGCTATCAGTATCGCGGCGCGCCGCGCCCGCCCTTTGATGACACGATCCTGCAGCGGATCTGGCGGCGGGATTCGCTCGTGCCCGTGGTGGGCGGGCCGCTGCGCTTTGCCCTGAGCGAGGATCAGACCCTGGACGAGGCGACCCCGGTGCTGCGCTATCCCGAGGATAGCGAGTTTGGTCAGATCATCGCCGCCTATCCGAATTCCGAGCGCTTGATGCGGGAGGAGGCCGTGGTGGTCGAGACCTCCTTCGCGGCCAGCATCCGGTCGCTGATCAAGCTCGGGGCGGGGGTCGGCTGGGTGCCGCAATCCCTCGTGCGGGATGACATGCGCCGGGGCGAGGTCGTGCCGATCTCGGCGGCCTATGGGCGGATCCCGCTGGATGTGGTGCTCTCGACCCACCGCACCCATGAGCTGGGCCGCTATGTGCTGGACAATCTGGTGCCGGATTAGGTGGGGCTTGTCCGCTGCTGGTTCCGGCGGAAACCTGAGGCTCTGATCCGCGAAAGGTCCGCCTGATGCCTTTGCCCTGCCTCTGGTGCGCGACGCGTTGCGCTAGGGCGCAGGGTCCGATCCGGTCATGGCGCGCAGGGTGTGGTCGAGCCCGTTCACGATATGGGCCTTCAACACGGCTTTGGCGGTCGTTGCATCCCGGGCGAGGGCGGCTTCGAGCATCTCCTGATGTTCGGCCACAGCCGCCGCGCCGCGATTGGTCAGCACCAGCATCTGGTAGCGCAGGTATTTGTCATAGAGCGTCGCGTGCAGGCTCAGCAGGTTGCGCGAGCGGCAGGCGTCGATCAGCGCCAGATGAAACTCCCAGTCGTAGCGCTTCCACAGCTCGGTCTTGGAGAGATCCCCGGCGCCGATCTCGGTCTCGATCCGGTGGAGCTTGTGATGGGCGGCGACCAGACGCCCCTCCCATTCCGTATCGCCATTGGCCAAAGACCGCTCCAGCGCGTCGCATTCCAAGAGTACCCGGAGATCGGCGATCTCCTCCAGATCTTCGGGGCTGACCGGGGTCACGAGGAAGCCGCGCTGCGCCGGCGCGTCCACAAACCCCTCGCTCGCCAGCCGGTTCAGGGTCTCCCGCAGGGTCGAAAGGCTGGCGGCATAGTCCACGCGCAGACGCTCAAGCTTCAGCTTGGCACCCGGTTTGAGCACGCCAAAGATGATGTCATGCTTGAGCCGCTGATAGGTGGTCGCGCCGACGGTGGCGGTGGGGGCGCCCATGCCCTCTCCTCGTTCTGCGGATGTGCTGCTGAAACCTTAGGCAAAAGCCCGATCATATTCAACTTTGACAAATCACCGTCAAAAATCAAAATATCATATATATTTGCCAGAGCTGGGGAATCCGGCTAGCCTCTCGTCCGGAGCCGCCATTACAGAGCCGCAAAGGCCGGGCGGAAATGGGAGGAACGCTGCCGATGCCGCAAGCCGTGCCGCTTGCCATTGCGGGCTTTGGCCTTGTGGGCCGCCGCCATGCGGCGGCGATCGCGCAATGCGCGGGCGCGGAGCTTGCGGCGGTGATCGAGCCGGAGGCGGAAGCGCGGGCGGAAGCGCGTGCCTTGGGCTGCGCGGTCTATCCGGATCTCGACGCGTTTTTTGCAGCAGGCGGGGCCGACGGGCTGATCCTGGCCACGCCCAACCCGCTCCATGTGGCGCAAGGGTTGCAGGCGGTGGCGGCGGGCCTGCCGGTGCTGGTCGAGAAACCCATCGCGACACAGGCGGCGGACGCGGTGCAGCTCATCGCGGCGGCGGAGCAGGCGGGTGTGCCCCTGCTGGTCGGGCATCACCGACGCTACAATCCGATCATTCAGGCCGCGCAGGAGGCGATTGCCCGGGGCGATCTCGGGGAACTGCGCGCGGTGCAGGCAACCTGCTGGTTCTACAAACCGGATGCCTATTTCAACGCCGCCGACTGGCGCAAACGGCCCGGCGCGGGGCCGGTGGCGGTCAATCTCGTCCATGATATCGACCTGATGCGCCATCTCTGCGGTGAGGTGGTCTCGGTCCGCGCCCTCGCGGCCCCGTCCCGGCGGGGTTTCGACAATGAGGATCTGGCGAGCGCGCTTTTGAGCTTTGCCAGTGGGGTGATTGGCACGGTCAGTGTTTCGGACAGCATCACCGCCCCCTGGAGCTGGGAGATGACGGCGCGCGAGCATCCGATCTACCCGCCCACATCCGAGAGTTGCTACATGATCGGGGGGTCGCGCGGGGCGCTCTCGCTGCCGGATCTGCGGCTTTGGCAGCACGGGGCCGGGGAGCCCGACTGGTGGGCCCCGATCTCGGCTACGAGCCTGATGCGGGCGGCCACGGATCCGTTGGTCAACCAGATCGCCCATTTTATCGATGTCATCGCCCATGGCGCCGCTCCGCTTGTGTCGGGGCGCGAGGGGCTGCGCACGCTCGAAGTGATCGAAGCGATGCAGCTCTCTGCAGCCGAGGGGCGGGACATCGCGCTCCAGCCCGCCGCGCCAAGGGAGGTGGCGCAGGCGGGCTGAGAGCCGAAAACACAACAAAGACTTGGAGAAAGAGGGCCGGTCGCCCATGATCGACCCTCTGACGGAGACGGGAAAACACTAGGGAGGAAGACATGTTTTCTGGGATGACGAGACGGGCGGCGCTGAGCGTGGCCTTCGCGGCGGGTCTGACCGCGGCGACCACCGGCGGCGGGTTTGCCGATGGCCACAAGATGACCTTCACCCTGGCGACGGCGGGGTCCGAGACGGATCAACGCTCCCAGGCCATGGCGCAGGTCTTTGCGCCCATGGTTGCCGAGTTCGCCGATTTCCAGCCGGGCTATAATGCGACGCTCTTTGCCCAGGGCACCGAGCTTGAGGCGATCAGCCGGGGCAACCTGACCATGTCCATCGCCTCGGCGCAGGAGCTGGCGCAGTTCTTCCCCGAATTCTCGATCTTTGCCACGGGCTATGTCCATCAGGATGCCGCCCATCAGGTGCGCGTCTTCAACGATCCGCTGATGGATCCGTTCAAGAAGACGGTCGAGGATGATCTGGGCGTGAAGCTTCTGTCGGTGATGTATCTGGGCAAGCGCCATGTGAACCTGCGCCAGACTCGCGAGGAGCTCGACGTGCAGACGCCTGCGGATCTGGCCGGGGTGAACCTGCGGATGCCGGGCACGGATGCCTGGCAGTTCCTCGGCAAGGCGCTGGGGGCGGCCCCCACACCCATGGCCTTTACCGAGGTCTATACGGGTCTTTCCACCGGGGCCGTGGATGGGCAGGACAACCCCCTGCCGACCGTGGTCGATGCCAAATTCTATGAGGTCACCAAGCAGATCGCCCTGACCTCCCATCTGGTGGATCTCAACTACATCGCCTTCTCGAAAGAGGTTTGGGACGGGCTCTCGGCGGATCAGCAGTTGCAGGTCCAGCGCGCCGCCGATGCCGCCGCCGCCTGGGGCCGGTTGAAGCAACTCGACAAGGAGAACAACCTCGCGGACTTCATCCGCAGCAAGGGGGTTGAAATCTACACCCCGGATCTCGACGCGTTCCGCACCCATGTGCAGGCCCAGTATGTGGGCAGCGAAGTGGCGTCGAGCTGGCCCGAGGGCGTGCTTGAGAAGATCAACGCGCTCGGCAACTAAGCGCGTCTGACGACCCCGCCGCGGGAGGACCCCCATGCGTTTCATCACCCGATGGTTCACCCGCGGCACCGAGCTTATCGCCGCCGCATTGCTGGCGGCGATGTTCATCACCTTCCTGCTGCAGATCTTCTCGCGCTACGTGCTGGTGCAGCCCTTTGGCTGGACTTTGGAGCTCTGCCTGATCCTCTGGGTCTGGATCGTGTTTTTCGGCAATGCCTTTCTCGTGCGGGAGCGCGATCAGGTCACCTTTGACATCCTCTATCTTGCCGCCCCGCGCCGGATCCGCCGGGTGCTGGCCCTGATCGCGGCGGGCGCGATCGTGGCGGGGATGGTCTGGTCGGCCTATCCGACCTGGGACTATGTGGACTGGATGAAGATCCGCAAGACGACCACGGTGCGGAACCCGTTCACCGGGGACAAGATCCCCATGCGGACGATCTTCTCTATATATATTGTCTTCATGGCCGCCGTTGGCCTGCGCTATGCGTGGCGCTTCGTCGAGGTCTGGCGGAAGGGCCCGCCCGATGACGATCACGAGATCCCCGGCCCGGGGCAGGGTCATGACCATGGCGCCCCCGCCATCCAGCAGGGGGATGAGGCGGTATGAGTATCGAGCTGGCCCTCTGCCTGATCACGCTGTTCGGCCTTGCGGGGATCGGAACGCCCATCGGCTATTCGATCATGCTGGCCTCGCTGGTCTATCTCGGCATGTCCGGCAAGGATCTGGCCCTCACGGGCGAGAAGATCCTGCAAGGGCTCTATGGCAGTTTCATCCTGCTGGCGGTGCCGCTCTTCATCGTGGCCGCCAATATCATGAATGCAGGCTCGATCAGCGACCGGCTTCTGAATTTCTGCATTGCCGTGGTCGGACGGTTCCGGGGCGGGCTGGGCCATGTGAATGTCATGGCTTCGCTGATCTTCTCGGGCATGTCCGGCTCGGCGGTGGCCGATGCGGCGGGGCTCGGCAAGATCATCATCGGGATGATGACCAAGGATGGCCGCTATAGCCGGGGCTATGCTGCCGCGATCACCGCGGCCACGGCGACGATCGGGCCGATCATCCCGCCCTCGATCCCCATGGTTCTCTATGCCCTGGTCTCCAACAGCTCCATCGGCGCGCTGTTTCTGGCGGGCATCGTGCCGGGGCTGGTGATGGGCGCGGTGCTGATGGGGATGAACTTTTTCATCTCCACCCGGCGCGGCTTCGCCATGGAGGAGCCTGTGCCCCTGCGCGAGCTGCCCCGGGTGACGGGCAAGGCCTTTCCCGCGCTGCTGATGCCGGTGATCCTGCTCTATGGGATCTATGGCGGGGTGACGACGCCCACGGAGGCGGCCGCCGTCGCCGCGTTCTACGCGCTGATCCTGGCGGCGTTCTTCTACCGGGCGCTCTCGCTCAAGACGCTCTACGAGATCTTCGTGGACAGCGCGCGCTCTTCGGCGGCGGTGGGGATCGTGATCGGCGGCGCGCTGATCCTGAACTTCATCGTGATCTCGGAAAACATCCCCGCCATGCTTTCCGCGGCCCTGACCGGGCTGGAGATCCATCCGTTGATGTTCCTCCTGCTGGTCAATGTGCTGGTGCTGCTTCTGGGCTGCGTGCTGGATGCGACGACGATCATCCTCGTGATCGTGCCGCTCTTCATCCCCACCTGTCAGGCGCTGGGGATCGATCTGGTGCATTTCGGCGTGCTGGTGGTGGTCAACTCGATGATCGGGCTGATCACGCCGCCTTACGGGATCCTTCTCTTCGTGATCAACGCGGTGACGGGCATCCCCCTGAAGGAGATCATCGCGGAGGTCTGGGCCTTCCTCGCGGTGCTGGTCGCAGCGCTCGTCTTCCTGATCCTGTCGCCGGATGTGGTGCTCTGGCTGCCCCGGGTTTTCGGCTATCAGGGTTAGGGCGCGGAGTTACGGGAACTGCGCGCGCAGGGCAGCGGTCGCCTCGGCCAGCAGCACCAGATCGACGCCCACAGCGGTGAACTGCGATCCGCGTGCGATATAGCCTTTCGCCGCTGCGGGATCGAGCGCCATGATCCCCTTCGGCACACCGAGGGCCGTGAGCCGAGCGAAGGCGTCCTCGATCGCGGCCAGAACCTCCGGATGGTCGAACTGGCCCGGATAGCCGAGGCTCGCGCTCAGATCCGCCGGGCCGATGAACACGGCATCCACGCCCTCGGTTGTCGCGATCTCCTCCAGCGCGGCGAGCCCGGCGACGGTCTCGACCTGCAGGACGAGGCAGAGCTCGGTCTCGGCCTCGGTGAAATAACGCGCGACTTGGCCATAGCGCGTGGCGCGGGTCATGCCGGCCATGCCGCGGATGCCGTTCGGGCCATAGCGCATGGCGGTTACGGCGGCGCGGGCCTGCTCGGCGGTTTCGATATAGGGCACCAGAAGGGTCTGCGCGCCCATATCCAGAAGGCGCTTGAAGAGCACCGGGTCATTCGCCGCCGGGCGGACGATGGCCGAAACCTCCGGGGTCTGGCCAATGGCCTGCAGGGCGGGCAGGACCTCCACCGTTTCCACCGCCGCATGCTCGCAATCCACGAGCACCCAGTCGAACCCGGCCCCGGCGAGCATTTCGGGCACCGTGTTGCCGCCCACGGTGTTCCAGATCCCGAGCTGATGCGCCCCGGTCTTCAGGGCGGCTTTGAAGTGATTCTTCGGCATCTCCATGGGGCGGGCCTTTCCTGGGCGCTGGGATCAGGGCGAGTGTGGCCCAAGCCGGGCGCGGTGGCCAGCCGCTCTGGACTTGGGGGGAGCGGGGGCGTCAAATGCAGGCATGGCAGAAGCGGAGATCCTGACCCTTGGCGAGCCCCTGATCGAGATGGTGCGCTTGCCCGGCGCGCCCGGTGTCCCCGCGCTCTATCAGCAGGGTGTCGGGGGCGACACGTTGAACGCGGCGGTGGCGGCAGCACGAGCCGGGGGACGGGCCGGTCTTCTCGGAGCGGTTGGTGGAGACCTTCTGGGGGATGCGGTGCGCGGGTTTTGTGCCGAGGCGGGGGTCGCGACCGCCCATCTTCTGTGCCGGACCGAGGATCCCACGGGGGTGAACGTGATCGATCCGGACCCGGCGGGGCGGCGCTTTGCCTACGCGCGCCGGGGCTCGGCGGCGAGCCTTTACGGGCCGGGGGACCTGCCGGTTGCCGCCATTGAGGCGGCCCGGGTGCTCCACGTGTCGGCGGTGAGCCAGGCGATCAGCGTCCCCATGCGCGAGGCGGTGCAGCGCGCCGCGGAGATCGCGCGGGCAGCGGGCACGCTGGTCTCCTATGATCTGAACCTGCGGCTGAGCCTCTGGTCGCTGGAGGAGGCGCGGGCCTGCATCACCGCGTTTCTGCCCATGGCGGATATCCTCCTGCCCTCGGAGGATGAGGCCGCACTCTTTCTCGGCCATGAGGATCTGGAGCCCGCCCTGGCCTATTTCGAGGCACTGCCCGCCCGGCATGTGATCTTCAAGCGCGGGGCGGCGGGGGCAATCCTGCTCTCGGAGGGCAGGCGGACAGAGATCCCGGCCATCCCCGTGGAGGCCGTGGATAGCACCGGGGCCGGGGATTGCCTCGCCGGGACGTTTCTCGCCGGGCTGGTGGCGGGGCAAAGCCCGCTGGCGGCGGCGCAGGCGGCGGTGCGGGCTGCGGCCGATACCGTCAGCCGCTATGGCGCCACGGCTCCGCCCGTTTTTGCGCCGCCATCGGGGCTAGGGGCAGGGGGCTGATCCGGCCCCGCCAAGGGCCGAACGCCACACTATATATATCGAGCCGGTTTTCTGCCTCAGATCAGCGGGCCGCCGAGGCTGCTCCAGGCGTCTTTGGGCGGTGGCCAGGCGCCCGCATCCATCCGCATGTGGAAGGCATTGCCACTGATCCCGGTGCAGAGCACTTCGATCCCGTCGCCATTCACCACGGCGGTGGGGCTGTCGATCACCTGCCCGCCCAGGGGTTCCCAGCTGCTCCAGCTGCTGCCGGTGCCGCGGATCGCGAAGACCCCGCCGGAGATCCCCGTGGCGAAGATCACCACATGATCGCCCGTGCTGACCGCGCAGGGCGGGCCCATGATCTGCCCCCCGAGATCGGTCCAGCCCGTGGCCGAGGGGCGCCAGCCGCCGCTGCCCAGGGTCTTGGCAAAAAGCTTGCCGCTGATCCCGCGCCCGCAGACGAGGATTTCGCCCTCATGGGCGCAGCCATGGGGATCGGCGCTGAGCTGTCCGCCGAGCTCGGTCCAGCTCGGCTCGCTCTGGGTCAGGGCGTCCTTGGGGATGATCGCGTGCACCGGCGTGCCCGCCGCGCGGCGCGTCACCACATGGAGCCCGTCCGGCCCCGGGATGCCATGGGGGCGGCCTTCGAACGGGCCGCCCAGCCGATGCCAGCCAAAGAGGGACGGGGCCCAGCCCGTGGCGCGGCTCTGCTTGACGAAGATATCGCCCGAGATGCCGCGCACCAGCGCCTCGTTGAATGCGCCGCTCTTGCTGGGCGCGACCTCGCCGAGGATCTCACCGCCCATATGCTGCCAGCTGGCGGAGGACCATGTGCCATCGGCGGCCATGCGTTTGTGAAAGGGCGCGCCGCTCGTCCCGCGCACCCAGACCGACAGCTCCTTGCCCGCCTGGGCGACCGTGGGCCGGTCGGTGACCTCGCCGCCCATATCCCACCACTCGGTGCGGGCGGGCAGCCATGTGCTCCCGGTTCGGCGCTTGTGGAGGGGCGATCCATCGGCCCTGCGCGCAAAGACATGGAGATCGCCGCCACTCACCCGCGCCGCATCGAGCCGGGGCGCCCGGTTCCAGCTGACGCGGATCCGCGCCTCCTGCCCGGTGATGTCGAGCACCTCGATCTCCAGCCCGTTCTCATGCCCGCCATAGAAGGCCGTGTCGCTGGCCTCCAGCTTCTGACCCGTCCGCAGGGAGCGCAGCTCGGTCGCCTCGCGCGACTGGCCCGAGATCAGGGTGACCTGCGGCTCCGCCTCGCCGGGCGCGCCGCCTTTGATGTCGGTGCCGTTCACGTGATAGACGAAGACCCCGTTTTCCAGCGCATTGCCCAGGAGGCGGTCGAACCGGATCGGCGCACCATCGGGCGTACGGCCAGTCCGGGTGCGATATTCGACGATGAAGAACTCGCCCGGGCGGCGGTTTTTCTCGGGCCGGATCACCAGCGCATTGCCCGGCGCGCCATAGGTCGGGCGGAGCGTAATCTCGCGGCTGGCAAAGGTCGGCTCCACAAGTTGCGGGTCGGTCCAGTTGAGGAAGAACTTGAGGAACCCGTCGAAATGGGGGCTGTCGAAATGCAGGGCCATGATGCTGGCATCGCCGAGATAGCCGAGCGCATCCTCCTGCGTGACGCGCGTGCCATCCACCCGCCGGTTGTAATAGTCGCCGATCCCGAAGAAGAGATGCCCGAGCTCATGGGCATGGAGCTGCGCCGAGGACGCGCCCGGGCCTTGGGAGCTGAGCACGATCTCCTGAAAGGGCATGCCGGGGGCGAGCTCGGTGGCCACGGGCAGGGTGCGTTTCACCGCGCGGTTGATCTGGCTGGAGCAGACATAGACCGAGCCGCCGCCCCCGGCCGGAAAGGCCCAGTCGGCGATCTCGGTCAGGCTTTCGGCGTCGTCCCAGTCATGGTCCGGCCCCGCCTCGATCGCGGTGATGAGATCCGCGATGATGTTGCGGCGATGGATCTTGCCATATTCGCGCAGCACGGGATTGCCGTTTCCGGTGCCGAAGCGGGCCGGATCGCGGCCATGGATCCGAAATGCGGCATAGCCCGTGTAGTTCTCGGGGGACATGAAGTCCCCGGGATTCTCGAGGACCCCGCTCGCCGCGTTATAGCGCGGCTGGATCCCCTCGAGATTGCCGCGCCAGTCCCGCGGATTGGGCAGGATGCCCGAGCGCAGGCGATAGTCGAAATCGAAACGCTCAAAGCTGTTTTCGCGGTAGAAGGCCCGGGCCAGATCCATGGAGGCGCGGGTCGATTGCACCAACGTGCGCAGCGCGCGCAGCCCGCCCATCCCGTCGGAATAGAGATAGGTCAGAACAGGCAGGCGGATGAGGCGGGTTTGTCCCTGTTGGGAGAGCCGGTTGCGGCTGCGGTCATGGGCTTCTTTCTTGGAGAAGCCCGCAATATCGGACTCGATCAAACGCATAAGCGATCACCTTTGAAAATGGTACGTTGTAAAAATGTCTTGTCAGTCCGAACCCCGAAATCTGGGGCCCGTGGGCAGACCCTGCCTTGTGCGGCGCGGCTTGGCAACTGTTTCCGACATTCGCACAAAACTGCCCGTTCCGCCGGATCACCCATGGCTCAGAGCATGGGCGCCGCGACATGGTCGCGATCACCGCCTCCAGAGGGCGGAGGAAAAACCTGCGCAACTGGGGCGAATTGCGCATCCAACATGTCTCGCTAAGGGTTAAAGTTTCCTGTATTGCTGGTCCGGATAGCGTCACCCAAGGCGCATACGACAAGATCCGTAAGGGCATATTATGAGCCACGGGGGCCCTCTCCTTTTCATCATCGCATTGCTGCCATTCATTGGTGCCCTCATTCCCGGAGTGATGATCCGGGCCGGGCGAACCGCATGCGCGTCTTTCACCGCTGTTCCGACGGCTCTCGCCTTTCTCATGCTGCTCTCGCTGGCGCCTCAGGTGCTCTCGGGGGAGGTGATCCAGGCCGAAGTGCCATGGTTGCCGCAGCTGGGCCTCTCGGCGTCGTTCTTCCTGGACGGGTTGGGGCTGCTCTTTGCGCTGATGATCACCGGCGTGGGCCTGCTGATCACGCTTTATGCGCGGTTTTACCTGTCGGGCGAGGATCCGATGGGGCAGTTCTACACCTATCTCTTGCTCTTTCAGGGGGCGATGCTGGGGATTGTCCTGTCGGATAACATCCTGCTTCTGCTGATCTTCTGGGAGCTGACCTCCCTGAGCTCCTTCCTGCTGATCGGATATTGGAAACACCTGCCCGAGGGCCGTCAGGGCGCACGCATGGCGCTGACCGTCACAGGCGCGGGCGGGCTCGCGATGATCGGGGGGATGCTGATCCTCGGCAATATCGTGGGCAGCTTCAACTTGACGGATATCCTCGTGGCCGGGGATCAGATCCGCGCCTCCGAATGGTACCTGCCCGCGCTGATCCTGATCCTGCTGGGCGCGTTCACCAAGTCGGCGCAATTCCCGTTCCATTTCTGGTTGCCCCACGCCATGGCCGCGCCGACGCCGGTTTCGGCCTATCTGCACTCGGCGACCATGGTGAAGGCGGGCGTCTTCCTGATGGCGCGCATGTGGCCTGCGCTGGCGGGGACCGATGCGTGGTTCTACATCGTGGCGACCACCGGGTTGATCACCATGGTGCTGGGCGCGGCAATCGCGCTCTTCAAGGATGACCTGAAGGCGCTGCTGGCCTTCTCGACGGTCAGCCATCTGGGCCTGCTGACCATGCTGCTGGGCTTTGGGACGCAGGCGGCCGCCGTGGCTGCGGTGTTTCACATCATCAACCACCTGACCTTCAAGGCGGCACTCTTTATGACCGCGGGGATCGTCGATCACGAGACCCATACCCGCGATATCAAGCGGCTTGGCGGGCTCAGGCATTTGATGCCCATCACCTTTGCCATCGGGACGGTCGCAGCGCTCTCCATGGCGGGGATCCCCCTGTTTAACGGGTTCCTGTCGAAGGAAATGATGCTCGAAGAGGCCGCCCATACGGGCTGGGCCGGGAGCCATTATGCGGTGCCGGTTCTGGCGACGATCGGCGCGCTTTTGTCGGTGGCCTATTCCTTCCGCTTCATCTCCCATGTCTTCCTCGGGCCGGTGCGGGACGACTACCCGCACAAGCCCCATGATCCGCCCTTTGGCATGTGGGCCTCGCCCGCGCTGCTGGTGGTGCTGGTCCTCGTGATCGGCATGGCGCCCTTTGTCGCCGAAGGCATCGTGACGGCGGCGGCCAGCGCCGTGACCGGCGCGGATCTGCACCCGCATCTGAAGATCTGGCACGGCTTCACCCCGGCGCTCTGGATGTCCTTTGCCGCGACCCTCGGCGGTCTCGCCCTGCTCAGCCAGCATGGCAAGCTCGATCCGATCTGGCAGGCCGCGCGCCGCCCCGAAGCCAAGGAGATCTTCGACAAGCTCATGGCCGCGGTGCAGGGCGCCTCGGCCCGCGTCACCGAGATCACCCATAACGGCGCGATCAGCCGCTATCTGGCGATCTTCACCCTGGCCTCGGTCACCATGGGCTGGATCGCCTATTCCGGCAGCGGCATCTCGGCCCCCACGCGAGAGCTTTTGCCCGTGCCGCCGGTCATCGCCATCGGCTGGCTGATGCTGATCGTGGCCACGGCCTGCGTTGTGAGCATGCACCACTACCGATTCCGGGCGCTGGTCCTGATCGGGATCATCGGGCTGTCGATCTCGGCGGGCTTTGTCTATCTCTCCGCCCCCGATCTCGCGCTCACGCAGATCTCGGTGGAGACGGTGACCATCATGCTTTTGCTGCTGGCGCTGCATTTCCTGCCGAAAGTGACCCCGAAAGAGAGCCCCACCGGCCTCAAGATCCGCGACGGCATTATCGCCGTGGCCGCGGGTCTGGGCGTGGGCGGGCTGGCCTTTGCCTTCCTGCAGCGGGATATCTCGACCATCTCGGACTACCATGTCGCCAACAGCTATGAGGGCGGGGGCGGCACCAATGTGGTGAACGTGATCCTCGTGGATTTCCGGGGCTATGACACCTATGGCGAGATCATCGTGCTGGGGATCGCGGGCCTTGTGATCTATGCGCTGATGCATGCGCTGCTGAGCGGGCCCGCCTCGAAGCGGCTGAAGAACACCGATTATGATCAGGACCGCTCCCGCGACCGCCATCCGATGATGATGGTCGTGGTGACCCGCGTGTTGATGCCCATCGCGGTGGTCGTCGGGCTCTATATCTTCCTGCGCGGCCATAACCAGCCGGGCGGGGGCTTTGTCGCCGGTCTGGTGATCGCGATTGCGCTCTTGATGCAATACATGGCCTCGGGCTTTGCCTGGACCCAGGAGCGCAAGCGGATCGAGTATCACACCATGATCGGGCTCGGCGTGGTGATTGCGGGCCTGACCGGGATCGGCGCCTGGCTCGTGGGCCGGCCCTTCCTGACCAGCGCCTATACCTACGTCCACCTGCCACCCATCGAGGAGTTTGAGCTGGCCACCGCCATGCTCTTTGACCTCGGCGTGTTCCTGACGGTGCTCGGGGCGGTGATGTTGATGCTCTACAGCCTCAGCCGGATCGCGCGCTTTGCGGGCGAGACCGTGAATGTGGAGCCCATGGATTACGACCCGGCGGGAAATACCGCCGAGAGCGAGGTGGAACGCTGAGATGGAAGTCATTGTCGCCAGCACGGTTGCGGTTCTGACGGCGGGCGGGGTCTACCTGCTGCTGCGGTTGCGCACCTTTCCGGTCATTCTGGGCCTCGCGCTGCTGTCCTATGCGGTGAACGTGTTCCTGTTCGCCAGCGGACGGCTGGCCATCGACCAGTCGCCGATCCTATCGAAATACGGAGAGGCCACCTATACGGACCCGCTGCCCCAGGCGCTGGTCCTGACGGCCATCGTGATCTCCTTCGGGATGACGGCGGTGCTCGTGATGATCGGCCTCGCCGCCTATCTGGAGGCGGATTCGGATCGGATCGACATTCATGAAGAGGCCGATACGGCCGAAACCCCGGGACCGACCGAGACGCCGGAAACCCTCGAGGCGGAGGGCCGGATCTGATGCATTGGATTATTCTTCCCGTCGTCCTTCCGGCGATGCTCGCCCCGCTCATCGCCTTCGTGATGCGCCATGACATGCCGCTGGCGCGGACGGCCTCGCTTGCGGGGACGGTGACCCTTCTGGCGGTGGCGCTCGGGCTCGCAGGCCTTGCGGCGGACGGCACGACCCATGTCTACCGGCTGGGCGATTGGCCCGCGCCCTTTGGCATCGTGCTGGTGCTCGACCGGCTCTCGGCGCTGATGGTGCTGCTGACGGCGGCGCTGGCGCTCATTGTGCTGGTCCATGCGATCACCACGGGTTGGGACGCGCGGGGGCGGCATTTCCATGCGCTGTTTCAGTTTCAGCTCATGGGGATCTGCGGCGCCTTCCTGACCGGCGACATCTTCAACCTCTTCGTGTTCTTCGAGGTCCTGCTGATCGCCTCCTACGGGCTGATGATCCATTCCGGCGGCAAGGAGCGGATCCGCGCGGGCCTGCAATATGTGGTGATGAACCTCGCGGGCTCCACCCTGTTTCTCTTTGCGCTCGGCACGCTCTACGCCTCCACCGGGACCCTGAATATCGCCGATCTCGCCGCCCGCGTGCCCGAGATCCCGGCGGAGGAGGCGGCCCTCGTGCGTGTCGCCGCGATCCTTCTGATGCTGGTCTTTGCGGTGAAGGCCGCGCTTTTCCCTGTGCAGTTCTGGCTTCCGGCGACCTATGCCAATGCGCCGGCGCCCGTGGCCGCTCTCTTCGCGATCATGACCAAGGTCGGGGCCTATGCGATCCTGCGGGTGCATACGACCGCTTTTGGACCGGGCAGCCCGGGGACCGAGGATCTGGCGAGCACCTGGCTCTTCCCGACGGCCATCGTGACGATCGCGATCGGAGCGCTCGGGGTGCTGGGCGCGAAACGCCTGATGCCGCTGATCGCCTTTTCCGTAGTCGGATCCATGGGCACGATGCTGGTGGCGGTGGCGGCGTTTTCACCCGGAGCGACCTTCGCGGCACTCTATTACATGGTGCATTCGACCTTTGCCACGGCCTGTCTTTTCCTGATCGCCGATCTGGTGATCACCCGACGCCAGCAGGATGGGCTGCGCGCCACGGCCCCGATCGTGCAGAACGGCCTCTTTGCGGCGCTCTTCTTTGCCGCCGCGATCGGCATGGCCGGGATGCCCCCCCTGAGCGGGTTTCTCGGCAAGCTCCTCGTGCTCGACGCCTTGCGCGATCCGGGGATGATGGGCTGGGCCTGGACGGCGATCCTCGCAGGCTCGCTCCTGACGATTGTCGGATTTGCCCGGGCGGGCAGCGTGATCTTCTGGAAATCCACCGCCATGGCCGCGCCGGAGCCGGTCGCCGAGACCGAGGTCGAGGCTGAGGCGCCGCCCCCCGCCACGGCGGGCCAGATCGCCCCGTCCATGATCGCGCTGGTCACCCTGGCCGGGCTCGCGATCTTTGCCGGGCCGGTCTCCGCCTATCTCGAGGACACCACGACCCAGCTCTTTGACCGGGCGGGCTATATCGGCGCGGTGCTCGGCACCGGGGAGGAGGGTTAACCCATGCTCGCACGCCTTGTTCCCCATCCCCTGCTGAGCGTCACCCTTGTGCTGGTCTGGCTCGCCCTGGTGAACACCTTCACCCTGGGCAACCTGATCCTTGGGGTCGCGTTCGGCATCATCATCCCGATGCTCACCGCCGCCTATTGGCCGGACCGGCCCAAACTCGGCAAGCCCCTGAAGGTGGTCGAATACCTGCTCGTCGTGCTCTGGGATATCGTTGTCGCCAATGTGCAGGTGGCCATGATCATCCTCTTCAAGCGCGAGACCGATATCCGCTCCCACTGGATCCCGATCCCGCTGGAGCTGACCTCCGCCGAGGCGATCACCGTGCTTGCGGGCACGATCACCATGACCCCGGGCACGGTTTCGGCCACGCTCTCGGCCGATGGCGGCTGCATCCTCGTGCATTGCCTGCATTCCGACGATCCGGACGCGGTCCGGGACGAAATCAAGACCCGCTACGAGGCCCGCCTGAAGGAGATTTTCGCATGATCGAATACGCTCTGCTCTTTGCCGCCCTGTGCTATGGCGCGGCGCTCATTCTGGATCTGTGGCGGATCGTGGTCGGCCCGGCCTCGGCAGACCGGATCCTCGCCCTCGACACGATGGTGATCAACATCATCGCGCTGCTGGTGCTCTACGGGATCTGGCGCGGCACGGCGATCTATTTCGAGGCCGCCATGCTGATCGCCATGGTGGGCTTCGTGTCGACCGTGGCCTATTGCCGGTTCCTGCTCCGCGGCGACATTATCGAGTGAGGTAGACAGATGGATTTTCTCGCAGACCTCCTCATTGCCGCCGCCCTGGTGATCAGTGGCGTCTTCGGTTTTGTCGGCTCCTACGGGCTGATCAAGCTGAAGGACACGGTGCAACGCCTCCATGCGCCGACCAAGGCGACGACCCTCGGGGTGGGCGGCGTGCTCGTGGCCTCGATGATCTATTTCGCCAAGACCGGCTATGTCTCGGTCCATGAACTGCTGATCACGCTGTTCCTGTTCCTGACCGCACCGATCACCGCGAATTTCATCGCCAAGACCTATATGGCCCGCAACATGGCCAAGAAGGAGCTGCCCGACAGCACCGGCGACTATGGCTGGTCCGTCTATGACGACCCGCCCCAGAGCAAGCAGGACGGCTGAGCGCCCTAGATCGGCGCGGCCTCGATCCCGAACCGCTCCGCCACCCGGTGGAGGACGTCGCGGCAATGGGCGCAATCCTCCTTGGCCGTGGCCTTCATCCGCAGGAGCGCCGCCATCCGGCGGGGCAGCGGATACCAGCGATCCATGTCGAGCCCGCAGCGATCCAGCAGCAGCATTGGCAGGGTCTGCACGGCGGTGACCTGGTTGAGATAGGCCTGCGCCGCCGAGGCCCCGACCCAGGCGTCGCGATCCGTCCGAAAGAGCGCCTCCAGATCCAGCGCATAGAACCCCTGACCCCGCAGCTGATCGCGATAGAGCAGATGCGCGCCGAAAAACCCGGCCACACTGGTCAGGAAGTGAAAGGCCCGGCGCGGATTGATCGACAACACGCGGCCTTGGGGGGAGAGGACAGGCATCGGGGGCGACATCTCCGCGTCGCGAAAGAAACTGCCCCCGCAATTGACAAAGATGCTGCCCGGCGCGACCGGATGTGACGCGCCGCTGCGCAGGCGGATCTCTGGCCCCGCGTCTCCATCACAGACATCTTCGAGGTACTCGGCCAGCGAGGCCGAAAGCCCGGCCTCCACCTGTGCGAATTCCTCCTCCGATTGCAGGCCATAGAGAAACCGGCCGGTTGGCCCCTCTGGATCCGTGGAATGGGTCCGACGGATATGATCGAGCAGCGCGGCGTCATCCTCGCCATCATAGCGCATCGCCACGTCATGGAAGAGGCGCGAGACCAGCTCTCCAGAGGTCCAGCGTTTGATCCCCGAGGGCAGGTATTTCGTGCGGTTGAGAAAGGTTGTGCCCCGCCCCTTGATCAGCGTCACCTGCCGCGCGGGATCCGCGGCCAGGGTGGCGAGCACCGTATCCATCCCCGTCTTGCCGCCGCCGAACACATAGACCGGTGCCTCGGGATGGGCGGTCAGGGTCGCGCGCAGCTCTTGCGGGATGATCGACAGAACCTGATCGGAGCTGAGGGGCAGGGGCGCGGCCAGGGCATAGTTCAGCCCCGCCGCGTGGATGGCATGGTCCGCCTGCACGGTGGTCTCGCGTTCGGGCGCGTCGATCGGGTGGTAGGTGACCTGGGCGCGGGGGCCCTGATCTGTCTCCACCTCCGCGCAACGGCTGGCGCGACTGCCAAAGGCGGTCTCCAGCGTCACCCGCGCCGAGACCGGGCCAAGCGCCCGGCCCAGATGGTGCTGCACCTCGTCCCGCTTGGCGAGATAGCTCGGCGGTTTGCGCCAGTCCCAGCGCATATTCCCCACGGTGAACATCGGATGGGGCTGGTGCAAGCGGACATAATCATAGGCTGTATTCCACATGCCCCCCGGCTCAGGCTTTTCATCCACCAGCAGGACCCGCGCCCCCTTGGGCAGATATTCCGTGGCAGCCGCCAGCGCGTTGAGCCCCGCAATCCCGGCGCCAATGACCACAAGCGCATAGCGCTCCACCGCTTCTCTGGAACTGTCGTCGCGCATCTGGGCCTCGCCGTCTTGTCGTCCTCGAGGGCCATCATGGTCGAAAGGAGCCGTTAAGGACAGGTCCAAGCTGGCCGGGCGACAGGTTCCGCCTGCGCAACAGACCGCTCTGAACCCGCCGAATTCCCTCCATTTTGGAATAGCGCGGCAATTGGTCCGAATTGCCGGAAAACACTGCCGGAAACGCTTTTAAAAACGCAATTCCGCAAAATCTAGCAATCCCGGGCTGATTTTAAAAAGTGCTTATCCATTGCTCATTTCACGAACCAGTGATTTCCTAATTGAATACCGTGATGTCCAGTATTGGGAAGTCTTTGGAATGCGTATTGCTCTTGGCGGCCGCCAACGTCCGAATTTTCGCTCCGTTCTGTGCCGGGCGCTGGGGACGACCATGCTGGCATCTCTCTCCCTGAGCTCCCCGGCCCTTGCGCAGGATCTCTTCTGGGACGCGGGCGCGGATGGCAATGACCCCACGGTGATTACTGGCGGCGATGGAGATTGGAACGCTGCGGACCCGGTCTGGAGCGATGGCGCGGCCAATACCAATTTCACCGATGGCGCCTCCGTCAGCTTCGGCCCCGGCGCGCCGGACCCTTATACGGTGACGATCACCGAGCCGGGCGGGCTCAGCGTGAATGACATCCTGTTCTCGACCGATGTGAATCTGGTCTCCACCGACCCCACAACCCTGAGCGTCACCGGAACCCTGACCGCCGATGCCAGCGTCTCGATCTCAGAGACAATCGATGTGAACACGGCCCTGACCGTGACCGGCACCGGAGAGGTCACCCTAGCGGGCGATGTGTCCGGAGATATCACGTCAGATGTGGCTCAACTGAGCTTGAGCGGGCTGACAACAAATGTCGAGAATGCAGGAGGGTCGCTCGTCGCACGAGGTGGCGAGACGGAAAACCTGACCAATACCGCTGGCAACACGCTCATCACTGATGGTCATCGGATCACCGGGACCACCCAGATCGACGGCGGCTCGGTAACCTTGAACAATGGGCGCCTTCAGGAGGTCGTTATCGCCCCGGACGGATCACTGACGCTGGAAGACGATACGTTCTTTGGCCTCAGCCGCGCCACGTCTGTCACAACAGCAGGGGAGTTTGTCATCGAGTTCGGCTCGGTTGACGCATTGACCGTGACCGGAGGGACTGTCCTTGTCGAAGAGGCGGGCGTCCGGAATCTCGACATACAGGGCGGGACAACCCAAATTGAGAGCATTGTCATCGTTTCAAATCAGACCACTGTCTCCGGTGGAAGCTTGACGATTGAAGGCGGGATTGCCGACGACATCCTCGTCAGCGGGACCGGCCGTGTGGTGCTGGACAGTGGCCTGGTTGACGATGTCACGCTGGGCCCGGACACAGAGTTTGTGTTCGGTGGTGGCTCCTTTGCAGAGGTTGTCACCCTCGGTGGGACAGTGGAACTCTTGGACGGCGAGATCCGGGTGCTGAACACGAACGGCACCGATGCGGTTCTGGAATCCCGCGTCTTGGTCACCGACGCGACGACTGTTGATGGCAGCACTCTCACGGTTGAGGGCGGAACTCTTCTGGGGACCACCGAGGTCGTCAATGATGGCAGGCTGGAGCTTAACGATGCGCAAGCCGACGCGATCAATACGATCGGCAACAGCGCCGTCATCATGGACCGCAGCGAGGTGGGAACGCTCACAAGCATCGGTCCCGTCACGATATCAGACAGTCGGATCGAGACGCTCGAAATGCGCGGGGATTCCGACATTTCCGCGAGTATCATCACAACCTTCGACAACAGCGGTAGGGGGCATCTCTCCAACGGAACCACCGTTGGGTCCCTGACCAATTCTACGGGTCGCCTCGAGATTGAAGATACGGTCGAGGTAAGCTCGATGCATATCGCCCACGGCACCGTGGCGCTCGAGGGCGGCACGGTTCTTGGGGAGACAACCATCGATGGGCCCGGCACGCTCGATATGCTCAGTGGCGAGATCGCGAACATCACCTCCGCGGGCACCGTCAACCTCGACGGTGGCTCGGTCGGCACCCTGCATAGCACGCGCTTTGCCCGCTTAGATGGCGGGGAGGTGGGCACCCTGTTGATCGAAGGCGGCAGCAACCAAATCAAGGGAACAGCCCAGGTCACCGGTCAGACGACCATTCGAAACGGAAGCTTCAGCACGTTTGGCGGCACTCTCATCGGCGATACAACGGTTGAAGACGGGGGATCCCTGTTCACCAGCCAGGGCAGCATCAGCGAGACCGCGTTCACAACGATCGAAGCAGGCGGCATGCTTGAAATGCGGGGCGGCACCTTTGGCACCCTGTCAAATGCTGGAGCGATCCGGATGATTGATGGCCAGATCGGGGATATCAGCGCCAATACGGGCACCATGACCGTGTTGAACGGGTCTCTGGGTGCCGTCACCAATAGCGGCCAGTTCGACCTGGAGAACGCGCAGCTCACCGGGTTCACCAATCTGGACGGCAACGCCGAGCTGAGATCGACGCGGGTTCGGGGCAGCACCCGTGTCGAGGGGGGTGTTCTGGACATTCTCGACGTCTCCCTGCTGGGCCCGACAGTCATCGGTGATGGCGGCGTGATGACGATCGATGGTGGAGAGACTCGTTCGATCACTGTCGAGCAGGGCGGCAGCATCGACATGGATGCGACCTCCACCGGAGACATCATCAATGACGGGTTCACGCGGATCAGATACAGCGATGTGGGCGACATCACGAACGGCACGGATCCTGCAAGCGCCAGCGATGCAGTTCTGAGGCTGGATACAGGATCAATCGGCCATGTCACGAATAACGGGGGACAGGTCTCAATCTCTTCGCCCGTGATCGAAAGCCTCGACAATGTCAGCGGAACAACTTTCATTTCAGGGGGCGGACAGATCAACGGGGATGTCCATGTCCGCGGTGGTGACCTGTTTCTGGACGCTGGCGACATTCTCGGAACTCTGACAACTAGCGGTTCCGCGGGCCTGATCCTCGGGTCCTTCGCCAGCGACCCGCTACTTGGCTCCCTGACACTTCAAGGCAGTGGCGAGCACTTGCTGCTCGGAGGGATCGCTGAAACGCTCGAGATCAATACGGACACGATGATTGAGGACCTCGAAGCCAGAACACCTGTCCGGGTCAATTCCGGGACCACCGAGTTGATGACAGAGCTGACCTTCCACGGGGTGGAAGGCGATGTGATCGTCGACAACGCCAACCTGGTCCTGACATATTTCAGCGATAGTACTGTGGCCTCGGTTACCGGGTTTGTGGAGCTTCAGGACAATGTCGCAGTGCGCATGCGCGGCAGTGGTGAACTCAACGAATTCCGAAGCACCGGGCGCGGAAACAGCTTTTCGCTGAGCAACACACGCGCCACGGAAACGCTGACCGTTACAGGCGATGCGACGACCACCGGCACGACCTTCGTGCTGGATGTGGACCTCGCGGGCGCCACGCAAAGTTCGGACCGCCTGATCTTTGAAAACCTCGCGGATGGAGAGACGGTTGCGGTCGCTTTCAATGCTCTGGGCAGCTCCGATATGGTCGATGGCGACTTGATGCCTATTCTCGTGAACACACCAGATGCGATCGTCGATGCCGACTTTTCAGCGCTGGATGCAAGTTCCGGTCTCTTCGACTACACACTGACCACCGAGGACAACCTGACCTACGCCCTGCAATCGAACGTCTCTCAGGATGTGATGGCTATCGGCGCGGGGTTTGCGGCGACGCAATCGCTGATCGGGGCCATTGTCAGCCGTCCCGAGGCTCCGCCGACCACGCCTCGTGACGCCCGGCGCGCGCCGGAGGCCCTGTGCGGCTATGGCGGCTGGGGTCGGCTGACCGGCGGCGATCTGGAGAGCGAGACCGGCTTTCACTCCGACACCACGCGCGGCACGCTTCCGACCGATCTCGACTATGCCGGGGTGCAGCTCGGGGCGGATATGGCCTGCCTCAATGACCGGTTTGGCGGCTGGGATCTGACCTTTGGCGGCTTTCTCGGCTTCAATTCCGGCCAGGCGGATACGCGGTCCATGGCGGGTGCGCCCCTCACCCGCACGGAGTTCGATCAGAGCTATGCGGGGCTCTATCTGGTGGCGGAACGCGGCCCGCTCTTTGCCGATCTTCAACTGCGCTACGAGGATATGGGGTTCGATGTCCAAAGCGGCGGCGGGTCCGAGCTGGATCTCGACACGGGCTATGACGCGACCGCCCTGACCCTGTCCGGCGCCATCGGATACCAATGGCAGGTGCCGGGCACCGCCGGGCTGAGCGTCACGCCCCGCGCCGGGTTTTCCCTCTCTCGCAGCGAGACGGACCAGATCCGGCTCGGTGATGCAGCGGTGCTGGAGATCGACGAAAGCGACCAACAGCGCGCCTTTGCCGGGCTCACCCTGGCGCGGTCCTTTGATCCGGCAAGCGCGGTCGGCGCGCTCCACCTCTTCGGCAGCCTGACCTATCACGCCGATCTCAGCGACGGCTATGACGCGGCCCTGTTGAGCCCCGAAGCGTCGACGTTTCGGGTGGACGGGATCGGCGATTACACGGAGCTCAGCGCCGGGATCAGCCTCGCGCGGGTCTTCGGGGCGGAGCGCGCGGGTCCGGCCCGCCATCTGAACGCCGCGCTGCGCGTGGATGCCCTGTCGGGCGAGAGCGTGGACGGCTGGGGCCTGACCGGCGAGATCCGATTCCAGTTCTGAGCAGGCCAATTTGCGTGCCCGCACAGCACTAAATTCACATAATTCCGATTACAGGGGG
>NZ_JBNAGH010000013.1:0-70135 GCF_049801095.1 Dinoroseobacter sp. S76 | reverse complement strand
CGCTCCTGCGCCTGATGTTCGCGGATCTCATCGCCAGTTTACGGCAGAATGAGCCGGGTCCCGATGAGCCGTGGCCGGTCATGATGATGATCGACGAGTTTCAGCAAATGGGCGCGATGCCCTATCTCGAGCGGGCGATCCATTCGCTTGCGGCCTATGGCGGGCGTGTCGCGATGATTGCGCAGTCATTGGCCTCCCTCGACCGCATCTACGGACCCGAGGGGCGCGAAAGCCTTGAAAATGGGGCAGGGCTAAAGCTTTACATTACGCCCCGCGACCAGCGCACTGTGCGGGAGGTCTCGGCGGCCGTCGGCAGCACCACCCGGGAGGCGGTGACACGCATGTATGGACGCAACAAGGGCATCCTGGGTGCGACTTCGACGACCTCGCGTCTGGAGGAACGCCCACTCCTCTCGGA
This sequence comes from Dinoroseobacter sp. S76, assembly GCF_049801095.1. Classification (NCBI taxonomy): domain Bacteria; kingdom Pseudomonadati; phylum Pseudomonadota; class Alphaproteobacteria; order Rhodobacterales; family Roseobacteraceae; genus Dinoroseobacter; species Dinoroseobacter sp. S76. The sequence continues at coordinate 69,717 of NZ_JBNAGH010000013.1, read as the reverse complement.
GACCGAGGCTCGCACCATGGATCCCGATGAAGTGATCATCCTGGCCTCACCGCAGCACCCGATACGTGCACAGCGTATCAAGTATTTCGAGGATGCCTTTTTCATCAGTCTTACGGATCGTCAGGCGGGCCGCGATTTCCCTTATCCCCCACGTGTCGACGGCGTGGGGCCCTGGTTTGAAGACCCGAAACCCGCTCCTCCTGCACCCCATCCCGGCTCTGCCGAATACAGGGCAACAAGCGAACGCGCGCGTCGGCGGCAATCGCGATCCATGCAGACGCAAATGGATGGAAACACCGCAGGTGAGCTGCGTCCGGAAACATTGGATCGGGATGACCCGGTCCCAGAAAAGTGGGGGCAGGTCTTCCGCGAGCAAGGTGATTTCATCGACGAACTGCTCGGGGATAGGGAGTAGCGGGCGGGAAGCGGACCTTCGCTGCTTTGGCGAAAAGCTAAACCCGAAAAGAACAAAGTAGACATTCAACGCGCAAGAGCAGTTTCACATAGGATCATACCGTCGAGCCAGTCGCGGTATTTGCTCGAAAATTCCGTTGCTCACGATCAAGGGCTTTCGAAGCAGTACATTGGCACACCTGAAAGCCTGGTTGTCGCCTTACTCAGGTGCGGTAGGTATGCTAAGGCATGAACTAACAAGAGTATCTGATACCTGCTTTGGAGATTGCTACAGGCCTGCATCGGACCGACACAACATTTGAAAAACTAACTAGGCCGAGTTTTACGTTGAACCCAGACTTAAGAGCGCAACTGTTATCTTCAATTCATGCCGATAGATTGGTGATTGTTTGCGGGGCGGGCCTGTCCATGGCACCTCCAAGCTCCTTGCCTGCCGCTTGGAAGGTCGCTGAAGATTGTTTTGAAAATTATAGGCTCAGTATCGACCCGGACGCTGATCTTGCCCTTCGTCATGATCTAGAGGCGCTCGCGCAGACGTTCGTAGACGCAGATACTCTTGAAACAGTGTTCATTGAACGTCTAGTTCCTTGGAACAAGTTCGTGCGCCAGCCAAACCCTGGCCACGCTGCAGTAGCAGATCTATTGACCACTAAAGCCGCAATTGCAGCACTTTCCGCAAACTATGACACGCTCATCGAAAGATACGCGATCGACAATGGATTTGATTTTCAAGCGTCAATAGATGGTGAAGACGCGACGGTTCGAGCTGCCACGCAGGGACCGCTTTTGAAATTTCATGGTTGTTCAACCATAGATCGGAAAGCGACCGTTTGGGCCCCATCTCAACTTGATGTGCCTCCGATTTCTAATCGCATACAGCGAAGCCGAGAGTGGATGACCGCCAATCTTCGGCAAAAGGATTTGCTTGTGGTTGGTTTTTGGTCTGATTGGGATTACTTGAACGCTGTTCTCGGAGAAGTTCTGGCCGGGATTGCTCCGCTCTCTGTAACGGTTTTTGATCCTGCACCTCCAGAAAACCTACAAGAAAAAGCGCCCGACCTTTGGAACATAGCCAACGGGGAGGGTGTAAACTTCGACCACGTTCAACAATCTGGTGCTGATGCACTTGATGAGCTGCGAAATGCCTTCTCAACAAACTACATTCGGCGTCTCTTAGCCTCTGGTAAGCAAACTTACGCAGATATCGAGGGGAGCGAAGTTGACCCCGAGCATCTAGAGGTCGATGACTTAGACTCAGAGGCCTTGTACGGTTTGAGGAGGGACGCTGAAGGTGTCCCCGCTGGAGAACCTGCAACCAGGAAACACCCCATTAACTGCGAGATACTAGGCGCATTCCATTTGCTTCTAAGAAAAGCCGGTGCTGCCCAAACAGTGTTTGGATACGAACTTAACGGTAGGTCGATACGAGTGGTCAACGGTGCGGGCGTTGCGCTGAACCAACTAAAGGCGCGCTTTGCTGAAGCCCCCGCTTTAGGAAGCACCGACATAATCGTGGCGCCTGGGGCCACGGACCTTTCTATGCCGGGCAATGTGGTGCGTGAAGGTAGAGTTGGCGACTTTGTTCGGCCGTTGTCATCTGGTTTGTGGTTGAGCTTTGAAACTGGTCGGCAGGAATTGGAGGTATGATGGACATTCATACTCAAACCGAGATCTACTTGCGAGAAGCCGGATACCAAACGTGGAACTGGGCCGATTCAGATACTAAGGCAACGTGCTTTGAAAACCAGTCCGTGGTCGGATTTATTCACGAATTTGACTCAGCTCAGAAACTGATCACCGAATGGCAGTCCAGAGAAAAGAAGGTTCTGGAGCGTCATGCACTGGCCTTGAGATCCGCAAGTGACAAGGCTTGGAATGTCTATTCTGTATTTCTTACGGGCGACCAGTCGCAAGAACTCAGAAGACCGATTGAGAAGCTTGAAGAGAACTTCACATTGACAAGAAAGATCGCGCGGCAAGGGGTTGTTACTGATGAAGATGTCGAAAACGCTTTGATGATGTTGGCACCGATACGTGCGAGGCCAATTCTGGAGAGTGAGGATCTCGAAGACCGAGTTCGCGCGCGCTCCAAAAGCATCCGGCGCGAAGCACTAAATGGGTTTCTGGGAAGTGCATCTCCAAGTGAGATCTTTGAGCTGCTCCGAGGCAAATCATGAAACTAGATTTCATAGAGATGTGCGGTTTTCGTGGCTTTAGAGAAAAGGTACGGATCGACTTTGGCGGAGGCTTCACCGTAATCAGTGGGCGTAACGGTGTTGGCAAGAGTACGGTATGCGACGCGATCGAATTCGGATTGACCGGCCAAATCAGTAAGTATGCCGTTGAAAGCGCAGATAGAGAAAACGTACGTGACTATTATTGGTGGCGTGGCTCCGGAAGACCTGAATCCCATTTTGTAAGGGTAGGCTTCTCAAACGAAGGTTCTGAACCGTTCGTCGTTACACGAACCCTTGAAGACCAAGCTGACAAGTCGGTAGACGAAATCGTCCACGCGCTGTGCATTGGGGATACCCCAGAGGACCCGATAACCCAGCTTATCAAAACAAGTGTCCTGAGAGATGAGTGGATCGCTGCACAGAGCTTAGACCTGAAAGAAACCGAACGTTTTGATTTGGTTCGCGCCGCCTTTGGAGCAGTCGAGAATAGCGAGTACTCGGCTAAGGCTAAAGAAATAGTGAAGTTAGCTGAAGATCGGGTCAAGAGCGCGGAGTCAGCTTACGAAAGTACCAAGTCGGAGTTATCGCGCTCGCTCGCGGACTTCTCACAAGCATCTGAGTTGGCAATACAAAACACAGATGTTGAAGCCGCTGTCGCAGCGCTTAGATCGATACTGAGGTATAGCAGTAATGACAAAATTCCTGAGCTGCGAAACGCTGCAGTTCAATTGCTTCCCACAATCCGAGCGAAGCGACTAGCCCTCGAACAGGCCAGTGTCGACGCTGGGGAAATTGAACAACTGCGAGCGGAGTATGAGTCGCCGGAAGCACAGGAGCGGCGCTCAGAGTTAGCTACTCAGAAAAGGAACGCGGATAGAATTTTCGATGAGCGCAAGCTCGTTCTTGAAGAAGAGCAGCGCAAGTTGGAGATCGAGGAAGCCGCAAGCAGTGTTGCAGCGTCCCTGTCTGAATTGCTGGAACACGGAGAGCATGTGGGTCTCCACGAAGAGCATTGCCCGCTTTGTGCTGCTGCACGAACATCAGAAGAATTCGAAGCTGGTCTGCAGAGTCTCAGGGCGCGCATCGGCACATTGGCCTCAGGCATTTCAGAAGCTCGAGCAACAGCGCGTGAAGCTCTCGTTACAATGAACGAGGCTGAGAAAGTTTTGTCCTCTCTCGACTTGGAGATTTCTGAGGCGGCGACTCTGCAAACAAACATAATTGAGAAAGAAGCAGCACTTCGTAGTTTCTTTGAAGAAAATGATCTGCCGATTGAACACATCAACGATCCCGAACGTCTATCAACATTGGCAGACTCAGAACGGAACCGCGTTGTGGAGGCTGAGCGAGCTATTAATGCCCTTGATACATCTCGGTCGGTCAATCGATTAAACACACTGAACGCAAGGGTGACCGACTTCCGAGGAATGGTTGAACAAGCTGCGGATGAGCTTGAAGCATGTCAGACGGCGTTGGCGCAGGCTAAGGCGCTCGACAAAAACGTACGCCGTTCGGCAAGTGAGATTATTGATGAACGACTTGCGCTGGTTAGCCCGCTGCTGGATGAGTTGTATCAGCGTTTGAGACCGCATACTGATTGGCGGAAGATCGAATACAGTATTCGTGGTGACGTTCGAAGGTTCCTTAGTCTGAAGGTCGGAAACGAACTGAATCCGCAGTTCGTATTTAGTAGCGGCCAAAGGCGTGCCGCGGGTATCGCATTCTTGTTGTCGGTTCATTTAGCTCGATCTTGGTCCAACTGGCAGACCCTGGTTTTGGATGATCCTGTGCAGCACGTTGATGACTTCAGGGCACTTCATTTAGTCGAGGTTTTGAGTGCCATCAGGCAAGGCGGACGCCAGATCGTGTGTGCCGTGGAGGACGAAGCTCTTGCTCAATTGATTTGCCGCAGATTGCCCCGGTCGGAAGACGAACCAGGCATTCACTACACAATCGATATCGATTCAGAATCGAGCGGTTCAGTCATTGAAGCGACTCCTGTACCGAACTTACCGAACAGTGTTCTACGTAATACACAAGACTCGCAGCAGATCGGCTAGCTTTGTTGTCAATGGGGGCTCAACAAGTCTAGTTAGCATGCGTTTTTGCGCCCGCGACCAACGGCAGCTTCGACGGACCCCATCACAGCAATGCGCCGGTGCCGTTGACGGCGGCTTTGAGCCGTCCCCGCCAGCGTCGGGCGGCCTGTTCGAGGAACATGCTGCGATCGATCTAATGGCGGCAAAGAGCCCCTAAAAGCCAGTTCTGCGTCGCGAACCAAAGTCTGTTTCAATTTTAAGAACTCAGTCTGAGAAAATTGGATTTCTGTCTATAGCTTCCAACCGGCAACGTTGATAATTTGATGTGATCCGCAATTGCATGTCAACTTTGCTTTGTTGTTGACACCGTGACGTATTGGTTGATGAAGTCACACATACTTCGGCGATGTAGTCCGATTTGATTTTGCTAGGTAATTCTATGGCTATTCCAGAATTCTCAATGCGCCAATTACTTGAAGCTGGCGTTCACTTCGGCCACCAGACGCAGCGCTGGAACCCAAAGATGGCTCCATTCATCTACGCTTCGCGTAATGGCATCCACATCATGGATCTGACACAGACGGTGCCCATGCTGGACCAGGCGTTGCAAGCGATCCGTGACACCGTGGCCAAAGGCGGTCGAGTACTGTTTGTCGGCACCAAGCGCCAGGCGTCTGGTCCCGTGGCCGAGGCGGCTGAGAAATGCGCGCAGTACTACATGAACCACCGCTGGCTGGGTGGCACGCTGACCAACTGGCAAACCGTGTCGCAGTCGATCAACCGGCTCAAGGCGATCGACGAACAGGCCGCCAACGGCTTTGAAGGGCTGACCAAGAAAGAGCGCCTTGGCATGGAGCGCGACCAGGGCAAATTGCAGGCGTCGCTGGGCGGTATCCGCGAAATGGGCGGCCGTCCTGACCTGATCTTTGTGATCGACGTCAAAAAAGAAGCACTAGCCGTGGCCGAAGCCAACAAGCTGGGCATCCCGGTTGTGGCGGTCGTGGACACCAACTGTTCGCCTGATGGGGTCGATTACATCATCCCCGGCAACGACGACGCCGCCCGCGCTATTGCACTTTACTGCGATCTGGCAGCACGTGCGGCACTCGATGGCATGTCTGCTCAGCTTGGCGCTGCAGGCGTTGACTTGGGTGCGATGGAAGAAGCCCCAGCTGAGGAAGCGCTGGCCGAAGACGCCTCCGCCGAGGCACCAGCAGAAGAAGATACAGATGATCCAGGGCCCATGATAGAGTTTTGAGAATGACAGATTCGAATGAAAGGTCCGAAGCCGTTGGCGCTGAAGCTTTTGCGAAGGCCGAGCGGAAGGCTCGAGTTTCACACAAGGGTGCTGTCACTGGGCGAATAAGTGAGACCTCCCGGCTTGTTGGTTTCGGCATTGTTGCTTGGGTATTCGCAATCCATACATCGGAGACACCATTTTCGACCACATACATCGCGCAATATGAAGCCTGGGTGAATTTCGCCGGGCTCGTTGGTATGCTTGCGATAATTTTTGACTATTTTCAGTACTTGTGCGCTTACTTCTCAGTTCAAAATGCGTTGGGGCGAAAGAGTGCCAATTATCAGTTTAACAAAAAGCACTTTGGCTACGTGCTACAAGAGATTTTTTTCTGGGCGAAGCAAATCTGCGCCGCGGCTGGCGCACTTGTGGTTGCTACTACCTTTGCTTTTTCTGTCGTTTTGGAGTGATATTAGTATTCCTTCAGAAGCAGTACCCGCATGAAAACCCAGCTTGGCCTAAGGTTCTCAAAGCCTACATTCAAAGCCCGCGTGTTAAGGTACGAAGAGTCCCGCATAATAGTCATCAGTCCCACGAAAATGCCGCGCCATCGATCAATGTCCGCTTCGGGGAAGCTGCAACGCAGCGTTGAAGTTGGTGGTCAATGGCAGGTTTGGGCCGTCAGAGTGTCCTTACAATCAAGACCTCCGAGACACCGCGTTTACCGCTGTTGCGTCCCAGCTGAACAATGACATCAATTGACCGACGGATGTAGCTCTGGACCTCGGCGAAGGTCAAAGGTGTCCCAGCTTGCAAGACCATGATCGCCAAACGGTCTATCGCAAGCTCAGCGGTTTCAGCGTGAATTGTCGTCACCGATCCGCCGTGACCTGTGTTTACGGCTTCCAGATATGTCAGCGCTTCAGCACCGCGCAACTCGCCCACCACGATGCGATCCGGGCGCATGCGCAAGCTCGCCTGTAGCAGGGCATTTGTTGACCGTTGAGATGTCGAAACACGCTCAGCCAGCAGACAGACAGTGTTTGGCTGACGAGGGAACAGCTCGAAAGCGTCTTCTATAGTAATGAGCCTTTCGTCGTCCGGAACCGACTTCAGCAGATGCCGTGCGAATGTGGTTTTGCCGGTGGACGTCCCACCGCTGATCAAAAGATTCAAACGATGACGGACGAGCGAAGACAAGGCTCTGGGGAGGTCGCTTTTCGCGATTTCCTCGACTTCTGCGAGTTTCGATTGCCGCCGGTCATCGAGGGAGACCGGCTTCCCGAACAGATACTCGGGATGGAAGGTTTTATGACCGCCAACGCCAAACAGCCGAATGGAGATCGCTGCGCCATGTTCTACCGCGGGTGGCACGACAACTTGGATGCGCAGCGGGCGCTTAAGGTAATCGATTTTACCTGATACCAACGGCGACTTCTGCGATACTCGCGCTCGCGCATCACCAACCAATGTGGCAGCCAGATTTGCTGCTACCGCCGCCTCGACGGTGCGGTCAATTCTCTCCATCGCGTGGGCACCTTGGCGTTCGATCCACACATGGCCATCCGGGTTGATCGCCAACTCAATGATGTCGTCCCGCAGGATCAAGTCGCGATAAGGTTCTAGGTATTGCTCAAGATACGAGGAAGGGAGGGACGCTTCATTCAATAGACCACGATGTCCCTATCGACCAGTACAGTTACCATGGCTCCTTGATCGACGTAGATGGTTGGCGAGATCGAGACCTGATCTGCGATCACCGAACTTGTCGCGTCTTCGAGGTCATTGCCGACCTCCTCCAGAACCTCGCGGGTCACTTCGTCTTCCGTGGAATTGGCGGCAACGGCGGGCGCGGCGCCGATGATCGATATCAGAGCAGCTCCTCCAAAGCGTTCGTCGAACTTTGTATCCACCAATCCGGTCAGACCGGAGCGTCCGAGTTGATCACCTCCGACAGAGGCGATCTGCATGGATGTACCGTCCGGCGTGAGAACGCGCGACCATAAAATCAGGATGCGTTTTTGGTTTACTTCCACGCCAGATCGATATTGCCCAAACAACCGCGAGCCTCGCGGGATCAGTATGGCATTGCCGGTGAATGCGTAGACTGGTTCCGCGACAACCGCGACAACGTTGCCAGGCAGATCACTATTGATGGCGGTTTGCAGTGCCGCCTGTATGACGGACCCTTGCGCGAGAGTGCGTTCAGGTCGCTCCATTCGAGCCGCCTCATCGATTTCAAGCGGTCGCGCAGCACCTCTGAGATAGGCTTCGTTTTCATTCAGCTGGAGGTCTGCGCCTGGTGTGCCGTTCTGCAGGCCGCTGGCGTTTGGTGCCGAGACCGATGATCCTGTCGAATAGACCACGGCAGGAGACTGGATCTGAGCCCTCAATAGTTGTGCCGCCAGCTGTTCAGCCTCGCGGCGCTTTTGTTCCTCTTCCTGTCTGCGACGTTCCTCGAGAAGCTGTTGGTCGCGGATCAGGGCGTCATTTGCGCGTTCTGCTTCAAGGGCTTCGCGCTGCGCGCGCTCCGCCTCCAAAAGGCTTTGAAGAGAGTTCAGCCGGGTCTCGCTCTCGCGTTCCAGGGCCGCGAGTTTTTCGTCTCGCTCCGCAACGGCTGCTTCGAGGGCTTGCGCTTGATCTGCAAAGGCATCGCGTAGTTCAGTGACCGCTGACTGAATCTCGGCGTTCCGCTCTAACTGAGTAGCGGCGAGTGCCTCGCGAAGCTCAGCCAGTTCGGCGAGGATATCTGCGCTTGGTTCAGCTGCGGGCGGGATCGGCTCGGGGACCTCAAGGGCTTCTTCCACAGCGATCAGGGCATCGTTCACGCGTTGATCCGCCTCAACGGCGGGGAATTCCAGCCGTCCTCCATTTGAAAGACCGTCATTCTGAAACGGTTCGACATCGGAAGTCTGCAGTTGGTCCGAGTCCGCCTGCCAGTCAGCCGCCAGGAAATACGCAACGCCCGCACCGCCGAGGCCGAGAGCGAGCGCCAGCGCAGTAACGCCAAATCCTGATCTGGATTTGGAGCGTTTTGTATTGCTGAACGTCTCCAGCCGGTTCTTCAGGTTTGGATCATCTGACATGGTTCAGTTGCTCACGTAGATCGCTGAGGCGTCTCGGTAGATGCAGAGCGCTTCTTCACCCAGGCGCAATGTCCAGAAGTCGTTGACACCGGAGACGCGGACGGTGTTGCCGTTCTGGGTCCAATTGACCGTGCGCTCGCGACCGCGGTTGTCAGCCTTGAAGATGGCGGGTTGCCGCCCGCTTTCGGGAAAACTGAAATACGTGAACCGACCGTCGTCATAGACCGTGGCCGGGCGAAAGTCGCCGTCGCCGGCGATCTTGTAGTTGTAGTTGCGCGGCGCCTCGAACCCTTTGGCCTGTGTGTTCGCCAGTGTGGCGCGGCGTTCTTCGCCCGGGTAGCGGAAGCGCACTTCGAAAAACATGCCCGTTCGACCCGGAATTGAGCCTTCTCGCAGATGGAATGCATAGCTGCGACGGTTCGTGATCACGGTCATGTTGGTCGAAGCATTTTGGACGTGCGGCTTAATCGTCAGCACATTGCCTAGCTCGGGGATTGGATCGACCTGAAAGCTTTCGGTGTCTCCCACGATAACAGCCTCGAACCGTTCCCCGTCGCCAAACTGGATCGTGGTCGAGTGGCGCAGATCTGTCTCGATACGGAATACCTGCTGCTCGTCGTAGACGGCATAGCGTATGCGGATGTCTTTCGGCCCACCCTGTGGCGTTGCTTCCGAGAGCGCTTGGGCAGGTGCCAGCGCCAAAAGCAGACAGGGCAGGGCGGTGCGCAGCATCATCACTCAGTTCTCCAACGTTTCGGCGTCGACACGATAGGATGTGACGACAAATCCGAGCGGGTTGGCCCAGACCTGTTGCAACCGCTGGCGGGTTTCCGGGCGAAACGCGTAGCGCAGGGTGGCCACGTAAGGCCGTGTCACGGTCCTGTTGTCACGGGGTTTTCGAAGCGTTTTCGTGAACCGCACCTGCGCCACCCCGGGTTCGACCTGGTTCACAGACCGGATGACCACATCGATCTTCGCGTCCCGTCCATAGACCGAGATCGGATAGTCAGGATTGGTCGAGGACCAAAGATCGCGCAGCGTGCGCGCGGCGTCTTCGTCAGATCTTTGCAGGACCGAATTGATCCGTTCTTCGCCGTCGGTCAGATCGTAGGTTTCGCGATCATCCACGTAGGCGACCAGGTGGGCCTGAATGATCGCGTCACTTTCATCGAGGCTGAGCGCCTCGACAGCGGCAACACGGTCCATTTCGCCGGTTTCCTTGTCGACCACGACCACGAAGGTCTCGACCGTCTTGAGCGGGAACAAGGAAACGGCTCCCACGAAACCGACCACGCCGACAATCACACCGGCGGCGGCGACAAAATAGGCGAAGCGCTCGCGCCTTCGTGGCCCAAAGATGAAGTCGGCCTCGAAGGCGTCCTGATCAAACGCCGCACGGGTCATGTCTTGCGAAAGGATTTTGTCAGCGCGAGCGCGGCAGCAGGCGTGCGTCGGATCAATTCGTTGCTCTTCGTCGCGGCACCGCTCACATCGCGCCGTAATTCGTAAGGCGTTTTCCCGGTCAAGATGCGTCCTGCACCACCCGCGCCATACTCCCCTGCATTGACCACACCTCGGCGCGCCAGTCCCGTCAGGCCGATCGCGTTCGAGGCGATGCCCATGACCCCTGTTAGGTTGGACGCAATGAACGGGACGGCGGCCATCACCCCAGCTGACAAGAGCAGGATCACCAGGAATGGCAGGATGAGGCTGACCGTTTCGACGTTGTCCGGATCCGCGGAGGCATCGCCAATCGACTCAGCGATGGCGACGATGATTCCGGCGGCTCCGGCGGCGGCCACTGGCATCAAGGCATAGCCGATGGTGGCCCGGGTCCAGGCTTCGAAAAGCGATTGGGTCGGCTTGAAGAGTGACGTCAGGATCATGAAAGGCGCGATGACAATCATCAGTGTGAAAACGATATGCGCGTAGGCGATGATCCCCGCAGTGACGGCTGCGAAGATGGCAGACAGAACGAAGAAGATCGCTCCGAGCACTGCGCCAAAGACCCAGCCCGCACGGTCTCCAATGGCATCGCCATAGGCGGTGATCCGGTTCACCATGCTGTCGAGGCTTTCGTAGACTCCGGTTTCGTCACCGGTGGCTGTCAGGGCAAGAATGCGAGATCCAATTGCCTCGGGGACGTCCGAAACGATCCTGTAGATAACTTCAAAGTTTTCCCAACTCTGCGCAAAGATTCCGATCAACGATATCTTCAATCCAAATGCGAATGCGCTACCAAAAGTCATAGGGCGCAACTGCGTGACGACACTGATGCCAAGAATGATGAGAAGGAGCACGGAGCCAATACCAAGCACGTCGCCGACTTGCCCTGCGGCTTCCACAAATCCGGCTTCAGCAACGGAATCGATTGCGTCAGCGACTTGCTCAAGGATGTCTGTGATGATCCCCATTCAGTTTCCGCAAATGCCTAGGAACTCCGCCTCCAGACCATCGGCCCGGCTTCGTAGTTCAATTACATCGAATGGGAGTTTTGGGTTTTCTGATGTCACATATTGTTCGGAGATGCGGACCACGTGTGACCAATCAAATTCCTTGAAGGGGCATCCACAAGCCTCTGATTGAATGGCCGTCTTGTACGCATTGATGCGCAGGATTTCGCGATACCCATTTCTGACATAAGCGAACGAATCTAAGTCCTTTGGCGGCCGCGGCACCTTGCACTCTGTTTGGTCTTCGGTCGGTTGCGCCATGGTTTCAAACCCGCCTTGAGAGGTTTGAGCGTTCAACGTCAGAGGTATGCAAACCAACGCAAGCGCGGTCAGGGAAATGGGGGCCAATCGGATCATTTCGGCACCTCCATAGAGCGGAATTTTCGCTCTTCGGCGAGGGTCGCAGCATCAACGACACCCAACTGCCCGCCATTGACGCCAGCGGCTGCCTCGAGACGCCAGATCTGCGTGAGAATGATGCCGAGCTCAGCGGTCACGCGCGTGTTGAGATCGACCGCGGCCTTCAGACCGCTTTGGTCATCGATCAATCCCACCATGGTCTCCAGACGGCCCAGGCTGTCTCCAGCCTCGGCATGACTTTCCTGAGCGGCAACGGACAACATCGCGCTGGACCCGGCTTGCGTCGCGATCCGATTGTCTGCGGGTTCCTCGCTGGTCGCCAAGGATGTCAGACGCTCTTGCGTGAACCCGCTTCCCGACAGAACGCGTTCAACGGCGGCGTCCAGTTCTGCGCCCGGTCGGAATCCGCTCAGGAAGTCACCGCTCGAAATGGCTTCAGCTGTCGCCAAAGGTGCTGTCAGCTTGCCACGGACTCGTTCAAACTCCTCGACGGTCGCAAAGAGTTGGCCCAATTCATTGCCATCGATGAGAGACGCCAGTTGACCTTCAAGGTTCAGAAGCTGGCTCAACTGCGTTTCCAACTCCTGCCGCATCGTCGCAAGCTGTTGCAACTGGACATTGAGATCCTCCGCCATGTGCTCGAGCTGCAGGACCAATTGGCGCAGGTTGGAATTATCAAATGTCGGGACACCCTGGGCGTCGGCTTGATCTGCGGGCGTGACAGCGAGAAGGGTGGCGAAGGCGGTGCCGAAGGTCTTTCCTTTCATCGGATTACTCCCATGCGCATGAAGTCGCGCTCAGTGAGCCGGTCCGCGGCCAGATGTTGACCATGGGCTGCCTCACGCTGACGGTTGGCAGCCATCAGACGAACGCGAAGGTTGAGGATGCGGCCGATTTCGGCCTTGGCGTAGGTGTTGAGCTCGAGCGCGCGCTTGATATCCGGCGTCTCGTCGATCTGCCGGATGATCGCGGCGAGCCGATTGATGACTTGCTCGGTCGTGGCGTGGCTGTCAGCTGCGTAGTAAACACTGGCTTCTGAAATGCTGCTGTATTCCGCGAGCGTCATGTCCGACGGCGAAAGCGTGCCAAGCGCATCCGCCCCACCGACAACGGCGAGGTATTCGTTGTAGAAGCGCGAGATATTCCGGACGTAGCCCTGAGTTTCGGCGAAGGGTGGCACGCCGCCATATTCATGGACCCGGCCCGGTCCGGCGTTGTAGGCGGCAAGTGCATGCGGGATGTTTCCGAAGGTGTTCAGTTGCGTCGTGATGTACCGCGCGCCGCCGCGGAGGTTGTCCATCACGTCGTAGCGGTCGACACCCAAATCGGAGGCGGTTCCCGGCATGAGCTGTGTCAAACCATAGGCGCCCACGGGACTTTGCGCGGTGACGCTGAACCGGCTTTCCTGTTTGATCAGCGCCTGGAAGAGGCAGCGCCACTGGGTGGCGGAAAGGCCGGCCCGCCGCACACCCGCTGCTCCGGCATATTCTTCGGCCACCCGCACAATCATCATCTCGATGGTCTCGCGCCCCTCACCGAAGAGTCGGCTGTCCATGGGATGATTGTGAGCAACAGGGTAGACATCGCCTGCGGGGAAGTCCGCGTTTCCTTCCAGCGCGCGGATGTCGAGCCCAGGGCCGGTGAGTGCCTCTGACATCGCCTCCAGCACCCGAAGCTGATCGGATTGAACCGAGGAGAGCGTTTCTCCCGTGTTCAGTTGGTCGCGCTGCGCCTCCATGTCGTCTCCCAGTTTTGAGAGCATGGTGAAAAGCTGTCCCAGCCCTGCGTTGTCTTGCGTCGGCACCCCTTGCGCGTGGGCGAGGGGCGTCGAGCAGACCAGAATGGCAATGAGAGAGACCGCAGGTTTCATGGGCTGCGCCCGATCTCTTCGAAGTCACAATCCTCGGTGCCTTGCGCTGCAAAGGAGAGAACCTCTGTGCTGGCCCGGCTCACGTCGGGCGCGCCGTCGCGTCCGAAGCACGGCGAGGTGGCATCCGTGTAGCGTTCACAGGCGGTGAGTATGGTGGCCAGAACGATCAGTGCTAATCGCATAGCTGCCTCCAGAAATCGGGGGAACTCCGCCAGTCGTTGCCGAGCTGGGCCTCAGCGGATCGTCCGCCACCCAAAACGGTGAGAAGCGGACCAAGCGCGGAGAGGTCAGCATCGAGAAAGACGCTGTCGCCCGCCGATCGCACCAGTGCGATGCGCTGACCTGCCGTGGGTCTTGTCAGCAGTTCGGCTTCCTTTTCGTTCACGCGTAGGAAGTCGTAGTCGGAGGGGGTCGCCCGCTCGTTGGGGAACAGGATTTGCGTCGGCACCGTCTCGATGATGGTCTTGCCGACCCGAGCCTCTCGCAATTGACTTGGATATTGCGTCATCATCACGACGATGCAGTTCATCTTGCGGAGGGTGACGAGCCAGTTCTCGAGCCTCGCCGCGAAATAAGGATCGTCGAGAAGCTTCCAGGCTTCATCCAGAACAATCACTGTCGGTCGGCGATCTTCCACGATCCGCTCGATCCGGCGCAGGATGTAGGACAAGACAGCCATACGTTCGGTCGACATGTCGAGGATCTCGGTCATGTCGAAGCCGACAATGTCGCCGTCCAGTTGCAGGGCATCGTTGTCCTGAGGCACATCGAAGACCCAGCCATAACGGCCTCCCGGTGCCCATTCCCCAACCCGCACCTGCAACTCGCCATCATCGTCGAGCGATTGAAACAGGGTCTGGAATGAGACAAACCGTTGCAGCGATGGGCCTGCGTCCGCGTTCTGGGACACAGCGCTCTGAATGTGCCGAGACTGTTCCCCGGACAGATCGCCCGCCCGCGCCAGAAGCGTCGCCAGCCAGTCCGATAGCCAGGCCCGTCCGCGTTCATCCGTCTCAGTCTGCAGCGGGTTGAGGCCCGTCGGGATGCCGGCAAGGATCGTATTGTAGTGACCGCCCAGGGCGCGCACCGCCATCTCGAGCCCGCGATCCTTGTCGAAGAAAAACAGCCGCGCGCCGACCCGTTGTGCTTGGGCGGCGAGGAAGGCGGTTGTCAGAGTCTTGCCACTGCCCGTGCGGCCAAGAACAAGCGTATGACCAACGGTCGGTTCACGCTCGGGCGATCCGGGCTCGTGGAAGTTGAAGCCGTAGGCAGAGGAGCCTGTCGTCGGGAAGACCGCGACGGGCGATCCCCATGGTGTCTCGCAATCCGAACGTCCCTCGACACAGCCATGCAGCGCCGAGAAATCCGCGAAGTTGATCGTGGAGATCGGCGTCTTTCGGGCACGGTAGCCGTAATTACCGGGAGCCTGCGCGAAATAGGTCGCCTTGAGAGCCATACGCTCTCGCACGATCACGGCCATGATTTCCTGACCCAGACGTTTGATTTCAGCTGCGGCCTGTTCGAGCGTAGGTTGATCGGGCGCATAGACCGCGACGGACAAGTGGTGATCACCGAACGCAATGCGCCCGGCTTCCTGATCATCGGCCGCTTCCATGAGTTGATCCCGCAAAGAGACTGCCGCGTCATCGGCGGCGCGCATCTGCCGAACGATCCGTTGAATCCGTTCCGCCATGATGTTCGTGGGGATCGGGGTAAAGGAATTGGTCAGCACGACATCAAGCGGGAGGTCGAGACCGTCAAATAGAGAGACGTCCGTAACCGCAGGATAGCTCTTGATGCTGAAGAGGGCCCCAAATCGTGTCTCTCCTGTCGCGCCACATGTGATCCGGGTCGTATCGCCGTCGAAAGTCGCTCGGCAGGACCCAAGCGTGAAAGCCAGGGGCAAGTGGGCGTTCGGCGGTGCAATCGGGGTGTATTGGCCAGTGAGCAGCGTGGCGAGAAAACCGAGCCACTCGCCAGACGAATTGTCGAGGCGTTTGGGTTTCGCAGATCCGAGGGCCGTCTCGAAAAATCCGGCCACTTCATCGAGTTCGCGCGCGCGCGCTGCGCGGTCCTTCATCCATGTTCGCTTGGCAAAGGCGCTGAGCAGTGGCACCCGCGCGCCGATCTCCGGACGGCGCAAGATGCTCAGATAGAGTTGTGGTTTCGTGGGAGCCAGTTGTGCGATGTGAGCCTGCCAGCGGCGGTCGATCTCAGCGGCAAAGCCGTCACCTTGTACATGAGGCAACAAGAGGTTCTGCGGGATAAACACGCGGTGGACATAGAAGCCGTAGAGGTTGCCCGTTTGCGCGATGACCGCCGCGACCGCGCGCTTCATGGCATCGAGATCGGCGTCCGGAGTTGTCAGTGCCGCAAGTCCTTCGAGACGGAGCGTGGCCATCAGATCGCCCTCCCGCAAGACCATGACATCGGGTTTGGCGAATGCGATGAACGGTAGGTGCTCGGCGAGATGGCTCTCGCGCGCCAGGCCTTTGCCGCCGGTTTCAATGACCGCCGGACTGGGCTTTGCGTATCTCAGCCCGTCAAGCGCCATAGCTGTCTCCGCCGTGAAGTGCTCGATTGCGCGTGCCGCGCACCGTGCCATAGGAGACGCGCAGAACTTCGAAGAAATGCGGTTCTTTGTCGGCGACAAACCACAGGACGGGATAGGCAAGAGCGCCAACCAGAAAGAAGACCGGTGACTTCGTCCAGATAAAGGGCAAGACCACGCCGAGCGTGAGCACCACGAGATATCCGACCGGCAAGCCGAGATATTTCGGCGGACGGGCCAACCCGAGAAAGAGAGGGGACCGCGTGGCCATCAGGTAAATCCGTCAACGATGGTACCCGCGGAGAAGATCAAGACGATCCCGATCACCACGGAAGCGAACCACCCCCAATTCAGCCGTCCCATCATGCACATGAACCCGGTGCCAATGACGGCGAGCGTCGCGACTGCGATGCCGATTGGGCCCGTAAGCGCGGCTTCGATTGTCTCGAGCATCGTCTGGATGGGCGAGAGGTCCTGGGCGAGGGCGGGGGAGGCCCATAAGGCCAAGAGGCCGATAACTGGAGGCAGGTATCCTGGGGGCAATCTTCGCATCGGTTTCCCTCGTTTCAGGTCTTACTTCAGGTCGAGCACGACGACGGGACGCGTGACGTCACGCCTTGTCGGTCTGGTCAGGTCTTGGGTGGCTGTGCCGGAAAGGCGCGCGCGGATGCGATGCACCCGGGCGATATACTCGCGTGTTTCCGTGAAGGGTGGCACGCCACCATATGCTACCACGCGATGCGGCCCGGCGTTGTAAGCGGCCAGCGCCAGGTCGACGTCATTGAAGTGGGCCAGCTGCGCCAAAAGATACCGTGCTGACCCGTCGAGGTTCTGCGCAATATCTGTTCTGTCTACGCCAAGGTCACGTGCGGTGGTGGCCATGAGTTGGCCGAGACCATAGGCACCTTTTGCGCTGGTCGCGTCAGGACGATAGGCGCTCTCGGCTTCGATCAGGGCGCGGAACAGAGCCAGCCAGTCATCGGAACTGAGCTCGAGTTCTCGCAGGGCCCGATTGCGTTCATGTCTCGAAGCTGTCGCTTGAATGGCCGCCAGCACATCCGACGGGGCCGGGGTCGCAAAGCTTCGCGAGTGTGTGGGCGGGGAATTCCTCTGGTCTAGGCCGTGAACCGTCCAGCCGTCAGTCGTTCTGACGCTTCCGTCCGCTCCGAAGATCATGGCTTCCGCCGGAAGCGTCGAAGGGGATAGAGTAGTCGCTGTCAAAACACAGAGTGCGACCATCGCCGAATTCGTGGTGATGTTTGAAGAGCCCCGGCCAGATGTTGAAGAGGCGGGGTTCCGGCCCGTAGGGTCCGAACCGTGTCGAGACCAGGATCGCCTCGGGCTCTCCTTCGCGCAGGTAGACACACTGATAGCGGGGCTTCCCATCGTCCGTGAACTCGACAAGCTCGTACCGACAGCGGAAGTCGACTCCCGACCCGATGAGGTCCTTCACCCCATCAATAGTAATCAAGATTTGGTCTCTTGCGATCGGCACCGGACTCCCCCACTGGGAGTCCTTCTACAATCGGCAGCATTCCGCAGAAAGCCATCACTCTGCAATATATAATATTGCGCAATACGTATTTTGAGCGAGAATTGGCCTAATCACTCGAGGAGGCCGATATGAGACACACCCGACTTGCGTCACTGGTTCTGGCAGCCGGGCTGATGGTCGATACCCAGAAAGCCCATGCCTACGACATGGATTGCGCCATCATGCTGTGCATGGCCGGTGGGTTTCCTTCGAGTGCTGTATGCTCCGCCGCCTATGCCGAAATGATCCGGCGGATAACGCCATGGCCGAGCCGGCCTCCCTTTGGGGTCTGCACCTATGCCGCTGTTCCGGTTGCTTTGGGTGGACCGGGTGGAGAGGATGCTCTCGATATCTCGACACCGGACTACGAATGGTTGCGCCGCACGCGGGTGCTTTGGTGGCGCGGTCGATCCTACGAGCCGCGCGATGAACCGCGTCAATGGGATTGGTCCATCAGATCCTGCGATCATGAAAACAAGAACTGTCACTACATCGTGCGGGTCTACGGCTCACATTCGCCTTGGCCGGCTACGTTCGCATCGGAAAACGGTCAGGACATCCCGACACCCGGTTCGGGTGGGCTTTGGACCTTCTATAGCCGGGCCGTCATGATGGAGTATGGCGATTACGACGGCACCATGGATTACACCGATTGGGTGAGATACTGAGGCGCGGTCGCCAATTACAGGTATTCGATATCGACGCGGGCCTGCGCCGCCAGTTTCGACAGGCCATGTCGTGTCAGATCAAGCAGGAACTCAGACGGCGTCATCGGTGGATTTTCATACCTGTTGCGAACGCGTCTGAGCGCGCGAGCGGCGCCCGATGGATACAGGTCGTAGGTATTGGCCAACATGTCATCCGCGCCGAGCGTTTCGACGCCATAATCCTCGAGAACCTTGCTTGGGAAGTCTCGATGGTTTTCTGTCACAATGACCTGCGCCGAGCAGCGGATCGCCGCTGCGAGAACGTGTCTGTCGTCTGGGTCTGGCAGGTCGAGACCAGCGACCAGGGGCTGGTATCCGGTCACGAAGCATTCCTCGAAAGTCTCTTTGATCGCGGCTTCCTGCTGTCGGACACTCTCTTCGAGATGCGGTTTGAGCGCGATCAGGTTGCGTGTCCATTCATCGAGAATTTCCTCGGTAACCCGTGCCCGAAACAGGCCTTCTTGTGTGAATGTCAAAAGGACGTCCCGAACCCGGAACGGAAACAGGACGTTGGCATCGAGGACAACCACGAAGGGGTTGGCCACAAAGCTCATGCGTTGTCGAACTCCTGACCCAATCGCGCAAGGTCGCGCATAGCCTGTTCCTGCCGCCGGGCTTTCTCTTCCCGGTACTGCATCAATGCCGTGAGGGGCACACGCCGATGTTTGCCAACCTCTTCAAACTGGATCTTGCCCTCTTTGAGCAGCTTTGTGAGATGGGGACGGGACACGTTCAGCATGTCGGCCGCCTCTTGGGTTGTAAGCATGGTGCCAACCGGAACCAGCGTGACCATATTTCCGTTGCTCACATGGCCGAGCAGTTCGATAATCAGCTTTCCGACCTCTGGAGCGATGGAGACCGGATCGCCGTTCTCACCCGACACTTTCAGGCCTCCGTCCAACTCCATGGCCACCGCAATGGCCGTTGCGGCATGGGCGGCGCTGTCGATTTCTTCCGGAGTGGGCGGGCGCTCCATGAGCCCGCTCTGAGCTGGTCTGTCAGAGGTATCGGCCATGATTTCTCTCCTCGGTTTACCCCATAGATGTACCTATGGAGTCGCCTATACAAGAGAAATAACTGGAATAAGTGAAATAAGTGTAACGGTTTTGATGGACGGATCGGCCAACCGGGTGTAAACAAAACAGGAACAGAATCGCATCACGGAGCAGTTTGATGGGTAAGAATACGAAACGCACCTCACGCGAAGTCGCATCAAAGGCAGCGGCAACGCTGAGTGACCCGAACGCCTCGGCGACCGCCAAAAGCCTGGCTGCGTCGGCGCTGGCGCAGTCAGGGACTGGGAAACAGACTGGAGCTGCAATGGAGGACAGGGCTTCCAAGGTTTTGCAGAGTGACAAGTACAGCAGTGACACCAAGTCTTTGGCTGGAACGGTTCTCTCGCAGTCGAACAAGGCGCGCTAGGCTACTCCGGATCCTCGACGGGGAGACGAATGTTTCGTTCGACGATGCGGGTGGCGCAGATCTCATCGGGCTTTACGAACCATACCCGTGTGCGTTCGCCAGTGTTCCAGAGATGCTCCTGCCAGACCACGAGCTCGGACCCGTCCAAGATGGACACGCCCTCGCGTACGGGCACGCCTTTTAGTGGACGGTCATCCACCCGCCATCCCGGAGCAGGGTGTCGACCGGCCTCCTAGCTGCGAGGTCTGAGAAGTTCCGAAGGATCGATGTTCAGAGCTTGCGCGATCTTTTCGAGCGTTGTCAGCGAGGCGGAGTACTTGGCGTTTTCGATCTTGCCGACATAACCGCGATTCACGCTTGCACGATGCGCCAATTCCTCCTGGCTGATGCCCTTGGCGCGCCGGGCATCTTGAAGATTCAGTCCTACTCGTTCCTTCAGATTCATGACCGAAGCACGGCCATGATGTGGTGTATTTAACCACGCAATATACTATACATTCGACGGTGAAGCGGCTGAGATTGCGTAATTTTCTGTTTCCGAAGGTGTCGATCAAGCTCGCCATTTGGTTGAATAAGATAGCATAGTGACCTCACCCAGCGAGGCGGAGTGATCCTATTGGGCGAGGTTTTGCCCATAGTCGCGGCCGAGGCAGGGGTGTGCCGCATCAGATCAACTGTTGCAACCAAGTAGAAAGGTCACCCGGTTTGCAAAGCAGAAGTGTCACCACAGAGCGCGACGGCAGCAAGGCTTAGCAGCCCGGAGACCTCAAATATCGCAGGGCTGAAAAGCCTTGCGGAGCTTCAGCCGCAGCACGAGCCACCTTCTTGAATGGGGGGGCAGGGGACAGTTCCGTAGGAGCAATAGACGCAGCAGTCGCCCGGCTTCGGCTTCAGCACAACCTTGCAATTTGTGCATTCATAGAACCATTGGCAGGCATCTGTCGGCATCGTCTCTTCGACTGATGTCCCGCATTCCGGGCATGTGATCGTGGATTGTAGCGCTACTTCGTTCGTTTGCGTCGCCATAGTGCGTATCCTGAAAGAATAAGAAAACCGGCCAGGATCGGCAGCAATACGTCGTCACGGTAGACGTAGCTAAGCGCTCCACTGATCCCAAGTGTTCCGAACAGCCAAGGCAGGAAGGGAGTTAGGCAGCAGACTGCAGCCAGTCCAGCTCCTCCTAAACTTACGGGTAACAACCAACCCTTCATCGCGATTGCCTCCACAATGCCCACATGGTGCGGGCCGCGTCTTCTTCCCACAATGGTGAACTGGCAGCCAAAAGAAATGCGAGTGTTGTAAAGCCAAGAAGGATGGCCGTGGATCGTCTCCGACGCGCACAACTCCATCTCTGCCAAAGCCGGGCCCATCCCCAGGCCAGGATCAAACCAACAACAACCAGAATCTCGACACGATAGGCAACGAAGGGACCAAGCATCGTCAGCCACGTGCCACCGAGTCCAATAATCGACAGCCCAATAGGCAGAACACAGCAAGACGCGCTGAGTAAGGCGAGAAAACCCGCTCCGCCGATCAGAATGCGGTTTGGGCCATTCACTTCATCTTCGAGGGTATCGGTGTTCGATGCCATGAACTTCTGATACATCCTGTAGCTGCTACAGGAGCAAGTGGAGAATGTTCACGTGATCGCGATTGGAGAAGCTTCGCGTTTAAGTGGCGTATCGATTGAAACGATCCGCTACTATGAACGCGAGGGTATCATTACAAAAGCACAGCGCACGGCGTCGGGCCGAAGGTTGTACTCAAACACCGAGATATCTGAGCTCCGCTTTATCAAACGGTGCCGTGATCTGGGCTTCTCTGTCCACGATGCGGTGGCGCTCAGAAACTTGGCAAAGGTGCCATCGGACGCGTGTGAAGCCGTCGAACAACTTGGCCGAAAACATCTTGCGCATGTCCAAACGAAGATCGTCGAGCTTCAGAAACTTGAAGGGGCTTTATCCGAGTTGGTCGAAAACTGTTCGGCAGGCACGCGTGATTGCCCAATGCTGGACGCGCTGATGACCTCCACCTCGACCGAGGGACATTAGGTCTCTGCGGCCCGCTTTGCTGCGTAGTGAAGTTCAAGTTTAGATGGCCTTCCTGGCGGTCGCCGCCCAGTCTTGACGTATCCATTCTTGCGGCTGACCGGTTTGACCTTGGGATTGGCTGGCTGGGCTTCCTGCTCGGCCTTGATGTGGGCCAGCACTGCGCTGAGATGTTTGTTCTCTGTGATTGCGGCATGAGTGACTCGCCGTTCTGGATTGAGAATCGAATGGGGCAGGGCGATACCTTTGGCCCTTACCTGGATACGTCCGTCGGGCATCTCGTAGACATCCACATATGTGCCGACGAGACCGCGGGTCAGGTCGTTCACTTCGAGCTTGATCCGCTTACGGTCATACTTCAGCGTCAAATCCTTGGTGACATAGCGTTTGTCGCGGAGGCAGAAGACCTCGGCAAGGCGATCCGGCTCGATGTTCAGGGCGCGGTGCAAGTTATCCGGTTTGGCCGGAACCTTGGCAAACTTGCTGTTGTAGCGTTCGATGAAGCCAGACAGAAAAGCATTGCCATCCTCCATGTTTGAGACCCCCGCAATGCGCAGCTCCTTGACGAGGCGGTCTTGCAACGTGCGGTTCGCGCGTTCGACACGACCTTTGGCCTGAGACGAATTTGCGCAGATGATCTCGATGTTCAACTCCGCCAGAGCCCGCCCGAACTGGGTCATTCCCGTCATGTGCTTGCTGGGTTTGGGGACGCGGAAAACAGTGTGTTTGTCGCTGTAGAATGCAACTGGTCGGCCATGCTTCAACAGATAGCTTTCCAGCACATCGAAGTAGCTGAACGTGCTCTCGGATATGACGAACCGCAGCTCCATAAGCGTACTGGTCGCATCGTCAATGAAGACGAGCAGGGTGCAGGGATCAGCCCGATCCTCGAACCAACGGTGGTCTGATCCGTCGATCTGGATCAGTTCGCCGTAGCATTCCCGGCGCAAGCGCGGCTGGTGGAACGTCCGACGTTGCTTGCGGGATAACCAAATCCCATCTTCCTGCATCCATTTGCGCACCGTCTCGCGCGAGACTTTAAGGCTGTGATGTTCAGCTAGCATCTCAGCAACCAAGGTCGGCCCGAAGTCTGCATAGTTCTCTTTGATCAGGCTCAACGCATAGTCACGCTTTGCATGATGAATGCGATTGTTCGGAGGTTTGCCGCGCGCCTTGTGCCGGATCGCGGAGGCGCCGTCTTGTCGATATCGCTTCAAAAGCCGGAAAATCTGTCGACGCGTCAGGTCCAACATGTTCGCCGCATTGTCGACGGTAAGTCGTCCATCATCAACCTGTGCCAGTACTTCCACGCGGTTCAGCTCGCGCTCGCTCATAATCACCCATCCCATGCCCGATCTCTCTGCCTGTTATCGTTATGGGCGAGAGTGACATTCCTGATTTGCAGACAGGTGACATTTTAGCTTTGCGGCTACATCAACTGAGTCCGATAAGCTTTATTATGTAAAGTTTATGCCAGAAAGACTTGCTGTTGAGCAAGTCGACTGTGGCTCGCAGGCATGCCAACGTGCACACATGAAACGGTTCTTTTCAACCAAGATGCCGGGCCTGCAGTTTTTGACCAACGTCATGGTCTTCAGCCTGATCGGTCTGCTGCCCGTTCTGTTCGTTTACGTTCTGCTCGCTCCTGGCTTCTCTTCGGCGCTGATTAACGGCGGACCAGCGCTTTCGAGATTCCTCAGGCAGGTTTTGACAAATGGACTTCCCGTCGTCTTCATCATCAATTACGTAAGCTTCTTTCTATTCGCGGTGCTGAATGAAAAAGGTGCCGATGGTCGTGAGCCCGCGTTATTAATTGTCTTTGATGTTGCAATCCGCGTTGCCCTCTTTCTCGTTCTTCACGCCTTGATTTACGTACTCTCCGCCAGTTGGTTCGGTTCATTTGGCGGAAGTCGGGCGACGGCTCTTTCAGTGGTTGCGCCTACACTGGCGCGGTCCGCACTCTTTGAGAATATTTCCGGTGTCTACCTGTACGCCACGTTGGTTAGCGCACTGCCGCTTTATGCAACAGCAGCCGGAAGATCAGCAATTCTGCAACCATTCGTTGGTCTCTTCCCGAAGAAGGTCGGCACTGTTCTGATAGCTCTGGCCGCCTTCGTGTCGGCAGCTTTGTGTCTGACGATTATCGCAGTCGTTGTCATACGTCTTCAGAGCTAGGTTGCTGTAAGGTTTTTAGATGATCGAGACATGCGCCTCGCCTTGGCAAATGCCATCATCCAGATCCCTGCGAGAACAAGGCTCCAAAGCGCGTTCCAACTCGCCATAGATAGGCTCAGGAACTCCCATGCGACTTCGTCACACATGACCAAGGTTGATGGTGCGGATGATGCGGAGGGCAAAAGGTCCGCACCTGTCAAATTAGACATATCAAGACCAGAGCCTGTGCACGCCGTCGGGCCTTCCCACCAACCCCGTTCGACGCCGGTGTGAAAAATCCCGATGCCCGCTGTCGTGAAGGCGGCGGCAGCTCCTGCCATTAAAAGCGGTAAGACTGGCAAACCGACCATGAGAAACGCGCCAAGAGCAATGGCAATGGCGTGAGGATACCGCTGCCAAATGCACATCGCGCATGGTGCATAGCCCGCTGCCTGAAACAGGAAGGCGGCCAGCAAAAGGACGGTCGATCCGCCGGCAGCGATCAAACCACGTTCTTTCGGAGACAGGGTCATTCATCTTCCTTTCGCCTACAGGCAGCACGGTGGTGTAACTCTCCAAGCACACGCCGCAGTTGCCGATTTCGCGGCAACTGCGATTTCGTAATCAGTTCGGCATTATGGCCCCGATTGCGTACATGCCATCCTCGCCCTTGACGAGCATCAGGGTGACTTCGTCACCATCGGTCACCTCTCCCATCATCTGCGCGTCTTCCAAAACCGTCATATCCATCGTCATTGCAGGCCAGCCGATCTCGGGAATCGGGTCATGGCTCACATTTGCGGTGCCGTCGCCGATCGAATTGATCACGGCCTTCGCGTGAACCGCGCCCTCCATTTGTTCGGCCGACATTGGCATGTTCGAATGATCCATATTGTGGTTCATTTGCGCGATAGCCCCTGTCGCGGCCAGGGTCAGAAGTGCGAGACTTGTAGTCAGTATCTTCATGAGAAGCTCCATTCTTGAGGTTTGTGAGTTCGATTATTCGGCAGGCAGTGCTGCATCGACGGGCTGCTGAATTGGGGACGTGATTTCGCGGTTTACGCGTTTCAGCGCGAGCCGTTTCCAAATCACGAATATGGAAGGAATGACAAAAAGCGTCAGCAGGGTCGCTGTCACCATACCGCCGATCATCGGTGCAGCGATGCGCTGCATGATCTCCGAACCGGTGCCGGTGCCATACATGATCGGGATTAGAGCCGCGAAGATGGTGGCGACCGTCATGACCTTGGGCCTCACCCGCAGAACAGCCCCTTCAAAAACGGCCTCTTCGATATCGTCCCGTGTCAGCTTGCGACGTTCGGATTGGCCGAGTTTTCGCCGCTTCTCCCAAGCTAGATTGAGATAGAGCAGCATGACGATGGCCGTTTCGACGGCCACGCCCGCCAGAGCAATAAAGCCGACGAGGACCGCGATCGAAATGTCAAAGCTGAGATACCACAGAAACCAGACGCCGCCCGCCAACGCGACTGGCAGTGCGGCCAGAATGATACCAACTTCGATCACCCTATTGAATGCCATGAACAACATCAGCGTGATGATCATCAGGGTTGCGGGTGCGACGATAGCCAGCCGTTCCTGCATCCGCTCAATGTACTCATACTGCCCGGACCATGTGAGAGAATATCCGGGAGGCAGGCGCACCTGATCGGCCACGACCCTCTGCGCCTCGGCGACATATCCGCCAAGGTCTCGTCCCGCGATGTCGATAAACACGAACCCCGTGCGCCGGGCGTTTTCTGACCGGATCATGCCAGGGCCATCGACAATTCGGATATCGGCCAAGGCTGTCAGTGGCACATGGGCTCCTGAAGGGGTGACAACGGGCAGGTTTTCGAGCCGTTCGGGGCTATCGCGCCATGCTTGCGGATAGCGCAGGTTGATTGGAAAGCGCTCCAGCCCTTCGACGGATTCCGACACTTGCATGCCACCGATGGCGGTTTGGACCACATCCTGAACGTCCCGAACGCTCATCATGTATCGCGCAGCGGCGTCGCGTTTGACGTCGATTTCGATGAAGCGCCCGCCTACCGGACGCTCGGCATAGGCGGAGGCAGTGCCTTCGATATCCGACACGGCCCGCTCTACTTCGATCCCGATATCTGTGATGACATTCAAATCGGCACCCGAGATCTTGACACCAACAGGCGTTCGTATCCCGGTGGCGAGCATGTCGATCCGGTTTTTGATCGGCTGGATCCAGACATTGGTCACGCCCGGGATCTGCACAATCCGATCAAGTTCATTGCGGATATTCTCCATGGTCATACCCGGGCGCCACTCAGCTTCCGGTTTGAGTTGGATCGTGGTTTCCACCATTGTGAGTGGTGCAGGATCGGTCGCAGTTTCTGCACGCCCCACTTTGCCATGCACGGTTTCAACCTCTGGAACCGTAGCGATCAGGCGATTGGTCTGTTGCATGACCTCGCGTGCCTTTCCGATCGACACGCCCGGGTAGAAGCTTGGCATATAGAGGAAGTCGCCCTCGTTCAGCTCGGGCATGAACTCGGACCCGAGCCGCTGGTACGGATACCACATGGAAGCCACGAGGGCTCCGGCAAGCAAGGTTGTCGCCCACGGCCAGGCGATGGCCGCGTCTAGGAAGGGACGATACAGAAAGACTACGAGGCGGTTCAGTGGATTTTTACGCTCGGGCAAAATCCGACCCCGGACAAAGTATCCCATCAGGACCGGAACCAGCGTGATCGATAGGATTGCGGCGGCGGCCATGGCGTAGGTCTTTGTATAGGCCAGGGGGGCAAAAAGCCTGCCCTCCTGATTTTCCAGTACAAAGACAGGCAGAAAGCTGACCGTGATGATTGCCAAGGAGTAAAAGAGGGCTGGACCCACCTCAGAGGCGCATTCCTGCACGATCCTCCACCTGTTCTCGGCGGTCAGCTTTTCCTTTTCCAGCCGCCTGTGCATCGCCTCGATCATTACGATGGACGCATCGACCATGGCCCCGATGGCAATCGCAATGCCCCCAAGCGACATGATGTTCGCATTCACACCCTGCGCCTTCATCAGAATAAAGGCGGCAAAGATGCCCAGGGGCAACGACAGCAGGATCACCAGCGATGAGCGCAGATGCAGCAGGAAGGCCGCACAGACCAGGACAACGACAATGAATTCCTGGGTCAGCTTCTTCTGGAGATTTTCGATTGCGCGCTCGATCACGCCGGACCGGTCATAGGTCGTGATAATCTCGACACCTTCAGGTAGGTTCGGCCGCAATTCTTCGATACGGGCTTCGACCGCTTTAATGGTTGCGAGGGCATTACCCCCCCATCGCATTATGACCACACCGCCAACGGCATCGCCCTGCCCGTCAAACTCTCCTACGCCGCGGCGCAATTCCGGTCCCAGGCGAATGTCAGCAACATCGCCAAGGGTCAGAGCGGCTCCGCGCTCGTTGATCATCAGGGGTGCACTGGAAAGATCAGAAAGCTCATCAATGTATCCGGACGAGCGGATCATGAATTCCGCTTCGCCCATCTCGATCACGCTACCGCCGGTTTCGCGATTGGCCGCCTGTATTGCGTTTCTGAGCTGTGTCAGTGTGATGTCATAGGCCCGCAATTTGTTCGGATCGACGACGACTTGGTATTGTTTGACCATTCCGCCAATCGTTGCGACCTCGGACACGCCATCGACGGCTTGAAGTTCGTATTTCAGAAACCAGTCCTGCAGCGTTCTCAGCTGCGCGAGATCGTGTGTGCCGGTTCTGTCGATCAACGCGTATTGGTAGATCCATCCGACTCCGGTGGCATCCGGGCCAAGCTGAGGGGACACCCCCTCCGGCAGGCTGCCGGTGATCTGCCCTAGATATTCGAGGACGCGTGATCTTGCCCAGTACAAGTCCGTGCCATCTTCAAAAACGACATAAACAAAACTGTCACCAAAGAAGGAAAAGCCGCGTACATCCTGTGCGCCGGGTACCGCCAGCAAAGATGTGGCGAGCGGATAGGTGATCTGGTTTTCGACCACTTGCGGCGCCTGCCCCGGATACGGAGTGCGAACGATCACCTGCACATCGGAGAGGTCGGGTATCGCATCGACCGGTGTCTCGCGAATGGCCCAGATGCCTGCGACGCCCATCATGACGGCAAGGACCAGAATAACAAACCTATTGGCCAGCGAGGCGCGGATGATCGCCGGAATCACTGGCTTACCCTCACGTCACGGACGACATCGATCAAGGTCATCGAGAAATCCGGGTTGCGCCGCAGGATGAGCGTGACGTTCGTTCCCGTTGTGAGCTGGGAAATCTCGAGCTCCTCAGCCAACGGAAAGTCCATGGTCATTCCGGGCATGCCGATATCGGTCATAGGCCCGTGGGTGATGTTCGCCGTCCGTGATTGAGCATCGATCGAGTTGATTTGACCTGAAACCTGCATGGGCGGGGCAGCGGGTTCGGCCGATGCCAGCACCATGTTCATGCCGTCCGGGCGCGCGAAAGTGAGCACCATCTCGACATCTGTCACCAACCCAGCAGCGTCGAGAGACGGATCAATGTCAAAGGCCATTGTCATTCCGGGCATGCCGATTTCGGTCATCGGTCCATGGGTGATCGTGGCCTTCGACGCATCTGTGTCGACGCTCTCGATCGTGCCTGAGACCACGATGGGTGGTGCGGCAGCTGCCTCAAGCTCGACATCGGATAAAACCATGTTCAGGCCATCCGGCCGCGCAAATGTTAGGGTCATTTCGACGCCGGTTTTAAGCGATGCGATGGCCATGCTCGGATCGATGGGGAAATCCATGGTCATTCCTGGCATCCCGATCTCCGCCATGGGCCCATGGGTGATCGTCGCGGTCCCGGAATCGAGATCGAGGTCGTTGATCGTGCCAGACACCATGATTGGCGCTGCGGCAGATGTTTCAGTCCCCTCCACTTCCTTGGAACCGGCACCCTCCGCGCGAACAGCGACGACGGAGAAAAGGCCGTCGTCTCCTACTGTGAGATCGAATTCGATCGGCGCATCGAGGGGCACCGTCTCAAGATCGACTCCTGATACCGGCAGGTCCATCGTCATGGCGGGCCAGCCAAGCTCTGGGATCGGTC
Organism: Dinoroseobacter sp. S76; assembly: GCF_049801095.1. Lineage (NCBI taxonomy): Bacteria > Pseudomonadati > Pseudomonadota > Alphaproteobacteria > Rhodobacterales > Roseobacteraceae > Dinoroseobacter > Dinoroseobacter sp. S76. The sequence continues at coordinate 40,579 of NZ_JBNAGH010000013.1, read as the reverse complement.
CATGCTCCAGCGTCAGCTTGCCATCCGACGTCACCGCGCGTGCAATTCCTGCACCTGTTCCGGCAATTCCATCATCTGGCGCAAGTTCGGTAAGGCTCAGGAGACCATCTGTGCCACGGGCTACGAGAAATGCGACTGCCTCTCCTTCGGCTAGCCGATCCAGGGACACATCGGCTCTCACAGGGAAGTCGGATGTCATCGCTGGCCAGTCCAGGCTTTCCAGGGCGTCATGCTGCACCGTTGCCACCCGGCTCTCAGGATCGAGAGCAACGAGAACGCCCTTGCCCCGTGCCGGGTCGGCATCCGTTGGTGCCATGCGCGTAAACCCGGCACTCAGTGCGCTTTCGCTGTCGATGAGGAATTGTGCGGAGGCAACGACCTCTTCACCCGGACCCAGGCCCTGAAGAATCTCTGTGCGCCCGCCTTCTCCGAAACTGTCCCGGAGACCGGCAGTAACCAATCTCGGTCGGAAGGTCCCCTCCCCTGTTTTCAGGATGACGCGCTCAGCCGACCCGGTCCGTATCACGGCCTCAGATGGCACTGTCAGGACTGTACGGCTTTCGTTGGGCGTGAGACTGACACTTCCGAACATTCCGGGGCGCAGCACACCATCGGAATTGTCAAACCTCAGTCGAACAGGGAGCGTCCGCGTTTGGGGATCGAGTTCGGGATAGATGTAGTCGATGTCGCCTTCAAACACGCGCCCGGGTAAGTGTTCGAACCGGGCAATGGCCCGCATATCCTCAGAAAGCCGGGCAATATCGCGTTCAAAAACATCTACAATCAGCCAGACCTTCGATAAATCAGCAACGGAGAAGGCAAGCGTTCCGGGTTGCAGATACATGCCATCGGCCGCATTCAGGGCGATAACCACGCCGTTCTGTGGCGCTTCGATCTCGATGTTGCGAACCAGTTCGCCACCTGCCTCGATCTCTGCAATCTGCCGAGCTGACATACCATGGCTCATCAACTTGCTGCGCGCTGCATCCAGAATGCGCGGATCACCGGCCTCGACGGCACGAACCAGATCTCCGGTTGCCGTCGCAATGAGCGGCGAGAAGAGCTCAAAGAGCACTTGGTCTTGACCCACCCGATCACCGACCGCTCGCACCTTGAGCTTCTCAATCCACCCTTCAGCGCGGACATGGACATGGCTGGTCAGATGCTCGTCATAGCCCACGAAACCAACAGTCTCGATCCGAGGTTGCACCTCGCTCATGCGGGCAACCGCCGTTCGCACGCCGATTGCGTTGATTTCGGCCGCGTTCAGTGTGACTTCGGCGGGATCACCAGATGGTTCCTGTCCGGCGTAGACGGGAATGAGATCCATGCCCATGGGTGACTTGCCAGGTCCCGGTTGACGGAAATTTGGGTCCATGGGCGCAACCCAATAAAGTATCTCGGGGCCTTCAGACCCTCCTTGCACCGCTGGATTCAGGTACACCCGCTCAACGTAAACCCCGCCGCCCAGGCCGACTGCCAAGGCAAGAACGGAAAGTGCCGCGTATCTTCCACGCATAAACATCTTCTCCTGACGACTGCATTGGATGCAGCGATCGATTGGTCAAACAACCCGCATATGCGGGCACCGAAATGTCAGGAATGTTGGGGTGGGCGATCTGGGACGAGGGTCTCACGGGATGCATGAGCCTTGAAAATCGCGACCTGCGTCGGCGAAGTAAACGCGTTTTCTTCAGGCCGATGATCAAGGTGTTGCTGGTAGTCCATGACACAGCAAAGAGCAGTGTGGCACCCGTCGCCGTGTCCGGAGTGAGCATCTAAATGCCGCTCGCTCTTGTTTTCGACGTGGTGTGCGTGGATGTGTCTGGGCAATTCTCCTGCGGAAGCAGCAGCTTCCATATGCGGGCCCCGCTCCATGCCGCTGATCTCTCCATCAAACGGCATCGCCTGCGTTCCGACGACGGTGATCGTCAGACATACAAAGGCAAGACATGCCGATCGCAAGAAAAAGAACGGGTCCCAAATCATACGCCCGAGGTAGCGCTGTTCAGAAGTTGCGGCAACTGGAGCGAGGCGGAAAGATTGTATCAGTTTGTAAAGTTGACCTTTTACAAGACGTCACACTACGACCCTCATAGGGACGCGACCAGATCAGGCATCAGATGGATTCCAAGAAACGATCAACGCTTTTGACGATCGGTGCGATCATCGCGGGTTACGCCGCGTTGCGCACAGTTCCATCCTTGCTGCCGGAAAAACTGGAATTGGAGGCGCTCGATAGACCCGAAGGGTTCCGCAGATTTGTCGCGGGTGAGACATCGGGCGGCTTCGATCCTTTTATAGGCTTGGGAACGGCGGACAGCGCCGAAGTCGCCGCGCGCAAAGCCGATGCCTTGGAGCGTGTCTCCGAGAACATTTGTGATGCCCTGTATGGCGGTCTGAATACCACGCCATCCCAGGTCCCGATGGCGTCATTCTCAGACTACTACTGTCCCTTTTGCCGGGTGCAGACCAAGCGATTGGCTGGCATGACCGGCGAGATGCCGGACAAGATCGCAGTGGCGTGGCATGAGTTGCCGCTCCTCGGCGACAGTTCCAATCTCGCGGCCAAAGCAGCCCTGGCGGCGAAACGACAAGGCGCCTACGTCGCGTTCCATGAACGTCTGATGACAACACCCTTTCAAGCGTCGCGGGAATACCTTGCCCGCCTTTCCGATGACATCGGCGTCGATAGCAAGCAATTGATCTCGGACATGGAGAGCCCTGAAATCGCGCGCGAGTTGGAAGACAGCGCAGCACTTGCCCGCGTGTTCGCCTTTGTCGGCACGCCGGCCCTCGTGATCGGGCGTACCGTGGTCCAGGGTCAGATCAGTGACAGAATGGTTCGGGAGATCATCGAGCTGGAACGCGAGGAGGGTTGGCAAAATGCTTGTCAGTCAGCTTAAGCTCCAGAGGGCGCTCCGGGACGTCTTGGCGTTACACATCAAGCGACTGTGGAGGCAATGTGGATAGGCGGCGCTTCATCCTGCTTGCATCGACGTGGGTCTTGGGACCGCAGGTCGTTGTGGCCGCGACGCGCGAGATCTGGTCGGCTGCCGAGGCGGCCGACGCATTGGCGCAGGACAGGATTTCTCTGATTGATGTGCGGTCGCGCCCAGAATGGGTAGAAACAGGCGTTGCGACAGGCTCTTGGCCAATCAGCATGCACGAGTCCGGGTTTGAGCAACGCTTGTTCGCGGCACGCGATCTCTCAGGCGATAAACCCACTGCGCTGATCTGCGCCACTGGTGGGCGCAGCGGTCGTCTTTTGAGAGCCTTGAAACGCGCCGGGTATGCGGGCTTCATTGATGTCTCGGAAGGTATGCTTGGCTCAACGGTGGGGCCCGGTTGGATCGCACGCGGGTTGCCTGTGACGGATCTGGAAACGTCACTGACGAGCCTGCCCGATGCTCTGCGTTGATCGCGGACCTGCGTATATGACGACTTGGCTCTCTCACCTCCATTCTTGGCTACTGTTTTTCGCCCTCGGTTTCGCAAGCATAACCGCACCCCATGTCGCCAACGCCGCGGAATCTGAGGCTTTTTCAAATCCTGCAGTCACCGCGCGCCTGATCTCAGTCGAAAACGGGATTGCGCCGGATACCGCCTCCGTCTCACTTGGATTGGCGTTGGATTTCGGCGAGGGCTGGAAGGGATATTGGCGAACGCCCGGCGAGGTTGGACTGGCGCCGGAGATCGATTGGTCAGGTTCGGTCAACCTGAAAGCCACGGATCTCCTTTGGCCCGCGCCAGAACGCTTCGAGGCTTTCGGGATCGAGAACTTCGGCTACTCCAATCAGGTTGTCTTGCCGATCCGAGCTACACTTGAGGACCCGGGCAGCCCCATGGACTTGCGCGCACGCGTTGCGCTGCTGACATGCTCGACTGTCTGCGTGCCCCATGAATTTGAGCTGTCGCTCGTCCTGCCACACGGGGTCGGAATCGATGCAAGTTCGGCAGACAAGATCGCCACTTTTGCCGATCGTGTACCTGCTGCACCCGAGGACAGCGATATCGATGTATCGGTCGCGGCCCTCGATGCGCGCGCCTCCGCTCTCGTCGTTGTGGCGACAAGCGACAGACCCTTCGGCGAGGTCGATGTGTTCCCGGAATTCGGACCGCTCGTGACCTTCGGCAAACCAGACATTAGATTGGGTCGTGATAGAACAGAACTTTGGGCGCAAATCCCAATCAATGCCTGGACCGATGATCCTGCAGAGCCTTCGGTGACGATCACGGACACGGCTCGTGCAATCACAGCACCGGTCACGCTCACTTCAGATCCCCCTCCCCCACCGTATTCGAGTACGAACTCTGGATCGAGTGTACTGAAGGTCGTGGCGGTGGCCGGCATCGCCTTTCTCGGTGGTCTGATCCTGAATGTTATGCCGTGCGTTCTGCCTGTCCTGTCGATCAAGCTTGCATCCGTCCTGAGCGCAACGGGTCAATCCCGGCAAGTGACGCGCAACGGCTTCCTGTTTGCGGCCTTGGGCGTTTTCGCCTTTGTCTGGGCGCTTGCGGCCGTCCTGCTGGCTCTGAAGTGGATCGGTGTGTCCGTCGGCTGGGGTGTGCAGTTTCAAAATCCGGTCTTCGTGACACTGATGTTTATGGTGATCGCCGTCTTTGCTGCGAACCTCTTCGGGGCGTTCGAGATATCGTTGCCCGCGAGCCTACAGAACGGCTTGGGCGCTGGCAGCGCCAAATCCGGGTACTTTTCAGACTTCGGGACGGGCCTTCTCGCAGCCATCCTCGCCACGCCGTGCTCTGCTCCATTCCTCGGTACCGCGATCACCTTCGCGCTTGCGGGAACGCCGCTGGATGTAATGGTCATATTCACCGCGCTCGGCCTTGGATTAGCCCTTCCTTATCTTGCGATTGCCATATTTCCCGGATTGGTCACGCGGCTGCCGCGGCCCGGTCGTTGGATGCTTCTGGTCAGGATACTCCTGGGCGGTCTGCTACTGGCAACGGCCGCTTGGCTCTTGTTCGTCCTCATCGGCGTGGCAGGTGCGCGCATCGCCACTTTGGTCTTGGCGCTGACAATCGTGTTGATCGTCGCGACGTCGATCCCGTTGGAGAATCGGTGGGTGCGACGCACCGTTTTGACCGCCTGCGTTCTTCTTGCGGTCTTCGGGGCAAGTCGGTTCTCAGCATCTGACAGCACCAGTGTAGCGCTGGATGCAACGTCCCACTGGCAGGATTTCGACCCGCTCGGCATCGCGCGGCACGTCTCGGAAGGGGAGACGGTGTTCGTCGACGTGACCGCGGATTGGTGCCTGACCTGCAAAGCTAACAAGTCTCTCGTTCTCGACAGGGATCCGGTGCGCACGCGCTTGCGCGATGGGACCGTGATCGCCATGCAAGCGGATTGGACCCGGCCGGATGACAGCATCGCGCGGTTTCTCGAGCGTCATGACCGCTACGGCATTCCGTTCAATATCGTTTTCGGGCCGGGGGCTCCTTCCGGTATTTCTCTCCCAGAGATACTCACGCCGCAGGCCGTGCTCGAGGCGCTCGACACCGCGTCCATACGCAGTCTCGCTTCAGAATGACATCGCTTCTGACGTTTCGATAAGGATCAAGTGTGCCGAGTTGGGGGAATCCAATTCAGGCACGTTTTCAAGCGATATTCTTCAAATTCCCAGAGAGGTCCTTCAGGATTGGACAATCTGGTCGGTGGTCTCCGTGGCAGGCCTCGACGAGATACGACAATGTTTCGCGCATCTCCTGAAGCTGCGTGATCTTGTCCTCGATGGCACTTAAATGCTCTTCGGCGATAGCCTTCACCTGGGCGCTTTCGCGCGCTTCGTCCTCATAGAGGCTCAAGAGAGTCCGGCAATCCTCGATGGTGAATCCAAGCGCACGCGCACGCCCGAGAAACGCAAGCTTGTGTAAATCGGTCTCCCGGAACGCGCGGTATCCATTTCCGCTGCGCTGAGGCCTGACGAGGCCGATATCCTCGTAGTAGCGGATGGTCTTGGGCGGGATGCCGGATCGTTCTGCCACTTCTCCAATGTTCATAAGACGACCCTCCTATTCTGCGGGTTGAGTTTGTGCGCTGATCTTGGGCGCGATGGTGTCTCTGTCTTCACGCAAGGCTGGCGCGATGCGGCGCAGACGCAGGGCGTTTGTGAGAACCGAGACCGACGAAAGGGCCATCGCACCCGCCGCGAAGACGGGAGAGAGAAGCAGACCAAAGGCCGGATAGAGAACCCCGGCGGCAACCGGGATGAGCGCAACATTGTAGCCGAAGGCCCAGATCAGGTTTTGGCGAATGTTCGACATGGTGCGCTTGGAGACCTCGACCGCATTCACGACGCCGCGCAGATCGCCCGACATCAAGACCACATCAGCGGATTCGATGGCGACATCGGTTCCGGTCCCGATGGCGATGCCCACATCCGCATGGGCCAGGGCCGGGGCATCATTGATACCGTCGCCCACGAAGGCAATTTTTCGGTCTCCCGCGCGCAGGTCGTCGAGGGCTGCTACCTTGCCGTCCGGCAGGACCCCCGCGATCACGTGATCGATCCCGGTCTCATACGCGATGGCCTCCGCCGTCTCGCGTTTGTCGCCGGTGATCATCGCGACCGTGAAACCGCGCGCGTGAAGTGCTGCGATGGCCTCCTGGCTCGCGGGTTTCACGGGGTCCGCCACGGCGATCACTGCGGCCAGTTTGCTGTCAATGGCCGCATACAGCGCTGTCCGACCCCTCTTTGCCAACTCGGCTTCCGTTTCAACCAAAGCGGCGATTTCGATGCCTTCGCGGGTCATGTAACGGTCCGCGCCCACCATCACCTCCTGGCCTTCAACGGTCGCGGCAACGCCGTAGCCCGTGATCGACCGGAAGCCGCTCGCATTCGGAACCGCGATGCCTTCGGACCGCGCGCCGCGGACGATGGCTTCAGCGATGGGATGCTCGGATTGGGCCTCGACGGCGGCGACCAAGGTCAGGACCCGGTCCCGGTCGAAGCCGTTGGCGGTGACCAGATCGGTCAAAGACGGCTGGCCTTCGGTGACTGTCCCCGTCTTGTCGAGGGCAATGACATCGACTTCGGACAAAGCTTGCAGCGCATCGCCCTTACGGAACAAGACCCCCATCTCTGCTGCGCGCCCCGTGCCCACCATGATCGAGGTGGGCGTGGCCAGTCCCATGGCGCAAGGACATGCGATGATTAAAACCGAGACGCCGGCCACGAGCGCGAAGGTCAAAGCCGGATCGGGACCGACAAGCAACCAGACCGCCACCGTGAGCGCAGAGAGCACCATAACCGCAGGCACGAACCACAGGGTCACGCGGTCAACAAGGCCCTGGATAGGCAGCTTGGCGCCTTGCGCCTCCTCGACCATGCGGATGATTTGAGCGAGCGTGGTATCCGCACCGACCCGTGCGGCCTTGAATGTCAGGCTACCGGTGCCGTTGACGGTCCCGCCCGTTACTGGGGCACCTGCGGTTTTCTGAACGGGCACAGGTTCTCCGGTGATCATGCTCTCGTCGACGTTGCTCGATCCCTCGGTCACCTCGCCATCTACCGGGATCCGCTCACCCGGTCGGACGAGGATCACATCTCCAACCGCCAACGCATCGACATCGACCTCCTGCGTTTCTCCATTTCGCAAAACGCGGGCAGTGCGGACCTGAAGACCAAGAAGAGCCTGGATCGCGGCACCGGTCCGGCCCTTGGCGCGTGCCTCGAGCCAGCGGCCAACCAGGATGAGGACAACAATCACCGCCGCGGCCTCGAAATAGACCGCGCGGACCCCTTCTGGCAGAAGCCCCGGGAGAAAAGTTGCGACTACGGAATATCCCCAGGCCGCGCCGGTGCCGACGGCGACGAGGCTGTTCATGTCCGGCGCGCCTTTGAAGAGCGCGGGAAACCCCTTGGTGTAGAAATGGCGTCCCGGCCCGAATAGGACGAGTGTTGCGAGGACGAACTGGATGATCCAAGACGTTTGAAGACCAATCGTCGTCATCACCAAATGATGAAAGGCTGGAATAAGATGGGATCCCATCTCGAGGATGAAGACCGGCAGCGTCAGGATAGCCGCCAATAAGACACTGCGGCGCAGCCCGTCCGCTTCTTCTGCCTTGCGTGCGACACGAGACTGGCTTGCTTGCGCCTCGGCAATCTCGGCCGGATAGCCAATCGCTGCCAATGCGGCCATCAAGTCGCCCAAGGACACCGCGCCCTCAAGAAACTCGACCGTCGCCGTTTCTGCCGCCAGATTCACGCCCACTGAAAGCACACCGGGCACGTCCGCGAGCGCCTTGTCCACCCGTCCGACGCAGGAGGCGCAGGACATGGATGCGATGTTCAAGGTGACGCGGGATGTCCGCGCCGGATACCCCAAGGAGGCGAGCGCCTGCGTGGCGTCGGTAAGTCGAGCCGGATCATCCAGCGAAAGGCGCGCTGTTTCAGACGCGAGGTTGACGGAGACATCGGAAACCCCCTCGAGCCCGGCCAAGGCTTTTTCAACACGACCCACGCAGGATGCACAGGTCATGCCTTCAATGCTGAGCGTTGTTTGGTTGATGTCGGTCATGGCGTGTTACCTCGATTGCGTGTCCGAGGCAGATATAGGGCTTCCAGTCACTGGAAGCTCAAGGGGTTAACGGATATTTCTTTTTCGGTGGGAACAGCACGAGTCTACAGTATCTCTAACCCTCTGTTTCCAAGTGAATTGTATCGATATGTAAGCTTGTCGGACGAGCGATTGGTGCGCTATTTCCGGTATAGGAGTGTGTTCGATGAATATGTCAGATCAAGAAAACCAGCCGCAAAATTCAAAGATCATGCACGTCGGCATGTGGGTGTGCTGCGCGGTCATGCTGCTTCCGCTGCTCGTTTTCTTTGCCCGAGGCGGCACGCTCTCCGGGCTTCAGGACAGTTTGGGCGTTCTCGCCCCAATCGTCCTCTGCCTCGGCGCACATGGCGTGATGTTCTTCTTCATGGGGAAGTCCTGCCACGGAGACCGCAAGACATCGAAGGGGGACGCACCCGTCGCGGCAAAAGCCCCAGTTCCAACATCGATGGACGCTTGACCTTCCACCAACTGGACCCCCTATTTCCAATTGGTGAGAAGAGGATGCGCCATGATATTTCACGTCCCGGAGATGAGCTGCGGCCATTGCGTCGCTGCAATCGAAAAAGCGGTAAAGGCTGCAGATCCGTCAGCAATCATCCGGACGGATTTGGCTGCACACTCGACAGAGATCGACACGACAATCCCCACGGCCGCCCTGCTTCAGGTTCTTGCGGAAGCGGGTTATCAGGCGACGGCTCTAGAAAAAGGTCCAGAAGAGTGACGCCCCGGATGAGCGCGACCTTTAAGGCATTGGGCCTGATTTTTGGTGCGTTTTTGCTGACCGGATGTGCCACGACACCGGCAGTCGATTCGGATGGTGCCTTCGCTGAGTTGCCTGAACCACTCGTCGGTCTCGCCGCGCCATATCAAAACCTCAGGAAGGTAAGGCTCGATCCGAATGACAATTGCTTCTGGTATTTGCACGACGGCCCGGTCGAAGCGACCTGGTTGCCGCTGAGAACGTCACAGGGCAATCCAATCTGCCAGGCGGTGAGCTAGTCCAAGGTGTTCGGTTAGCCGCCGATCGCATCTTCAGGCGGGTAAAGATGCGCGGTCTTGCCGGTCTCTACGTTAGGATAGAGATCGTTGATATGTGCCATGATCATGCGCACACACCCCGAACTTGCACGACCTCCGATTGATCGCGGCTCAGGCGATCCATGAATACGCAGATAGGTGTCCCGGTTCCCAATGTAGAGATAAAGCGCACGCGACCCCAGTGGGTTGGTCGGCCCTGCGTCCATCCCCTCCGAGTGCTGCGCATAAAGGTCCGGGTCCCGTTCGATCATGGCGTCGGTTGGGCGCCAAGTTGGCCATTTGGCTTTTCGTCGGATCGTGTAGACGCCCGGTTCGTACAATGTCCCGCGTGCGATGGCCACGCCATAGCGCATCGCCGTGCCTCCATTCGGCTCGATATGATACAGGTAGCGCGCAACGGCATCGACATGGATATCACCCGGCACGAGGCCCGCCTTCGTTTCAACCCGTACCGGTAAGAAACGCGGATGAACCCCCCAGGGATTGGATGTGGAAGGGTCATAGCCCGCAGGCGTCACTTGCGCATCCCAAACATCCCACATCGCGCGCGGGGACGAGGGCGCTGCCGATGTCGGCACGGCGAGCGGTGCCGAAAAGAGCATTGCAGACCCTACCACAAAGTGCCGACGCGTCAGTTTGGCCATCAAATTACCTCTTCCACTCGTTGTGACGATGTTCGTCCGCCAATTGACGGGACTCTATTGACCGGCGACGCGCGCTTCCTGCGCGAGACGGATCATCTGATCTGCTTCGATGACTCCCGGAACCAACGCGTCTCCGATCACAAAGGATGGTGTGCCGTTAAAACCAAGCGCGCGGCTCATTTCCATTGACGCCGCGATATGGGCATCGATCTCGGGCGCCTGCATGTCCCGTCGCAGCTGCGCGATATCCAGCCCTATGTCCTGCGCGACCTGGATGACGGAGGCTTCCTCGGCCCGGCCCTGCATGCCCATCAATGCCCAGTGAAACTCCTGGTATTTGCCTTGCTCGCGCGCGGCCAATGCAGCGCGTGCGGCAAAAACGGAGCCATCTCCGAGGATCGGCCACTCGCGATAGACCAGCCTCACATTGGGATCTTCGTCCAACAGCGCTTCGATATGCGGCTTCACGCGACGACAATAGGGGCAATTGTAGTCGAAGAATTCCACGACCGTGACATCGCCTTCGGGATTGCCGAGCACAGGCGCGTTCGGGTCGTTCTCGAGGAGATCGCGGTTTTCAGAGAGCACACTCGCCGCTGCGGCCGCCTGCCGCTCCTGTTCACGCCGTTCTATGATCTGAACCGCCTCGAGGACGATCTCGGGGTTCTCGCGGATGGCCTCGAGAACCAGTTCCTTCACCCGGTCTTCGCTGAGCCCGTCGGCATGAGACGCGAGCGGCGTGAGCAGAGTGGCGGCCAGAGCCATTGCCATTGCAGTCTTCATGAGAGCTCTCCTAGTTCACCGGCACACCATTGGTGCGCGCAGCCTGCATGTCCTGTATTTCCTCGGGCCAGGTGGACTTGATGTAACCGAGGATGTTCCAGATTTCCTGGTCGGTGAGTTGGTCACCGAAGCCGGGCATACCGCTGTCGAATTCCATGCCCTGGGCAGCCATCATCTCGCGGCCCCCAAGTTTCGTGTAGTCAAACAGAACCTGGTCGCCGTGATGCCAGGTGTGACCGGTTTCATCATGTGGCGGTGCGGGCAGCCGACCGTCCTCGCCGGGACTTCGCCAGTTTTCCTGACCCTCCAGGTTTGCCCCATGGCAGGCCGCGCAGGTTTCGGCGTAGAGGGCCTTGCCGGCGACAAGATCGACAGTGGCTGGCATCACGCCGCTTTGGACATCGGCGGCAAACCCGGTCCACACATAGGCCCCTGCCCCAAGTGCCGCCAAGACACCAATCCCGAGGATTGCCGCTCTCCCGTTCATGCCACCTTGACCCAAGCCATCATGCCGGACGCCGCGTGCGACAGCATATGGCAGTGCAGCAGCCATTTGCCGGGATTGTCGGCTACGAAGGCTATGGCGCGCACCTCGCCCCGGTCGAGCAGTGTGGTGTCTCGAAACGCGCCGAGGCTACCATCGCGTTCAATCTCATAAAAATGCATTCCGTGGAGATGCATGGCATGCGGAAACGATGTGTCATTGGTGATCTTCAACCGAACAGTCTCACCGAGCGATAGCTCTGCCAGGGGCGGGCCATCCATGCCGCCGACTGCACCGTTGAACGCCCAGAAGTTTCCAGCCTGCATCATGTCGCGCATGGACGACATCCGCCCGCCCATCATGGCACCGCGCATGCCGCCCATGGCCCCGCCTTCCATCAGTAGAGTTATGTCTCTGGCGTTTGCCAGATCGGGCATGGCATGGGCATTTGGCGGAAGGGGTCGAGGTGTTCCCCGCGGCGCACGTGCGCCGTCGCTGGTCACTTCGAAAGCCACCTGCGAGAAGGTTTCATCGCCGCCCAATTGCACGAGGTGACCTGCGCTGCCCATCTCTGCGGTCACGTCGACGATCAAGTCCACCCGTTGCGCAGATGACAAGAGGAAGGGACCCTCCACAGGTCTGGGCGTTGCCAGCGGCATGCCATCCATCGCCACGACCCAGCCCTCCAGACCATCCAGGCCGAGCTGGAATATGCGGGCGTTGGACGCATTGATCAGTCGCAAGCGGAGGCGCTCGTGCCGCTTCACCTTCCTCGCGAGATTATAGGTCCCGTTGGTGGTGATGTAGTTTCCAATACGTCCCGCATGGCTAAGATCATGCATCGCTCCAAAAGTATCAGCAATCTGGGCTGTCTCCGGATCGATCCGCCAATCGTCCAGGATCAGGACCTCTTCCCGGTCGACATCAATCGGCTCCGGCTCTTCGACGATCAGCGCGCCCTGCAGACCACGCGCGACCTGCTCGAACGAGCGGTTGTGCGCGTGATACCAATAGGTCCCCGCGTCGGGTGCGACGAAATCATAGTCGAAACTCTGTCCGGGGCGTACTGGGTCCTGCGTCAGGCCCGCCACCCCATCCATCGCATTCTCGATGCGGATTCCGTGCCAATGGGTCGACGTCGGATCGGGCAGGTCATTGATGATCCGTCTTTTTACCCGTGCGCCTTGCGTAACCCGGATTTCCGGGCCGGGCGCGATGCCATCGAACCCCCAGATCTGCGTTTTTCCATAGTCATCAGGCAAAAGCTGCACATCGGCGACACGGGCCGTCACAGAAAGCAGATCCGTTTGTGCGGACAGTGCATTTGGCATGTAAGCCAAACCCGCTGCACTCATCCGAAGAAAGTCACGTTTTGATATGTTCATGATGGCACCTGCAGGATGGATGTGAATACGGCCGTGGCGAGCAGGATCAAACCGATGCAGATCCATTCCACGGTAATCGATCTTGCAAGACGGGCGCCCGCCTTTGCATCGCCTCGCTGTAAAGCGGGAACAAGCCGGGTCTTGTTGATCGCGGCCAAGGCCAGCAGGGCGGTGACGACGGCTATCTTGGTCAACAGCGTCAGCCCGTAAGCCGAACCGATCAGCGCCGGAACTGATCCCACCAGACGCCAGGTCATCACCACGCCCGCGAGAAGCAGAAGCGGGACTGCAACGGATGCAGCTTGGCCAAAACGATGCCCGAGGATGGCAGCCCCGCTCATTGTGTTCCCCGGCCCCGACAGCCTCTGAAGCGGAAGGAGCACGCCGATCCAAAAGGCAGCCACAATGAGATGAAGAAACAGAACGGCCTCAAACCAAAGGCGATTTTCGCTGGCCACGTGGCCGATCTCTGAAAAACTCCAGATTGCCACCACACCACCCAAAAGGGCCACCCACAGCCATCGTCCGCCCAGGACCGTTCCTACCAGCAGCGCACCCAAGCCCAGAACCCGCAACAGCAGGGCAGTTCCAGGTGGGGTTTCCCAGAGCAGTGCCAGTATCGCGGGATCGATCATGCCCGAAGCGTCATCCATCAGTACTGCGCCTTGCACGGCAAAGCCGAACAAAGACGTCGCCATGGCCAGAAGCGCAAAGATCACGGCCCAAACGCGGACAAAACGATCAATTCCAAGCAACTGGTCTGAATACACTTGGCGACACAATACAAGCCCGACGCTCGTGAGGACGCCGAGGTAAAGCAAGAACTTTGCGGCAATCGCAGCCTGTCCCCAGAAATCTGGCACTGCTCACCGCACTTCGAAGGAAAAGGCACCGTTCATCGGGTGCCCATCAATGCCAAGCCCACGCCACTCGATCTGATATGTCCCCGGTCCCATGGACGTAAGCGGAAGCGAGAATTCTTTGACAAAGCCAGATTGTGTGCCCAGGTCCAGTGACTCGGTGTGTGTTTCCGCATGGGTCATCTCGACTTTTGTCAATCGCATCCCATCGTTGAACCGCAATCCAATTGTCTCTGGCACGGCATCAAGAACGGCACCGTTTTCAGGGGTCATACTTTCCTTTTCGGAATGTGCGAGTGCTTGCGCGCTTGTCAGCGCCAAGAAAACTGTCAGTGCTAATCTATATTTCACGGATCGTCCTTCGTCGGTTCATGCTTCAGTTTATACCATTCGCGCGCTGCAATTCACGAACATAGGCCACAATCATCTTTACGTCGCCGTCCGTGACGCCTTCGACGGGAGGCATGTTCCCAAACCGCCAGTGATGCGCCCGGACGCCGTTCTTTGCCGCCAGAAGGAAGGCGGCATCCGCATGGTGGCTGGGTTCGTAGATCTTATGCACAAGCGGAGGGGCCACGCCGTCCTGCCCGGCGGCATTCGCACCGTGACAGGCCGCGCATTTTGCTTCGTAGGCTAGTTTGCCGATCTCCGCATTGGCAGACAGCGTTTCCGGCACCAGTACATCAACCATGGGTGCAGCCGCTTGTGCCGTGTCGTCCGCGGCAGGCGCAACGGCATCGCCGGTTGGTCCGGTCCACCGGAAGCCTATGCCAAGAACCACGGCAACTCCGACGGCAACGATCGCGTACCGCCCCATCAGATCAGTTTGACCTGCGTGCCGACCGGGGTTCGATTGAACACCTCGATGATATGTTCGTTGTAAAGACCGATACAGCCGCTGGACGAACGGCGACCGATCTTGCGCGTATCGTGGGTCCCGTGAATGCGGTAGTATTGCCACGTCAAATGCAGCGACCGCACCCCGAGCGGGTTGTCTGGACCGGGCGGCATGTAGGCCGGCAAGGTTGGATCGCGTTCACGCATCGATGGCGTCGGCGTCCAATCCGGCTCAGGGTCCTTGAAGATGATCTCAGTATAACCCCGTCGCGACAGTTCGTCCGTCATAGGGACCGATGTCGGATAAAGGAACATTTCACCGTCGGCTGTCCATTGCTGGAGCGCCCGGGAATTGGTGTCTGCGATAATGATGCCTTTGCCCAGACGATCAAAGTGGTCTTTCCAATTGTGGGTTCGGAAGCCTGAAGCGTTGCGCCGAACCGGTGCGAGAGTTTCGGCGCGCATTACCGATGGCGCAAACAGGAGCGCTGCGCCGATGCCGCCAACAAAACGACGACGCGACAGAGAGGATCGATTTCTTGCCTGCATGAGACTGCCTCATTTCCATGTCGAGCGCTTTGTTTTCTATCGAAGATCAGTGAGCGACGGAACTTGTGAGGCCTTGGAATTTTGTAAGGTTATGTATCAACCCGCGCGTCGGACGACGGCGTCACACCTTCGTGGTCTGAATGGGAACCCCGGTTTCGGTGCCCGTTTCCGGATGCTCGGATGGGAGAATGGTCGTGGTCTGGTGCGCGTTCACCGGCAGAACAATGCGGGCACACAGCCCGCCCTCCGCGCGATTGGAAAGCGTGATGGTGCCGCCGTGTTGCAAGACGATGCTGCGGGCGATCGAAAGGCCGAGCCCATGGCCTCCGGTCTCGCGGGAGCGCGATCCTTCGAGGCGCAGAAACGGCTGGAAGACATCGCGCAAGCGGTCGTCTGGGATCCCGGGCCCAGTGTCCTCGACCAAGATCTCGATGCCGCCCTCGGAGATGGCCCAAGACAGGGTCGGGTTGCGCCCGTAGCGCCCCGCATTGTCGATCAGATTGCGCAAGGCCCGGCGCAGAGCATTGGGCTTGATCTGCACCATTGCCTCAGGTCCCGGGCATACATCCAGCGTATCGTGGGTTGTGTCCTGAATGTCGGTCAGAAACGCGCCAATCTCGATCCGTTGCAGGGCCTCGTCCTGTCCCACGCCGCGCGCATAGGCCAGCGTCGCTTCCACCATATCCTGCATCTCGTCGAGAGAGGCCGCGATGCCGGTCTTGGTCTCCGCATCCTCCACCATCTCGGCATGAACCCTGAGCGCGGTGAGCGGGGATCTCAAGTCATGGGCCAGGGCGGCCAACATCTGCGTTCTGTCCGTGACGAAGCGGGCCAGACGCGCTTGCATGTCATTGAAGGCCGTCGTCAGGTTCCGCACTTCATTTGGGCCGACCGGCGTGAGGGGTCCCTGACCGCCACCGCGCCCAAACTCTTCGGCTGCCGCAGCGAGTTCATTCAGGGGTCGCGTCAGCCGGGTCAGCAGGAACCAGAAGATCGCCAGCAGCAACACGGCGGCTGTCAACACGAAGGAAAGCGTGGAGGCCCATGACCATTGGATTGGCGGGCGCTCGAATCGGGTAGCGACGTTCAGCCATTGACCCCCGGTAATGGCGATCGAGACTTCCATTTCGATGGCCGCCAGGGTTCCCTGCATCATTTCGGCGTGCATTTCCGCCATTTCCGGTGAGAGGTTTGGCAGCGGCAACAGCCCCTGTTCAATCTCGTGCACCTCGACCCGGATATCGCGGGTGTAGCCATCGTTTAAAAGCGCACGAATACGCGCTTCAATCGCCCCGTTCTCATCATGGTGGGTGTGCGTGACGGCAGGCGTGTCGCCGAGATCGAAGCGTACGAGGGGCGAGTTCGCGGCCGCAACGATGTCCTCATGCAATTCAGGCGGGGCTTCCTCGATCAGGCGGGCAACGTTTGCCGCGCGTCCGGCGGCCTCACTGCCGATGGCCGCTTGGACGGCAAGCGATCGTTCATCGACAAACAGCCACAAACCCACGACCTGCGCCACGAACAGCACCGACACCACCAAAAGGGCAATCTGCGAGCGGAACCCCATACGCATCAGGTCTCGATCTCCACGTCGCAATTGAGACAATACCCGCCATTGCGCACTGTCGATATAATGCGGGGGCGAAGCACGTCCGGTTCGATTTTCCGGCGCAGGCGCGACACCTGGTTGTCGATCGTCCGATCGAAGGGTCCGGCGACGCGGCCGGCGCTCAGCTCCAGGAGCTCATCCCGGCTGATCACCGCCCGGGGGCGCTCCAGCATGACTGTCAGCAGGTTTGCTTCTGCCGTTGTCAGTGGATTGACCGTGCCGTCAGGGCAAATGACTTGCCTGGCATCATGATCGAATGTGATCCCGGCAAACGTTGCGCGCTTGCCCGCAAATGTTCCGCCATGCGGGGTGTATCCGTCTCCCGCACGGCGGAGGATTGCATTGATCCGCGCCAGAAGCTCACGCGGATTGAACGGTTTGGCCAGATAGTCATCAGCCCCGGTGTCCAGCCCCTTGATCCGATCGTCATCATCGCCGAGTGCTGTCAGCATAAGGATTGGCGTCTGCTGCTGTTCGCGGCGCAATCGCGCGCAGGCGGCCAGCCCATCTTCCCCCGGCATCATGATGTCGAGCACGATCAGATCGAAGCTGTGTTCGGCAAGCTGCGCATCCATTTCGCCCGCGCTCTTGGCGCCTGTCGCGCGCAGCCCGTTTTTCTCAAGATAGCGCGTCACAGAGTGCCGGATCTCGGCGTGATCGTCGACGACCAGAATATGCGCAGCGGATCCCATCAGCTCTTGACCCCGGTACACCGGGATAACTGCTTCATCCACCAAACATCCAATATCTCTCTCGTCATAACGCACAGAATAGATTGATCTTTGCGGAAAGGCCCGCCTGTCGTTTGTCGCAATATGTATCAATACTCCTAACATGTCTTGACCCTCCAGTAGCTGGAAGCCCCAAGTCACTCTGCATGACAGGTGTATACCCTAACCCATCACGGCAATTTCCAAGCCACCGGGAGCAACAGAGCGTGGGGCGGCCAACGTGGCTCGGTTTAACACTTTTTGGGCTAACGCTGCCCGCCCATCTTTTTGTGGAACAGGACAGCTCGCTGGTTCTGGCAGCAATCACTCTGGCCCTGATCGGCGGGGCCTATATCGGGTTCGGGGCCGCCGATGGCCGCCGGTCCGTGTTCTGGTCCGAGCTGGCGGTCGCTCTCGTCTTCGGGGCGGCGGCCGTAGCGGGTCTCCTTTGGCATTGGGCAGCATTGTCTCTGGGCCTCACGCTCCACGCGCTCTGGGACCTGGCGCATCACAATGCGCGTCGCCTTGCCTGGGTCCCGCGCTGGTACATCCCGTTTTGCGTTGTCTTCGACCTGATGGCGGCAGCCTTTCTTGTGCTGCTCTATACGAGGTAGGCCAAGGTGCGTCTCGTCGTTCTCATCCTTCTGGGGCTTGTGCTGGTCATACTGGCGCGTCCGGACCTTGCGGGCCTCGATATCGATCTGCCGGAGCGCGACGACCTGCGTCGCTGGATCGATGCGGCCGGTCTTCTTGGCCCGGTTCTGGTCGTGGCGCTGATGACGTTGGCGATCGTGGCCAGCCCCCTGCCCTCGGCGCCGATCGCGCTCGCCGCCGGGGCCGCCTACGGGCACACCTTCGGAACCCTGCTCGTCGTGCTCGGCGCTGAAATCGGCGCGCTTGCCGCCTTTCTGCTCGCGCGCGGGCTGGGGCGCCCTTTCGTGGAACGCCATGTCGGCGAGACGATCGGGCGCGGGCTGCTGGGATCACAAAATACCCTGACGTTTGTGGTGTTCGGGAGCCGGCTGCTGCCGTTCCTGTCCTTCGACATGGTGAGCTACGCGGCGGGATTGAGTGTCCTACATCTCTGGCGGTTTGCACTGGCGACACTCGTCGGGATCATACCGGCCAGCTTCTTGCTCGCTCATCTCGGCAGCGAGGCCATGAATGGCGACGTGCAAACCGCCACCTGGACGGCGCTGGCGCTCGGCGGGTTCACCGCCCTGTCCGTCCTCGTTGCGGTCTGGCGCGGCAACCACACTGCAAAAAAGGAAATCTGACATGGCCGCTCATGCGCACGCGGGACACATGCCATCTTCGGGCAAGGCTCTGGCCATATCCGCCTGGTTGACCGGCATATACTTCGTGATCGAACTGGCTGTTGGGCTCTGGACCGACTCGATCGCGGTGCTGTCGGATGCATTTCACACCTTGTCCGCCGTCGGAGGTGTGCTTGTCGCCATCATCGCGCAGCGGATCGCCCGCCGCCCGGCGGACATGGCGCGCAGTTTCGGCTGGTATCGCGCCGAGATCATCGGCGCGCTGGTCAATGGCGGCTTTCTTCTCGGGATGGCGCTTCTGGTGATCTGGATGGGGGCGATGCGGCTCGGGGATCCGATCCATCTGCCCACGGGTCCGATGCTCTGGGTGGCCTTCGGCGGCTTGGTCACCGAGGTGATCTCGCTTGGCCTGATGTGGAAATCCAGCCAGGATGATCTCAATGCCCGCGGCGCCCTCTGGCACATCATCCAGACCTTTGTCGGCAGCCTGTTGATCATCGTGACCGCCCTCGTCATCGAATTCACCGGCTTTCTGGCGATCGATCCGATCCTCGGCATGGCCTTCGGGTTCGTGCTCCTTTGGGCCTCGGTCGGGGTCATCCGCGAGGCGGTGCATATTCTGTTGGAGGGCACCCCCGAGGACACCGATCTCGACGCTGTGACCGCAGATCTGCGCGCGCAAGACGGCGTTCTCGATGTCCATCATGTTCACGCTTGGACGCTGACCAGCGGCAAGCACGCCTTCTCGGCCCATCTGCGCCACGCCGAGCCTGCCGATGCCGCCCATATCCTTGAGACCGCTTATACGCACCTGACCAAGCATCACGGGTTTCACATGGTGACCCTGCAGCTTGAAACGGATTGCCTCGACGAGCGCCACGCGGAGGATCTGGACATAACGCAATCGATGGAACCGGAGGCAAAGCATCATGCACCATCCGCGCACCACGATCACCTCGACAGGCCCGCTCCCGATGTTAGTTTAGACAACAATTCAAGAGGAAACGACACATGAAACGACGTACCTTTCTGCTGACCGGCGCTGCCGCGACGCTCGCGCTTCCGGCCATGGCCGATACCGGACCAATCATCAAGGTTGTCAAAACCCCGACCTGCGGATGCTGCACGGCCTGGGTCGATCATGTCCGGCAGGCCGGATTGCCCATCGAAGCCCAGGATGTCGATCAAGACACCCTCTATGCGCTGAAAGACAGGCTCCAGATCGCGCCAGAGCTTGCCGGTTGCCACACTGCGGTGGTCGGCGACTATTTCATCGAAGGCCATGTGCCGGCTGAAGACATCGCCCGGCTTCTCGCAGAGCAACCGGCGGCGCGCGGTCTGACTGTGCCGGGCATGCCGATGAGTTCCCCCGGCATGGGCGGTCCCGGGGCGGGGGATACCTTCGATACGTTGCTCGTCGGGCTCGATGGCGCGACATCGGTCTTTGCCAGCCACAGCTAGGCCAACCTGTAGGTCCCGCGCGACGGGTTGGTGACCCGACCCGCTTCGACGAGAGCCCGCAACGCGCGGTACGTGGCCTCATGCGTCAGCTGGAGGCGGGCTGCGAAGTCGACGACGGTGCCCTCCAGAAGACCCGCGACCATCCCCGCCATCACCCGGTCCTCGGCGCGGCGGATGCCGACGATTTCCATGATCTGCCGGTGGGCCTGAACCTGCTGCGCGGCGTGGCGTCCATAGGCCCGCGCGAAATCCGGGTTCGCGAAGGCGGCAAGGACTGCGGATTTGTCGATCCGGACCAGCTCTGCTGCGTCCATCACGATGGCATCGCAATGATAGCGCTCCGAAAAGACCGAGGCTTCGGCGAAACTGGTCCCGGATGTCGCCCGATGAATGATGAGGCGCTCGCCATTTGGCCCCGCCCGCTCGAGATGCACGCGCCCAGTCTTCAAGACATAGAGGCCCCGGGTCCGTGCACCCTCTCGAAAGAGCACGTCGCCCGCCGAAACCATTTGCGGCCGCAGGGCAGATGTCGGGAGAAGGTGATAGGGCTCTGGCAGCATATGATTGAAATCATATTCTGAAGCAGGCCTGCGTGCTAGAGGCAAACCTGATGTATCCCTCGAAAGGACCCCGCCATGCGCCTTGTAGCCCTCCTGCTCGCCCTGTCATTCTCCGGACCCGTCGCGGCCCAGCACAGCCATTCCACGACCGGACATGCGATGCCGCGTCCGCAGGAAACCGGGCAATCGGCCTTTGCTGCTATGGCCGAGATCGTGGCGCTCCTGCGTGCCGATCCCGACACAGATTGGGCCAAGGTCGATATCGCGGCTCTGAGGCGACATCTCGTGGACATGGAGCTTTTGACAACGCAAGCCGAGGTCACTCGCCGTGTGCGGCCCTCCGGTATCCGCTTTGAGATCCGGGGGGCACCGCGCGTTCTCGAGGCCATTCGCGCGATGGTGCCTGCCCATGCGCCGTTCCTGGCGGCCGAGACGGGCTGGGAGGTCACGGTAGAGGAGTTCGGGGACGGTGTCGCGCTCCTTGTCGACGGCGATTCCGGTCAGATACAGGGTCTGGGGTTCTTCGGGTTGATGACCATCGGCGCGCATCACCAGGAGCACCATCTGATGATGGCGAAAGGCGCACCGCCCCACCACTGAGTGTCACACGGCGTACGGACGCTCAGGGCTTGCGTTCGGGATGCAGACAAAACGTTACAAACTCAACGTTGACGTTCCGGGGCGGGAAGGGTGCAGACTTCTCGGCTATGGAGGCGACCGACGACACTGAACGCAGGGATTTCCTGTATTATGCCACCGCCGGCGCGGGCGCGGTCGCTTCCGGTGCGGCGCTCTGGCCGCTGATCAATCAGATGAACCCCTCGGCGGATGTGCGCGCTCTGGCGACGATCTCTGTGGATATCTCCGGGCTCGCCGAGGGCACTCAACTGACCGTCAATTGGCGCGGGAAACCGGTCTTCATCCGCCACCGAACGCAGGCGGAGATGGCCCAGGCCCGTGAACAGGCGGTCTCAACCTTGCCTGACACCGATGCGCGCAATCCCAATCTTTCTGGCGAGGCCGCAGCGCTGGATGGGAACCGCGCCATTCCCGGCCATGGCGCCTATCTGGTGATGATCGGTGTCTGCACGCATTTGGGATGTGTCCCGCTTGGCGATGGCGCGGGCGATTTCGGGGGATGGTTCTGTCCCTGCCACGGGTCGCATTACGATACTGCGGGACGCATTCGCAAAGGGCCCGCGCCGGAGAACCTGCACATTCCACCCCTGGCCTTATCCGAGGACATGGTGCTGACGCTCGGTTAAACGCCTGAGGCCTTGCCAATCGGACTGGCCCGCCAACCGTCCGGTTGGACAGGCTCTAGGGCGTAAGATGCCCCGGAGCCAATGCTGTCTCCGCCCTCCCGGGTAACGATCCTTCGGGCACAACAAAAATGCAATCGCGGGACTGCCCGCGATCACGGGGCCAATCGACGGGGGTGCCGCCGCTCTGCTGTGGCACCCCCGACAGTTCTGCATTCTTCCTCCGCCTGACATCCGGGCGACAGCGCGAACAGGGGCTCGGGTGCCGCTGGCGCGTCAGCCTCCGCCGGAGAAATCCGGTGCCTCCCGTCGGTTGAGGCCGACGGGCCCCTCCCGATTTCACCGCTCCGGCCCCCTGTGTCCCGCCGCCGTCCGGCCGCAGGTCGGGCTGTGCCCTCCCCTGCTCTGCCCTTCGGAAGACGCGGGGGTCTTCCGAACGCCAGAGACAGGGATGGCCCGCGCCCAAGGCGGACAATGGGCCAAAGCAAAAAAGACCCATGCCGCGCCAACCACGAAGGAAAGGAGCGAGACCATGGGCCTCGATCAATATGCCTATCTCAAGACACCCGAAAGCGGAGACGAAGGGGAAGTGCCCGCGTTCGTCTGGCGCAAGCATTCCAGACTGCAGACCTTCATGGAAACTCTCTATGTTGCCCGCACCGGCTTGCCTGCCAGCGACCTCAACTGCGGCGAGTTGCGGCTCGCGCCGGAGGATATCGACCGTCTGGAACAGGCCGTCACCGATGGCACGCTGCCCCAATGCGAGGGCGGCTTTTTCTATGGCCACCAGTTTCAGGACGAACAGGCGCAAGACTACCGCGCCTATGATCTGGATTTCTGCGCTTGGGCGCGGGCCGAAATGCAGACCGGATCGACCGTGATCTATTCCTGCTGGTGGTAGGTTGCCCGACAGCGCCTCAGCGACGCCCTGAGCGCGTCTCTGGCCTCTCCCCCACCCTTTTCCAACCACAGGCCTTTCTGCGCCGCCCACAGGGCGCGGGGCGGCCCCTGCCCATCCAAACCGAAAGGAGACTTTCCCATGACCAAGCAAGACCCAATCCCCATCGACGCAGGCAGCATCGAACTGGTGCCTCTCGACGCCCTCACGCTCTCGGATATCAATCCGCGCAAGAGCGTCTCGGACGCTCATATCGACACGCTGGCGGCAAGCATCGCCCGCTTCGGATTGATCCAGAACCTTGCAGGCCTGCGCGGAAAGAAAGGCCGCGTCGAAATCGTCGCAGGCGGATGCCGCCTGCGGGCACTGCAGAAGATCGCCGCCGAGGCCGAAACCCCTGCCCCGGTCACCGTCCCTGTGCGCATCACCGAAGATGCCGAGGAAGCCGCCATCTGGGCCAATGCCGAGAATGCCGCGCGTGAAGCCCTGACCCCGGCAGATGAAATCCGTGCCTTCGGGGCGATGACGGCCAAGGGCGCGTCCGTGCCAGATATCGCGCTGGCCTTCGCCACCAGCGAGGCCCGTGTCTATCAGCGGCTGGCGCTGGCCGCCCTGCCCGGCCCGGTCATTGACGCGCTGGCAGCAGGCGAGATCACCCTTGGCGCGGCCAAGGCCTTCACCCTGTCGCAGGACGAGGCGCTGACGCTCACGCTTCTCGACCAGATCAAGGGGCACCCGATCTCCGAGGCGCAGCTGAAATCCGCGCTCAACCCCGAAGCGGTGACCGGCAGTGACCGCCGCGCCCTCTTTGTCGGGCAAGAGGCCTATGAGGCGGCAGGCGGCGCGATCACGCGTGATCTCTTCTCGCAGGCGGTCTACTTCACCGATCCGGGTTTGCTCGACGATCTTTTTGACCAAGGTCTCGAGGCGGCGCGCGCGGCCCTTGTAAACAACACCGGCTGGCATTGGGCCGAGGCCAAGCGCGAGCCATGGCTGAACTATTACGAAATCGATCAGGCGAAGCTGACACGGCTCTATCCGGTCGAGGGCGATTTGAGCGACACGGAGGTCGAGGCCTACGACCGGCTGGCCGAGATGTGCGAGGCGGGCGTGCTCGACGCGGAGGGCGAGGCGCGCTTGGCCGAGTTGCAAGCCATTCTCGACGGAGAGTACACCGATGATCAGAAACGCGTTTCAGGTTGCTTTGTCGTTGTGAATCAATCGGGTAAGGTAGAAATCACCGGCGGTCTCGTGCGCCCCGAAGACAAGGACGCGGCGGTTGCCGCCGGGGTGCTCACCGCCCCTGACCGCCCTGCCCCGGCGCCGAAATCACCGTATTCGCAAAAATTGTCTGCCGATATGCGGGCGATCCGGCTGGCGGCGGTGCAATCGGCCCTTCTGGCCAAACCGGACTTGGTGCTCGATCTGCTGGCCTTCGGTCTGTCGGAGACCTCCGGGTCTTTCGAAAGCCTCTTTGATCTGCGCCTCGGACGCCCGATCAACATCCCGAGCGTTGAGGACGGGTTTGACCGCGAGCCGCGCCTCGATCACGGTCGCGATCCGACCACAGCATGGCAGGACGGCACCCGTGTCGATGATCTGGAGGGGGCCTTCGCGGCCTTTCGGGCGACCGGCAAGAAGGCCCGCAACGCAGTGCTCACCGAGGCCTTCGCGCGCGCCCTGCCCGATCAGGCCGGGGATGCCGGGTTCTTTGCGGCCATCGCCGCCGAGGCCAAGGCCGATATCCGCGCCCACTGGACACCCACGGCGGAGAATTTCTTCTCGCGCGTCTCTGCCGGAGTGCTGACCGAACTGCTCTGCACCTTCCTTGAGTGCGATGCCCGCGACGCGCGGGTGGTGGCTTTCGGCAAGCTCAAGAAGGGGGACAAGGCCGAGAAGCTGGAAAAGCTGATCGGCGATGCGACCACGCAGAAACTCATGGGGCTGACCTCCGAGCAGAAACACAAGCTGGCAGTCTGGGTCCCGGATTGCCTCTGAGCCTTCCTTCGTGGGAAGACCACCTGGCCCCGCTCCGGCGGGGTCTTTTTTTGCTTTGGCCAGAATGATTGCGGGATGACCCAAAAATTGTCCGGCGGCGGGGCAGAGGAACGTCCCCTGCCCCGCCGCCGGACCGGCGCTGCCCGCGCGGGGGTCGCTGCGCGACGTGAGAGGCCGGCGAGACCCTCAGTTTGGGGGCGTCAGACGGATGGGTCTTGGAGAGATACCTTGTGGTGCCTCCCGAATGTGCCGTCTTGGCCAGAGGACCGGGCCGGTGGCGCGCAGCCGGGCGGGAGGGTGACGCCCGGCGCTGCAGGCATGGGGCTTGGATGGATGGTCTGCCCGCGGCGACCTGGGCCGAGACCCTGACGGGCATAGTACGGGATCGCCTTAGGCCGACGACCGGGTGAAGCCGCCTCCGGGGTGTGCGGTGCGGGGCCCATGCCGATGACGGGCGGCGGCGGTGGGCCAGCAAGTTTCAGGGTGAGAGGCGGGATAGCGTGCCGATTTTGAGTGTCCGATGGCATGCATCGCCGCTGCGTAGAGCAGTTCCGACGCCTTGGCGCTGACCGGGGCGGTCACCTGTTGCTGTCCGGAAGTCCGGCCTGTCTCCGACCGGTGTTGCTGAGCGTGGCCGGTGGCAGGGCGCCCGGGGGCCGCAAAGGTGGGAGCCCGTCTTTTTCCCCTGCCCGTTCCGGCCATTCCGCGCGGAGCAAAAAGCGCGGTCCCCTGCCCTTCTCCGCTGCGCTCCGCCTGCGGTGCTGCCCCTCGGGTACCCTGCTTCTGTCACCGGCATTGCAACACCAGTCAAGGAGACACGCAATGACCCCGAACTGCATCAAATTCGACACCGCCGAGATCGGCACCGCCAAGGGCACCGGGTCGATCTCGACCCTGACCTTCGATCTCGACATCTCCGTGGAACCTGTGACCAGCGACAATCCGATGGCCCCCACCCACCGGGTGCTGGGCCGTTCGCCCCGCGGTCGTCTCGTCGAATGCGGCGGCATCTGGCGCAAACAGAACCGGGAAACCGGCGCGGATTATTTCACGCTGACGATCCGGGACTATGGGTTCAACGCCAATCTCGGCCAGGCAGCGCATCAGGACGACCCGACCCTGCAGGCTGTGATCCCCTGGGGCCCGAAAGAAGCCGCATGAGCCAGCGGTTGGCCGGGACACCCGGCCAACCCACCCGGACTTGGGCCTGAGAATCAGCCGTCCGATTCTCGCCGATACGGCAACTTGGATTGTGTCTCACCGGCATTCCGGCAGGATGGCTGCAATGCGCTCTCTGCGGCAGACCGTGCTTGTGTCTCAAGCCTGCGCGGGTGGTCGCAGGCACCGTCTGTCTGGCTGCGCGGTCTATGTGCTGCGGACCGTCATTTGCTTTTTGACAGCCGTGCAAATCGAGAAAAAGATTTTAAAACAATAATATACGTGAATTCTGTCGCCTTTCATGCTTGGGTGCGCTGGCTGGATCGGCGCTCCGTCCTACCAGATGTTGAAGGTTCTCTTGCCCTGTCTACGGGGTCTTGTGGTCTCCCCGATCTCTGCCATGATCCGGCAGCGCTTTGCCACCGGCTGAAAAAATCGTTGTGGATAACCCACTTCCGCTGTAGTCACAGTTTAACGAAAGAAATCGCGATAAAAGCGATATTAGGCGAGGCGGCAGGATGGCGACAGCACCATTCCGGCAGGATACAGGCGAGTTGGCCTTCGATGAAATCATTCTCCAGCAAGGAGAACTGATTTCCGACCGACTCAATATCTTGCGTCAGGAACAATATCCCCCCGATGCCCAGAAGGGTCTGCGACAGTTTTCTCTCGCAGAAGTGGCCTATTTTCTCGGCGTCACGCAGTCGACGATCAAGAAGCTGCATCTGGAGGGCAAAGGGCCGGAGCCAGAAACCTCGGCCTCTGGGCGGCGATCCTATTCCGCAGCACAAATGCTCGAGCTGCGCGCCTATCTCGATGCCCATGGTCGTCCGGGCAAGCGCCGGTACCTGCCCCATCGCACCGAAGGCGAAGAGCTGCATGTCATCTCTGTCGTCAACTTCAAGGGTGGCAGCGGCAAGACGACGACCGCCGCCCATCTGGCCCAACACCTCGCGCTCAAAGGCCATCGTGTGCTGGCGGTCGATCTCGATCCGCAGGCCTCGCTCACCGCACTGCACGGGATTCAGCCTGAATTAGACTCTGTATCCTCGCTCTACGAGACCCTGCGCTACGACGCGGAGCGCCAGCCGATCAGCGCGGTCATCCGGCCCACGAACTTCCCGAACCTCGATATCGTCCCGGCCAGCCTCGATCTGCAGGAATATGAATACGACACGCCAGTGGCCCTGACCAGCCGCGACCCCTCTGAAGGCCGCGCCTTCTTCACGCGCATCTCGAAGGCACTGGAAGAGGTCGAAGACCGCTACGATGTGGTGGTGATCGATTGCCCGCCACAGCTTGGATATCTGACCCTAACGGCCCTGACAGCCTCGAGTTCAGTGCTGATCACCGTGCATCCCCAGATGCTCGATGTGATGTCCATGAGTCAGTTCCTTCTGATGCTGGGTGGCATCCTGCGCACCATCCGTGAAGCCGGGGCCGAGATGCGGCTCAAATGGTTCCGGTATCTGGTGACACGGTTCGAACCCACCGACGGCCCGCAAAAGCAGATGGTCGGTTTCCTGCAGGCGATGTTTCCCAACCAGATGCTCGAAGCGCAGATGGTGAAATCGACGGCGATCTCGGATGCCGGGATCACCAAGCAGACGCTTTACGAGGTCGAGCGGGCGCAGTTCGTGCGGTCGACCTATGACCGCGCAATCACCTCGCTGAACGCCGTCAATGATGAAATCGCCGGTCTCGTGCATCAGGCCTGGGGGCGCGAAAGCCCATGAGTTTGACAGCCGTGCAGATGCGTTTTGACAGCCGTGCAGACGAGGGATTCCCTGCCTCGGAAAGGAGGGCATCATGGCCAGAAAAGACCTGTTGAAATCCGTAATCGGGCAACCGACCGATCCGCCGGTCGATGGGGGCCGTTCGAGCTATGCGATGCGCGGTGCGTCGAAATCCATGAAAGTCTCGATCGACAGTCTTGCCGAAAACTCCAAGCGCCTCCTCGAAGGCGAAACCATCGTCGAGATCGATCCCGCTCTGATCGATGCCTCCTTCGTCAATGACCGGCTCAGCGGCGATGACGAGGCCTTCGACGAGTTGAAAACCTCGATCGCATCAAGCGGGCAGGACACGCCGGTCCTGCTCAGACCGCATCCGGAGGCCGCCAACCGTTACATGGTCGTCTTCGGGCATCGCCGGGTGCGCGTCGCCCGCGCGCTCGGACGGCCGGTCCGCGCCGTGGTCAAGGAGATGGATGACGTCGCCCATGTGCTCGCACAGGGCCAGGAGAATACGGCCCGGGCCGATCTCTCCTTTATCGAGAAGGCGCTTTTTGCCAAGAACCTGCATGATCTCGGCCAGGCCAAGGAGGTGATCCAGCAGGCGCTGACCATCGACGGCACGCTGCTGTCGCGCATGCTGTCAGTGGCGGGAACGGTGCCGGGCCATGTCATCGCCGCGATTGGACCGGCCAAGCAAATCGGGCGGGACCGCTGGGAAGACTTCAAAAAGCTGATGGCGGTCAAAAGCAACGTGACGGTGGCCGATCGTATCCTGGCCACGGAGGGGTTCGACCAGCTCGACAGCGATACCAAGTTCGAGATTTTGCACAGCAAGGTGACCGAGGCGGGCAGGGCACCCCGGCGCCGGGCGGCGAAAGCCACTCCGGCCAAGCGCACCTGGACCGCCGGAGAAGGCCGGATCAAGGGCGTCATCGGACGCGCGGGCCGTGCCTATACGATCTCGCTGACATCTAAGGATTCCGCAGGCTTTGGAGAGTTTCTCTCGGAGAACCTCGATCAGCTCTACGCGGAGTATCTGTCTCAATCAGAGGAGACATCGACATCATGACCTGAGGCAAAAGAAAAGCCCCCAAGCCGATCCGGCCCGAGAGCTTATCCAATTAGATTAGACACCTTCTGGATACCGCTCCCGCGAATCACTGTCAACGAAAGAACGTCGTTTTGGCGAACGGGACCCTTTTGCCTCCACAAAACCGGAGGTGAGATACAGGCATGACACAGAGCGGTTGGCGCAAGCCGACGCCGGCTCTCGGGACCGCGGATCAGCTGGCCCGAGACGGCGAACAGATTTCTATTGCTAAGACACGCAGTGTCGTCGCGGCGAAACGCGTGGGGGCCCATATCGGGTTGAAAGCGGCAGATCTTCTGCTGCTCGATACGCTGGCGGCCTTCACCCAGCCCCAGGATTGGGAAGAGGGACGGCGGCCCATCGTCTGGGCGTCCAACGCCTATCTGATGGAGCGCACCGGGTTTTCCCTGTCGACGCTCAAGCGCCACGCCCGGCGCCTGGCCGAGGTCGGTGTGCTCACCTTCCGAGACAGCCCCAATGGCAAACGCTGGGGCCGCCGCGATGCCGACGGCTTGATTGTCGAGGCCTACGGGTTCGATCTCGCCCCCTTGAGCGCCCGCGTCGCAGAGTTCGAGGCGCTGGCCGCCGATCTGGCGACGGAGCGGGCGCTCTGTCAGCGTCTGCGGCGTCAGATCACGATCGCCCGGCGCAGTATCCGGGCGCGTCTCGAGGCGGCTCTGGAGCGCGAGGAACACATGCAGGGGCTCCGGAGCCTGCAACAGGCCTTCGAGGCGCTTCTGGCGCGCCTGCCGGGCCCGCGTGCGGGAGCCGACATGCTTCAGCGACTGGCTGATCGCTTCGCTGACCTGCTGTCGCGGGTCGAGAAGGTGTTTCTGTGGGAGGCAAACCCTGTGGGTCAAAGTACAGAGATGACTGAGGAAACAGAAAATATGGACCCCAGGGAGGTCAATTCCGAACCCCACATACGAATTACAAAACAACTTCATCCTGTAATTTGTAATTCCTCAGAAAATGAGGAAACGGAAACCGAACCACCCAGATCAGCAAAGCCAGCGCCTGTGGCACGGGCAGCGTCGGACAATGGGGCAGGGGAGGCGGCCAGAGCGCAGGTCGGGATCGACTTGGGGACCATATTGCAAGCCTGCCCGGAATTCACCTCCTGGGGCCGCAATCTGGGCGGCTATATCCGGGATTGGCGCGATTTCGTGCGGGTTGCCGGTGAATTGCGGCCGATGATCGGCATTTCGGACCATGCCTGGATCGCTGCAGAGGAGCAGATGGGCAAACCCGCCGCTGCTGCAGCCCTGGCATTGGTCTTCGAGAAGGTCCATTCAGGCGAGGTCAACTCACCGGGCGGATATTTGCGGGGCATGGTTGAAAAGGCCGGGGCAGGGGAGCTGCATCTGGAGCGCAGCTTCTTCGGTCGGCTGAGCGGGATGGCGGCGTGAAACTGTGCTCGATCCTTCAATATCCTTGCAAATCTTCCAATGGATGGAATAAATGCAAGGTATGATCGTCCGCAATCACCTCCAACGCGTCGAAGATGCCCTCGATGCCCAGGCGGGTGTGGTCCTTCTCGGACCCCGCCAGGTCGGCAAAACCACGCTGGCCCAGGATATCGCGGAGACCCGTGAGGCCGTCTATCTCGACATGGAGCGGACCGCAGACCGTCAGATTCTCGAGGAGCCCGACCTCTATCTTGATGCGCAGATGGGCAAGCTGGTGGTGATCGACGAGGTGCAACTGATGCCGGGGCTGTTTGGTGCACTTCGGGGACAGATCGATCGCCGTCGGCGGGCCGGGCACCGGACCGGGCAATTCCTGCTTCTGGGGTCGGCTTCCAATACGCTATTGCAGCAAAGCGCTGAATCGCTGGCAGGCCGGGTCAGCTATCACGAGCTGACCCCGTTCACGCTGGACGAGGCGGGGCAGGGGGCCTTGCAGAGGCTCTGGCTGCGCGGCGGCTTTCCCGACAGCTTTCTCGCACAGTCGGACCGGACAAGCCTGAGCTGGCGCGAGGATTTCATTCGCACCTATCTCGAACGCGATATCCCGAGCTTCGGTCTGCGCATCCCGGCCGAAACCCTGCGGCGATTCTGGACCATGCTGGCCCATGAGCAAGGCGGGCTCTTGAACGCGGCGAAGCTGGCAGCTGGTCTCGGGGTCTCCGGCCAAAGCGTTGCCCGCTATCTCGATCTCTTGGTGGATCTCATGCTGGTGCGACGGCTCCCGCCCTGGCACGCGAATACCGGCAAGCGGCTGGTGAAATCGCCCAAGGTCTACATCCGCGATGCGGGCCTGACCCACGCGCTTCTCGGGCTGGAGACGTCCGAGGCGCTCCTCGGTCACCCGGTGGTTGGCGGGTCCTGGGAAGGCTTTTGCATCGAAAACCTGATCGCCGCCGCCCCACGCGGCACGGAAGCCAGTTTCTACCGCTCCTCGGCCGGGGCCGAGATCGACCTGGTCCTGAAATTGCCAGGCGGCGCGCTCTGGGCCATTGAGGTCAAACGCACGACCAGCCCCAAGGTCACCCGCGGGTTCCACATCGCCGCAGACGATCTCGACGTGGCGGAGCGGCTTCTGGTCTATGCCGAGACCCGCGAAGTGCCGGGGCCCGGCGGGCTCCGTGCCATGCCGCTGTCGGCCGCAATCGACCAGCTGCGCGCGCTCTAGAATTGCATTTCTGGCTCCTGCTCCCTTGGATCCGATGATCTGTCCCGATGACACGGACCCGTCGGCTCCGTTTCTTTTTGCCAGCCGCGCCTCCCGTCAGATCCCCGGTGCGAGCAGGGGAGCGCGGGCCTGACAGACGCCGCCGCCAGCGCAATGGTCTGCCCGCGCCGGTCGCGGGCGCTCCCCCCGTGTTGACCATGCGCCGTCGGCTTCCTGCGTCCGTCCTGCCTTTCCGCGTCCCGCACGAGGGACCTGCCGAAAGGAGGACATCATGGCACATCGACCCGACATCTACACCCGCGTCACCGTGAAGATCATCGCCGATCTCGAAGCCGGTACCCGGCCCTGGCACAAGCCCTGGAGCGCTGAACACCTTGCAGGGCGCATTTCACGACCCCTGCGGCACAATGGCGTCGCCTATCGCGGTCTCAACATCGTCTTGCTCTGGGCCGCTTCGGTCACAAAAGGGTTCGCGGCGCCGACCTGGATGACCTATCGTCAGGCGCTGGCACTCGGCGGCCAGGTGCGCAAGGGCGCGAAGGGCGAGCTGGTCGTCTATGCCGACACATTCCGCAAGACCGAAAGCGATGAGGCCGGTCAGGACCGCGAGGTCGCAATCCCCTTCATGAAAGGCTACACGGTCTTCAACGTCGACCAGATCGAGGGCCTTCCCGCGGCGTTCTACGCCGTCCCGGAGCCGATGCCTGACACAGTCGATCGCGATGCGGCCGCAGACTCCTTCTTTGCAGCGACAGGGGCCGACATTCGTCACGGGGGAGCCCAGGCATTCTATGCGGTTGAGCCGGATTATGTGCAGATGCCGCCCTTCGAGACCTTCCAAGACCCCGAGAGCTACTACGCCACACTCGGTCACGAGATCACCCACTGGACCCGCCATCCCGATCGCCTGGACCGGAGTTTCGGTCGAAAACGCTGGGGTGATGAAGGCTATGCGCAAGAGGAGCTTGTGGCTGAACTGGGCGCTGCATTTCTGGCCGCCGATCTGGGGTTATCGCTGGAACCGCGCGCAGAGCATGCCGCCTATATCGACCACTGGCTTCGCGGTCTTCGGAGCGACACACGATATATCTTCCAGGCCGCGGCCCATGCGCAGCGTGCGGTCGATTTTCTGTATGAATTGCAGCCTGAAAAAGACGAGGCCGCCGCTTAGGTGCCCTCAAGGGAAGCAACAGGCGATGCCTCCCTGGCACGTCTGGAGCTTCCCTCATGGAACCACTGCTGACCGGACTGCGGGGTTAACCGACCATTTGATCTTATGTGAAGATCTTGTCGTCTCTCAGTGCTCACGTTCGCAGAGGTCATGGTCAGACAATGAGGCGAGCACGTAGCAGTCTTCCGACACGCCATCGCCGTCACAGCCTTTCGAAATCCGCACCAGCTCTTTTTCAAGCGCTCGAAGGCGTTTGATCTTTGCGCGAACGTCCAAGAGTTGGGCCGTCGCAATGTCTGTCGCCTCGCGACACGACCGATCCGGGTGGCCTTGTAAATCGATCAAGGTGGCAATTGCCTCAATCGAAAAGCCGAGATCGCGGGCGTGCTTGATGAAGCTCAGACGCTCTAGGCCCGCCGCATCGTACCGGCGTTGGTTGCCCTCCGTCCGTTCCGGGGCGTCCAGAAGCCCCGATTCCTCATAGTATCGGATGGTCGGAACCTTAACGTTTGTGCGCCGGGACAGTTCGCCGATAGAGAACATGAAGAAACCTCTTGAACCTCTAGTCACTAGAGATCGTATATGATGTGGGACACCAGAACCAGAGTGAATCATGTCCCGGAAATACCTTGCCGAAACCCCCATCCTCGATTTTCGATCCGATGCCATTCAAGCATTGGTCGCTGAACGCGGATGGTCCTCACTTGACCCCCACGCGCGCATTGGCGCGGCCTATGACTTTGTGCGCAACGAAATCCTGTTCGGCTACAACAGCGACGATGCGCTGCCTGCCTCTCAGGTGCTGGCTGACGGATATGGTCAATGCAACACCAAAGGCACGCTTCTGATGGCGCTCCTCAGGGCGCTGGACATCCCCTGTCGGTTTCATGGCTTTTTCATCGACAAAGGATTGCAGCGCGGGGTGGTGCCGGAACTGGTCTATCCCATCGCACCGCGCAACATCATCCATTCCTGGGTCGAGGTTCTGATCGATGGCACCTGGATCAATCTTGAAGGCTTTATTCTCGACCAGGGCGTGTTGCGCGCGCTTCAGGAAGCTTTCTCACATCGCACATCGCTTTGCGCCTATGGCGCCGGGACAGATTGCCTGCAGGCCCCGCGCGTCGAATGGACAGGCGACAGCACCTATATCCAGAAGACAGGCATCAACCACGATTTCGGGGTCTTCGACAGCCCCGATGATTTCTATGCAGACCACCATCAGCTGTCGGGTTTGCGCGGGCTGGTCTATCGCCTGGTCATCCGGCATTGGATGAACAGGCGCGTCGCGCGCATCCGGGCTGGCCAAGTGCCCACAATCCCCGGCGGCCAAAACAGTCTTGAACCGGCTCAGATGCCTTTTGAACTGAAGGAGGGCGTGTGATGGCCGGATGTTGCGGAAACGACGCTAAGTTCGATGGTGTATCGGACGAATACAAGCGGCGGCTTTGGATTGTCATCGCATTGAACGCGATCATGTTTGGCGTCGAGATGACGGCGGGCCAGATTGCGCAGTCGCAGGCATTGAAGGCGGATGCTTTGGATTTTCTTGGGGACGCTTTGACCTATGGCATCTCACTTGCCGTCATCGGCGCATCCATTCGCGCGCGCACCAACGCGGCCTTGGCGAAGGGGGTCAGCCTCTTTCTGATGGGGGCGTGGGTTTTTGGCTCCACCGTCTACCGTGTGTTCTATGTCGGCGTGCCGGAAGCGGAGATCATGGGTGTCATTGGCGCTTTGGCTCTGGCGACAAACCTCGCAAGCGTAGTCCTCCTTGTCAGCTACAAGGATGGTGACGCCAATGTGCGCTCGGTCTGGCTCTGCTCGCGCAACGATGCCATCGGCAATGTCGCCGTCATGATCGCCGCCTTGGGTGTGTGGGGCACTGCGTCGGGATGGCCGGACCTCATCGTCGCCGCGATCATGGCAAGCTTGTTCCTGTCCTCAGCGTATCAGATCATTCGTCAGGCGCTTGCGGAACGGCGTGAGGTTGTCGCTCATAGCCACGCCGAAGTCTGATGGAGACCGCCCTGACGTGTCTCGGTTTAGGGATTGCGCTCGGCACACTGGCGGCGATCCTCTGGTCTGTCGCACATCCGTCGCGCCGCCTCTGGCCACCAGACGACTACACAACGTGGACGCCGTTTCTGGTCTGGATACCCACATTCACGCTGTTTGGGATACTCATCGTTCTTGGCATTCTTGGATGGGGGAGCCTGCCATTGCCAGCATGGGTCCGCTTCGGGCTTGGCGTGCCACTGATCCTTTTCGGCAATGCGGCGGTCTGGTTAGAAGTCTCGCGTTTCGGCATCGCCCAAACAGGCGGGGCGGTGGGAGAACTTCGGACCGGTGGCCTCTATCGCCACTCCCGCAATCCCCAGTATGTTGCGGACTTGGTGATGATCTTGGGATGGATGCTCTTTTCCGCCGCACCACTGGTTTCGGTGGTGGGAGGCGCAGCTATCCTCGCGCTGTTGGCCGCGCCGTTCGCTGAGGAGCCATGGTTGCGCGCGCAATATGGATCGGAATTCGAGGGTTACGCCTCGCGCGTTCGGCGCTTTCTCTGAAACGGGCTTTCGACACATTCCGGTACCTTTGGAGGCATGGGCCCTGACCACAATGTCAGGCTGAACCCGGATGCTGCGGCGACTGCGTTCCCTGAGCTGCCATTCTCTGGCTTTGTACGGCGGACTATGGTTCGGCACCCCCGCGCCTTTGGTGCGCCTGCGCGTCATGCCAGCACCCCGGAGTGGGGTACCGCGACAAGGACCGGTCGATCGCCTCGCGTTTTCTTTTGATGCAATCTGCGGAACCTGGCTCGGCTGACGGTCGCGCGCGCCGCTTGCTTCCTTCAAGCAGAACTTTCCCCTGACCGCCGATGCGGTCATTCCTCGCGGCACAAAGTTCCGCCTGACAGCCGATCCGTCCGGTCCCGCTCTCTTCTTGCATCGAAAACGAGAGGAGATCGACATGACCCGCTACTACACCGTCACCACCCCCGAAGAAGGCAAGGACGGCAAGACCCGCTTCCACAAGATCGGTGTCGCCTTCCCGCAAAAGCCTGACGCGAAATCCTTCCTCACCATCCAGCTCTTTGCCGTGCCTGTGACCGGCCAGTTGGTCCTCTTCGAGCCGAAGCCCGACGGGCAGGGCGATGCCCCTGCCCTCGTCGAGTGAGCCGCCCTCTGGGCCGGTTCGTGACGTCCCGGTCTTTCCAAACCGACATCCAAGGAGACACCTTATGGACCTTCTGCCACAATCCATGCTCGAGCAGCTTGCTGCGAATGGGCGCACCAACCAAGACCGCATCGAAGCAGGCGAAGACACTTTTGACTTCGAACCAGTGGTGAAGCTTTTCACCCCCGATGCCGGAGCGACCTGGCTGCTTTCCGAAACCGATCCGGAAGACCCGGATATTGCGCACGGCCTCTGCGACCTTGGGCTTGGCTTTCCCGAGATTGGCTCGGTGCGCCTCAGCGAAATTCGCGCCGTTCGGGGCCGCCTGGGGTTGCCTGTCGAACGGGATCTGCACTTCAAGGCCGACGGCCCGCTCAGCGCCTATGCCGAGCGCGCCCGTGCAGCGGGAGGGATCGTCGCGTGAGCACTAACATCCGCAGAGATCACGTCAGCGCCTTCGAGGCGCTGACGTCCGGTCGTTTCGAGAACTTCGCGCTTTTCTCCTGTTTCGTGGACGGTGCGCCGGCCTCGGCCATCGTCGCCGTAACAGCACCTGAAGACGCGGGAGGCGAATATGTCATCACGCCGCTCTTCGTCAGTGTGACTGACACGATGGTAGTCACTGACCACGGGGGAAGACCGGCCTGACATTGTGCTGCGGGCCGCTCCGGTGGCCCGCCAAGCATCAGCGCGATACGCCAGCTTTTTTCCTGCGTAGAGGCGTATCGTCAGCATATCTACATCCCGCATTCATGGCAAATCTGTACGGGCCCTTCGCATCTCGACTCACCAAGAGTCTGAGTTCCGAGCCGTGCTAGACTGATCCCGACGACTCGGCAGCATTTTGCGCAGTGATACGGTGCGCAAAAAGACAAATTGCGCAAAGTAACGAATTGATATAGTCCTAAGGATGAAAAGAGAGGGACGTTGGCAGGATATGCCAAATGTCTGCGACTTTTGTCCGAGGGGTCTGAGACGTGAAACCGGGACGCCCAAAACGCCTGAAACTCGAAGAGCGGATCGAACTCGCGCGCCGCTACCATGCCGGCGAGACGCCGAAGGTTCTGGCGGAGGCCTACGGTGTGTCGCGGCGGCACGTGACCCGGCTTGCCAAGGAGGAGCGGGGCGAAGGGCAGGAGGTTCGAGATCCTTCGATCGCGGTGAGTTTCCGCGCGGCGCGTTCTGAGTTGGCTGTATTCGACGCCGCTTGGCAGGCCCGTGGCTTTACGAGCCGCAGCCAGGCCTTGCAGGCAGTTGTGCGGGCGCGGTGCGGGCTGCTTGATCTGATGCGAGACGATCTCCGGGCGTTCTCGGAGACGTTGCAGCAGGCACAAGACGTTGCAAACAGCGGCCGCGTTCTGGCGAAGGCGGTGCAGCGCGGACAGCTGACGCTGTCGCCGGAGGACCGTGCGACGCTTGTCGCGCTGCATGATCTCGCGCAGCGCACCTACCGCGAATTGGCTGCACTGAAAGCGTCAGCCAGTCAGCGGCGGGGCGTGGGGTGGAGCGCGGCGGATCCCGAGGCTTCAGGCCCGCAAGAGGAGTTGGTGGACCATGTCTGAGCCGCTCGCCCTTTATCACGCCGTCATGGGCAGGCTCTGGGAGACGGAGCGCATCCAGGGTCAGCGTCAGGCGCGCATAGACGCGCGGCTGGCAGGGCGGCGGCAGGGTCGCAGTTACCAGCGCGTAGGCCGGGCCTCGGCGCGCAATCTGCTGAAGTCAGTCATGCCGGAGAGCCGCGCCGCAGTGTTTAAGCGGATCAGGGCAGGGGGGTGCAAGACGAAGCAAAGCCTTGGCAACCAGCTGTCTTATGTGAATGACAAGGCGGTCTTCACATACACGACGATGACCAACCCGCTGATGGCTGAGGCCGTTCTGTCCGAGGCGCAAAAGGCGGAGATCGTCGAGGCTTGGTCGCAAACCTGGCGCGGTTCGACGAAGCTCGGGTTTACCTCACATATGCTGCTGTCGTTCCCGACCGACGTCACGGTGGATCAGGTACGCGAGATCACACTCGATTGGGCCGAGCACTTCTTTGAGAGTGGCGACTACGGCGATCAGTGGGACTACGTGCTCTCGGTGCATGATGACCGAGCCCACAAGCATGCGCATATCCTGCTGAACAACCGGGGCCTCGCCAACGGCAGCTGGTTCTCCTGCTGGGCCGAGGGCGTGATGTCGCCCCAGCTGATGCGGGAAAAGCAGGCGGAGATCGCCGAACGCTACGGTGTGATGCTCGAGGCCACGACCCGGCTCGAGCGTGGCATCTTCGAGAAGGCTCCAGGGATCGCAGAAATCTACCGGGCAAAAGACGAGGCGCGCCTGCCGCGCGAGATCGCATTGTCGGTTGAGGAGCGGGCCATCGTCAAGGCGCAGGTCACCGGGTTCGCCAAGGACTACCACGCCCTGGCCGATGTGCTGGATCGCATGGATCAGAAACACCTGGCCTACGTGATGCGGCGCATGGCGGCTTCGCTAGGGTCGGACACGCCGTACAAATTCACCGCAGGAGAGATCGATATGGAGACCATTCGAACGGTCGGCGAGGCCATCGACTATGCCGAGAAAACCATCGAGGCGTTGCGGCTCAAAGCAGAGGAACTTGATCCCACCGAACGCCCGGGTTTCGAGACGAGGGCGGCGGGCGTCGTTCGTGATCTCTCGCAGATGGTGCCAGACCCCGAACTACGCGCCCGGTTTGGACGCGACTTGATCGAGCCCTATCCGCCGGGAGCCGGCGACGCGCGTTTGAGTGCCGCGCTCTCATCGGGCCAGGACGCTGTCCTTGAGGCTTTGAAATCAGATGCTGCAAAGGTCGGTCTCGATCCGCAAGAGATGGCTGCCCGGATCGAAGCTGGTGGGACGACGAACTATGGGCTTGCTCAGGATTGGGTGGACCGCGACATGGCGGCGGTTCTGGCCAAGGATGGCATCGATCTCGCCCAGGCCAGCGATGATCAACAAGATCGCGCGTTGGAGACAGTCGATCGGCTCATGGACCGTTTGCTGGAGCGGGCAAAGGAGCTCGGCATCGCGACGGATCTGTCGCGCGTATCGGACGACTTGCAGTTGATCGATGACGATGACCGTGGGCCCAACCCGTATCTGCACGACCTCGCGGACATGTTGCGTGACGGCACCCTGTCAGAGGCTCAGGAAGAGACCGTCGAACGCACCCTTGCGGCCGAGCTTTTCAAGGAGCTGGGCGAGGAAGGTCTTGGGGAGCTGCGGCGCGGCAACTACGAGGTGCTGGCAGAGGTGCTTCCAAATCGGATCGATCAGATCACTGTTACTCAGGAATTCCTCGAACTGACCCATGAAGAGACCGGTGATCAGGTCTTTACCGACCGTGCCTCCGCCTTGCAGCAGGACAAGGTCGAAGCGTTGGCCCGTGATACCCATCTCGAGATGCAGCGGGGCAGGGGGCTATCGCGCGATCTCGACGATGAGATCAGCTTCTGATGAGCACCCGGCTTCCTCTCTGGGCTGCCGTGCCCGTCGGGACTCTCTGTGGAACGGCGCTCGGCACAATCGCAGCGAGCTTCTATCTCGCTTTGGCGTTGAGAACAGGATTTGCCGAATTTGACATGTTTGCCGTCTGGACGGCGAGCGCGGGTCTGCGCGCCGCCCATCCCGAAGCGTTCAAGGTCGCGTTTGGGGCCGTTGGCTTCGGGGCTGTCGGACTGGCGGTTCTGGCCTTCAGCTGGACCTGGGCGCAGGACCGGGATGATTACGGATCCGCACATTGGCAGACCAGACGTGAGCTCAAGGCGAACGGCATGCTTCAAGCACCAGGATCCGGGTTTGTCTGTGGGAAGCTTGGAAAGCCCGCGTCAAAGGCTCCCTACATCTCAGCGAGCGACATCCCGCATGTGATGATGGTGGCGCCGACCCGGGCCGGGAAAGGCGTGGGCTTTGTCATCCCGAATCTGTTGTCCTTCGCGGGCTCCGTCGTGGTGCTGGACGTGAAGGGCGAGAATTTCGAGAAAACGGCGCGGCTGAGGGCGCTCAATGGCGACGAAGTCTTTCGCTTCAGCCCATTCGATTGGGCGAACAGCTCGCATCGCTATAACCCGCTCGCGCGGATCGCGGCCGCCCCCAGTTTTGCCCAACAATTCACGGAAGTTTCGATCCTGGCAGACCTCTTCCTCGACAAGGACAACAAGACACTCGACACCTTCTCCGAGGCAGGCAAGTCGATATTCGTCGCGGCCTGCCTACTGGCGATCCAACGCGGCAGACCGACCTTGGGCGAGGTCAACAAGATCGTCACCGGCGGAGACTACAAGAACGCACAGTACAGTGCCTATGCCGAAGAGGCCAAGGAATCGACGGTGCGCGAGCTTTGGATCAATGCCGCGAGTGCGTCGTCACGGCTTCTGACGTCCAACATCCAGGCGTTGATGACGGCCGGTCTGAAGCAGTGGGACAACCCGGCGGTGCGGACGGCAACCGATGCGAGCGATTTTGAGTTTGCGAACTTCAGGAAAAAACCGCACGCGTTCTACATCGTGGTGTCGGAAGACCACATCGCGACGCTGGCACCGCTCCTGCGCCTGATGTTCGCGGATCTCATCGCCAGTTTACGGCAGAATGAGCCGGGTCCCGATGAGCCGTGGCCGGTCATGATGATGATCGACGAGTTTCAGCAAATGGGCGCGATGCCCTATCT
>NZ_JBNAGH010000012.1:77500-79324 GCF_049801095.1 Dinoroseobacter sp. S76 | reverse complement strand
GTTTTGGTTGCGGGAGTAGGATTTGAACCTACGACCTTCAGGTTATGAGCCTGACGAGCTACCGGGCTGCTCCATCCCGCGCCAGTTGCGTTGGCAGTGTTATTGCCTGGCGCTTTTTTGAGATCGTATTGAGAGTTATGGGCTTTTTTCTAGGTTTGGCGGTGACCTACTCTCCCACGCCTTAAGACGCAGTACCATCGGCGCTACGGTGCTTAACGACCGAGTTCGGGATGGGATCGGGTGTTTCACTCGCGCTATGACCACCAAACCAAGGAAAAAGCCCTTGCAGAGCAAGGATTTTAGTTGGAGGCAGCGTTTCGACAAAGTCGACAACGCGTTCCAACACCGTTGATCTGCTTGGCGCACCGCATTCGAACACTGTTCAATTGTGGTGCGCTTTTTCACATCGGCGTCCAAGCCAAATACGTTTGTTTGTGTATGCTTTGATTGTCCGCAGGGGCATTTGCCGTCTACTGGATCAAATCAAGCCTATCGGACCATTAGTACCGGTCAGCTGAGCACATTGCTGCGCTTACACCTCCGGCCTATCGACGTGGTGGTCTACCACGGTCCTCAGGGATACCTTGTTTTGAGGGGGGCTTCCCGCTTAGATGCCTTCAGCGGTTATCCTGTCCGATCATAGCTACCCAGCACTGCCGTTGGCACGACAACTGGTCCACCAGTGGATCGTTCACCCCGGTCCTCTCGTACTAGGGGCAACTCCTCTCAAGTATCCTACACCCACGGCAGATAGGGACCGAACTGTCTCACGACGTTCTAAACCCAGCTCACGTACCTCTTTAAACGGCGAACAGCCGTACCCTTGGGACCTGCTCCAGCCCCAGGATGAGATGAGCCGACATCGAGGTGCCAAACGGTGCCGTCGATATGGACTCTTGGGCACCATCAGCCTGTTATCCCCGGCGTACCTTTTATCCGTTGAGCGATGGCCCTTCCACTCGGGACCACCGGATCACTATGGCCGTCTTTCGACTCTGCTCGACTTGTCAGTCTCGCAGTCAGGCTGGCTTCTGCCATTGCACTCAACGAGCGATTTCCGACCGCTCTGAGCCAACCTTCGCGCGCCTCCGTTACGCTTTAGGAGGCGACCGCCCCAGTCAAACTACCCGCCACACAGGGTCCCGGATCCGGATAACGGACCGCGGTTAGACATCAAGCGATGCAAGGGTGGTATCTCAAGGAAGGCTCCACAAGAACTGGCGTTCCTGCTTCGAAGCCTACCACCTATCCTGCACATGCATGGCCTGATGCCAGTGTGAAGCTGTAGTAAAGGTGCACGGGGTCTTTCCGTCTAACCGCGGGAAGCCTGCATCTTGACAGGCAATTCAATTTCGCTGAGTCGATGTTGGAGACAGCGGGGAAGTCGTTACGCCATTCGTGCAGGTCGGAACTTACCCGACAAGGAATTTCGCTACCTTAGGACCGTTATAGTTACGGCCGCCGTTTACTGGGGCTTCAATTCGGAGCTTGCACTCCTCCTTTTAACCTTCCAGCACCGGGCAGGCGTCAGACCCTATACGTCGTCTTGCGACTTCGCAGAGCCCTGTGTTTTTAGTAAACAGTCGCCACCCCCTGGTTTGTGCCCCCCGCCTATAGTTGCCTACAAACGGGGCCTCCTTCTCGCGAACTTACGGAGGTATTTTGCCGAGTTCCTTCAACATCGTTCTCTCAAGCGCCTTGGTATTCTCTACCAGTCCACCTGTGTCGGTTTAGGGTACGATCTCATGGAGGGCTATTTCCAGGAACCGATCAGCGGCCCACCCAATCCGATAAGGGTGAACAACAGTCTCGATCCGTCACATC
>NZ_JBNAGH010000012.1:0-72500 GCF_049801095.1 Dinoroseobacter sp. S76 | reverse complement strand
AGCAGATGGAACACCACATAGGCAAAGGCGAGGATCCCCAGCGGGCGCCGCCACTTGATGAGGTTGATCCCGGCAAAGCGGCGCAGGGGCGTGATCAAAAGCCCCGCGATCAGCAGCTGCAGCGCGATCAGCCCGAGCTCATGCTCCATGACCTTCACAGGATCCACGCCCAGCGCGCCATTGAACCCCTGCCAAAGCAGCCAGGCCGCCGGAAGCGGCCCGAGCACATAGAACACCCAGTTCGGCAGCTTGCGCGCCAGGCTGTTGAGACGGTCCACCATCAATAGAACTTGGTCAGGTCCATGCCCGCATAGAGATCCGCGACCTGATCCGCATAGCCGTTCAGCATCAGCGTATCGCGCCGCCGGTTGAACCGCCCATCGCCGATCCGCCGCTCGGAGGCCTGGGACCAGCGCGGGTGATCCACCTCGGGGTTCACATTGGCATAGAAGCCGTATTCCCGCGGCTGGAGCATGTTCCACGTCGTCGGCGGCTCTTCCTCGGTGAAGGAGATGCGCACAATCGACTTGATCGACTTGAACCCATACTTCCACGGCACCACCAACCGGATCGGCGCGCCGTTCTGCTTGGGCATGGGCTCGCCATAGATCCCGGTCCCCATCAGGGTCAGCGGGTGCATGGCCTCATCCATGCGCAGCCCTTCGCGGTACGGCCATTCGATATTGCCCCCGCGCCGCTGGCCACGCATTTCCTCGGGGCGCACGAGGGTTTCGAAGGCCACGTATTTCGCGCCGGGCTGCGGGCCGAACTTGTTGAGGATCTTGCTCAGCTCGATCCCATTCCACGGGATGACCATCGACCAGGCCTCGACGCAGCGAAAGCGATAGATCCGCTCCTCGATCTCGGCTTCATCCACCAGATCCGAGATGTCATAGGTCCCGGGCTTGTCCACCAGCCCGTCCACCTGGATCGACCACGGATCCGTGGTCAGGGCCGAGGCGTAGCGTGCCGGGTCGCCCTTATCGAAGCCGAACTCATAGAAGTTGTTGTAGGAGGTGATCTCCTCGAGGCTGTTGGGCGTCTCCCCCCCCGCGAAATCCCGGGCCGTGACCTGACTGCCGGCCATGATCCCCGCCGCGGCGGCGCT
Organism: Dinoroseobacter sp. S76; assembly: GCF_049801095.1. Lineage (NCBI taxonomy): Bacteria > Pseudomonadati > Pseudomonadota > Alphaproteobacteria > Rhodobacterales > Roseobacteraceae > Dinoroseobacter > Dinoroseobacter sp. S76. The sequence goes on along the minus strand of NZ_JBNAGH010000012.1, from coordinate 71,392 downwards.
GGCAAGAAAACTCCGGCGGTTCAGGAACACCTCTTTGGGCGTGATGTCCGAGTATCTGAGGTCTGGGCGAAAGCGCGTCATAAAGGTCTCCGGTTTTACCTCACTGACATAGGAGACCTGGGCCGGACGTCCAAAACACGGGTGCTCACGTTGTAGCGGGTTCCTGAAACACAGGGTGGAGCTGGTCGAAGGGCACCGAGGTCCCGTTGGGCTGCACCAGCCGGACGTGATGCCGCCGCATCTGGCGCGGCTCGCGGACACCCACCGAATGGGAGATCGTCTCGACCTCTTTCACGAGGCCGGTCGCGTAATTGGCGACGCGCTTATACTTCTCTTCCACCACGAGGCCCTTTTGAAAGCGCGGATCATGGGTCGTGATCCCCGTGGGGCAGGTGTTCTTGTTGCATTTGAGCGCCTGAATGCAGCCAAGGCTGAACATGAAGCCCCGGGCCGAGGTGACGAAATCCGCCCCCGCCGCGAGGGCCCAGGCCACGTCGCCGGGATTGACCAGCTTGCCAGAGGCGATCAGGCGGATCCGCTCCTTCAACCCGAACTCACTGCGCAGGTCATCAACCATGGGCAGCGCCTCGCGCACGGTCATCCCCACCAGATCAATAAGCGGCATGGGCGCCGCCCCGGTCCCCCCCTCGCCGCCATCCAGCGTGATGAAGTCCGGCGCGCTGTCGGCCCCGCGCGCAGTGATTGCCTCAAAGAGCTCGCGGAAGGGACGCTCCGCCCCGGCCACCATCTTGATGCCCACGGGCTTGCCGGTGACCTCACGCACATGATGGACGAAATCCAGCAGATCCTCCCAATCGTCGATCTCCACATGGCGGTTCGGCGAATAGCTGGTCTGGCCGACCTCCAGCCCGCGCACCTCGGCGATCTCGGGCGTCACCTTCTCGCCGGGCAGGATCCCGCCCTTGCCGGGCTTCGCGCCCTGGCTGAGCTTGATCTCGAACATCCGCACGGTCTCATGGGCGGCCATCTTGGCGAGCTTTTCGTCGTCCAGCGCGCCCTCAGGCGTCCGCACCCCGTATTTCGCGGTCCCGATCTGATAGACGATATCCGCCCCGCCGGTCAGATGATGGGCGCTCAAGCCGCCCTCGCCCGTGTTCAGCCAGCAGCGCGCCGCTTTCGCCCCTTTGGACAGGGCCAGAACGGCGGGTTTCGAAATCGCCCCGTAACTCATGCCAGAGATATTGAAGAGCGAGCGCGCCACGAAAGGCTGCCGGGCCGTGGGGCCGATCAGCATGGGCCCGGCCGCCGAGGCCTGCTCGTCCAGGGGTGGGAAAGCCGCATTCACGAAGATCGGCGTGCCCACCACGTTGAGGTTGCGCGTGGATCCAAAGGCCACCGTATTCCCCTTGCCAGAGGAGGCGCGGCTCACCCATTCCCGCTGCGCACGGTTAAACGGCAGCTCCTCCCGGTCCATGGCAAAGAAGTATTGACGAAAGAACTCGCCCAAGGTCGAGAAGATATGCCGGAAGCGCCCGATCACCGGGTAATTGCGCCGGATCGCATCGGCGGTCTGCATCCGGTCAATGACAAACAGCACAACCAGAGCCGCCGCGATCAGCCCCAGCACCAGAATGAACCCGTTCGACAAAACCTGGGCCACCCAATCCGCGCTTTCCATCATATCCATCGCCAAAACCTCCGCAAACTTTCGCCAAGGCTAGGCAGCTCCCGACTTCAAAACCAGTCACAAGGCGATGATTTCCGAAACACTTTGCCGTCATTTCTCACGCCGGATCACAAAAACGTGTCTCGCATTCAGCTTTACCGAGGGCTTAGGAGGCGCGCGACTGTCGTCAACCGCGTCGGCGGAAAGCCCCCCTCAAAATCGCACCTAACTGCCCGGCATCGAACGAGAGATCCGCCATGGGGGCGGACGTTTGAATGGGAGATACACTCATGATCCGTAGAACTTTTCTCGCCGCGTCCACCGCAGTGATGATGGCCGGTGCGGCCTTCGCGATGAGCGACGACGACAAGGCAATGGATATCGTTGACGTGGCCGTGGATGCCGGCAGCTTCGGCACACTGGTCGCCGCCGTTCAGGCCGCGGGCCTGGTCGAGACCCTCAAGAGCGAGGGGCCCTTCACGGTCTTCGCGCCCACGGATGAGGCCTTCGCAGCACTGCCCGCAGGCACCGTCGAGGACCTGCTCAAGCCCGAGAACAAGGACAAGCTGACCGCGATCCTGACCTATCACGTGATCCCGGCCAAGGTGATGTCCGGTGATCTCTCGAACGGGATGGAAGCGGCCACCGTGCAGGGCAGCTCGGTCAAGATCATGACTGAAGGCGGCGTGACCGTGGACGGCGCAACCGTCACCGCGGCGGATATCGAAGCCTCCAACGGTGTTATCCACGTCATCGACACGGTCATCCTGCCGACCATGTAAGGCAACCTGCGTTTTGGTTCGGCCGGGGATCCGGCCGGGCCGACACCCTTTTTGAAGAGAAGAGAGACCCCAAATGAACCGTCGTTTCGCACTTAAATCCTTGGCAGCCGCCGGTGCCGTCGCCTTCGTCGCAGCCTGTGACCCCATGGCCAGCACCTCCCCCGATATTGTTGATATTGCCGCTTCCGACAGCCAGTTCTCGACCCTCGTCGCCGCCGTGGGCGCCGCTGGCCTCGTGGACACCCTCAAAAGCGAAGGCCCCTTCACCGTCTTCGCCCCGACCGATGACGCCTTCGCCAAGCTGCCCGCGGGCACCGTGGAATCCCTGCTGGAGCCGGGCAATATCGACCAGCTGACCGCGATCCTGACCTATCACGTGATCCCGGGTGCGGTGATGTCCGGCGATCTCGCGGGCGCCAAGCTCGACGTGGCCACCGTGCAGGGCGGCACCGTCAAGGTGGACGGCACCGATGGCGTGAAGGTCAACGATGCCACCGTGATCGCGGCGGACATCACGGCTTCCAACGGCGTGATCCACGTGATCGACACGGTGCTGCTGCCCTGATCCGGCACCGGAACGACCTACCAGTACCCTGATTTCGAGTACCCTGAGCCCTCGGCGCCTCCACGCCGGGGGCTTTTTGCGGCGCGCTTTGCGCTCTTGTATGCCACCGACTGATTGCGCAGTCTGACCCAAAGCGCCCCGCGCAAATGGGAGGTCACATGTCCGAGAAAACCGCCGTCGTCACCGGAGCCGCACGCGGCATCGGGCTCGCCACCACGCGCCTGTTCATCGAGTCCGGCTGGAAGGTCGCCATGATCGACCGCGATGGGGAGGCCCTGGCCGACGCTGTCACCAGCCTCGACAATGTTCACGGGATCGATTGCGATGTCTCCGATGCGGCCTCCGTCTCGGGCATGGTGGCCGAGACCCTGCGCAAGTTCGGGCGGATCGATGCGCTGGTGAACAATGCGGGCGTGGCCGATTTCGGCCCGATCGAAGACACCACCTATGAGCGCTGGCGCACGGTGATGGCGACCAATCTGGACGGGCCATTTCTCTGTGTGCAGGCCGCCACGCCCGCCTTGCGGGAAACCGGTGGAGCCATTGTGAACATCGCCTCGATCTCGGGGTTGCGCGCCTCGACCCTGCGCGTGGCCTATGGCACCTCCAAGGCGGCAGTGATCCAGCTGACCCTGCAGCAGGCCGTGGAGCTTGGCGAATACGGCATCCGCGCCAATTGCGTCTGCCCCGGACCGGTGCGCACCAAGCTCGCCATGGCCGTCCATTCGCAAGAGATCATCGACGCCTATCACGACGCGATCCCCCTGAACCGCTATGGCTCCGAGTTGGAGATCGCCGAGGCCATCGCCTTTCTCTGTTCAGACAAGGCCAGCTATATCACCGGGCAGGTTCTGGCCGCAGATGGCGGGTTCGAGGCCACGGGGATCGGCCTGCCCGCCCTGCGGCGCTAGCCGCGTTCAGGGCAGGCGGCAGAGGCGCGTGCCATACTCCTCCGTGCCCGGCGCGCATTCCCTGGCATGGCCCGAGGCGATCAGGGCCGCGCCGATATCCTCGCCATCCGCCTGACAGGTGCCGGAGGCAAAGTTCTGGATGCCCGCCCCCTGCATCTGACAGGTGACCAGCTTGCCCTCCACAATCGCGCGCAGCATCTCGGCAGCCGCCTCCCCCTGGGGGCTGTTTGCCGGGGGCACCGCGATCCCCTCGAGGCGCACCGCCGTTCCGGACATCACCAAGGTGCCCGCATCCGCCACATAGACATCGCCCTTGGGCGCTGCGAGCAAGAGAACGAAAGCCACGAGGGGAAACATCATAGAACTCCTTCTTGTCGGTTCAGAGAAGGATCGCTCCGAAGCGTCATGAAATCGTTACAAGCCTACCATGTTATACTTTTTGTATCAACATTGCGCTTCAGAGTTGCCAAACGTTAACGTTTCTGACAAATACCGCGCCATGAAGATTGGAACGATCATCGCCCGCGCGCGCCGGGCCACGGGCCTCAAGCAAAAAGAGCTGGCCGATGCGGCGGGCGTGCATGTGCAGACCCTCAAGCGTCTCGAAGGTGGCTCTGGCGCGGGTTACGAGACGGTCAAGGCGCTGGAAAAGGCCCTGCGCAAGCGCGGCGCGCGCTGGGAAGAAACCGAGGAGGGCGTGCGCCTGACGGTCGATCTGCGAGACGAGCGCGGCTAGCCCAGCTGGGCGTCATTGCAGGCCCGCGCGGCCTCGATCGCCTTCATCGTCCCGGTCAGATCCACGACAAACGCATATTCCGTGGTCGGCAGGACGATCATCTCGTATTGCTGCATGATGTCAGCGAGGAACTGCGGATCATCCGAGATGATGTATCCGCCCTCATACCCGTCCGGCAGGCCCGAGGTCACCGTCCGCCCCGTCCCCACATAGAGGTTCTCGCCGATGAGGACCGCGACGGTCTCCTCGCCATCCTTCAGGGCGGTCTCCTGCTTGGTGAAGACCCCGAGATAGCCAAAGGACCGATCCACGGTCAGTCCCATCTGCACGACGTTCTCGGCCGCATCCACCCGCTCGATCATGCAGGTCTTGCGGTCCTCGTTCACGAAGATCGACCAGCCTTCGACCATGCCATAGGCGGTGAATTCCGTGCCGGGCGCGGGCAGGATGTCGGACTGTGCCTGCACGAGGGGCGCAGCGCAGACGAGGGCCGCGGCGAGCGCGAGGGATCGAACCATGGGACAGTCTCCTGTTGTGACGATGTCCCGACCAGAGTGCCGTCCGCCGCGCCCCACTGCAAATGCAAAAGGCCCCCGGCTGGGGGCCTCCGCATCGGTCGGGATCAATGCACCACCGCGTCTTCCGGTGGTGTACGCTGGGAACTCGACACGCGATCGCCCACCAACAACCCATCCACCCCGGCACTGATCGGGATGGTGTCCCCATCGGCGAGATCCCCGGACAGAATCATCTCCGCCAACTGGTCCTGCAGCGCCCGCTGGATCACCCGCTTGAGCGGACGGGCGCCAAAGACCGGGTCATAACCCTCATCCGCGAGCCAGGTCCGCGCGCTGTCATCCAGCGCGAGGCTAAGCTTGCGCCCATCGAGCCGCTTCTGCAGGAGGGCAAGCTGGATGTCGACGATCGCGTCCATGTCCTCGCGCACAAGCCGGTCGAAGATGATCGTCTCGTCCAGACGGTTGAGGAATTCGGGCCGGAAATGGGCCCGCACCGCATCCATCACATCGCGCTTGGCCGCGCCTGTATCGGCCCCGTCGGGCAGCTGGCTGAGCGCCTGCGCCCCGAGGTTCGAGGTCAGTACGATCAGCGTCTGCTTGAAGTCGACCGTCCGGCCCTGCCCATCCGTGAGCATGCCGTCATCCAGCACCTGGAGCAGCACATTGAACACATCCGGATGGGCCTTCTCGACCTCGTCAAACAGGACAACCTGATAGGGCCGCCGCCGCACCGCCTCGGTCAGCACACCGCCCTCGTCGTAGCCGACATAGCCCGGAGGGGCGCCGATCAGACGGGCCACCGCGTGTTTTTCCATGAACTCCGACATATCGATGCGGACCATCGCGCTGTCATCGTCAAAGAGAAACTCCGCCACGGCCTTCGTGAGCTCGGTCTTGCCGACCCCGGTCGGCCCAAGAAAGAGGAACGACCCAAGCGGCCGGTTCTCGTCATTCAGGCCCGCGCGCGCCCGGCGCACAGCATTGGCGACCGCCCGCACGGCGGACTTCTGACCAATGACCCGGCGCCCGATCTCGTCTTCCATGCGCAGGAGCTTCTCGCGCTCGCCCTCCAGCATCTTGGAGGTCGGGATCCCGGTCCAACGCTCAACCACGGAGGCGATCTGTTCGGGCCGCACGGCCTCCTCGACCATCACGTCGCTCTCGCCATTCTCCGCCGCGGCCAGCTGCTTTTCGAGCCCCGGGATCACGCCATAGGACAGCTCCCCGGCGCGCCCCAGATTGCCCTCGCGCTTGGCGATCTCAAGCTCCGCACGGGCCTTGTCGAGCTGCTCCTTCAGGTCGCGCGCCGCACTCAGCTTGTCGCGCTCGGACTGCCACTGGGCGGTCATCTCGGCACTGCGCTGCTGCAGCTCCGACAGGTCCTTTTCCAGGGTCGCCAGACGGTCGCGCGAGGCCTGGTCATCCTCGAGCCGCAGGGCTTCGGCCTCGATCTGCTTCTGCAGGATCTCGCGATCCAGCGCGTCGAGCTCTTCGGGCTTGCTGTCCACTTCCATGCGCAGCCGCGACGCCGCCTCATCCACAAGGTCGATCGCCTTATCCGGAAGGAACCGGTCGGTGATATAGCGATGGCTGAGGGTCGAGGCTGCCACCAGCGCACTGTCCGAGATCCGCACACCATGGTGCAGCTCATATTTCTCCTTGATCCCGCGCAGGATCGAGACCGTGTCTTCGACCGTCGGCTCCTGCACGATCACCGGCTGAAACCGCCTTGCGAGGGCGGCGTCTTTCTCGACATATTTGCGGTACTCGTCGAGGGTCGTGGCCCCAACGCAGTGCAACTCGCCGCGCGCCAGGGCCGGCTTCAGCAGGTTGGAGGCATCCATCGCCCCATCCGCCTTGCCCGCGCCCACAAGCGTGTGCATCTCGTCGATAAAGAGAATGATCTCGCCCGCCGCAGCAGTCACCTCGGAGAGCACGGATTTCAACCGCTCCTCGAACTCGCCGCGATACTTCGCGCCCGCGATCAGGCTGCCCATATCGAGCGCCATCAGCTTCTTGTTGCGCAAGGACTCGGGCACATCACCATTCACGATCCGCAGGGCGAGACCTTCGGCAATCGCGGTTTTCCCGACGCCCGGCTCCCCGATCAGCACCGGGTTGTTCTTGGTCCGGCGGCTCAGCACCTGCATGGCGCGCCGGATCTCCTCGTCACGGCCGATGATCGGGTCGATCTTTCCGTCAGCCGCGGCCTCGGTCAGGTCGCGCGCAAATTTCTTCAGCGCGTCATAGCCCGATTCCGCCGAGGCCGTATCCGCCGTCCGCCCCTTGCGAATGTCGTTGATGGCCCCGTTCAGCTTCTGGGCGGTCACGCCCCCCGCCTCCAGCGCGGTCTTCGCCCCGGATTTCGTCACGGCCAGCGCAGTCAGAATCCGCTCCACCGGGACAAAACTGTCCCCGGCCTTGGTCGCGATCTTCTCCGCCTCGTCCAGAACCTTCGAGGTCTGAGCATCCAGATAGGTCTGCGCCCCGTCACCCGACACCTTGGGTAGTTTGTCCAGCGCGGCCTCAAGCGCCTCGCGCACGCGCGCGAGATCCCCGCCCGCCCGTTCGATCAGGTTGGCCGCCAGACCTTCGTCATCATCCAGAAATGCCTTCAGCAGATGTTCGGGCACCATGCGCTGATGGTTTTCCCGCATCGCAATGGTCTGAGCGGCCTGAAGGAAGCCGCGCGACCGTTCCGTGAACTTTTCCAGGTTCATCGGTTTCTCCTTTGTCCAAGCGCTTGCCCGGTGAGACGCCCGCTCGGCGGCACGTCTCTCGCAAGCCTCACATCTCAGATGGGCGTGAAGAAACCGTTGCGCAAGAGCCACAGACCCAAATTGCGCCCATGCCGCGCGCCCTCTTGCGGGCGCACCGACGCTCTGGCAGGGGAAGGCAGCAACCAAGGAGGCCCCGATGACGCAAACCGCAGATGATCGCCTGATTGTGGCGCTGGATGTTCCGAACGCGCTGGCCGGGCTGGAGCTTGCGGGCAAGCTCGGCGACGCGGTCTCCTTCTACAAGATCGGGTTGGGGATGCTGACCGGCGGGGGGCTCGCCCTGGCCAATGAGCTCAAGACCGAGCATGGCAAGCGGATCTTTCTCGATATGAAACTCTTCGATATCGGCGCGACAGTGGAGGCTGCGGTGCGCGGGCTCGCGCAGTTCGAGCTCGATTTCCTAACCGTGCATGGGGATCCCCATGTGGTCGCCGCCGCCAAGGAGGGCGCTGCCGGATCGGACATGAAGATCCTCGGGGTGACGATCCTGACCTCGCTGGACCGGGCGGATCTGGATGCTTGTCTGATGCCCGAGGGGCCGGTTCAGGATCTGGTGCTGGAGCGCGCAGGCCGCGCGCTGGAGGCCGGGGCCGATGGCGTCATCGCCAGCCCGCAAGAGGCCGCCCTGATCCGTGCCCTGCCCGAAGCGGCCGGGCGTCTGATCGTGACCCCGGGAGTGCGCCCTGCGGGGGCCGCGCTTGGCGATCAGAAACGGGTGGCCACGCCGGGGGCGGCGATCACCGATGGCGCGGATCATATCGTGGTGGGTCGCCCGATCTGGCAGGCCGAGGATCCCGCGGCTGCGGCCCGCGCCGTGCTGGCCGAGCTGCCTGCGGCCTAGCCGGGCTGACCAGACCTAATCTTCGTTGATATCATGGTCGAAGGTCTTCACCTGGCCCTGGCGCAACCCGAAGATCCGGCGCAGCGCCAGCCAGGAGATCAGCGAGAGCACTGCAAAGATCAGGCAGAGGATCGGCACGGATTGCGTCCAGCCGAGCTCCGCCGGGGTAACCAGCAGCATGCCGCCCACCAGGCCCGCGCCAATGGCGATCCCCAGGAAGATGTAGCCGGGCGCCAGCATCTCGACAAAGCCGAGGATCAGCGCCGCCGCAAACCAGAACCAGGGCGTGACCAGCATCAGCCGCGCCCTTTCAGCATGTGGAACGCATTGGTGAAGGCATCCACCGCATCCGCAGGTACGATCACCGTCTGCGTGCCTTGGGACGAGCCCACTGCCGTCAGCGCCTCGACCTGTTTCAGCGCGACCTGATACTGCGCGGCCTCTAGACCATTGTCCTGAATGGCCCGGGCCACGGCGCTGGTGGCGTAGGCCTCCGCATCGGCGAGCACGCGACGGGCTTTCGCCTCCTGCTCGGCGGCGTAAAGCTCCGCATCCGCGGCGAGCTCCACCGCGCGCTTCTGCCCCTCGGCCTCGGTCACCTGCGCCCGGCGCGCGCGTTCGGCATTCAGCTGCTGCAACATCGCCTCGCGGGTGGCGGCATCAAGATTGACGTCGAGGATTTCCGCCCGGGTCACCTCGATCCCCCAATCATCCACCGCATCCTCCACCAGCAACTTGATCTGGCTGATCAGCTGGCTGCGGTTCGACTGCACCTCATCGAGCTCCATCTTGCCGATCTCGGCCCGGACAATCCCGGCCACGGTGGTGGCAATGGCGCCATCCACATCGCGGATCCGGTAAACCGTGCGCTCCGGCTCGAGGATCCGGTAGAAAACACTCGTCTCCACCTGCACCAGCACGTTGTCGCTGGTGATCGCATCCTGACTGTCATTGGGCAATTGCCGCTCAAGGATCGAGACCTGATGGGCCACGCGATCCAGAAACGGCACGATGAAGTTGATCCCCGGCCCCAGCACCGCGCGCAGCCGGCCAAAACGCTCCACCACGTGTTTCTCCGACTGCGGCACGATCCGGATGCCGAGAAACACGCATAGCAAGATGAACCCGGCCAGAAGCAGGATCACCAGATTTTCCTGAACAAGGGTAAGAAGCAGCTCTTCCATTGGATGGCTCCGGTCTCGGCACGCCCCGATGGCCCGCCCCTGGCGTGTTCGCCGCACGCGCAGGATAGCACTATCCCCTTGAGCGTAAACGGCCCGATAACACCGGGCCCGTCCGCCGCCCGTGATCCACCCACCGGGCTGGCCAAAATGTCGCAGCGCCCTATTTATGAGCGATCACTCAAGGAGATGACATATGAGCACATTCACACGCCGCCAGGCCCTCGCCGCCGGGGCTGCCCTGCCCCTCGCCGCCGCTGCGGGCAGCCCGGCCCTGGCCGCTGCCGATATGAAAGGCGCGACCGTGCCGACCCATAACCGCATCAAGCTCGGCGGGTTCGAGGTCACGACCCTGCTCGCCGGGACCACCAAGCGCGACGAGATCCAGTCGATCTTCGGCATGAACGTCTCGCCCGAGGAATTTGCTCAGGTCAGCGCCGAGAACTTCATCCCGGCGGATGCCTCGCAATTCTTCTTCACCCCGACCGTGGTCAATACCGGCAGCGAGCTGGTCCTCTTTGACACGGGCCTCAACCCCGATGGCATCACCAGCGCTCTGGCCGCAGCCGGATACACGCCGGATCAGGTGGACACGGTGGTGATCACCCATATGCATGGCGACCATATCGGCGGGCTGATGTCCGGCGACGACCCGACCTTTGCCAATGCGCGCTACGTGACCGGCGCGGCGGAGCACAATCACTGGTCGAACGCGGGCAATGACCGGTTCAACACCAATGTCGCGCCCCTGAACGAGCAGTTCAGCTTCCTCGATGATGGCGGCTCGGTCGCCTCGGGCATCACCGCCATGGCGGCCTTCGGCCACACGCCGGGCCACATGACCTACCGGATCGAGAGCGAGGGCCAGGCCCTGATGCTGATCGCGGATCTCGCCAACCACCCGATCTGGTCCCTGGAGCGCCCCGATTGGGAGGTGCGCTTTGACATGGACAAGGCCGGGGCCGCCGCCGCCCGCCGCGCCGTGCTGGGCCAGATCGCCGATGAGCGGATCCCGCTGATCGGGTATCACATGCCCTTCCCCGGCGTCGGCTTCGTGGAGACCCGCGGTGATGGCTTCCGCTATATTCCGCACAGCTATCAGCTGATGCTCTGAGCCGTCGGGACCGCGACGATCAAGGCAGGCCTCCGGGCCTGCTTTTTCGTTTGGGGAGGCTGAAGGCTCTATGGGCTCTGTCCGCAGTGTGTGTTGCGAACAGAGCCCGCCCGGTCTCGTGAGTGGTGACGCCCAGCGCCCTCATACAGGGTGTGTGCCCTGCGGTGTGTCAGACGCGTTCACCGATGCATTGCGACACATATGCATCCGGCATTTGGGGCCAGGAGGACCGGGTGTTCCCGCCTGTGGATCACATTTAGGGACACCCCGATACCGCTACCATCGCGCGATTACGTGACAGAGCCATGGAGTGCGAATCGTTCACGCGACACAAGCCTCACCAATGCCTGCGTGCGGGACACAACAGGCCGTTGTTTTCCGTCTTGCTGGACCAACCTTTTTTCGTAGCAGTCCATTTTTTCCTGTCATGTCACGCGCAGGAACGTCGAACAGGGTGGGTGCAGACGCTGTTTTGAGCGGCACCAGAAGGGTTTTAGACAGGAATCATCAGTGCCTCTGTGTCACTGATGACTGGCAACGCTCTTCGACCGAAGTGCTCTCAAGCTGCCGAAGCTCAGGAGCCCGGACCACTATCACTCGGTGACGTTACCGGCTCTTCAGCTCGGACGTCCTTCTGGTACGACACTCTTCGGCACCAGTTCCTTCGCCTAGTTTCGCTCCCCTCAAATCAACTCACATCCTATCCGCATTTCGTGACCAGAGTTTAGTTCCAGAAGCGCGCATCGTGAACGTAGCTGAGCCTGCAGAAACGCGCAGTACGGAGACGCTCATGGCGACATTCACTTCAACCCGCACGATCCTCAAAGTAGAGGGTTTAAATGCTCAAACCCTCACCGGGACGACTCTGGCAGCGGGAACGCAACTGACAGCGGTCACGCTGACAAGCATCGATCAACTTGATCCGGCTTTGCCTTTGGGAGCTCAGGAGGTGGACGCAGACGGTCTAACAGGGGAGACGTTTGTCTCATTCCTCGGCGGAGCGAGCGTTTCCAATGTTCCTGCTGAACCCGCAACGCTGCTCATCGATGGCGTGGAGGTCGCACAGCGTGTCCCGGACCTACACTTGATCGAGCCGGACGGGGCAGGCGGGCTGGATGTTCAAACGGACGGGGGCCAGATCGCGCGCCCGCTTTTTTTTGAGATTGATGGAACGATTTTCATCGTTTCTGCCGACGCAGGCGTGGACCTTTCAGGTGTCACTGAGCTCACCTCGGCCATCACGATCGGCGCAGAAAGCTTCAATGAAGAGATCGCCGTCGACACGACCAACTTTGCACCTGACCCTGGGGACGACGATCCGGTCGACCCTGACCCTGTGGATCCGGATCCCGTGGATCCTGCACCCACACCCATCAATGAAATCAATGGCACCGATGGCAGCGATTTTCTGTCAGGGACACGCGCCGCGGACGAGATCAATGGCGGTGGCGGTCGCGATGACTTGTTTGGTCGCGGCGGCGACGACATCCTGAACGGCGGCGATGGTCGTGACGAACTGCGTGGTGGTGGCGGCGACGATGTGCTCAATGGCGGGCGCGGAAATGACCTGCTGATCGGTGGTCGCGGAGCGGACACGTTCCTCTTTCAAACGGGGGATGGCGATGATGTGATCCGCGGTTTTGGGGCAGATGATGTTGTGGACCTCAGTGATATCGCGTCACTGACAGGCTTTGCCGACGTTCAAAACGCGCTGACCCAAACAGGGTCCAGCGCCGTGTTGGATCTCGGCAATGGCGACAGCGTTTTGTTCCTCCGGACGTCTGTAGACAGCTTCGTCGCTGACGATTTCACATTCTGAATGTGTTGCGTGATGCGTCTGGCTTGGTCCGGTGGCGTCACGCTTCGCTTGCTGAATATCCGACTGCTTTCGCGCGTGGCCCTGCCGTGTGATCGCGGGCATGGGCCGCGAGAGGCGTGACGCCAGCTGAGGAACCGACGGGGTCCTCTCAGGAGAACATCAATTCTCGGCTTAAGGCAGTTTCCAATTGTCCTTTCAAACGCCGGTATTCCCAATCAAGACCACGCAGCAGTTTTCGGCGCTGCGTGTGTGGAAATTGTATGATGTAAGTGGTTGAGTTTTGCTCGAAGACATCTTCGGCAACCGCGTTTGACTGACCGAGCTTTCTCTTTCCGGGCCAGCCAGCAACGCTTGGCTTGCCGGGGCGAAACACGGCGCTCGAACACAGCCGCGCAGCCGCTGCGCAGCCAAAACTCTCAGGCACAAGAAACCCTCCGCGATCAGCCAACAGCCTCAATCATCGCCGGAGCAGCGCAGGCCTCCAACCAGCCCGCCAGATCCTCATGGGCCTGAACCGATTGATCGACCTCCAGCAACGCCGCGTCGAACCCTTCAGCATAGGTGACATTCTCCAGCACCCAGTTCTCAACCAAGAGCTCGCCATTCTCCCGTGCCGCCCGGACCCCCTCCGCCCGGATCTCCGCATCGTTCCGGGTGAAGGTCTGGAACTCGAGCGCGATCCCAAGTGCACCCAGCTTCTGCCCCAAGGACTCCGTCAGAACCGGAACCTGCACGAAGTCGAATGACTTCAGCGCGTCGACAATGGACAGAAACGTACTGCTGACATCACGGATCGCATCCAAGGTCTGAACATCCCCCGCGCGCACCTTGTCCACGTATTCGTAACCCGCCACGATCACGCTGCCGATGGCTCCGGGCACGCCTCCGAGGCCCAGCGCGATCTTGGTGATCAGGTTCACCTCGTTCCACACAATCAGCCACTGGCTCGCATCGATGATGGTACGGTTCAGCTCGATCAGCGCCTCGTTGATCTCGACCCGCGCCTGATCCGTCTCGATCTGTTCGCGTTGAACAAGCAACTCGTCTATCGCGAAGGATACCTCCGCCTGCGCCTGATCCAGCGAGGGTAGCGAGATGCCGACCTCGACCTCCGCTGTCAGCCCCTCGTCATCCGTGGCCTCAACGAGGTATGTCAGATCCGCCGTCGCATCATCGCCATCCCCGAAATAGAGGCAGAGATCCTCCCCCGTGGTGTCGAAGATGAAACGATCCGCGAAATTCAGCGTGGCCCCCGGACGCGGCGCGTCGGTGATCTCAAGATCCAGAAAGACCCCGCCCGGATCGGTCACCATGCCCTCTTCCTCGACCGTGGCGAAGAGATGCGCCGCCGTGGGATCCGAGAAATCGAACACCGCCTGCAAAAGGGGATCCTTCGGCTCCGGCGTGCCGTCCTCATCCGGCGGCGTGACCGTCACGTCCAGAAGTGCCCCATAGTTCTTGTAGTCTGCACCCCTCGCCCATTCACGCCAGGTCACCAACAGATCACCGGTTTCCGAGGCCGCCATCTCCAGGTTTTGTACGGAATCCGTCTTGAAGTTATCCACCCCAAAACTCTGCGGCGCGCCAACCGCCTGTCCATCCGCATTGAACAGCTGAACCTTGACGCTTTCCTTGATCTGCGTGGTCATACCCCCTGTTTCCGGATCCGGCACGCGCGAGTAAGCGAAATCGATCCAGGCGATCGCGAACTGACCATCAGGAAAAGACGCGATGACAGGCTGATAATTGGATGTATTCGCTAACCCTTCATGGGCTAGGATCTGTCCTGTCACAGGCTGATTGTCGACATCGAACATCTGGTAGTAGACGTCGAAATCCGAATTCGCCCCGTTCAGCACCTCACCCGCAAACCGCATCCAGGTCACCACATAGCCGCCATCAGGCAAGGCCGCGACCTGCGGGAACCGATCATTGGCATCAAAACTGTCGACCGGTGAGATCTCGAATTCAGCGCCGACTTTGTTGCCAACAGAGTCGAACTCTTGCGCAACGATCCCGCGCGGCGCTCCGCTGACTGTTTTTGACGCATACACGACGATGAACCCGCCATCGCTGAGCGCGGCGACCGAATGCTCATTCTGCGTATTGCGGACCTCCGTGTTCACACGGTCGAGATCGTTGATGATGACCGAATTGGGCTCCATGACCCGCAGATACACGTCGTCAAACGCGTCATCGCCGCCCGCGCTCGCGACCACCACATGATTCAGCCCTTCCAGGATGACCATCTCTGGATCCCGGCCAATCGCCGTGGGAAACGGGCCGCCCGTCAGAGAGCCATCCGTGTTGACCACCTGCCCATAGGCTTGCCCTTCCTGGTTTGCGACCACCGCGATCAACCCTCCGGTCGGGAGCGCGACCATCTCCTCGACTGTGCTGCCCCTTCCGGTGAGCACAGGAACGGCAGGGGTCTGAGGGCTGCCCGAACTGTCGAAGAACTGCACCATGGCAACACCATTGAGAGAGAACCCAAGCGCATAGCCGCCATTGGTCAGCCAGACAGGGGTCATTTCAGGGACAAGTCCGACACCAGGCAGTCTGAATTTCGCGCTCATTGGGGACCTCCGTCAGCAAATCGATTTGCATCCGTTCGGTGGTCCGTCGCGCCTTCCATCCAGTGTCAGTGCTTCGTGATCATCGCAAACGGATGGCAGAATACCCTAGCCTAGACCGGCGGTTTGCCGGAGCGCTATCCCAAGGGCATCGAACCGCACTGGAATGCGCCACCGGGCATCCAATCACATCAATCCTGTATGTATTGTTTCCGATTTGCGCCCAATAATCTGGATTACACGGGACCAACGTCTTGTCCGGATGCGCGCGTGCCCCTTCAGTTCGATCGATATCCTCGCCATAAAACGAGGTGATGGCTCAAACCCCTGACACAGATCTGACTGCGTTTCTCGGCATTGCCCGTGCCACCGTGGCAGCGTTTCCTGCGCCCTTCGCGACGCTGGCAGCGGAGGTCTCCATCGTCATCGAAGAGATGCCGCAGGAGTGGATGCTCGCGGATCTCGACATTGGGGACCCACTCGATCTCACGGGCCTTTATGACGGGGTGCCACTCACCGAGAAGTCGGTCTTTGACCAGCCCATGCAGCCGGACACGGTCTGGCTCTTTCGCCAGCCGATCCTTGCCGAGTGGCGCGCGCGGGATGGCGTGCGCCTCCCTGATCTGATCGCCCATGTGACCGTGCATGAGTTCGCCCATCACTTCGGTTGGTCCGATGACGACATCGCCGCTATCGACCGTTGGTGGGAGTAGTGTTGCGCGATTTGGGGGTCAACGCGCGCCCGTGCCCGACACTTGCCCGACACATGTCCGACAGGGCGCAGACAGGGTGCCGACGGCCGTCTGACCCCACCTGACAGCCATCCGTTTCGGGCAGGCAGCACAGGGATCGGCTGTGGCGGATGCAGCTCCGCCAACGGATCGGAACCGGCATACCCCAACGGGTCACCGACCCCTTGGATGCCTTTCTGAGACATGGAAAGTCTCGATGCCAGCGGGTGTCCAAAGCCTTCTGCGGGATCCTAAGCCCTACCTCTGCACCCAAGCCAAGGAAAACCAGCATCCCGCCATGATAGTGCCTCGACGCCCCTCTGGCCGCATCGCGCCGACGCGCGCTTTCAACCTGTTCGCGGTTCAGTGGTTGCGGGTCGCCGAGGTGTCGCGCCAGCGGTTCACGATCGGGTAGCGGCGGTCGAGCCAGAAGGCCCGCTCCGTCAGGCGCGCGCCGGGTGCAGATTGGAACCGCTTGTATTCACTGATGAAAATCAGGTGCTCGACCTTTTTGACCGTCTCAAGCTCGAACCCCTCGGCCACCAGATCCGCCACCGAGGCCTCCCGGTCGATCAGCCCTTCGAGGATCGCGTCGAGGATGCCATAGGGCGGCAGGCTGTCCTCATCTTTCTGATCCTCGCGCAGCTCCGCCGAGGGCGCTTTGTCGATCACCCGCTGCGGGATCACCTCGCCAGCAGGCGCCAGCATCCAGTCGCGGTGGTTCTCATTCCGCCAGCGGCAGGTCTCGAAGACGCGGGTCTTGTAGAGATCCTTGATCGGGTTGTAACCCCCTGCCATGTCGCCATAAATCGTGGCATAGCCCACGGCGACCTCGGACTTGTTGCCCGTGGTCAGGAGCATCTCCCCGAACTTGTTGCTCAGCGCCATGAGGAGTAACCCGCGCAGACGCGACTGCACGTTCTCCTCGGCAATCCCCGGCGCGGTCCCATTGAAAAACGGCGCCAACGCCTCCGAGACCGCCGCCCGCGGCCCGGCAATGGGCAAGGTATCGAGCGGGCAACCGAGACGCTCGGCCACGCCCGCCGCATCCTCCAGCGAATGGTCGGAAGTATACTCCGACGGCAGCATCACGCAGCGCACGTTTTCCGGTCCGATCGCGTCGGCCGCGATCGTTGCCACGATCGCGCTATCGATCCCGCCGGACAGACCCAGGAGCACCTTGCCGAAACCCGATTTGCGCAGGTAGTCGCGCAGGCTCTCAACCATCACCCGGTAGTCGGATTCCCATTCATCGGGCAGCATGGCCTTCTCGCCATCACGGATCCGCCATCCCTCGGGCGTCTCGTCCAAATCCAGATGGGTGATGGCCTCGTCCATGGAGGGCATCTGCAGGGCCAGGGCGCCATGGGGGTTCAAGGCAAAGCTCGCCCCATCGAACATCTGGTCATCCTGCCCACCCACCATGTTCAGATAGATCAGCGGCAGACCCGTCTCGATCACCCGCGCGACCATCAGGTTCAGGCGCGTATCATGCTTGTTCCGATGATAGGGCGAACCATTGGGCACGAGCAGGATCTCGGCAGCTGATTCCGCAAGGGTCTCGGTCACATCCGGATACCAGGCATCCTCACAGATCGGAGTCCCGATGCGAAGCGGTCCGATCCGGTAGGGGCCGCTGACCGGGCCCGAGGTAAAGAGCCGCTCCTCATCGAACACATCCGCATTGGGCAGGTGATGCTTGAGCACCCGCGCCACCACGCGCCCGCCTTCGAGAATGGCGTAAGTGTTGTAGAGCTTGCCGCCATCGAGATGGGGGCAGCCAATACCCAGAGCCGGTCCATCGGCGCAATCCTGCGCCAGAGCGGCGAGCACCCGTTCCGCATCCGCCGCAAAGGCCGGGCGCATGACCAGATCCTGGGTCTGGTAGCCGGTCAGGAACATCTCCGGCAAGGCCACGAATTGCGCCCCGGCGGTCTTGCCCGCCTCCCAAGCCTCCAGGGCCTTGGCGGCATTGTCCTCCAGCGCCCCGAGCGTGGGGTTCAACTGGGCCAGGGTCAGGCGAAAGGTCTGGGTCATCTGGAGCGCCTCGGGGTCTGTTCGGAAAGCGAAGCCCTGCTTCGCCATTGGGGCGTTTGTAGCAGGTCCACCGCCGGGCGAAAGGCTCGCTGCGCAGGCGCGGGCCTCCGCCTAGCCCATTGCTCCCTGCCGGGCGGTCCAGTAGCCTTTTGCCCAACGAGAGACCTGCCGCATTTCGCGGTGCGAGACCCGACAGGATGCGACCGATGCCACAGACCCCTCTGCCCCTCCTCCCCCTGCGCCGGATCGCGCTCAGCGCCAGCCTCGCGATCGCCCTGGTCAACCCGGTCAGCGCACAGGACGGCGCCATCGTGAAGCAGTTCGATGATGGTGGGATCTATGAGGGGACCTTCGTGGACGGGCTGCAGGATGGGGTGGGCACCTACACGCTCCCAAATGGCTATGTCTATACGGGCGAATGGGCCCGTGGCGAGATCCGGGGGCAGGGCGAGGCGCGCTTTCCCAACGGCTCGGTCTATGTGGGCAGCTTTGTGAAGGGCAAGCCCGAGGGTCAGGGCCG
Organism: Dinoroseobacter sp. S76; assembly: GCF_049801095.1. NCBI lineage: Bacteria > Pseudomonadati > Pseudomonadota > Alphaproteobacteria > Rhodobacterales > Roseobacteraceae > Dinoroseobacter > Dinoroseobacter sp. S76. The sequence continues at coordinate 52,657 of NZ_JBNAGH010000012.1, read as the reverse complement.
CATCACCTATCCCGATGGCGCCACGTTTGAAGGGGCCTGGGTCGATGGCCGGATGACGGGCGAGGGCACGGCGAGCTATGCCGATGGAGCGCTTTATACCGGATCCTTTCTGAACGGACGTCAGCACGGTCAGGGCCGGATGGAGGCCGCGGATGGCTATATCTATGACGGCGAATGGGTCGATGGCGCCATGCAGGGCCGTGCGCGCATCACCTATGCGGATGGGGCGGTCTATGAGGGCGATGTGGTCGCGGGGGAGCGTACGGGCTCCGGGCGGCTGACCCGACCCGACGGGCTCGACTATGACGGCGCATGGCTCGATGGCCAGTTCAACGGTCAGGGCCGTCTGATCCAGCCCAATGGGGACATCTACGAAGGCACCCTGGTCAACGGGTTGCTGCAGGGCGAAGGCACCATGATCTATGCCAGCGGGCTGCGCTATACGGGCAGCTTCGCCGACGACCAGCGCAACGGGCAGGGCGTCTTTGAAGGCCCCGATGGCTATCGCTACGAAGGAAATTGGGTAGCGGGCAAGATCGAGGGCGAGGGCAGCGTCGTCTATCCCGATGGCTCCCGTTATGTGGGCAGCTTCGTGGATGAAAAGCCCCATGGCGCGGGGGAGATCACCTATCCGGACGGCTCGACCTATGCGGGCACCTGGGTGGCGGGCGTGATCGAGGGCGACGGGGTCGCGCGCTACGCCAATGGCATCGTCTATGAAGGGCAATTCCGCAACGCGCTCACCGATGGGACCGGCACGATCACCTACCCCAATGGCTACAGCTATACGGGCGATTGGGTGGCCGGCGAGAAAGAGGGCGAAGGCACGGCCACCTATCCCGATGGCTCGGTCTATAGCGGCGCGTTCCAGGGCGGAATGCGCGAAGGCGAGGGCGTGGTCGTTCTGGCGGACGGGTTCCGCTACGAGGGCAACTGGACCGGCGGCGAGATCAACGGGTTTGGCCGCGCGACCTATGCCAATGGCGATGTCTATGTGGGCACATTTGAGGGCGGCAAACGCTCCGGCCAGGGCACGCTGACCTATGTGGGCGGACAGGTCGAATCCGGCGAGTGGCAGAATGGCGCGCTCCTGCGCAATGGCGGGACCACGCCCGAGGCGCAGGATGACGACGCAACGCCGACCGAGTAACTCCGCCTAGATCCGCTCCCCCCGGTCGAGCCGGGCGAGCAGGCCCTCGGCCTCGGCGAGCACGGTCTCGCGGCGCGTCTCGTCCATCCGGTCGAACGTTCGATACATCTGCGCCATCCGCGGATTGTTTGCGAAACTCTCGCGGTGCCGGATCAGGAACTGCCAGTAGAGCAGGTTGAACGGGCAGGCCCCCTCCCCCGTCTTCTGCTTCACCTTGTAGGCGCAGCTTTTGCAGTAATTCGACATGCGGTCGATATAGGCGCCGCTGGAGACATAAGGCTTCGAGCCCAGCACCCCGCCATCGGCGAACTGGCTCATCCCGATGACGTTCGGCGCCTCGACCCATTCATAGGCATCCGCATAAACCGCGAGATACCATTCATGCACCTCAGCCGGGTTGATCCCGGCAAGGAGGGCGAAATTCCCGGTCACCATGAGCCGCTGGATGTGGTGGGCATAGGCCTCATCCCGGGTCTGGGCGACGGCCTGCGAAAGGCAATGCATGTCGGTGTCGGCATCCCAGTAGAAGGACGGCAAGGCTCGATCATGGCCCAGCGCGTTCCGCTGGGTATAGTCCGGCCCCTCCCAGAAATAGATCCCGCGCATGTATTCCCGCCAGCCGATGATCTGGCGAATGAACCCCTCCACCGCGTTGAGCGGCGCGTGCCCCGTGCGATAGGCCGCCTCCGCCGCGTCACAGGCGGCGCGCCAATCCAGCAGACCCGCATTGATATATTGCGAGATCACCGCGTGGTAGAGGAACCGGTTTTCCGACAGCATCGCATCCTGATAGTCGCCGAATTTCGGCAGAGCGTGCTGAATGAAGTGGTCGAGCGCCTCCTGCGCCTGATCCCCGTCGGTCGCGAACCAGAACGGCCGCAGGGTGCCGAAGTTCTCGCCAAACAGCGCCGCGACCAGATCGAGCACTTCTTCGGTGATCGCGTCGGGGGTGAAGCGGAGAGGTCCTTCAAAGGCGACATCCTCCGGCGCGGGCTTGCGGTTGTCGTGATCGTAGTTCCACTTGCCGCCCTCGGGCTTGTCGCCCTCCATCAGGTAGCCGGTTTTGCGCCGCATCTCGCGGTAGAAATACTCCATCCGGAGCTGCTTGCGCCCCTCCGCCCAGGCATCGAACTCCGCATGGCTGGCGAGAAACCTTGTGTCGGGCATCTGGTGAACCGGCAGCGGACAATCCTCCAGCGCCGCGATCAGACGCCATTCGCCGGGCTCCGTGGCGATGACCTCCGTCGCACCGACCTGCGCGGCCCGGCGCAGGAGCTCACCGGGAATGGAGTGTGTGTTCTCCGGATCATCCAGAGTTGTATAGGTGACGGTCCAGCCCTGCTCCCGCAGGCGCGCCGCGAACTTCCGCATGGCTGCAAAGAGAAAGGCGATTTTCTTGGGGTGATGCGGCACGTAAGAGGCCTCATTCTGCACCTCCGCCATCACCACCACATCGCGTGCAGGGTCCGCCTCGGAGAGCGCCGCGATATCAGGCGAGAGCTGATCGCCGAGGATCAGGATCAGACGCGGCGCGCTCACCACGGCACCTCCGCCCCGGACCAGTCGAAGAACCGGCCCGTATCTGCGGCGCTGAGCCCGTCCACGACCCGCACGAGATTGGCCGCCGCTTCCGCCGGAGGGACCGCAGGGTGGCGGCCGAGATACTTGGCGGTGAACGGCGTCGCGACCGTGCCCGGATGGAGCGAGACCACCGCCGCCACCCGATGCGTACGCGCGATTTCAATGGCTGCCGTGTGAACAAGCTGGTTCACCGCCGCCTTCGCCGCGCGGTAGCTGTACCACCCTCCGAGCCGGTTATCCCCGATCGAACCCACCCGCGCGGAGAGCACCGCAAAGACCGATGGCCGGTCCTTCGGCAGCAGCCTTTGCGCGTGCCGCAAGACCAGCGCCGGGCCCATCGCGTTGACAGAAAACTGGTCCAAAAGGGCCTGCGGCGTGAGGTCGCGCAGGGACTTTTCCGGCGCAGAGCCGGCGACTTCGAGAGCACCGGTCGCCACAATTACCCGGTCGAACACCCCCTCCAGCGCGCCGAGCTGGGCATCGACCGCTGCAGCGTCCGTGACGTCGAGCCCCGTGCCACTCCGTGACAAGCCAATGATTTCGTGTGTTTTTCCGAGATTTTCCGCGAGAGCCGTGCCGAGTCCGCCCGAGCTCCCGAGGATCAAAGCGCGCGGCGCCATAGCTGCTCTCCTTGTCATGGGCGTGACACTTAGGTCGCAGCGGCAATCTGCCGAGGGCTTTTATTAAGGTTTTAGGGTTAGCCTTTTCGCACGGCTGAGGGAGGTAATGTAGAGTGAGACTGACGAATGACCAGACTATTCATTGCCGCGCTCGCATCCCTGCTGCTTGGGGCTCCTGCGTCCGCGATTGAGCTACATCTTCTGAGAAGTTTCCCGTCCGACGGCCCCTCGGGCCTCGCCTATGATCGCAATTTCTGTGGCCTCTGGGTCGCCAACGAAACCGGTACAGTCCGGCTGATCGACCTCTGGGGCAACGAGGTGCGCAGCTTCGAAGCGCCCTTGCACCGTGTCGATGCGGTCGCGGTCGAGGGGGATCACCTGCTGATTTCCGATGGATCGGGCCTTTATCAACGGGTCTCTCGCGAAGGAAAGGCTCTGGGCGAGGCGTTCCGCCTGTCCCTGACCCTGCGCGACACGGACGGGCTCTATGTGGACAATACCAGCTCGGATTACTGGGTCGCCGATGACACCGCGGCCGAGATCGTGCAGATCCGGCAGGATGGCACCACCGTGCGCCGGCTGATCGGCTATATGCAAAGCCCGCAGCTCATGGAACCGCAGGGCATCACCCAGGATCCGGTCCATGGGACGATCCTCGTCGTCGATGACGCGGATGCCTCGGATAGCCTTTTTGAGTTCAACTCCGATGGCGTGCTGCGCTCCGTGACCTCCCTGCAATTTGCGGGCAATGACGCAGAGGGTGTGTCGATCAACGCCGAAGGCACGCAGATCTATGTGGCCTTTGACGAGGGCGGGCTGATCGCCGTCTTCGATTACAGCCCGACCGATATCGGGTCCTTCGGTGAACCGCTGCCATCGGCCTGCATGATTTCCAGCTTGGAATTCGCGGAGCCGCCCGTATAAAGGGGCCCATGACGCTGCAATCCGCCTCTGACACGATTTTGCCGCGCGCCCTGATCGGCGCGCGCGATGCTGCACGTCTCCTCCTTCTTAGCCGCCTCTGAGCGTGCCGTTCGGCGCGACCGCTCAGAGGTATCCGCCGCGCCATTCGCGACAGACATAAACGGCTAATCCAAGAGACATCCCATGACCGACAAGACGAAACAGGACCGCGTGTTGATTTTCGACACGACCTTGCGCGACGGCGAGCAAAGCCCGGGCGCGACCATGACCCATGACGAGAAGCTGGAGATTGCCGGTCTGCTCGACGAGATGGGCGTCGATATCATCGAGGCGGGTTTCCCAATCGCCTCCGATGGCGACTTCGCCGCGGTGAGCGCGATTGCCAAGAACGCCCAGAATTCGGTGATCTGCGGGCTGGCCCGGGCGAATTTCAAGGATATCGACCGCTGCTGGGAAGCCGTGCGCCATGCCCGCCAGCCCCGGATCCACACCTTTATCGGCACTTCGCCCCTGCACCGCGCCATTCCGAACCTGACCATGGACGAGATGGCGGACCGGATCCACGACACGGTCACCCATGCGCGCAACCTCTGCGACAATATCCAATGGTCGCCCATGGACGCCACGCGCACGGAGTATGACTATCTCTGCCGGGTGATCGAGATCGCGATCAAGGCAGGCGCCACCACGATCAACATCCCCGACACCGTGGGCTATACCGCCCCGCGGGAGAGCGCGGACCTGATCGCGCGACTGATCGGTGACATCCCTGGCGCGGGGGACGTGACGTTCGCCACCCATTGCCATAACGATCTGGGCATGGCGACCGCCAACGCCTTGGCCGCCGTGGATGCGGGCGCGCGCCAGATCGAATGCACGATCAACGGCTTGGGCGAGCGTGCAGGCAATACCGCGCTGGAAGAGGTCGTCATGGCCCTGCGCGTGCGCAACGACATCATGCCCTACCAAACCGGCATCGACACCCAGAAGATCATGAACATCTCGCGCCGGGTCGCCTCGGTCTCGGGCTTTGCAGTGCAGTTCAACAAAGCGATTGTCGGCAAGAACGCCTTCGCCCATGAGAGCGGCATCCACCAGGACGGCATGTTGAAGAACGCCGAGACCTTCGAGATCATGCGCCCCGAGGATATCGGCCTCAGCGAGACCAATCTGGTCATGGGCAAGCATTCCGGCCGCGCGGCCCTGCGCGCCAAGCTGTCCGATCTGGGTTATGAGCTGGGCGACAACCAGCTCAAGGATGTCTTTGTCCGCTTCAAGGCTTTGGCCGACCGCAAGAAAGAGGTCTATGACGAGGATCTGGTCGCCCTGATGGGCGAGGCCAGCACCGACCCTGCGCGGGAGCGTCTGCAGGTCAAGTTCCTGCGCGTGATCTGCGGGACCGAAGCGCCACAATCGGCGGACCTGACCCTGACCGTGGATGGCACCGACACCCAGACCACCGCACAGGGCGACGGCCCGGTGGATGCGACCTTCAACGCGGTCAAGACGTTGTTCCCCCATGGGGCGCGGCTGCAGCTTTATCAGGTGCATGCAGTCACCGAGGGCACCGACGCCCAGGCCACGGTTACCGTCCGGCTGGAGGAGGAGGGGCGCATCGTCTCCGGTCAGGCGGCGGATACGGACACGGTTGTGGCCTCGGCCAAAGCCTATGTGCAGGCCCTGAACCGGCTCCTGGTGCGGCGCGAAAAGACGCCCGAAGGCAGCGACCGGCGCGAGGTCTCCTATAAGGATGTGAGCTGACCGGGCGGATAAAACGCGGCGGCGGGCCCTCCCGGCCCCCGTCAAGACCCTGCATCCCCGCCTTGGCCTGATGGCGGAAAGCTGCCATAGGCTGGGGGAATGGGTCTTTACCCGCTGCGGTGCAGCGGTCATTAAGACGTGCACCTCGGCGCGCCCGAGTCTGTGCCAAGGATTCTAGACGTGGGGTAGGCGGGCAATGGCAGGTGGCTTTTCGCTCTTTTCAACGGATATGGCGATCGACCTCGGGACAGCGAACACGCTGGTCTATGTCAAAGGCAAGGGCATCATCCTGAATGAGCCCTCCGTGGTGGCCTATCATGTGAAGGACGGCAAGAAGCAGGTTCTGGCCGTGGGCGAAGACGCCAAGATGATGCTGGGCCGGACGCCCGGGTCCATCGAGGCCATCCGCCCCATGCGCGAGGGTGTGATCGCGGATTTCGACGTGGCCGAAGAGATGATCAAGCATTTCATCCGCAAGGTGCACCGCCGGACATTCTTCTCGAAGCCCAAGATCATCGTCTGCGTGCCCCATGGCGCGACCCCGGTTGAGAAACGCGCGATCCGCGATTCCGTGCTCAAGGCCGGTGCGCGCCGCGCGGGCCTGATCGCCGAGCCGATTGCGGCGGCCATCGGTGCGGGGATGCCGATCACCGATCCGACCGGATCCATGGTTGTGGATATCGGTGGCGGGACGACCGAAGTCGCCGTGCTCAGCCTCGGCGATATCGTTTACGCGCGCTCGGTCCGTGTGGGCGGCGACCGCATGGATGAGGCGATCATCAATTATCTGCGCCGCCAGCAGAACCTCCTCATTGGGGAGGCAACGGCGGAGCGCATCAAGACCTCCATCGGAACGTCGCGCATGCCCGATGACGGGCGCGGGGCGACAATCCATATCCGCGGGCGCGACCTTTTGAACGGGGTGCCGAAAGAGGCCGAGCTCAACCAGGCCCAGGTGGCCGAGGCCCTGGCCGAACCGGTCCAGCAGATCTGCGAGGCGGTGATGACCGCGCTCGAAGCGACGCCGCCGGATCTCGCCGCGGACATCGTGGATCGCGGTGTCATGCTGACCGGGGGTGGCGCGCTTCTGGGTGAGCTGGATCTTGCCCTGCGCGAGCAGACGGGTCTGCCCATTTCTATTGCCGACGAGTCGCTGAATTGTGTAGCCTTGGGCACAGGCAAGGCGCTCGAATACGAAAAGCAACTGCGCCACGCGATCGACTACGAAAGCTAACGCAACCCGGCGGCAGCGCCCGCTGAGGAGGAGCCTTGGCACGATACCGCAACGACGACGACAGTTATTTCAAGCCGATCCGCCGTGTGCTGGTCGGCTGTCTCGTTGTGGGGCTGCTCGGTCTCTTCCTGCTCTGGCGTATCGACAGCCCACGGGTCGAACGGATCCGCATGGATATTGTCGAGCGGGTCGTGCCCGGGCTTGACTGGGCCATGGCGCCGATCACCGGGCTGTCGCGCATGGCCGAGGACTTCCAGTCCTATGCCCGCCTCTATGAGCAAAACGAGGAGCTGCGCCGCGAGCTCCAGCAGATGAAAGCCTGGCGCGAGGCCGCTCTGCAGCTGGAGCAGGAGAACGCCCAGCTCAAGGATCTCAACACCGTGCGGATCGAGCCGGAGCTGACCTTCATCACCGGCGTGGTCATGGCCGATAGCGGCTCGCCCTTCCGGCGCTCGGTGATCCTGAATGTGGGCGCCGAGGACGGGGTGCAGGATGGCTGGGCGACCATGGACGGGCTGGGCCTTGTGGGGCGGATCGCCGGGACGGGCGAGTCCGTGGCGCGGGTGCTGCTGCTGACCGACCCGTCGAGCCGTGTGCCCGTGATCCTGCAGCCGTCGGGCCAGCGTGCGATGCTGGTGGGGGACAATTCGGGCACGCCGCTGATCGATTTCATCGAGGCGCCGGAGCAAGTCCGCCCCGGCGACCGGGTCGTAACGTCGGGCGATGGTGGGCTCTTTCCCGCGGATCTTCTGGCCGGGCAGGTGGCGCGCGCTACGGATGGGCGGTTCCGCCTGCGGCTCTCGGCGGATTATGAGCGGCTGAAATTCCTGCGCGTGCTGCGCAGCCAGCCGACCCCGCCCCTGCCCGAGGCCGCCCCGATTGACGGCATCGTCACCCCGCCTCTCGCCGCACTCGAGGCTTTGGCCGATGGATAGCGCGCTCGATCTCCGCCGCTGGAGCCTGCGCGGTATCTTCGCCCTGATCGTGGCCGTGGTGCTGATCACGGCGCTTTTGCCCCTGCGGGTCGAGGCGCCGCGCTTTCCGGGCCCGGATCTCGTGCTCTGCGTGACGCTGGCCTGGGTGCTGCGGCGGCCGGATGTGCTGCCCGTGCTCTTCGTCGTGGCGGCGGTCCTGCTTGAGGATTTCCTGTTCCAACGCCCGCCCGGGCTTTGGGCGCTTCTGGTCCTTGCCGGATCCGAGGTGATCCGGCGCCAGGCCTACCGGGAGGGGGAGATCCCCTTCCTTCTGGAATACGGCATGGTGGCGGGGACGATCACCGCGATGATGGTGGCCGAGCGCGTACTGCTCGCCGTGGCCTTCGTGCCCCAACCGAGCCTTGGTGCGCATCTGTTGCATCTGGCGACGACCCTCGCGATCTATCCGCTTGTCGTCGCAGTCAGTGTCTTTGTCCTTGGGGTGCGCCCGCTCACCACCGATGGCCCGCGGATCCGGGGGATGCGCCAGTGAAACGATCCGAGAAAGACAGCAAGCTCAGCGTCCGCACGATCACGCGGCGCGGGCTGATTATCGGTGGGTTGCAGACCGGAGTGCTCGGCGTGCTGGCCTTGCGGATGCGCGAGCTGCAGGTTGAGCAGGCCGAGCAGTTCCAGTTCCTCGCCGAGGAAAACCGGATCAACATCCGCCTCCTGCCCCCGGCGCGGGGCCTGATCTATGACCGCAACGGCGTGTTGCTGGCCGGGAACGCGCCGAATTACCGGGTGGTGATCGTGCGCGAGGATGCGGGCGATGTGGATGCGGTGCTCAAGACGCTGACCGATATCGTGCCCCTGCCCGAAGAGGATCTTGTCCGTGCCCGCCGCGAAATGAGCCGCCGCTCGCCCTTTGTGCCTGTGACCATCGCGGACCGGCTGACATGGGAGCAGTTCTCCGAAATCGGCGTGAACGCCCCCGCCCTGCCCGGGATCACGACCGAGGTCGGTCTGAGCCGCATCTATCCGCTGGACCAGGATTTCGCCCATTCCATCGGCTATGTGGGCCCGGTCAGCGATTACGATCTTGAGCGGCTGCAGGATGACGACCCCCTGCTGCAGATCCCGCGCTTCCAGATCGGCAAGACCGGTGTCGAGGCTAAGCTCGAGCGCAGCCTGCGCGGCTCCGCCGGCACCCGTCAGATCGAGGTCAACGCCGCGGGCCGCGTGATGCGCGAGTTGCGCCGGGACGCGGGCAATTCCGGTGCGAATGTGCAGCTGACCCTGGATCACGCCCTGCAGAATTTCACCGAGGCGCGCCTCGCGGGCGAGAGTGCTGCGGTCGTGGTGCTCGACATGGCCGATGGGGATATCCGCGCCATCGCTTCGGCGCCGAGCTTTGACCCGAACAAATTCGTGCGCGGGATCTCGGGGCCGGATTATCGCGCGCTGCTGAATGACGAATACCGCCCGCTGGCCGACAAGACCGTTCAGGGCACCTATCCGCCCGGCTCGACCTTCAAGATGATCACGGCGCTCGCCGCGCTCGAAGCCGGGGTGATCGACACCGAGGAACGGGTCTGGTGCGGCGGCTATACAGAGCTCGGGCGGCGGCGCTTCCACTGCTGGAAACGCGGCGGCCATGGCTGGATGAACCTGGTCGACAGCCTGCGCGAGAGCTGTGACGTCTATTACTACGACGTCGCCCAGCGCGTCGGGATCGAGAAGATCGCCGAGATGGCCCGCCGCTTTGGCCTCGGGCAGCGGTTCGATCTGCCCATGTCCGCCGTGGCCGAGGGGCTGATCCCCGACAAGGCATGGAAGAGCGCCAATCGCGGCGAGGACTGGCTGGTGGGCGATACGCTCAACGCCTGTATCGGTCAGGGCTTCGTGCTGACCTCGCCCCTGCAATTGGCGGTGATGACCGCGCGGCTCGCCACGGGGCGCGAGATCATGCCCCGCCTCGTGCGCAAGGTCGACAACGCGCCTGTCCCCGTGCCCGAGGCGCCGTCGCTCGGCATCCGCCGTCGGTATCTCGAGGTGATCCAACGCTCCATGTACGAGGTGAGCAACCTGCGTAAGGGCACGGCCTATGGCAGCCGCGTGACCGAGAAGGCCTACCGCATCGCGGGCAAGACCGGCACCAGCCAGGTCCGCAACATCACCGCCGAGGAACGGGCGCGCGGGGTGTTCCGCAACGCGGATCTGCCCTGGAACCGGCGCGACCATGCGCTGTTCGTGGGCTATGCCCCGTTCGATGCACCGCGCTATGCGGTGTCGGTCGTGGTCGAACATGGCGGCGGCGGCTCCAAGGCCGCGGCCCCGATCGCGCGCGATGTCCTGTTGCAGGCGCTCTATGACGGGCTCCCGCCGCTCAGCGCCTATCCTGCCCATCAGCACAACCTGATCGAGGAGCGTCAGCGCGCGCTGGAGCTGCGCCCACGCCTTGAGCCGACGGAAGGGCGCAGCCGCGCATGAGCTATCTTGAGTCCCAGATCCAGCGCGTCCCCTCGGGTTTTGCCAAGGCGCTGCATCTCAACTGGGGCCTGATTCTGCTGCTGATCGCGGTGGCCTGTTTCGGCTTTCTGATGCTCTATTCCGTGGCGGGCGGCTCCATGACCCCCTGGGTGGAGCCGCAGATGAAGCGCTTTGCCCTCGGCATGACGCTCATGTTCGTGGTGGCCTTTGTCCCGATCTATGTCTGGCGCAACCTCTCGGTGCTGGCCTATCTCGTCTCTCTCGTACTGCTCTTGGCGGTGGAGTTCTTCGGGGTCGTGGGCATGGGCGCCCAGCGCTGGATCGATCTGGGCTTCATGCGGCTGCAGCCTTCGGAGCTGATGAAGATCACCCTGATCATGCTGCTGGCGACCTATTACGATGTGCTCGACGTCAAAAAGACTTCGCGGCCGCTCTGGGTGATCCTGCCGCTGATCGCGATCATGGTGCCCGTGGCGCTGGTGTTGAAGCAGCCCGATCTCGGCACCTCGATCCTGCTGACCGCGGGCGGCGGCGTGGTGATGTTCGCGGCCGGGGTCCATTGGCTCTATTTCGCGGTGGTGATCTGCGCGGGGGTCGGCCTTGTGGCGGCAGTGATCTTCTCGCGCGGGACGGAATGGCAGCTCCTGAAGGACTACCAGTACCGACGCATCGACACCTTCCTGAACCCCGAAAACGACCCGCTCGGCGCGGGCTATCACATCACCCAATCGAAGATCGCCCTGGGCTCCGGCGGGGTCACGGGCAAGGGTTTCATGGAAGGCACTCAGAGCCGTCTGAACTTCCTGCCCGAGAAACACACGGATTTCATCTTCACGACGCTCGCCGAGGAGTTCGGGTTTATCGGCGGCATCTCCCTGCTGGCGCTTTACGGGCTGATCATCGCCTTCTGTCTGGTGTCTGCCCTGCGAACGCGGGACCGGTTCTCGAGCCTGTTGATCATCGGCGTTGCGGCGACCTTCTTTTTCTTCTTTGCCGTGAACATGGCCATGGTGATGGGCCTCGCCCCGGTGGTGGGCGTCCCGCTGCCGCTGGTCAGCTATGGCGGCTCGGCCATGCTCGTGCTGCTCGTCGCCTTCGGCCTCGTCCAGAGCGCCCATATCCACCGACCCAGGTAGACTGCCCATGCCCCCTCGCATTCTCTTCGCGGCCAATGATCAACGCTGGGCCCAATATGAGGCCCCTTTGCGCGCCGCCTTGGCGGAAGCCGAGATCGAGGCGCGGCTCGATTGCGATTTGAGCGACCCGGGCGGTGTGGACTACATCATCTTCGCGCCCAATGGCCCGGTGGAGGATTTCACCCCCTTCACCCGCGCCCGCATGGTGCAGAACCTTTGGGCCGGTGTGGAGGAGGTGGTCGGCAATCCGACACTGACGATCCCGCTGACGCGGATGGTCGATACCGGGCTGACCGAGGGGATGGTTGAGTGGTGCACGGGTCATGTCCTGCGCCACCATCTGGGGATGGATCAGATGCTCGCCGCTCAGGATGGCATCTGGCGGCATTTCGAGTTCATACCGCCGCTCGCCCGGGACCGGCGCGTGACCGTTCTGGGGCTCGGCGCGCTGGGGGCGGCGGTCTGTGCGTCCCTGGTCGGGTTGAACTTCCAGGTGCGGGGCTGGTCGCGCCGTCCGAAATCCCTCCCGGGTGTTGAGAGCTTCCATGGCGATGACCTGCCCAAGGCCTTGGAGGGGGCGGAGATCGTCATTCTCCTCCTCCCTTACACCCCGGCCACGGATGGGATTCTGAGCACCGACGCGCTCACCCAACTTGCCAAAGGCGCGGTTGTCCTGAATCCCGGACGGGGCGGGTTGATCGATGATGACGCGCTGCTGGCCGCGCTGGACACTGGGCAAGTCGGGCATGCCACGCTCGATGTCTTCCGCACCGAGCCTCTGCCTCCGGAGCATCCCTATTGGGCCCATCCGCAGGTGACGGTCACGCCCCATATCGCCTCGGAAACCCGGCCCAGCACCGCGAGCCGCGTGGTGGTCGAGAATATCCGCCGAGCCGAGGCGGGGGAGGCGTTGCTCCATCTCGTGGATCGCTCCGCCGGATACTGATCCGCTATTTCAGGCGCGGTGGGCGTTCAGGATCCATGCCCGGGGCCGCGGGGCCAGTATAGCTTTCGGCATCGGGCAGATCGAAGCGCAAACCGTGGCGCGCCAAGGCGCCCGCCACCGGATCACTGTCCCGCAGGAACCCCACATCGAGCGCGCCCGCTTCGATCCCGGAAAAGACCAACGCCTCGCGCGCAGCGGCTGCCAACGCGGGTTCCGCCCCGGGCACCGTTCCCAGAAAGCCCAGCAGGTGGCCCGTGCGCCCGCCCTCATAGCGGACACCGGCGAGATAGGCGGTCCGGGCGAGCCCGGCACTGGTCGCGAGTTTGGTGTCGAGCGCCGTCAGAACAGCCTCCGGCAGACCCCCGGGGGGCAGGATCTCCTCGGGGGTGGCGGCAACCTCCTCCGGGTCCTCGCCGACCGTCTCGGCCAGCCAGGCCACGGCAGCGGGCGGCAGCAGCGTCGCCGAAGGCGCCACATCGAGATTGACGCCCAGCCCGAGCCCCTGCTCGCTCAGCAATTGCACCACGGTCCGCCCCGAGAGACCCGCATATTCGGCAGCCCCCTCAGCAAAACGGGTGAGCCGATCTTCACGGTCGAACACCAGCACGTAATTGTCGCCCTCCACCGGGAAAAGCTGCGGCGCGACCTGATCCCCGTCCGCCTCTGCCGAGAGCAGCATGAACAGTTCCGCGTCCGCGAGCCGCTCATAGAAGCGGAGCCGCGCCGCGTCATCCTCCGGGGCCGCCTCCATCGCCGCATGGGCATGGTCGAGCGGGCTGAGATCGGTCATGCAAGCACCTCTGCCAGGCGGGTTCTGAGGGCGGGCAGAACCTCCGCCTCGAACCAGGGGTTTTTCTTGAGCCAAGCGGTATTGCGCCAGGAGGGGTGCGGCAAGGGGAAAACCTCGGGCGCAAAGTCGCGCCATTGCGCCACGGTGCGCGTGACCCCGCCCTTGGCTGCGGCCCCCAGATGCCAGCTTTGGGCATAGCCTCCGATCAACAGGGTCAGTCGGACCTTAGGCAGGCTGTCGAGCACTTGCGCGCGCCAGGTCTTGGCGCAAATCTTGGGCGGTGGCAGGTCCGAAGATTTGGCGTCATAGCCGGGAAAACAGAAGGCCATGGGCACGATCGCAACTTTGCTGAGATCATAGAACTCAGTTTCCGACACGCCCATCCAGTCACGCAGGCGGTCGCCGGATGGGTCCGTGAAAGGTTTGCCCGACAGATGCACGCGCAAGCCCGGCGCTTGCCCGGCAACCAGAATGCGCGCGTCCGGATGGAACCAGATCACAGGTCGGGGGTTATGCCCCGAGGCGGTTGCCGCAAAACGCTCGGCACAGAGGGTACAGCGGCGCAACTCCTCCGTCACTTGGGACTCGGTCATGCCACAAGATGGGGCAGGATGGGCTTTGGGCCAAGGGGGTTGAATATTTCTACATTTCTAGTATTATAGAATCATGAAAGTATCAGAGGCTTCACCCCGACCCGCCCCCAACCGAGTGGATGCCGCCGCCGCATTTGCTGCCCTCGGCGCGCCCCAGCGGCTCGGCGTGCTGGAAATGCTTGTGAGAGCCGGTCCCGAGGGACTGCCCATCGGTGTGCTGGGGGAACGGGCGGGCGTGACCGGCTCCACCCTGACCCACCACGTCAAGACCCTGATCCAGGCTGGCGTCGTCACCCAAACGCGCGAGGGGCGGATCATGCGCTGCAGGGTAGCCTATGGCCGCGTCGAAGCCCTATCGGATTACCTGCTTGCGCAATGTTGCGCGGATATCTCTACGGACCAGGAACATGACCGAGACCACGACACAGCCTCCTGAGGCACAGAGCCCGACCCCGCGCCGACGTCTGCCTCGCCCGGACCCGGCGCTCAGCCTGATTCTAGTGTCTCTGGTTGCGGTTGCGCTGTTGGATAGAACCGCGCTGCGCCCCGTGGTCGAAAACACGCTGTCGTCCTTTGGCCAGACCCTCGTCTTCATCCTTTTCGCCATTGGCAGCGTCGCCTATCTGCGGGCCGCCGGGGCCACGAGCATGCTGGCCAAGGCCTTTCAGGGCAACGAAACCCGGATGATCCTGATGGCGGCGGCCTTTGGCGGCCTCTCCCCCTTCTGTTCCTGCGAGGTCATTCCCTTTGTCGCCGCCCTGCTCGCGGTCGGCGCGCCGCTCAGCGCGGTGATGGCCTTCTGGCTTGCCTCGCCGCTCATGGATCCGGCCATGTTCTTCATCACATCCGGCGCGCTCGGCTTCGAATTCGCGTTGGCCAAGACCGTGGCGGCGGTTGCTTTGGGCATGATGGGCGGCTTCTCGGTCAAGGCCCTGGCGGGCACTGCCCTCTACGCGGACCCGTTGAAAGCTGCGCCCACGCGCAGCTGCTGCAGCCGCAGCGGCCCGGCAGCCCTTCAGGGTCGTCCCGTCTGGGCCTTCTGGCGTGATGCCCCGCGCCGCCAGGAGTTTCGCGAGGTTGCTGTCGAGAACACGCTGTTCCTCGGGAAATGGCTGCTGCTGGCCTATGTGCTGGAATCGCTGATGCTGCGCTATGTACCGCCGGAGCTGATCGCGACCCTGCTCGGCGGCGAGGGCTTTGGCCCGATCCTGATCGCCAGCATCGTCGGCGCGCCCGCCTACCTGAACGGCTACGCAGCGGTGCCGCTGGTCTCCGGCCTTCTGGAGCAAGGCATGGCGCCGGGGGCAGCGATGTCCTTTGTGATCGCAGGCGGCGTCAGCTGCGTGCCCGCCGCTGTCGCGGTCTGGGCGCTGGTCAAACCGCGGGTCTTCGCCTCTTACCTAATCTTTGCCGTGACCGGGGCCATCCTTGCCGGCTCGATCTGGAACATGATCGCCTGAGGGTCTGCGCCAGCCGCGCACCGCGAACCGCGAACCGCGAATTGGAAACAAAAGCGTCTGTGGCCAGGGGACAAAACCCCGCTCAAGGTCCTGCAATACCGCCCTCCACGGGGCGGTGTTTTTGCGACCGAGCCACGCAATGCAGTCACCGCAACACCCCGGATCCCTGCCGAATTTCCTCCTCTGCGCAATATAGATGGCATTGAAGGTAAATTTCTGGAACATCTGGAACATTCATTAAACTGTTGCCGATATCGATACGACAAACCCAAAGTCGGAGCCCCCTCGTGATCGAATTCGATCAGGTCAGTAAGTCCTTCTGGACCGGAAAAAGCCGCAAGGTCATCCTCGACCAGGCGTCGTTCCGGGTGGATCTCGGCCGTTCCATGGGCATTCTCGCCCAGAACGGTACCGGGAAAACGACCCTGATCAATATGATGGCGGGGCTCGAACAGCCCGATGAGGGCACCGTTGTCCGCAATGGGCGGATCTCCTTTCCCCTTGGCTTCATGGGCGGTGTCACTGGCAAGCATTCGGGACGGGAAAATGCACGCTACATCGCAACGCTCTACCATATGGACGCGGATTATGTTGAGGCGTTCTGCCGCTATCTCTCTGGTATCGAAGAGTATTTCGACATGCCGGTGGGAACCTACAGCGCGGGGATGCGCGCGCGCTTCTGCTTCTCACTGATGCTCGCGCTCGATTTCGATTTCTATCTGATTGACGAGGGGATGCCCGCTTCCACCGATGTGGGGTTCAACAAACGGGCCGCCGTGGTGCTGAAACAACGTCTGGAGAAGGCAACGGTCGTGATCGTCTCCCACCAGGCCAGCACACTCGAAAAATTCTGCCGCTCTGCAGCCGTGCTCCAGAATGGCAAACTCCACATGTTCGATACGCTCGAAGAGGCAAAGAGGCTCTATGACTACGAAGCCCACAGCTAAGAAGTACCGCATCCGCCGCGAGGATGTCGCCGCGTCCCTCGATACGCCCGAGCGTCCTGAGGTCGCGGTCGATCCGGGCGCCGAGGCCCGCGCCGATAGCGAAATGGATGCCGCGATGCGGTCTGCGGACGCGAAGTCTTCGCGACGGGTCGCGCTGAAGCCGAGCATGAAGGATGCCATTCGCGGGACGGAGACGGCTGAGCCTGAGGCGGATACGCCGTCGGAGGATACGCCTGTCAAAACCGCTGAGAGCCCTGAGAAGAAGCCCGCGAAAGGCAAAGCGGCGGGCAAGTCCGGTGGCAAGGGCAAGAAGCTGGATCCGGACAGCGATGCTGCGATCCTGGCCGAAGGTCTGACCGGGCGGCAATTGCGCATCGCCCGGCGCGTGGCGAACCGTCATGGTCTGGAACCTGCAAATGATCTCGAGGCGGTGCGCATGCTGCGCAAGAAGGGGATCGACCCTTTCACGCGAGAAACCATCCTTGATCTGGCGCGGGACCCGAACCGGGTTCAACTGCCCGACACGATCCCGAATACCGAAGTGCCCTCGCCTCAGGTCCATACCGAGGCGGATGTCGCGCGCGAAGTGCGCAAGATCCAGCAGGAGATTGTCAGCCGTCGCCGGAAGCGATTCCTGTTGCTCGCGGCCCGCGTCATGCTCTTCGTGTTCCTGCCAACCTTCCTTGCCGGGTACTACTTCTTCAAGGTGGCGACACCAATGTTCGCCACCCATTCGGAGTTCGTGATCCAGCAGGCTGAGCCCTCCGCCGGTGCCGGTGGATTGGGTGGCATGTTCTCGGGCACCATGCTCGCGACCACGCAAGATGCGGTTGCCGTTCAAAGCTACCTGACCTCGCGCGAGGCCATGCTGCGCCTGGACGAAGATTTGGGTTTCCGCACCCATTTCGCCTCTGAGAGCATTGATCCCCTGCAGCGATTGGAGCCCAACGCCAGTTATGAAGACGCCTTCGCGATCTACAAGAAACGCGTGAAGATCAGCTTCGATCCGACCGAAGGCATTGTTCGCATGGAGGTGATTGCCGCGGATCCGGAAACCAGCAAGGCATTCTCCGAAGCGCTGCTTTCCTACGCGGAAGAGCAGGTCGACCATCTGACCCAACGCCTGCGCGCGGATCAGATGCAGGGCGCGCGCGAAAGCTATGAAGACGCCGAAGCGATGGTGCGCGACGCCCAGACCCGTGTGCTCGACCTGCAGCAGGCCCGAGGTGTGCTGAGCGCGGATCTGGAGGTGACCAGCCTCATGTCCCAAATCTCTGCCCTTGAGGTCGAGATGAATACCGAAAAACTGCGCCTGCAGGAGCTTCTGGAAAACGCGCAGCCGAACCCGAGCCGTGTATCCATTTTGGAAGGTAATGTGCAGCGTCTTGACGCGCTGATCAGGGACCTGCGCAGCCAGATGACCCAGGGCGGCAATGAAGGCGCATCTCTGGCGCGGATCTCTGGCGAACTGGTAATCGCCGAGGCGGATCTGCAGACAAGGCAACTGATGCTCAGCCAGTCGCTTCAGCAGTTGGAAATGGCCCGTATTGAGGCCAACCGGCAAGTACGGTATCTCTCGACCAGCGTGAGCCCGATTGCACCGGACGAAGCCAGCTATCCGCGGTCGCTCGAGAATACTTTCCTCGCCTTCCTCGTCTTCGCTGGTCTCTACCTTCTGGTCTCGCTCACCGCGTCAATCCTTCGGGAACAGGTTTCTGGATAAACAAGGTTGGGCCAACATGAAAACCATCGCAATCGGGTCGTTGACCGTGGGCAACGACGCTCCGCTCACGGTGATCTCCGGCCCCTGCCAGTTGGAAAGCCTTGATCAGGGTCTTGAGATCGGTGGGACCCTGAAGGAAATTTGTGCCAAGGCAGGTGCCCAATACATCTTCAAGGCCTCCTATGACAAAGCGAACCGAACCTCGGCATCGGGACGGCGCGGCATGGGTCTCGAGCAAGGCCTCGACGCGCTCTCGCAGATTCGCGCAACGCTCGATGTGCCGGTCCTGACCGATGTCCACGAAGTGAGCCAATGCGCAGTGGCCGCCGAGGCCGTCGATGTGCTGCAAATCCCTGCTTTCCTGTGCCGCCAAACTGACCTGCTACTCGCGGCGGGCAAGACGGGCGCGGCGATCAACGTGAAAAAAGGGCAATTCCTCGCGCCATGGGACATGGAGAATGTCGTGGCCAAGGTCGAAAGCACCGGCAACGAGAAGATCCTGCTCACCGAGCGTGGCGTGTCCTTTGGCTATAACGCGTTGGTGGCGGATATGCGCAGCCTGCCCCAGATGATGAAAACCGGCTATCCCGTGGTCATGGATGCCACCCATTCCGTGCAACAGCCCGGCGGACTTGGCGGCGCCTCCGGCGGACAGCGCGAATTCGCCCCTGTCATGGCCCGCGCGGCCGTCTCTCTGGGGATCGCAGCGACCTTCATCGAAACCCATCCGACGCCGGACACCGCTCCGTCAGATGGCCCCAATATGATCCCGTTGAGCGAGATGGGTCAGCTGATCGAGACACTCATGGCCTTTGACGCGCTGGCGAAGGCCAATCCGGTCCGTCTCTAGCATTTCGGCCTGCTCCGAAGGACAGATGATGCCGCGAGCCCGCACCGCGACGCGTCGCGTTTGAACCGCACGGAAAAAAACGCAATCGGCTCTTGCACTGGCCGGATAGGAGTCGTATTTCCACGCGCACTGTTGGGGTGTAGCCAAGCGGTAAGGCAGCGGTTTTTGGTACCGTGTACCGTAGGTTCGAATCCTACCACCCCAGCCACCTTCCCTTTCCAGGACCACAGATGAATTTGCGCCCGCGAGCGACCGTGTGTTCTCCGGCGCCCTAGGGCTATGGTTCATCCCATGACACGGCTCTCTGGTAGAGATGCCAGGTCGTATGACCAAGGATCGGCAAGGTGATGATCAAGGCGAGAAAAGCTGGGATCAGCGAAACCAGCATCGTGACCAAAATCAACACCGCCCAGATGAGCATCACGCGAGGGTTTTCGGTGACCGAACGGATGGAGGTGAGCATGGCGGTCACGAAATCGATCTCGCGGTCCAACAGCATCGGCATCGCGACCACTGTCACCGAGAACAGAACCACCGACAGGAAGGCACCAATACAGGTGCCGATCGCCAGAAAGGTCCAGCCTTCGGGCGTGAAGAACACGGTGGCGAAAAACCCGTCGAGATCCGAGAAAGACGCATCCTGAAGCACGATCACCAGCACGGTCCGGAACTGGTACATCCAGACCCAGAAGATGAACAGGGTGACAAAGGCCATCCAGCCCATCTCTCGTTTGCGCTGCTGCGCCATGACCATGAGGATATCCGCCCAACCGAAATCCTTCTGCCTTTGCCGTCGGCGTGACATGTCATAGAGCCCGGCGCAGGCGAATGGCGCCACAAGCGGAAACCCGATCACTGCCGGAATGATCATCCAGGTTTTGCCCAACCAGACCAGACACCAGACGAACAGGATGCCGAACACTGCGTAGAAGAGCCCGAAAAAACCGCTCATCACCGGGCGCGCCAGAAAATCGGCGACCCCGTCCTTGAGGGAAAGTCGGATATCTTCAACCGTCACTGTGTTGACGACGGGACGCGCCCGGGGTGCCGAAGACCCGTTCTCGGATGATATCGTCGTGTCTGCTGTCTTGGATGCCATGAAACGCCTCCCACAGATTGACATCTTGCGATTGGGCCATCCGCGGATGCGCGCCAGCCCTGCCTCCTCTGCTTTGAGCCTGCAAAACTTGGAGCGCTCGGGCAAGGATTGAGTGGGTCAGCCCTTGCGCCCCATCCGGTTAAATCCAAAGCAGAATGGGCTGATTCTTACCCGTCAGGACAGCGTGCCCCGCTGCATCATGGGGGTGACGCCGAAGGCGATGCGATAGGTGCGCGAGAAATGGCCCGTGCTTTCATATCCGCAGACGAAGGCGATCTCGGTGATCGACATTTCGGTCTGCACCAGCAGCTTGCGGGCGCGCTCGAGGCGCAGCTCCATGTAGTACTTCTTGGGGGAGGTATTGAGGTACTTCCCGAACAGCCGCTCGAGCTGCCGCGCGGAAATCCCGATCTCTTCGGCGATCAGGGCCGGTGACACGGGCTCGGAAATACTCTCCTGCATGATCTTGATGGCCGATGCCAGATGGGTGTTGCGCATGGCGTGACGCGATTGAAGCGAGGCCTTCTGGCTCGCCGTCGCCTCGCGCACTGCGTTATAGACCAGCTGATCAGCCACCTCCGCCGACAGGTCCGCACCATGCTGCTCCGCGATCAGATGCAGGAGCAGATCAGCCGTCGCCGTCCCCCCGGACGCTGTCATATGGCGATCATCCGGCACAAAGACATTCCGCACCAGATGCACCTCAGGGAACTCTTCCATGAAACTGTCGTGATACTCCCAATGGAGCGCGGCCTCCCGCCCGTTCAGGAACCCGGTTTCGGCAAGGATCCAGGCCCCGGAACAGAGCCCGCCGATCTGGGTACGACTGTGCCGATCCACCCGGCGGAGCGAGGCGCGCAACACCTGGGTGTCGCTGCTCTGCACATTCAGACCGGAGAGCACGAAAAGATGCTCGCAAGGCGGCAGAGCGTCAAAGCGATGGTGCGTTTGCAACACGGTGCCATCGGAACTGCGCGCGGTTTCACCGTCCAGCGAGGCATAGGACCAGGAATAGAGCGGCTTGCCCGAGACCAGGTTGGCAATGCGCAGCGGGTCCACCGCACAGGCAAAGGCCACATGGGTGAAATCCTCAACGAGCGCGAAAACAAAGCGTGTTTCATCTGACATGGGATCCTCGCTCGCTCATCTGAGCATATAATACAAACTGTAGACAATAGATATTTTATCGGTGAATGTGCCCCAACACGAGTCGACAGCGACTCGGAGGGCGCAACAGAAGGGTCAGGCATTTGGGTGAGCAAACGATCAGCGCGAAGGCGGTCTGCCTTGAGGATATCCGGCGGCAGGTCCTGACCCAGGGGTTTGAGCCGGGCTCTTATCTGGACGAATCCGAGCTGGCCAAGGCCTATGGGATTTCCCGCCCGCCCCTGCGCGAGACGCTCAACAAGCTCGCGGGCGAAGGGTATCTGGTGCTCCACAAGAACCGCGGGGCCCAGGTCGCGCCCATGACCCACAAGACGCTGCGGAACTTTTTCATGGCGGCCCCCATGGTCTATGCGGCCGTCTCACAACTCGCTGCCGAGAACGCCACGCCGGCGCAGATCCTGCTGTTGAAGGAGACCCAGCGCCAGTTCCGCAAAGCGATCCAGAGCGGTGATGTGGCCGAGCGGGCCCTGATGAACCAGCAGTTTCACGCGGTGATCGGTGACATGGCGGATAACGAGTTCCTGACCCCCAGCCTGCGGCGTCTGCTGATCGATCACACGCGGATCGGCATGTCCTTCTACAATCCGCGCAACCACGCCATGGCCGAAGAGCGCAACACCGCCGCCGATCAGCATGACATGTTCATCGAGCTGATCGAGCGCGGGGACGCATCCGGGGCCGCCCAGCTTGCCATCGACCATTGGGAGCTGTCGCGCTCGGCCATCGAGAGCTTTGTCACCCCGTCGAGCATGGCCATGCCCCTGGGCCGCCCGCCGGGCGTCGACCCGGTGTGAGACCTGCCATGCAGTTCGATGGCATTTACACGCCTCTGATCACGCCCCACGGGGCGGATGGGCAGATCCAGCATGACGCGCTGGCCGCGCAAATCGAGACCCTGATCGATGCGGGCGTTCATGGGCTGATCAATGGCGGCTCTACCGGGGAGTACTATGCCCAGAGCATGGAGGAGCGGCTCGAACTGGCCGCCTTCGTCAAGGATGTCATCGGCGACCGCGTGCCGCTGATCATCGGGACGGTTGCGATCCGTCTACCCGATTCCATCACCATGGCCGAACATGCCGCCCGGATCGGCGCGGCAGCGCTGCTCGTGGGCACCCCGCCCTACGCTGTCCCCACGGAACGGGAGAACGCGCTCAACACGCTGGCCATCGACCGGGCGGCGGATCTGCCGATCATGCTCTACAATTATCCCGGTCGGATGGGCGTCGAGATGGGCGAGGAGTTTCTCGACCGGGTCGGACGCAGCCGCAATATCTGCGCGATCAAGGAAAGCTCCGGCGATATCAACCGGGTCCACCTGCTGGCCCGGGACTACCCCCATATCCAGATGTCCTGCGGGATGGATGACCAGGCGCTGGAATTCTTCGCCTGGGGCGCGCGCAGCTGGGTCTGCGCCGGATCAAACTTCCTGCCGCGCGAGCATATCGCCCTCTGGCGGGCCTGCACCCGCGAGGGGGATTTCGACAAGGGGCGACGGATCATGTCGGCAATGATGCCGCTGATGCGGGTGCTCGAACAGGGCGGCAAGTTCATCCAATGCGTCAAGCATGGCTGCGAGATGATGGGCAATCATGCGGGCCCGCCGCGCCCTCCCCTGCGCCCCCTGACCAAGGATGACAAGCGCGAGCTGGAACAGGTGGTTCGTGTCTTGAAACGGACCGTCGCCGAGATTGAGGCGACATCGCAGGTGAGGGCCGCGGAATGACCGGGTTACTGACAACCGAAGAGTACAAGGCGATCGCTGCGGAGCTTTCCCTGCCGAACCAGGCGTTTATCGATGGCCGTTTCCGCCCTGCGGCCTCCGGCGCGACCTTTCCGAGCGTCAACCCCGCAACCGGCGACACCCTGGCCGAGATTGCGGCCTGCGGCGCGGCGGATGTGGATGTCGCGGTGGCAAAGGCGCGGGATGCTTTTGCCGAGGGCCGCTGGTCGCGGCAAAGCCCGGCGGCGCGCAAGGCCGTGTTGATTCGACTGGCCAAACTGATGACCCGGAACGCCCGGGAACTCGCCGTGATGGAGAGCCTCGATAGCGGCAAGACGATCTTCGATTGCGAGACCGTGGATGTGCCCGAGGCGATTTCCTGCCTGATCTGGCATGCGGAGCTGATCGACAAGATCTATGATCAGGTCGCACCCGCCTCGGAGGATCATATCGCCCTTGTCCTGCGTGAGCCGGTGGGCGTGGTGGGGCTGGTGCTGCCTTGGAACTTCCCGCTCCTGATGCTGGCCTGGAAGATCGGTCCGGCCCTCGCGGCGGGCTGTTCGGTCGTGGTCAAACCCGCCGAAGAGACTTCGCTCACCGCCCTGCGTCTCGCGGAGCTCGCGATGGAGGCTGGCCTGCCCCGCGGGGTTCTGAACGTGGTCACGGGCACCGGCCCCGAGGTGGGCGAACCCCTCGGCCGGCATATGGATGTGGACGCATTGAGCTTCACGGGCTCGACCGAGACGGGGCGCCGTTTCCTGCGCTACGCGGCGGAGTCGAACCTCAAGGAGGTGACGCTGGAGCTCGGAGGCAAGAACCCGGCCGTGGTGCTGGACGATGCGGAAGAGCTCGACCGCGTGGCCGCCCATGTAGTCAACGGGGCCTTCTGGAACATGGGGGAGAATTGCTCTGCCACCTCGCGCTTGATCGTGCAGGCCGGGGTGCGCGACGCGCTTCTGGCTCGGATCATGGCGCATCTGCGCGACTGGCCCATGGGCGACCCGCTGAACCCCGAGACCCGTATCGGCGCGCTGGTTTCGCCCGAGCACTACTCCAAGGTCTGCTCCTATCTGGGTACGGACGCGCAGATCCTGTCCGGGGGCAAGGCCGAGGATGGCTTTGTGGAGCCGACCCTTCTGGCTGTTGCGCCGGAGGCAAAGCAGGCCCGGGAGGAGATCTTTGGCCCCGTCCTGTCGGTGATCACGGTCGAGACCGCGGATCAGGCGCTCGCGCTGGCCAATGACACCGAATACGGGCTCGCCGCATCGCTCTTCACCAGCAATATCAAACGCGCCCTGCGCGGCGCCCGGGCGATCCAGGCCGGGACGGTCACGGTGAACTGCTATGGCGAGGGGGATATCTCCACCCCGTTTGGCGGCTTCAAATCCTCGGGCTTTGGCGGGCGGGATAACGGCATCCATGCCCATGACCAATACACCCGGATCAAGACGATCTGGGTCGACCTCTCCGACACGACGGAGGAGGTCGTGGGATGACGGCGCTGCGGGTCACATGCCGTCCCAAGACGCAGGGACCCGCAGCCTGGAACGTGCTGCTCGGGCCGAGCCCGGATTATGCCCCGCTGGAAGGCAAGAGCACGGCGGATGTGGTGATCATCGGGGCCGGGTTTGCCGGGCTTTCGGCCGCACGGCGCCTGCGGCAGCTGGAACCCGAGGCAAAGATCACCCTGCTCGAGGCGGGCGGGATCGCCGAAGGGGCCGCCGGGCGCAATTCCGGCTTTATGATCGACCTCCCCCATAACCTCGCTTCCGAGGATTATGCGGGTGATGGCGATGACCGGGCGCTGATCGCGCTCAACCGCCATGCGATCGAGTTCGCCGCCGAGGCGGTGCGCGAGTATCAGATCAATTGCGCCTATTTCGATCGCGCCGGGAAGGTGAACGGCGCCGCCAGCGACGCGGCCCATGCGTTCAACGAGACTTATGCGGCACATCTCGCCACGCTCGGGGAGACGTCCGAACGGCTCGATGCCACGCAGATGGCCGAGCTGACGGGCTCCTCCTATTATCAAGCCGGGCTCTATACCCCGGGCACGGTCATGCTCCAGCCAGCGGGTTACATCCGCGGGCTGGCGGCAGGGGTCTCCCGGCAGGGGGTGCGCCTCCATGAGCAAAGCCCGGTGATCTCGGCCACACGGCAGGGCCCGGACTGGATTGTGCGCACACCGAAAGGCTCGGTCAGCGCGGCCCGCGTGATCCTGACGGTCAATGGCCATCTGGAAAGCTTCGGCTTTGAGGCCGGTCGGCTGATGCAGATCTTTCTCTTCGCCACCATGACACCAGAGCTCGACGCCGACGCCCTGCGCGCGCTCGGCGGTCAGAGCCGTTGGGGCGTCACCCCCTCGGACCCCATGGGCACGACCGTGCGCAGGATCGACACCGCCCAGGGTGGCAACCGGATCGTGACCCGGACCTGCGCCGTCTTGCGCCCGGACCGGGAGACCAAACCCGGCGATCTGAACCGCGCCCGGCGGGTCATGCAGCAGAAATTCGACGCCCGCTTCCCGGCGCTTGCGGGCATGCGGATGGAACACAGCTGGGCCGGGCATCTCTGCCTGACCCGGAACGGGGTCGCGGTGATGCGCGAGTTGGAGCCGGGCCTTTTTTCCGGCTGCGCCCAGAACGGGCTCGGTACGACCCGCGGCACCCTGACCGGCATCGGCGCCGCCGAACTCGCCGCGGGTACTGAGACCGCAATCACCCGGCATTTCACCACAGAGGCCCGTCCAAAAGCCCTGCCCCCACAGCCCCTGCAGGAGATCGGCGCGAATGCGGTCCTGCGCTGGAAGGAGTGGCGCGCGCGGCGTGAGTGATCGGGGTGAATGATTGACGTGAATGACTGGCCCGCGTGGCTGGCTGGAACGAAAGAAAAAGCAAAACAGAGAGGGACCAAGTGATATGTCAGTAAAACCGCCGTTCACGGAAGTGGACATCAACACACAGCCACAGGGCTTCTATGAGGGCCACAGTCTGGCCATCGCCGTCGGCAGCAAGTCCATCATGGTGGCGCTCGTCCTCTGGGCACTGCTCTTTCCGCTCAGCGCCAATACCACGCTCTCCAGCGTGAACTGGACGCTTCTGGAGGGATTCAACACGTTCTACATCATCGTTGTGGGTCTCTTTTTCTTCTTTCTGGCCGGTATCGCGCTGATCCCCAGCGTCGGGCGGCGCAAGCTGGGCAAACCGGGGGAGGCGCCGGAATTCAGCACCTTCTCGTGGTTTTCGATGATGTTCGGCGCGGGTCTGGGCGTGGGGCTCATGGTCTATGCCACGGCGGAGCCCATGGGGCTCTGGACATCGAACCCGGTCGTGGTGGCCGGGGAGGTCGCCGGGGGGACCGAGGACGCGGTTGAGAGCGCGTTCCGCTACACCTTCCTGCATTACGGTTTCCATGCCTGGGCGATCTATGTGGTGACCGGTCTGTCGCTGGCCTATTACGCCTATACCCGTGACATGCCCCTGACGATCCGCTCGGCCCTGACGCCGATCCTGGGGCGCTTTGCGAACGGGTTTGTCGGGCATCTGGTGGATGTGCTGGGCGTTGTGGCGACGATCCTGGGGGTCTCGGTGACCATCGGGTTTGGCGTGTCGCAGTTCGTCGACGGCATGTTCACGGTCACAAAGATGGACTGGCTGATGTCCGAGGTGGATGGTGCCATGGTGCCGAGCCTTGCAGGTCTGCTGGTGGCACTGGTGGTGATCATGGGGCTGTCGATCCTGTCGGCGGTATCAGGCGTGGGACGGGGTGTGAAATACCTGTCGAACCTCAACATGGTCCTGTCGCTCTGCCTGCTGGGGACCTTCGTGATCTTCGGCTCCTTCCTCTTTGCGATGTCGACCTATGTGACGGCCTTCATCGATTATGTGATCAACTTCCTGGCCCTCTCTTTCGAGGCCTATAGCCCGCTCGGCGAGGACAGCTTCGCGGCCAACCTGCCGGCCGATGCCGCCCCTCTGGCGGCGGATCTCTATGGTGGGGCAACCAATGCCTGGGGCAGTCTCGCCGGGTTTCAGGAAGGCTTGACCGGAGCCGCGGCCGAGCTGCCGCCGGAAACTGTTGCCGCCGCCTATGAGGCTGGTACGCAAGGCCGTCTCTTCAACTGGCAGGCAGGGTGGACGACCTTCTACTGGGCCTGGTGGATCTCCTTCTCGCCCTTCGTGGGGCTCTTCCTTGCGCGCATCTCGCGGGGTCGCTCCGTGCGGGAATTCATCCTCGGCTGCGTCTTTGCCCCGGCTTTCGTTTGTTTCGCCTGGATGACCATCCTCGGCGGCACAGCCGTGGATATCGAGGTCGCGGGCCTCGCGGACCCGTCCATCGTGGACGCCTCCACCACCGCCAAGCTTTTTGCCGCGCTGGAGAACATCCTGTCGGGCGGCTTCTTCAATGCGATGGTGGTGATGTGCGTCGTGCTGATCCTGACCTTCCTCGTGACTTCGGCAGACTCAGGCATCCTCGTGATGAACACGATCATGTCCGGCGGCGAGCAGCAGACCGGGATCCTGCATCGCATCATCTGGGGCGTGATCCTGACCTCGGTGATCGGCGCGCTGATCATCGCGGGCAAGGTGGGGGCCTCCGCCGATCCGCTCGATTCCCTGCGCAGTGCCATGATCATCGGCGCCCTGCCCTTCACCATGGTCATGGTGCTGATGTGCCTGTCCCTCGGCAAGGCGGTCTATCGCGATGGGCTCCGGATCAAGGAAGGCTCGATCCAGCTGACTGACAATCATGAGATGGATCACAAGGCCGCTTCCAGCGCGGCGGAATGAACCTCTGACCAATCCACGAGAAAGGGGCCCAAGGGCCCCTTTTTCATGTCCAGAGACGCGCGGGTGCGCGCCTCAGTGATCCTGATTGAGTGCATCCGCTGCCGGGATCTCACGCTCGCGACGGGCGACGAACTCCAGAAGCTCCTCGTTCTTGGCCACGTCCAGAACCGGCTCTTGGTAGTCCGCCAGAAGACCACGCGCGACCGCAAGGGCCCGTTCGGTGATCTCCACCGAGCCCTCGGCAGCCCATTGCTCAATCGCGTTATTGTCGAAAAGCTCCGGCATGAAGAACGCCGTCTGGAAGTTCTCCTGCGTATGGGCATGGCCGAGATAATGCCCGCCCGGCCCCACATCGCGGATCGCTGCGGTGGCGGCATCGAAATCATCCCATGTCACGCCCTGGGCCATCTTGTAGGCCATGGCGCATTGCTCGGCATCCACGACGAACTTGGCCATGGAGCAGTGCATCCCCGCCTCGTTCCAGCCCGCGGAATGCCAGATGTAGTTGGCCCCCGCATGCATCACCGCCGACAGGGTCGTCGCAGACTCGTAGCCCGCCTGCGCGTCAAAGGTCTTGGCCCCGCCCAATGTGTTCGAGGTCCGCCAGGGCACGCCGTAATGGCGCGCCATCTGGCCGATCATGAAGTTCATCAGGCTGATCTCGGGCGTGCCCGCCATGGGCGCCCCGGATTTCATCGACACGGTCGACAGGTAGTGCCCATAGATCGCCGGGCAGCCGCGCCGGATCACTTGGGTATAGGCCAGCGCCGAAAGCGCCTCGGCATTGAGCTGCGCCACCGTCGCCGGCACGCTGGCGGGCGTGTTCGCCCCGCCCAGCACGAAAGGCGAGCAGAGCACCGGCTGGTTCCGCCGGCAGAACGCGCGCATGGCCCCGAGCATGGTTTCGTCCCACACAAGTGGCGAATTACCGTTGCAGTTGCCCGTGGTGACCGGGTGCTGCTCCATGAAGCTCTCGCCAAAGAGGATCGCGCACATCTCCATGACATCCTCGGCATTCTTCGGGCTGGTCGTCATGCCCATGAAGGTCTTGTCCGAATGCTTCATCGAGGAATAGGTGATGCGCAGATGCCGGTGGCTGATCGGGTGATCATAGGGCTCGACGATGTGATGCGCCGTCGAGTGCATCGCCGGCAGCATATGGCTCAGCTTGTGGAAATTCGCGAGATCCTCGAGTGTCGGGTTGCGCCGGATATTGTCCAGATCGCGGATATAGGGCGCGCCGGTCATCGGCACGAACATCGCGTGGGGTCCACCGAGCCTCAGGTTGTTCTCCGGATTGCGGGCCGAATAGGTGAAGTCCGCCGGAATGGTCGCAATCAAGTCCCGCACCAGCCCCCGGTCGAGATAGACCATCTCGTCCTCGACCTTCGCCCCGGCCTTGCGCCAATCCTCCAGCGCGATTGGATCGCGGAACTGCACGCCGACCGTCTCGAGAATGTCCATGGAGGCGGCGTCGATCTTCTCGACCCCTTCGCCGTCCATCACCTCGCAGATCGGAATGTTCCGGGTTAGCCCCGGCAGCATCCGGAAGTCCCGCGCCGCCCGCAGGCTGCGCCGCGCCGCCCGCCCGCCCGCGCGGCTCCGGCCTGGTTTCGACTGTATGCTCATGATCCGCGTCCTCTGTTCCACGCGGCTCGAGCCTAGGAAGCGCGCCCGGGGGCGACGTTCAGGGATGCGAAGAATCCTTGCAGAAAGCGACACGAGGGTCGCGACATGTCACGAGGCGTCGGGCAGCTTTCGCGGCTTTCCGTCCTCATCCAGAGCGACAAAGACAAAATCTGCGGCGGTCACCTTGGTGGCCTCCTTGCCGAAACGGGGCCGCGCCCAGACATCCACATGGATCCGCATGGAGGTCCGCCCCACTTCCTTGAGCGTGGCATAGAGCGTTACCTCATCCCCGACCTTCACCGGATGGAGGAACTGCATCGCCTCCACGGCGACGGTCGCGCCCCGCCCCTGGGAGACACGTCCCGCCATGTTTCCCGCCGCCAGATCCATCTGCGACATGATCCAGCCGCCAAAGACATCCCCCGCCGGGTTGGTGTCGGCGGGCATGGCGACGGAGCGGATGACGAGCACCCCTTCATCCTGCTGGCGTCCATGCAGGCTGCGCTTGCGTGCGCGTTCAAGGGGGGTCTCGTCGGTCATTGTCTTGCTCACAGGGCTCTGTTCAGGGTGACCCCGAGCCTAGCAAAGGCAGCCCCGGCGCGGATAGGGGGCGCCGCGTCAAACCTTTGGGAGCGCCCCACGGCACTACAAGGCTTGGGCGTAGATTGACTGCGCGGCCTCTAGGGTCATCTCGCGCGGATTGTTGATCAGCAGGCGTTCCTGTTTCATGGCGTCCTCGGCCAGCATCGGCAGGTGATTGTGGCTCACGCCCACCTCCGACAGCTTGCTCTGCATGCCCAGCTCCGGTCCAAGCGCCTTGAGTCCGGCGACCATGCCCTCGGCCCGGGCGGTCGCGGTTTTGCCCGCAAGCTCGGGGAAAATGATCGGCGCGAGCTCTGCATACAAGGGCGCGGCCTCCGGCATGTTGAACTCCAGCACATATGGCAGAACCAACGCGTTGGAGAGCCCGTGCGGCACGTGGAAATGCCCGCCCAGCGGATAGGCCAACGCATGGACTGCGGCCACGGGCGCGTTGGTGAAGGCCATCCCGGCGAGCATGGAGCCCAGCAACATATCGCTCCGCGCCGCGCGATCGCCCGGGGTCGTACAGGCGGTGCGGATATTGGCCCCCAAAAGCTCCAGCGCCTGCTTGGCCAAGCAGTCAGAGACGACATTCTTCAGCCGCTTTGACGTGAAGGCCTCGATCGCGTGGACCATCGCATCGATCCCCGTGGCTGCGGTCACCGCAGCGGGCAGGCCTACGGTCAGCTCCGCATCGAGGATCGCCCAATCGGGCAGAAGCTGCGGGGCGACGACGCCCTTCTTCTCGTTGGTTCCGGTGGTCACGATGGAGATCGGCGTCACCTCGGACCCGGTGCCCGCCGTGGTCGGGGCGAGGATGAGCGGCAGCCGGTCCCCGCGCACCAGATCCACCCCATACATCTCGCCGAGTGGCTGGTCGGTGTTGAGCAGGATCGAGATCAGCTTGGCCGTATCCAGCGAGGACCCACCGCCCACGGAGACCACGCAATCCACATCCTGCGCGCGGGCCTGGGCGACCGCGTCGAGGATCATCGCTTCGGGCGGATCCGGCTTGACCTCGGAGAAGATCCAGACCTCCAGCCCCGCGGCTTTGAACCCATCCAGCGCGGCGTCGGCAAGCCCGAGCTTGAGGATCATTTCATCGGTGACGAAAGCCACCTTGCGGCAGCCCCGCGCGGCAAGGATCGCGCCGATCTGGCCCGTGGCGCCAACCTCCGACAGGACGGAGCGGGTGGTTTGAAAACGAAAGGATGTCATGGCGGCCCCCTGGATTGGCAATGAGACCGCGCGCAACAGAGCGGTCAGCGTCCTGATTTCAGCCTAATCCACTGGGTACGGGATAATCGAGACCAATCCACAGCTTCGGCAATCTCCAGATGCAGGGGGGGCCGCGTCGGGCGCACCCCCCTAGAGAAGCCTCGCCAAAACTGGCAGCCCCCCTCCGCTCATCAAAAACACCTCGAGTTCGAATGCACGCGCGACCCGTTCAGTACCGCACCAGAGTTCTGGACTCGATACTCTTGCGGATGGTGTGGGCCGAGGGATCTTCCACCAGATCGATGGCGCTGTGACCGACCGAGGGCAAGCCCGCACTGTCATAGATGTTGAAGATCGCGACCTCGTTCGGGGTCATTTTCGACGCGTAGACCCATTCATGCGCGTCGCTGGCCACCAGCCCCATGATATGCCCGCGCCGATCCGGGTAGATCAGGTCGATCAGGATCCAGTCCTCCGGGGTGGTGGAGGCGGGGCGCACGAAGCCCAACGGGGCGGAATTGATCGGCTGGCCCACCGGTCGCCAGACATTGACGAAGCCGAAGCGCCCCTTGCGCCATTCCGCCGCTCGCTCTGCGCCCAACACATCGATCAGGCGCTGCTGCGCCCCCTGGGGGCTGTAATCGCTATGCACATTCCGGGCCGGACGGCGGGTGGCGTCGGGATCATCCTCCCGCACGGTGTGGTCGAAGATCACACATTCCCGCGCCCCCAACTCTGCGGCGAGCAGGTGCGTCAGCTCCTGGTCATAACCCGCGACCCAGGCGCGATCTTCGCCAAATACCTGCTCGACGGAAGGTGCTTCGCGGAACGCCACGCCGTCTCTGGCAAAGCTGACCTCCGCCTCCTTGGCTTTGATGTCCCGCACCGAGATCCGGCGCACGTCATGGGGCGGCGAGACGAGCTCCCCCGTCACACCGCCCGCGTCGATGACATAGGCCTGCCGGGCATCGGTCTTGAAATGGTAGTTCACTGTGCCGGTCTGCATATCCGTCTCCAGAAGCGTGAGAGCCCGGCCCGCATGGGAGCGGGCCGAGGCCCGTGATCAGGCCAGATCGTCCTTGGCGTCGATCAGGAAATGGAAGCTCTCGGAGCCTGCCGTGCGCGCCTCTAAATGGGGCTTGTATTCCGGGTCATTCATGAAATTGACCGCCGCTTCCTTGGAAGGCCATTCCAGAATGATCCGCAGCGCGGCGGGTGCATCGGACCCTTCCACCTGCTCATGATCTGCGGTCCGGGCGAGGTACTTGCCCCCATGCTTGGCCACCAGCTTGTTGGCGGTCGGCAGGTAATCCGGGATCCAGGCATCGGTGCTGGGGGTGACGGCGAGAACAGAGTAATAAGCCATGGCATGTGCCCTTTCTTGAGCATGTTCGATCAGGGGTGTTCGGTCACGACTAGACATGCCAACTGGCATTCCCTAAATAAACGCTCCGAATAGCGCTTCTGAATTCAGGTTTTGGAAATAATGGACACAGTTGCCCTCCGCCTCTTTGTGTTGGCCGCGGAAAAGCTGAACATCAGCGCAGCCGGGCGGGATCTCGGCATGGCGCCGGCGGTGGCGACGGCCAAACTCGCCAAGCTCGAGAAGACCCTGGGCGCGGATCTGCTGCATCGCTCCACGCGCAAGGTGGCGCTTTCAACAGAAGGAGCTGAGTTTCTGCCCTTCGCGCAGGAGATCCTCGCCCAGGAGAATGCGGGCCGCGCGGCCTTGGGTCAGGGCAGTTCCGAGATCACCGGGACCTTGCGCTTTGCCGCGCCGAGCAGCTTTGCTCAAACCTATATCGTGCCGCTCTTGCCGGACTTCCTGTCCCGGCATCCGCGGCTCGCGCTCGACCTGAAATTCTCGGATTCACAGTTCAACCTGATCGAAGGCAGTTTTGATCTGGCCCTGCGCGCTGCGGCGCTGGCCGATACCACGCTGAAGGGGCGCAAGCTGGCCGCCGATCTGCGGGTACTGGCTGCCGCGCCGGACTACCTCGCGCAGCACGGCACCCCCGAGACCCCGGAGGATCTGGCCCAGCACGCGGTTATCGCCTTTCGCGACCGCAAGCCAAGGGGGCTGATCACTGCGCAGGGACAGGAGGCGCTCTTTGACACGAGCGGCGCCAATTGCCAGATGATCTTCGATGATGGGCAAAGCCACCGGCTGGCCACGATGGCGGGCGCCGGGATCGCGGCCAACGCGCTCTGGAGCATCTATGAAGACCTCAAGGCCGGGCGGCTTGTGCGCGTTCTGCCGGACTATGCGCTCGCCGAGGAAACCGGGCTCTGGCTGATCTATCCGCAGGCGAATGTCCTGTCGCCCAAGGTCCGCGCCTTCATGGACTTTCTGCTGGAGCGGATCGGGCGCCGTCCGCCTTGGGAGGCGGGTTGAGCGCCCAGCGCCGAGCGGATCCGCCAGAGACCCGTATCGCGATGGGCGCGCAGGCTCTTTCACCAAGGGTCAGAGCCTGATGCCGCTGCAGAGATGCTCAGTTGGGCCCTTCACCCGCCGCACCGGCAATGGCCTGCACGGCGTTGGAGTAAGCGTCCACAAAGCTGCCATCCCCACCCGCGCGCGCCCAAGGCGCGAAAACAACACTGCGCAAGCCAAGCGCGTCCGTCGCGTCGATCGCCGCGCGCGGGGGCTCGGCCTCCCAGATCAGGACGCCACCGTCCTGAGGGGCCAGACGTTCCAGCTCCGCCAGGTCGTCTGGCGTCGGCATCGCGCCTGCCTCCCATTCCAGCGACGTGATCAACAAGTCATAGCGCCGGGCAAGATATTGATACCGTGGGTGGGTCGCGACGATGGTGGCGCCCTGTGCTGCGCTCAGGGCCTCGCGCGCCATGGTGTCGAGCGCTGTCAGCTCCGCCGTGAGCTCGGCCAGCCGCGGATAGACCTCCTCCGGTTTGGCGAGGCCGCGGATGGCAAGTGCGGCGGCAATCGCCTCGGCCTGAGCACTGGCGAGCGTCGGATCCAGCCAGGTGTAGGACGCGAGCCCCTCATGGGAATGTTCGCCACCGTCCCCATGGCTATGGGTGATGCTTTCGGTCACGATGAACCGGTCCCTGATCCCCGCGCTGGTGTTCACGAGGCGGGAGCGTGGCAGCGACACGCGATCGATCCAGCTGGCGAAACCGGCGCCGTTCAGGAGGATCAGATCAGCGGACTGGATTTGGCTGATATCCGCGATGGAGGGGCGCCAGAAAGAGGGGTCCACACCCTCGGGCACCGGGAAGACGACCTCCGCCGCGCCGTCCAGCAGCTGCGCCGCGAAGTCATGGAGCACCTGATTGACCGCGACCACGCGCGGCCGGTCCTGAGCCGTAGCCGCAGAGGCCACCAGCAGGGCCAGGCCGAGGGTCAATCCATGTACAAACCGCCGCAACACGCTCAACTCCCGCATTTCCGCGCGATATCCTCGGGCGTGACGATCCAGTAACTGTCGTGGCTGCCCGTATCGACTTCGATCAGCAAGCCAGCGGAATGGTCCACGCTGTCGAGCGGGACAGTCGCGGTTCCGTCGCTTTGAAGCTGCAAGGTCGTGAGCAGGTTATTCGCACCATCCAGCACGCGCACATCGCCCTTCTGGGTCACGCGGCCATTGGAAAACTTCGCCTCGACCGTGACGGCTTTACAATCCACCGAGGCGAAAACCACGAGCTGGTGCGCCGCCACTCCGAAGGGCGTGGCGATCGCACAGAAGCACAGGGCAAGGGTGCGGATCACTGACCGGTCCAGTCTTCGAAATGCACCCAGATCACCGCGCCCAGCTCCACGGCTTTTTCCTCGCCATCCTGAGGCAGGGTGTAATCCGCGGTGTTGAGCGCTGCGAAGCCCCACCAGCCATCGGAAGGCGGCGCATAGGTGAAGACACCGGCCGCATCGGCCTTCACGGTCTGGGTGATCATCAGATCGTCGGGTGCGGTCGCGCCCGCAGCCTCGTTGAAGAACTCCACCTCGACCTCGGCATAGGGCACGGCGACCCCGTCCATCTTGACGATCCCCTGGAACACATTGTGCTCCCACAGGCCGAAGGGCTTCGACAGGGGCACAATCTCGGTCTTCAGGCCAAGCTCCGTATCCCAGCCCTCGTCATCGCCATAAGCCGTCACATAGGTCTTGGTGTAGTGGATGATGAAGGCGTCTTCCGCGGGCTCCCAATAGGGCTGTGGCTCCATGGCGAAGATATAGGTGCCCGGGCGCTCCAGCGGGTAGTCGAGCGTGTAGCCCTGCTTCCCCATCACCGTGGCATCCATTAGGCTGCCCAGAAGGTCGGTCTTTGCCCCCTCATGGGTGACCGAGAACGCCACCGGCGTCTCCAGCACCATGCCGTCCAACTCGAACGGGTGAGAGAAGGACATGGTCAGCGCCACGCTGCGTCCATCCTCCTGTGAGATCATCGGATCGCTCGGAATGATCATGCCGTAATGGGCCACAGCCGGTGCAGCGGTGACGAGCGCGACAAGCGACGCGGCGAGACTATGACGTTTCATGAAACCTCCTGTTTTTTCTACGACCCAAGGGCCAGCAGCCAGCCCACCCAGGCCTCTGCATTGCGCGTTACGATGGCGGCACCCAAGGCAGCAATACTTCCTGAGACCAACAGTAGCGTAACGGTTTCCGCCGCCAAGAGGCGCAAAACCATGCCCTTCTGGGCGCCCAATTTCACGGCAGTTGCTATTTCCCGGGCCCGCAGCCGGAAGCTCAGAAAGACAGCAAGCCCAACCGCCGCGACGGCTGCCACCGCGATGATCGCCGTGACGAGATCGAGCAGCGCCTTGATGCGAAAAATCCGGTCGACGAGCCCCTGGATCACCCCTGCGGGCTCGATGAGCTGGATGGGGCTCTCGCCGTCGAGATACCGGCCCCGCAGAATGGTGCTGGACCTCGTGTCATTGGGCACAACGATCACCGCCGAGGCCGGAAAACCGTTCTGATCGCCGTGGAAATGGAAGCTCTCGATATTGTCTTCGGTGATGCGCTGGTACTGCACGACCGCCGCATTGGCGAGCGCATCGGTCCCCGCCGCGATGTCAGCCGCCGTGACCACATCCTCATGGCCATGCCCGATGCCCTGGATGACCCAAGCGGTTTTGATGTCCACGAATATCGCCTGATCATCGGGTGTGTTCGTGGGCGCGAGCACGCCGACAATCGGCATTTCCAGCGGATAGACCCCATCAAGATCAAAGAGGTTCTCAGGCGCCGAGACGAGCGTATCGCCCACGTCTTTGCCCAGCGCGGTCGCGACCTCCGCCCCGATCACCGCATCCCCCAGAAGCGAGAGCCCCCGCCCCCGGACAGGCGTCAGTTCGCGGAACTCGAAATAGTCGAGTGTCGTCCCCACGATGCGAAACCCGCTGGAGGAGAACGCCGTATGCACCGGGATCGGGATGCCAAGGCCACTCTCCCAGACGGTTTCGACCTCGCGCATGGCCACGGGTTCCGGCCTCTCCTCGGAGAAATAGAGCGCGGCCATGGTCAGATCGAGCTGCGAGCCCCGGCTGCCCAGCAAGAGCGGGGTTGCCTCGCCCCGCGCGATCAGGGCACGTTCGCTGGTCGACAGCAGGGTCTGCGTCGCCACCGGCACGAACATGATCAGCGCCGCGACCAGAACCAGCACGAGGCTGCGTGCCCAATGAAAACGCAGGTAGGCGAAGGCCAGATAGAGCGCGTTCATGACCCTGCGCCTTCGCGGAACTGCGCGAAATCCAGCACCCGTTCGAAGCGCGGCAGCAACTCGTGGTCATGGGTCACCGCGAGGACCGCCGCCCCCGCCTCCGCCGCCCGGTCAAAGAGCAGATCCAGAATGCGCGCCTTACTCTCGGGGTCGAGATTGCCCGTCGCCTCGTCAGACAGGATCAGCTTCGGTTGCGTCACGAGCGCCCGGCAGATCGCGACGCGCTGCTGCTCCCCCTGACTGAGGGCCGAGGGATGCCGGTCGAGCTTGTCCCCGATCCCGCAGGCGGCGGCGAGCGCTTCGGCCCGGTCCCGCGCCTCGACATCGAGGGTCAGGGCGGGCGTGATCCGATAAGGGTAATAGATGTTCTGGCGCGCCGAGAGATACTCGAGCAGCGCGAAATCCTGAAACACGAACCCGATCTGGCTCGCGCGAAACCGGCGGCGCGCCGCATCCGACAGACGCGAGATCTCGGAACCCGCCACATCGATGCGCCCCGTCTCCGGCGTCAGGATCCCCGCGATCAGGTTCAGAAGTGTCGTCTTGCCACTGCCACTCGGGCCGACCACGGCGACCCGCGCCCCATCTTCCAGCGAGAATTCGGGCACTCGCAACCGAAACCCGTCGGCGCCATAGCCGAAGGTGAGATCCTCGATCCGCACCATCAGTTTGTCTGCGGGGCGGCAAAAACCTCGCCCGCGGCCTCGCGACTGACCTCAAGGAGCTCGAAATCGGTGATCCGCCAAGCGCCCTCCACCGGCGATACCGTGAGATCAGCGCTGTAGGTATTGCCGCGCACATGCAGATGCTCCGCATGGCCAACGGTTCCGATCACCTGCCAGGCGGCATCGATCTCAAGCGCGGTCTCGACGCGCGAGACTTGCGTGTTCAGGAGCTTGATCTCGTGGATCGTCTGATCGACCTCCTCAAGACCGCCGCCCTTCATGGCGCCGACACGCTCGAGATAGAGGTATTCGAGAGCTTCCCCATGGGTGACGCGGGCCAGCGTGTCATAGATCGCGTCCTCCTGCGTCTCGCCAAACGCCTCGTAGACGACGAGCAGCAGCGCGGGCGTCAGGCGCCAGAACTCTTCGCGCGCGGCCTCGATCGTGAGTGGATCAAGCCCGGGGGCCGAGAACGCCTCTGTCTCTGCGATTTTCGCACGCTCTTGCAGGAACAACGCCGCGCCCAGCGCAAGGATGCCCCCCAGAACAACAGCTACAATCGCATAGGCGCGCATCACGGATCACGAACTCACAATCAGACGGACAGACGTCCGGTTAACCTGTTCGAGATGACTTAAAAGTGCAAGCGGTCCGCGCAGGGGCGCGGGGGATCTATGGCGCGCCCGTCCGAAGGCCCGCGGGGCTGTTCCAGGCTGGCGCCCCCTTCGCGGGCCCACACGCTAGATCATGCCGATCCGGTCAAAGGCACGGGCGAGCACCGCCTGCCGTTTCTGGTCGGCCAGGGTGAACAGGCTCCAGAAATGCTTCAGCTCAAAGCCGCTCCGGAAGCTTTCGGTTTTACGGACCGCGTGCTGCGCCCGGTCCATCTCTCCATAAGCCGCGAAGAGGCCCGCGGCCATGACGGTGACATAGGGGTTCGGGTTCGGACTGCGCAGCGAGGCATCGGCAAAGTCGAGGGTCTTGGCGCCATCATCCTGAACAAAGGCCGCCAAGGCCCGGGTGCTCAGCATCCCTGGGACATGGGGGTCCAGTGGGCTCAGGGACAAGGCGGTGGAGGCCAGCTTGTCGGCCACATCGCCATGGCACTGAATGGCGCTGAGCTTGCCGAGATCATAATGCCCGAAGGCATAGTTGCGGTTGAGCTTCACGGATCTGTCGAGCCAGCCAGTGGCCGCATCAATGTCACCGGACACCCAATTCGCGCGCCCCAATACGAGATTGCAGAACGGATCATGGGGGTCGATTTCGATACCCTTTTCCGCGAGCGCGAGGCTCTTCTTCCGGGTGTTCGACCGATCCTCGCTGAGGAAAAGATTGACCTCCTCCAGATGCAGATAGGCCAGCGCACTCTGGGCGCGCGCGAATTCCGGATCGAGCGCGACCGCGCTCTCCATGTTGTGCCGGGCGAGAGCGACATTCCGGCCGCGAAAGCGGAACGCATTGCTCATCCCGAGGTGATAATGGCCCCAGGCGTCCAGATTGGAGGTCGGCACCCGGCTCAGCCGTTCCGCCTCGGCCCGGGGTACATGAGTTTCGACGGCATTGCAGGCTTCCCGGACAATGTCTTCGCGAATGCCGAAGACACCGTCCAACGCGCTTGTATAGGTCTCCGCCCAGATGACCGCGCTGCTGGCGGTCTCCACCAATTCGACGGAGATGGTCAGGCGCGCGCCAAAGAGCTCCACGGAGCCGCACAGCACGTAGCCTGCGCCCAGAGCGGTGCGGATCTCGATAAAATCGGGGGAGGTCTCGCGAAAGCGGAAGCTGGAACCGCGCGCAATCGTCTTGAAGACGCGCAGGCGGGAGATCGAGGTGATCAGCTCCGCCGCGATCCCGTCCGCGATGGCGCCATGCCGCGGATCCGTCTCGATCAGGTGAAACGGCAGCACCGCGATGACCGGTTGGCCACCCTCTGTCGGCGCGACTTGCGGATCCGGAGGTGGCTCGGCGATCGCGCGCGCTGGCATGGGGTCTGGCGAGGCCGTCAACTCCCCAACAAAGCGATAGCCGTGCCCTCGCACGGTGCGGATAAGGCGCTGCGCCTCCCCCGTATCGCCAAGCGCCTTGCGGCTGTTCTTGATCGCAGCGCTGAGGGAGGCTTCGGTGACAAACACATCCGGCCAGATAGCCTCAAAGATCTCGTCCTTCGAGACGACCCTGTCCCCATTGGCAACAAGGAACCGCAAAAGCTCGAACGTTTTTGGCTCCAGATGCACGACCATACCATCGCGCCGCAGTTCCATGCGGGGTTCATCGAGCTCGAAACTGTCAAAAACGAAGACCATTGTTGGAAACTACCATTGCTGCGGCGGCGGTTTCTAGGTCGCTATCATGTCCGCGCCCTGCGTCGGCGCGCCCTTGGACATGAGATTGCGGCCGAGACTGGCGCGTTGGATGCCCTAGCCGATCAGGGCTGCAACCTCGCTCAGGTCTGACACGATATGGGTGGGCCGCTTTCCCCAGGGGTCAAAGGGGATCTCCGGGCTGCGCTGCACCCAGATGGTGTTCCACCCGGCCTGCCCCGCGCCGATGATGTCGAACGGATTGCTGGAGAGGAGCCAGACGCTCCGGGCCTCGGCGGCAGTCTTTTCTTCGAACAAGGCATAGACGCGCGGATCTGGCTTGAAACTCTGCACCCCCGCAACGCTCACCGGGTCGCCCAGAAATGTGGACAAGCCAGCCGTGTCCATCAGGGTTCCGATATCCTCGAGCGTCCCGTTGGAGAAGGCGTGCATCTTGTGCCCGATCTTGGCCAATGCCGCGAGCGCCTCCGGCACTTCGTCAAAGGCGGGCAGGCGCGTGTATTGCGCGAGCAATGCGGCCTTTTCCGCTGAGGTTGCCTGAATGCCAATCGCGTCCAAGGCATAGTCCAACGCCTCCTCCGTCACCTGAGAGAAGGGCGCATAGGCCCCCATCGCGGCCCGACGAAAGGAGTAAGCCAGTTGTGTTTCGCGCCAAAGCTTTGCAAGCGCGCCAGCCTTGTCGCCGGCAATCTCGGCCAAGGGCGCGGCCATGGCGAGCGGGTTGATCAGCGTCCCGTAGACATCAAAGGCGAGTGTGGCTGGCTTCATCATTCTTCTCCCAAGGCTCTTCCGACCGAATATTGACCGACCGGTATAGAAAGTCTAGATAGTAGGGGCTAGTAACGAGGTGCCCTATGCCCTGGAAGAAAGATTTCGATACCGATGTCGCCCTCGGCGACGCCATGCGGGCGTTCTGGTCGAAGGGCTACGAGGCCACGTCGATCACCGATCTGACGAAGGCGATGAACATCAACAAGGGCAGCCTCTACAACGCCTATGGCGGCAAGCATGAGCTCTTCCTCAGCGCCGTCTCGAAATACAACCGCGACAATCAGCAGGCAACGCTCAGGAAGCTCGAACAGATGGATGACCCGCTCGATTCAATCACCATGCTGTTCGAAGCTTTGGTGGCAGAAAGCCTTGCTGATGATGAAAAACGGGGGTGCTTTCTGGTGAACACCGCGCTCGAACTGCCGAACCATACGGAGGATGTGCGCGAGATCATCTCTCAATCCTTCACGGATATGGAGGCATTTCTGGAACGCAGCATCGTCGCAGGTCAGGCGAAAGGCAGCATCCTTGCCGATCTCGACCCAAGCGAGACGGCGAAGTCCTTGCTGTCGCAGATTGTCGGTCTGCGGGTTCTGGCCCGGGGCGTGTTTTCTCATTCGAGCCTGAACACCATCAAGAAAGAAGCGATTGCGAGCATCGCGGCCTAGCCAGCTTCCATAGTGTTGACCGATCGGTTTAAACAGGGCATTCTTCCGGTATGAAGCGCTCCGGACGACCTGAGTCGTCTCGGCGCGCACCGACCCACACCGGAAGGATGACACATGCTGCTCGATACCCCCGACTGTGACTTTGGCTGGAAGGCCCCGGACTTCACGCTGTCAGATCCTGACGGCACCCCCTTCACCATGTCCAAGCATCTCGGCGAGAAAGGGCTGATGATTGCCTTCATCTGCAATCACTGCCCCTACGTGCAGGCCATTGCCGACCGGCTGGCGCAGGATGCCAGAACCCTGATGGAGGAAGGCATCGGCTTTGTGGCGGTGATGTCGAATGACTACCGCGTCGTGTCTCAGGACAGCCCTGAGAACATGAAGCACTTCGCCAAGCACTACGATTTTCCGTTCCTCTATCTGGTCGACCACGATCAGGCCGTCGGCAAAGCCTTTGGGGCGGTCTGCACCCCGGATTTCTTTGGCCTGAACAAGGAAGGGACATTGCAGTACCGCGGGCGTCTCGACAGCGCCGCCATGGGCAAGCCGGCGAAACGGGTGCCGGAATTGCTGAACGCCGCGCGGCAGATCGCGGAGACGGGTCAGGGACCCGCAAAGCAAATCCCGAGCATGGGTTGCTCGATCAAGTGGAGCCGGTGACGGCGCCCTCCCCCTCCCAGTAATTGGATCGAAGCAATGATTGACCTCTACACCTGGACGACCCCGAATGGCTGGAAGGCCTCCGCCACTCTGGAAGAGCTGGGCCTCGACTACACCGTCAAGCCCATCGACATCACCACGAATATCCAAAAAGAGCCGGACTTCCTGGCCATCAACCCCAATGGACGCATCCCGGCCATCGTGGATCATGAGGCCGACGGGTTCACCGTCTTCGAGTCCGGTGCGATCATGATCTATCTGGCGGAGAAGACCGAACGCCTCCTCCCGAAGGACCCCAAGGGGCGTTCGGAGGTGCTGCAATGGCTGATGTTCCAGATGGGCGGTCTCGGCCCGATGCAGGGTCAGGCGAATGTCTTCTACCGCTACTTCCCGCAGAAGATCCCGGCCGCCATCGACCGCTATCAGAACGAAACGAAGCGTCTGCTGACGGTGCTCGACACCCGTCTGGCCGAGCATGAGTACCTCGCCGGGGACTTCTCCATTGCCGACATCGCCAACTGGTCCTGGGCGCGCATTCACAATTGGGCCGGTGTCGAGATCGAGGATCTGCCCAATCTGCAGCGCTGGCTGGATCAGGTGGAGGCCCGCCCCGCAATGCAGCGTGGCTATCAGGTGCCACATTACACAGACGTCCATTTGCAACCGGCGACCAAGGGCGGCGACACCCATGGCAATGAGAACATGATCCAGAAGTAAGCGGCGGGTGGCCCCGCGATAGGACCCCTCCGAACCCCGAGAAGTGCGGCATGAGCATCCGCTTTGGCGAGATCCGCCAACTGGCCTTTGTGGTTCCCGATATCGACTCCGCAATGCAGCACTGGGCTGAAACCCTGGGCGTCGGTCCGTTCTGCGTGATGCGGCGCCTTCGGTTTGCGACGTACCAGTTTGAGGGACGCGACCTGCCGTCCCCCGTCATCTCGATCGCCCTGGCTGTTTCCGACACGCTTCAGGTGGAGCTGATTGAACAGCATGACGACCTGGCCAGTCTCTATCTGGATGCGTCACGTGAGGAAGCTGCAACGGGCTTTCACCACGTCTCGTCCTGGGTGACCAAGGTGGACTATGACACCCGCGCAGCCCGCCTCAGCGCAGAGGGGCTGCAGATCGCCCAGCAGGGCGTGCTGGCCAAAAGCGGGATCAGGTTGAGCTATTGGGCGACCCGGACCGCAGATACGCCCGTGACTTTCGAGACGTCCGATGCGGGCGATCCGATCCATGCAGGGCGTATTCGCAGGGTGCAAAACGCGGCTGCGGATTGGGACGGATCGCACCCCGTCATCGAGGTTGCCAGCTAGACTAAGCACGGTGGGCAGTCAGGCACGCGAATGCCCCCGGTGGTTTCGGGGGCAGTTCCACATTCAGATGTGCGGCGTGTCCGAGGCCGCCCATTTCACCGCATTCGCGATCAGGCGGATATAGTTCGGATCCGTATAGACCTACGGCCCATGACCATGGGCGAGATAGGCAATCGGCGTATTCCGCGCCATCTTGGTCCAGCCCACAAGGTTCGAGCCGCGCGGATGGGTTTTGAAATCGACGCCCCCATGGTGGAAATTCTCCGCAACGAAATCGTAGTTGCTGCGCAAGAGGGGCCTCACGCGATCCCCCAAGACCGGCATCAGATAGGCCTCATCCCGAAGGTCGAAGACCGGCGCGATCCCATCCACGATGGGAGGGCCCGGGCTCTCAACCGTCACGGTTTGCCGCACGTTGAACCGGTAACCTGAGCCTGGATAGGACCGGCCATCCAGCTCGCCCGGCAGAAAATGAAAGCGCCCCCCGATCAGCTCGGCATATTCGGGCCAACTGGGCCAAGAGGCGATCGTGTGGTGCAGAAAGACCATCGGCTAGCCCGCGTCGAGCAGCGACAGGAACCCCTGCTTGTAGGCCTCGGTCGGTCATTTTGGGGAAAAGGCGGCTCCCCCTGGGTGAAGGTCACACCGGGCATGTCGTACCAGACGATGGTGTCGTAGCGCGCGGCCCGCTCGACATCGAGGAGGGCCTCGACCGCAGGTTGCTCCACATGTGTCCAGGTGATGTGTGTCTCGGCATCCGGGCGCGTCAGCGCGTCGATCATCCGAAAGAACGGCTCGCGCTCAAGGACATGACCTTTGGTGACAAGAAGAGCTTCGATGCAGCTCATGACAGTCTCCGATGCTGGGGGCAGATGCGGTGCGAGGGGCGGGTCCCGCGCGCCATGTGACCCGCGAGACCCGGTCGATCAGTCGATGTTCCGGCGCATCCAGTCAGAGATCGCCCGGCCAATGGCATAGGGGCTGTCTTCCTGAACGTAGTGCAGACCATGGCCGATATAGACCGTCTCGATGTTCTGCGCGCGCGCGGCCCAGTAATCGGCCACCTCGGGCGTGTTCAGGGCACCCGGCGTCGCGTAGAGGAACAGCCAGGGGATGTCGGTGCCTTCCAGAAACGCGTTGTAGTTCGCCACGATTTCGGTCGTCGCAGCAGGGTCGCCACCAATGGGCATCTCATTCGGCCATTGGTTGACCTGAATGC
Organism: Dinoroseobacter sp. S76; assembly: GCF_049801095.1. Classification (NCBI taxonomy): domain Bacteria; kingdom Pseudomonadati; phylum Pseudomonadota; class Alphaproteobacteria; order Rhodobacterales; family Roseobacteraceae; genus Dinoroseobacter; species Dinoroseobacter sp. S76. The sequence goes on along the minus strand of NZ_JBNAGH010000012.1, from coordinate 8,017 downwards.
GCGACGCCTCGGTCAGGAACGGGGCGCGGTAGACGTCGAGCGCCTCTTCGGCCAAGGGGCGCACAATGAAGCCCGGCAACGCGCCTTCCACAAAGAAGTTGTCCTCGATCAGGAGTTTCCGACCGGTTTCAGGGTCACGCACCGTCCGGAAGAAATTCGCCAGATCCTCGGGCATCGCCTCATAGCTTGCGGCCGGGATCAGGGGTGCGAGGATGGACTCCATCGTCACGATCCCCTTGATCTTGTCGGGGTTTTGCGCGGCGTAGTGCAGGCCCAGACCAGAGCCCCAGTCATGCACCACGAGCGTGATGTTCTCGAGCTCCAGCGCGGTTACGAACGCCTCGAAATAGGCGTAGTGGTCACCGAAGGTGTAATCGAGCTCGGGCTGATCGGACTTGCCGAAGCCGATATTGTCGGGCGCGATGATCCTGCCATCGCCTTCGACGAACGGCATGACGTTCCGCCAAAGATAGGACGAGGTCGGCTGGCCGTGCAGAAAGAGGATCGGGTCCCCCTCCCCTTCATCCACATAGGCCATTTGGGACCCGAGGAACTCGATGAACTTGTGGTCATAGGGGAACTCTGACGAGACCTGCAAGGGCGGCACCTTGAAGCCGCCATAGGGGTTGGCGTCTTGCGCGAAGCTGACCAGCGGCAGGATTACGAAGGCCTCAGCCGCAGCGCTCGTCAGGAAAGAAGAAGAGAGTTTCATGGTTCGGTCCTTGAGGGGTTGGGTCTTGGCGGGTCCGTGGAGGGAGGAACACGGACCCGCCCGGTCGGTGCGGAGCGCGAGCGGGAGGAGCCTCGCGATCCGCAGGGGAATTACTCTGCCGCGTGGGCCGCAGAGGGCGTCCAGGCATTGGCGGCAAAGGCCGCATCGACCTCGGTTTCCGCAACGTGGTTGGGGTAGTTCGACATCACCTTGAGCGCGGTACCGAGGATCACCTCGATCACAGTCTGGCGGCTGTAACCCGCGGCGATGAAGCTGCTGACCTGCGCTTCGGTGGGCCAGCCGCGGCTTTCATTGATGGTGATTGCGAACTGGCGCAGGGCTTCGAGTTTGCTGTCGGCGATGGGAGTGTCGTTGCGCAGCGCATCAATCACATCGGCAGGGACGCCGCCCATCTGGGACAGGGAGGTGTGCGCCGCCATGCAATAGTGGCACCCGTTCAGGCGGTTGTTGGTCATCAGGATGATCTGACGCTCGGTCTCGGTCAGAGCGGTTTTGTCGAAGATGCCGGCCAGCGTCATGTAGCCCTCAAGCATGGCGGGGGCTTCGGCCATCGTTCCCAGCAGGTTCGGCACGAACCCATAGGCGTTCAGCGCGCCCTGGATAAGAGGCTTGGAGGCCTTCGGAGCCGTATCGAAAGTGTGTGTTTCAAAGGTGGACATGGGTTGGTCTCGCTTCCTTGGATTGTTTAAACCGTTCGGTATATACTGGACATGCAGTCTATATCGAACGGTCAACACCTTCTTCGGAAAATCTGGGGCTGCACTTTTAGAGGACTGATAATTCTGAGTATTTTGGGGTCAGGAATGCGAGACGCATCGCCCCAAGTGGATCTATGCAACCCGATCAAGGCAAAATACAGGGATCAAAGACCCACTCAAAGCGGGGGTGGCGCCCCGCGGCTATCGCCTTCGGGGCCAAGGCGACACACAGCTCAGGACAACCGGGATCCCTGGACACGCCTCGAGGCAAACCTGGCCTCAAGAACCGGGGATGAGAGCGAGTCTTGGCGCAAGCGCCCCAATCTTTCAGGGACCACAAACCCCTGTTTGACCGCCTTTCCCATCACGGATCCGAACCCAGTGTTCAACCATCGTGACTTGGCGCGTTCGGCACACACCGACCTCCACGCTCGAACAAGGAATTCCAAATTCTCTCAGATACTTATCGCGCCGAATCTGGCTCACGCGAAGTGTCGAATCCGTGACTCAGACGTGACCGCCCAACCCTTGAGAATGCGCGGTCAGAGCGACAGCTTTCATGGTGTCAGTGCCGGAAACAGTCACAGCCAGCGCGGCGAACATCCAAGTCCATCAATTGGGAGCATCACATGAACACTCTTCTCAAAGGCGGAGCAGCCGCCATTCTCGCAGCACTTGTCGCCACCACCGGCGCCTTCGCAGCGGACGAAGTTTATATCTCCGATTCCGATAAGGGTATCGCGATCAACGGGTACGATCCCGTCGCCTACCACACCAAAGGCATGGCCGTGCAAGGCTCCGCAGAGTGGAAGCTTGAGCATGACGGCGCGCTCTACAAGTTCTCTTCCGAGGAAAACAAGACGGCCTTCATGGCAGATCCGGCCAAATTCGCCCCGGCCTTCGGCGGTTGGTGCACCGTGGGCGCCAGCAAGGGCAAGAAGATCCCGACGCAGCCCGATCTCTTCGCGATCGTGGACGGAACGCTTTACCTCAACTCCTCCGACGGCGCGCATAACCTGTTCAAGAAGGACAAGCCGGGCACCATCAACACGGCTGAAACCAAGTGGACCAAAATCGAAAGCACCCCTGCTGACGAACTCTAAGCAGACCGCTGGATCCACAAAGAGGGCGCGCCCACGGCGCGCTCTCTGCGTTTGAGCGACCGTCCTCGCTCCTTCAATCAGTTGAGTTCAACGACATTGCGTAAAAGCCTCACAGACGACCTTTGGTAAATCGCAGGCCCAGCTACGACGCTGAACTGCTCTGCGCGATGAGCGTCAACGAAGCACACAAGACCCACAGCGCAGCCACACCCTCAATCCAAAGGATTTCGAGACCCATAGACCAATTCTTTGTTGGAGGTGGTGCGATGAAGCGACCAAAATCGATAGCTTTTTTTACGAAAAGAATGCCTCTTGATCACAAAGCACCCCACCCGAGGCTTTGACTCGCGGCACCACGGTTCACCACTCAGTTTGTAAATCCACTGTATTCAAGTTGAAATAAGCACTTGAGTTGGCAGATCGGTCCATAGCTCCAGTTCGATCTATTTCACAGTCGGTGTAGTGCAGTCTTTTACACCGGGCGATCCCCGCGTTGGCATGGGTCGAGCTTGATCGAAGGTCTGGTCTGCGGCGCAAAGCGGACAATTCGAAAGCGACTTTGAATGTCCGCTGTTGATTTTTGCGCTTGTCAACGTTAAACGCGTCGCCTGTCTCAACCCCGAGCCCCACGGAAATCCGATGTAATCGCAGCGCACATAAATAAACCCACACCTTGGTAGATTCTACCGGGTGTTTTTGTGTGACCACTCGATACATCGTGAGACTGTAATGAATATCCGGAAATACCCGCGGACGCGGCACATTGAAGGCTCGCGCCTTCAGGTGGGCGATATGGCGGATGACAAACCAATCAAAGAGCTTTCCGACCAGCCCCTGATTGTTGAAGAAAAGCTCGACGGGGCGAACTCCGCCGTTTCTTTTGATGCGAATGGCGAATTGCTGCTGCAAAGCCGCGGGCATTATCTGACCGGCGGTGGCCGGGAACGCCACTTTGCCCTGCTCAAGACGTGGGCTGCGGCCCATGCACATGTCCTGCACCCGGTGCTGGGCCATCGTTTCGTCATGTATGGCGAATGGATGTATGCCAAACACACTGTGTTCTATGACCGGCTGCCCCATTACTTCATGGAGTTTGATGTGCTGGACCGGGACTCGGGCCAGTTTCTCAGCACGGCCGCCCGCAGGGCCTTACTGACCGGATTGCCGATCATGCCGGTGCCGATTGTCCATGTGGGCGAAATCAGGTCCGTTGACCAACTGGTCGGCCTGACCCGCCCCTCACCGTTCAAATCGGAAGGCTGGCGGGATGCATTGGCAGTTGCAGCAGAGCGGTCCGGCAGCCGACCCGACATGGTTGACCAGCAGACAGAGGACAGTGACCTGGCCGAAGGGCTGTATCTCAAGCAGGAAAACACCGACCACGTGGAGGACCGCTTCAAGTTCGTGCGGGCTGACTTCCTACAGGCGATTGAAGCGGCTGACGGGCATTGGCACGACCGTCCTATCCTGCCGAATGACTTGGCTGATGGCGTCGATATCTTCGCCCCTACATTGGGTGTGGAAGGGGCCTATGATGCGTAGGCCTGGCCCACACAGTGTGACCCATGAAAACCTGCTGACCTTGGTCCCCTCCAGTCCATTCTGGCAGGTGGATTGGGGAGAGATTTGGTCGCTTTGGCCGGAGCTTGCTACCCTCGACACCTGCCCGCAGGACCCAATCCATCATGCTGAGGGCGATGTCGGGACGCACACAAGAATGGTGGTCGAGGCTCTGGTGGCGGACCCAGACTGGCAAGGTCTTCCAGATGTGGACCGGACTAGCTTATTCTGGGCCGCCGTCTTGCATGATGTCGGCAAGCCTGCCGTCACAAAGCATGAGGAGGACGGACGCATATCTTCCCGTGGTCATTCCCGTCTAGGCGCATCCATTGCGCGGGAACTACTGTGGTATGCGGGGTCTCCGTTTGCCTGGCGTGAAGCTCTGTGCGGGCTCATTGCCCACCACCAGCTTCCATTCTGGTTGATCGAACGGCCTGATCCCCAACGCTTGGCCATCGAGACATCATGGCGGTGCAGGCCGGATCACCTTTGCCTTCATGCCAAGGCCGACGCCAAGGGCCGCAAATGTGAAGACCAGCAATCCATCTTGGAGAGTGTGAGCCTCGCCGCATTGACGTTTCAGGAGGCCAACTGTTGGGATCACCCTTTCGCGTTCGCAAATGATGAAAGCCGCGTTGCTTTCTTCGAACTGGAAGACCGAGACCCGCACTACGCGGCTCATGAGGTGTTCTCATGTACGGTTAGCGTCATGTCCGGCCTCCCTGGGTCAGGGAAGGATACCTGGATCGCCAAGCACCGCCCGGAACATCCCGTCGTCAGCCTTGATGTGATCCGAAACGAGCTCGGCGTCTCAGCGACCGATAATCAGGGCCAGGTCATCCAGGCTGCGCATGAACGGGCGCGAGAGCACCTGCGAGCCGGGCGTGATTTTGTTTGGAACGCGACCAACGTGACCCGACAGAACCGATCAAAGGTTCTGCGGTTGCTGCGCGACTACGGTGCACGGGTGGAGATTGTTTATCTCGAACCGGGCCCAGATAAACTGCGCCGTCAGAACAGGGATCGACCAGATGCCGTGCCCGAAGCTGTGATCACGCATCTTTCCAAAAAGATAGAGCCGCCGCAGTTGTGGGAAGCGCATGGGGTATATCTGGTATAGCAACACCGTGCGAATGCGGACATTCAAGCGTAACGCAGCATCCGGTAGGTCTGGGCCCACGCACTAAAACGCTTCGCGATAGGGGTGCTTTTGGCGTGGGTTGGGCGTAGCCGGGATTTGTTTCGCGGATTGTGGGGTTGGAAGTTTGCTGTTGGTCGAGGTGATTTTGCCTTGGTTGACAGAGGATATTCCCATGAACATTCAGCAAACAACGAACATGACGCCGCTGCGTGCACGCATGATCGCGGATATGACATCGCGCAATCTTGGCCCCGCGTCACAGCTCGGTCACTTGCGGGCCTGCAAGAGGTTCGCGGCGTGGTTGGAGCGCTCTCCGGAGACCGCTGAGCCGGATGATGTGCGCGAGTTCCAGCAGCATCTGATTGAGACCGGGACCAGCATCTGCACGCGCAATCGCACGATGACAGGGGTGAAGTTTCTGTTCCGGGTAACCCTGCGGCGGCATGATTTGGTGGCGGCGATTTTCAGCCTGAAGGAGCCCGTCAAGATCCCGCTGGTGTTGAGCCGCAACGAGGTCAAACGGATCCTACTCATGGCCCCGAGCTTGAAAGCGCGGGTGATGTTGTCGCTTGCCTATGGTTGCGTGATGCGTGCGGGCGAGGTGGTCAGGCTGCAGGCTGGGGATATCGATGGGGAACAGAAGATCACCCGGATCGTGCAATCCAAAGGGCGCAAGGATCGCAATGTGATGCGGCCCGCTGATATTCTTGGCCTGATGCGCGAGTGGTGGAAAGAAGCCCCGACCAGTCAGGACAAGGGCGTGGCGGGTCCGAACCGGGTGATCTTCCCAGGGTATAACGGCAAGCTCCTGTCGCCGCGCCAGATCTCGCGCCTGTTCAAGCAGGCCGCAAAGGCGGCGGGCATCACCAAGCCAGTCACATTGCACACTCTGAGGCACAGGTTTGCCACCCATCTGTTGGAACGTGGCGTGGATATCCGCGTGATCCAAGCTCTGCTCGGACACACCAAGCTGACTACGACGGCGCGCTATGCCAGCGTTGCCACGGGCATGATCTCGGCGGTGGAGAGCCCGCTGGACAATCTTGGCCAAGCCAAAAGTAAGAGGGGCAAGAAAGGCGCGCCATAGCCCGCGTTGGCACGGGCAGGCCTGGAAGTCGCGGATATCTTCCGTGACCATGGTGCGGCGTGGCGCGCGGCCAATATAGGCCATATCAGCCTTGATCAGATGAAGGTCACGAGCGCCGTTGAACGCTGCCGCACAGCGGCACTTGGCGGTCATGTGACACGCTGCGAAGACTGCATGCACGAGCACATCGCTTACAATTCCTGCCGCAATCGGCACTGTCCTGAATGTCAGTCCGGCGCGGCAAAGGCTTGGCTTGCCGCGCCGGAGGCTGAACTGCTGCCGGTGCGGTACTTCCATCTTGTCTTCACGTTGCCAAAGCCCATTGCCGACATCGCCCGCCAGAACAAACGCGAGATCTACAATCTGTTAATGCGCGCGAGCGCCGACACCGTGATCAAAATCGCCGCCGACCCCAAGCACCTTGGTGCTCGAGTCGGTATTACTTCGGTACTGCACAGCTGGGGCTCCGCAATGACGCACCACCCGCATGTCCACATGATCGTGCCGGGCGGCGGTCTGTCTGCGGACGGCACCAAGTGGATCACTTGCCGCAAGAACTTCTTGCTCTCCGTCAGGGTTCTGTCCCGGCTCTACCGGCGGCTGCTTTTGGAAGGGCTGGCGAAGTTGCACAGCGCAGGAAAGCTGCAGTTTTTCGGCGATCACGCCAAACTTGCCGATCCCGCAGTCTTTGGGGCATTTCTGCAAACGCTACGCAAGATCGATTGGGTCGTTTACGCCAAAGAACCCTTCGCCGGACCAAAGGCCGTGCTGGCCTACCTGTCGCGCTACACCCACCGCATCGCGGCATCCAACAGTCGCCTGGTCCGGTTCGATGCGGCAAGCGTGACCTTCAAGGTGAAGGATTACAGGGTCGACGGCCCCAGACGACACACCACTATGACGTTCGCAACCGAGGAATTCATCCGCCGGTTCCTGATCCACGTCCTGCCCAAAGGCCAGCACCGTATCCGCCACTACGGCTTCTACGGAAATGGCAACCGTGCCGCCAATATCGCCCGGATCAGAGAATTGATCGGGGCCAGAGCGCCGAGCCGAAACGACACCGGTGATGCAAATGGAGGCGACACCGATCAGCACCCCAGGGTCCTCGCGCTGCCATGCCCCTGCTGCGGTGGGCGGTTGATGATCACCGACACCTTCGCCCCTGCGCAACATCCCAGAGCACCGCCGAGATCGGCAAGAGACGCAGCATGACACACGCGCCAAATAGGACTGACGACACCTCAGCTGCAGCCACCTGCGGCACCATAGTTATGTGTGGATCACGTCACCGAAATCTCAAAAGGCGAGGGCTCGTGAAAAACACCGTCCATATCGCCCAGAAACAAGCCAGGCCAATGCCGCGCCCAGCCAGACGGGAGTCGTTCTACGGCCTGGCAGGGTTAGCCCAAAGCCCAGCCCAGCCCAGCCTACAAATCCCCATAGAACCCACCCACCAAGACCAAACCCGCGATTTCCCGCCTGAGCGCTTCTCCGACGCCGGGCAGCGCCCCGCGCAACTCAAACGAAAGCGCACGGCGTCCGAGAAACCCGAATCACAGCAGACCTGGGAAGCGGGGCGCTCAGGCGGCCGGAATGGCCCGGAGGAGACTTCAGGGGCGCTGTGTCGCTTGTTCGCTTTTGGCTCTGCTCGAACAGAAGGCGCTGAGCGGCGTGGTCGACCTGCGGCCTTCT
>NZ_JBNAGH010000011.1:0-82746 GCF_049801095.1 Dinoroseobacter sp. S76 | reverse complement strand
GCCGAGCTGGCCGCGATCAAAGGCGCCAAGGGTTCTCCTAACGAGTAATCCTTAACATCCCCCAAACCCCCGCCCGGATACCTCCCAACGGGCGGGGAGCCCCCCAGACACAACGCCCGGTCCCTCCCGTCCGGGCCGCCCACGCGACAAAAGCACCCGTCCCCGACAGCCCCCCAACGGACCCCTGACATGGACAAAATCCCCAGGTGCGTCGCGAAGGACCGGCCCCCCAAAGTCCAGGGGGCCGGTCGATTTTTTTTTTGGACGCAGTCCCTGCCTCCAGCAAAAACAACGTCCCCTCCTGACCTCTTCTGCCCAGACGCTGGCGCCCTGCACACTCCCATCGCACGCTTCGGCCTTGCAAAACGGGCCCGCGCCGTTGCGTAGTGGGGCCATGAATGTCCTTCCTGCCTATCGCAACGCTTGGGCCCATCGTGGGTTTGTCATCCCCGTGGTGCTCGGCGTCCGCCTGCTCAGCTTCGCGGTGATCGCACCACTTCTCGGTCTTGCCGTGCAGCTCGCAATTCTCGTCTCCGGGCAAGGCGCGCTGACCGATCAGGACATCGCCTATTTCATTCTCTCCCCTCTGGGCTTTCCGCTTTTCCTCGCGGTGGCCGGGCTTGTCCTTGTGGGGACTGTCATCGGCTTTGCCGCCATCACGCTCGATCTGCGCTCGCCCGAGCAACTGGGCCTGCGCGCAATCCCGCGTGCCTTGCGTCAGGTGATCGGCCTCGCCCCACGGCTCATGCGCTATGCCGCCGAACTGGTCCTGAGGATCCTGCTGATCGTGGGGCCCTTCGCACTGATCGGTGTGCTCAGCACGCAGCACCTGCTGGGCGCCTATGACGTCAATTTCTACCTTACCGAGCACCCGCCGGAATTTGTCCGCGCGGTGGCCATTGGCGTCGGTCTGGCGGTTGTTGCGGTGCCGCTTTTGCTGAGCCAACTTCTGGCCTGGGCGCTGTCGCTGCATTTTGTGCTCTTCGGCGGCGCGACCGCCCATGCAAGCTTTGGCTTGAGCCGGGCGGCCATGCAGGGGCGCAAGCTCTCTTTGCTGATCAATCTGGTGATCTGGTACGGGATCAGAACTGCGCTCGTGCTCGTTGTGGGGGCGATCTTTGTCGGGCTCTTGCGGCTGGGCGCCCAGATGGAGGGCGGGGCGTTCGAGTTGCGCCTGACCCTCGCCCTGGTGCTGACCTCGCTCTGGGCGATTGCCGGGTTTCTGGTGGCGGCTATTGCCATAGGGGCCCTCGCGCGGATCCTCGGACGCCTTTATGACGGGCCAATCACCACCCCGGACGCGCCCTCCGAGATGCCAGCTCTCTTGTCGCCACGGCGGTTGGTGCTGGCCGCAGGCGCGCTCGTGGTGATCGGTCTCGGCTCGGCCTATGCCCTGATCACGCAAGTTCAAAGCGAGGGCGAGGTTCTGGTCATCGCCCATCGCGGGGCTGCGGGGGACTTTCCGGAAAACACGCTCGCCTCCGTCCAAGGCGCGGTGGAGGCCGGAGCCGATTGGGTCGAAATCGACGTGCAGGAGAGCGCGGATGGCACCGTCATCGTCATGCATGACAGTGACTTCATGAAGCTCTCGGCTGTGGATCTGAAGGTCTGGGATGCCACGGCGGAGGATCTGGCCGGGATCGATATCGGCTCCTGGTTTGATCAAAGCTTTGCCGAAGAGCGCGTGCCCACCCTCGCCGAAGTGCTCAAGCTTGTGCGGGACCGGGCGCATCTGCTCATTGAGTTGAAGTATTACGGCCATGATGAGGCTTTGGAGGCGCGCACCATCGAATTGGTCGAAGCCGCGGGCATGGCGGATCAGGTGGCGACCATGTCCCTGAAATACCCCGCCGTGACCAAGATGAAAGAGTTGCGCCCGGACTGGCCATCAGGTGTGCTGGCGGCCACTGCCATCGGCAACCTTGCGCGGCTCGAGGGGGAGTTCGTGGCGGTCAACTCGGTTCTGGTCACTCCGCGTCTTTTGCGGCAGGCCCATGGCGCGGGCAAGAAGGTCTTTGCCTGGACCGTGAATGATCCTCTGGAAATGCTGTCGATGATGTCCTTGGGCGTCGATGGTCTGATCACGGACGAGCCGGCTCTGGCCCGGCAAGTGATCGCCCAGCGCGATGAGCTGACGCCCCATGAGCGGCTGGTGCTCGTCTTTCTGGAACGCTTCGGGCTGACCCAATCGGTGCAAACGGCTCGCGACAACAGTCCCTGATGGTCTTGGGGCACGGACCGTGCCAAGGAGCTTCACGCAGGCGGATCGTGGCGGATGACTGTGAAGTCCTCTTCCGGACTGGGGGGCTGGAAATACTTGGTCACCTGATGGAACTGAGCCTCGGTGGCCTCGAAGGGATGGTCCCCACCCGCATTCCGCGCTTTGAGCCGTTCAAGGCAGAGCGCATCCGGGGCCGTCAGTAGGTGCAGCGCATGGGCGGCTCCGGCTTCCTCGAAGAGCGCGCGCATCCAGGCCCGCGCCTCGGGCGTGTTGGCTTGGAAGTCGAGCACTACGGACATCCCCGCTTTCAGCAGCGCCACGATGTGGGGCGCCATCGCCCCGCGCAGCTTGGCCGAACAGCGCATGAAATCGCGCGGGGTCTGCATCTCCTCCGCAAAAAGCGCGGCGAGCCAGTCATCCTCGACGATCCGCACGGTCTTCGGGGCGGCGGCAAGCTGTTGCGACAGGGTTGACTTTCCAGAAGCGATCTTGCCGCAAAGCATGTGGAGCACGGGGGGCTGGTCGGACATCGGGAACTCCTTTCGCGGCGCGGTACAAAGCCTGAGTATCCGGCCTCAAGCCCCGCTTGACCAGCGCACGAAGGCTCAGATCAGCCAGGAAAAGCTGCGCGCCGCGCAGGCAACCGGGTCAATCACCTCGATATCGAGCGCGCCGGTGACCTCGGCGACCACATGCACCATGCCCGCGCAGCCGAGGATCAGGGCGTCGATCTCATCCTTCGTGGCGGCGGTGATCGCTTCGGCCATGATCGCCTGCCCCGAAGCCTCTGGGTCGGCTTCCAGCGCGAGCACCGGGACCTCCGAGGCGCGGACCCGGGCCAGATGCTGTCCCAGACCGAGCGTGGCGATATTGCCCTCAAGAACCGGGATCGAGACGGCCAATGTCGTCACAACGCTGAAGCGCCACTGCTGCAAGGCCGCGAAGTGATAGGCCGCCTGCCCGATCCCGATCACGGGGCAATTCGCGCGCGCCGCCGCCTGGGCGAGGCCAGTATCGTCGAAACAGCCGATGATGATCCCTTCGGCCCCAGCATTGGAGGCCTCATCCACAAGCTCCAACAAGGGCGGCGTCGCGATCGCGCCATCCGCCTCCCCCTGGATCGCTGGCGGGCCCTTGGCAGAGGTCCAGCCCTCAAAGGCGAGCTCAGGCGCGGCCTGCCGGGCGGTGCGAACCATCGCCTCGGTCATCGAGGCCGTGCTGTTGGGATTGATGATGGTGATCGCCATCACACCATGCCCTGGCCCGCATCGGAGCCCTGGCGCGCGCGCCGTCGACCCGTGAGCCAGACAATCAGCAGGAAGAGCACGATCACCAGCAGCGAGAAGACCGTGGTCAGCGTGCCCAGCGCAAAGAGCACCGGGGTCGTGACATTGGTGGTCATCCCGAAGATCTCAAGCGGGAGGGTGTTGTGGCTGCCCGAGGTCAGGAGGGTCCGGGCGAACTCGTCATAGCTCAGCGTGAAGCCAAAGAGTGCGACCCCGATCAGCGAGGGCGCGATGATCGGCAGGACCACATGGCGGATGACCTGCCAGGGGGTCGCGCCGAGATCCCGGGCGGCCTCCTCATAGCTGCGGTCAAACCGGTTGAAGACGGCGAACATGATCAGCATCCCGAAGGGCAGCGTCCAGGTGAGCTGCGCCCCAAAGCCCGAGCTCGCCCAATGCACCGGCAAGCCCGATTGGGACCAGATGAGCCCGACCCCAAGGGAGACAAGGATCGAGGGGATCACAAGAGAGGTGATGAGCAGGTAAAAGAGCACGGTCGATCCGGCAAAACGCTTGCGAAACGCCAGCCCGCCCATGACCGAGACGACCACGGTGGTGACCATCACCATCAGGCCCAGCACCAGCGAACGCGAGAAGGATCCCCAGATATCGCCCACAGCCTGCTGCTCAAAAAGGTCGCGGAACCAGTGCAGCGACACGCCGCGCATGGGGAAGGTCAGCCCGCCCCCCGGCCCCTGAAAGGACAGGATGCCGATGGTCAGGGTCGGGCCATAGAGGAAGATCAGGAACATGACGAAAAAGACCGTCAGGACATAGAAGGACTTGGGGCGCGGCTCCATCTCAGAGCTCCTTCCGGATATCGACAAAGCGCAGGAGCGTCCCGATCAGGAGGAGCACCGTGATCAGCAGGATCACCGCCGTGGCCGAGGCCGAGGGATACTGCAAAAGCCCGATGTCGTTCTGGATCATCCGCCCGACATTCGCGGACTGGCTGCCCGACATGAAGCGCACGGTGATAAAGTCGCCCATCACCAGCGCCACCACAAAGATCGTGCCGATCATGATGCCTGGCTTGGTGAGCGGGATGATGACATGCCACAGGGTCTGCCAACCGGAGGCGCCCGCATCGGCGGCAGCCTCGATCAGGGATTTGTCGATCCGCATCATGGTGTTGAACACGGGCACCACCATGAAGAGCGTATAGAGATGCACGAAGGCGAGGATCACGCTGAAATCGCTGAAGAGCAGCCATTCCAGCGGCTCGTCGATCACGCCCCAGGAGACCAGCGTCGAGTTGGCCAGCCCGTTCCGTCCGAGAAACGGGATCCAGGAGATCATGCGGATGATGTTCGAAGTTAGAAACGGGATCGTGCAGAGCAGAAAGAGCGCGATCTGCCAGGTCAGGCTTCGAATATGGAAGGCCAGATAATAGGCCACCGTGAAGCCGATCAGCAGGGTAAAGACCCAGGTGATCGCCGCGTATTTGAACGTGTTGATGAACACCCGATAGGTGACATCCGAGGAAAGCAGAAACTCGTAATTGTCGAACTGAAAGGCCGGATAGATCGACCACTCGGTCGCGCCCCAGAAGCTGACCACGACGATCATCACGATCGGGGCCACGAGAAAGACCGCCAGCACGAGGGTCAGGGGGGCGGCCAGCAGCCAGCCTATGAGGGAGTTGTTCCGCACGGTGCCTCGGTTCGATTAACTGTCGAGAAGGGTGCCGGAGGGGCTGGTCCCTCCGGCGTCATCACGCATCAGGCCGCGATGAATTCGTTCCACTTGCGCACCATGTACTGGTTCTCGTCCATGACGGCGTTCCAGCAGGCCACAGCGCCCATACGGTCGTAGAAGGAGCCACCGTCGCGCACGGCGCCAGCTTTCTCCATCACCTGACCGAACGGGTTGGTGATATCGCCCGCGGCAGGCTTGCCTTCGAACCAGAAGCCCCACTCGTCTTCGGACATGAAGTTCTTGGAGGTCTCGGGCACTGCCGAGTAGTAACCCTGACGCATCAGGAAGCCGCCAACCCAGCCGGAGAGATACCAGTTGATGTACTCATAGGCCGCGTCGAGCTCGATCCCCGAAAGCGACTTGGACAGGCCGATGCCGCCGCCCCAGGAGCGATAGCCCTCTTCCAGCGGCTGGTAGACACAGGGGATGCCTTGCGACCGCACGGCGGTGATGGCGGGCGACCACATGGACTGGATCACGACCTCGCCCGAGGCCATGAGGTTCACGCTCTCGTCAAAGGACTTCCAGAAGGCGCGGAACTGACCGGCCCGCTTGGCTTCGGTGAAGATGCCGAGCGTCATGTCGATCTCTTCTTTGGTCATGTTCCCTTTGTCGGGATAGGTGTACTCGCCCATGGATTCCACGACCATGGCCATATCCATGATGCCGATGGACGAGATGTCGAGGATCGAGGCCTTGCCCTTGAACTCAGGGTTCAGAAGCTCGGACCAGTTCTTGATCGGACGGCCGATCAGGTCCGGGCGAATGCCCAGCGTATCGGCGTTGTAGATGGTGGGGATCAAGGTCATCCAACCGGACTCCTCGGCCACGAAATCCTTGCCGTTCGGGCCAGAGGTGAAGCCGACCGTATGGGGCGCGGTCCCCTGGGCAATCACGCTGTCGGGCGTCAGTTTGCCGGAGCGGAACGTGCCCACGATCTTGTCGTAATTGGCGATCTTCGAGGTATCCATCGCTTGCAGGTTACCGGTCGGCCAGACCTTTTTGCAGATCCAGTACTCGATATCGGCGATGTCAAAGCTGTCGGGCTGGGTCGCCGCCCGCTGGGTCACGCTGTCGGAATCGAGCGCCGTCATCTCCAGCGTGAAGCCGAGGTCTTCCTTGACCTTGTCGGCCACTTCATTGAGGTTAGACACCCCGGTGCCAAACTGGCGCAGTGTCACATCCTTGATGGCCTGTCCCCATACCATTGGAGCCGGAAGCGCGGCGGCCGCCACCGCCGCGCCACCTGCTTTGAGCATGGACCGGCGCGAATAGCGGATCTTTGGAATCGTCGTCATGGCAGTTTCCCTGTGCTATGCGTCTGTTAACTGGCCAGGGCGTGCGCCGCCGCGGCCTCCCAGTCGAGGCCGACGGCCTCTCCCAACTCCTTCGGGTCCCCGAAGAAATCCTTATCCGACAGCAAGGCCGTGACCTCCTGATCCCCCGGGATCATCGCGGTCAGTGCCACATGCGTGCCCTGATATTCGATATTGGTGATCGTCCCCGGCAGCCGGGCGGCGTCCGGCGCCCCGAGCTTGAGCGCGTCCGAACGGATGGCGAGCGTGCCCTCGGGCATTGCCACCACGTTATGGGAACCGAGGAAGCGCGCCACGAAGGCGGTTTTCGGGGCATCGAACACGGCCCGGGTCTTGCCCGCCTGCTCGATCACCGCGTTGTTCATCACCACGATCTCATCGGCCAGCGCGAGCGCTTCGTCCTGCCCATGGGTCACATGGATGAAGGTGATCCCCAGCTCGCGCTGCAACCGTTTCAGCTCGCTCCGCATCCGGATCCGCAGGAACGGATCAAGCGCCGAAAGCGGCTCGTCGAGCAACAGAACCTGCGGCTCGGTGATCAGCGCCCGGGCGAGGGCCGCGCGCTGCTGCTGCCCGCCCGAGAGCTGCTCGGGCAACCGGTCCGCCAGCGGCACCATATCCACCAGCTCCAGCATTTCGGTGGCGCGGGCGCGATAGGTCGCGGCATCCACCCCCTGCATCTTGAGGCTGAAGCCGACATTCTCGACCACGCTGAGATGCGGGAACAAAGCATAGTTCTGGAACATCATCGCCGTGCCGCGCTTGGCGGGCGGCAGATGCGAGATGTCCCGCCCCGCCAGCAGGACCGCGCCATCCGAGACGCTCTCATGCCCGGCGATCATCCGCAGAGTCGAGGACTTCCCGCAGCCCGACGGCCCCAGCAGACAGGCATATGTCCCAGCATCGAAATGATACGAAATCGCGTCCACCGCCACGGTCTTGCCGTAGCGCTTGGTGAGATTGAACAGCTCCAGATCCAGATCTTGGCTCATGATATCCTCGTGGCGTCGAGGAAAGGTTCACCAGCCCGGCTCACAAACTCTAAGGATTTTCGCGAACGAGCCACGCGAAGGCAGGGTTTTGACCCCGTGAGGGCAAGGCACCGAATTATTGTTCAATATCTGTGCAGAGATTGTATACGATTTTTACCTTCCTCGTGTTCAATGTTGCGCCGCCGCCTGTCCCCCGCCAATCTCGGGGCAGGAGAGTTTCCATGCCTGCCATGTCCTCAAGCCCCGTATCCTCCGTCGACGGCATCGTCGCCCAGCTGACCGAAGCTGTGCATGAGCATCGCGTGACGCCGGGCACGAAGCTGAGCGAGGATGAGGTGGGGGAGATCTTCGGGGTCAGCCGGACCCTCGTGCGGCAGGCCCTGCGCACGATGGAGCATGGCGGGCTCGTCACCATCCAGCGCAATCGCGGGGCCTTTGTGGCCAAACCCTCGATCAAGGAGGCGCGCGAAGTGTTCGAGGCCCGCGCCCTGCTGGAGCCCCGCACCGCGCGTGCCGCGGCCGAGCGCTCGACCCCACAAGACATTGCCGCGCTGGAGGATCATATCGAACGGGAGCATGCGGCCCTGCACCGGGATGAGGCCGGGCTCGCCCTCAAACTCTCCGGGGAGTTTCACTGCATCATCGCCCGGATGGCGGACCAAAAGACCATCGAGGGCTTTATCCAGCAGCTCATTTCGCGTTCTTCCCTCGTGATCGCTCTTTACTGGCAGCGGCGCGCGGCGCTCTGCGAGAGCAACGCGCATCATGCGCTTGTGCGGGCCTTGGCGAGCCATGATGGGGACACTGCCGAGGAGCTGATGGCGGGGCACCTGCTCGATCTCGTCTCGCAGCTCGATCTGCGGGCCAAGCCCAATCGCACGGATTCGCTCAAGGACGCTTTGCTGAGATGACCGATTTTCGCACCGCCACCGAAGAAGACCTGACCGCGATCCTGGGCTGGGCCGCCGAAGAGGGCTGGAATCCCGGGCTCGAGGATGCGGCGGCCTTTTTCCAGGCGGATCCGGAAGGGTTCTTTCTGGCCGAGGAGGACGGCACGCCTGTCGCGGCGATCTCGGTGGTGAACCACAACGAAGGTTACGCCTTTCTCGGGCTCTATATCGTGCGCCCGGACTATCGGGGGAAGGGGATCGGACTGGCACTCTGGACCCATGCTCTGAAACATGCGGGCACGCGGACGGTCGGGCTCGATGGGGTTGAGGATCAGCAAGCGAATTACGCGGCCTCGGGCTTTGCCCATGCGGGCGGTACGACCCGGTATTCGGGCCCCGTCCCCGCCCAGCGCCACGCGGCGATCCGCCCGGCGGGCTCCGGAGACTTGCCCCAACTGATCGCGCGGGAGGCTGCCGCCTCGGGCACGGAGAAACCCACCTATCTGAGCGCCTGGTTCCTGCCGGCAGAGACGCGGCAGACCTTTGTCTTTGAGCAGGCCGGGCAGATCGCGGGCCTCTGCACCGTGCGCCGCTGTGGCGAAGGTGCCAAAGTCGGCCCCTTGCAAGCCGACAACACCGAGATCGCCCAGGCCCTGCTGGCCCAGGCTGCCGATTGGGCCGGGTCCGAGTTGATCGTGGATGTGCCCCAGAGCGCGACGGCCCTGACCGAGATCTGCGAAACCCTCGGAATGGCGCCCAGCTTCCGCACGGCGCGGATGTATCGTGGCCCGTTCGAAAGCCCCGAGGCCCCCCTATTCGCGGTCACCTCCCTCGAACTGGGCTAATCCCGGAACCGAGCCTGCAGCGGACCAAACACCTCAAAAATCACGCATAATAACGAACAGAGGTCATTTCTTTGGCGGAAATCAGGGATAATTTTCGCCACAGCTCAAAATTTATGCTTGAATGGACTCACAAAAGTCCCCCCAAATGAGACAAGGTCTCATCTGGCGATAGGCACAGCAGCATGCATTTCGACCGTCTGGTCACCCTTTTGGAGGTCATTGCCGTCGCAGGGCGCCCGGTTTCGGTGACCGAAGTGCAGCGCGCGACTGGACTGCCCAAGCCCACTTGCTATCGCCTGACCCAATCCCTGCTCGAGCAGCACCTGATCGAGGATCCCGGCGGGGATGGGCGCTATGTGATCGGCGAGCGGATGATCCGGATCGCCCTTCTGGGCAAATCGGATGTGGATGTACGGCGCTGCTCAGCGCCGCTGATGCGCTCGGCCGCGGACAGCTACAACGAGACGGTGTTTCTGGCGCGGTTCCGGGACAGCAAGGTCGAGATCATCCATGTGGAGACGCCCCATGATCCGGCGCGGGCCTTCATTCATCCCGGGCTCGGGGTGCGGCCCATGCATGCGTGTTCCTGCTCCAAGGCGATTGCCGCCTTTGCGGAGCCCGCCTTTCAGGAGGACATCCTGTCCAACAGCCTGAAGGAATACACCGAGCACACCAAGACCACCAAGGAGGCCCTGCGCCAGGAATTCGCGCTCATCGCCGAGCGCGGGTTCGCCGATTGCGATCAGGAGATCGATATCGGCATCGCCAGCGTCGCCGCCCCGGTCTCGATCGGGACGGTGGGCGCCATCTTCAGCATCGGCGCCGTTGGCCCGGTCCGCCGGTTTGGCACCGAGGCCAGGATGGAGATCGGCGCCAAGCTGAAGGCCCTGTCCGAGAAAGTCAGCGGAGCGATCCAGCTCTGCAATGTCGCGGAGGTTTGACGCAGACACCAAGTTTCCAAAGGGGCCCCGCCCCCAACACATGATCCGGACGACCGGACTGCATTGATGATCAGGGAGGAAAATCAATGAACCTAAGACCAGACCCGACCTTTCACGCCTCGCCCAAGCTGGCGATGCAAGCCCCGGTCGAGAATTACGCGTTCACCGTCATGCTCAGCCCCGATGGCTCGCAATCGGACGGGATCGCGGTGATCGACCTGAAGCCCGAGTCCGAGACCTATGGCCAGATCGTGCATCAGGTGATCGTGCCGAACACGGGCGATGAGTTTCACCACTTTGGCTGGAATGCATGTTCCTCGGCGCTCTCGCCTCTGACAGGTCATGCCTTCCTCGAACGGCGCTATCTGATCGTGCCCGGGATCCGGTCCTCGCGGATCTATGTCATCGATGTCAAAGAGCCGCTCAAGGCCAAGATCCACAAGACGATCGAGCCCGAGGAGCTCTTTGCCAAGACCGGCTATTCGCGCCCGCACACGATCCATTGCGGCCCTGAGGGGATCTATGTCTCCTGCCTCGGCGGCGGGGGTGAGGACGGCACCGATGGCCCTCCGGGCATCTTCATCATGGATTGCGAGACCTTCGAGATCATCGGCCAGTACGAGATGGATCGGGGCAAGCAGGACAAGCACTACGATTTCTGGTGGAACCTGCCTCAGGATTACATGGTCAGCTCGGAATGGGGCCTGCCGCCGCAGTTCGAGAACGGGGTCGTCCCCGAGGATCTGCTGAGCAACAAATACGGCCATTCGATCCATTTCTGGGACCTGCGCGCGCGCAAGAACATCCAGACGATGGATTTTGGCGAGAACTACCAGATGGCGCTGGAGATCCGACCCGCCCATGACCCGACCAAGTCCTATGGCTTCTGCGGTGTGGTGGTCGACACCACGAACCTGCAAGGCGCGATCTTCACCTGGTGGCGGGATGACGACGGCGTGTGGCAGTCGAAGAAGACGATCACCATCGACCCGCGCCCGGAGGATCCCGAGAACCTGCCGCCGCTCCTGCAAGGGTTTGGCGCCGTGCCACCGCTGGTCACGGATATCGACCTGAGCCTTGATGACAAGTATCTCTATGTGGCCTGCTGGGGCTTGGGCGAGATGCATCAATATGATGTCTCGGACCCGATGAACCCGGTTCTCGCGGGCAAGGTCGAGCTGGGCGGGATCGCCCGGGGCACCAAGCACCCCAATGGCAAGGACTTTGTCTATGGCCCGCAGATGGTCGAGATCAGCCGGGACGGCAAGCGGGTCTATTGGACCAACTCGCTCTATTCCACATGGGATGATCAATTCTACCCGAACGACGAGGGGGGGCAGATGGTCATGGCCGATGTGGGCGAGAATGGCGGCCTGACCCTGAACAAGGATTTCTACATCGATTTCCCGAAGGGCCTGCGCTCGCACCAGATCCGGCTCGAGGGCGGTGACTGTTCCACTGACAGTTTCTGCTACCCATCCGTCTGACGCATGGATGACATGACTTCGGTGACAGCCCTTTGGTGGGCTGTCATTTTCTCCGGCTTCTATCACGGCATAAATCCCGGGATGGGCTGGCCCCTTGCGGTCTCGGCCGCCCTGATGGAGCGCAAGCACAGCGCCCTGCCCAAGGCGCTGGCCATGCTGGCGGCGGGGCATTTCCTCGCCATGATCGGGATCCTGCTGCCGTTCTCGATGATGATTTTTCTCGTGGAGTGGGAAGTCGAGATCCGCGTCGGCGCCGGGATCCTCGTGATCGCCATGGGAGTCTATCTGCTGATCAACCGGCGCCACCCGAAATTTCTGGCCCGGGTCCATCCGGCGCGGCTGGCGCTCTGGTCGTTTCTGGCGGCCATGGCCCATGGGGCGGGGCTCATGCTCGTGCCGATCTATCTGGGGATCTGTGCCATCGGCGCGGATGAAACCGGGCATCTGGCGGCGCAAAGCCTGATGAGCAACAATATCACTACCGCCTTTCTCGTGGCGCTCGCCCATACGTTTTCCATGACCTTTGCGGGCGGCGTGGTGGCCGTTGGGATCTATCTCTGGCTCGGATTGAAGTTTCTGTCGAAGACCTGGTTCAACCTCGATCTGGTCTGGGCGCTCAGCCTGATTGCGGTGGGGATCTTTGGCCTGCTCTCCGCGCTGACCGGGCATTAGCGCCCCCCAAGACGTCCTTACAGAATTGTAAACTGGATCTCAGGGGGGCGTAACAGTGCCCCCCCATCTTCAGTGCATCGGAAGGCGACGGGCCTTCCCCGACACAGGAGAGAGACCATGAACACGCAGACCCTGACCGCTGGCGCCCTGATCGGTTTGCTGGGCGCAGCCAGCCTGATGACGACCGTCTCGGCCCATAGCCTGGGCACCGAAGCCAGCCTGACGGAAGCGCAAGCGATCGAAATCGCGCTCGCCGAAGTGCCGGGCACCGTGGAAGAGACCGAGCTGGAGCGGGATGATGGCCAGCTGATCTACGAGATCGAGATCCTGTCCGCGGACGGCACCGAGACGGAGATCGAAATCTCGGCAAAGACCGGCGAGATCCTTGAAATCGAGCAGGAGGGATGACGCTCCTGCCCTTCGGGTCCGGCGGCACTGCCGGATCCAGATCTGCCCCGGAACGCCCTGCGCAGACTTCCCCTTGGCCGCAATCCGGCTTAGGGAACGGTATGCGCATTCTGCTTCTCGAAGATGACAAACAGCTGGGCCCCTGGATCGCGGGCGGCCTGCGCGAGGAGGGCCATACGGTGGATCATTTCACTGATGGCAAGGACGCACTGATGGCGGCCATGGGCACGGAATACGAGCTCCTGATTCTCGACCGAATGGTCCCTGGGTTGGACGGGCTCGCGGTGCTGAAATCCCTGCGCGCCTCGAAGGACACCACGCCTGCGCTCTTCCTGACAGCGCTGGCCGAGGTCGACGCGCGGGTCGAAGGGTTCGAGGCCGGGGGCGATGACTACCTGACCAAGCCCTTTGCCTTTGTGGAGCTCTCGGCGCGGGTCAACGCGCTGGGGCGGCGGCGCGAAGGGGCGGAGCCAAGTGCGGCGGCGCAGACCGTGCTACGCTTTGGCGATCTGAGTCTCGATCTGCTCTCGCGGCGCTGCGAGCGGCAGGGCCAGACGATCGAGCTCATGGCCAAAGAGTTCAAACTGCTGGAGTATTTCATGCGGCGCCCGGGGCGGCTCGTCACGCGGACCATGCTGCTGGAGCAGGTCTGGGATATGAGCTTTGACCCCACGACCAGCGTGGTCGAGACCCATATCAGCCGGTTGCGCGCCAAGATCGACAAACCGTTCGAAGAGGCGCTTTTGCGGACCCGGCGTGGCGAAGGATATGTCTTTGGTCGCTAGCCTGATCGACAGGCTACGCTGGCTGCGGCGGTCCTCGACCCTGCGGCTCACCCTGCTCTTGTCGGGGATCTTCACGCTTGGGATGGTCATCGCCATCCTGATCGCGCTGAGCATTGGGCGCGACGCGCTTTTGCGCCGGATCGACGATTCCCTCGCCGGGCTTGCAGCCGCCATGCAGATCAACGAAGTGCCAAGCGAGTCCTTCGCCGTCATCGTCCGCCCGGTGGACGCGCTCGGCGATCTGCCGCCCGCCTTTGCGCGCGTCGCAGCGCGGGGTGGCGGCACGGTCAGCCTGCGCGATGATTTCCGCCGCTCCGAGGAGTGGCGCGTGATGGTCGCGCCCGATAGCGGTGGGACGCCCGTGCTGCTGGCGCTGCCGCTGGATGACAGCGACGAAGCGCTGGAGCTTCTGGGCGGTGTGCTCTGGGTCACGGCGGCACTCGTGCTCTGCGTGAACCTCGCGCTGGGGCTTGGTATCGGGCTTGTGGCGCAACGACGGATGATGACGATCACGGTTACGCTGGACCGGCTCGCCGCCGGTGACCTGCAGGCGCGCACGGGCAGCACCCGAACCGTGGACGATCTGGACGATATCGCCCGGCAACTGGACGAAACGGCGGTTGAGCTGGAACGCCTCGTCGCCCAGACCCGTAATCTCAGCGCGAGCCTCGCCCATGACCTGCGCACGCCCCTCGCGCGCCTGCGCGCCCGGCTGGAAGCCCTGCCAGAGGGGCCGGAACGGGGTGCCGCCCTGGAGGAGGCCGCGCGGCTATCGGGCATCTTCGACACGATCATGCGCGTGGCCCGGATCGAGGCCGGACAAGGCCGCGACGGATTCGAACCCGTGGATCTGGGCGCCCTTGTGGAGGAGTTGGCCGAGATCTTTGGCCCCGTGATCGAGGAGGAGGAGAAGCGCCCGATCCTCGACACCGCAGGGTCTGCAACGGTCACGGCGGATCGCCAGATGCTGATCCAGGCCATGGCCAACCTGATCCAGAACGCACTGGTCTATGGCGGGCAGGAGATCACGCTCTTTGCCCGTGGGGCCGAGATCGGGGTCGCGGATAATGGCGCGGGCGTGGATCCGGCCCACTATGGCGACATCATCAAGCCCATGGTCCGACTCGACGCCGCGCGTCAGAGCGATGGCAGCGGGCTTGGCCTCGCCCTGGTCCGCGCTGTGGCCGACCGCCATAGCGCAAAGCTCGTTCTGGCCGAGAACCAACCGAGCGGGCTGCGGGTCAGTTTGAAGTTTGCAGAATTGTAAACTTGCGGTCAGGCCTCCGTAAAAGCGGGCCTCCATATCAGTTTCATCGAAACACAGAGATGACTGGAGACCCTGATATGACCTCTTTCTTCAACAAGATGACCTCGATCCTCGCCGGCGCTGTTGTTCTGCTGGTGGGCGGCGCGTTGGCCGGGCTGGGCCTTGGTGTTCTGGCCGTGCTGGCCATGGGCGGACTGATCGCCCTGGGCCTCGGCATTCTGGCCGCGCCCTTCGTGACGAAGCTGGCCGAGGACGAGCTGGCCAAGGCCGAGACCACCCCCTCTGCCTAAGCAGAGCCCCAGACCCATGGGGGCGCCACCGCCCCCTGTTCTTCCCAAGCCAACGAGAGATGAGATGACCCGGACCGCCGCGCCCCATGGATTTGTGACCAAGACCCTGCACTGGGTCTCGGCGACCTTGCTGGCGTTCGGCTATGTCTAAGGGCTGGACTCTGTCACTCAGCTCGCCGATCCCGCGCTCTTTCGCTTCGAAATCGGCTTTGCCACGGCTCTGGGCGTGGTGTTCCTGCTGCGATTGATCTGGACCAAGGTCGTCGCGGGGGCGAGCCGCTTGCCGGAGAGCGCCCCGGGATGGGAGCATTCGGCAGCCCGCCTCGTTCACACCGGGCTGTATGTCGGCGTCTTCGGGGTCGTGTTGTCCGGGCTGGGCATCGCCTTTGCCTATGCCACCCCGGTTCTGAGCGGCGTGGTCCTTGCGGCCATGATCGGCCTGCACGAACTGGCTTTGACCATCCTGCCGCTTCTGTTGCTGGCGCATCTGGCGGGCGCACTCTGGCATAAGCTGGTCCGCCGGGATGGCGTGCTCGAGAGCATGACGGGCCCGCTCCCGGTCTGAGCGGGCTAGGCCACGAGACCCCGCACGAACATCTCCAGCGCCTCGCGCCGCAAGGCGTCATGGCGCGCGGAGGAGATACTGAAAAGGCCCTTATGCAGGATCATGCCGTCAATGAGGCTGGCAAAGACCCGACCCAGTTTGGCGGCATCCGCATCCGTCCGGATCTGACCTATGGCCTGCAAGTGCCGGATGTGATCCGCATAATGAGACCCGAGCCGGTCAAAGAAATCCGCGACCTTGGCGCTGAATGTGTCCGAGGCGAAGCTTGGGCCGAAGACCT
This sequence comes from Dinoroseobacter sp. S76, assembly GCF_049801095.1. Lineage (NCBI taxonomy): Bacteria > Pseudomonadati > Pseudomonadota > Alphaproteobacteria > Rhodobacterales > Roseobacteraceae > Dinoroseobacter > Dinoroseobacter sp. S76. Next base: position 66,803 of record NZ_JBNAGH010000011.1, on the reverse strand, counting down.
CAAAGAACACGCGAATAAACCGCGCCTGCTCATCGGGGATGTTCATGGTCTCCGAGAGGCTGCGGGCAAAGGCATCGAGCGTCTCCGGGCTCTCGGTCTGAAAGAACCGATCCTCCATTCCCTTGAAATGCCGCTCGACCATGGCGAGGGCGATCGCCTCCTTGTTCTTGAAATAGAGATAGAGCGTCCCCTTGCCGAGCCCGGCCTCTTTGGCGACATCGGCAATGGTGGCAGCGTGATAGCCGCGCTTGGCATAGACCTTCATGGCGGAATCGAGAATGGCGTGTTGCATCTCTTCCCGGTCGACAATTTTTGGCATCTTGTCCTTTGATATGCTGTTTCGAGGGAGTCTTCCACGTTTATGACTGGACGTCCAGTCATAAACCACATACATGACCGACCATCCAGTCATAAACGATTCGGAGGATCTCATGGAGACTGTGACAGAGAGACAGACCAAACCCGCCCTCTTGCGCGGCTGGCGGCGCACCTGCCCGCGCTGCGGCAAAGGCCGGCTTTTCTCGGGCCGCTTGGCGGTCGCGCCGCAATGCGAGGCCTGCGGGCTGGACCTGAGCGTGCAGCGCGCGGATGACGGGCCCGCCTATCTGACCATCGTGATCGTAGGCCATATCGTGGTGCCCCCGATGGTCCCGCTCTACAGGCTCTGGGATCTGCATCCGGCCGTGATGGCATCGGGCTTGTCGGTCTTGGCCATCGCCCTCTCGCTCTACCTGCTGCCACGGCTCAAAGGCGCGATGATCGGCCTGCAATGGGCCAAGGGGTTGCACGGCTTCTGAGCGCCCGATTTTCACTCAAGGATTTTGACCGAACGTCCAGTCATGAAGGGATTGATCATGTCAACGTATTCTCCCTCCACCCTGCCCCCGATCCGGTGGGCGTATTCCGGCGCAACGGACCCGCTGATCGGCAGCGGCGCAACGCGGGCCGAGCGCTGGCTCGGCCATGGCGGCGCGGCCCTTGTCACCGCCCTGCTGGTCTGGGCCTCGGCCCAGGGCGCCTTGCCGATCAGCGCGCCTTGGCAATGGGCCGTGCTGGTCTTTTTTGCCTATGACATTGGCGGTGGGGCTGCGGCGAACATGCTCAACTCCTGCAAGCGTTTCGAACACACACCCGCCAAACCTCGGGAAGGAGTCACGATCCGCGCAGTGAAATCCGCGCCGATCTTCACGGCGCTGCATATTCACCCGATCCTGGCGGCCTGGCTGCTCGGAGGATCCGTTCAAGCCGCTCTGATCTGGTACGCCCTCTTGCAATTGGCCGTCTGGCTGACCTTGGCCACACCGCTCTATCTGCAGCGCGCGATGGCCACGCTCCTCACCGTGCTCGCCATGATCGCAGCCATCGACCTGCTGCCCCTGGGCCCCGGGCTCGAATGGGTCATCCCCTGCCTCTTCGTGAAGATGGTGATGGGCCATGCGGTGCGCGAAGAGCCCTACGCCCCCAGCCCTGACAGCGCCCACTCGTGAAAGTCAAACCCATGGAAAACCTGAAAACCCTCACCCTCACGGCCCTGATCGCCCTGACCTCGGGCTATGCAGAGGACACAGTCTGCAGCGCCGATGCTGCGCAGAGCCCCGCCGCGCTTCTCCGCTTGAGCGATGCCTTGATTGGCAGCCCGGCTCCCGCCTCCTGCCAGTTCACCCTCGAGACTGTCGCGCGATCGAATGTCGGAGACGCCCAATGACCAAACGTATCTTCATCCTGAACGGCCACCCCGGCGCGACCTCCCTCTCGCGCGCCCTCGCGCTCAGCTACGCCGAAGGCGCCGCCCAAGCGGGCCACGAGGTTCGCATCGCCCATCTGCCGGATCTGTCATTCGACAGCGATTTTGGCGAAGGTGGGTACCAGACCCTCAAGCCGCTCGAACCCTCTCTGGACGGCGTGCTGCGCGATATCGAGTGGAGTGAGCATGTGGTGCTTGCGACGCCTATGTGGTGGGGCGGGCTCCCGGCGAAACTCAAGGGGCTTTTTGACCGGGCGCTCCTGCCCGGCCGCGCTTTCGACACACGCAGCCGCCGGTTTGGCCTGCCACGTCCGATGTTTGCCGGGCGCACGGCCCGGGTCCTGCTCACGTCGGACACCCAGAGCTGGCTGCTCCGCCTCGTCTATCACAACGCGATCTTGACCCAGCTGCGCTGCCAAATCTTTGGCTTCGTCGGGATCAAGCCGACCCGCGTCAGCCAGTTTGCCGAGGCGAGCCACCCAAGCCGCTCAACCATTTCCCGCTGGCAGGATCAGGTCCGCAAACTGGGCCTCAAGGCTGCCTAGCCCGCCATTTTCAAAGGAGATTGATATGAAAACCGTTCTTGTCGCTGGGGCGACCGGCTATCTCGGCCGCCATATAGTGGAGAAGTACGCAGCCAATGGCTGGCATGTGCGCGCCCTCGTGCGCAACGCCGCCAAGGCGCGAGCCGCAAACCTGCCCGCCCATGATTTCTTCGAAGGGGAGGCCACTGATCCGGACAGTCTCAAGGGGATCATGCAAGGCGTCGACCTCGTGGTTTCAAGCCTCGGGATCACACGCCAGCGCGATGGGCTGGGCTATTGGGATGTGGACTATCAGGCGAACCTGAACCTGTTGACCGAGGCGCTCGCCAACGGTGTACCGCAGTTCGCCTATGTCCATGTGCTGAACGCCGACAAGATGCCCAATGTCCCCCTGGCCGCCGCAAAGCAAGCCTTTGCCGAGCGGTTGTCGGCGGCGCCCATCCGTTCGACCATCATCGCGCCTTCGGGGTTCTTCTCGGATATGGGCGACTTTCTCGCCATGGCGCGGGCGGGACGGGTCTGGCTCTTTGGCAATGGGACCTTGCGCCTGAACCCGATTGACGGCGCAGATCTCGCCAGTGAGATCGCAGCGGCCATTGCCGAGAACCGGGAGTTTGTCCCGGTCGGTGGACCCGATATCTTCACCCAGACAGAGCTGGCCGAAGCGGCCTTCGCCGCCCTAGGGCGCCCGGCCCGGATCACGCACCTGCCAGACTGGATCCGGGGCGCAGCGATCAAGCTGCTGCCTTGGGTGACACCGGCCCATATCCACGGACCGGCACTGTTCTTCCTCAGCGCCTTGGGGCAGGACATGACCGCCCCACCTCGCGGAACCAAGCGGCTCGCGGCGCATTTCGACGAACGAGCGTGCAAGGATCAGGAGGCGCCTGCAGCGGAACAGACCGCCTCAACAGCCTGAAGCGCACAAGCCCCATCAGGGCAGCGCAGCTTCGTAGGCCGCCCGGATCGCGGCCTCCACCCCCACGCCATCGCCGGTCTTCGAGGAGTTCACGATCCCCGCAGCCACCATCCCGTTCGGCAAGGCAAATATCACCGCCTTGGCCTTGCCGCCCCAGCGGCTGCCCCCATGGCGCACGGCGACACCGTCGGACATCGTCTCGGCATTCGAGAACACGAGACGAGCGCTGCTCTTGAGAAACATGGCGCTGTAGTTGTCGTCCACAACGTCACGGGTGTGGACAATGCGGTGCAGGGCGGAGGTCAGCCCCTGGGTCGAGATCAGCCACCCGCCCACGGCGCATTTCTGTTCCTCGCCGGTCGGATCGCGCCCGCGCTCGTCCGCGCGGTCATCATACACATGGGCGTAATTCTCGGTCTGATGCGGCCGGTTGCACCCCGCAATCACCCCGGCAGGCTCAAAGATCTTCTCCCGGGCCATCTTGCGGTATTGCAGTTGCGCTGTCCGCCGCACCGCAATCCCATAGGGGATCTCCGTGTTCAGCGTGTCCTCGATCCGGGCCCAGGTGGCGGGATGCAGGGACGCGGTGGAGTAGTTCCAGAGCGCGAGGCTTGCATTGGCGTAGCAACGTCTGAAGGACCAGTCGATCCTCTGGGTTTCGGATGCCCCCGTTACCGCAGGGGGGAGCGTTTCGATGACAAAGCTCGGGGCGGGGACGCAGTCGCTCTCGCCCTTGGCGAGGTTTGCCGCGCGCACGAGGTAGCTTTCCTCGCCGAGCCGAAGCCGGTCGAGATAGCCATAGTCATGGCCGAACAGCGTCTTGCCGGAATGGGCGAACCCGGCCCGATGCTGGAGCATTTCGCGCAAGGTCACCCGGGCCAAGGTCGGGTGAACCTGGGCCCGCCATTTCTCAGGCAGATAGTCGACGAAGGGATCCTCCAGCGAGAGCCCTGGCAGCAGTTCCGCCTGGTGAATGGCCAGGGCCGCGGTGAAGGCTTTGCTGACCGAGCCGATCGGGCTTTGGGTCTTGCCGTTGAACCGCTGCGCGCCGCCGGGCTCGCAGGGGGTGCGGGCATAGCCGGCGTTGATCTGCGCGATCAGATCGCCGCCCACATCGCGGAGAGAGACGGCGTAGCCCATGAAGCCATCGCCCAATTCGCGGCGCACACGCTTCGCGAATTTCTCGGTATCGAACCCCGCTGCAGGCTCAAATGACAGGTGACTGGGTCGGGTTTCAGGCAGATCGCAGGCGAGGGACGGCAATGCGCAGGCCAGGAAACAGCCCACGCCAAGAGACAAAACTCTCATGATGGTTCTCCAAATAACTCTTCAAAAAAAGCACCGGGCAAATAGAGCGCCCAAAGGGAGTGTACCACGAAAAAGCCCGCGCCGAAACGGCGCGGGCAAAGCGAGGCGGATCCTGGCGCAGTGGCACCCGGATCAGCGCAAGTCCTCAGTAATGGACCGACAGGGAGTCGATCGGCGCCTTTTTCGGCGGGGCGAACTTGGTAAGGTCGATCCCTTCGACGGCGGTCTTGTACTCTTCCACCGTGGGCGTGCGGCCCAGAATGGCCGAGAGCACCACGACCGGGGTCGAGCCCAGCAGGCTCTCGCCCTTCTTGGTCTCGCTATCGGCCACAACGCGGCCCTGGAACAGGCGGGTCGAGGTGGCCAGCACCGTGTCGCCCTTCGCGGCCTTCTCCTGGTTGCCCATGCAGAGGTTACAGCCCGGACGCTCGAGATAGAGGATGTTCTCATACTCCGTGCGCGCGGTCTGCTTGGGCGCGGCATCGTCGAACTCGAAACCCGAGTATTTCTGCAGCACGTCCCAGTCGCCCTCTTCCTTCAACTCATCGATGATGTTGTAGGTCGGCGCGGTCACCACGAGGGGGGCCTTGAACTCGACGCTGCCCTCGGCGGCCTCGAGATTGCGCAGCATCTGGGCCACGATCTTGATGTCGCCCTTATGCACCATGCAGGAGCCGACGAAGCCCAGATCCACCTTCTTCTCCGCGTTGTAGTAGGAGATCGGACGGATCGTGTCGTGGGTGTAGCGCTTGGAGACGTCGATATTGTTCACATCCGGATCCGCGATCATCGGCTCGTTGATCGCATCCAGGTCGACGACCACCTCGGCGAAATACTTGGCGGATGCATCAGGAACCAGCGCGGGCTTGGTGCCCGACTTGATCTCGGCGATCCGCTCATCGGCCTTGGCGATCAGGCGCGCGAGCGTGCCGTTGTCATGCTCCATGCCCTTGTCCATCATGATCTGGATCCGGGATTTCGCGAGCTCCAGCGAGCCGATCAGCGTCTCGTCATTGGAGATACAGACCGACGCCTTGGCTTTCATCTCGGCGGTCCAGTCCGTGAAGGTGAAGGCCTGGTCTGCCAGAAGCGTGCCGATATGCACCTCGATCACGCGACCCTGGAAGACGTTGTCGCCATGCTGTTCGAGCATCTGGGCCTGGGTGGCGTGGACCACATCGCGGAAGTCCATGTGATCGGCCATCGTGCCCTTGAAGGTCACCTTCACCGATTCCGGGATCGGCATGGAGGCTTCGCCCGTGGCGAGCGCCAGGGCAACCGTGCCCGAGTCCGCGCCAAAGGCCACGCCCTTGGACATGCGGGTGTGGCTGTCGCCGCCGATGATGATGTCCCAGTCGCTCACGGTGATGTCGTTGAGCACCTTGTGGATCACGTCCGTCATGGAGTGATAGACGCCCTTCGGGTCGCGGCCCGTGACCAGCCCGAAATCATTCATGAACTTCATCAGACGCGGGGTGTTGGCTTGCGCCTTGAGGTCCCAGACCGAGGCCGTGTGACAGCCCGACTGATAGGCGCCATCGACGATCGGCGAGACGACGGTGGCCGCCATGGCCTCCAGCTCCTGCATGGTCATCAGGCCCGTGGTGTCCTGGGAGCCGACGATGTTCACCTTCACCCGGACATCCGAGCCCGCATGCAGCGGCGCGTCCGAGGCCACGCCAAGCGCATTGGCGTTGAAGATCTTCTCAACCGCCGTGAGGCCCTGCCCCTCATGGGAGATCTCTTTGGACGGCGCGAAGGCGGACTTCAGCGGGATGCCCAGCGCTTCGCAGGCAAATGTCTGCAACTTCTTGCCGAAGACGATGGCATAGGACCCGCCCGCCTTCATGAACTCCTGCTTCTGGGGGGTGAAGCTGTCGGACATGTCGACCAGCTCCTCGCCACTGTCAGCCGCGTAGAGCTTCTGCGACTTGGTGTTGATCTTGAGCACCGTGCCGGTCTCGACCGAGTATTTCTGCTCGAGGATCGGGTTGCCGTCATTGTTCAGGATAACGTCGCCGTTCTCATCGACTTTCTTGACCCAGTTCTTCAGGTCGACCCCAATGCCACCGGTCACGCCGACGGTCGTCAGGAAGATCGGCGAGATGCCATTCGTGCCCGCCACGATCGGCGCGTAGTTCACGAAGGGAATGTAGGGGCTGGCTTGTTTGCCGGTCCAGAGCGCCACGTTGTTCACGCCGGACATCCGCGAGGAGCCCACACCCATGGTGCCTTTCTCGGCGATCAGCATGACCCGCGCTTCGGGGTGCTTGATCTTGAGGGCCTCGATTTCCTTTTGCGCGGCTTCCGAGATCATGCACTTGCCGTGCAGCTCGCGGTCGGCGCGGGAATGCGCCTGGTTGCCGGGCGAGAGAAGATCGGTCGAAATATCCCCTTCGGCGGCGATATAGGTGACGACTTCGATTTCCTCGTCGATCTCGGGGAGCTTGGTGAAGAACTCCGCATCCGAGTAGCTCTCAAGGATGTCCTTGGCCACGGCGTTGCCCGCATCCAGCGCCTCTTTCAGGCGCGCGGTGTCCGCGTCATAGAGGAAAACCTGTGTCTTCAGCACTTCGGCGGCCTCTGCCGCGATCCCGGCATCCGCGCCTAGGGCCAGATCCAGCAACACTTCGACCGAGGGGCCACCCTTCATATGGGACAGCTGCTCAAAGGCGAAGGCGGGCGCAATCTCGGCCACTTCGACCTCGCCCAGAATGATCTCCTTGAGGAAGTCGGCTTTAGCGCGTGCCGCAGAGGTGGTGCCGGGCAGCGTGTTATAGATGAAGAACTGCAGGGAGTCAGCGCGATGGGCGTTCCCCGTATCTTTGATCTGCGCGATGATCTCGCTGGTCAGCGCACCATCATCAATCGGCTTGGGGTTCAAACCCTGCTCTTTGCGCGTTTCGATCTCATTCAGGTATTCGGAATAGAGGCTCATTGGGATCCCCACATAAGTGTTGGCTAGAGCTTGAACACCGGCTCCTGCACTGGTCCGGAACCGGGAAAAGACGGACTGTATGCGGCGGTATACTAAATGCGCGCGACTCGCAAGGTGAGGCAAAGGCGACATTTCGCCCTGCCTCCCGAACCTATCCCGAAACCCCTGCCCACGCGCGGATTCTTCGGCCGCAGCCGGGGAAATGCGCGGTTATGCCACCATGCAGCGCTCCCTGGCGCGGGCGCCGGGGCTACGGGTCCATGAAGATGTGCGGTTGCGCGCGACTCAGGCGCGATGGGCGCCTGCGGCGAGGTCGGAGACGAAGGACAGGATCTCCGGCACCGGTTTGCCCTCCTCGACCATCTTGACGATGGCAGAGCCGACCACGGTCCCATCGGCAGTGCCCGCAATGCTTTCCGCATGCTCGGGCGTCCGAACCCCGAAGCCGACAATCACCGGCAGATCCGTCGCCGCCTTGATCCGCGCCACTTCTGGCGCAACATCCGCGGCCTGAGCCTGCGCGGCACCCGTGATCCCGGTGATCGAGACGTAATAGACAAAGCCCGACGTGTTCTGCAGCACCGTGGGAAGGCGATTATCGTCCGTCGTGGGTGTGGCGAGACGAATGAAGTTCAGCCCGGCCGCCTGCGCCGGCAGGCAGAGCTCACTGTCTTCCTCCGGCGGCAAGTCCACGATGATCAAGCCATCGACCCCGGCCTCCTTGGCCTGCGCCAGAAAGGTCTCGACCCCGCGGGAATAGATCGGGTTGTAATAGCCCATCATCACGATCGGAGTCGTCGTGTCGGTCTCGCGCAGCCCCCGCGCCAGATCGAGCGTCTTGTCGAGGGTTTGCCCGGCCTCCAAGGCGCGCTGCCCGGCCAACTGAATGGTCGGACCATCGGCCATGGGATCCGTAAAAGGCAGCCCAAGCTCGATGATATCCACCCCGGCGCCGGGCAAGCCGCGCACGATCTCCAGCGAGGTCTCGTAATCCGGATCTCCGCCCATGACATAGGCGACGAAGGCCTTCTTGCCGTCGGCCTTGAGGCGCGCAAATGTGTCGTCGATCCGGGTCATCCTGTCCTCGCTTGAACCTGTCCAAGGGGGTTTGGCGAAAACCGGGGCGGAAATCAATGGGCCGTGGCGCATCACCCGGCCCGCGCGCTTGCAGCGCCGGGGCCTTCCGCCTAAGAAGCCGCGACACCAGATCTGGCAGAGGACGCACGCCATGGGCTTCAAGATGGGAATTGTCGGGCTGCCGAATGTGGGCAAGTCCACCCTGTTCAACGCGCTGACCAAAACGGCTGCCGCGCAGGCCGCGAACTTCCCCTTCTGCACGATCGAGCCGAATGTGGGCGAGGTGGCCGTGCCGGATACGCGCCTGGATGCGCTGGCCGAGATCGCCAAGTCCAAGCAGGTGATTCCCACCCGTATGACCTTTGTGGACATCGCCGGGCTAGTGAAGGGCGCCTCCAAGGGCGAGGGCCTTGGCAACCAGTTCCTCGCCAATATCCGTGAGGTCGACGCCATCGCCCATGTGCTGCGCTGCTTCGAGGATGGCGACGTCACCCATGTGGAGGGTCGTGTGGACCCGATCGCCGATGCGGCCACCATCGAGACCGAGCTGATGCTCGCCGATATGGAAAGCATCGAGAAGCGCCTGCAGAACATCGTCCGCAAGGTGCGCGGCGGCGACAAGGAAGCGGTCCAGCAGGAGCGTCTGATGAAGGCCGCCATGGAAGCGCTCGAGGATGGCAAGCCCGCGCGCGTGGTGGAGGTGGATGCGGAGGACGCCAAAGCCTGGCGGATGCTGCAACTCCTGACCACCAAGCCGATCCTCTATGTCTGCAACGTGGATGAGGCCAATGCAGGCTCCGGCAACGCCCATTCCGACGCGGTCGCCGCCATGGCCGCCGAGCAAGGCGCGGCCCATGTGGTGATCTCCGCCCAGATCGAGGAAGAGATCAGCCAGCTAGAAGCAGATGAAGCCGAGATGTTCCTCTCCGAGATGGGGCTCGAGGAAGCTGGCCTCGACCGGTTGATCAAGGCGGGCTATGCGCTCTTGCATCTCGAGACCTATTTCACCGTAGGCCCCAAAGAGGCCCGCGCCTGGACGATCCCCGAGGGCACCCACGCGCCTCAGGCGGCGGGTGTGATCCACGGCGACTTCGAGCGCGGCTTCATCCGCGCCGAGACCATCGCCTATGACGATTTTGTCGAACTGGGGGGCGAGCAGCCCGCCAAGGAGGCGGGCAAGATGCGCGCTGAGGGCAAGGGCTATGTCGTCAAGGATGGCGACGTCCTGCACTTCCTCTTCAACACCTGAACGACGCAGGCCGCCGGGACGGACTCAAATCTGTTACCGAAGCTTCATCCCCCGGTGCCCTTGGCATCGGACCGTGGGGTGAGCAGTTACGAACGCGCCGTGATTCCCCGCCAACCCGGGGCGCCACACGGCCCTCAGGTGACCCTTCGCCCGGTCACCGTCCCAAAGCGGTCCATGCTGGCGCCCGCCAGTTGAGCCGTGTGTGTTCGGAGCTTGAGGAGGACCTGTCATGGTCGAAATTCTGTCCCCCCTTCCCATCTGGATCTTTGTCGCCGTGGCCTTGACGGCCTGCGTAGCGATCCTGGCTCTTTGCTATTCAGGTCTCGAACTCCAGTTCGGGAAACACGTCTGGCTGAGGATCCCCGGCCTCCGGCCACGCCCGGGGCATCGGTGTGAAACCTCCACAGGCCCAATCGATCAATCGTCGGATCCAGACCAAACCCCGCAGAAGTCAGAGCCTGCGCCAGCCGAATGATCCTCCAAACCTCGTCACAGCCGCCATTTTCTCCAACGGCTGTGATTTGCCCTTGTTTTCCCTCACACCCCGCTGATAGACGGGTCAGCGGAGACGTGGCCGAGTGGTCGAAGGCGCTCCCCTGCTAAGGGAGTAGGCGGGAAACCGTCTCGAGGGTTCGAATCCCTTCGTCTCCGCCATAAAAAATCGTTTAAAATCAGGTAATTACCGCCAAACGCTTTGGCGGTGATTTGCCGCACGGATATTCTCAATCAGGCGCTTGGGGTACGCTTGGGGGTGGAAACTTTGTGATACTTTTGCCACAATGTGTATTGGGTGTTTTCGGAACCGAGACGCAGCCACCGGTATTTCGCTCATAGAACCTTACCGTCCACCTTTGCTCCAACCCGGAAAGTGGCGGCTGTGAGCTGAAACCTACCAAGCTTCTGCGATGCGATGAAAGTCGGCTATGCGCAGCAGGACTTGCCCTCTTGGATCGGCGGACAGGGCACCGTCGCGTGAGAACAGTAAACGCAACAATCACCTTCGAGTGGCTTTAGGACGATGTTGCAGGCTTTGCATTCATAGAACCACTGGCAGGCATCCGTTGGCATGGTCTCCGTCTCAACATGCCCGCATGAGGGGCAGGTGAGAGTAGATTCCAGAACTACTTTTTCGTCTTCTGTCGCCATATAGCGTACCCCGTCAGAATGAGAAAACCTGCAAGCATCGGCAACAAAACAGCATCGTTGTAAAGGACGCCAAGCAGACCGGTCAGCCCAAGCGTCGTCAGAACAATCGGCAGGAGCGGCGTAAAGCAGCACAATGCCGCCAACGCGGTTCCGGTCAGTCCAACGACAAGAAGTTTGTTCTTCATCGTGTAGACCTCCACAAATCCCACATAAACCGTTGGGCAGAAGCCTCCCAAAGCGGTGATGATGCTGCGATCAGGAAGGCGAATGAGGCGAGGTTTACCCAGATGATTGAAGATCGCCTGCGAGAGGCGCATGGATGCACCCGCAACACTCGATACCATGCCCAAGCTAGCGCGACCGCAATCCCAGATAGTATGAAAACGCGGTAGGCGATGAACGGTCCAAGCATCGTGAGCCATGCCCCACCCAAGCCACGGATCGACAGCCCAATCGGCAGAACACAGCAAGAAGCCGACAAAAGGGCCAGCAAGGTTGCAAGTGGCATTGCCAGCCGCATTGCAAAGCCTTCCTTGCCTTTGGATTCTTGTGTGTTCACTGCGTCCATAGTGTATATCTACTTCCTGTAGTAACTACAGGAGCAAGCGAAATGTTCACCATTGGGAAGGCGTCTGAACAAAGTGGCTTGAACGTGGAGACCATCCGCTATTACGAACGCGAAGGCATCGTTCCAAAGCCGGGCAGATCGTCAGGCGGGCGTAGGCTCTATTCCACAGATGAGATTGCGCGACTTCGCTTCGTTGGGCGCTGCCGGGATTTGGGCTTTCCAATCTATATCATCCGCACGTTCCTGTCTTTTGCCGCTGAGGATGCGCGGTCATGCGGAGAGGTGAAAAACCTTGCCGAAAATCACTTGGCGGACATTGACGCTAAGATCGCCAACCTATTGCGGCTACGAGATGCGCTTCAAAGCCTATCGCAAAACTGTGAGGATGGCAGTGTTGCTTGTCCCATGCTCGAAGCGCTTATGAAGGATGGTTTCGGTGAAACTGCACAGCGATAGCAGTCTTCGACGTAGGAAAAGAGGCGTCGATGACAGCCGGGAAGCCGGAACCTGAACCATCATCGACGCCTACGCACAAGGGGTATGGGTTCCCTCGTGGATAAGCGCTGGGGGAAAATCCGCATAACCCCCCAAGCGCGATGCTGTTATGCGCGGGCCGTGCTGCGCAGCGCTTTCAATGCGTCGTTCGCGGCCTGTTGATCGGCGATCCGGTATGACGCGACCTTTTCGCGCTTTTTGCCGATGGCCTTGCTGGCGACGATCATCCGTTCAATCACCTTTCCCGCCTCGGCATGGGCCTTGAACAGTTCTGGGTTCAACGACTTCCGGGCTTCACTGCGCACGGTTTCGATGTCATCGGGTTTCAATCCCATCAGTGCAGGCGGACTGGTCAGCACGACATAGACCAGTGTCTTGTCCTTGTTCGTCGCCGCCTTGATCGCTTCATAGGAAGCCTTGTGGTGGCCCAATACACGAAGGTGGGCGCGCATGTCGCTACGCAGGGGCGCATCAGTGGCCGTCTTGTTGCAGACCAACGCTTCGTCCATCGCCTTCACCATCTTTTCCTGATGGGACGCGACAGACCGGATGGCGGCGTCGATCTTCTCTTGTTCCTTCGCCAGTAAAGGATCGGCGGCGTCGGCAAGTTCGGCGTATTTTGTGCCCACGGCGAGCAATCCGTCAGGGGTCCGAATGACGCGGGCTGGGGGCTGGCCATGTCTCGATCTTACAAAAGCATCCGCTTGAAGAGGCATCGGGTCTATTCGGTCGAGGACCTGATGATGGTGTACGGCGTGAGCCGGAACACGATCTCGAACTGGGTGCGCCGCGGGTTGACGCCCTCTGTGCGCGGGCAATACAATTTATTCCGCGGCTCTGCGGTGGAGGCGTTCCATAGGGCGCGTCGCGCCCGCGCGCGCACCCAGCTGCGCCCGGGCGAATTCAAATGTCTCGCCTGCAAACTGGCGGTCTTGCCGGACCCAAACACCATCCAGTTCAGGCGCACAGCGTCGGGCATGCACATAAGGCAGGCGGTCTGCCCGGACTGCTCAGCAAGGGTTGTCAGGTTCGGAGACCCCAATCATTCGACGGCAATTGCCGGGATGCTCGATCCCAATACCAAGCGGGACTCCGCACACGAAGAAAAGACCTCGGTCCCCGCTGGTATTGGGAAACCCGGCGCTGGTCCCGACGGTCAAAACGACGCGATCCTCTCTCAATGGCAGCGCTATGCGGGGAAGTTCAGCGAGAAGACCCTGGATCGGCATCTCTCGGCGATCCGGCAGTTCGAGCGCTTCCTCGGCGGCAAACCTTTCACGACGCTGACGCTGGAGGATGGCCATGGCTTCCGCGACCACTTGAAGGCGGCCTTGAAGCCGGGGGCGGAGACGCCGAAGTCGCCCTCAACGGTTCAGCATCTCGTCTCTCATCTCAAGGACTTCCTCGCATGGCTTGGCAAGCGGAAGGGCTATCGGTCCTTGCCCCGGGACCTGCCGGATGCGCTGGACATGCCCCGGGCGGTCTATGCCAGGGCCTTGCCGCGCGCCCCCAGAACGTACCCTGACCTGGCAGAGGCCGAAGCGCTCTTGGCGCAGATGCCAAAGTACCGCGCTATCGATCTGCGCAACCGCGCGATCTTTGCCCTGGCCTTTCTGGGAGCCTTGCGCGCAGATGCGTTGATCTCCTTGCGCCTTGGCGATGTGGATTGCGCGACGCGGAGGATCATCCAGGACGGACGCGCGTCCCGGACCAAGAACGGCAAGAGCCTGGTGATCGCCTGGTTCCCGACCCCGAAGGCGTTCGGGCAGGCGGTCTGCGATTGGGTGGCGTTCATGCGGCGGGCTGGGTCTGCGCCAGAGGACGCGCTCTTCCCGTAAGACCGCGCCTTCACGGGCTACCGCAAAGCCTCGGGGCTTGGCCCTGGGCCTGTCCCAGCGATGACCTCAACCCATGCGGTGACCCATGCCTTCCGCGTGGCGTGCCGAAACCACCATGCCAGGTACAGCCCGCATGCGGCCAAACACACCATCGCCGCCGAGCGGGACAAACGCGCGCTGACAGCCGCCGAGCGCAAGGCCTGGTCGCAAAACATGGGCCATGAGAACGAACAGATCACCGACACGCATTACGGCAAACTGACCGACGCTCAGCGCTTCGACCTGCTGGAGCCCCCCTCGCAGCACACCGGGCAGGTGGCGCAAATGCCCCTCAGCGACGCCGAGAAGATCGCCTTGGTCGACGGAGTGATGAAAGAACTGACCGCGCGCAGACGCTGAAAAATCAAAACAGGAAGAAGGAGCGGAAATCAGCATAATGGGCGGAAACCGGAAATTCGCTGCATTTGCCTCAAATGCCAGCTATGCGCATAGAGTGAAAAATACGCGTGATCTGTGCCCAAAAAAAAATTTTTCCTCACCTGAATAATCTTCCGATTACTGTCTGCAGTTTCTTAATCTGTGGTGGGTGGTGTCCAGAAAATACTTCTCCTATAAATTATTTAACGCGCACGGAGGCTGGTTGAAGTATATTGATGAAAGAAACGTTGAGAACGATGCGTCACAGGATGACGTGGACGAATGCACGAATGCTTCTTCGGATGGGGGGAGTAGCGACCGGCCACGGGTGGGATCAAACTCTCAAAAAGGTAGAAGAGACCGGCGTAGAAGTTGAGTACGGCAAGCTCGAAGACTGTCTGGTTGAGCATCTTTTGTGCGGTGAAAAGTTCACCAAATTGTACCCGGTTGACCCCTCTCAGCGCTCGGCACTGCAAGCAAAAATTGTAGAGGCTGAACTTAGCGAAGCGCCTGCTGCGAAGGCATATCCCTATTTGGTTCCCGACGATGTATTGTCTGACGGTACGGGAGACCTGAATGTCGTTCGGGTTGAAAGCAACGAAGATGGCGTGGGCATTCTTTTCTCTTCCTTGCTTTGGGTGAAGACGAGGGAAGAAATCTCATTCGAAGACTTCGGACAACCAGAAGACATGCGTGGCAGGTACGAAGAGGTCATAGGCCTCGCCCGTAGGCCGGTGCAGATGTACCATGTTGTGTGGCTGCCGCACCATCGCGATTTCTTGGAAGTTCGGGTGGATTCACCTCGCGGCATCGTTGAAGCGGATATTCATGCTTTGCATTCTCGCCTCAAGGACGAAGTGAATTCGTGGGGGGTGGCTTCACTTGAGGGGTCAGTAAATCTCTTCCCTGCTGTTCGTCCGTTCTATGACGACGCTACGGAAGGTACGGTCACACAGATGACCTTCCAGACAACTACGGGAGCGATCAAAGACGAAAAGATGCCTCGCCGCAGGAGGGACGCCGATCAGCGAACCGAAGCGTACCATGTTGCTGGCAAGGAAGCGGTAGATGCGATCGCGATTTACAGGATCACAGTGGAGTGGGGCTTTCGGGAAGATGATCTGACTTTCATACCTTCCGTGACACTGGCCGCATCCGGTCCGTCTGGTGGCAACAGTAAGGACCCGTTGATATCTGGCGCTCTGATTAAAAACTGCGTACGCGCGTCTGATTACGAGTTCGCTATTGAACGGCTCGGCAAAAAGGCCAAACTTGAGCACTGAACGATATCGCGTATGGGCATGGATATTGGAGAGTTCAGGGAGAGTCTGGCTTCGTCGGAGTTGGAGCCTAAAACGCTAGCCGTATGCTTGGCGTTAACTGATATCCTGTCGAAAATTCGGCCCGGAGACGGACGGCATCTTGGGTTGTCCTACTTTCGGGAAAGGCTTGAGAAGGGTTCGCGGGCCGAGGAAGTCTTACCAGCATTGAGCGTCTTGTGTACCTTCGAGGGCGCAATACTGGAAATGCATGGATATCTCGATGACGACGACGAAGGTCAGTTGCACTTGGAAGACGAGGATTTTCAAGGCCTGCTTTTCACGGGCAAGTTGGTGCATCCTGTAACCGGGGACTTGGTTGACGATCCTCTCGAACACGTCAGGTTTTTCTATTCTTTGCGGAGTGACGCATAAGATGGGGGCCGAAGATCTTTCAGTTCGAGATTATCTGAACATTTTCGGGGATGACGAGGGGTTGCGAGGACTGCGGTGGAAGATCGCGAAGTGCTCGAAACTGCGCATAGAGCTGATAGAAGAAGCTTTGGCGGACTTTTATGGCAGATTGGTGGATGCCAGGAAAGACAAAGAGAAACTGGGTGAGAACACACTGACACGTCACTTGGCAGACATGCTCACTGTGTGTGGTATTCCCGCAAGACGTGAGGAAGACGTGAACGGCCATTGCGATCTTGTGGTACGAGCAAGTGGCAACTTTCTATGGCTGGGTGAAGCTAAGGTTCACTCGGATTATGGATGGCTGGATGACGGGTTTCAGCAACTGTCGACTAGGTACGGCACTGCTATGGAAGACCGTGATCACGGCGAACTGATAATTTATCACCGAGAAGGCGATAGTCGAAATGTCCTGCAAACTTGGAAGGAACGACTTGTCGCCGCAAATGACCATGTTGTCGTTTCCGAAGATATCGAAGGTCAACGTCTATATTTTAGAACTGAACACAAATGTGCCAATTCCGGCTGCACTTTCTATACGCGGCATCACATTGTTCCCTTGATGCATGATCCCAAAAAATAGGTACGCAGGAAGGTACGGTTTCGGCTGACACCGGCCCTTAGGGTAGGTCTGCTTGAACAGCAGCTCTGGGCCGTCCTCATCGCCACGATCCGTGCAATCCGATAAGATGCTGCGGTTGTTCTCATGGCGGCAACGATTCCTGAGCGACAGATGCTGCAGAACGTACAAACATCTGCTCTGCAGTTCCTGTGAAGAATTGGCGAGTTGCTAGAAAGTGGTCGTCTATTCGATGCCAAAAGCAAACGGCGCGCCGTCTGGATCACACAGGATGGGGTTATGGACTTGACCGGTTTCATTCATATCCACTGAAGCCGGCCGCGCCCCTTGGGTTTCCGCAGCTCGGCAGGCATCGGGGACTGAAGCAACCTTGATGCACGGGACCCAAGCAGCGTTTGAACCTGATTGCCAAGTCGCGACATGTTGGATCGCAACCAGATCGCCCGAACGACCGAGTAGAGCGACGCATTCACTGTCTCGCTGGGGGGAGAGCTGCCATCCGAAGAGTTTGGCGTAGAACGCCTGTGGGAATTCATTCCCGTTGTTGACGTACACTTCCGGGCCGAACTGTTGGCGCGGCACTGGAAAGTTATGCCGAGACAGCGAAATTCCCACGAGTGCGCCGAGCGGATCGCGGACGAGTGCATTGCGCCCGACACCCGGCACCTCGAACGGCTCCTGAGCAATCTCGCCTCCGAGCGTCCCGACGCGCTTGACTGCCACGTCCACATCAGGAACCTCGACGTAAGCGATCCAGCCATTTTCCTGCTCCGGAGGCGTCTCGGCCAACCCCGCACCCGCTTCGTCACCGGATAGGGCAAGGACGAAATCCTTCTCGCCGCCACCCCAGGCAAAATCCGTCGCCCGCTCGATTTCATATGTCCAGTTAGCGACGTGCTGGTAGAATGCCATCGAACACGCCCTGTCCGATGTGAAAAGGTCGTGCCATACGATTTGACCCGCTTTCGACTGCGTCATCGTCCTACCTCCTGACATCTTTGATCTTTTTAGCGCCGCGCACCATTTTTCCGAACGCCTTGTCGCGAGACCTGCGTTCCGCAAGGCTTGCGGAGTTGAACGCGTCCTCCGCCATTAACTTGCGCCATCTGCCAAGCCGACCGGCATCGAGAACGCCCTCATCTATAGCCGTCAGAACAGCGCATCCCGGCTCGGTCTCGTGTTGGCAGTCGTTGAAGCGACAGCACGCGGCCAATTCCTGAATGTCAGAAAAAAGATCGTTGATCCCTTCCGCCGCATCGGTGAGCTGCAATTCCCGCATGCCTGGAGTGTCCAGGATCAGGCAACCATTGAGCATCGTATGAAGCTCGCGCCTCGTTGTTGTATGCCGTCCCTTTGCGTCGTCCTCACGAATGTCCTGGGTCTCGATAGATTGGCTGTCGAGCAAGGCATTGGTCAGCGTCGATTTCCCAACGCCGGAAGAGCCCAGAAACGCCACCGTCTTGGTAGGATTGCACCAGGCCGCAAGTTCGGATTTCGGGGCAGAACCGCGTGCATCAAGTGCGATCACGTCGATCATCTCCGACACAGAGCGTGCCGCGTCGATGTAGCTTTGAGCATCCGCCACGAGGTCGGTCTTTGTGACGACGATGACAGGCGTAATCCGTGCCTCAAACGCCAGGGCGGCATAACGCTCCAGCCGGGCCACTTTGAAGTCCTGATTGCAGGACGTCACGATAAAGGCCGTATCAATGTTCGCCGCGATCAGCTGTTCCTGCCGGTCTGTGCCGGGCGCGCGCCGCTTGATGAGGCTTGCGCGCTCAAGAACCCGACTGGATCGCGGGTGCGATGGATCCAGCTTCAGCCAATCCCCGACGGTCACATCCGATCTGGGAGGAAGTACAGTATCAATGTTGTCACCAAGGGTGTGCAGCCCACTGCGATGCACTTCAACGACGCGAACGGGAGGTGTCGCGGACAAATCGTCCACACTGATTTGTTGGGCGAAGAAGGGTTGCCACCCCAAGGCCTGGAGGGGGCTGAGTTTGCCATGTGATCCGGCGTCGCACGCGCGTCGAGGAAGGAAGTCTGAGTAATCCCTTGTCATAGGGTGTGCACTTTCATGTCTCTGGCCCAATTCAGGTTTGGGCGCTTACGGTAGGAAGCGAGTGAGCGCATCAAGACCTTCCGTCCGCTACAAAGGGACGGCAGTGTTTCAGGTGTTGTATATGCTCCGGGAGGCGCGCTGCCTCCCCTCCTTACCGGGACATGAAATCTCCATTTCAGATAGTGTGCACATGGGATGAGCACGTGCAAAAAACAACCGTTGATGGCTAACTTGGAGCTCTTCTTCAGTTATCTGTAGCAGCAGTTCAACAGGAACAAAGGTATGCAAGATTCGTCCGCGCTTCGTGAATTCGATGATCCACTGATTTTGCTGTAGCGGCGAACGTCAGTAATGCGGGCTGTGACCGCAGCATCAAGATGAGGTGGTCAACGGCAGGCAAGGGCCGTTCACGCCTGAGGCGAGATGTGCGTCCGGCGAACATGCTGCGGCCGATCTAATGGCCGCAGGACGCCCAAACTGCGGACGTTCGGCCTTGCATGAAGGGCAGTTTCATCCGGCACCCAGATTTTTGAGAGCGCATGTGATGTCTACACAGACACTGGTGAAGCGACCGGAAGACGCAAGTCCTGGATTGATTGAGGTTAGCAACCAAACACTCCGCTGAACGTAGAGGGCTGGAAAGATCAGGGAAGTGGGGCGTCGAAGAAGCTCAATGGACGCGAGATTTGGGGGGAGCTGGTGTCTTGATCTCCCCCCACCATGTAGCGCCCTGGGAGGCAGGCGCCGTCATTTCGCGGTAAAGCCCCCATCGGCCATCAGGAGCTGCCCGGTGACAAAATTCGACGCCGGCGAACACAAAAACACCAACGGCCCGTCGAGATCGCCGTCCCGACCATTCCGTCCAATGCAGGTCTGAGCGGCATTCCGGGCGGCCCGGTCCGGGTCGGCGAAGACCGCCTCGGTCAGTTCCGTCTCGAAGAAGCCCGGTCCGAGCGCGTTCGCGTTGATGCCGTAACGGGACCAGGCTTCGGCCATGGCGCGCGTGAGCTGGACGATACCCCCCTTGCTCGCGCCATAGGCGATGCCCCCCGGGAAGGCCCTTGTGCTTTGGGCCGAGGCGTAGTTCACGATCCGCCCCCAGCCGCGCGCCTTCATGGCCGGTACCAGACGCTGGGACAGCGCAAAGGGCGCTGTGAGGTTCACCGCGAGGGTCTGGTCCCACCCCTCATCGGTGACGTCGTCAGCGATCTGACGCAAGTTCAGCCCCGCCGCATGAACGACGATGTCCGGCGCGCCGAAAGGCGCCGTGAGACGAGAGACCAGCGCGTCGAGGCCGGCTCGATCCGCCACATCCCCGGGGACGGCGCGGATACGCTCCCCCTCGAGGCTGCGCAGGGGGTCGGCCCGCCGGGCCACCGCCAGCACCTTGGCCCCCCGTCGCGCCAGGGCAAGCGCACCCTGGCGACCGAGGCCCGAGGACGCCCCGGTCACCACGGCGACCTTGCCCGTCAGATCGAAGGGATCAGCCATCGGCACAGATCCGCACCCGCCGGGCGGTCCGGTGGGTGACAGCTTGCGCCTCAGACACGGACAAAGACCACGCCATCGCGCACATCGACCTCGTAGGTCGCCAGATCTTCGCAGACCGGTGCCGAGAGCGCCTTGCCGGTGATCAGGTTGAAACGCCCCTGATGGAGCGGGCACTCGATCACATCGTCGATCACCAGCCCCTCTTCGAGATGCTGCGCTTCATGGGTGCACATCCCATCGGTGCAGAAAAACCCCTTTGGGGTGTTGTAGATCGCGTAAGTTTTGTCGCCGTGATCCCAACGGATCAGGTCCTCTTCATCAATCTCCGACGTGTGACACGCCTGGATCCATTCCGACATTCTGTGACCCTTGTTTTCTATGGAAGGTTGCTGCGCGCGCACCAGCCGACGGGGTCGCCGGCTGGTGCGGGGGCGGGCCCTAGGACGACGTCTGGGGGTGTTCCCAGGTGACGCCCTGCTTGTTCGAGATCTTCTCGAGGATTTCGCCATGCACCTTGGGATAGCTCTCGCCCACCGGGTGCAGCTTGTCCTTCACCGCCTCATGCATCCGCCCCAGCGCATGGAAGGGGACCATCGGGCAGAGATGGTGCTCGGCGTGATATGGCATGTTCCAGAACAGGAAGTAGACCAGCCGCGAGGTTTTGGTGGTGCGGGTATTGGTCCGCAGATCCGGGCCTTCCTCGCATTCGCCATGCTCCGACAAGCGGATCCAGCGCATCAGCGGCTCCCCCACCAGGCGCGGTACGATCCACAGCCACAGGGCCAGCAGGCTCTGGAAGTAGATCGAAGCGACAAATACGGCGAAATAGATGGCCAGAATGATCCGCGCTTCGCGGGTGGCACGGGGCACTTCGCTCTCAGGGATGAAGTATTTCTGGGACTCTGCGATCTTGCCAAACGGGTGTTTGAACATCCAGATCAAGCCACGTTTCCAGAACGCATAGGCAGACACATACACCATGTAATCCACGACGGTCATCCGCTCGGGCAGCATGTCCGGATCCTTGCCACGGATCTGCGTATAGGTGTGGTGGGTGGCGTGGTAGTAGCGAAAGAAGGTCGGCGGCACCATGTAGATCAGGCACACTACCCAGTAGACTGCCTCATTCAGCCAGCGGGTCCGGAACGGCGTGCCGTGGCTGCATTCATGGCAGGGGGCAAAGAGGAACGCGAGCACTGCCGCGTGCATCGCCATGGTGGGCACGACCCACCATGTTCCGAGGGTTTGATAGACGAGAAACCCCGTGAAGATCATCACGCCCATATGGCCGAAGAAGTTGATCAGACCCGGCAGGTCGGATCGTTTCATGTATTGCTTGAGCTCTTTCTTCGAGATCACCTGATCCCGGCCGAAAGCCAGCCCTGACTCTGGAGTGGCAGATGACATGTCCAGGCCTCCTTTTCGTTGTCTGTCTCAGTTGCGATGGTTCAAGGTTTCACGGGCCGGCACAGCGATCAAAGTCAAAACGCGGCTTGATGGATCAAGGAATTAAATCTATAAAACGGCATGGGTGGGCACGTTCCTTCGATCAATAATTTGCGGGCTTTCGAGGCCGCTGGACGCCTGGGAAGCTTCAATCTGGCGGCGGATGAGCTGAACCTCAGCCAACCAACGGTCAGCTACCGGATTGCAAAACTTGAAAGCGATCTCGGTGTGTTGTTGTTCCAGCGGCTGACCCGTCGCATTGCACTGACCAAGGATGGCGAAGAGTTCCTGCCTGTGGTCGCGGCGGCGCTGAAACAACTGCAGGAGGGGGTCGACAAGCTTGGCATCGGCGCAAAACGCACGATTTCGGTCACGCTCAGCAGCTATCTCGCGCTGCGCTGGCTGTCGCCCCGTTTGTCCAGTTGGTCGGCGCGGAATCCGAATGTCGGCATCCATCTCGACCACGACATGCGCAAGGGCGCCGAAGACAGTGATGTGGTCATCTACTGGAGCAAGAACGCGGCCGCGCAACAGGCCGCGCAATTGCTGTTTCCCACGGACATGACCGTCCATTGCACGCCCGAGATCGCCGCGACCCTGAACCGGCCCGAGGATGTGCTCAAATACCCGCTGTTGAAGCTGGCCCCCCATCTGGATCCCTGGTCGGACTGGTTGGCCCTGGCCGGGGTGGCTGAGCCCGAAACCATCCAGAGCCTGTGCATGACCGATTCCAACGTTCGGATCAAAGCCGCGGCGGATGGGCTGGGCGTCGTGCTCGCCAATCGGTTCGCCAAGCCTGAGCGGGACGCGGGCCTTTTGGTGCAGCCGTTCGATATCGCGCTGAAGGGGCCTGGCTTCTATTACCGGACGCAGTCGTCCTCGCCCGATCTGGCGGACCGGTTCATTCGCTGGTTGAAGTCGATGGCCGCGAAGGACGCGTAAACTACGCGAGATGCGCCATCAGCTTGGCGTATTCCTCGTCCGAGATCCGCACCAGATTGCCCGGCCCCGGAAACGCGCCGGACTGCACATCCTGTGCGAACTCCTGATAGGCGGCGATGCGCTCCTGCTGGAGCCGGTCATACTCCGCCTTGAAATCGCGATAGACCTTGGCGTGGCGCGGCACGCGCGGGCCAGCCTCGCCGAGGATATCGCTGGAAAAGAGATACTGGATATCGCAGCCTGTGCCCGCGCCCATGGAAATCGTGACCAGTGACGAGCGTCGCGCAATCTCATCCGCCACGCGGTCCGGCACCACCTCAAGCTCGACGGCGAAGGCCCCGGCATTCTCCAGATCCTTGATCTGCTGGAACAGGGTCAGGGCCTGTTCGGCCGTCTTGCCCACAGCGCGGAGCCCGCCTGTCCAACTGGCCTTTGGGGGTACAAGGCCCAGATGCCCGCAGACCGCGATGCCCTGTTTGGCCATCGCCTCGACGAACTCAAGGCTTTGGGCCGTGTAGATGATGTCCGCCCCGCATTCGAGCGCGTCAAAGGCCGCGCGCAGACATTGATCGGCCGAGACATACTGCCCGTATTTCAGACCGAACCGATACATCGTGTTCGGCGCTGCCGCCGGGAACGTCCGCGTCTGGGGCAGGAAGGGCCCACATAGCATATCGATCCCGGCGGCCTCTGCCGCCTCGGCCTGTTCAGCCGAGGAGACGTGCACCATGGTGAGTTGAGGGGCGGAGCCCCGGTTTTTCAGCTCCAGCAGCGTCTGCTTTGCCATGGTGATGATCCCTGATCAGTTAAGTCTTCGGTCGAACCGCGTGGCCGCGCGCGCTCAGGCTCGCAGCGCCGCCATCACGGTCTTTTTGAGCGGCTGCTCCGGATCCGTCAGGCTGTCGGCGTCGACGGGGCATCCGGCCTTGAGCAGTTTGCGCATCAACAGCATGTCTTTTTTCGCATTCAACCCGATCGTGCCTGTCACCTGCTGGCCGTCCATCTGGATCAGCAGAAGAGACCCCTCTGCCATGCGGCCGCGGGACATGGCGCCGTCCCAGTGCACCGGGGTGCCGGCAATCTGCAGGTTGAGATCCCCCTGATCGGACCAGAACCAGGGCGGCTCTAGCTCGGGCGCCGGGCATCCCATGAGGGCCGCGGCGACCCGTGTCGCCTGCTGCTCGGCATTCTGCCAGCTTTCCACCGGCCGGGCGGCGCGCGCCCTGTGGCAGGCCACATCGCCGATGGCAAAGATCCCTGGATCCGAGGTCCGGCACTGGTCATCAACGAGAATGCCCTGCGCGGTCTCAAGACCCGCCTGTTCGGCCAATCCGGTTTCCGGCGCGATTCCGATACCGACCACCACGAGATCTGCCGCGAGTCTCTGGCCATCCGCCAGAACGACAGTGTTCACTGCGGTCTCTCCGATCAGGGCCTGCACCCCGCATCCCAGCATCACTGTCGTGCCGCGCGCCTCGTGGACCGCCGCCACGCGCGCGCCGATCTCTTTTGGCACGGCGCGGCCCATCAATCGTTCAGTTGCCTCCACGACCGTTACCTCGCAGCCCAGAGCACGCGCGCTGGCCGCCACTTCGAGCCCGATGAACCCGCCACCAATCACCACCAGCCGCCGGGCGGTGTCGAGCCGGGCGCGGAGCGCTACTGCATCGGCCATCGTCTTGAGGGACAGCACATTGTCCAGATCTGCCCCCGGCACGGGCAAGTCGCGAAGCCGCCCGCCCGTTGCGATTATGAGCCGGGAATAGGGCAACGTCTCGCCATCCAGCAGGAAGACCTTGCGCGCGTCCCGGTCGATCCGCGTGACCAGTTGGCCCAGGCGCAAGGTCACCCGGTTCCCCGCGTACCATGCAAGGTCCTGCAAATACGTGTCCGCTTCGGATCCCGACCGCAGCAGAACCGATTTCGACAAAGGCGGGCGCTCGTAGGGCGCGACGTCTTCCTTGCCGACCAGAGTGATCCCTCCCGCGAACCCGTGAGCGCGCAGTCGCTCTGCCGCGCGCCCCCCGGCA
This sequence comes from Dinoroseobacter sp. S76, assembly GCF_049801095.1. Lineage (NCBI taxonomy): Bacteria > Pseudomonadati > Pseudomonadota > Alphaproteobacteria > Rhodobacterales > Roseobacteraceae > Dinoroseobacter > Dinoroseobacter sp. S76. The sequence goes on along the minus strand of NZ_JBNAGH010000011.1, from coordinate 42,272 downwards.
TGACCGGCGCCGATGATCACGACACGATCCTGCTCGGTCAAAGGGGCCATCATGACCATGGCATTCTTGCGATCTCACGGATCTGGAAGCGGGAGCCACAGACCGCGCGGGTCCTGCCGCTCCCGACGCGTTCAAACGTCGTGGACAACGTATTTCCCACGGGTGTTCGCCGCCTCATTGAGTGTTTCGAAATTCGCGATGGATCCTGCGAGCTCGATCTTGAACGGGTCCCAGTCCGGCAACTGATGTCCGCCCCGGGCGACCCATTCGCCCATCTCGTCATCATTGGGCACGTAGAACTGCACCCCCGCCTGACTGAGATCCCACATGGAAAACGCGCGCGCCGCAGGCACCTTGGACAGGTTCTGATGCGCGGTCACTTCCGATGCAAAGAGGATCCCCTCCTGCACGTCGCCGGGCAGTGCGTTGAACCAGTCGAGATTGCAGGAATAGACCTGCGTGTTCGGCACGGTCTGGGCAAAGGTGACCCAGGACAGGATCGCGTCAAAGCCAAAGATCTGCAGCCCCTGCACCGAGGGGTCCAGCGCATCGGCCACGCCTTGCGTGATCGCGCTCGGGGTTTCACCCCAGGCAATCGGCGTCGGGTTCGCGCCGAGCAGACGGTAGAGCTGCGACAGGATCTCGGAGCCCGGGATCCGCATCTTGACCCCGGCAAGATCATCCGGCGTCCGGATCGGCTGGTCAAAGCCTCGGCGCAGCGCAATCGTGCGCGGATCGATGGTGACATACCACAGGGCCTTGAAGCCGCGCGCCTCGATGCTGGGATTGACCAGATCGGCCCATTGCTGCGAGTTCACCAGATTGACCGCCTGCTGGTTCTTGCCGCACCAGTAGGGAATGTTGACCAGATCGACGATCGGCGCGAAGGGCGCGAAGTTGGCGAGCGAATGCTGCGCAGCCTGGATCGTGTTGGATTGCACGCTCTGGGCAAGGGAGCTGCCCACTCCGAGCTCACCGCCTGGGGCCAGCCGAACATAGACCTTTCCGTTGGTCATGTTCTGGATGTTTTCCTTGAAATCGAGCTGCATCAGCGGAACGCTCCGCGACGCGCCCAAGACATAGGGCGTGGCCACAATCATCGTATGCTCGGCGGCGGCTTTGCGTTCGCGCTCTTCCGAGACCGATTGTGCCAGCGCCGCGCTCGACATATATGCCCCGGACGCGGTTGCTACCGCTGCGGCGGTGAACCCGTATCTGCTGACGAGCCGTAAGAACGCCCGGCGGTCCATACCGGCAGGCGGGTCGTGCGGAATTGATGATGTCATTGCTTCTCCTCCCGAGGCAGGCGATCAAATCCGATCATTCAGTCCGGCGCTTGACTGTGCCAGCTCCCTGCCTGCCGATCAGCATTCCACCACCAGACACCTCACTCAAAACCAAATGACTGCCCTACAGATCAACAAATTTGATCTGTAGACGGGCTATTGACGGCTGTCGGGCAGGGTTTGCGACATGCCAATCCGTGCTTTGAGCTAGGCGATTATTAGGGTCGGGACTCATAGCCAGCAATTGACGAGGGCGGCCCGGGCGATGGACGAGAGGAAGACCTTCGGGCAGCGGTTGTATCGTGTCGCCACACGCCGCCAATCCTTCAACCTGCCGAACATGATTTCGATCACTGCCCGGCAGGGCATCACGTCAGTGATGTCCCGAGAGGGATCATGACCGTCGTCTGCTCGCCATGATCAGCGGCCAGGCCGACCATCATCTGAGCAAAGATGCCCTTATCGCTCCGGCGCTTCCAACGGTTGTAGAGCGTTTTGTGCGGGCCATATTCTCTCGGCGCATCTCACCATCGTAAGCCATTGTGATTGATGAAGATAATTCCGATCAGAACACGCTTGTCATCGACATGAGGCTTACCACGGGACTTGGGGAAAAGGCTCAAGACGCGCCATCTGTACATCCGTCAGCCAGAAAAAATCAGACATGTTCACCGCTCGTTTTCGAACCGTAAAACACGCCCCTAGGCTGAAACCAATGGGGCCTGACCCTAAGAAATCGTATCTTGTTCACTCGACAAACGCTCTTTGAAGTGCCGGATACTCCAGACCGACCCAGCTCTACGTTTTCGTGCCATATGAAAGTGGAGTGTGGACGGAACAATAAGCCTTCCCCGCAAGACGCCGTTTTCGCTCAAGTCGCCCGACCATGTGCGGTGGCAGTCCGTAAATCCCAGCTTAGGAGATGCGGCCAATCGGTATGAAATTCTGTTTGGTCCGCTCGGACGGGGCAGAGCCGGTTTTGTGCTGCCCAAGCGACACCCGAGTTGCGCTTAAGGCCCTCATGGGAACTCATCTGCCGATAGTGAGTTGAACGCACACCTGGCTCGCCTGGAACGAGCTTCTATCTCAAGGAGGATGTAGAATGATCCGGTTTGCAAAAACTCTTGTCGCAACGACTGCGTTGACCTCTCTCGCCTTTGGCGCGGGCGCGAACGAGCCAGCGAGTGGCACGGTGACCGAGACGCTGAAGGCCGACGCTGCAGTCGTTGCTGAGCGCGTTGAAAACTCTGCGGAAGTGGTAGGCGACAAAGTGGCCGAAACCGCAAATGAGGCTGTCGAAGCAACCCGAAATGCGGCTGCCGATGCTAAGCGGGTGGTCGAAGGTGCAATGGCCGAAGGTGAGAACAACGTCGAGACGCTCGCCGCGAAAGCCGAGATGGGCAATACGCGCGAGTTGGACGATATCGCAGACAGCTCTCAGATGGCGCCGATCGATCTGGACAATCGCAGCGATTTTCTGCGCGCCAGTGACATCATCGGTGCCGACATTTACACGGTGAGCGCGGAGCTGGACACCGGCGAGTGGTTTGTAACGCCCCGCTACACCGAAGTGGCCGACGAGTGGGAAAACATCGGGAATGTGGCGGAGATCGTCGTCGGTCCCGAAGGCAGCATCCGCGGATTGATCGCCGAGGTCGGGGGCTTCCTCGGTCTTGGAGATGCGCATGTGATGATCGACATGAACGATCTGAATCGGACTCAGCCAGATGATGACGGTGAGTTTGTGTTCGTCACGCGTCTCTCGGAGGAAGAGCTTCAGGCCAAGCAGCCGGTCGAAAAAGAGTGGTGGCAGTAAAACGCCCCCCGCTGAGATGAGAAAGGGGGGCCAACTGGCCCCCTTTTTGCCGCCTGTGGCGCACGAGCCCCCCTCTCCAGTCCGGCCTGGACCTCATGATTGCGAAAAAATCCTTATGACGCGTGCCTTGTTCCTAGCTTTTTTGACCCTTTTGCTTCCCCTCGCAAGCCTTGCCCCAGCCCAAGCACCGATGAGCACCACCGTGGAAACCGACGGATTTATCGAGGCATAGACCGATGCGACTGGGGAAGCTCAGGTCTTACAACGCATTCAACGTCTGTTGCGCGAGATAGACGGTTTCGAGGGGATCACTGTGCCTGTGTCGCAGAGGGTCGTGGCCTTGTCGGAGAATGTGCTGAACAATACCGCGCAAGATGATCTGACCCAGATCGTCAACATCGCCGCCGGGGTGCTGGCCATCGAGAACGCCATCGAGGTAAGTGGCACGCCGAAAGCGCGGCTGCCCCCCGCGGTGGAGCGTATCCACGACCGCGGCCGCAACCTGATAACCATCGCCGGTACAAAGAGTCTTTGATCTCGAAGCTCTCGTTAATCGCCGATAGCGACTACGGCGGATCTGAGTCGCAACCAAGCATAGCTAAGAAAACAGGAGACTGGGATGCGAAGCGACGCAGCCCCACGCTCGCGGGCCTTGCAAGCAAAAGTGAGAGCGTGGGGCTGCGTCAATTATGTTTGCCGAGGTGACGACCACTCAAAAGTACATCACCCACATGTATGTCTCGTGCAGAAAAATACCGCTCTGATCCGTTCACCTCGGGACGGTCGATTGTGTAAGACGGGTTTCAGATCCCTCTGGGCCAAATGCGTTTGCTGCGATCACGTCTTCGACGGATGAGCGTTCTTTTCGGACCACGATCATGGGGAGAGTGAGGTCTCCCCCCAACCACCTGAATGGCTCCGGCCAAGTGCAGAGATGTACGAGCCAACTCCTCGTGACCGCCTTGACCGGTGAACAAGGTGAAACGGAGCGTGGCGCGCTTTCCGAAACACCTTGATCATCCTTCACCGATCGTCAGTTGTTGAACGCACCGACGACCGATTTACCGCCGCTATAGGCCAGTTTGCCTGCGCCGACTGCGCCCTTCGCGACGACTTTTGTGGCACCGGCAGCGACGCCCACAGTGGTGTCGATGGCCTGGTTCGTCGAGCACCCGGATACAGCCAGTGCCGCGGCGACCAAAGTTGCGAGTACAGCTTTACGAGCAAAGATGACGATCATTTCCGAGTTTCCTATCCAGACGGTTCAAGTTCCGCGTTTCATTTGGGAAAGCCGCACCGCAGTTCGTTCTCCATGATTGCTGTGAAAGAGCTCAGAGCGCGCTGCTTGTCCCGGGGATCCGGTTTAAGGGACTTCCAGAATCAAGAAAAACGAATAGGAAATATGGTTAATCACAGAAATTCTCATGGATAGCCCTCATGGATATCGCTCTGATCCGCACCTTCCTCGAAGTGGCCTCAACCGGGTCTTTCATGCATGCAAGCTCCCGATTGTTCGTGACGCAGTCAGCCGTGAGCCTGCGCGTGCAGCGGTTGGAGGACGCGTTGGGCAAGACCCTGTTTCACAGATCAAAGGCGGGAGCTGAGCTGACTGCGGCAGGCCGAGAGTTCGAACGCTATGCACTCTCGATGATCAAAATCTGGGAAGAAGCACGGCAGCAGATTGCACTCCCCGAAGGCTACACGAAGTCGCTCAGCGTGGCGGCCCAGTATTCTCTTTGGCCCCGGTTGGGGTTCCAGTGGCTTGATGAAATGCGCGCTGAGAATCCGGAACTCAGCATTCGCGCGGAACTCGGCATGCCCGATCGCATAACCCGGTTCCTGATCGAGGGCGTGGCGCAAGTCGGCCTTTCGTACAGCCCACAACTGCGCCCGGGTCTGTCCGCTCAAAAGGTGATCGACGAAGAGCTTGTGCTGGCAGCCTCATTTCCCGGCACGATCTCAGACATCCAGCCGTACTACATCTATGTGGATTGGGGCCCGGAGGTCTTGCACGCGCTCGCGTTGGAGCTTCCGATGCTCTCCAATTCTGGCCTGGTCCTCTCGCTTGGGGCTATGGCGGCCGAGTTTGTTGCCGGGAGAAAAGCTGCGGCTTACCTGCCAGCGCGCCACATCAAGGGCTTTCTGGACACTGAACGGCTGTTTCTCGTGCCCGATGCGCCTGCATTCGCCTACCCTGTCTGGTCTGTTTGGCGGGACGACCTCGATCCGGAAACGCGGCGCCTTGCGGAAACCAAACTCAAACGGATCGCTTATCGGATCGGCAATGAGCAAGATCAGATCATGGATGAGTTGGCAGAAATGAGTGACAGCTAGGCTGCATGGCTGCAAACGCGCGCGAATGCAGGAGGTCCGAAGGACCGACGTAGCGCGTTGAACAAGCTGCGATCTGTGGCCTGCACCCCCAGCATGGCTCGGATCGGTACGGACAGAGGACAAGCCAGCGACGCCGCCCCCCCAACCCCTCTGGGCCGCGCAGTGGAACAAAGCAGGCTCAGGGCCGTTGTCCTGATATGCGCAAAGTCTTTTTTGGTCTATTGGCCGTTATATTGTTGTCTGGCCCGTCAGTCGCTCAGCACCCGTCTGGGAGCTGCGGTGATACGCCTGCCTACTGCTTGGAAACGCTGAATTCCGGTCTGTCCGCCCCAGGACCAGAAATTGATCGCACAACGCCCCGTGCAACCCTGGAAAGCTTTTTGTTCCACGCCCGGCAGGAGAACTGGGCCAAGGCCGCTCATCTTCTGAACCTCAACGGCCTCGACGCCAGCGTGCAGGCCCAGGTTGGCGCGGATCTGGCGCGCAAGCTCTTCACTGTGATCAGTCGCAAAGCGGTTATCGACTGGGACAAAGTGGTCGACCGACCGGACGCCATGCAAACGTCCGGCAGCTCCTCGGACCCTATGATCGGGCAGCCGCGGAAGTCCCTGCTGCTCTGGACATTGGAGGTTCAGGGGCATCCGGCCTCCATCCGTCTGGACCGGGTTCAGGCGCTGGATGGGGAGCCGGTCTGGGTGATGTCGCGCCGGACCGTTGGTGACATCCCGGCGCTTTACGCGGCGTATGGCCCCACGCCGCTGGAGCGTCTCTTGCCAGCGCCTCTGAAGCAGCAAGCCGGATTTGGTTTCATGTGGTGGGAAGTCATCGGCCTCCCCGTGCTTTTGGGACTTGCATTGACCTGCGCGATCCTGGTTTGGCGCATCCTCGGCCGGGCCCGGGACCGCGCCGAGAGCCCGCTGGTGCAACGTGCTGTTGCGGCGTCACGCGGGCCGGCAGCCACGGCGGTGGCGACAGGCGTGGCCCTGTTTTCCGGGGTCAACTTGTTGGTATTCTCGGGACAGATCAGCACGATCCTCACACCCTTTGCCTGGCTTGGCCTTTTGGCCTCGGGGCTTTGGCTGGTCGTCAATGTGGCGGATGTCGTGCTCGACAGCCTGACCCTGTTTGATGAGACCGATCTGACCCAACGCCAACAGATGCACATGCGCTCTATGGCAACCAGAGTGGCCGCCGCACGCCGTGCCTTCACTGTGGCTATCGTCTTGATCGGCGGAGGGGTGTTCCTGTCGCAAACCAACCTCTTTCAGAACCTGGGTCTGACACTGCTGGGGACCGCCGGTGCCTTGACCCTTGTCTTGGGTTTTGCGGCCCGCCGAGTGCTTGGGAACATCATGGCCAGCTTGCAGATTGCACTGAACCAATCCGCGCGCATCGGCGACCGCATCGTCTACAAAGATTACCTGTGCCATGTGGAGCGGATCAATTTCACCTATGTGCAACTGAAGGATTGGGACGGCACGCGCCTTGTCGTTCCGGTGGAGGAGTTTGTCTCCACGCCCTTCGAGAACTGGACGATGAAAGATCCCGAGATGCTGCGTATCATCAAGATCAAATGCGCCCATGACGCAGATGTCGATCGGCTCCGAGCCGGGTTCGACGAGATCGTGGCCGGGCTTGACCCGGAAGAGCTGGGCGACTTGTCCAAGGTCAATGTGCGCGTGGCGGGGCAGGACGTGTTCGGCAAAGAAGTCTGGTTCGCGCTGCCCTGTTCAGACCCGAACACGTCCTGGGATGTGGCCTGTCTCGCACGGGAGGAAATCCTGGCCCTCGGGGCCCGGATCGAGCGCGACGAGGCCGGGGAGGTCTTTCCCACCGCGGCACCTGCCGAAGCGGCCTAGTCCGTCACGCTGTGCAAGGATGCGCCGGCAGGTGAAGGAACCTTCCCTCTGTCCCGGCGTTGATCTGGCAAAGCACAAGAACAGGAGATGTGACATGACCATGTTTCAACACGGAGCAATCACCCAGATCGAAACCGCGTCACCGACGCTTTATGCGTTTCGCGTTGCGGGGCATATGGATGACGACGCAGCCGAGGCTCTGGCAGAGTTTATGAACGCCGCATTCGATCGGCATGATGACAAGATCGATATGCTGCTCGATCTGTCGGCCTTCACCGGCAGCGATTGGGACAGTTTGTTCGATGGAGACGTACTCGAATCCCGGTTCCGTGCGCTCAGCGAACTGAACCGCTATGCCGTGATTGGTGCCCCGTCCAAAGCTCAGAAAATGATCGCCTTCATGGACAAGATCATTCCCGTCAAAGCGAAGGCCTTCTCCGCGGATGAAGCCGCCAAGGCTTGGGAGTTCGTCGGCGAAGCGCATCTCGCGGCTTGAACGAGCTGAACTGACATCAGTCTTCTGAAAGTCCCTGCAAAGGCGGCGTCGGCGCCGCCTTTGGCATGCGTGCGCCTTGCCGTGCCGACCTAAGAGCGCAGCAACCGGTGACGCTTGCGGGGAACCCACGCGGCGGGTTGCACGTTGGTTCAGCAGCTTCATTCCGAATTGCCACAGCAAGGGAGACCGTCGTGACACGTGGAAGAGACGCCAATCGCCCCTCCGAGATCCCACTTGAGGGATGGTACGATATCCTGTTGAGGATCAAGACCCGCATTGTCGAAGAACGCTTGAGCCTCGTGGCGGCCGGTGTCGCCTTCTTTTCGATGCTCGCCCTTTTCCCCTCGATCACAGCCGTTCTGGCAATAGGTGGATTGCTCCTCGACCCGGGCACGATCCTGTCGCAAATGGAGCAACTGCGGGGCATCGTCCCGCCCGAAGTGCTTGAAATCGTGATCGGCCAGGCAACTGAAGTGTCCAGATCCAATGGTCTCGGGTTGGCTCTTGCCGTTTCCATCGGCCTCGCGCTCTGGTCCGCGTCACGCGGGGTAAATACCCTCTTTGTCGGGCTCAACATCGCTTATGATGAAGAAGAAAAGCGCGGCTTTGCCACCAAGACGCTGCAGGTTATCGGCATCACTGCGCTGGCGGTGCTGGGCGCAATACTCGCCAGCCTCGTCTTGGCCATCCTGCCAGCGGTTCTGGCCCTGGTGTCGTCCGGTGGCTTTGCCTTCTGGGCCGCGCAGATCGCCGCGTGGCTGGTCATGCTCGGCTTTCTGACCGTGGGGCTTGCCGTGATCTACCGCTTTGGTCCATCGCGGACCAACGCCCAGTGGCGCTGGCTTTCTCCCGGCTCGATCTTCGCGAGTATCGGTTGGGTCGTCGCGTCCGTCGGCTTCACGATCTATGTCGCCAATTTCGCCAGCTACAATGAGAGCTTTGGCGCTTTGGCCGGGGTGATCATCCTGTTGCTCTGGCTCTGGCTGACCTCCTTCGTTGTTCTGATCGGCGGCCAGTTGAACGCCGAGGTTGAGCATCAGACCAAAGTGGACACGACGATCGGTGCCCCCAAGCCCATGGGCAAGCGCGGTGCAACCATGGCGGACACGGTCGGCGAAGCCCAAATGTCGTAGCAGACGAAGCACTCTCCAGAAGCCACGTCCAACGCAAACCAAAAAGAGCCGGATCCTGTGATCCGGCTCTCTTTTTTGCTGACAACAAGGCTGAAGGCTCAGGCGTCTTCGAGCCAGCGGTCGACCTCTTTCTTGGCGTCTTCCTTCGTCTTTCCGTATTTGGACTGAATTGTGCCTTCGAGGCGTTCGCGGTTGCCATCGATCCGGTCGATTTCGTCGCCGGTCAGCTTGCCCCACTCATCCTGAACCTTGCCTTTGAATTGCTTCCATTCACCTTCGATTTGATCCCAATTCATGCTGAGCTCCTTTGATCTGGTTTTCCATCTGATGCGCCGTATTGAGGCTACTGGGTTAACGCATCAGAGACCCAAGCGTTCCCGCGAGGTCAGACTCATCCCTGCGCGCCGGGTCGGGTCGCAGTCCGATCAGGAACAGGACCTTCAGACAGCGCCTTAAAGGCAAAGCGCAGCTTGGCACGCACATCTGGGGAAACGACAAACGGATAGAGATCGCCAAGCCCCATGGACCGGTTCACGTGGTTCAGCGCAAGTGTCAGGTCGAGAGCTGTGGCAATCGCGTGCTCAGCGTCATCTGGCATGGCTTTTGGCCCCAGATTGACGGCGCCCGCGCTCTCGACCACGTCGCGTAAGTGAAGCGCGTGCGCGGCGGTTTCAGCCCAGTCTTCATGGGGGTGGCTCGCCGCATAGCGCGTGATGTGCGCCTCCCGCCATTTCGGGCGCGCACCAGCATCGTGGTACTGTGCCAGAGCCTGGGCGTAGTCCGTTCGCTCATCCCCAAAGAGGCACCGAAATCGGTCCGAAAAATTTGGAAGCTCAGACAATCTGAGAAACAGAAAATGCGCGATCTCGTGGCGAAAATGCCCGATCATCGTGCGAAAGGGTTCGTCAAATTCCTCACGCCGGGCAACGATTTCTGCGGGGTTTGCCTCGGCGACATTGATTGTGATGCACCCGTTCAAATGCCCCATCATCGGCTGTATCTGGCCTTGAGCCGTTTGCTCCGCAAGCAGGTCAAACACTGGCCGCGCGCCAAGATCCTGCGAAGTAAACCAGCCAAGCGACATCAGCTGAGACAGGACCTGACGCTTGGCCGCTTCGGCCCGCTGCCAAAGGACGTCATTGCCCTCGACGCTGAGGTCCGGACGCGTATTGGTCATCGCGCAGGACGGGCAGAGCGCGCCATCTTCCTCTGGCTGCCAGTTACATGCGATCACCGCGCGATTGGCGCAGGATCGGGTGCGCTGCACCATTGCCTCGGCCACCGGATCGTAGCTGATCTCAAACCCACAACCGCACCGCAAGTTCTCGAAGTAAACCGGGCTCCCACAGTCAGGACAGGCGAAAACACGCACGAGGCGCTCCTTCCATGATTGGTAAGTCGTCACGCGAAAGGGGCGCCCCGAAGGACGCCCCCGCGCACTGAAGTTATGAAACTCGCACGCTCATTCGGGGGACACACACTACACTCCCCCCGAAGTTCGGTTACCCGAAAACGATCTGCTCAAGGCGTTCCTTGGTGAAGTTTTCGTCTTCGGTGTCCAGGGCGAGAATCTCGGCCTTCGTCTCATTGGACAGAGTGTCTGCGTCAACCGCGATGTCGTATTCGTCCAGGATGCCCTGCACCACGTCGCTCTCCGGCAGCTCCACCTCGACCTCGACGTCCGGTGCGGAAACATAGCCGTCAACAGCGGTGTCGGACGCGCTCACGCCGACGATCTGTTCCAGACGCTGCTGCGTGAAATTCTCTTCGGTCAGGTCCAGCGCCTTGATCTCGGCCAGCTGCTCCATGGAGAGCGCGTCGGCATCAAAGGCAATGCTGTAGTCGTTCAGGGTCTGCTGGACGCCGCGCACCAGATCCATTTTCGCGTCAGCCGTCACCTCCACTTTCGTGTCAGCCATCACCGGCGCGGCCAGCAGGGTCAGGGCGGTGGTGTAGGTCAGAATGCGTTTCACGGTGAAACTCCTTTTACGGTTACTGTCATGTGGCCCGGATCCACCGTGCCACTTGCATCCCCAACACGAGCCCCCCGAACTTGGTTCCGAAAAAGTTCAGGTCGGTGTTTGTTTTCTGTCAGCAAGGGAGGAAACGGAGAGTCTCAAAGCATTGCGGAATGACCAACTCCTGTATTTCCCGCTCCGCTGCGATGCGGGCGCATTCTGTTTAATGGTTGTGACGGCGAAGCCCATTCGGCGCAATTTCGGAACCCAATCCTTCGCGGCAACGTTAGCTCGGTGAATGTTAACAAGCAGGAGGATGCCATGACGCATCATGACACCGAGACCTCTTCGTCCCTTGCTGACACCGCGCGCGCGCAGGTTCGCGATGCGGCCAAGGAAGCCAAGACGCAGGTTGCACAAGAGATGCAGGGTCGTGCCGAAGACTTGCGCGCCAAAGCTGCCGACGAGACGCAGAAGGTGGCCAACGCCGCGGATGCGGCCGCTCGAGAGTTCGATGCAGGCACAATCCAGGCTCAGGCGGCGGGTCAGGTGGCCGATGCGCTGGAGCAGGTCGCCGCGCAGGTCCGGACCACCGATCTTGACCGGCTGGCCCGCAACGTGAGTGGTTTTGCCCGCGAGAACCCGGCGATCTTCATTGGCGGTGCGGCGTTGCTGGGGCTTGCGGCAACGCGGTTCCTCAAGGCGCGCCCGCCCCACGACGAGGCACGCCCCGCAACCCCGCACCATCCCGAGTCTGTTGCTCCCCATGGCAGTGAAGATGTCTGGGGCACAACCGGTTCAGTGGATCTTGCGGCGCGAGGTGCCGCATGAGCCATTCGGAGGAGATCAAACAGGCGCCGTCGCATTTCGTGAATGCGCTGCGCCAATTCACAACGCTCGTTCAGGATGAGATCGCCCTGGCCCGGGCAGAGCTGACCACGTCGCTGTCCAGGGCCGGGACCGGACTTGCGATGATCGGCGTCGCCGCACTGACAGCCCTTGTGGCTCTGAACACGCTGGCCGCCGCGGTGGTCGACTATCTTGCCATGACGGGTCTGACCCTTGGCACCGCCGCGCTGATCGTCGCGGGTGTCCTGCTGGTTGTTGCGATTGCCCTGATGTTTGCCGGCAAAGCGCGTCTCAAGCCCGAGGCGCTTGTGCCCGAGCGGACGGCAGAAAACCTCAAACGCGATGTTGCGGAGATCAAGGAGGCGACAGATGTCTGAAGACAAGCTTGACCAGATGGAGCGCCGCCTGGCCCATGACCGCGCCGCTCTTACACAGTCTCTCGACGCGTTGAGTAACACTCTTGCCCCCGAGCGCCTGTCGAGTACCGCTGAGGGCTACGCGCTCGAAGTCGGTCAGCAGCTCTGGGGCGAAGCGAGGAAGAACCCGGCGGCCTTCGCCCTTGTTGGCGCGGGTCTGGCCCTGCTGCTGAGCGGAGCCGGTTCGCGCGGAGCGGCGGCCGCGCCGCGGCGTGCCGTGGCGCCCGAGGCGGCCATGGATGGCTTCGACGCCCGTGTGGCCCAAGCAGATGCCCGGATCCGCAGTTCTGCCACGGGCGAGCGGCGACCAGCCGTATCATCGCGCCGCCTGCGAGCGGCTGTGGATGCCGGGCTGGAGCATCTGTCACCCGAGGCCCGCGGCAAGGTTTTGAAACTGCGCCACCAGGCGATCGAAACCCAGATGAAGATCGAAGAACGCGCCGAACGTGCCACCCGCAAGGCCGGCGCCGCCTATGGTCGCCAACCGCTGGCCTTTGGCGCGGCGGCTTTCGGGATCGGCGCCCTGATTGCGTCGGCCTTGCCCAGCACCCGGCGCGAAGACGACCTCCTGGGCGCGCATCGCGACCGGTTGATCGCTGCAGCCTCGGACCTTGTGCGCGGAGAAATGGACGCGCTCAAAGCCGATCCGCAGGCTGGAGATGTCAATCGGGCGCAACCGCTGCGGAACCTGAACGGTCACTATGCCAGCCACTGACCTGACCCCGCGCTGTCGGTTGCGGATGACCCGATGCTGAACCTTCTTTTGTCCGAACGCAGTGCGCGTGTCATGCTGCTCCTCCTCACCATCATGGGAGGGGCAGCATCTCTCTTTCTTGCCAAGCCCATCCTTGCCCCGATCGTCTTCGGGCTCGTGGTGGGCGTTGTCGTCTCACCCGTAGCCGACAAACTGAGCCGCTACGGCATTCCTCGGGTCATTGTTGCGCTGTCCGCGCTCGGAACGGCTTGCCTCGGTATTGTCGCGTTCTTCCTGGCTCTGGAACCTCTCACATCCTCGCTTGTGGCCAAGCTCCCCAAGATCCGCGCTGAGATGCAGAACTGGGCCGAGACGCTGTCCAATGCTCTGCGGGGCATCGAGGAGCTGAGCGCCGAGATCGAGCGCACCGTGGGCACGGAGTCTGAAATCGATCTTGGGGAAAGCGTGCCAACCGTGATGGATGCCCTGTTGCTTGCCCCGAACTTCGGCGCACAGATGCTCGTGTTCGTGGGCACGCTCTTCTTCTTCGTGCTGGCGCGCAACGACCTCTACGACAACGCGGGAAGCTTCCGTGACAGGCTTTTTCGCGCAGATCGTGCGGTGTCGCGCTACTTTGCAACTGTAACCCTTGTGAATACCGGGCTCGGGATTGCCACGGCCTTTGTTCTCAGCGTGATTGGCCTTGAGAACGCAATCCTTTGGGGGTTTGCCGCAGGCGTTCTAAACTTCGTGATCTATCTCGGGCCGATCCTCGTGATGGTCGGGTTGCTGATCGCAGGCCTCATGCAGTTCTCTGGCGCGATGACAGTGTTGCCGGTCTTTGCGTTTCTCTGCCTCAATCTGACCGAGGCACAATTCGCCACGCCAGCCGTTGTGGGACAGCAATTGAGGATGAGCCCGCTCGTCATCTTCATTGCGATCGTATTTGGCCTTTGGCTTTGGGGACCCATCGGCGCGATTGTCGCGCTCCCGATGCTGTTGTGGCTCTACGCGGCACTGTCGCCGCGATTTCGGCTGTCGCATTCCCCCGCTCCGCAACCCCAGCAGACCTAAAAAAGCCCCATCTGGTGTCATCCAGATGGGGCTTTCAGTCAGACCGCCCTGCGGTCCTGGGTCTGCGCATGTCAGCTCCGTACGGCGCGGAGGACGAAGGTTGCGACCGCAAGAATGATGAAGATGACAAAGAGGATCTGTGCAATTCCGGCGCTCGCGGATGCAATACCTCCGAAACCGAACACAGCGGCGACGATGGCAACGATGAGGAAGGTAAGAGCCCAACCCAACATGATGAGGTCCTTTCAGAATTGTTCGAGGTTACGGGCACCCAACGTGCGGCCCGCGGCAAAGGTTCCCGGATCCCCAGACCGGCACCCGGTGTGAGAAAGTCGGAACCAATCGCGAGCGGGCACGTTTTGTCAGCGAAACAACACACAGGAGAAGATGATGTCCTTCGCCGAGTACAACACCGATACACCGCCGCTGCCCCAAGCCGCCCAGGCTGGTGAGAAGACCACCATGGATAAGGCCTCCGAGACGTTTTCCGACATGGCGGAGCGTAGCAAGGCCCAGATGGATGCGAACCTTCAGGACCTGCAACGCGTGACCGATGACTTGGGTGCAGAAGTCTCTCGCGCCGTGACAACCGCTACCGAGGAGGGCACCCGGTTCGTGCGCGAACATCCCGGTGCAGCTCTGGCTGGGGCTGTGGGTCTGGGCGTGCTGGTCGGCCTCGCACTGCGTCCACGCAGCTGATCCGAAACCTCGCCTCTTCTGAATCAGAGCACGAAAAAAGGGAACGTTATCAAGACGAAAGCGTTTCCAGTATATACGAGATTACAAAGGAGTACCCCGATGAAAACCCCCTATGTTGTTGCCGCCGCTGTCGCTGCCGTCATGCTTGTGGCCGGGACCGTCTACATGGTCGATATCGACCAGACCGAAGAGGCCGCGCTGCCGGATGTGACCATCGAAGGTGGCAATCTACCGGAGTTCGAGGCCGAAGTGGGTGATGTCTCGGTGGGTGAGACCACTGTGACCGTTCCCACCCTCGAGATCGAAACCCCTGAGGAAGAACAGCGCGCCGAAACCGGTTTCCTGAACACCGAGAGCGCCAACACCGTGACCGCCAACTAATCCCACGATCATTCCGCCCCAAGAGCCCGGACCTCTGCGTCCGGGCTTTTTGCGTTTAGTGCGGCTATCGGGAACGCCGAGCGTGCCGCTTGCGTTGAGAGAGCATGGAACAGATCACAGAACTGGTGCCCGACGGCGCGCTCGTCCCTCTCTTAGATCAAGTGAATGGCTGGCTTCAGGCCGCGATCGCGGCCCTGCCGCGGCTCGGTATCGCACTCTGTGTGGTGTTGCTGACCGCGCTCGCGGTAAAGGTCGCCCATGGCATCATCCGACGTATCGGATCACGCGCCCGCATGCGACGCAACCTGATCGATGTTCTGCAATTGTTGAGCTCGGTGACCTTTTGGCTGATCGGGGGGCTCATCGCGCTCACTGTGGTGTTCCCCACCGTTACCCCCGCGCGTGCTTTGACCACGCTTGGTCTCGGGTCGGTCGCGATCGGTTTCGCCTTCAAGGATACGTTCGAGAATTTCCTCGCCGGCATTCTCATCCTACTCCGCGAACCTTTTCAGATCGAAGACTACATCCATTGTGAAGGCGTCGAAGGGCAGATCGAGGCCATCACAATCCGGGACACACATATCCGGCAGACGGACGGCCAGCTGGTCGTGGTGCCCAATGCGGAATTGTTCCACAATCCGGTCACGGTGCGCACGGACCGCGACGTCCGGCGCGCAACTCTGATCTGCGGTGTGGCTTACGGTGAAAATGTCGATGACGCCCGAGAGGTGATCGAAGCCGCGGTGCGCAAGGTGGATCTAGTCCGGGATGACGTGCGGGATATTCAGGTGTTCGCCAAGGCGTTCGGCGCGAGTTCCATCGACTTCGAGATCACATGGTGGACTGGCTCCCGCCCGGTGGACATTCGGGCAAGCCGGGATCAGGTGGTGGCGTCCGTCAAGGCGGCGCTGGATGAAGCCGGGATCGAGATTCCCTTTCCCTACAGAACGTTGACCGTTAACGAGCCCATCCCCGTGGCACCCGTCAGAGGCGATCAAGCCGAGCGCTGAGGGGCGGGCAAGGGAACTCTCTGAGCCTTCAGGCGTTTTCGGAGTATGACACATTTTCCCGCACTCCCCTTCCCCGAAATGCCGGATGGCACGCCGCGCCGCTGCGGAGTCGAGCTCGAATTTTCCGGCTTGAGCGAAGCGCAGGTCGTTGCTCTGATCCTCAATGAACTGGGCGGATCGCTCGGGGCGCACGCGCGCCACGCGGCGACGGTGCACGATACCGCGTTGGGCGATATCCGCGTGGAGTTGGATATCTCCCTCGCCCATGATCATCCGTCCAATTGGGTTGAGACCGGGCTGGGACTTGCTCGGGATGTGATCCCGGTTGAGGTGATCACCCGTCCGCTGACCCCGGCCCAGATGCCAGAGCTGGACCGCTTCTGCGATGCCCTGCGTCGCGCGGGCGGCGAAGGCACCGGTCGCAGCATGCTGCGCGGCTTTGGCGTACATCTAAATGTCGCGGCCCATGCGCCCGACGACGCGTTCACGCGCCGTACGATCCTCGCCTTCGCGTTGCTGGAGCCGTGGTTGCGCACAACCCTGCCTCTCGATGGCACGCGACGAATCCTGCCCTTTGTGAACCCTTGGCCACTTGGCCTAGTGGATGCGCTGGTAGCTGAACCAGATGCAGGTTTCGGGGCCCAATGCGCTCACTACGCAGCTGCCATCAAGAGCCGCAATCACGGTCTAGATTTGCTGCCGCTCTTCAAGTTCCATGACCCCGACGCCTATGCGCGGGCCTATCCCGATGCCTTCAAGGTCGCGGCGCGCCCGGCCTTTCACTTCCGTATGCCCGATTGCCGGCTCAACGACGCCGACTGGTCGCTCGCCGAAGGGTGGAGCATGTGGCGCGCGGTCGAAACCCTGGCTGCAGCGCCGGAGTTGCTGGACAGGCTCTGCACCGCATGGCCCCAGCATCGTCAACAGATGTTCGGCGGGTCCCGAAAGTGGGCGCGCATCGTATCCGACCTCCTGATCCCCCAATCACGAGTTGCTTCATGAAACGTCCTCTGATCGGTGTCACGACCTCCAGCCGCTCCGGTTGGCGGGTGTTTCCGTTTATAAACCTGAACCTCTGGCTGGTCGGAGGCAGAGGCGTGCGATGGGGAGCCGGGCGCCCCGCAGATCTGGACGCGGTCGATGGCATGATCATCGGCGGTGGAGATGACATTTCGCCTGAGCTCTACGGCATGACGATCAAGACGACAGCGCGCCTCGACCCGGCCCGCGACGCCCTGGAACATGGATTGGCGACAGAAGCCCTTGCGCGCAATATCCCGGTGCTTGGCATTTGTCGCGGTGCGCAGATGCTCAACATCGCGGCGGGCGGATCGCTGCATCAAGACGCCTGGAGCGTCTATCCTGATGCCAAACCGATCACCACTGTCCTGCCAAAACGCGAAGTCACTGTTTGCGACAAGACCCGGCTGTCGTTCATCGCTGGGATGGAACCGATGCGCGTGAATGCCCTGCACAGCCAATCGGTGGACAGGCTTGGCGAAGGTATGCGGATCGCTGCGCAGGATCGTGCGGGCATGGTTCAGGCGATCGAGCGCGTGACCGACCCGTTCGCGCTAGGCGTGCAATGGCATCCCGAGCATCTGTTCTATGCCAAACGTCAACGCGCGCTATTCCGAGCCCTCGTCGTGGCGGCGCGCGCCCGGGCGGAACAGCGCCTGCAATCGCCGGCGGTCACAGAGGCCGCGCTGGCGGCGATCTGAAGAGACTGTCGTCAGGGTGCGGAACCCAGAGCACAGCCCGTGCGTTTCCTTGGCAAGAGTTAACAACGTCAAAGGAGAGCCCATGTCTGCGCCCGATACTGACCTCGAAACACAAAAGAAGCGCCATATCGGCCCGCTTGTGGGCATGGGCGCCGCCGTCGCCTTCGCGGCGATCCTACTGGTCGGCTATCTTTTCCTTCTGGCCGAGCGTGGCACCCCGCCGGTTGAACCCGATGCGCGGATTGACGGTCGCACGGGCGCGGTGATCGAAAACTGATCCGCATTTTTTCCATGACAGCGTCGGAGCCACATGCTCCGGCGTTTTTTTCTGCCCCCAGGGAACGGGCCACGCCAGCAGACGTTGATCCGGCACAACGTCACAAAAAGGAAACCCGTCATGGATATCACCCAGCTTGTCGTCATTCTCTTTCTGGCAACTGCCTTTGCCGTGATCGCCTTCGCGCTGACCAGCAAGCACAAGGTCGAACAGCGCTTGTCCGATCCGGATGCGCCGAAATCCAGCCTCGCCAAGGATGGCCCGGACCACCAGGATGCAGAGGCTGTCGAAAAGGCCGCCTGACCCGACCCGCCAATAGAAAAAGACCCTCCCGCGATGCAGGAGGGTCTTTTTTCGTGTCTTGCGGAGCGTGGGCGGCTACGCGCCCGGCTCGGGAACTTCGGCACGGGTTTGCGCCCAAGCCAGCATGGTGAACACAGCCGTCCCGCCAACCACATTGCCAAGCAGGACCGGAACGAAGAAGGAAAAGACCGCGCTCAGAACGCCCAGATCCCCCGCGAGCATGACATAAGCCATCTCGACTGACCCGGCGATGATATGGGTGAAGTCTCCCAACGCGATCAGCCAGGTGATCAACAGGATCAGCCAAAGCTCGTTGCCGCGCGCAACCGGCATCATCCAGACCAGGGCGGCGATCAAAACCCCTGCGGGAATACCCCGTGCGAAGCCTTCGACTACCCCCATGCCGGTCGCATGAGCGCTGAGCTCGGCAACAGCGCTGGCAACTTCGGCACTCAACACGGGCGCGAATTGAAGGAAACCGCCCGCCAAGAACGCGCCGACCACGTTGGCGAGCAAAACGATCCCCCACAGCTGTGCGGTACGCCGGAAGAGGTTCTCGCAAGGATTGATGAGCACGGGTACGACCGTTGTGATCGTGTTCTCGGTGAAAAGCTGCATCCGCCCGAGGATCACCAGCACGAACCCGAGGGAGTATCCAAAGTTCTCGACGATATAGGCCCATGGAGCGTCGGGCAGATGGGTGCGGAGTAGCGCCTCGCCCAGAACGGAAAACGAGATCAGAAGACCGGCTGCAATCCCCGAGAACCAGAGGGCCGCATTCGGACGGCTCAGTTCCTCTTCTCCGCTCTGGCGGATCGTTTCGAACACAAGGCGGGAGGGCATGGCCGAGGCCTGGTCAACAAGGCGTTGCTCTTGTGGCGTTTCGGTCAACGGTTCGCGCGTTGTCGCGGGATCGGAAGTCTGAGACATGGTGTGGGTCCTGGGTGGTGGATGTCACAAGACAAACCGATGACGTGGTCCCTTTGTTCCGAAGAGGATGGAACCACGCGGTGATACAGGCGTTGGTCGCCCGATGTATGGCTCATACCCCCCTGCCCCAATGGTCACCCCATGACGGGATCGAATTCGATCGCCCGCGGCAGTGGTGCGGGGAGTGATACGCTGATCCAGCGCGCGCGCTTCGCAACCGTGCTCATTACCATTTCGAAACATGCGCCCACCTGCGTCGTGGTCTTCTTGCCCCCGGCGATATGGGCTGCTGTCGAAGGCGCGTGGGACCTGGCGACCTGGTTGATGGGGGCGGTGGTGCTCGCGGGCCTCGGCTGGTTGGCCACGTATGGGCGTGCCCTGCCAAGCGATCTGCGCAAGGTGGAGGCCATGGTGACCGTGGCGTTGCTTTTTGTGCTGGTGCCGGTCCTGTCGATCCCGGCTTTCATGTCGCTTGGCATGGCCCCGCTCGATGCACTGTTCGAGGGAATGAGCGCGGTCACGACAACCGGTCTCTCGGTCGCACAGGATCCGGACAGCTGGCCGTTTTCTGCCCATGTCCTGCGGTCGTGGATGCAGTGGTGCGGCGGGCTGGCCATGGCCACGGCAGTGCTCGCCCTGCTCGTGTCACCGGGACTGTCGGCGCGCAAGCTTGGCGATGCCGGGATGGATAACGAAGACCGCATCTCGTCGACCCGACTGCAGGCCCGGCAACTGCTCGGGGTGTATTTCGGGCTGACCGTGATCCTGACGCTTCTGACGGTTCTGGTCATACCAGATCCTGGTGAAGCGCTTGTGCTGACGTTGTCGGCGATTTCCACCGGCGGTTTCGCGCCGCGCTCCGACAGTCTGGCGAGCTACAGTCTCGTGGGACAGTCCATGGTGATCCTGTCCTGCCTGGTCGGCGCTATTTCCCTTCTGTTTTACGTCTATCTGCTGCGCGCGAGGTTTCAGGATGCATGGCGTCTGGGGGCCTTGCAGCGCATGCTACGCGCTCTCCTGTTCTTGATCGCCTCTGGATTGGTTCTGCTGCTCCCTCAAACCGTCGAGTTGGGCCCGGAGGTCTTTCTCGACCTGATCTCCGGGGTGACGACGGCTGGTTTCTCCACCGGTGCCATGCCTCTTGGCGGACCACTTTTGTTGCTATTTGTGGTCGCGATGGTGATGGGCGGGGATGTCGGCTCCACGGGGGGGGGCCTGAAGCTCATGCGGGTGGGTGTCTTGTTGCGCACTGTGCGCCACAGCCTGCTCACGGCGCGCTTGCCGGATCGAGCGGTGGCCCCGCTCCGGCGACGGGGAAGGCCCGTCCCGGATGCGACCCTGATCGGCCTGATGGGGCTGGTAGTGCTCTATGTCCTCACGATGCTCGCAGTCTGGACCCTGTTTCTCGCCCATGGACATCCGGCGCTACCTGCGCTGTTCGACACGATCTCGACACTCTCCACGGTCGGGCTCTCCACAGGTGTGGTCAGTGCCGATCTGAGCCCCGATCTCAAACTCGCACTGACCCTGGCCATGTGGCTCGGTCGGCTCGAATTCATTGCCGTGCTCGTGCTTGTTCTGCCGCGCACATGGTTCAGACAGAGGTAATTCCCATGCGCATCGTCATTGTCGGAGGGTCCAAGTTCGGGATCGCCACGGCCGAACGGCTCATTGAACTCAATCACGAAGTGGTCCTGATCGATCGCGACCGTGACCGCTTGGAACGTCTGTCCGAACGGCTGGATTGCGGAATGATCGAGGGCGACGGCACGCTGCCGACAACCCTGCGCGAAGCATTCTCCGGCGAAGAGGACAGCTTGATCGCGCTCACGAATGCCTCCGATGACAACATCCTGGCCTCCCTCGTGGCCCGGTCCATCGGCTATGGGCGCGTGATCCCGCAGATCGTGTCGCCAGAACTGTTGGATGTCTGCCACGAGCTGCAATTGGACGATGTGATCACGCCCCATGCCACGGTTGCGGACAGCATTTGTCAGGGGCTCGAGGAGAAGTCCGAGATCGATGAGGAAATCAGCCTTCAGAACGAACTTCGCCTGCGTCGGATGACCTTCCCGGAGGATGCACCCCCCGGAACGCTGGATGCCCTGTCCCTGCCGGAGACTGTCCTGCCGGTGGCGCTGATCCGAGATGGGCAGGAAACGCTGGCCGCTCCCGATACGGAGCTCGCGCCGGGCGATTGCCTGTTGATCGCCGGTCCGCCCGACGCCCTGGACGCGCTCGCCGCAAAGCATTTCGACTGCGCCTAGGGGAACCATTTGGCGCTTGCGCGCGTTGGTTACCCGAGTGCCGGGCATCACCCTGCGAAAGAAATCGGACCCCAATGTCGAAACACGGACATCAGATCAAGGACGATGACACTTACGAGGCGCTGCGCCGCGAAGGTGCGTCCAAGGAAAAAGCCGCGCGCATCGCGAATGCACAAGCCGCGAGTGACAAGGGTCACATGGAAAACCCCGCGTCCAAAGGCGGGACCGCCCCTCCCTATGAGGAGTGGCACAAAGCCGAGCTTTATGACCGGGCCAAGGACCTCGACATCAGGGGGCGCTCGGACATGAGCAAGGCGGAATTGATCGACGCTCTGCGAAATCATTGAGGACAGCCATGGCGTTTCAAGTTGGACAGAGCGTTGAGTGGAACTGGGGCAATGGCACGGCCACAGGCAAAGTCACCCAGATCTACACCCGCAAAATCACCAAAACGATCAAGGGCACTGACGTGACGCGCAACGGGTACGACGAGGACCCGGCCCTGCTGATCGAACAAGCCGATGGCAGTCAGGTGCTCAAGAGCAGCACCGAACTGAGCGCGGCCTGACATCCAAGAAAGGAGCCCCTTATGGGTATCGAAATCACCGGCATCGGAGGGTTGATCCTCCTCATCCTGAATATCTGGGCCTTCGTGTCGATCATCGGATCAACCGCGAGCACTGGCGCTAAAGTCTTGTGGTGTTTGTTGGTTCTGATCTTGCCGCTGCTCGGCTTTCTCATCTGGCTGTTCTTCGGTCCGCGCAGCGCGCAGCGCTCTGCCTAGGAACGGTTTCACAGGTTGCGGCTGCGCTGCCCTTCAGCCGCCCATTGGCAGATGGTACATCCCCTTCCAATCATCTGCCTTTCTACTTGGCCTCCCCCTCGGGGGAGGTCTTTTTCGTGGCGTGCAGCCAGCCCACGTCTCGATGGCCCTGACGCGCGTTTGCAGCCGCGGGGGTCAGATAAGTGGCCTCGCGGGGACATCCATCTCGTCCACCATGCCACAGGCGGCAAGCGCGTCTTCATCTTGAACCGTCAATTTGCCCTCCCGCCAATCCGCGAGCCCCCTGCGGCGCAACTCTGCCAAGGTCTTGTTCGTATGGACCAGCGAAAGCCCCAGAGCGTCGGCCAGGTCCTGCTGCTTGTAGGGCAGCGCGCATTGACTCTTTTGGACAAGACCAATCGCTTTTGCGCGCGAGAAGAATCGGAACAGCGCCCACGCGATTTTTTCCAGCGCCCCTTTCTGTCCTACGCTGGCAAGGGCCTCGCCAAGGAAACGTTCTTCGACCGCGGCCAGGAAGGTCATGTCATAGGCACGCTCGGGGTAGGACTTGAACAGGGTCCAAATCTCCGTGCGATTGAACACGCAAAGCGTCATATCCGTGGTGCTTTCCACCGAATGATGCATCTGTCCCATGACGCTGGCTTGCAACCCGATGAAGTCACCGGGCAGCACGAAACTGACAACCTGGCGACTGCCATCGGCGAGTGTCTTGTAACGTAGGCCATGGCCCGAAAGACAGGTATAGAGCTGTGCAGCATTCGACCCTTCAATCAGCAGCTGTGTTCCCGCGGACACCTTCATCTCACCGGTCTTGAATCTCCGCATGAACGCGACTTCATCCGCGCCGATCTTGGTGAAGAGCGGTTTTTTGCGAAGCGGACAGGCCGTGCAATCGATGGTCATTTTGAGCGTTCCTGTATGTCATAGTTTAATGCGAGGTGTTTGGGGATCTGCGAAACTCGAGACGGACGGCGATCTGGAGAAGCCCGATGTCACCTGCGCCGCGCGCACTGATCTTGTCGACAAATGCCCTGGAGGCGCAGGACCTTGCGGAAATGCTGGAGAGCTTTTTTGGCATGACCAGCGCAATATGCAGGAGCATTGACGCCGCGCTCGACGTCGCACGGGCAAACCGGACGAGCTTGGAAGTCGCCTTCTTGGGTGCCTCCATTCAGGCCACGGACCTGAGCGGTTTGATCGGGTCTCTCCGGGACAGCCAAAGCACGATTGTCTTGATCGATGCCGAGCCCGTCTCAGCGCAGGCGCAAGGTCTCAGATCACTCTTGCGACCCTTTTCGGCCGAGCATGTTCGAGAAGCCCTCGAGAACAGGTGACTGAGCGCACGCAGGCGCAGAAAATGCATCCGGTGGATCGCGCCGAGATGCGGGCGGCCACCTGAGGCGAACCAAGGTCATTGCAATCTCCTTTGAGGAAGCAACGCCCGACATCCGTGAGAGTTCCCGGAACCATCGTTCTTTTCCCGCGTTGCCGACGCAGAGTGTCGGGTGCTCGGAAAGGAAGAGAGATGTTGATTTGGGCCGCTTTGTTTGCCGGTTCAGCGATTGTATCGGCGATCTTCGGTTTCACGGAGATCGCAGAAGCTTCCGCAGGCATTGCAAGAATTCTCTGTGCAGTTTTTGCAAGTCTCTCGGTTTTCGCCATCGCCCTGCACGTCGCCAACTGGCGCAAAAGGCAATCCATCCAGCGCCAGCCATCGGACGAAACCTAACTTCAGGAACGGAGTATCCATGAACCGCAAAGATGCGCTCACCGAAGTCTTCATGAGCGGCCTCGCCGCACAGCCCGAAGCGGAGCCGAACTTTCACCAAGCGGTCGAGGGCGTCGCGCGGGATGTGCTGACGGTCGAAAAGAACGATGCAGACTATGCCGCTGCGCGGGTTTTGGCATGTCTGGCCGAGCCCGATCGCGTTTTGTCCTTCCGCATCACGTGGGAGGATGACACCGGTCAGGTACAGATCAATCGTGGCTGGCGGGTTCAGACCTCCAATGCGATTGGGCCCTACAAAGGCGGTTTGCGCTTCCACCCCTCCGTGGATCTCGACACGTTGAAGTTCCTGGGCTTCGAGCAATGCTTCAAGAACGCGCTCACCGGGCTGCCCTTGGGGGGCGCCAAGGGCGGCGCCGACTTCGATCCGCGGGGTCGATCAGAGCGTGAGATTATGCGATTTTGCCAAGCCTTCATGGGCGCGTTGGCGCCATTCGTCGGCCCGGATCAGGACGTTCCGGCGGGTGACATCAATGTGGGCGCGCGCGAGATTGGCTGGCTTTTTGGCGCTTGGCGCAAGCACCGCCAGTCCTTTGGTGGTGCCTTGACCGGCAAGGGCCTGAGCTTTGGAGGATCCGAAATCCGCGTCGAGGCGACGGGGTTTGGGCTGATCTACTTCCTGTCCTGTATGCTCCATGACCGCGGGGAGACGCTTGAGGGCAAGCGCGTCCTGATCTCTGGCAAAGGGAATGTGGCGACCCATGCCGCACTCAAGGCGATGTCGCTGGGCGCAAAGGTACTGACACTGTCGGATACGGGCGGCACCCTCTACGCGCCGGATGGTTTGACGCCAGAGGCCGTAAACTGGGTTCGGATACGCAAAGCGCGGGGTGAGGACATCGCGCATCCGCCCGCGTCCCTGGGCCCGCGCTACAAGGCCGACGCTCTGCCTTGGGAAATCGAGGCGGATATCGCGCTTCCATGCGCCACCCAAAACGAGATCGGCAGCGCGGAGGCCGCGCAGCTTGTCAGCTCGGGCGTCACGATTGTTGCGGAAGGAGCCAACATGCCCCTGACCCATGAGGCGGCAACGACCCTGCAGTCAAAGGACGTGATCATCGCCCCGGGCAAGGCGGCCAATGCCGGGGGCGTTGCCGTCAGCGGTCTCGAGATGAGCCAGAATGCCATGCGGCAGAGCTGGACCCCCGAACGGGTGGACGCGGCGCTTCGGGACATCATGACGGAGATCCACCGACAGGTCGCACACGAGGGTCGCGTGCCCGGTGGGATCGATTACCGACGGGGGGCAAATATCGCCGGATTCCGCAGGTTGGCCAAGGCGATCTCGGCACAGGGGGTGGTGTAGTGGGACAGGCAACACCGCAAACGCGAACCGGCGCGGCTGCCCTGATCGAAGCTCTTAGCGAGGCAGGCGTGACCACGGTCTACGGAGTGCCCGGCGAAGAAACGACATCCCTGATGGCGGCTCTGGCCAAAAGCGATCTGGACTTCGTTCTCTGTCGCCATGAACAGGCCGCGGCGTTCATGGCCGGGGTGCATGGTCGCCTGACGGGACAGCCTGCGGCCTGTCTCGCCACCCTCGGGCCCGGTGCGACCAACCTTGTCACCGGGGTGGCGGATGCGACCCTGGACTTTGTTCCTTTGGTCGCGATCACCGGCCAAGGGGCGCTGAGCCGTTTGGGGCGGGAAAGCCACCAGATCATCGACCTTGAAGCGCTCTTTGCTCCGATCACGAAGCAGAGCAGAACCCTGCTCGACGCGGATGCCATCCCCGGCGCAGTGGCCGAGGCCGTCCGCGTTGCGACAGCGGAGAAGCCTGGCGCCGTGCATCTTTGTCTGCCCGAGGATGTCGCCAGTGCGCAAACCTCAGTACCTCTCCATCCCGTGGCGCTCCCCGCTCTGCCGCTCGCGAACAACGCGACCCTCGCCCTCGCCGCTGACCGGCTGCGCGCAGCGGAACGGCCGGTCATCCTTGTCGGTGCAGGGGCCTTGCGCGCAAAAGCGGCCGATCAGGTGCGCGTCTTTGCCGAAGCGACGGGGATTGCGGTTGTGACAAGCTTCATGGCCAAGGGGATCCTTCCGGCGGATCATCCCCTCACGCTGTTCACGGTTGGGCAACCCGAAGGGGACTATGTCGATATGGGGCTCAACGCTGCCGATCTTATCTTGTCGGTCGGTTACGACCCCATAGAATACCCCGTCGATCACCTCACGCGGGATGGGGTAACTCCGGTTGTCCACCTCGGACAAAGCCCGGCCCCCGCCGATGCAGGATGGCCTCTCGTTGCGGAGGTGACAGGAGCGCTGCCTGCAACCCTTGAAGGCTTGCGCACGCGCCTGAGGGGTCAGCGTTGGGACATGCCGGGAACGTTCTCAGCTGTGCGCGAGGGCATGCGGCGAACCTTGCGTCGCCCCCAAACCGAGACGGAGACCGGCCCCATTGCACCGCAGGACATCTGCGCAGAGATCACAGCGCAGCTCAGGCCAAGGGACACGGTCTTGTCGGGTGTCGGATTGCACAAGCTCTGGGTGGCGCGTCACGTTTCGCCGAAACGGGCCGGACAGGTGATCATTCCCAACGGGCTCGCAGGTATGGGACTGGCTCTGCCCGGGGCGGTCGCCGCGGCGCGACTGCAAACCGAGGGGCGTGTGCTCGCGATTTGCGGCGATGGAGATGTGCTCATGAATGTGCAGGACATGGAAACCGCCGCGCGTCTCGGGCTCGATCTGACCGTCATGGTTTGGGAGGATGGTGGCTATGGTCTGATCGACGCGCACCAAGAAAAGGCGGGTGCCGATGCCCCGCAATTTCGGTTTGGGACGCCCGATTGGGGACAGCTCGCGGAAGCCTTTGGCTGGAGCCATGCTCCTGTGAGCGGCGTGTCTGATCTCGCACAGGTGCTGAAAGCCGCGCATGACAGTGCCGGTCCCACCCTGATTTCGGTCAAGGTTGACTACGATGCCGGGGGCGGACTTCCGAGGGCGAGAAAGGCGGCCTGAGCTCGGAACTTGCGGAAGTCTTGCACGTTGTCTCCCCGAACACGGAAAGGAGACCAAAATGACCGAAGCTTTGAAAGTCATCCCCACAAGCGATGAGGTGTCCACCGGCGTGCGCGACACGAACACGATCGCGAGCGCCCTCGCTGATGTACTCGCCGACACGTACCGATTGATCTTCAAGACCCACGCGATCCACTGGAATGTCGAAGGGCCGATGTTCTACTCCGTGCACAAGCTGACGGAGGAGCAATATGAAAACATGTTCTCGGCCGCAGACGAGCTGGCCGAGCGCATGCGGTCCCTTGGCGAATTCGCTCCCATGCAGCTCAAATCGCTGATGGAGCGGTCCCGCGTCGAGGATGCACATGAGAAGATGTCGGCGCAGGAGATGGTCGAGAGCCTTGCCGCAGACCATGAGTTGCTCGCACATCGCCTTCACGCTCTGGTGGAGCTGGTGGAAGGGCGCCACGATCCTGTGACCGAGGATCTCGCGACCGAGCGCAGTGCATTCCACGAACAAGCGGCCTGGATGCTGCGGGCGCTTAGCAAGTAACAGCGCCAGAAACGAACAAAGCCCCGCCAGATGGCGGGGCTTTTCAGAAGGTGGGCTGTCCGTGACTTAGGCCTTCAACGTCTCTGTTGAGGCAAAGAACATCGCCTGACTGACAGCCGAACGCACTTGCTCCTCCGTATACGGTTTTGAAATCAGGAATGCAGGTTCGGGCCCTTCGCCCGTCAACAACCGCTCGGGATAGGCCGTGATGAAGATCACCGGCATGTCGCCATCGCGTTCCAAGATGCGATTGACCGCATCGATGCCGCTGGAATGATCCGCAAGCTGGATATCCGACAGAATAAGGTCGGGCTTTTCCATCGCCGCCAAATCCAGCGCGCGCGTTTCGGTGCGGGCAACCCCTGTCACCTGATGGCCCATTTCGGACACGATGCCCTCGAGATCCGTTGCGATGATTGCCTCGTCTTCGATGATCATGACCTTGCCGCTGATCAGTTTGGCCATCTCCGAGTAGGCGATATTGACCAGCTCGCTCACTTCGTCCTGTGGCCGGCCCATGATCGAGGCCAGAGCCGTAAAGTCGAACCCCTCGACAGTATGCAACAGAAGAGCCTCGCGGGTGTTCGGGGTCAACCGATTGAGACGCATCGATGCCGTGCCAGCCGGTCCTCCATCGATCTCGGTGTCTTCTATCTGAGCGCTACTGCTGGACCAGATTGCATGAAAGACCCGAAACAGCGCCGCTTTGGCCCCGAACTCCGCATCATAGAGCGATGGGTCGGCCAGGATGGTCTCGAGTGTTGCGGCCGCATAGGTGTCGCCGGACGTCGCGTTGCCGGTCAAGGCACGGGCATAGCGCCGCAAGTAAGGCAGGTTTGCACCGATTTGGTCTGACAGCGAAGTGTCTGCGGTCTGAGACATTGATCCCCTCATCTTTTGAAAGCGCCACAGGGCGTGCTATTTTTTTGACCTAGGTCTGGAACCAAACGCGCGGCCCAGCGTTGTGGTTCCATGAAAAAGCGCATGGGCCATATATTGTGACACAGCAAAACCTGATGCAGAAAAGACGAAATTCAACGTTGGACGCTCAGATCGATGAGAACCTGAAGAAGGCATATAGCGATGTGCTCAACGAACAGGTCCCCGATCGTTTGACGCAATTGCTTGAGCAGTTGAAAGCTCAGGACAAAGCGCCCTCCGAGCCGGAGGATAAGTCATGAGCACCACTCAAGAGCCGGATCCGCGCGATGAACTCGTGGAGCACCTTGGTGCGATGCGCGCCTTTGCCTATAGCCTGACGCGGAACTCCGCGACGGCGGATGACCTCGTGCAGGACACCCTGGTGAAGGCCTGGTCGAACATCGACAAGTTCCAGGTGGGGACAAATATGCGCGCATGGTTGTTCACCATCTTGCGCAACACGTTCTATTCCATGCGGCGCAAGCGGAAGCGCGAGGTCGAAGATGGTGAAGGCGAACTTGCGGCAACTCTGGCGCAAAAGCCGGATCATGACGGTCGCCTGCAGATGCGGGAATTCAACGAAGCTTTCGCGCAATTGCCCGATGAACAACGCGAAGCGCTGATCCTGGTCGGTGCCGGTGGGTTTTCATACGAAGAAGCTGCCGAGATGTGCGGTGTCCGGGTCGGCACTGTAAAAAGCCGCGTTAACCGGGCGCGGAACCGTTTGACGGATCTCCTTGAAATCTCCGAGGAGGACGCATTGGAAATGACCGACAGCGTCACCCATGGTATCGTGGCCGGGAACCAAAGCGCCGCCTGACCATGACATTGCAATCCCTGTTCGGTGGCCTTCCGGCGCGCCTCATTGCGCTGGTCACCTTGGCGCTGTTCCCTTTGGGCATGATCTCGCTCTACCAGACCCGCAGCGTGGTGGAGCGCGCGGATGATCTCGCGCGCTCGGCTCTAATTGCGGAAACCGAGCGGGCCGTGGCCGCTGAACGCCGGATCCTGATCGAAGCTGTGAGCGCGGGCAACGGTCTCGGCGCTGCGATCGGGCCACTCTCTCAAGATATGGATCAATGCAACGAGATCTTGGGTGATTTCATTGCGCAGAACCCGCATTTCGCCTTTGTCGGCTATCTGCCCCTTGATGGCATCATGGAGTGTTCCAGCGCGGATCGCAGCTTCGATTTCTCCGGGTTTCCCGGCTTTGCAAAGGCCATGGCCTCGCAGAGGCTGAATTTTGCAGTCAACGAGTCCGGCGAGGTGAGCGGGCAGTCCGTCATGATCGCCAATGTTCCGATCGTCAGAAAAGGCGCGTTCCTGGGGTACATCTCCATGTCGATCCCGCATCGGATCGTCAACAATCTGCTTCCCGAGACTGAAGGTGACACCGCCGCACGCACACTTGTCCTGAACAGGAACGATGAGATCATTTCCGCCAGCGGCGGGCTGGAAGGGGCGGAAAGCTACTTGCCCCAAGACTACTCCCTGGCCGAGTTGCGCGCGATGGCAGGCACCACGTTCCGTGGCACAACCCAGGACGGAGACCCGCGGGTGTTCGCGACCTTCACCCTGCTGGAAGAGGAAGTCGTTGTGGTCGGAAGTTGGCCCGTGAAGGCCTTGAGCATCGGTCAAGGTCCCGGGCAGGGCCTGCTGACCATCCTCTTTCCCATACTGATGTGGTGCGCGGGGGTAATCGTCGCTTTTTTCGGCCTCCATCGCCTGGTCATCCGGCATCTCCGAGATCTGCGCGATGCCATGCGCCGGTTCGCCTTGGGTGAGCGAAACATGGCCATGCTCAACCTCGACAACCCGTCGCAGGAATTCGAGGAAGCGCAGCGCGCCTTCAATCGAATGACCCGTATCTTGACCGAAGCGGAAGCAAGACGGGAACAGGATTTGCATGACAAGGAGGTTCTGTTGCGCGAGGTCCATCACCGCGTGAAGAACAACCTTCAGCTGATTGCTTCCATGATGAACATGCAAGCTCGGGCGGTCCAAACGCCCGAGGCCAAAAGGGTCTTGCAAGGTTTGCAGCGGCGGGTTCAGGGCCTCGCCGCCATTCATCGGACGCTCTACACGACCCCGGATATGACAACGGTCGACGTTGCCGGTCTGGCGGAAGAGATGGTGCGCGAAGTCGCCAGTCTGGCTGGCACCGGGCAAGAGAAGGTCCGGATCGTCCGGCATCTGGAACCGATGGAGCTTTACCCGGATCAGGCGGTCCCCCTGTCCATGGTGTTGTCGGAAATGCTGACGAATGCAGTGAAGTATATTGGCGCGCCGGAAGGTCGCGATCCTGAGATCGAAATCCGTCTTGAGCGTGACGGTCCCAAAGACATTCTTCTGTCTGTCGAAAACACCAAGGGAGCTGCGCTGGTGGATGTGGATCACAGCAAGAGCACCGGGATCGGGTCCCGCCTGATGCGCGCCTTTGTCACCCAACTCGAAGGGCAGCAAGAGGTCGTCGAGGACGATGCGCGCTACCGTATGATTGTCCGGTTCCAACCGACAGAGTTCGTTCGGGACGATGTCTGAGCCCGGCGAGGCGATCCCGCCCTTCCAAGTGCTCATCACCGCCGAGGAGGCTTGGCCTGCCTTCGAGACCGTGGTGCTAGGCGCGGACCGCGAGATCTCGATGGGCTTTCGCATCTTCGACCTGAGGACCAAGTTGCGCAGCCCTGCGGCACAGGAGATTGGCGAGGATTGGTTCGACCTGTTGGCTCACAAATTGTCCCAGGGCGTGAAAATCGATCTGGTTGTCAGTGACTTTGACCCGGTGATGGGAGCCGACCTGCACGCGCTTTCCATGGCGACCCTGAGAATAGCCGCAGGTCTGCGCGAGGTCGCGGGCTCGGATGCGCCGCTGTCTGTCCGGGCGGCGTTGCACCCTGCTCGGGCGGGAACGCTATGGCGCGCCGTGCTGGGCCCTCTGGCCAAGCGCTCAACGGGCAAGACACCCCCTTTCGCCACCGTCACTCAGCATCAAAAACTCGCGGTGGTCGACCGCGACTGGCTCTATATAGGTGGGCTTGACCTGAATGAGCGGCGGTTTGACACGAAAGACCACGACCGCGCTTCCGAAGACACCTGGACCGATGTGCAGCTCTTGATGCGCGGCCCGGAGGCGGCGGAAGCGGCGGATCATCTCGCGGGCTTTGTCGCGCAAACCCACGGGCAAACCCCGCCCAACCGGCTGCGCCATATCCGGCGGACATTGTCCAAACCGCGGGCGTTGCAGAGCTTTCACCTCTCTCCTCGCACAGTGCTCCGGGAAATCGAGGCGGACCACCTGGCAGGCATTCGGGATGCAGAGGAGCTGATCTATATCGAAACCCAGTTCCTCCGCTCCAGCAGGATCGCGCGCGCCCTGGCACGCGCGGCAATGGAAAAGCCCCACTTGCGGTTGATCCTTGTTCTGCCTGCCTTGCCCGATGACGTCGCATTTGAAGGGAACCGGGATCTCGATGCGCGATATGGGCTCTGGCTCAGCCATCAGGCGCTGAAACGTGTTTCTGAGGCCTTCGGTCCGCGCATGAGCATTCTGAGCCCGGTGCGCCAAACCCGAACGACGCATGAGGGTCTGCATGTCTTGGCTGGGGCACCGATCATCTATGTGCATTCGAAGATCTTCATCGCCGACAACCGGTTTGCTCTGGTCGGTTCGGCAAATCTCAATGGCCGCTCCCTGCGCTGGGACACGGAAGCAGCTGTCGCGCTCCGGGAGCCTAAGCGGATTCTGAGCCTACGCAAGGCGATTTCAGCCCATTGGTGGAGCGATGAAGCCCCGCCCCAGGCCTTGGATCTGGGACAGGCTCAAACCTGGTGGCAAACCGCTGCAGAGGAGAACGCGGAGCGAGCCCCGCGCAACAGGCTCGGCTTCCTTGTCCCCCATGATCCGAACCGACTGCCCGACATGCGTGTTCCCCTGCCCGGCGTGACCGAGGACATTGTCTGACCGCGGATGATGGAACCGCCCGCGTGCCTGCGGGGTTGGTATCTCAGTCACGTTACGCAAAGGAGCGCAAGATGAACTGGGACCAGATTCAAAGCGAATGGAGCAAGATCAAGAACCGGATCCAGGCCACCTCACGGCTCAACGCACGTGCCGCAGCCGACCGCAATCAATGGCAGAGCCTTCTGGAGGCAAAATACGGAGCGGCCGCACCCGTCGCCGAAAAGGAACTGCAAACGCGCAAAGCCGAGGGTTGAGACATGTCAGACCTCGTTGAAACTCCGCAGGACGCGCTGGAAACGCTCTGGTCCCAACTCGAAGACAACCGGGTCGGGATGCTGTGGCTGCCCGATAGCGGCCAGCACCCCCAACCCATGACGCATTTTGCCGATCGCGAGGCCGAGGCCTTGTGGTTCATCACCTCAGCCGACACGGATCTTGTTGCGGCTGTCGGTCATGGCGGGTTGGCGCGCTTTGTGCTGCAGTCCGAGAAGCTCGACTATCACGCGAGCCTCACCGGGAGCCTCGTGGTCTATGATAGCGACGAAAAACTTGATGCTTATTGGAGCATTGCCGTCGCCGCCTGGTTCGAACAAGGCCGCGATGATCCAAAGGTGACCTTGCTGAAATTCAGCCCCCGCGAAGCCGCCATCTGGGCCAGCGACGCCAACCCGGTCCTTCTGGGGGCAAAGATGGTACGTGCGGCGCTGTCCACGGACAGGATGTCTCCCAATATCGGGCAACACCGGGTGCTCGACTTGACCACTCAGGCGTAGCCACGCGCCCGTTTTCAACGAAAGCGTCAGAACGGATCGCGCGGGAACCCGTGTCCTGTTTCAGGCGTTTGCCTTCTGAACGTTCCCAAAACAGAGGAGTGACCCATGGACCTTGTACGCATCATTCTCGCAGTCCTCTTACCGCCCTTGGGCGTTTTTACCCAGGTGGGGTTTGGCAAGCATTTCTGGCTGAACATCCTTCTGACCCTGCTGGGCTACATCCCCGGCATCGTCCACGCCGTCTGGATTATTGCGCGAACGGGCGAGCATGGTCGTGCCTGATCCCGGTGACATGCGTTTTGCGCGTCTGGATCGCATGGCCGATACATTGGATGCGCGGTTCCGGATCCCGGGGCTGGGCTGGCGGTTCGGGTGGGACAGTGTGCTTGGCCTGCTCCCGGGGATGGGTGATCTGGTCACCATCGGCCCCGCGATCTACGTGATCTATGAGGGGCACAGGTTGGGCGCCCGCAAGTCCACCCTCGCGCGCATGGGGCTGAACAGTGGTCTCGACCTGCTTGTTGGCAGCGTGCCGATCTTCGGGGACATTTTTGATGCGAGCTTCAAGTCCAACAAGCGGAATGTCGCCCTCCTAAAGGAGGACCTGACCGAACAGGCGCGCGACGCAGCGAGGCGGTCCGCGCACGAGATGCCGCACGCTTCAGGCTGGTAAGCCGGCACCTCCAAGCGCTCGATTTTCGTCGTCAGCCTCTGTGACGGGCGGCCAGGTCCTGTGATTTTGGTATGGCCATGCGCAAGGCATCGAGGCTGAAAGGCTTGGTGACGAGGGCAGCCTCGGGGAAGGCGTCGATAGTGTCCACGGCACCGCCATATCCAGTGGCGAGGACAAACGGTACTCCCGCCGCTTCGCACGCTTTGCACACCGCAATGGACGTCTCATTGCCAAGATTGATGTCGAGCATCGCAAAGGTGATCTCGCGCGTCTTCAGGATGTTCAGGGCCTCGGCCACACGCGAAGCCGTGTGGACCTGCTCCGCCCCGAGCTCCGTCAACATATCCGCCCCGTCCAGAGCGATGATCATATTGTCCTCGAGAATGAGCACTTCGCCCATCAAGGCCACATCGACCTGTGGCTGAGAGGTTTGTTCAGGAGGCATTGCCGTCTCTACCGAACTCGCGCGGACGTAGCTTGATGGCAGCCAGAAGTCGACTTCCAACCCAGTCACCTTGAACCGCATCTCGGCCTTGCCACGCAACTCGAAGGGCACCGAACGCTCGATGATTGTCGTCCCGAAGCCCCGGCTTTTCGACGGCTGCACAACGGGACCGCCGATCTCGCGCCAATGCAGACTGCATCCGCCATCCTTGGACAGCGCGATATCCAGCCCAACCGTCCCGGAATCGACGCTCAGAGCGCCGTACTTTACGGAGTTGGTGACAAGCTCGTGGAGCACCAGCGCCATGGTGGTGAATGCCGGCGGCGAAAGGTCCACGGGGTCGCCCGCTACGGTCACCCGGTGAAATTCACTGCTGAGAAAAGCTTCGACTTCCGTATCCACCAAGCTGCGGATAGGGACCCAGTCCCAGTTCTTGCGCGTCAGTTGATCATGAGCGCGCGCGAGCGCGTGGATCCGGTGGTCCAGAACATCGCTAAAGGCGTCAACATCCCGGCTTTCGCCCCGGCTCTGAGAGATAAGACCACGGATGAGGTTGAGGATGTTGCGGACCCGGTGGTTCAACTCGGCAATCAGCAACTCCTGCTGCTCATCTGCCTTCTTGCGGGTTTCATTCATGGCATCCGACATTTTCAGAACCACTTCGAGCAAGGTAACCCGCAAGGTCTCTGCCGCTCGCCGTTCCGCCGACAGCCAAGGGGCGCAATGGCCACGGACCGTTTCGCGCCAGGCTGCAAAACTCTTGCGTGGGGTCAGGCGTATCCCGTTGGGGCCAAGCTCTGCCGGTTTTTCCGGGTTCCCAGCCCAGAGCACGGATTGTGCAACCTCACGCCGAAACATCACGAGGTAGTCTCTCGGGGTCCGCGAGATCGGCATCGCCATCAAGCCCGCTGAGCGGTCGAGGAACCCTTCGGCCTCCGGGTACCCGCCGATGAGATGGTCCGTAAAAAACACCTCGGAGGACTGGGCCCGGTTGAGGAAACGCACAAGACCGAGAAACTCCTCCTCGGTCGGTGCCGATCCCCGCGAGATATAGGTCCCGTCCGAGTAGATCGCGATCCCGTCATAGGCGATCACGTCCTGCAGCTCCTGTGCCAAAGGGTCAAACACGTCCACGAGGTTCTGGCCCGAGGACATCTGCGCCATGAGCCGATCATGCAGCTCCCGCGCGCGCGCCTCGTCCTCGCGCTCGGTCTCCACCTCGAGCTGCGCCAGCTCGTAGTTGAAGAGTTGAACGAACAGTTCGACCGCGTTGCGCTTAGCAAATCCGATATGGAAGGGGGTCATATTGTGACACGCGAACAGCCCCCAAAGCTCGCCGCGCCGCAGGATCGACCCTGATAGTGAAGCCCGCACCCCCATGTTGCGCAGATATTCGAGATGGATCGGTGACACCGCCCGCGTCTGGGCGAGCGAGAGGTCAAGAATTTCGCCATCCGGGCTGCTGGGGGGCACGATGGCATGCCCTTCTGCCTGCGCATCACTGATCAGTCGCAAGAGGTTGCGCGTGTAGAGCGCCCGGGCTTGTTTGGGGATGTCTGACGCGGGATAGCGCAGGCCAAGGAACGACTCGGCCCCGTTTTGCAGCGATTCCGACAAGACACGCCCAGAGCCGTCCGCCTCAAAGCGGTAGACCATCACCCGGTCGATATCGAGCAGCACCCGCAGGCAGGTCGCCGCCTCCTTCAGCATCTTGTCGAGATCACGGTGTCTCTGAACCCGGCCGATCAACGCCTGGACCATCGAAAAAGCGTCTTGCCGCGCCCCCGCCTCATCCGGGTCCGCCGTCTCAAACTCGAGCACGAGGTAGCGGTTCGCACGGTGGATGGAGACGTTGAAGATCCGACCATCATCCAGCAGGTCGAGACCAAAGAGATGGGTTACCCCTTCGCCCCGCGTAAGCGCCTGCATCCGACCGCGCAGAGCATGGACGGTGTCCCGTGGGAACATGTCCGTGAAGCTCGCACCGAGCAACTGCGCGGGCTCCAGCCCGAGAATGTCACTGCAGTTTTCTGAGGCGTGGGCAACGATCCAGTCCGAAGAGATTGCGATCAGGCAGCCAAAATCCTGAACACGGCCCAGAAGGTGGATGGGTTCGCGATCACACGTCGTCAGATCGACGCCACCCTTCGCATAAAGCTCAACAGGATCGGTCATTGCCTGTCTCCTTGTAATGGGGATCGCAACTTGCAGTTTGAGCGAAACCGCTGAAAAGCCGACGGGCGTCATCCACGACCCGGTCTGCATGGGCCCCTTGGGCTGCCTTGCCTTGCAAGTCACGTACACAGCTGCGCCAAAGCTCTGTATCGGTCGGTGCAGTCAAAAAACTCCGTGCGGCCTGGACTTCTGGATCTCGTGAGACCTTCCAACGGCGCTTGAGATGCTCTGCGCCAATGCGTGACCCAAGCACGACATAGTCCACGGCTTCCGAGTGAAGATCGGCAAGGTCATTGCTTAGCAAATTCGGTTGAAACGGGATCCTGGCCGAAAGCCGATGGAGATCGAATTTCGCTCTGAGCGCCAGTTCCACGATGGTCCCTTTAGCCAGGTCACCCAATCCGTGGCGACCAAGCATGCCCAACATGATCCTCTGCATAACGAGAAACCGTGTCAGGCCAGCCTTTGACGCGAAATCAATCGCGCCGACGACCCTATCGAGATCCATGTGGAGGTTGGACGTGTCCCGCTTGAGCCGCTGTCGCAAGCTGTCATGCGCGCTAGGCCAGCGCCGACGTTGCGGCCGCGGGGTCATCAAAGTGGTCATCCTCTGATTTGCTAGACCCCGGCGCGCGCGCGCCAGCGCTTTTGCTCAACCTATTAAACTGGTTTAAGTGGGAAACCAGGATTGGTCGATTTCACGCCATTCATTCTGAAGGTCTACGTCCTGCGCTACGTTCTGCATATCCAAAAGCTGTACGTGTTTGTCCCGAAGGGTCAGCACCCCCCGGTCACTCAGACGTTTGAGCACCCGGTTGACGTAGATCGAGGTCAGCCCAAGGTGATCGCCAATTTCAGACTGGGTGAGCGGCATGTAGAACCGCGACGTCGCCAGGGTCTGAGCCGCATCGAGGCGGTTTTTCAGCGAGACCAGAAACTGCAGCAGCCGTGCCTCCGCGGTCAGGCTCGTGGACGCGGCAAACCTTTGTCGCAGCCCATGGTGCTCAAGGCTGTTCAACGCCATGATCAACGCCGCGAGACGAGGCACCTCTTCATACATCCGGACAAGTGCTGCGCGCGGAAAAGGGCAAACCATACCGTCGGTTCGCATCACGGTCGCATGTTTTGCGTGGGGTTGGGACAGCTCAGCCATGCCCATAACGTCACCAGGCAGGTAGATATGGATGATTGGCCGCCGCCCGCGCACAGGTTGGCCATAGACGAGGGCCCATCCATACTTGATGACGTGCAACTCGTTGGTGACATCACCGATCTCGAAGATGCTCTGCCGTCGTGTCATGGGGCGGGCATCCCGCTCCATACGGGCCACGAACTTGGCCTCGTCTTGGGTCAGCGCAACATACCGGCTCAAGCGGGTCGCAAGGCAACTGTCATTTGTGGAACTGCGTTGGGCAAACACGAGCTTGCTCCTATACCGGCAACAGAACAAATGCTGAGCGAGACTTGCTCCTGGCGCACTCGGTTCTTGCAGCGGACAGAGCCGGGCGCGTTGTCTGGTCGGGGCGCTCCGGAGCGGGTCGGATGTGTTTGACACGGTTCATGATCAGTTAACGCATATGTCGTGTGACAAGTTCCGTCGGCCTTGGGGAATGATCAGGCCTAAGCCTATTGCGAAGGGCGTCAAACGCAGGATGCGGGTTTGCTGATCTAGTTTTACCCTTTCGACGAATTAGCCATTTTGCGGGAACCTTTCCCCGCCGACAGGCATTCACGTCTCACAGGCGCGATGCGCATCGCATTAGCGCGACAGAGTGAGATCAGATGGTCGCAGACAAAAGCCGCCCAGAGGGTGGATGGCCACGAAAAGCCGATTGTTCCACAGTCCCCGTCTCTCGGGCGAGCAAGGGCCTCTTTTTCTCTGTCAGAGAAAAGACTCGCCCTCCTTCCGCCCCTGCAGCCGAGCATCAGGTAATCAACGCCTCAGAACCGGTCACAACCTCCTCGCTCTGCTGTGGCCGCAAGAGGGGGATCGTCTTGAGAAGCACCTCCCGACCGTACTCACGCCGAAGCCTGAGCCTGTCCGAAACATTTGCGATCCAAATACGGAGCATCGAAATGCGTGACTTCCACAATCACCCCGTGCGCCCCTTGCCTTCCACCACCCGCCCGGTTGGCTTCTTCCTCTGTCCGGAACGGCCTGAGCAAGTCCTCCGCACGTGCCGGATCATTGACGCGCTCCCCGCGCACCAGCCAGCGACCGTGTTCTGTTCAGATGCAACGCGTGTGTCTGGGATCGCGGGCAGGGCAGAGATTGTCGAAGTGCCAAGGCTTACCAAGCCATGCGAGCACGTCGCTACAGGATCAAAAGGGCTGTGGACCCTCAATATCGAAGAATTCAAATCCTCTAATGTATCGTACGGCCTGGCAAAGATCGCCAGTTGGTTCGCCTGCGCGAAACCCGGGCTCGTTATCGCCGAAGCCGGATCTCAGATCGTCCAGTTTGCGCGGGCGTTTTCTGTCCCCTATGTGACATTTGCCCCAGCCGACCTGCGCTTGGGGTCCGCACATCAGGAAGCACATCTGAATGCCGTTGGAATTTTGGTCCCGTGTCACGAGGCGCTCGCGCAAGATGTCTGGCCGACGCACCTGTATTGGAAGACACATTTTGCCGCCGGTCTCGAACGTGTTGGCCAAGGACCCGCGCGCCGGGTCGCGCGAGAGCGTCTCGGTCTTCCGATGGACAAAAGGGTTGTTCTCGCCCTTGCGGAGACGAGCATGTCTTTCCCGTCTAAAGCTGCGCTTGCAGCTGGTGCTGCTGCAACTCCAGATCATCTCTGGATTGTCGCTGGATCTGGGATGTCCGAACTGCACAGAGAACGGCCGGACCCCCTAAAGGTCCTTGCCAAGGAGGCACCGATCGCAGAGCAGCTGGCAGCTGCCGATATCGTGGTTTCGACAGCGAGCGCAGTGGCGGCTTCTCAGGTCCTGTCTGCGCGCAAGCCTTGGCTTGTTGTTCCTCACCAAAGAGGTGAGCGAGATCAAACTAATTTGGCGCGCGCTCTTTGTCGCGCAAAGGCGGCACATGTCAGGCAGTATTTGCCGACATATACTGGCGGCTGGCGTCTTACTCTTGAAGCCACTGAGAGAAGCCACGACCCAATTCGACAAGCAATTCTGGACCATCCAGGCGCAGCAGTAGGGAGTGCGGCTTGGATTGAAGGATTGTGCTCTCGGCGCAATGGAGAGCCGTCTGCACCGCAACGATTGAACGCGTATCGGGCGTCGGGAGTAGGTAGCGATCTTGTTGCAATATAGACCGAGCCTAAATCCAGCTTGCCACGCTTGATCTATTGACCGGTTCGCAGGGTCACTTCCGCTCTAAGCAGGTCAGCTAGAGAAAGCGGCAAAACGAACCTTGTCCACGATTAGGCGCGGGTGATTACTCTGCTCCACACTGTTTCATTTGGACACCATTTGTCTTGAAGAAAAGCAGCGCAACTCAGGGAAAGAGAGGGTGGTATGAAATGTGGCATGAAGTACATCGCACTATGATATTTTAAAATATTTTCCGTTTTTTACGCTGAATTAATTGCGGACTTCGTCTCCGCCGCATGCCAACTTCATCCAAATCATTGCGTGGTAGACAACGCGGTACTGCGTGGATGCCCTAAGCGGAAAGCTGACAAAGAAGCTGGCGCGAACTCAACGAACGGCCAACAGCGGGTCAA
This sequence comes from Dinoroseobacter sp. S76, assembly GCF_049801095.1. NCBI lineage: Bacteria > Pseudomonadati > Pseudomonadota > Alphaproteobacteria > Rhodobacterales > Roseobacteraceae > Dinoroseobacter > Dinoroseobacter sp. S76. The sequence continues at coordinate 2,048 of NZ_JBNAGH010000011.1, read as the reverse complement.
TACGCTCGCCGAGTATGCCTCCCCAAGATTGACGCTTGCCGATTTCAGTAGCCAGCCAGCCAGAAGTGCTCCAAGTCCTGCTCCCTACCTGGACTGAAAAGCGCGAGACGGCCAAGCGTCGCGCACAGCGGATCAAAGCCGTCCTCGATGCCGCCAAGTCAAACGGCTTCCGAAGAGGCGAGTACCCCTTGAAAACGATCCGGGACACTCCCGTGTTGCCGCAGCTCAAGCAGAAGGCGATGCATCGGAAATACTTCCTGGGAATCTACGCTGAACAGGCAACGAAGGACGGCACTACGTCAAGGATCAGTAGCACTTTGTAGAGTGAAAAAAAATTCTGCAAAGCCGCCGACCAGACGTGAGAGAGCATCAAACATGTATTGGGCGCTTTGCTCAGACTACCGGGATGCTCAGTCACAGGCTGAAGGTCGCTGCGATGACTGCGAGCGTCATCGCCGTCAAGCCTGCTGCCTTGAGCGGGGCGTGTTTCAAAACACTGCCGAAACCACCGTTGTCAGAGCAGCAAGGGGGAGCAACAAAGAGCAGGACCATGGTTCCGACAGGGGCATGAACGATCCGAGATCGGTTGGCCCTGTGTCATCCTCCGCGTCCTGCGCATTTGCGCAGGACGGATTTGGGGACCGACAGCACCAGCCAGAAAGATGGTTATGAGCGCAAGCTTCAGCCGGATAAAGCCTTGGCCGAAGCCACCATCAGAGTTGTAATCGAGTGCGAGACAGTCTTTGAGAAGCCCCCCGAGAATACGACGAGGCCTGCACGCGGAATGAGTTCCGACCATTTCATCGGGAGTTCCTCGTTCAATCGATGATCAGTTGATCAAACCAACCTCTTTGAGCGTCTCGCAGTAAACCGCCTTGGCTTCGACGAAGTAGGTTCCGAACTCGGTGCCAGTCAGAAGCCCGGGAGAGACCGAGTTCGGCGCCAGATTCTGGGTCTTCCATGCCGCGTTGTAATTGAGGTCGGTCATCGGCTCGACGAGATAAGCTTTCGCCTCGTCCGAGATGTTGACCGGTGCCGTCACGCCGCTGAAAGGGCTGTGGGTGATTTCCTGTTCCGAGAACGTCGGCACATAGGGCGGGGTTTCGGAACGCTCCGCCGTATGGATAGCAAGCGCTGCCAGTTGCCCGGTATCGATGAAGTCGGGGACCGGCCCCGGATTGGTGATCGCAAAACCGGTCCAATTCGACAGTATGCGGCAACAACCTCGCCATCTCCGTCGAAGGGAATGCGGTTCACCTTTTTGCCTGTCAGTTTGCCGAGTTGAACGGCCAAGAAATGCTCGATGGCCCCGACCGCGGAACCACCCACGTTCAGGATCCCGCCCGCCTGTCTGACGTCAGTGCCTATGGGTCCAAACAGGGTCATTTGCTAAGAGAGAGTTTGTTGCTCATCGTAACCACCGAGGAGTGGACGATGAGAAAGACAACGAAGAGCCCTGGCGAGAAGATCGTCAAAGACATCAAGCGCGCCACGCGCAAGCAGTATTCGAGCGAAGAGAAGATCCGGATCGTGCTGGATGGTCTGCGCGGCGAGGACAGTATCGCGGAGCTATGCCGTCGCGAAGGCATATCCCAGGGCCTGTATTACAAATGGTCCAAGGACTTCATGGAGGCCGGGAAGAAGCGTTTGGCCGGGGACACAGCGCGGGCTGCGAACAGTGATGAGGTCAAAGAACTGCGCCGCGAGGCAAAGGACCTCAAGGAAGTGGTCGCTGAACAGACGCTTGAGCTGCGTCTTCTCAAAAAAAGCATGCTCGGGGATGGGGGCGACCACGAATGAGGTATGCCGCATCAGAGAAGCTGGAGATCATTCGGCTGGTGGAAGAAAGCCATCTGTCGGCGCGTCGAACACTGGCTAAGCTGGGTATCCCTCGCACCACGTTCTACCGTTGGTATGACCGATACTGCAGCGCGGTGAGGCTGGGCTGGCGGATCAATCTCCCAAGCCCAATCACGTCTGGAATCGGGTGCCCTCTGACGTGAAGCGCAAGGTTGTGGATCTTGCGCTGAAGGAAACGGAGCTATCGC
>NZ_JBNAGH010000010.1:0-93522 GCF_049801095.1 Dinoroseobacter sp. S76 | reverse complement strand
ATACTGCAGCGCGGTGAGGCTGGGCTGGCGGATCAATCTCCCAAGCCCAATCACGTCTGGAATCGGGTGCCCTCTGACGTGAAGCGCAAGGTTGTGGATCTTGCGCTGAAGGAAACGGAGCTATCGCCACGTGAACTGGCGGTGAAGTTTACCGATCAGGAACGCTATTTTGTCTCGGAATCTACTGTATATCGGACACTCAAAGCCCATGACCTGATCACCAGCCCGGCCTTCATCGTCCTGAAAGCCGCCGATGAATTCCAACACAAAACGACGGCAATCAACCAGCTTTGGCAGACCGACTTTACCTATCTCAAGGTGATCGGCTGGGGCTGGTTCTACCTTAGCACCGTCCTCGATGATTACAGCCGCTACATCATCTCCTGGAAGCTCTGCACCAACATGCGGGCCGAGGACGTGACAGACACACTCGACCTCGCATTGCAGGCATCCGGCTGCGATCAGGTACATGTCGTTCACAAGCCGCGTCTGCTCAGCGACAACGGCTCCAGTTACGTCTCTGGGAATCTGGCCGAGTGGTTGCAGGATAAGGGCATGAAGCACTCCCGCGGTGCGCCATACCATCCGCAGACCCAAGGCAAGATCGAACGTTGGCATCAGACCCTCAAGAACCGCATCCTGCTCGAAAACTACTTCCTGCCATGCGATCTCGAGGCGCAGATCACGGCCTTTGTCGATCACTACAATCACCAGCGCTTACACGAGAGCATCAACAACGTCACACCCGCCGACGTCTACTTCGGCCGGGACAAAGCTATTCTCAAACAACGCGAAAGGATCAAACAGAAAACACTCGAAGCGCGACGCTTGCATCACCGCAAACACGCCGCATAATCAAACCAACAAGATGAGCCAAACTCTCACTTAGTTCAGGCCGCCATTGGTTCCAAAAACCATGACGACGGACACCCGCCGGCCCCAGGGATCGCATCCATCGTAGCAAGGCCGCTCTTCGGATTCACGGCGAGGAGTTCGGGATCAATGCCGAGCCGCGTGAAGCTGGCATAGCTGAAAGGCAGGTATGATCTGAGCGGCCGCGTGATGAAAAACGAGATGATCGACATCAGGTCATGCCCGTCCCCCTTCTTGCCGTTGAGATAGCCCATCACAACGGCGGAACTACCGCCTTCCCAATTGACCGCGTTGATCGAGGCGTCAACGATATCCTCTTCCGTCAGAACCTTTGCTATCAATTGCAACACAGTGTCGTGGCCCCGGCCGATCCTCAAACCCACAACGACCTCAACGCTTCGATCCGGGTCATCCGCAACAACGCCTCGACCGGCGACAAGCGCGACTGCGGCCCCTAGCACAACAGCGCAAGAGCTGGAAATGGACGTCGCGCCCACCTCCATCAGTTGATTGAATTTCCAAGGGCCCGCCGCACCGTTGTGCTGGCGGGATCAGGCCTCGGGTGTGCCTCTTCCGGCTCTCGTTTTTTCGGAAGTGGTTTTGGCACAGGGCCCCTGTCCCTTGACCAGCGAAAGACATTGCGAGGTCTACAAAGGTTTCGATTTCGCCGGAAAGTCTCAGCGCAGGCGCGGCGACACAAGTTGCCCCTTCGACGACTCAAGACGCGCGATCGCGTATCTACCGGCCGCGGTTGCCCAAACGTCCGGGAGAAGAGAGCGCCCCGCAACCTGTGGCAGCGCGGTTGCGCGTTCTTCGATGACCTCTTCAATCAGCGTATTCAGCAGAACAAAGCCGCTCGAGCCCTGGTGCGCTTGCCGCGGAACGGAGGTGTCTATGTCGTAGCGGATCTCGCGATTGGGCAACACCTTGTTGAAGTAGAGTATCGTCAGATTTGGGTCGCGCACGGCGAGAAATCCCGACTCCCCAACCGATGTAGCATCCTCATAGGCGACTGGTGCCAGAACCCTCAACAAGGTGCCCCGCGCAGCGAGAGGGGTCGAGTCTTTGCCCGGGAATTGGACCAAACTACCATGCATATCGCAGTGCGCTCCACATATCCGAGATCCACCAGCATCCGAAGCAATCCAGAACCGCTGCTTTACTGAAGTTAGAGCGCCGCCAGAACATGAGACTGCGCACCAAACTCCATCTGCTTGGCCATCCACCCGATCAGAGCAAGGATGCGTTCGGATCTCCGTCCACACATTTGTGTCCTTGCCTTTAGTCCATTTGTTCAAGTTGTCTAAGGACTCGGCACCTCCCCGCTGAAAAAGCCAAATCAAAACTCATGGCAGGGTCTTGGCACGAAGGGGTGTGGGACTGAGGTGGCTTCTGCCTTTTGGGGCATTGACTTGAGCCTTCCACAAAGACGCGCTGACCATGCCATTTCAGATCAAGGCAGGCTTGCCCTTGGCAACTATAGCTCGCTTGTTTCGCGCTAAGTGTTTGACGACCGCAGTTCGAAGGTCTGCCTCTCAGCCTTCGCGGCAGCAGCATGCGTGATTTACTGGCTGTGAGGCCTGATCCTAGCGGATGATCAAGGCCGGGAACACGCTGATCATGACCACAACCCATGCTGCGACCGCGACGAATGGCATGGCGGATTTGAAGATCGCGCCAGCTTTGGTGTCAGACACCGTTGCCGCCACATAGAGCGCGACACCGACAGGCGGCGTCATCAGGCCAAGCGTCAGGTTCAGGCAGAGCACGACGCCCAAGTGATACGGATCGATCCCATAGACCGCCGTTGCCACGGGCAGGATGATCGGCACCACCATGATCAGCGCCGGGATGCCGTCGATTATCATCCCGACCGCGAGCATGATCACGTTGATCAGCAGCAGGAACAGGATGGGATGATCGGCAACTGTCACGACCCAGGCAGCCAGCCCCTGCGGGATCTGCCCATAAATGAGGATCCAACTAAAGACATTGGCCGTCGCAACCATGAAGAGCACGAGCGCTGCATTGGACCCGGCAGTCAGCAGCATATTAGGGATGTCTCGGTCCGCAAGCTCGCCCGTGACAAATCTACCGATCACATAAGCCATGACAGCCGCGATGGCGGCGGATTCTGTCGGGGTCGCGATGCCGGTCAGGATGCTGCCGATGATGGAGGCAGGGATGATCAGGGTCAGCAACCCGTCCCGCAGCAGGGCGAACCGCTCCGACCGCGACAGAGGGGGTGCGACGGGAAACGGGCTGTAGAGGCCAATCACGAAGATCACGGCCATGAAACCCAACGCCATCATGAGACCGGGGACAATGCCCGCGATAAAAAGGTCCCCGATGGAGATCTGCGCGAGCACCCCGTAGACAACGAACATCATCGAAGGCGGAATGATGGGTGACAAAAGACCGGCGGAGGTTGTCGTGGCGACTGCAAAAGTCTTTTGGTAGCCCGCGCGCTCCATCTCCGGGACCATCACCTTGGACATGATGGAAATCTGGGCCGTCGCTGAGCCGAGGATCGAGGCCATCATCATGTTGGCGAGGATGTTCACGTAGACGAGCCCGCCCTTCATGGTGCCCACAACCGCGCGCGCCATGCCGATCAGGCGGCTCGTGATGCCGCCGCCATTCATCATCTCCCCCACCATCATGAAAAGCGGGATGGCCAGAAGCCCGTATTTTCCAATGCCCGACTGGAGCTGCAGCGCGTAGGAGCCGATGAGCGCCGTGTTGTCCGTGGCAAAGACATAGACGGTCGCCGAGACCGCCAGAACGATGCCGATGGGCGCTCCGATGAAGAGGAGAATGAGAAAAGCCACCGCGGTGATCATGAGACGTCGCCTTCTTCGCCTGTGTGGGAGAGGTCGCGCAGAAGGCACGCAGCGCTGTGAATCGCAAGCGTGAGCGCGAAGACCGGCATGATGAGGAAGAACCACAACCGCCTGACGCCGATCGTATTGGTGACTTCCTGATAGACGCTGTTGAACGTGTTCTCGAAGAAAACCGCGAGATCAAAACCGTGACGGGCCAGCGTTGCCGGGTCAAACCAGACCCAGCAGGCAAAGGCCAGAAACAGCGCGAAGGCCAGGTTGATCCCCTGTACGGTAATCGCCATCCGCCGCCGGGACACGTCCGAGACAGCATCCGACAGAAGCGTCACGGCGAAATGGCGACGCTGCGCGAACATCAGGCTCGAACCTACGAAGGCGAAAATGACCATCAGATTGATCGCCAGCTCATCGACCCAGTAGAGCGACCAGTTCACAGCACGGCTGGCCACGTTCAGGATCATGAGCCCGAGCACCGCCGCCACCAGCAGTTTCAAGACGACCGCCTCAATGCGGGCAATACCGTCCGAGGCCTTCAGGAGAAGTCGCATTCCGCCACCTTGCGCAAGTTGGTTGGGACCGTCCGCAACGTCGCGCGGACGGCCCTGTTGCTCAGGCCAGCGCCTGAGCCTCGGCCCGCAAGGCGGCAATCGAGGGCGCTTTCGGCTCCCAGATCCCGTTCCACTGCGCGAGCGTATCCCCAAAGAACTCCGGCTCCGCAGACGAGACAGACATGCCCGTGCCCTTGAGGTCGGCCAGCCATTTCGGCTCGAACTCCACATATTGCGCAAAGAGCCAGTCGATCTCCTCGGAGACGGTCTGCGACAGCATCTCCTTCTCGCCCGCATCAAGCCCCGCCCAATACTTGCCGGACACAACCGCAACCACGGGGAACATCATCTGGCTCGTGATCTTGAGATTGGGCGCCTGATCATAGAGCTTCAGCTTCCAGGCCAGCTCGAGATCGATATCGGCCCCGTCGACCTGACCATTGGCCAGAGCATCAAAGAGACCCGGCAGGGGGACGGGCGTGGGCGCCACATCCATCAGCTCGTAGAAATCGCGCAGCGGCGCGAAAGGCGTGATGCGGTATTTGCGCCCCGCCAGATCAGCGGATGTCGCGGCGGATTTGCGCGAAATCAGATGGCGCATCCCGCCAAGGCCAAAGCCCAGACCCTTCATGCCCAGCGTCTTGTACTGATCGAGCATCGCGGTCGCGGTCGCGCCGGTCAGAAGCTTCGAGGCCTGCGCGACATCCGCGACGAGATAGGGCGTGAAGAGGGCGGCCATATCGTCGATCCGGTTCGAGAATTCGGCCACCGTCAAGAAGCCCATATCGAGCCCGCCCGCCTGAAGCTGCTGGATCATGGTCGCCTCATTTCCCAGCTGACCCGATGGGAAGATCTCGGATGCAAATGCGCCGCCGCTCTTCTCGGCCATGGACTTTCCGACGCGGTCCATCGTCTGCGTCCAGAAATGACTGCCGGGCGTGATCGTGCCGATGCGCAGCTTCTTTGATGCCCCGGCCATGGTGAGGCCAGGCGCGGCGAGCGCGGCTGCAGCCAGCGTTGTAGTCTTCAGAAAAGTACGACGTTTCATTGGGTTAATCCCTCCCGTTGGCTTAGTCTTTTTGTCAGTGAAAATACGCGCCGCCATCTACGACCAGCGTCTGGCCGGTGATGAAGGCCGCGTCCTGAGATGCGAGAAACACAACGGCTCCCACGACATCTTCGGGCAGTTGATCGCGCGCAATCACCCGCGCGTTCACCGAGATCTCCTGCAGTTTTTCGATCTGATGCGGATTGGCTTTGACGCCGTCGGACATGGTGAAGCCCGGCGCCACGCCATTGACGCGAATGCCCGCAGCGCCAAGCTCCTTGGCCAGGGCCTTGGTCATCGCATTGATCGCGCCCTTGCTGGCCACGTAGTGCAATAGGAACGGCACCCCCTTGAACGGGGTCCCGGAGGACATGTTCACGATCGCGCCGCGACCCTGGGCCTGCATGGTAGGCAGGATCGCGGCTGTCACCAACGCCTGGCCCATGACGTTCACATTCAGCACCTTTTGCCATTCTTCGGGCGTGATCTTGGTGAACTCGGCGAGCTTGAGCGTCGAATAGAGGCCCGCATTGTTGACCAGCGTGTCGATGCGGCCAAACGCCTGAACGGCGGCCTCGGCCATCGCGTCGCAAGATGCCGGATCAGAAATGTCACAGGTGACCCCGATGGCTTCGCCGCCAGCGGCCACGATGTCGGCGGCAGCATCGGCTGCGCCAGAGACATCCGCGATGACCACCGCAGACCCGCCCTTGGCAAATCTGTCCGCGATTGCACGCCCGATGCCCATGGCACCGCCCGTGATGATGACAACGTTTCTGTCGCCCATGGTTGTTTTCCTCCCTCGTCGCAAGAAGCTCAGCGGCCAGAGGCGCTGCGCAGATCGCCGATCGTCTGTGTCGGTGTGATCAATTCCGGGTCGACCCGAAGCTCGATCAAGCTGGGTCCCGCAAAGTCACAGGCGCGCGCCCAGGCTTTGTCGAACTCGTCTGTGCGGGTAACTGTTTCCGCGTGGCACCCGTAGGATTGCGCCAAGAGGGCGAAATCGGGATTCACGAGATCGGTTGCACTGACGCGGCCCGGATAGTTGCGCTCCTGATGCATCCGGATCGTACCATACATGCCGTTGTTTACGACGATCACGGTCAAATTCGCGTTGTACTTTGCGGCTGTTGCAAGCTCTTGGCCGTGCATCAAGAAACAGCCATCCCCCGCAAAGCAGACGACCTGGCGGTCAGGATGCGCTCTGGCTGCCGCGACGGCGGCGGGAAGGCCGTAGCCCATGGATCCGGAAATCGGAGCAAGCTGCGTCCTGTGGGTGCGGTAGGTCAGGAACCGGTGCACCCAGACCGTGTAATTGCCCGCGCCGTTTGTGATGATCGCATCTTCAGGCAGCGCGGCTTTCACATGGGCCATCACCTCCGCCATGGCCAACTCTCCCCGCCCCTCGGGCAGGGTCGACCATGCGCGATAGTCCGCATGGCAGCTCTCGGCATGGGCTTTGCGCGCGGCTGAATTGGCCTTCGGACCGGGAAGCCCGAGCAGAGAGGCCACCGTCTCAGCCGCCTGCGCCGCGATGCCAAGGCTTGGGATGTAGACGCGCCCGATCTCATCGGGGTCCGGGTAGACATGGATCAGCTTTTGCGCTGGCAAAGGGATGTCGATGAGGCTGTAACCACTCGACTCCATCTCGCTGAACCTTGTGCCGAGAAGGATGAGCAGATCCGCCGACTTGATCCGTGCGGCCAGCTTCGGGTTGATCCCGATCCCGGCATCCCCAGCGTAGAGCGGGTGGCCATTGTCAAAGAAATCCTGACAGCGGAACGAAGCCGCGACTGGCACGTTCCACCGCGTGGCGAACTCCTGCAAGTCGAGGCGCGCGGCGTCCGACCAGGCACCGCCTCCCACGATGATCATTGGGGATGTTGCGGTTTCCAGCACCTCCAGGAGCGCTGTAGCATCACGCTCGGCAATCGTGGCACGTGCGGCCTGGGCTGTGGGAATGCCCGCCAAATGCGCTTGCGCTTCCTCTACGAGCATGTCCTCCGGGAGGGCCAGAACCACCGGGCCCGGTCGCCCGGACATGGCCACGTGAAACGCGCGCGAGACCATTTCGGCCATCCTCTCGGGCGTATCCACCTCGGCCACCCATTTGGCCACTTGCCCGAACATGCGACGATAATCGATCTCTTGAAACGCCTCGCGCTCGCGCATGTCGCGGGCCACCTGTCCAACGAAGAGGATCATGGGCGTCGCGTCCTGGCGCGCGATATGGAGCCCCGCCGACGCATTCGTGGCGCCCGGTCCCCGCGTGACCATCGCAATTCCCGGACGGCCCGTGAGCTTGCCATGGGCATCCGCCATCATCGCGGCCCCGCCTTCCTGCCGACAGACGGTCATGGCGATCTCGGGCGCGTCGGTCAGCGCATCAAGGACCGCAAGATAGCTCTCCCCCGGAACGAGAAAGCAATGATCCACCTTTTGCTGGCGCAAGCACTCCACGAGAATTTGCGCGCCCGTCAGGGTTTTAGGGAGGGTCGGTGCGTTCACAGGTTGAGTCCAATCTCGCCGAAGTTTCGGTAAGTCTGCGACTTGGGCTTGGCGCGGTCCTCTGCGTTGACGTAGTGGATCGAGGACTTGCCGCGCAGCGCGTCGGGCAGGACCATGGCGCGGATGAAGCGGCTCTCTAGGGCATGATCCGCCTGGGCAAAGACCGGGTCCGGCCCGCTCTCGAACCATGCGCCACCGGGGCCGAAGGCCGCCGAACTGCCTCCTGTGTCGATGCGGATCCCGCCCTCGCGCAGGCAGCGGATGCCAGGGCCTTGATGCGTATGCAGCATGGCGGTCCCTGCGGGCGGGAAGCTCACGCTGTCGAGGCGCAGGAAATGGCCCGGAGCGGCCAGATTGGCGGGCACCTCACCAGACAGCTTGCGCGCACTGTGGTGCGGGGCGTCCACCGGCGCGTCCTCAGAGAGATCCCAGCGCCAAAGCGACGCGCCCTCGGCCCCCGCCACGAGCGTCACGGGGCCGTCGGTGACAAAACCTTCATCCCGGGGATGAACCACTCCATTCAAGCTGACCTCGCCCGCCGTCACGTAGATCGCGCGCCCGGCGGTCTCGCCGAAGGAGACGGTCTGGCCGTCCGTGAGCGTATCTTCAAAGAGATGTAGATGCATTGCCGTGCTCCCCGTTTTCTATCCGCGCGCCTGCATGAAGGGCGCAGGAACAAGGAGCTTGTTCTCCTGATAGCGCACCAACGGCCTGATTTTCTTGACGTATTCCTTCCAGCCGGCATCCTGCACGAGCGTCTTGCGGCGCGACTGACGATCCGCGAGGTCGTCATAGCCCCACATGTGGACGATCTGGTTCTGCGGCCCGAACTCAACCTGGTAGTAGCCCAGAAGGTTGCCCAGTATCCGGGTCTGGACCACCAGACCCTCCGCCTCATAGAGCTTCAGGTATTCCGGCACCTTACCGATATGCAGCGTATAGATGCGCTCTTCGACGATCATGATGCCGCTCCGAGCCCGGCGAGGCAGATGTATTTCAGCTCGGTCCAGTCCTCGATGCCGTATTTGGAGCCTTCGCGCCCGATGCCGCTTTCCTTGACGCCGCCGAACGGAGCGACTTCCGTCGAAATGAGGCCGGTATTGACGCCAACGATCCCTGTTTTGAGCGCATCCGCCACGCGGAAGATCCGCCCCACATCGCGGCTATAGAAGTAGCCCGCCAGCCCGTAGGGCGTGTCATTCGCCATCGCGATGGCCTCGGCTTCATCCTTGAAGCTTGAAATCGCCGCGACAGGGCCGAAAACCTCCTGATGCGCGATGTCCATTTCGGGGGTGACGCCGGTCATCACAGTCGGCTGGTAGTTTGTACCACCTTGGGCATGGCGCGCCCCACCGATATGGAGCTTGGCGCCTTTCTCCGTGGCGTCGGCCACAAGGCGTTCGACCTTCTCGAGCCCCCGCGTGTCGATCAGCGGGCCTTGGGCGACACTCTCTTCGAGACCATGGCCTATCTTGATCTCCGCGGCCTTGGCGCACAGCGCCTCTACAAATCTGTCATGGATGCTGTCCTGCACGAGGATGCGGTTTGCCGCGATGCAGGTCTGGCCCGCATTGCGGAACTTGCAGATTTGCGCCCCCTCGAGCGCGGCGTCGATATCGGCGTCGTCGAAGACGATGAAGGCCGCGTTCCCGCCGAGCTCGAGGCTCACCTTTGTCAGATCGCCCGCGCAATCGCGCATGAGCTGTTTGCCCACGGCCGTGGAGCCGGTGAAGCCGATCTTGCGCACCATGGAGCTGTCAATCAGCGCTTTGCCGATGGCTGGCGCGTCCTCGCGATCCCCGGTCACAACGTTGAACACGCCGGGCGGCAGGCCCACCTGTTCGCCCAAGGCGGCCACGGCCAACGCAGAGAGCGGCGTCGCTTCAGCAGGTTTCAGCACCATGCAATTGCCCGCAGCCAGCGCTGGCGCAGCCTTGCGCGTCACCATGGCAGACGGGAAATTCCACGGCGTGATGCCACCCACGACGCCGAGCGGGTTTCGCGTCACAAGGATGCGCGCGTCCGTGCGGTGCGGCGGGATGATATCGCCGTAGACTCTACGCCCTTCTTCGGCAAACCAGCTGAAGAAACTCGCCGCATATTCGACCTCAACACGCGCCTCTGCCAGGGGCTTGCCCTGTTCCAGCGTCATCAGGCGCGCGAGATCCTCAGCATTCTCGCGCATCGCAGCGGCCCAGGCATTGAGCACTTTCGCGCGCTCCGCAGCGGTCCGACCGCTCCAGCCCTCATAGGCAGCCTGAGCCGCAGAAATGGCGGCTTCCGTGTCCGAGGCCGTCATGCGCGGGACCGAGGCGAGCACCTCTCCATTGGCCGGGTCTGTCACATCAAACCGCGCCCCCGAGCCGGCACCGACCCAGGCGCCTCCGATAAAGCAGTCTGTTTTCAAGAAGTCAGGCAGTTTGGCCAATGTCAGGGTCCCCATGTCTCAGCTGCAGTCGTGCATTTGCGTTGAGGTGAGGATGGCATTTGAAAGCGCAGTGGTCTTTGCCCAGGCGTCGTGCTATTTACCTATTTGTCCGACTATTTGCAGCACTTCGGGAGGGTGTGTTGGCTGACGCGTTGGGAATTGCCGTAGGCTCGTTCGGGCGCGTCGCGTTGCTGTCGGCCACAGAACCGGTTCAGGATCACGCGCACTCACAGGTTCACGCGCTCATCAAGCTGTCGGGACCGGACACGACCTACCAGGTCGATGGGAAGAGCGCGACGCTGTCTGACACTCAGATGGTGTTGGTGAACCCCTGGATCGTGCATTCCAATCAGCGCCCGCCGGGGATCGAGCCGACCGTTCTCTTGGCGCTCTATATCGACACGCTCTGGTTCGGCGACTACGGACCCCAGATACTGACAGGGTCTAAAAACCTGCCCTTTGCCGCACCTGTCGCGACGCTCAGCCGACAGGTGCAACTCAAGGCGCTCCAACTGGCAGATCAGATGGCGGATCTGCATAATCACGAGGAGAAGTTCGACATCCTGCTGCGTGATCTCGTCTGGTCGGTCCTGCAAAGCTCGCGCACGAATGTCATGTCGGAACAGGGGGCAGATCGATCCTTCGTGAGCGATCACCGCATTCGCAAAGCCATCAAGGCGTTCCATTCAAAGCCATCCAAGGAACTTGACCTGAATGTCGTCGCCCAGGAGGTGGGGCTGTCACGGTCGCAGTTCTACGCCCGCTTTCGTCAATGCACCGGCCTCTCTCCCCGCACGTATCTGGACACCCTGTGCTGCGAACGCGCGTCGCATCTACTGAGTGATCCGAGCGTAACAATTGCGGAGATTTCCGAACTGTTGGGCTTTTCGGCTCAAGGACACTTCACACGCTTCTTCAAGTCCAAGACCGGCGTGCCACCAAACAGCTTTAGAATGGCGCATATCGAAGTCGGTCGCGTTCTGATTTAGAAGTGCGCGGCAAAATGGTCCGCGGCACCTCCGTATTGGGACCTTCGATCGACGCGGCTATCCGTGCCTCTGCAGCATGGCTCTTTCGCTATCCTTTCCTCCCGCAACGAGATGCGTCAACCCTCGCGCGAAAGGGTGTAGTCCCTTTGGTGGTCACGTGCGGTGGACCAATGTGAACGTTGAAACTGAACTTGCCTTCGACGAATAACGAAGCTTGCCGACACCGCGATTGGCCTACGCGTAGTTATTGCGGAGAGGATATTTGAAAGTTGGCAACTGTCAGGTTCGGGCCCTTCAGCGCGAGCTTTTCCACCCGATCCTAAACGTCAATGCGGGCATCTGTGCGAGGCGCATTCGGTGCTGGCAATGCGACTGCGCGCACAAAACTCTGATGTGGGCCGATTGCAAGGCGCGGATTGAGGCGGGCCAACCCGGACTTCAAAGCTAGGAAAGATTAAAGGCCCAGCTCGCAGGCCTGTATCGAGACGAAGCTGACTTGATTGACATCCCCCAGCACTGCCGTCACTTCCTCTGGGCCGAGGCCAAGGCGAGCGCCGCAGGCCCAACCCAACGTTTCGACCGGCTCCGGAGGCCCAGATGCGCGCGACCGACACGCTTCAATCCAATGTCGCAGAGGACTGGCACGCCGCCACCACCCATGCGTTCACCGACGCACTGGCGGAGGGGACACTGGCGCCCGAGGAAATGGCCGGCTATCTGCAGCAGGACTACCTCTTTGTCGAGGGGTTCGTGCGGCTTCTCGCCTCCGCTGTGGCCCATGCCCCGAGCCTTGCGGATGCCGTGCCGGGCGCGCAGTTCCTCGGGCTGATCTGCGGGCCGGAGAACACCTATTTCCTGCGTGCGCTGGAGGCGCTGGATGTCCCGCAAGCGCAGGAGGCCGCAGCGGAAACGAAGGCTTTCCAGGACCTTATGGAGCAGGCGCGCCTCTCCGGTCGCTATGAAGTCATGCTCTCCGTGCTGGTGGTTGCGGAATGGATTTATCTGGACTGGGCCACGCCTTTCGAGGATCGCGCTGACGATCTGCCTTTCTGGCTGGGTGAATGGATCACGCTGCATTCGGGTCCGGGCTTTGCGGGCGTCGTCGCCTATTTACGCGGGCAGCTCGACACGGTCTTTGAGACGCTGGATGACGCCGGGCGCGAAGACGTGCGCGCGACCTTTGCGAAGGCCGTCGCGCTGGAGCGGGCCTTCTTTGACGCGGCCTGGGACGGGTTCCCCGTGCATCGCTAGGGGACCGGCGGCCCGTACGGACCGCCCCCCCGGCATCCGCACACAAACGCCCCTCGCCCACTGTCAGGATTGAAGCGGCAAGGCGCGATCCTGACACCACCCGGCTTGCCCACCGCGCAATCGAGCAAGCCCCCCTTGATCGCGGCTGCCGATCTGCGCACCCTCCGACAGCGGGCGGGAGCATCTGATCCTTGCGCCCCGCCTTGCGAGAAAGAGAGGGACCCCATGACCGACCACGCAGCGCGATATGACTTCGCCCTTCAGGCCACCGTCACCGCCGGGGAGGCCGCGTCGAAGTACTTTCGTGATCGCGAGGCTCTGGTGGTTGAGGCCAAAGGCGCGCAAGACTGGGTGAGCGAGGCGGACAAGAATGTGGAAACCCTCCTCCGCGGCTTGATCGCAGAGGCCTGGCCCGAGGACGGGATCATCGGGGAGGAACACGCGCCCAAGATTGGCACCAGCGGGTTCGACTGGGTGATCGACCCGATCGACGGCACCACGAATTTCGTCAACGGGATCCCGGCCTGGACCGTTGTTCTCGCCGGGGTCGCCGGGGGGCAGACGCAGCTGGGCGTGACCCATGACCCGAATTTCGGAGAGACGTTCGCCGCAAGGCGCGGCCATGGGGCAACGCTCAACGGCACGCCCATGCGGGTCGCCAATGACGTGCCGCTCAATAGCGGGACGGTTTCCGTCGGCTATTCGAACCGGATCGAGACCCGCCATGTGGTGCCGCTGATCGCCGATATCGTCGACAGCGGCGCCTTGTTTCACCGCAATGCGAGCGGCGCGCTCTCGCTCGCCTATGTCGCGGCGGGGCGTTTGGTCGGCTATCTCGAACAGCATATGAATGCCTGGGACTGTCTGGCCGGCCAGTTGATGATTGCCGAGGCCGGTGGCGCCATCGAGGATCAGGATGCGGACCAGATGATCCGCGAAGGAGGCCGCGTCGTGGCCGGAACACGAGACGTCTTTCCCATCTTGCGGCAGATCGCGGACACCCATTGGAGCCGCTGACAGCGCGACAGGCTAGGTGATCGCGCGCCAGCCACTCTCCGGACGCAGATCGCCGAGATCCGCACTCCAATAGTGCCCTTGGGACGGTTGATCATGCTGCCGGTCGATGGGCACGCCTTGCAAATGACACCAGAGCAGCGTGCCCACAGCCCCATGGGCAACGATCGCCAGATCTCCCGCCCCGTGCTCCCGCACGATCTCGGTCACGGCGGTTACAACCCGCTTCTGGGCATCCACAGCCCGCTCCCATCCGCGAAAACTCTCCTCCGGGTCGGCGAAAAACGCATCCGCCGCCGCCTCGAAGGCCTCGCGCGGCAGGAAGCCCGTGGCACTGCGGTCATTCTCCCCCAGATCCGCGCGGGTCGCGATGGACAGGCCCCGCGGGGCGGCGAGGATCTCGGCGGCCTCGGTCGCCTTCCGCTCGGTACTGGCCCAGATCGCGGTGACGGCAGACAAGAGCGGGCTCTGCGCAAAAGCCTCGGCCCGCGCACGCCCGGTTTCGTTCAGACCCCAATCGGGGATGGGCCGATCCGGGTCGACCACGACCTCCGGATGGGTGATGAAAATCAGCTTGGACATGGGCCTATCTTGGCAGAAGCACCGGGCCTCTGGTAGCGAAAGACATCCGGACTTCGGTGCCCGGCGTCAATGGGTCATCCACGTCATCCTGCACGGCGAAAACCTGCCCAAACGCGCCAGTGAGCGTGTATTCCATCCGGACACCCACATAGGTCGCCTTGGCCACGGTCGCGGCGATCCCTGTCTCTGCGCCGATCAGGATCCGCGACGGTCGGACGGCCAGGGTCGCGGCCCCCGGCGTCAGGCCGCGCGAGGGCAACCGATGGGCAAAGCCATCGATCTCGATCACCGCCATATCGCCCTCGAGCGAGGTGATCTGACACTCCAGCAGGTTCGCCTCACCGATGAAATCCGCCACAAACCGGTCATTGGGCGCATCATAGAGCTGCCGTGGCGTGCCGATCTGGGCGATGCCCGCATTGCGCATCACGACGATCTCGTCGGAAACCGCAAGCGCCTCCTCCTGATCATGGGTGACATAGACGACCGTGAGGCCGAGATCCTGCTGGATCGCGCGAATATCCTCGCGCACCTGCCGCCGCAGCTTGGCGTCGAGGTTCGACAGAGGCTCATCAAAGAGCAGCACCTGCGGCTCCAGCACCAGCGCACGGGCCACGGCAACCCGCTGCTGCTGCCCCCCCGAAAGCTCCGAGGGCAGGCGCCCGTCGAACCCCGTCAGGCCAACCAGGTCGAGCCCCTTGAGTGCGCGTTCCCGCGCCTCCTCCTTGCCGAACCCGGAGAAGGTCAGCCCGTATTTCACGTTCTCGAGCACGCTCATATGCGGGAAGAGGGCATAGGATTGGAAAACCATCGAGACGTCGCGATCCGTGGCGGGCAGCCGGGTGACATCCCGGTCGCCGATCAGGATCCGCCCGGAGGTGGCCATCTCGAGCCCCGCGATCATCCGCAGGGTCGTGGTCTTGCCGCAGCCCGATGGCCCCAGCAGGGTCACGAGCTTGCCCGCATCCACATGCAGGTCGATGCTGTCCACGGCGGTGACGTCCTTGCCAAAGACCTTGGAGACGCCTTCGAACCGGACGGGGGCGGCCTTGGAACTGATGCTCATCGGGGCGGCTCCTCAAACATTGGTGCGCGATTGGGTCATGCGGCGACCGATCCGGGTGCGGCCGACCACCAGTTGCATCGCCCCGACCACGGCCAGCATCACGAAGATCAGCGTGGTGGAATAGGCGATGGCGAGGCCGTAATCGTTATTCTCCACCCGCCCGATGATATAGCTCGTGGCCATGTCGTACTTGGCCGAGACGAGGAAGATCACCGCCGAGATCGCGGTCATCGCCCGCACGAAGCTGTAGACCAGCGCGGCCAGGATCGCGGGCCGCAAGAGGGGCAGGATGATCCGGCGGAAGGTCTGCCAAGAGTTTGCGCCGAGGGTCAGGGAGGACTCGTCGAGAGACTTGTCCAGCTGGCTCATGGAGGCGATGCCAGCCCGGACCCCCACGGGCATGTTCCGGAAGATGAAGCTCACAACGAGGATGACGCCTGTCCCCGTGATCTCGATGGGCGGGACATTGAAGGCGAGGATATAGCTCACCCCGATCACCGTGCCGGGGATGGCAAAGCTGAGCATGGTGCCGAACTCGAAGGCGTTCTTGCCCGCAAAGCTCTGCCGGGTGAGCAGATAGGCGGTCACCAGCCCCACGGCTGCGGTCAGCGGTGCGGCGATGGCCGCGATGGTTATCGTGGTCCAGAAGCTGTCCCAGGCCGCGCCTGTCCAGCGGATCCCCTCCTCTTCAAGGCGGAGGCTGAAAGCGGTCACGTAGTGCTTGAAGGTCAGGGTGTTGTTCACCCCCCAGAGCTCCACCACGCTGCCATACACGATCATCGCATAGACCACGGCGGTGAACACGGCCCAGGACAGGGCGACGACCATCACCGGAATGGCGAGCCCCGTGGGCATCAGCGGATGCACCCCCGCATCGCCCTTGCCGGTGACCGTGGTATAGCTTTTCTTTCCGAGCCAGACGCGCTGCGCGTAAAAGGCCGAGAGCGTGAAGAAGAGCAGGACCAGCGCCAGCACCGCCGCGCGCCCCTGATCATATTGCGCACCAACAATGGCGAAGAAAATCTCGGTGGAGAGCACGTCGAAATTCCCGCCCAGCACCAGCGGATTGCCGAAATCCGCCATGCTCTCGATGAAGCCGAGCAGAAAGGCATTGGCCAGACCGGGCCGCATCAGCGGGAGGGAGACCGTGCGGAATGTCTGCCAGCGATTGGCGCGCAGGGTCTGCGACGCCTCCTCCATTGAGGGCGAGACCCCTTCGACCACCCCGATCAGCACGAGAAACGCGATGGGGGTGAAGGCCAGCGTCTGCGCGATCAGCACCCCGGGCCAGCCATAGAGCCACCGGGTCGGCTGCGTCCCCAGCAGGTCCGCGACAAAGACCGAGACCGAGCCCGAGAGGCCAAAGAGCAGGATCAGCGCGAGGCCGATCACGAAGGGCGGTGTGATGATCGGCAGGACCGTCAGGGCGCGGATCGCCCGCTTGTAGCGAAAGCCCGAGCGGGTCACGACCAGCGCAAAGCAGAGGCCAAGCAGCGTCGTGATGAACCCGACGGAGATCGCGAGGAAGAGCGAGTTCCAGGCCGCGCCGCAGCGCGCGCCCGAAAAGCAGCCAAGCCCCCAGAGCCGATCATCAAAGAACTTGGTCGCGAAGGCCGCCAGCGAATAGGTCCCCTCCTCCGTCAGCACGGCCGAAGCCAGCATGTTCGCGATCGGGTAGAAGACGAAAGCGGTCACGATCGTGATCACACCGCCAATGGCGCTGACCACGAAGACATCCCCATTGATCGCGCCGCGCGCCGCAATGCCCTGGGTCAGCAGAAACAGGAAAGCCGAGGCGCAGATCATCGCGCCATAACCCATGCCGAATTGCCGGATCTTCGGCTCGCCGAAGACCGCTTTCAGCCAGTCATAGTTGAAGCCGCGAATGCCGATCCCGAAACCCTGCGCGATCAACCAGCCAAAGCCTAGCGCCCCGGACAGGATCAACAGCTTGGCATAGGCGGGATCGGATTTGGCCCGCCTGAGCGCCAGAAGCGGCAAGGCCAGCGGGATCAGGAGCGGCGAAAGCCAGAGCTTCTCCCCCTGCCCGATCAGGAAGAGCCCGGGGGCATAGTCCGTGTCGAAGGGATAGCCGTCGAACTGCCATTCGAACGACCAGAGGCCATCCTCCACCATGTACCACGGCAGAAGGCAGTAGCCGACCCACCCGGCGATGATCCAGAAGATCAGGACCGGGTGGGACGTTTTTGTTGCCTCAGAGCGCACTTACTGGGGCAGGACCGAGACCTCTTCGTCCCATTTCTGCAGCAAGCGCTTCCGCTCATCGGACGAGCCATACTTCTTGAAGTCGTAGTCGATCAGCTTGATCGTCGACATGTCCGGCGCGGAGGAGGACGTCTCAGCTCCCGTGTTCGACGGCACCTGGAAAGCGTTGACCTGCAGGGCGAGGTTCTGCGCGTCGGTGCTAAGCGCCCAGTCATAGAACTTCTTGGCCTCTTCCTCGTTCCGCGCGCCGTCGATGATCGACATGGACCCGATCTCGTAGCCCGTACCCTCGCACGGCGCGACGACCTTCACCGGGAAGCCCGAGACCGCCTGTTTCACGGCGTCATGCATGAAGACGATGCCGATCGTGTTCTCCCCCCGGCCCGCGGCCTTGATCGGCGCGGAGCCCGACTTGGTATACTGGTTCACATTGGCATGGAGGCCCTTCATGAACTCGAACCCGTCATCTTCGCCAAAGATCTGCACCATGGAGGCGAGCGTCGTATAGGCCGTCCCCGAGGAGTTCGGGTTCGCCATCTGGACATGGCCCTTGTATTCAGGCTTCAGCAGATCCTTCCAGCAGCTCGGTTCCGGCAGGTTGTTGGCCGCGAGGATATCGGTGTTGTAGCCATAGCCCAGCGCGCCGGAATAGATCCCGATGGTCTTGTTGCCCGCGCTCTCCGCCTGGCTGATCGCCCAGTCATGGAGCTGGTCGCGCATGGGCGAGATATACTCCATGGTCAGGCCTTCCTCGGCGGCCTGCAGATGCGGGTCCCCCGTGCCGCCCCACCAGACATCGCCCTTGGGGTTCGCGCTCTCGGCGCGGATCTGGGCAAAGGTCTCGCCGCTGGATTTGCGGGTCATGTCCACATCGATGCCGGTCGCATCTTCGAAACTGCGGGCCATCAACTGGCACCAGTCTTCTTGCGCCGAGCAGTAGAAAGTCAGCTTGTCCGCCTGCGCCGCGCTGATCGACGCGGACAGAGCAATGACGGAGCCCAAGGCTGTCATGGTCAGTGTCTTCATGTTTTCCCCTCCCAAGGAATGTTGCGCGCCGGTACCTCCGACGTCGTTGCGCTCGCCGTCAGGCGGCGGAGCTCCTTTCTTCGAGTTCTGAAAGCCGTCCTGGCTTTTTCGCCTGTTTCTTCAACAAGTCCGACAATTCGGGCTCATCCACGAGCTTTGCGGCCTTTCCGAACGAGAACCAGCGGCGCTTGCGTTCCTTGCGCTCTTTCCAGCGGCGCTCCAGCTTTTCGACGATCATCGGATAGACCGTCACCTCGCAGGGGATCGCGCGCCCGTTCTCGAGCCGCTTGTCATAGTGATACGTCCCGATGGCCTTGTCCGAAACAAAGCCCACGGCGCCTGCCTCCTCCAGCGCTTCGATCTTGGCGGCCTGCCAATCCTTCTTGTCATCCATCTTCCAGCCCTTGGGCATGACCCAGCGACCGCGATCGCGGGACGTCACCATAAGGACGCGCAGCCTGCCCTTTTTGTCCCGGTGGACCGGCAGCGCCGCGATCTGCTCCGCCGTTTCGGGCGTGGCGCTCATGCCAAAGCTCCGAGGCCTTGGCGAAACGGCAGGTGGCGGGTCTGGGATCGGGCTGGTTCGGTCAAACGGGTCGGTCTCGGGGCAAATGGTCTGATTTCTTGATCTTATCCAAAAATCTCACACTGAAATTTTGCTTATGCAACAAAATAATTGAATTGCCGCCGCAAAGACCACAATCTGCGCCCATAAGGCGGAGCCGGCGGGGCGGATGACACAGACCAGAGAGCACGATAGGGCGCGCCTGAAAAAGACGGAGCGGCGCAGGCAGATCCTGCTTGAGCTGAAACTGCGCCCCCATGTCCGGATCAGCGAGCTGGCCTCGCGGTTCAATGTCTCCACGGAAACCGTCCGCCGGGATTTCGACGCGCTCTCTGCCGAGGGGCTTGTGTCGCGAGACCATGGCGGGGCTTCGGCGCCGACCCAGGGCCACTATCCCAGTCTGGACGAGCGCAAGCATGCCCGGATCGCCGAACGCGCGCGGATCGGACGGCGGGCTGCCGCGCTGGTCGGCGAAGGTGAGACGGTGATGATCGATTCCGGTTCGACCACCATCGAAATGGCAAGGGCGCTGGCCTATCGCGGCACAAGCTGCACGGTCATTACCAACTCGATCCCCGTGGCCATGACCCTCGGCCACGGCCCGGCGCAGGTCCTGCTCTGCCCCGGGGAATATCTCGCCGCGGAATCCGCCGTGGTCGGGACGGAGACGCTGGAATTCCTCACAAGGTTCAATGTGGATCGCTGCCTGATCGGGGCCTCAGGTTTCTCCGAAGAGGGCCCCTCGGAATCCGTGCGCGGCTTTGCAGCCGTGAAGCGCACCATGCTGCAGCGCGCCAGCCAGCGCCACCTGCTGATCGATGCCGAGAAATTTGGCCGCAAGGGGCTCGCCCATGTGGGCGACATGTCCCTGCTCCACTCCATCGTGGTGGACCGCCCGCCCCAAGGCCCCCTGCGGAACGCAATCGAGGCCGCATCGGTGGAAACGGTGGTTGCCGGTTAACAAACATGCCAACATGAATTCGACGGGCGAAAGACCCGCATATCTGGGAGGATAGAATGACACTGACGATCAAATTTCTGCTGGGCGCGTCTGCGCTCGCCCTGATGTCCCTGAGTGGCACCGCCTCGGCGCAGGATTGCCCGCGCGGCGATCTCGATGAGCGTTTTTGCGATGCGGATGGCGACCTGATTGCCGATATCCCGACCGATGCGTCCGAGCAGCTCGACCCCGACACCCTGATCTTCGCCTACACCCCGGTGGAAGATCCCGCCGTCTACAAGGCCGCCTGGTCCGATTTCCTGGAGCATCTGGAGGCCGAAACCGGCAAGGACGTGGTCTTCTTCCCGGTTCAGAACAACGCCGCACAGATCGAGGCGATGCGCTCGGGCCGCTTGCACATTGCGGGCTTCAACACGGGCTCCAACCCGCTGGCCGTGAACTGCGCGGGCTTCCGCCCCTTCACGATCATGGCCTCCAAGGATGGCAATTTCGGCTATGAGATGGAGATCATCACCTTCCCCGGCTCCGGCATCGAAGCGGTCGAGGACATCAAGGGCAAGCAGCTGGCCTTCACCTCGCCGACCTCGAATTCCGGCTTCAAGGCCCCTTCGGCGATCCTGAAGGGCGATTTCGACCTGCTGCCGGAGCGCGATTTCGAGCCGGTCTTCTCGGGCAAGCACGACAACTCGATCCTCGGCGTGGCCAACAAGGACTACCTCGCCGCCTCCATCGCGAACTCGGTCAAGTCGCGCATGATCTCGCGCGATGTGATCTCCGAGGATGACGTGGTGACGATCTACAAGTCGCAAACCTTCCCGACCACGGGGTTCGGTACGGTCTACAACCTCAAGCCGGAGCTGCAGGAGAGCATCCGCAATGCCTTCTTCAACTTCGAATGGGAAGGCACGACCCTGGAGGCGGAATTCTCGAAGTCCAACGAGGGGCAGTTCCTCGAGATGACCTATCAGGAATTCTGGGACGTCATCCGCAAGATCGACGCAGCCAACGGCGTGTCCTACGCCTGCCAGTGATCCGTCACACACAAGCATGAGAGCAGGCCCGATCCGGGCCTGTTTCCTTGCTGTATCAAAGGCTTCGCCATGCTGCGCCTTCAAAAACTGATAAAGACCTACAAGACCGGGGATCAGGCGCTCAAGGCGATTGATCTGGACGTGCCCAAGGGCCAGGTGCTGGCCCTGATCGGGCCGTCCGGCGCGGGCAAATCCACCATGATCCGCTGCATCAACCGGCTGGTGGAGCCCACCAGTGGCTCGGTGATGCTGGAGGATGTGGATCTGACCCGGCTCGGCTCCGGCGCGCTGCGCAAGGCCCGGCGCGAGATGGGCATGATCTTTCAGGAATATGCGCTGGTCGAGCGCCTGACCGTGATGGAGAACGTGCTCTCCGGTCGGCTCGGCTATGTGGGGTTCTGGCGTTCGTTCCTGCGCCGCTATCCGCAGGAGGATGTGGACGAGGCCTTTCGCCTGCTCGACCGCGTGGGTTTGCTGCATATGGCCGACAAACGCGCCGATGAGCTTTCGGGTGGGCAGCGGCAGCGGGTCGGCATCTGCCGGGCGCTGATCCAGAACCCCAAGCTTCTGCTGGTGGATGAACCCACCGCCTCGCTTGACCCCAAGACGAGCCGCCAGATCATGCGCCTGATCACCGAGCTCTGTCAGGAGCGCGGGCTGGCCGCGATCATCAACATCCATGATGTGGCGCTGGCGCAGATGTTCGTGCCCCGCGTGGTCGGGTTGCGCTTTGGCGAGATCGTCTATGATGGCGGCCCCAACGGGCTGACGCCGGACAAGCTCACCGAAATTTATGGCGAAGAAGATTGGGAAGCCACCATCGAGAAGGTGGATGACGAGGACGCAGAGATCGAGGCCGCCGAATGAGCGACGTCACCCTCGACCAGATGCTCGGGCGCGGCTGGAAAAAGCCGCCCTTCGTCAAGCGTGCCTGGCTCCGCTGGAGCCTGGGCCTGGGCTTTATCGCCTATCTCATCGCGGCCGTCCTCACCATCGAGGTCGATTGGGGACGGGTCTATGAAGGGCTCGATCGTGGCTGGCAGTTTGTTCTCGCCTTCACCAGCCCGGATTTCGTCTCCCGCTGGAGCGATATCTGGGAAGGGCTGCTCGAAAGCATCGTGATGACGGTCGCCGCCTCGGTGGTCGGCATCCTGATTTCCATCCCCATCGGGCTCGGCGCGGCCCGCAATATCGCGCCCCTGCCAGTCTATATGATCTGCCGTGGGATCATCGCGATCAGCCGCGCCCTACAGGAGATCATCGTCGCGATCCTGCTGGTGGCGATCTTTGGATTTGGTCCGCTGGCCGGGTTCCTGACCCTGTCTTTCGCGACCATTGGATTTCTGTCGAAACTGCTGGCCGAGGATATCGAGGCCATGGACCGGGTGCAGGCCGAGGCGATCAAGGCGTCGGGCGCGCGCTGGATGCAGTGGATCAATTACGGGGTGCAGCCCCAGATCATGCCGCGTCTGGTCGGGCTGTCCATGTACCGGGTGGATATCAACTTCCGCGAAAGCGCCATTCTCGGGCTGGTCGGCGCCGGTGGGATCGGGGCGACCCTGAACACGGCCTTTGACCGCTACGAATACGATACGGCGGCAGCGATCCTGTTGATGATCATCGGGATTGTCATGATGCTCGAATACCTCTCGGGCATCATCCGCGCGAGGGTCCAGTAATGCCGGTCTCTGATCATAACGGAACGCAAGTCTGGCGGCGCCGCACCACCGGGGAAAGCCTTGTCCGCTGGTTTGGCTGGCTGCTTGGCGTGGCGGTGTTTCTCGTCTGCTGGCAGCGGATCTCGGAATCGACCACGTGGTTCTTCGTCTGGGATGCGCCGCGTATCGCCAATGACATCTGGACCCGGGCCACGCCGCCGCGCTGGGAATACATCGCCCAGCTTGGCCGCCCGATCTGGGACACGCTGAACATCGCGACGCTGGGCACGCTCATCTCGCTCTGCCTCGCGGTGCCCGTGGCGTTCCTGGCCGCGCGCAACACGACGCCCTCGGCCCTCTTCGTGCGGCCAGTCGCACTTTTCATCATCGTCTCCACCCGCTCGATCAACTCGCTGATCTGGGCGCTTTTGCTGATCGCGATCATCGGCCCCGGCGTGTTCGCGGGCGTGGTCGCCATCGCCATCCGCTCGATCGGGTTCTGCGCCAAGCTGCTCTATGAAGCCATCGAGGAGATCGACGCGACCCAGGTCGAGGCGATCACCGCCACAGGGGCCAGCCGCTGGCAGGTCATGGCCTATGGGATCGTGCCGCAGATCCTGCCCGCCTTTGCCGGGATCGCGGTGTTCCGCTGGGACATCAATATCCGCGAGTCCACCGTGCTGGGGCTTGTGGGCGCTGGTGGGATCGGCTTGCAGCTTTCGGCCTCGCTCAACGTGCTGGCCTGGCCGCAGGTCAGCCTGATCCTGATCGTGATCCTGCTGGCCGTGGTGCTGAGCGAATGGGTCTCCGCCAAGGTTCGGGGCGCCATCATATGATGACCATGACGGCCGAGGCGGCTCTGGACGCTTACGAGGCCGCCCGCCACCGCTTGCCCAAGCTGGGCGAGACCCGGGGGCGCGCCGAAAAGGCCGCGTGCCTTGTGGATCTCGCCGACCGGTTCGATGTCTTCCTGCTCGACGCCTTTGGTGTTCTGAATGTGGGGGAGACCGTGATCCCCGGCGCGCCCGAAAGCGTCGCGGCCCTGCAAGCCATGGGCAAGCGCGTGCTCGTGGTCTCAAACGCCGCCAGTGTCGGCAAAGAGATCCTGCTGACGAAGTACCACGCCCTTGGCTTCGCCTTCGCGCCCGAGGATGTGGTCACCAGTCGCGAGACACTCTCCGCCCGGATGGGTGGCAAAGCCGATCGGCTCTGGGGGATTGTGGCCCCGGATGGCGCGGATCTGAGTGATCTTGGACTGACCCAATGGGAACCCCTGCGCGATGATCCGGACCCTTATGCGCGCTGCGAAGGGGTGATCCTGATCGGAACCGGCAGCTGGAGCGAGCCCCGCCAGGCCCTGCTGGACAAGGCGTTCCGGGACGGCCCGAGGCCTGTCCTCGTTGCCAATCCGGACATTGTCGCGCCGCGCGAGACAGGGTTCTCCGTCGAGCCGGGCCTGCTCGCCCATCGCCTCGCCGATCTGACAGGCGCTGCGCCGGAGTTCTATGGCAAGCCCTTTGCCAATATCTTCGAGCTGGCCTTTGCGCGGCTGGAGGATGTGGATCCCTCCCGGGTGCTGATGGTCGGGGACAGCCTGCACACGGATATCCTCGGGGCGCAGGCCTTTGGGATCTCGGCAGCGCTGATCCCGGGATTTGGGTTTTTCGCCGGAGGCGGTGCCGAGGCCGCCATTGCGCGGACCGGGATCGCGCCGGACTTTATTGTCGAACGGCCCTGAGCGGAAGCTTTTCGCAGTCGAAACGGCGCGTGCCCCTGAATAGAGGCAACGCGCCCTTGCCCGTTGATCAGAGCGCGACCCAGGCCGCGTTGCGTTGCGAGCTGCGCACACAGGCATCCACGAATTGCACGCCCTTCAGCCCATCCATCACCGTTGGGTAGACGACATCCGCCGGGGTGGCCTCGCCCGCGCGATGGGCGTGGATGGCTTGGGCCGCCTCGGAATAGATCGTGGCAAAACCCTCCAGATACCCTTCGGGGTGGCCCGGCGGGATGCGGCTGACCCGTGCGGCGGCCTCGCCCGCCCCGGCCCCATTGCGGGTGATCAGGCGCTTGGGCTCCCCAAAGGGCGTATGCCAGAGGTAGTTCGGATCCTCCTGGGCCCATTCGAGCCCGCCCGTCTCGCCATAGATCCGGATCCGCAGGGCATTCTCATTGCCCGGCGCGACCTGACTGGACCAGAGCATGCCCTTCGCCCCGCCTTCGAACCGCAACATCACATGGGCATTGTCATCCACCCGCCGCCCCGGCACGAAAGCGTCGAGATCAGCGGCCAGCTCCGACGCCGTCAGCCCCGAAATGAAACAGGCGAGATTGTAGGCATGGGTGCCGATATCCCCGGTCGAGCCCCCGGCCCCGGAGCGCGCCGGATCCGTGCGCCATTCGGCCTGTTTGAAGTCCTGCTCGATCGTCAGCCAGTCCTGCGGGTATTCCACCTGCACCACACGGATTGCGCCAATCTCGCCGGCGGCCACCATGGCCCGGGCCTGCCGCACCATCGGGTAGCCCGTATAGTTATGGGTCAGCACAAAGAGCGCGTCCGACGCCTCGGCGGCCTTCACCAGCTTCTTGGCATCCGCGAGGGTCGAGGTCAGGGGCTTGTCGCAGATCACATGGATCCCGCGCTTGAGGAACTCCCGTGCGGCGGCGTAATGGACATGGTTCGGGGTGACGATCGAGACCGCCTCGATCCCGTCCTTGCGGCGTGCTTCGCGGATCGCCATCTGTTTGAAGTCGTCATAGACCCGCGGCAATCCCAGCGCCGCGCCGCTTTCGCGGGACTTTTCCGGTGTCGAGGACAGCGCCCCCGCAACCAGTTCATACTGGTCATCAATGCGCGAGGCGATGCGGTGGACGGCCCCGATGAAGGCGTCATTGCCGCCGCCCACCATGCCCAGTCGAATACGGTCCGTCATCCTTCGATCCCCAGCATGGCGCGATTGGCGGCCTGATCCGTCTCGGCGGCGGCGAAATCGTCAAAGGCCACCTCCGTGGGGCGGATGATGTGATCGCGGACAAAGGCCGCGCCCTCCCGCGCGCCGTCCTCCGGGTGCTTGATCGCGCATTCCCACTCGACCACAGCCCAGCCATCGAAGCCATTCGCCGTGAGTTTGGAGAAGATCGCACCGAAATCCACCTGTCCATCGCCCAGCGACCGGAACCGTCCGGCCCGATCCACCCAGCGCTGATAGCCGGAATAGACGCCCTGTCGCCCGGTCGGATTGAACTCCGCATCCTTCACATGGAACATGCGGATCCGGTCCTTGTAGATGTCGATATTGTCCAGATAGTCGAGGCATTGCAGAACGTAATGGGACGGATCGTAGAGCATGCAGGCCCGCGCGTGGTTATCCACCCGCTCGAGGAACATCTCATAGGTCACGCCGTCATGGAGGTCCTCGCCCGGATGGATCTCGTAACAGACATCGACGCCGCACTCCTCCGCATGATCGAGGATCGGACGCCAGCGCGCCGCAAGCTCGTCAAAGGCGGTCTCAACGAGGCCCGCAGGGCGCTGCGGCCAGGGATAGACATAAGGCCAAGCGAGCGCGCCCGAGAAGGTCGCATGGGCGCCAATGCCGAGGTTGCGCGAAGCCGAAAGCGCCTTTTTCACCTGATCCACGGCCCAGGCCTGCCGCGCGGCGGGATTGCCCCGCACCTCCTCGGCGGCGAACCCGTCAAAGGCCGTGTCATAGGCGGGATGCACGGCGACCAACTGGCCCTGCAAATGGGTCGAAAGCTCGGTCACAGCCACGCCATTGGCCTCGGCGACGCCCTTGAACTCGTCGCAGTAATCCTTGCTCTCGGCGGCCGTGGCGAGATCGAAGAGCCGGTCATCCCAGCTCGGCACCTGCACCCCGACATAACCGCACTCCGCCGACCATTTCGTGATCGCGTCCCATGAATTGAACGGCGCCTCGTCGCCGGCGAACTGCGCCAGAAACAGCGCCGGTCCCTTGATCGTTTGCATCGCATTCCTCCCTAAAATGCTCACTTCATCGATGGCAGGTTCTCGCGGATCACGATGTCGATCCGGATGGTCTCCTGCGATTTGATCACCGGGGTCTTGTCGCATTTGGCGCGCAGCACACGCAGAGCGCTGCGGGCGAGATGCCCCGTGTTTTGCGTGATGACCGCGTCTACCACGCCGGAGCGGAGCAGGCTGGCGGAGTTCTCGGTCAACTCGTGGTCGATCAGCACGGGCCGCGCGGGCAGACCCGCCGCCGCGATGGCGCGCGCGATCCCCTGCACGCTGGCCCCGACGGAATAGACCCCGATCACATCCGGGTTCTGCTGCAGGGCGCGCAGCGTGACCTTCTCCGTATGGGCCGGATCCTCCTGCCCTTCGACACTGGGCAGGGTCTCAAGATGGGGGAACTCGGCGCTGACGATCTGGTCAAAGCCATGACGGCGTTCGATCATGTCGCGCGATTGCTTGTTGGTGATGACCACGACGACCTTGCCTTGCCGCCCACCCGTGAACCGCCCCAGCAGGGTGCCCGCCGTCCGGCCCGCCGCCACGTTGTCGATGCCGACGAAGTGGTCCCGGTCTGAGTTCGGCTGGTCCGAAACCAAGGAGACCACCGGGATCCCCCGCTTGCGCAGATCGGCAATGGCATCCCGCACCAAGGGCGTTTCCTTGGCCATGATGGCCACCCCGTCAATCTCGGCGGGGTCCAGTTCGGACAGGGTCCGAGCCAGCTGCGTATGGTCGTGGTTCGGCACCCGGATCGTGCGCAGCTCAGTGCGGTCATGACGAGCATTCACCACGGTCTCGGCAATCCCCTGCTCGAGACTGGCGAGGAACTGGCCCTTCCAATCGGGCAGCACGAAAGCAAAGCGGTAGGTCTTCTGCCGCGCCAGATTGGCCGCCGCCGTATCCCGGACATAGCCGAGCTCATCAATGGCGGCCTGCACCTTCTTGATCGTCACGGAGCGGACGCCCGGGCGCTCATTGAGGACCCGGTCCACGGTCGCAAGGCTCACGCCGGCAACGCGGGCAATGTCATTGACCGTTGGCTTTGCGACGATGGTGAGGCGCGGTTTGCTCAGCTTAGCTCTCCATTTCCTTCGCGAGCGCATCAAAGAGGAGCGCGACCGCTTCTGCACCCGGGTCATTGTGGCCCTTGAGGTTCTCTTCGGGCACATAGGCCGCCCGCCCGGCCTTGGCCCGGTGAATGGCGGCGGTGCTGTCTGCGCCGGTACGGGCCGCTGCCGCCGCCGCAGCGATCCCCGTGGGCAAAGCGTCCAGCGCAGGGGCAAGCGCGTCGATCATGGTTCGGTCCCCCACCGAGGCGCCGCCCACCTGACTGACCCGTTCTAGCCCTGCGACCAGCGCCTTCTGCACGGTCGCACCATTGGCGCAGGCATCTCCGGCGGCGTTGAAATAGATCGCGAGGATCACGCCGGAGGAGCCGCCCATGGTCTGGCTGAGCTCGTTGCCCAGCGCCGGGAAGAGCTGCGTCAGATCGGCGAGCGGCATCCGGTCGAGGCTCGATTGCAGGGCGCGCGCGGCGGTAGCCAGGGTGCTGCCCGTGTCACCATCGCCGGATTTCGCGTCCAGCGTGTTGAGCTGCGCCTCCGCCGAGATCAGCAGGTCAGTGACTTTCTGAATGATCTCGCGGGTGCGGGGGTTCTGTGAGGGGATCGGCTCAATCGGGGTGAGCCCATCGGGGAGCGGTACCACTGGCGGGGCGACGACCTGCGCCATGCCGGGCCAGGCGGGCATGGGCACGGGCGCGCCCAGTGCCGACAGCTCGGTCGGCGTCACCTCCATGATCGAGACCGAAAAGCCGTGCATGTCGAGCGAGGTCATCAGTGGCGCGGGCCCGATGATCTGATCCACCAATTCTGAGGCAGTCAGGGCATGGGTCAACACGGACATCTCCAGCGGTGTCGTGGAGCCCAAGTTGTTCACGATCGCCACGACCTGCCCCTGGGCATGGCCGCGCAGCTTGTCGACCACGGTGCCCATGGCGCTCATCGCCGTTGAAAAATCGACCTGCTCCACCCCCGGTTCTCCATGGATGCCAAGGCCCAGTTCAGCCTTGCCCGCGCCGATCCGGTTCTCCTTGCTCGAGCCGGGGATCGTGCAGGTATCGAGGCTCATTCCGATGGAGGCAACTTTGCTGATCACCGCCTTCGCGGCGGCCGTGACACTGTCGAGATCCGCACCCTCCTCGGCCATGGCCCCGGCGATCTTGTGCACGAACAGCGTGCCAGCCACACCGCGTGGCTGGGGCAGGTCCGGCAAGGCGATGTCGTCATCGACCACAACCATCTCGACCTTGCGGCCCAGCGCCCGGGCCCGCTCCGCCGCCAGCCCGAAATTCAGCCGGTCGCCGGTGTAGTTCTTGACGATCAACAGGCAGCCCGCATCCCCCGTGACGGCCAGAATGCCCGCCAGCACCGCTTCCACCGAGGGGGAGGCAAAGACCTCGCCACAGACCGCCGCCGTCAGCATACCCTCGCCCACAAATCCCGCATGGGCGGGCTCGTGCCCCGAACCGCCGCCGGAGACCAGCGCAACCTTGGATTTGTCCCAATCAGAACGGAACACCACCTTGATATGCGGGTACCCGTCGAGCCGGGAGAGCGCCCCGCCTGCCGCGGCCAGCACCCCGTCGAGCGCCTCCGTGACCAGATCCTCTTTGGCATTGATGAATTGAGCCATGGTGGTCCTCCCTTACACGACCCGCGCGCCCGAAGCGTCGAAATAGAGTGGGTTTTGCGGGCTGATTTTTATCGTTTCATGGGCTGCGTAATCCTGATGCGGATCCGTGAGCGTCGTGATGGCATGGCCCTCAACCTCGAGATGGAGACGGGTCTGATCCCCCAGATGCTCGGACCGCAGGACGGTCGCCGCGATCCCGTCGCCCTGCCGGATGTTCTCGGGGCGCAACCCGATGCTCGGACCCTTATGGCTGCCGGGAAAGAGCGACGAGGGCAGGATGTTGATCCGTGGCAGGCCGAGGCGGCTGGCCACATAGATGCTGCTCGGGTTCTCGTAGATGTCCTTGGGCGTGCCGTATTGCACAAGCCGCCCTTCCTCCAGCACGCCGATATGGGTGGCCATGGTCATGGCCTCGATCTGGTCATGGGTGACATAGAGGAGCGTCGAGCCGAGATCCGCATGGATCCGCTTGAGCTCCACCCGCAGATCCGCGCGCAGCTTGGCGTCCAGCGAACTCAGCGGCTCATCCATCAGGTAGATCGCCGGATCGCGCACCAGCGCCCGCCCGATCGACACGCGCTGCATCTCGCCACCGGAAAGCTCCGTCGCCTTGTTGTCCAGCTTGTGCGGGATCTGCAAAACCTCCGCGATCTTCTGGACCTTCTGGGCGATCACGTCCTCGGGCGTCTTGAGGATGGGCGAGCGCAGGGGAAAGGCCAGATTGTCCCGCACCGACATATGCGGGTAGAGCGAGTATTGCTGGAACACCATGGCCACATCGCGCTGCGCCGGGGTCTCGATGCCCACATCCCGTCCACCGATATGAATGCTGCCCGCGTCGAGCTTCTCCAGCCCCGAGATCAGGCGCAGGGTCGTCGTCTTGCCCGCCCCGGTGGGACCGAGCAGCACGACAAAGGCGCCATCCTCGATGGTCATGGAGATTTCCGAGACAGCCTGGGTTTTGCCAAAGGCCTTGGACACGTTCTTGAGCGACACCTCAGCCATGGAGCACGCCCTCGTTCAGTTCGGATTTCAGGGCCCGGCCCGATTGGCGATCAAAAAGCGTGACCGTGCCGGGGTTGAAGGCAAGGCCCACGGTCTCGCCGGTTTTCGCGACCTGCTGCGCGCCGATCCGGGCCTTCACCTCGCCCGCCGCCGTGTTGAGGGTCACGATCTGAGTGGTGCCGAGATACTCGCTCGCCAGCACCTCGGCCCGGAAGGGCGCCTCATCAGAAAGCTGGATATGCTCGGGGCGCACGCCAAAGGCCATGTCCCCCTCAAAGGGCTCCCGGCTCTGGGGCACGGCAAAGCTGTTGGCATGCATCGCGATCTCGCTCTCGCCGGGAGTGATCTTGCCGTGGAATTTCAGGAAATTCATGGAGGGCGAGCCAATGAAATCGGCCACGAACATGGTGGCGGGCTTGTCATAGATCTCTTGCGGGGTGCCGAACTGCTCGACCACGGCGTTGTTCATCACGACGATCTTGTCGCCCATCTGCATCGCTTCGAGCTGGTCATGGGTCACATACACCGTGGTCGCCCCCATCCGGTCATGGAGCGCGCGGAGCTCTTCGGCCATATGCTCGCGGAACTCTGCATCGAGCGCGCCGAGCGGCTCATCCATCATGAAGGCCTTGGGCTCCCGCACGATGGCGCGGCCCAGCGCGACCCGCTGGCGATCCCCGCCCGACAGCCCGCCCACGGGTTTCTTGAGGATGTTGGTGATGCCGAGAATGCCCGCCACCTCGTCGATCTTGGCCCGGATCTGCGCCCGGGGCATGCCCTGGCTTTTCAGGGGATAGGCGAGATTGTTGTAGACATTCATGTGCGGATAGAGCGCGAACATCTGGAAGACGAAAGCGATGTCCCGCTGGGAAGGGGCGCGCTGCGCGATCTCTTCGCCGTCGAGATAGATTTCGCCCGAGGTCGGCAGTTCCAGCCCTGCGATCATCCGCAGGGTCGTGGTCTTGCCGCAGCCCGAAGGGCCGAGCAGCATGAAGAACTCCCCATCCTCGATGGTGAAGGAGCTTTCACGGACGGCGGTGAAATCCCCGAACTGCTTCTTGAGGTTTTTGATGACGATCTGCGCCATGCTTACTCCGGGAAGTGGCTGACGATGATGAACATCACCGTGCCGATCAAAGTTGTGATGAAGGAATAGGTGAAGGCCCAGATCGCGAAGGGCTGCATCAGCATGAACACCCCGAGCGCGATGATGATGGTGGCCAGCATCTCCCACGGGCCGCGCCGCAGCCGGAGAAGGCCATTGAAGAACTTGCTCATTTGCGGACCGCTCCGAATGTGATCCCGCGCAGCAGGTGCTTGCGCAACAGGATGGTGAAGATCATGACCGGCAGGAGGAAGATCGTGGCCCCCGCCGCCACAGCCGGCCAGTCGAGACCGCCAATGCCGATGATCGTCGGGATGAAGGGCGGTGCGGTCTGGGCCGTGGCCGAGGTCAGAAGCACTGCAAAGGCGTATTCGTTCCAGGCAAAGATCAGGCAGAAGATCGCGGTGGAGGCGATGCCCGTCGCCGCCTGGGGCAGCACGACCTTGTAGAAGGCTTGAAACCGGGTGTAGCCGTCGATCAGGGCCGCTTCTTCGTATTCGCGCGGGATCTCGTCGATGAACCCTTTCAGCAGCCAGACCGCGAGCGAGATGTTCACCGCCGTATAGAGCAGGATCATCCCCAGATGCGTGTCCGAGAGCCCCAGATTGCGGTACATCAGGAAGATCGGGATCGCGACGGCGATGGGCGGCATCATCCGCGTACTGAGGATGAAAAACAGGAGGTCATCGGCCAGCGGGATCTTGAACCGGCTGAACGCATAGGCCGCCAGCGTGCCGAGAAAGACCGACAGGAAGGTCGAGCCGAACCCGATGATCACCGAGTTCATGAAGCGCTCGCCGAACTTCGACGGACCGACGATGACCATATCGTATTGGCGCACAATCTCGTCTGCCCAATTCTCCGGCGGGTTGGCCTCGAGGAATTCCTGCGTCTGCCGTGTGCGGGTGGTGAAGAGGTTCACATAGCCTTCCAGCGTGGGCTGGAACCCGGCCTCGCTGTCACTGCCGATGACGTATTTCGGCGGATAGCTGATCGCGTCGGCAGGGCTTTTGAAGCCGGTGAGGCCGATCCACACCAGCGGGATCATGGTGATCAGCGCATAAAGGATGACCAGGGTGCCCGCGAACCATTTGGTGCGGTTGGACGGTTCGGTAACAGAATACCCGCTCATCTCTCTTTCACCTTGTTGAGGGCTTTGACGTAGATGCTGGCCAGGCCGAAGACGGTCACGAAGAGGATGATCGCATAGGCCGAGGCATAGCCCGTGCGCCATTTCTCAAAGGCTTCGCGCTTGAGGTTGATCGAGGTGAGCTCGGTGACCGAGCCGGGCCCGCCCCCCGTAAGTTGCACCACCAGATCGAACATCTTGAAGTTCTCGATCCCGCGAAACAGCACCGCCAGCATCAGGAAGGGCAGGACCATGGGGATCGTGATGGTGAAGAACTGCCGTAGCTTGGAGGCGCGGTCGATCTCTGCCGCCTCGTAGATATAGTCGGGGATCGAGCGGAGCCCCGCGAGACAGATCAGCATGACAAAGGGCGTCCACATCCAGGTGTCCACGATCACGATAGACCAGGGCGCGAGATTGACGCTGCCCAACATCTCGAAGCTCGACGGATCCTTCCCGGTGAAGAAGCTGACGATGTAATTGAAAAGGCCGATCTGCGGCTGGTAGAGGAACTTCCAGAAATTGCCGACCACCGCCGGGGAGAGCATCATCGGCAACACGATGATCGTCGTCCACAGGTCATTGCCCTTGAATTTCTTGTTGATCAGCCAGGCCAGCGTGAACCCGATCAGGACCTGAAAGAAGATCGTCCAAAAGAGGAAATGCGCCGTGGCCTGCATGTTCAGCCAGATGTCGCTATCGGTCAGGATCCGCTCGTAGTTGCGCAGCCCGATGAACTCCGGCTCGCGGTTGATGCGGTTGGCCTTGTAGTTCGTAAAGCTCAGCCGGATCGTCCAGATCAGCGGGAAGATGTTGATCGCCAGCAGCAGGAAAATCGTAGGGGCCACAAAGATCCAGGCGATGGCCCGGTCCGACAAACCCTTGATTTTGCGCGCAACTGGAGTGGGCGTTGCCGCCGCAACGCGATCTATTGTCCGGTCAGACATGTGATTGGCCTGTGTCCTGGAAAGATACGCCGGGACCGGGGGGTCCCGGCGCGAGGGGGTGCCGGCGCGCGATGGGATCGCGCACCCGGCGGGGAGTTAGAGCTTACCTTCGTCCTCGAAGACCTCGGTCCAGTCCTCGATCAGCTTGTCCAGCGCCTCTTTCGCGCTGCCCTGATCGGCGACCACGTAGTCATGGACGCGCTTCTGCATCGCCAGCAGCAGTTCGGCATAGGCCGGCTCCTGCCAGAAATCCTGCACAGCGCCCATCGCCTCGAGGAAGTCCCCGGCAAAGGGCTGGCTGTCGACAAAGCCCGGATCGTTCAGCACGGAGTTATGGGCAGAATAGCCGCCCAGCTCCCACCACTTGGCCTGCACGCCCGGATCGGCGAACCACTTGATATACTCAAGTGCCGCGTCCTGCTTGTCGGAATAGGCGACCACGGAGATCCCCTGCCCGCCCAGGGTCGAGCCAGCCTGGTTCTGCGGCGGGTTCACGAAGAAGTCGATCTTGTCACCGCCCGTGGAGGGATCCGCATAAAGACCCGGGAAGAACGCAAACCAGTTCATCGCCATCGCGACCTGACCGGATTTGAACGCATCGAGGCTCTCTCCCATATAGGAGTTCGTATAGCCCGGCGGGGTCGCGGTCGCGTAGAACTCTTTATAGAATTCAAGCGCTTCGACAGCTTCGGGCGAGTTCACAGCGCCTTCCATGTCGTAAGAGCCTGGGGTGTTTTCATACTTGAAGCCCCAAGGATAGAGCGCCGAGGTCACGCCCATGGTGATGCCTTCCGAGCCACGCTCGGTGAAGATCGCCGCGCCATAAACGGTCTTGCCGTCAATCTCACGCCCCTGGAAAAACTGGGCGATCTGCAGCATCTCGCGCTGGGATTGCGGCTCGCGCAGGTCCTCGCCCGTGGCCTCCTTATAGGCCGCCTGAATGTCTTCGCGCCCGAACCAGTCCTTGCGGTAGAACCAGCCATTCGCATCGCCCATGGCGGGCAGCGCGTAGTAATTCGGCGTCCCCTTCGGCCAGGTCGAATAGGCATAGACGGTCGCCGGTGCGAAATCATCCATCGAGATGCCTTCGGCGTCGAAGAAGTCGTTCAGCTTGACGTAGTGGCCATTCTCGGCGCCCCCGCCAATCCACTGGCTATCGCCGATGAGCAGATCGCAGAGCTTGCCGCCGGAGTTCAGCTCGTTGAGCATCCGGTCCGCGAAGTTCGGCCAGGGGATGAACTCGAAGTTCATGTTATGGCCCGACTGGGCCTCGAATTCCTTGGACAGTTCGACCAGCGCATTGGCCGGATCCCACGCGGCCCAGCACAAAGTCAGATCCTCGGCTTGCGCCGTATTGGCGACCCCAGTGGCCGCAAGTGCAATGGCACTGGCCGTTGCCAGTTTTGAATATGACATTCATTCCTCCCGTTTTTTTGCCACTGAGCCGAAGGACGAATCGCGGCATGGGATCACGCTATCTGAGGTACGCACCTCAGGTCTACATGTTTTTGAGGTGCGT
Organism: Dinoroseobacter sp. S76; assembly: GCF_049801095.1. Taxonomy (NCBI): domain Bacteria; kingdom Pseudomonadati; phylum Pseudomonadota; class Alphaproteobacteria; order Rhodobacterales; family Roseobacteraceae; genus Dinoroseobacter; species Dinoroseobacter sp. S76. The sequence continues at coordinate 58,509 of NZ_JBNAGH010000010.1, read as the reverse complement.
AACTCAAAAACTGACTTAGCCTTTTTAAATCATAAACTTAGACCCTCCCCCCCCGAGCGCAACCCTTGCGAATCGGAGCGATTCGAACGTTGCGAAGAGAGGCCCGTGCGCGCTCAGATTTCGAACAGAAGCCCAGTCACGGGCCGAGAGGCGACACAAAAAACCGCCCGCACCCGGGGTCAGGGTGCGGGCGGTGATCGGAGGGGCGACGCCTTGGGGCCTAGGCGGCGGTATAGAGCTTCGCGGAACGCCCGCCTCCGACAACACCCTGATCAAAGAGCTGCGAAATCTCCGTGTCGTCGAGCCCGGTGACATCGCTCAGGATCTCCTCGGTATTCTCTCCGAGAAGCGGCGCGGGCTGCGGCGCTGCGCGGTCATATTCCGAGAATGCCGCCACATGGCCCGGCACGGGGAACCGGCCCAACCCGGCCTGCATCAGCTCGGTGAAGACCGGGTTGTCGGGGCTGAGATCCGGGTCCTCGGTCACAGCCTCCTTCACCGTGCGGAATTGCGACCATGTCAGTTTGGCATTCTCGAAGATTTCGCCGATCACATCCGCCGGGCGGGCGGCGAACCAGGGCTGAAGAACCTCGGTGATCTCCGCGCGCAGCTCCCAGCGGGTGCCCTCATTGGACAAATCGCGACCCGTGCGGCGGGCGAGCTTTTCCATGTCCCGCTCGGTGCCCGTGACCTTGAGGAGGCCGGACCATTGCCGCCCGGTCAGACCGATCACCATGATCCGCTTGCCATCGGCGCAGAGGAAATCCTGACCATAGGCGCCATAGAGGGCATTGCCCGACTTGCCCCGTTGCGTCTCGTTCAGCACCGCATCGCCGATCATACCTAGATGGCCGAGCGTGGCAGCGGCCACATCCTTGAGGGTCAGCGCAACCTCCTGCCCCACCCCATGACGCAGGCGATGACGTTCGGCGGCCAGAACCGAGGAGACGCACATATGCCCCGCCATCAAGTCCCAGGCCGGCAGCGCATTGGCCACGGGCGCGTCATGCCCCTCCGGCCCGGTGATGTCGGGAATGCCCAGCGCGGGATTCACGGTGTAGTCGACCTGCGGACGGCCATGGCGATCGCCCAGCAGGGTGACCATGATCAGATCTTCGCGCTGCTGACGCAGGGTCTCGTAATCCATCCAGCCACGCACCCGCAGATTGGTGAGCAGGATGCCCGCATCCTCCCCCGGCGCCGCGATGGTGCGGGTCACCAGCTCGCGCCCTTCCGGACGGCTCAGATCCACGGCGATGGAGCGTTTGCCCTTGTTCAACCCGGCCCAAAAGAGGCTCTGCCCCGACGGTGCCAGCGGCCAGCGTCCGGCATCGAGCCCGCCCTCCAGCCGGTCGAAGCGGATCACATCCGCGCCCATCTGCGCTAGTGTCATGCCCGCAAGCGGGACGGCGACGAAAGCCGAGCTTTCCACGACGCGCATGCCGTTCAGAATTCCGGTCATCTCAATCCTCCCAGTCTGCTGTGGCGGTCATGCCCCGGTGGCCGCCATCGGCGGTGGTGCACATCTCGAGACAGGCCGCGCCGACCTGCTTGGCGCAGAGGCGCATATCGCTGTCGTGGAACATCGGATGGACCCCGCGGAACCGGAACCGGTCCGGGCGGCGGCCCTTCCAGGCGGTGGCCTCGGCCATCAGCAGGTTCGCCTGCAACGGCCCGTGAACCACGAGGCCCGGGTAATGCTCGATCTGTTGCGCATAGGGCAGGTCGTAATGGATCCGGTGGGCGTTGAAGGTGATCGCCGAGTAGCGAAAGAGCAGCGCGGTCGATACGGGATGGAAGCGGTCCACCACCAGATCCCCGGTCAGGCCCGGCTTCTTGGGCGGCGGCGTGAATTGCGGCGCAATCGGCAGATAGACGATGGTCTGCGTCTCGCGGATTGCGAGCCCTGCCGCGCCGCGCACCTCATGGGCCAGCTCGACAAAGACCATCCCACCGGAGGAGCCGTGCTTTTCATCGACCCGGGTGATGGTCGAGGTCTTTTCGATCTCTTCGCCGACACGCAGATCCGCGTGGAAGCTCAGGCTCCCGCTCGCCCACATGCGGCGCTCATAAGGCACGGGGGGCAGGAAGTCCCCGAGCTTCGGATGACCATCCTCCGCGAGCGCATCCATGCCCACTGCCGGGGGAAAGGCATACCAATGCCAGAGCGCCGGGAGCACCTCGCCCGGCCCGGGGCAGGTCAGCTCAGGCCGGGCCAGCGTGGCGTGAATGGTCGTGGCCACGCCATGCGGCACACAGCCCGTCACGGTTTCCGAGCGCCCAACCCAATCGCTCAGGTCAACGCCCGGATCCGCCACGGGGAGGGAGGTCTGGGATCCATCCATGGGCGCCGTCACGCCGCGCTGCGGTCAGGCGAAAGGATCCGCGCCACGGTCGCGCCCATGGCCGAGGGGTTCGGCGCAACCTCGATTCCGCAGGAACTGAGCAGTGCGACCTTCTCCTGCGCGCTCTCACCAAAGGCCGAGATGATCGCGCCTGCATGGCCCATCTGCCGCCCCTTGGGCGCGGCGAGACCCGCGATATAGGCGGCCACTGGCTTGGTCATGTGATCGCGCACATAGGCAGCGGCCTCGGCCTCTTGCGGGCCACCGATCTCGCCAATCATGATCACCGCATCCGTCTCCGGATCCGCCTCGAAGAGCTCAAGGATATCGCGGAACGACGAGCCGTTGATCGGATCGCCGCCAATCCCGATGGAGGAGGAGATCCCGATCCCCATGGCCTGCATCTGCGAGGCCGCCTCATAGCCCAGCGTGCCCGAGCGGCCGACAATGCCAACACGTCCGGGCGTGTAGATATGGGGCGGCATGATGCCCATGAAGCCCTTGCCCGGGCTGATGATGCCCGCGCAATTCGGCCCAATCAGGCGCATCTTGCGCTCGCGCGGGAAGCGGCGGAGGAAGCGTTTGACCCGCATCATGTCCTGGGCCGGGATCCCGTCCGTCACGCAGACCGCAGTGCGGATGCCCGCCTCGGCGGCCTCCATCATCGCATCAGCAGCAGCGGGCGGTGGCACAAAAAGCAGGCTCGCCTCGGCCCCCGTCGCCTCCACCGCCTCGCGGACAGTGTTGAAGACAGGTCGGTTCAGAACGGTGGTGCCGCCCTTGCCCGGGGTAACCCCGGCGACGACCTTGGTGCCGTATTCGATCATCTCCTGGGCGTGGAACTGGCCGATCCGACCGGACAGGCCCTGCACCACCACGCGGGTGGTCTCATCAATCACGATAGCCATGGGGGCCTCCTTATTCTGCGGCGATGGGCTGCGGGCGGGCCGAGACCGCCGCATCGGCAGCCTCGGCAAGGGTGTCGGCACTGATGATGGGCAATCCGCTCTCGCGGATCAGCTTCTGCCCGGCCTCCACATTCGTGCCCGAAAGGCGCACCACGACCGGGACCGTGATCCCCACATCCTTGTAGGCCTGGATGACCCCGTTCGCGATCCAGTCGCAGCGGTTGATCCCGGCGAAGATGTTCACGAGGATCACGCTGACATTCGGATCCGAGAGCACCGTGCGAAAGGCCTGACAGACCCGCTCGGGGCTGGCGCCCCCGCCGATATCGAGGAAGTTCGCAGGCTCCCCGCCCGCCAGCTGGATCATATCCATGGAGGCCATGGCGAGCCCGGCCCCATTGATGATGCAGCCGATATCCCCGTCGAGGCCCACATAGGCGAGCCCATGATCGGCGGCGAAGCTTTCGCGCGGATCCTCTTGGCCCGGATCACGCAGGCTCGCGACCTGCCCACGCCGGAAGAGGGCGTTGGTGTCAAAGGACATCTTGGCGTCGAGCGCGACCAGCGAGGCGTCCTTGCACACGACCAGCGGATTGATCTCCACCATCATCGCGTCGAGGTCGCGGTACGCCCGGTAGCAGGCCTTGAGCACGGTGATCATCTCGCCGATCTGCGAGCCCGCAAGGCCCAGCTTGAAGGCCAGCTCACGGGCCTGGAATTCCGCCAGGCCCACCGCCGGGTCCAGCACCATGCGGATCAGGCTGTCCGGATCCTCGTCGGCGAGATCCTCGATCTCCATCCCGCCATGGGCGGAGGCGACGATCATGATGCGCTCGGATTTCCGGTCGAGCACGAAGCCCAGATAAAGCTCCCGGTCGATCTGTGACGCTTCCTCGACCCAGATCCGGTCGATGCGCTTGCCATTCGCGTCGGTCTGCTTGGTCACAAGGTTCGTGCCGAGCAGCTCGCCCGCAAAGCGACGCACCTCCTCCTCGCTGTCGCAGAGCTTGACGCCCCCGGCTTCGCCGCGCCCACCGGAATGGACCTGCGCTTTGACCACGCAGCGCCCGCCGCCCAGCTCGCGGCAGCGAAACGCCGCCTGTTCCGGGGTGAAGGCGATGCCGCCACGCGGGACGGGCACGCCGAGATCCGCGAGGATCTCCTTGGCTTGGTACTCATGAATATCCATGATCTCTCCTCCCGGTTGCGGTTTATTCGGCCGCCACGGCCTTGGCCGCGATGGCATTGGCCGTGTCGATCAGGTTGCGCGCCATCTTCTCGCTGGCCGCGTCGATCATCTTGCCGTCGAGGCTCGCAGCGCCCTTGCCTTCGGCCTCCGCCGTACGCAGCTCGGTGATGATCCGCTCCGCCTTGGCGACCTCCGCCTCGGGCGGGCTGAAGACGTCATTGGCCATGTCGATCTGGCTCGGATGGATGGCCCATTTGCCCTCGCAACCGAGCGCGGCGGCCCGTTGCGCCCCGGCGATGTAACCATCGGGATCGCTGAAATCGCCAAAGGGCCCGTCAATCGCGCGCAAGCCGTAGGCCCGGCAGGCAATGACCATGCGCGAGATCGAGGCATGCCATTGATCGCCCGGATAGTTCGGGTTGAGCCCGCCGATGTTCACCGTGCGTGCCCGCATGCTGGCCGCGTAGTCCGCAACGCCGAAATGCAGTGCCTCGAGCCGACCGCCGAATTGGGCGATCGCCTCCACATTGGCCATGCCCAGCGCGGTTTCGATCAGCGCCTCGATCCCGACCCGGGTCCGCAGCCCACCGGCCTGCTCGGCCTGATTGACCATGGCGTCGACCATGTAGAGATCCGCCGGCACGCCGACCTTGGGCACGAGCAGGGTATGCACGCGGTCGCCCGCCTGCTCCATGATGTCGACCACGTCGCGATACATGTACTGGGTGTCGAGCCCATTGATCCGGACCGAGACCGTCTTGCCCTTGGCCGCCCAGTCGATGTCATTCAAGGCCTGGATCGCGTTCTTGCGGGCCTGGATTTTCTCGGGCGGGGCGACGGCGTCCTCAAGATCGAGGAACACGAAATCCGCGGCACTCTCGGCGGCCTTGTCGATCATGGTCGGGTTGGAGGCGGGCACCGCCAATTCGGAGCGCTGCAGGCGCTGGTGACGCAAAGGGTGCAAGGTATGTGACATGGGAAATCCTCGGGGTCGGAATGAAGGGAAAGGGACCGATTACTCGGCCGCCACGCGCAGGGCCGGGCGCATTTCGCCCTGGGTCGCAAACCAGGCTTGGGCGGCGCAAACACCTTGGCCCAGCTGGATGTCGGCACCCGCGCGGTAGAGCGCCATCTCGGCAATGGAGAGCGCGGTCAGGCACATGCCCTCGTTCAGATCGCCCAGATGGCCGATCCGGAAGACCTTGCCCGCCAGCGGTCCAAGACCACTGCCGAAGGAGGCATTGAACTCCTCATAGGCGATGCGCAGCACGTCGCGCGCATCCACATCCGCTGGCACGCGGATCGCCGAAACCGTGTCGGAATAGAGCGTGTGATGCTCGGCCACGAGGGACAGACCCCAGGCCGCAATCCCGCGACGCACACCTTCGGCCAGACGGTGATGGCGGGCGATGACCTGATCGAGGCCTTCCGCGTTGATCAGATCCAGCGACTGCCGGAGCCCATGGAAAAGCTGCGTCGGCGGAGTGTAGGGGAAATAGCCGGTCGCGTTCAGGTTCAGCATATCCGTGAACTCGAAATAGGCGCGCCGCATGGTGGCGGTCTTGGAGGCCTCCAGAGCCTTCTCGCTCACCCCCAGAATGCCGAGCCCCGCAGGGAGCATCAGGCCCTTTTGGCTGCCGGTGACCACGAGATCGACCTCCCATCGGTCCATCTCGAAGGCGAGCGAGCCCACGGAGGAGACACCATCCACAAAGAGCAGCGCGTCGTGGAAATTCTCGTCCAGCGCGCGGCGCACGGCGGCCACATCCGAGGCCACACCGGTCGCGGTCTCGTTATGGGTGACGAAAACCGCCTTGATCTCATCCTTGCGGTCCTGACCCAAGAGGCGGGAGAATTCCTTGACCGGCGTTCCGGCGCCCCAGGGCACATCGACAACTTCGACATCGAGGCCAAGCCGCTGGGCCATCTCGACCCAGAGCGTCGAGAACTGCCCGATCCGCGCCATCAGAACCTTGTCACCGGGGTTCAGCGTGTTGGTGATCGCGGCCTCCCACGCGCCGGTGCCGGAGCCCGGGAAGAACATCACCTTGCCCGTCTCGGTGCCAAGGATCGGCTTCATGTCCTCAAAAAGGCTCAGGGTCAGGTCGCCGAAATCCGACGCCCGCATGTCCTGCATCGGGACATTCATCGCTCGCCGCACAGGCTCGGGCACATTGGTGGGGCCGGGAATGAAGAGGTGGGTTTGGCCAGTTCGCATGGTGAGTCCTCCGTTGTGCAGAGGGTGGTAGCGCGACCATTTCCGATGCTGCAAAGGCAACCGGGTCCTGCTGTGAATGCGAAAATTCACAAGATCAGAATTTGTGAATCTGTGAACTTCATGTTAACGGAGGATATGAAGACCTTTATTGGACCCCGTCTGCGCCGCCTGAGAAACGAGGCCGGGCAGACTCAGGCAGAGATGGCCAAGCTGCTGGGCATCAGCAATTCCTACGTGAATATGCTGGAAAAGAACGAGCGTAGCGTCTCGGTGCAGGTGCTGCTGCGGCTGTTCGAAGCTTACGGCGTGGATTGGCGCGACATCGCGGATGAGGCGGATACCGCCACGCTCGGCGATCTGCGCACGGTGTTTCAGGACCCGCTCTTTGAGGCCCATCGCCCGGACCTCCCGCAGCTCCGCGCGCTTCTGGCCCATTGCCCGGATGTGGCGCAGAGCTTCCTGCAATTGCATCGCTCCTATCAGGCCAACACGGATCAGCTGCTCAATCTGGCCAATGCAAGCGAATCCGATCTCGATCTGTTGCGCGCCTCCCCCGAAGCGGTGGTTCATGACTTCTTTCGCAACAACAAGAACCATTTTCCGGAGTTGGAGCGCGCCGCGGCGGCCTTCTGGGATGGCAAGACCGTGCGCAGCGATGACGTCTACACAGCACTCAAGGCCAGACTGCGCGACAGACTGGATGTGAAGACCGAGCTCGTGCCCGTGGCCGAGATGCCCGATGCGCTGCGCGAGTATGACGAGGTGCGCAAGGAGCTGCGCCTGTCAGAAGGGCTCGACCACCCGAACCGCACCTTTCAGCTTGTCCATATGACCGCGCTGATCGAGCATAGCGATCTGATCGACACGATCCTTGAGCGGGTGAACCTGAGCGATCCGGCGGGGCTCAACCGCTGCCGGGTGGAGCTGGCGAATTACTTCGCCGCCGCCGTGCTCATGCCCTATGACAGCTTCCTCGCCGAGGCCCTGCGCAGCAAGTACGACTTCGCCCATCTCTCCCTCCGCTTCGGGGTGAGCTTCGAGCAAGCCTGCCACCGGGCCACCACGCTGCAGCGCGAAACCGCCAAGGGCGTGCCGTTCTTCTTTCTCCGCGTCGACAAGGCGGGCAATGTCACCAAACGCTTCAACTCCACCGGGTTTCACCTGGCGGAATATGGCGGCGCCTGCCCGCGGCTCGATGTGCACACGTGCTTCCGAACCCCGGGCGCGATTGTCCCGCAATTCGTCGAGATGCCCGATGGCCGCCGGTTCTTCGTCTTTGCCCGCACGGTGAACCGCCCACGCTTCACCCGCCATACCCAGGACAAGCGCCTGTCGATCGCCATGGGCTGCGGGATCGAGCATCTGGAGGCGATCGGCTACGCGGACGAGTTCCAACAAAGCACCCCGAAAATCACCGAGGTGGGGATCAACTGCCGGATCTGCCCCCGCGCCAATTGCGATCAGCGCGCCCATAACGCGATGATCCTGAACGAGCCCGTGGATATCCGCCGCCGTGGCCCGACGCGCTACGCAACCTGAGCCGGCGCAGCCCCTACGGGCCGCGCCCTTTGGCGCTAAATCGCAGGCATCTGCACCGTGCCCGCATAGGCGTCGTCGATATAGACATCGAAGCTGGTGGAGCCATAGCTGAAGGCCCGCTCCACACGTACAGTGCCAAAGCGCGAGCTCAGCGGGGCCAGCTCCACCCGGGCATTCGCCGCAAAAACCGGGTTCTCCTGATCCGGCAGGGGCTGGGTCCGCCCGATCAACTCATTGTTGAGATAGACATCATAGCCGACGACCACGAGCCCGTTATCGATCTGCCGGATCTCGGTCTTGATGGGCTGCCCCTGATAGGAAATGGCCCCGCTCGAAGCGACCTCGCAGGCGGTCAGGGCAAGGGACAGGAACAGAACGGTCGCGAGCCGCAAAAGGGACAAATGGCGAAACATGGGGGCAAGAACCTTTACAAGTTTTGGAATTCGCGCGGCCCGTCTTGCGGCTGCGCAACTGGTTGAGAACACGCCGGAACCGGTGCGCGTTCAGGCGCTTTACCGGGATCCGTCGCGTGAGGGTTTTAAGGGCTCAGTCGGCGATCACAAGCACTCCTGCGAGGAGAATTTCGACGAAAATGGCACACCAGATGCCCGCGCCGACCGCACCGCGAGCCCAGTCCAGCGCCCCCAGCAGCGCCATGGCCCCGAGCATCACAGCGCAGGCCGTCTGAACAACCCGGCGGGAGGGGTTCGGAGCATGGGTCCGTGTGAGGAACAGGATCAGTGCGAGGCCAAGGAACAGAACTCCCGCGCGCTTGGCGAGAACGCGGGCCGTATCGCCCTCCGCCAGATCAAAGAGCCAGAAGACCACCTCGGGCGCGCAGAGAAGGGTTACGCAAAGGGCTGCGCAGACCGCACCCGAAAGCTGCGCTGCCACGCGATAGGTAAGCAGTTTCACAGCATCCCCCACCCGGCACTGCCGAGTGCTCCGGCCAAGGGGAGGAACAGGCCCCAGGAGAGGTGCCGCCCCCGGCTCGCGATCAGCGCGACAGCACCGCAAAGCGCAAAATGCCCAGCAAGGATAAGGAGGAACGCCGCGTTGAACCCTGCCGCATCCCACTCAAGCCACAAGAGGAGCGCCGCCAATACCAGCCAGACCAGCGACAGGAAATGCCAGCCAAATTTCAGCGTCAGGATGGTGTTGCGTCGGCTTCCGAGGATGATCGGCAGGTCGGGCAAGCAACAGATCGGATCGATCAGCCTCCGCCCACCCAACCCCGAATGCATGAACGAGACAAGGCAGAGACAGAGCGCGGCAAAGATCAGCATGGGGATCTCCTAGGCAACGGCCAAGAGGGCGACGCACAGCCCCCCGAGGGCCAGGATCAGCGGGTTGTAGTAGCGCCGGTTGAGCGTTCGGAACGGCTCAAGCGGGGCGGCCCGAGCCATGGCGGGCAGGTAGCCGTAGCTCCCGCGGAGCAAGAAAACAGCAGCCTCGACCATCAGCGCCCAGCGCAGTGCGCGCTCCGGCAGGCCGGTCTCGATCAGATCGGCAAAGGCCAGCGGCAATAGCCCCGCGAGAAGGATCGCGCTCGCCGCCGCCAGTGTCAGCCCGGCCTTTTGCAGGCGAGGCATCTCGAAGGGCGTTCCGATCACGCTCTGCGCCAGATGAGCCTCGGACCGGAACGGCCAACTCGCGCCACTGGCCCAGATCAGGTGCAAGAGACCCACGGGCAGCAGCACCCCGGCCAGGATCACCGCAAAAATATCACTCATACCGCGCCCTCCGCCGCCATGGCGGCGAGGATGCGCAAGCGCGGCTTGTGACGCGCGCGATACATTACCCGTGCCCAGAGCATGAAGAGCGGTGTGGCAAGGCCCGCGTCTATCTCGATCCGCTCGTCGATCCGGCTGCCTTCCGAGGTTGGCACCACCTGCAAATGGTGCCGCCAGACCCGGACGCCCGCGCCCTGCTCATCGGATTGGAAACTCATGTCCACAGGATCCAGCGCCTCCACCACCATGCGATAGGGCTGAAAGGGAAGCCGCCCGAAGAGCGAGACCTCGACCTCCAGAATCTGCTCTTCGTGGATTGCTCCGGATGGCAGGTGGCGGAAGGCCAGAAGGCCCTCCGTCACCGCGCGCAGATGATCGAGATCCGTCGCCACATGCCAGACCGCGCTGGCCGAGTAAGGGTAGTCATGGGTCAGGTGCAGGCTGCGGGTCATCGCGCTCAGATCTCCAGACGGGTGAGAATTTGATGCCGTTCCGCTGATGCGTCCGACCAGAACGCGGTCGCGGCCTTGGGATCTGCCCAGTCCTGCCACAGGGTGACGCGCCCGTCCGGCGCACGCAGCACCGCCACGCGGAGGCAACCGGCATGGGAGCGGAGCGCGCCAAGCAGGCCGGACAAATCGGCGCCGGGCCAAAGGGATGTGCGGCGCGACAGAACCGCAGGAGGGACCGCCGAAGCGATCCTCGCCCACCCCGGATGCGCAATGCTGGCAGCGGCAATGCCGAGCAGAACCGCGCGGCGATCGAGCCTCTCTGCACCCGCCATCACATCACTATCCGGTCATAATAGGTGACCTCCGGCGGCCCCTCCATGAAGTTCAGGAGCGCGGCCATCACACCCCGCTCCTCAATGAACCGGAGATAGGCGGCGTGGTGATCGCGGCTCAGCCATTCCTCATGAATGAGAAAGGCCCGCGTTTCAGGATCGTGATAGAGCGTCACGCTCAGCGCGCCATCAAAGCCGCGCACATTCGGCAGATTGGCCCGCAGAAACGCGGAGAGTGCGTCGAACGCGCCCGGCTTCACGGTCATTTCAAGGGTCACCCAGATGGTCATCTTGTCCTCCTGTCATGGGATGACCGGAACATGCCTCCGGGCCGCCACACGCCATAGAACGCCCACCTCAAAAATCGGGATTTCGCGTCGCGGCGTCACTGGCTCAGATCCTGACGGAGCTGTTTGGGTGTGATATTGAAACGGGCCTTGAAGAGCCTGATGAAATGGGAGGTGTCCGCAAACCCCGCCGTGTGGGCGATCTCGGAGATCGGCGCCTGGGAGCCCGTAACCAGCCCATGGGCATGCTCGAGCCGGGCCTGGCGCAACCAGACGCTGGGCGGCACGCCATAGGCGCGCTTGAAGTCCCGCTGAAAGGCCGAGAGCGACCGACCGGAGAGCTTGGCGTAATCCGCCACGCTCAGATCCTCCAACGCATGGGCCCGCATCACCTGCCGGATGTTGCGCCGCCCGGCCTGCTGCGTCTGGTGCATGAGAAATCCATAGAGCTGATGCGCCGTGTCATGGAGATGCAGCAGCATCAGAAGTTCCAGCAGTTTCGCCCGGACCAGCGCAGCGGGCGCGGCCATGCCGCCATAGACCTCTGGCAGGGCGGAGACAAAAGCCTCGAGCCGGGCGGAACCGGCAAAGAGCGCCGCTTCCCCCTGCCCTGCCACGGGCGCGGGAGAGGCCGCGCGCAAAAACTCCGCGATCACCGTGGGATCGAAGAAGAACAACCAGGCTTCGAGCGGTCCATCCGCGTTATGAAAATCCGACACCATATGCTGTTGGCGCGGCAGGAACAGCATGTCGCCGGGCCCCACCACGATCTCACGGCCCTCCGCGTCGCAAAACGTCTCGCGCCCCCGGCGCACATAGGCAAGGCAGGGCGCATTGGTGAAGAATTCCACCCCCGTCATGTCGGTGCGGATGAGCTTGTGAAAAATCCCCGCCATGCCATGGGACATGATCGGCCGCGCATCGGCGAACCCGAAAAGATCCTCGGGGATCAGAAGCGTGTTGTCGCGCACGTGCACCGCGAGCGTCGATTTGGGGCGTTTGGGCTGGGGCATGGCGGGCGTGGGGTTGCAGATGGGGCTTCTGGACTATGGACCAAACACCATAACATAGAATATGCTATGGTGACGCAGCACAGGAGACGCCATGCCCCCCGCGCCCCAGGCCAGAGCGCCGCGGTTCGACAAAACGGATTGGCTGGCCTTTGGCCTGTCCCGCCTCGCGACGGACGGGCCTGAGGCGCTGAAACTGACTGCGCTGGTCCAGGCGGCGGGCAAGACGATTGGCTCCTTCTACCACCATTTCGACGATCAGTCGGACTTCTTCCGGGCCCTGATGAATCACTGGCGGGATACGAGCACACGCGCGATCATGACCGCGCTCGATGCGATCCCGGACCCGGCGGATAAGGCGAACCGGCTCATGGACCTGGCCACGCAACTGGATGTCTCGGTCGAGATGGGGGTGCGCAGTTTCGCCACTCAGAACCCCATGGCGGCCGCAGCCGTCGCGGAGGTCGACGCCCTGCGGATCGACTATGTCAGCCGGATCTACGCCCAGCGCTTTGATCTGGAGGCAGATGCGGCACGCGACCTCGCCCGGCTGGAGTATGCGGCCTATATCGGCACGCAGACGCTGTTCCGCGACCAGTATGACGAGGTCGCCCCGACCCTCGCCGCCCTGTTCCAGACGCTGCTGCGCGCCGAGTTGGCACCTTAGCGCCCCGCAACGCGAAAGCTGTCATCCGGGGTCCAAGAAAGCAGCGCGGGATGATTGGGTCGTCCTCCGACAGGAAAATAGGCATAGACCCCCTTCGGATACTCCACCGCGACCGTCATCGCCCCAGTGCAGGTACCCAGCATGTCAGACCCTGCCACATAGACGTAGGTCTGATCGAAGGCCCCGTCATGGGCGCCATCCAGTCGATCCCCCTCGATCAGGCGATAAGAAGTGGTCATCGGCGGATCCTCCCCCGCCACAACGTCAGTGAACGCGGAGATCTGAAACCCGTCAGCCGCAGAGCCGACCAGAGGCGAATGAGCCGCCGAGCGCCAACCCGAGAGATCCATCAGACCGGTGGGCCCGCCGTGATAGCGATAGGTCCCGTCGGGCTGCACATGGGCGTGGCTGGCATCCAGCCCCAGATCCAGTGCCCCGCCCAGCGCGCTGTAGGACCTGCCAGATCAGATGGCCGGGAATGCCATTGCTGCTGAGCAGTCGGGTCGCGCCACTCTCGTCCACGGAGACCTCGGAGGTTCCGGGCTCGGCCACCGCGGGCCCTGGCACCAGCGGGCCGCCACGGGTCTGATCATGGTTGCGAAGCCGCAATCCTTGCGCCGAGGCAGCGGTGATCATCAGCGCCAGCAGGCATAGCTTCTTCATGAAACCTCTCCGTTTCCCCGTCCTGAATGTGGAACGTGGACCGGGCGGTTTTCCTTCGCAGAGCCGCAGGTCGCCTTGGCTCAAAGGCTCGGTCGAAGCCCCAGACAATCGGCGAGGTCGGGAGGGAGCACATACCCTTCCTTCGCGAGCACGAGGATATCGCCGTCTGTCTCGTAATCCGCAACGATCCCGTCACTGACCGGCAAGGTCAGGGCGGCAAGGCCCAACACCCGGTACCCGGGCAAGTCCGCAACTTGATCGGCCAGCAGGGCGCGGGACAGATCCACCTTGGGGTCAATGTCATGGAGCAGCACCGGCAGATGGCTGTAATATTTGATCGCAATCTCCTCGGTCTTGCTGATCGCGCCCAGATGCACCCCCGCTCCCATCTGCCACCAACGGATATGTTCGCGCACCTTGAGCGTGCCTGACATCTGATGCGCGCTATCGGCGGGCACCCCGCGTAAATAGAGCTCGGAGACGGGCGGCGTGCTTTGCAGAACGAGGCCTAGATAGGTCACGAATCCAATCTCGTCATGGGTGAAGGTCACGTTGCGGTGCCATCCCAGCGCCGCCATCAAATCAGCGCCCGTCCCATCGGAAAGCAGTATGACATTGACCGGCTGCGGCAGGTGGAGGTCCGTGCTCCCCGGATCGACGGTGAAGGGCCCCGCTGCCGCGTCGCAAACACTGTCATAGGTCATGCGGGGCGCACCCTGGGCCGCATGGCTGTTGAAAACGAAGAAATAGGTGAGGTTCGAGGCGAGAAAGATCGCGGCGGCGATCGCGAGTACTTGCAGCCCCCTGAGCACCACGCCGCGCTCGCTGCGCCGCCAGACATAGAGGCTCGACAGGATCATGCAGATCAGCAGCAGAAAGACCGCGTGATGGTCGAGCACGAAGGGCAAGAGCGCATCCATGACACGGGCGCCAATAGCGCCATAGACGAGGAACTGCCCCGCCCCGAGGATCACCCCCAGGGCCGCCGCCAGCAGGAACTGTCTCCGTCGCATTCCCAGCGTTCCGGCGAGAAAGGGCGTCACCCAGGCCACGGGCCCCAGAAACCGTGAGATCACCACGAAAACGGCCCCGCGCCGCGCCAGCTCGCTCCTCGCGCGGCGCCAGGCCTTTCGGCGTTTCAGGCGCTTGAGAAAAGGCAGAGAGATCCGGGCCCCATACCGTTCGCCGATCAGATAGCTCGTCACATCCCCGGCCCAGGCGGCGACCAACACGACAATCCCCGGGATCAGCGCGCCATTGGCGGCAAAGGCCGCGCCTGCGGCCAGAAAGGCCAGCTCACCAAAAACGAAGAACCCGACCCCGATCAGCGTGTCGCCAAAGGCAAGCAGCGCGAGCACCACGAGCCCGGCAACACTGTCCAGCGATGAGAGCAGCGCGTCCAAAACGGGCCTCTACTTGTAGTGGCCGAAGCGGTAGGGAATTTCCTGATTGCGCATCTCGCCCAAAAAGAACCGGCGCAGGTTCGCCTTGAGATAGGTGAACCCGGTCGCCAGAAACCCATCCTGCGAGAGCCGCCGAGGATCGAACCAGAATTTCGGCTCGATGATGGTGAGGTCCGCCTTGGCCACACGCGCCGCGCGCAGGACGTAGTCGCAATCCTCGCAGAGCCCGATCGCCTCATCAAAGCCGCCGATGGCGCAATGGACCTGCGGCGTGGAAAACAGACAGGCCCCGATGGCCGTGGGAAAGAACGGGCGAGTGACGCGGATCCCGAGATTGAAGAGGGCAAAGCCAAACTTGTAGTGCAGCGGCAGCCCCTGCGCCGACATCAGGACGATCCCGACATCGGCCATCTTGCGGTCGAGCTCATGCAGCGCCTCCCCCACGAAGTAGGGGGGCAGGCGCGTATCCGCATCGAGAAACAGGAGCCGCTCTCCGCTGGCCGCCTCCGCCCCGGTATTGCGCCCCAGACTGACCCCGCGCGCATCCATCTCGATGATCTTGTAGCGCTCAAACTCCGAGGCGCGGGCACGCGCAACCTCCACCGTGGCATCCTCGCTCTGACTGTCCACAAGGATGATCTCGAACTCGGTCCAGCTCTGGCCTGCGAGGTCATCCAGCAACCGAGGCAACCGGGTCTCTTCATTCAGCGTGATGATGATGATGGAAAGCCTGCACGGGTCCATGTCGCTCCTCCGGTCTTCGGGTCAACCGGAGAGGTAGGGGCCAAGCCTGCCGTGAAGCTCTCGCGAGAATTACAAATCTGTAAGCTACGCCCTGGGCCGGGTTTCGCGGGGCCAGAGCCCCCTGATCTGCGCCCGTGCTTGACGCCTCACCCTCGCGCTACTGCCCCGCGAAGGTCTTGTCCGCATGTGCTTTTCCTGAACCCGCCGGCGGACCCGCGCGCAACAGATCTGAAAAATCTCAAGCTTTACAATCTTGTAAGCCCCCGTGCAGGCCTGTGTAAGCCTGACTGCCCAGACTGTCCTCATCCACGGAGCTGAGCCTCCCGAACCGAAAAGGACAAGACAATGACCCATCCCTGGCTTCCCACCGCAGCAGCTGCTGCTCTGATCTCGAGCCTTGGTGTCGCCGCAATGGCACAGAGCACGGCGGAGCCTCCGCTCGCCTCGCCCCTGACCTTTGACGCCGCGATTGCCATCGCCCTGGCCGAGGCGGATGGCACGATCGTTGAAGTGGCCTTGGATCGGCTGGACGGGATCGTGGTGATCGATATCGAGGTCGCCCAAGCGGATGGCACCGAAGCGGAGTTTCAGCTCAACGCGCAAACCGGTGAGATCGTCGCCTCGATGATTGATGAGAACCCCGCCGACGATCCGGGCGCGGGCGATACGGCGGACTGACCCGCCGCCCTCTTCGATCCGCGCGCCTGTCCGGGCGCCCCCTCCGGCTTGGGAGATTGCTATGGCTTTCCTGTCAGGGCGTCTCGGTCACGCGCTCGGCTGGGCGCTGTCGCTGTGCATCCTGCTTTGCGCCAGTGTCTATCCCACCGATCTCGACCAGCGCTACCGCGAGTCCAAAAATGGTCAGCACAACCCGTTTGTCATGGGGGTGGAGACCGTGGGCCGCCATGTGAACACGGCCCTGCCCTTCGTTCTGGTGCTGGCAACCCGGGACGCAGTCGGTCTGAAACAGCTCGCAGGGATCACCGTTGTGGGGATCCTCGCGTCGCATGGGCCGAAGCGGCTGCTGAACGATGTGGAGGTCTGGGGCACGCGGCTGGGGGAGCGACCCTCCTCCCCCAACAGCAAGCACAACATGCCTTCGGGCCATTCGACACTGGCAAGCGCCGGGGCGTATTTCGTGATGCGGCGCTACAGCTTCTGGTTCGGGCTGATCGTCCTGCCGGTTCTGGGGCTGACCATGTATGCGCGGGTGATGCTCGACGCCCATACGGTGTCGGCCACCATTGCCGGGGCCATGACCGGGATGATCGTCGCGGCCCTCTTTGCGCGGCCAACGCCCCGGCTGCGCGAGACGCTTTGGGCGCTCTCCCTCCGATTTGCCGTCCTTACAAAAATGTAAACTTGCGGTCAGGCCGTTGCGAGGCGGCGCGGATATCTCGGGGGCAAGACAGGATGCATTCCCCGCCACGCGTGGACTGCGCCCGGTATGGGCCCGCCCCGGGCCCGCAAAGAGATGACCGCAAGAAAGGACGCCCCGATGAACCGCCGCCAGTTTCTGATCACGAGTACCGCCGCCAGCGCCATGGCCAGACTTGCGCATTCGCAGGCCGGCCTGCGCCCCCTGCCGCTGCCACCCCTCACGGACCTCACCGGCGGGATCAACACGCGCATCCCTCTGGCCCTCGCGCCGGGGCGGCACGACTTCGGCACCGGCGTGCTGAGCGACACGTTCGGGATCAACGCCTCCTATCTCGGGCCGGTTTTGCGGGTGAAGCAGGGACAAACCCTGCCCTTTGACGTGCGCAATGTGCTCGACGAGGTGACGACCCTGCATTGGCACGGGCTGCACATCCCCGGAGATGTGGATGGCCGCCCCCATCAGGAGATTGCCCCCGGCGGCATCTGGTCCCCGGATGTCCCCATCGTGCAGCAGGCCTCGATGAACTGGTTCCACTCCCACACCCATGGCCGGACTGCCCGGCAGACCTACAAGGGGCTGGCCGGTTTGCTGCTGGTCGAGGATGATGCCAGCCTCGCGGCGGATCTGCCCATGACCTATGGCGTGGATGATTTCACGCTGATCCTGCAGGACAAGGTGTTCGATGGGGCGGGTCGGCTGGACTACACGCTGACCAGCGAGGTCTTTGAGGATGGGCTCCAGGGCGAGACCCTGGTCATCAACGGTGCGGTGGCGCCGGTGGGTCAGACGGTGCCGCGCGGGCTCGTGCGCTTGCGGATCCTGAATGCCTGCAACGCGCGGTTCCTGACCCTCTCCATGTCCACGGGGCCGCTCTATGTGATCGCGTCGGAGGGCGGCTTTCTCCCCTCCACGGTGGAGACGGAAACCCTCCTGATGTCCCCCGGCGAGCGCTATGAGGTGCTGGTGGATATGGGGCTGAGCGCGAGCAACAGCCTGCGCGTCAGCTTTGGAGAGGGCGACGGTGAAGGCATGCTTGGCCTCCTCGGTGGCCTCTTTGGAGCTGAGAGCCCCCTGACCGCCCTGACCCTGACCCACAACGCCGAGACAGGCCTGTCTGCTGCCATGCCCGACCGGCTGGCCACCTTGGGTCCGGCAGAGGCTTCCGCGGCCATACGCAGCCGGGATTTCGAGTTGCAAATGGATACAGGCGCCGATCTCGCAGCGCTCGCGGCGGCCTGGGACAATGTCTGCGGCGGCGGCGCCATGGCGATCAACGGGCTGCCCATGAACATGGAGCGGATCGATGAGGAGGTCCGCATGGGCGAGACCGAAATCTGGCGGATCAGCGTCGATGACATGCTGCACCCGTTTCACATCCATGGCTGCTCCTTCCGCATTCTGACCCAGAACGGGGCCGCCCCGCCCGCCTATGCCGCCGGCTGGAAGGATATGGTGCATGTGGAGGACAGTTGGTCCGAGGTGCTGGTCCGCTTCGACTACGCGGCGCCCAAGGACGCGCCCTATATGTATCACTGCCATATTCTGGAGCATGAGGATTGCGGGATGATGGGGCAGTTCACCGTGACCTGAGGCGCGGTCCGCGCGCCGCTCCTGTCGGATCCCTTGTGCAAGCGCGCAAGCCCCCCTAGGCTGAGGGGGCTTTTGGGAAAGCCTCCAGGTCCGCGGAAAGCCGTCATCGGCACCCCTCACCACGACAGGACAGCCATTTCCGGTATGTCTCATGCTCGCTCTTAGCGGACCGCCGAGCCAGAAGTGAGAACACCGATGACCAAATCTCTGGACCAATTGCGCAGGGATGCGCGGGCGCTGCGCAAAGCCCATCACGCTGGGGAACTGCGGGCACGCCAGCGGATCGCCAACTATCCGCCCCGCCCCGAGGGCACTCCCCTGAAACATGCGGACTACCTGCATGTGATCGCGCGGGAGAACAGCTTTCCCTCCTGGCCTGCGCTCAAGCTCGCGGCGGATATGCTGGGCATGGACAAGGCCGCCAAGCGCCAACGGCTGAAGCTCGCGCTCTATAACGGCCAGTTCCGCGTGGCCGAGCAGCTTCTGGCGGATACGCCGGATCTCGCGGAGGGTGATTTCAGCCTCTGCCTGTCCCTCTACCGCAGGGCAGAGATCGAGGCGTTTCTACGAAGCACCCCGCAGATGGCGACGGATCTGATCGGCCACAAGGCGCCGCCCCTGACCGTGCTCGCCCGGTCGAAATGGATCCATAACGCGCCGGAGCGGCGGGCCGATATGCTCGCCATCGCGCAGGCGCTGCTGGATCATGGGGCCGATCTCGATCGCGGCGCGCCGAACTATGACGGCAATGACTATACGCTGTCACCGCTCTATTTCGCGATCGGACACGGGAACAACATGGCCCTCGGGCGCTGGCTGCTGGAGCAAGGGGCGAACCCGAACGATGGCGAGAGCCTTTATCACGCGACGGAGCTGGGCCACCATGAGGGGCTCGAGATGTTGCTGGCCCACGGGGCCGAGCCCAAGGGTACGAACGCCTTGCTGCGCGCGATGGATTTCCACGATGTCGGTGCGGTGCAGCTCCTTTTGGCCCATGGCGCACAGGTGGATGAGTTCGACGGGCGTCATGTGGGGGGCGAAGCGCCCTGGGTCGTGCCTGCCCTGCATCAGGCCGCGCGCCGCATGGCCAAGCCCGAGATGGTCGCTCTGCTGCTCGCGCATGGCGCCGACCCGAACCGCCGGTTTGAGGGCACGACCCCCTATGCCTATGCCCGGGTATTCGGCAACGACGCGCTGGCCCGGACTCTGGCCAAGCACGGCGCAGATACACGCTTGAGCGAGGTTGAGACCCGGTTGGCCGAAGCCGCAGACGGGGTTGCCGCGACCGGTTCGCTCGATCCTGCCACGATCCCGGAGGCCTATCGCAACATCATCCGGATGATCCTCCACCTGCCCGGGAAACTGCCCCATATCCAGCGGCTTGTGGCGCTTGGCGTTGCCCACGACCTGCCGGATACCGAAGGGTTGACCCCGGTGCAGATCGCGGGCTGGGAAGGTTTGCCGGAGGTGATGGAATACCTCCTGTCGCTCAAGCCGGACCTGACACATGTGAACGGCTATGGCGGCACTCTGCTCGGCACGATCCTGCACGGGGCGGAAAACTGTCCCCAGCGCGCCGCGCGCGACTATGTCAGCTGCTTGCGGCTCGCGCTTCAAGCGGGCGTGCCCCTGCCCCGTCGCGCCATCGAGCTCGCCGGCGCTGAGGAGATCTCGGATTGTCTCACCGACTGGGCGGAGACCCATCCGGATCAGGTCGTGGATGGCGGCGTCGGCTGAGGCGGAAGGGGCCGGGCACTGCCCGCCCGGCCCGGTCTGTCACAATGCGCGATGCACCATGACCGCGCCAAGCCCCCCAAAGAGCGTGCCGAACAGGGCCTCGCTGGCGCTTTGGAACCGGCGATAGACGCGCCGCATCCGTCCCGTCGAGAAGAGCCATCCGTAAGTGCCGTAAATGACAAAGACGATGGCGGCCGACCCGCAGATGAAGACCAGCAAGAGCCCAGGATACTTGAGCGCTGGCCCGACAAAGGTCGAGAGCGAGGCCCAGAGCAGTGCAACCTTGGGATTGGTGGCCGTGACCGCCAGACCATGGAGGAAATCGCGCGCGGCCCCGCGCCCGGAGACAGGCGCGATCTGTCCGCCTTCTCCGGTCAAGGCCGCGCGCCATCCCTTGATCCCGAGCCACAGCAGGTAGCCGCCGCCGAGAACGCCCAGCAGTCGCAGCAATCCGGGATAGGCTTGGAAGAGCGCGCCGAAACCAACGGCGGTCAAGGATGACCACAGAAACGCCCCGCATGCGAGCCCCGCCGCGACAAGGAAAGCGGAGCGCCGCCCGGATCCCAAGCCTCGGGAGGCCACGGCGACAAGGTTCGGACCCGGTGAGATGGCTGCGGTGGCCAATGCAATCCAGGCGGTCAGGATCAGCGTCATTTTGGATATGCCTTTCAGGTGTCAAGTTCAGCGCCGGGGCGCCAAGAGCAAAGAGTTGGTCCACACATGCGGGTTCTTGGCTCGTGCCTCAGTAGGGATGGTGTAGCGGATTGAGACGCGCCGATGCTTCGATTAGGGTCGAAGCATGAAAGAAGGTCCCGACATCGCCCATATCGCCGCCCTGATCGGCGATCCGGCCCGCGCAAACATGCTGACCGCGCTGATGAGCGGCAAAGCCCTGACCGTGAGCGAGCTGGCCGAAGAGGCTGGCGTGACGATCCAGACGGCGAGCTCACATCTGGCGAAACTCGACGATGGCGGGCTGTTGCGACCGCGCAAACAGGGGCGGCACAAGTATTTCTCACTGGCCAGCGACGAGGTCGCCCATGTGCTTGAGGCCTTGATGGGTTTGGCGGCGGGGGCCGGCCATCTGCGCAAACGCCCCGGCCCCAAAGACGCGGAGCTGCGGCAGGCGCGGGTCTGCTACAACCACCTGGCGGGCGATATGGGCACACAGATGTTCGACAGCCTCATGGCGCAGGGCCATCTGGTGCTGGAGGGTGAAGAGTTGATCCTCACCGCCTCGGGCGCGGAGCTTGTCACGGAATTCGGGATCGACCTCACGCAGCTGCGCAAAGCGCGCGCGCCCCTCTGCCGCGAATGCCTCGACTGGAGCGCGCGCCGCTCCCACCTTGCAGGCAGCCTCGGCCGCGCATTTCTCTCGCGCTTCGAGGAGCTCAGCTGGGCCAAGCGCGACCCAGCCTCGCGCGTCGTCTCCTTCTCGCCAAGCGGTGCGCGCGACTTCAACCGCCTGTTTCCCGTGACCAACCCGGTCATTTCCTAGAGCGAAGCCAAGCGGTTTTTCCGCTTTGAAGCTTGACCTGTCTAGGGCTTCACACCTTAGGACGAAGGACGAACCAAGAGTCGATCCGAGCGGATAGGGTGCCCAAGAGTGCGGATTTCAGAACTGGCAGAGCGCGTCGGCCTGTCGCGCGCGACGCTCCTCTACTACGAAAAACTTGGGCTGCTGCAGGGCACGCGTCAGACCAACGGGTATCGTGTCTACTCCGACGCTGACCGGCAGCGCCTGCAATTGATGCAAAAACTGCAGGCAGGAGGGCTCAGTCTGCGGGAATGCCGGACCTGCCTTGATGGCAAGCTCGACCCGGATCTGCTCACCCGGCGCCTCGCCCTACTGGACAGGGAGATTGCCGAGAAGAAAGCGTCGCGCGACTTGCTCGCGGCGTTGTTGGGACAATCAAGTCTCAAGACCTGGCATCAGGAGGTCGAGCGCGTCGCGCCTGATCTGCATCGCGCCTGGCTCATGTCCCAAGGGTTTTCCAGATCCGAGGCCGGGCTGGTTGCGTTGGTGTCCAAGGACATGAACGCCCATGACACCTATATGGCTGACTTCATGGAGGTCTACGCCGAGCTGGATCGCTGGGGCCCGGGAACAGAGGCCGCAACGCAGAAAGCCCTGGCCCTGGTGCCCTTCGACCCAGACATCATTCTTGAGATTGGCTGCGGCCCTGGTATGGCGACAATGGCTCTCGCCGCGGCGACGCGCGCCCGTATCACGGCGATCGACACGTCCGAGGTGGCACTGAACAAGTTGCGGTCGCGAGTTGCGGCGCGTGGATACAGCGATCGGGTTGAGGTGGCGCCTGTCGACATGGCCGCGCTCCCTATTCCGGATCGTCTATGGGACGTGATCTGGTCCGAGGGCAGTGCCTATATCATCGGCGTGGAACAGGCGCTTGCGGACTGGAGACTGCTGCTACGTCCCGGGGGTGTTCTGGTTGTCTCTGATCTGGTCTGGCGGACAGACAATCCTGCTGAGGACATCCGCGACTTCTGGACCGCAGAGTATCCCAAGATGACAACGGCTGAGATCCGCGTGGCCCAGGCAAGGCACGCAGGCTTCGGTGTCCTTGGCCATTTCGATATCGGGCCAGAGGGCATGGAGGCCTACTACCGCCCACTCGCTGCTCGGCTCGACGCCATGGAGCCACGGCTGGCAGGCACGCGCGTTCTCGAGGACCTGCGCCGCGAGATCGCCATCTTCCAAGCCGGGCGTGCGCAGGTCAGCTACGAGATGTTTGTGCTCCAACGGAACTGAAACCGTGGAGCGCTCCAGGAGGATTGAAACATGAACTACATCGACACATACGCTCCGCATATCGACGCCATCGCAAGCCTCTTCGAGACGACCTTCACTGCATCGGAAGGGCGTGAAGAAGGGGCACTGATCGGGGCGCTTGCGCGCCGCTTGATGACGGATACGCCTCCGAGCGACCTGCGCGTCGTCACCGCATGGGATGGCGGCGCGTTGGTCGGTGCGATCCTCTTCACCCGACTGATCTTCGAGGACCCTCGCCCAGCCTTCTTGCTTGCGCCCGTCGCCGTAGCACCAGATCGACAGGGGGAGGGCATCGGGCAGGCCCTGATCACACACGGCCTGGGATTGCTACGCGAGGATGGTGTCGAGATTGCCGTGACCTATGGTGACCCGGCCTTCTACGGACGCGTCGGTTTCACCCAGGTGACCGAGGCCACCGTACCCGCACCGCATCGACTGCAATTTCCCGAAGGCTGGCTTGGGCAATCCCTTAGCACTGCGGCCTTGGCACCGCTCAACGGGCCCGCGATCTGCGTTTCCGGGTTCAACGACCCAAGGCTCTGGTGATCGCTTTCACGTGTCCGCAGGTGTTCTCAGCAGGCGCCAGGATACGCCTACCCAAGTCCTACACACAGGTCCGGAGCGATTGGGCTGCGGCCCGCTCCTTGCACGCAAACCAGTTCCGAGGCGGTGGAAGACAGACCGTCCGGTTTCGATCTTTACGGAGCATAGCTGCGTCGTTCAGCTAGCGGTCAGAAGCCTGTCGGGCTGTGGCCGCAAGACCCCACGCCCTCTCCTCCCACTTGATTTCCCAGAACGCGCAGACCTCTTCGAGGTAGGCCGCGAGGACGCGCTTCATATTTGGTACTTTGACGCCATGGGGCCGGTTCCGTGGGTCGGGCACGTTCGCATCGGGTGGAAAGGGCGACACAGCACCCAGTGCGGCAAGCTCGTTTCGGATCTACCTCGGCAATATGCCAACCTGCGTCATGTTCTTACCAGATAGCCCCAGCCCCTATCAGCCACCCCATACTGAGATCCACATCAACGCCCACGTGCAATAAACAAAAAGCCGACAACCCGTCCGAAGACCGGCTGCCGGCTCTTGCGCCATAAGCCGCGCAGAGGAGAGGCGCGACCTATGGCCGGGAGGAAACCGTCGAGCGGGGGCTCGGGCTCAGTGCTCAATGATGAAGTGGTCATCGCCCACGGGGCGCATTGCCCGTTTCGGGGCGACCCAGCCCGGATCACGGATGGGGCTTTTGAGGTCCTCTGCGATCAGGCCACGACGTTCCCGCTTTCGCTCCGGATCCGGCAGGGGGACGGCCGAAATCAGTTTCTTGGTATAGGGGTGTTGCGGGTTGTTGAGGACCTGATCCCTCGGCCCGATCTCGACGATTTCGCCCAAAAGCATCACCGCGATGCGATGACTGATACGCTCCACGGCGGCAATGTCGTGACTGATGAAAAGATAGCTGATACCGAGCCGTTCCTGGAGTTCGAGCATCAGATTGATCACCTGCGCCTTGATTGTGGCGTCAAGCGCCGAGACGGATTCATCCGCGACGATCAGGCTCGGGTTCAACCCCAAACAGCGCGCGATACACAGACGCTGACGCTGCCCACCGGAGAACTCGTGCGGGAAGCGGAGAGCATGCTCGGGTTTCATTCCAACCATTTCCAGAAGCTCCGCGACACGTTCCTGAATGCGTGATTGGTCCCCGATCTTGTGCACCTTGAGGGGTTCGCTGATGGCCGAGCCAATCGTTTGGCGCGGGTTCAGCGACCCATAAGGATCCTGGAAAATCATCTGCATGCGCTGGCGCGCAAGTCGCAGCTCGGCGGGCGAGGCCTTCGCGATGTCCTTGCCCTCGAACAGGATACTGCCAGATTTCGGCTCTCGCAGTCTGAGAATGGACCGCCCCGTCGTGGTCTTTCCGCATCCGGACTCGCCGACAAGCGACAGGGTCTCTCCGGCACGCACATCGAAGGAGACGTTCTCGACCGCGTGCACATTCCCGATCGTACGTCCCAGCAGCCCTCCGGGAATTGCAAAGCGCGTCGTCAGGTTCTTCACTTCGAGAAGCGTTTTGCCGCGCCGATCCTCCTCCGAAGGCACCTCGGGTCCGGGCCCTTCAATGCTCATCTTCGGGAACCTGCGCGGAGTGGATGTCCCCGTGAGCGCACCGAGTTTTGGGACGGCCGACAAGAGCATCTTGGTGTAGCCATGCTCGGCGTTGCGAAACAGCTCCGAAACCGGTTTCTCTTCGACTTTTTCGCCGTGCAGCATCACCACGACGCGGTCGGAGATCTCTGCCACCACCCCCATATCGTGAGTGATGAACAGAACGCCCATGCCGATCTCTTGCTGCAACTCATGGATCAGCTCGAGGATCTGGGCTTGGATCGTTACGTCAAGTGCCGTGGTCGGCTCGTCTGCGATGAGCAGCTTCGGCTGGCAGGCCAGTGCCATGGCGATCATGACCCGCTGCCGCATGCCACCGGAGAAACTGTGCGGGAACTCCCCTGCCCGTCTCTTGGCATCCGGTATCCGTACAAGATCGAAGAGCCGCTGCGTCTCTGCCGCCGCCTCGCCCGAGGTCATATGCCGGTGATTTCGCAACGCTTCAGCGACCTGGGCACCGGCGGTGAGGACCGGGTTCAAGCTGGTCATGGGTTCCTGAAAGATCATTCCAATCTCGCCGCCACGCACCTTTTGCATCTGCGCCTCGGGCAAGCTCAGCAAGTCCCGCCCCTCCAGCCTGATGGCGCCTTCGGACTTGCCGATGCCAGCTTGCAAGAGCCGCATGATCGAGAGCGCAGTGACGGATTTGCCGGAACCGGACTCGCCCACAACAGCAACAGTTTCGCCCGCATTGATATCGAAACTGACGCCCTTGACGACGGGCACCCAACGTTTGTTGACGTGAAACGACGTGACAAGGTTGTCTACAGACAGAACAGGAGGGGTCATTCTTCACCTTTCAGGCGGGGGTCCACCGCGTCGCGCAGGCCATCGCCCAGCAAGTTCAAGCCCAGCACGACGATCAGAATGGCAACGGAGGGACACAGCGCTAGCCAATAGCTGTCGAGGATGCTCTCAAATCCTTCGCGGATCATGCCGCCCCATGTCGGCGTCGGAGGATTGACCCCGAGCCCCACAAAGGCAAGCGACGCCTCGACGCGGATTGCCGTGGCCAGCCAAAGAGAGCCCATGACCAGCACTTCGGGGGCGATGTTCGGCAGGATATGGCCAAATATCAGCCGCCGATCCGAGTACCCAAGCGCCCGGCCCGCATCGATGAACTCCCGATCCTTGACCGCGATGGTGGGCGCACGGGCGATCCGCGCGAAGGGCGGGACGGCGGTGATGGCAATGGCGACCGCCAGATTGGTGATTGACGGGCCAAGCATAGCGACGACGATCAGGCCCAGAATGAGACCCGGGAAGGCCAGCAATACATCCATTGCCTGCATGACGATGACGTCAAACCGCCCGCCAATATAGCCGGCCAGCAGGCCGATGATCGTTCCAATCACCATAGCCGCAGCGATTGAGAACACGGCAATGGCCAGCGAGATGCGCGCCCCCCAGATGATGCGCGAGAAGATGTCCCGCCCAAAGGTATCCGTTCCCAACCAGTATTC
Organism: Dinoroseobacter sp. S76; assembly: GCF_049801095.1. NCBI lineage: Bacteria > Pseudomonadati > Pseudomonadota > Alphaproteobacteria > Rhodobacterales > Roseobacteraceae > Dinoroseobacter > Dinoroseobacter sp. S76. Next base: position 31,890 of record NZ_JBNAGH010000010.1, on the reverse strand, counting down.
GGCTGAAGGCCCTTGGAGCTTGTCGAAGATGTTCTGCTCGATCGGATCATGGGGGGCTACAATCGGGGCCAGCAGCGCCAGGATCACAACCACCAGGAACATGACCAGCCCCACCCAGGAGGCTTTGTTCGTGTTGAAGGCGCGGACCACCGAAGCCAATGCGGAACCGATGGAGGCCTTGAAATAGTTCCATGTCGAAAACTTTTCAGCAGCGTTTCCTGTGGTCATGAGTATTTGATCCTTGGGTCAATGAGACCGTAGGTGAGGTCGGTGAGAAGGTTCACGATGACCACAATCATCGTGTACATGACGATCATGCCCTGCAGCATCGGGTAGTCGCGCTGGTTGAGGGCTCCGATGATGAGCTTGCCGAGGCCTGGGCGATTGAACACGATCTCGGTGAGCACCGAATTGCCAATCAGGATACCCAGGTAGAGCCCGACCACGGTGACAACGGGGATCATCGAATTGCGGAAACAGTGCCGCCAGATGATCACCGCGCGGGACGAGCCCTTGGCCTGAGCGGTACGTACATAATCCTGGTTCAGCACCTCCAGCATGGCCGAACGCGTCACTCGGGTAATATAGGCCGCCATGATGAGGCCGAGATTGATCGCTGGCAGCGCCAGATCCCGCATGCGGTCGCCAATGCTCTCACCCTGGCCCGAGCTGATGACGGGAAACCACCGCAGATGGATCGAAAAGAGCAGCAATAGCAAGATCGCCGAGACAAAGGCCGGGAAGGACAGCCCGATCAAGGAAATGGTGCGCGCCACATAGTCGGGCATCTTGTTTCGGCGCAGCGCCGACCAGATCCCCACCGGAATGCCGACAACCGCGCCGATAAGGAGTGACGCGAAGGTGAGCTCCAGCGTGGCTGGCATAACGTCAAAGATGTCTTGCAGCACGGGCCTGTTCGACACGAGGGATGTCCCCCAATCCCCAACCAGTGCGCCTTGCATGAAGTCGAAATACTGCTGGTAGAGCGGCAGGTCCAAGCCCAGTCTTTCGCGCAGCGCGGCCAGGGATTGCTCGTTCGCCTGATCCCCCAGAATGGCGTAAGCTGGGTCACCCGGAAGAATGCGCAGCACGAAGAAGACGATCGTCATCACTGCGAACATCGTGACCAGCGCGAAGCCTAGTCGTTTTATGAGAAAAGCGGTCACGCTTGTTTCCCTCTCCTGTAGCAACGGGTGCCCGACCATCGGCCGGGCGCCCCGCAAAGCGTTACCGCGTCAGTCCGTGAAACGGGCAAGTTCCGTGACCGGGGGGCTGAGGTTCAACGACCCCGCGACCTCCACACCCAGATCCAGCTTGTCATTCCAGACCCACAAGAGCCGCGCCTGAAAAAGCGGGACAGCACACAGATCTTCCATGATCGCCGCCTGGGCCTCGGCCCAAAGCGCCAGTTGACGGGTCGCGTCGGTCTCGGCGCGGGCCGCTTCAATCTGCGCATCCGCAACCGAGCAATGCGAGAAGTTCGTGACGCCGGAGGGCGTGTTCACGATCGCATCCGAGTGGAAGAACTGAGACAGATACACATCCGCAACGGGGAAGCGCAGCGCGGAGTAGTGAACAACCTGGCTCAGATCCTTGCGGATCTGCTCATGGAAGGTGGAGTGCTCGACCACCGTGATGTCCATATTGATGCCCGCACGAGCAAGCTGAGCCTGGACCGCTTCCATGGTCGGAAGCATGCCCGGGTTGTTGGTGTGGATCGTCTGGATCGTGACGCCATCCGGGTACCCCGCTTCTGCCAGCAACGCCTTGGCGCGGTCGACCGAATGCGCGTATTGCGGTACGTCGTCAGTATAGCCGAGGTTCCCCTCGGGCACCGGCGATATCGCCGGCACAATGACATCCGCTCCACGGAAAGCGACCAGTTCTTCGCGGTTGATTGCATGGGCAATCGCCTGACGGACTAGAATATTGTCCAACGGCGCCATGGTTTTGTTGAGGCTCAGCACCGACATCTCACCGGGGGACATCAACACAAGGTTCGCGCCTTCAACCTTCTTTATGCGCTCCGCCCAGATTTGATCCTGGCGCCCGGTCATCATGTCCAGTTCACCCGATTGAAACGCCAGATCCCGGGTCGAGTCCGACGGAATGTAGCGATAGACGATCTCCTTGATCTGCGGTTCACCGCGGAAATACTCGGGATTTGCGACCAGTCGAATGAACTGCTGCGGCTGATACTCGGCAAACATAAAGGGGCCTGTGCCGATCGGCGTTTGCGCGTAATTGTCGCCCAAGGCCTCCACCGCATCCTGACAGACGATGTTGCCTCCATGGTAGGAAATGAGCAGCCCAAGCAAACTGGGTATCTGGTTGGCAAGGGTGATCGTGACCTCAAAGTCACCGGTTGCTTCGATACTGCTGATTGCCGCGAAGTCGCCAGCAAAGGCGGAGCGGTCCGCATCAGACGCGCGGGTCAGCGAGTAAACGACATCGTTTGCATCAATACGTCCATAGTCGCCGTGGCAGTCGACATCATCGCGCAGCGCAAAGGTCCAGGTCAGACCGTCAGCTGATGTCGTCCAGCTTTTTGCAATATCGGGCTCGATGAAGTCCGGGTTGGACTGGCCCGGCTGGATCCGCACCAGACCGTTGAACATCCAATGCAGGAGACCCTTGTCAGCGGTTGATGTGGCCGAATGCGGATCAAGAACCCCGGCATCTGCGACGTTGGTTCCAACGGTCAGGGTTTGTCCGTCCGCAAATGCAGCGCTGCCGAGAAGCAGGCCGGTGACCGACATACAGAGCAACTTTTTCATCTAGGTCTCCCAGTTGTTCGCAGGAGAGCCGCAAGAGCATCCCCGGATTTTTGTTCCATTCAGATTTGCCGGACGTGACCGGAACCGCTGAGGTTCTTCTTGGCGCCCTTGCCGCTAATCTGTCACAAACGCGCAAATACGCGCGACAACCAAGCCATTACACGCAGCATCAGATCTGTAAAGCGCTTTTATGACGCTTTATGGCTTTTTTGGGAGCTTATCGCGCACAATCTACCAAATAAGTGCAAGTGAGCCCCATAAGGCAACCCAAAAACTCGCAGATCAGGCGACGCACGCCCGGAGACTGCACAGCGCGAATGTGCTGCCCCCAAAACGAGTCTCATCTATGGCAAGAGCCGAGGGCTCGGGCACCGCAAGCTATTCCGCCCCAGGACTGGCGAGAGGCCCCAGGCCGATCTCAGCCCAAGGAGACGCAATTCAGCGTCACGCCATGCGATCTGATCGCTTCTCGCATGCTTGGCGCCAACCCCTCATCGGTGATGACGGTATGAATGCGCTCCAAGGGCGCGATGCGATACAATGCGCGCCCGTTGAAACGACTGCTATCCGCCAGCAGACAGGTCTTTTCAGAGGCTGCCATCATGGCACGCTTCATCTCGACCAACTCCATCACCGTATCAGATGCGCAATCCCCGTCGACCGCCTGAGCAGACATGAAAAACATGTCGCACCTGACGTCCCGGACAAAGGCAAGCCCTGGCTCACCCAGAAGGCTATAAGCGCCAAAACGGTTCGCCCCACCAGGCATGACTACCGACAATTGAGGCTTATATGTAAGGGCTTTTGCCACATAGATGTCGTTGGTGATGATGGTGAGCGGGAAATCCACCTGGGCGATCGCATCTGCGAGATCATGGCAGATCGTGCCGGTATCGATCATGATGCTCTGGTCCGGCCGCAGCTGCTTGACCGCCTCCGCCACAATGCTCCGCTTCTCCTCAACCGCAGTGTTCCGCGCGAGTTCCGTGCTCGGCTCATAGCTGGCCTGGGGACGCATGCGCACTGCTCCGCCATGTGTCCTGCTCAAGAAACCTTCTTTGGCGAGATAGTCGAGATCCCGGCGGATCGTCGACACTGAGATTCCAAAGCGCTCGGCCAGATCTTGGCTCGAGCCTGCGAAATGCACGTCAAACCAGTCCATGATTCGCTGGCGGCGCTCAGCGGGCAGAAGCTCTTCCGTGTTGCCATCATTTGGCATGCTCAACAGAGCCTCCCTGTATTGACGAAACGAACACCGGGGCACGGTCGCAGCCGGCCACCCCAACCATGTCGTTTATTTGTCAGCATCACCCGTGGGCGCGCATCCTGTATGAGAGCGCCGGCAAAACAAGTCAAGAAGGAGCAGAAATCACCAGATATATCCGCGAAACACCAAAGTAGCGTCAAATCAGATCTCAACACAGAGTCTCCACTTGCATTCAATCACAAACGATCACATAACGTCATAAAAATGCAACCTATCGCTCAGCCACGCTCCACGATGAAGCAAGGCCGAGAAAGAAGGACAGTATGGACAAGAGCACAGTAACCGGTCGCGTTCCTTCCCTGACGAAAGTCGCGAGTGACCCAAGCCTTCCTTCCAGCGTTGACGTGGTCGTCATTGGGGGCGGAATCGCAGGTGTTTCGACCGCGCTGTTTCTTGCAGAACAGGGCGTGCGCGTGTGTCTTTGCGAAAAAGGCGAGATCGCCGCGGAGCAATCTTCGCGCAATTGGGGCTGGACCCGCCAGATGGGACGCGACACAGCCGAGATGCCTCTCTCCATCCAGAGCCTGACATTGTGGCGGAGCTTGAAGGAGCGATTTGGCATCGAAGCCGGGTACCGGGAAACCGGCATTACCTATGTGTGCAGAAAGCGCTGGGAGATAGAGCAAGCCCAAGGCTGGGCGCAAGATGGTCGCGATTTTGGGCTACCCCTCAGAGAGTTGAACGCACGAGACATCGAGGAGCTTGTGCCCGGGCTATCCGGGGGCCACACCTATGGACTGCACACAACCAGCGATGGCCGGGCCGAACCCGCCTTGGCGGTTCCCGCCTTTGCCGAGGCTGCCCGCCGTCTTGGAGCCGGCATTTGCATCCAATGCGCTGTGCGCGGCATTGAAACATCCGGCGGAGCGATCTCTGCAGTTGTCACCGAGAAAGGGACCATCAAATGCGCCTCCGTCGTTGTGGCAGGCGGCGTATGGACCCGTCTGTTTCTCGGAAATGCCGGAATACGCTTGCCGCAACTGAACATCATTGCCGCGGCGGCGCGCATCGAGGCGCCAGACGGATCGCACAATGCTGGTCCCGACTTTCCAATCGGAGGCGCGACCTTCGGGCTGCGCCGACGGCTGGATGGCGGCTTCACGGTCGGCCCCCGCAACATCAACATCGCACCCATCGTCCCGGACAGCTTTCGGTTCCTCCCCGACTTCCTGCCGGTCTTCCTCAAAAGCTGGCGCGAACTCAGCCTGCGCTTCGGCCGTGATTTCTTCGAGGAACTGATGACCAAGCGGCGCTGGAGCCTCGATGGGACAACGGCCTTTGAGGCCGTGCGCGTTTTGAACCCTGCGCCTTCAAAATGGATGCTCAACACATCACTGAAGGGCCTCAGGGAAGCTTTTCCTGCTTTCAAGGATGCGCGCGTCACCCACGCCTGGGGCGGCGCAATTGACGCCACAGCCGATGGCGTTCCGGTGATCGATGGCGTGGCCAGTATCCCCGGCCTGTTCATAGCATCTGGGTTGTCCGGGCATGGGTTCGGCGCCGGGCCTGCGGTAGGCGAGCTTATGTCCCAGATCATCACCGGAAATCGTACCAGCGTCGATCCGACGCCATTTCGGTTCAATCGGTTTCGCTCCACGAAGGGAATGCCGACCTTTGCCCCGGGAAATAGGGCCATGGGGGCCATGCAATGAGGCTGGAACGGAACCTCAGCGCGCGCCGCCATGCCGGGAAGGCTTGGCACAGGGCACGAGCAGATCGCGCCAGTTCAATGCCTTTGCGGCAGATTTGTCCCCCCCTGCCCCGCCGATATCGTCCGGGGTGCGACCGTTGGCAAGAAACCCGGCGACGGCGCCCGTGTTACCTTCCAATACTGATCACCCCTGCTTCCGCTTCGTTCCTCCCCTTGACCCAAAGGACAAAGCGCAGATCATCCAAGATGCCCGGTCAGCGACACATCTATCTGATGGCGTTTTGATACGACGCCCCTAGCAACCCAAACATCGAGATAAACATGACCTATACGCCCCATGACGGCCGCTACTCCAAGATGCTCTACAATCCCTGCGGCAAAAGCGGGTTGAAACTCCCGGCGATTTCGCTGGGCCTGTGGCATAACTTCGGCGAGGACACGCCCCATGAGACCAAGCGGGCGATCTGTCAGACAGCCTTTGACCTTGGCATCACCCATTTTGATCTCGCCAACAACTATGGGCCGCCTGCTGGATCTTCCGAAGAAGCCTTCGGTGACATCCTCAGGACTGACTTTGCCGGACATCGCGACGAGCTGATCATTTCGAGCAAGGCGGGCTGGGACATGTGGGACGGCCCCTATGGCAACGGGGGGAGCCGCAAGTACCTGATCGCGTCCTGTGACCAAAGCCTCAAACGCCTTGGCGTGGATTACGTCGACATCTTCTACTCTCACCGGTTCGATCCGGAGACACCGCTCGAAGAAACCATGGGCGCGCTGGATCAGATCGTTCGGTCCGGCAAGGCGCTCTATGTCGGGATTTCGTCCTACAACTCCGCGACGACACGCAAAGCAGCTGCGATCCTGGAGGAGCTTGGCACACCGTGCCTGATCCACCAGCCAAGCTACAACATGCTGAACCGTTGGATCGAACGGGACGGGTTGAAGCAGACACTCAACACGCTCGGGATCGGCTCGATTGTGTTCACGCCTCTGGCGCAGGGCATGTTGACGAACAAGTATCTCAACGGCGTGCCCACGGGGAGCCGCGCGGATGCAGGTACATCGCTCAGCCAGGGTTTCCTGAGCGACGAAAACCTCGAGAACATCCGGCAGTTGAACCGGATTGCAGAAAGCCGGGGCCAAACCCTGGCGCAAATGGCCATCGCATGGACTCTGCGTGGGGGCGACATCACCTCAGCCCTGATCGGCGCGTCGAAACCACAGCAGGTCGTCGATTGCGTGGGGGCTTTGGACAATCTGGAGTTCTCTGCCGCGGAGCTTGAAGAGATCGACAGATATGCAGTCGAGGGCGATATCAACCTTTGGGAAAGCTCATCTTCGGGAGACGTCACACCCTGAGCCCTATCGAGCGAGATCTGATCAATCGGGGGAGGGGAGCTTGTGGGAAGGACCGGATTGACGGCAACCTGCTGTCTGCAGGGTTAAGCCCGATCGCAAGGCCTTTGAAGCTGCGCTACGCCTGCGCGCTCCGCGCCCCCGAAAACCAACCGTTCTGTCAGCGGCACATCTGCGCTGTCCTACCATGTGTTCTCGGGCAGCGGAGCAGCCGAAAGAACAAATCAGACTAAGAAAACCCCGCCCGGAAAACCTTCGAGCGGGGCGTCTCAGCGGCGACCTTTGACGCGCCGCTGGTAGCGCGGGACCTCGCCGGCCATGAGGCAGCCATAGGGATCAATCCAGTCTTCGATGGTGGCCAGACCAAATTCTGTGATCTGGGCCTCAAGCGCAGCGGCCGGTTTGTAACTCGACGGCAACTCCGAGGCATCGACTTTCCCACAGAAGAACCGGACGTCGAGCCCTTTCGCTTCCTCGATCAAAGCCTCATCCGGCGTTTTGGCGCCGAGCCGGCGGATGTGTTCGGTCCGCGACCAGTTGCGCCCCGCCCCATGAGGACTGAAGCCAAGGCCGTTGGGCGCGTCAGCGCCTTTCACAATCAGGACCGGCTCCGCCATGTTCAGCGGAATGATCGTCCGACCCGCAGGATCAGCATCAGCAGCAAAGTCACGCCACGCGGGGGTCGCCCCTTTGCCATGGTAAAAGACATCACCGCGGCGGAAGACAAAGTTGTGCTCGTTCCAGAACCGATCCGACGCTGACGCACCAACGGCCTCGACCGTCGCTTGGTGGATCGAGTTGTGGTTCGTCTTTGTCCACTTCCGAATGAGCTGAAGGGCGTCCCAATAGGCCACACCATCCTCGGTATCCGCAGGGATCCAGGCATTCTGCTTCAGGGTCCCCTTTGCATGTTTGCGACGGTACCGCTCAGCAACCTCCATCCCGGCCTTGTAGAGCTTGGCGCCCGGCCCGCGCGACCCGTGATGTGTGATCAGCATGGTCCGCCCGCTGCGCCGGGACGTGCCGACGAACAGGAAATGGTTGCCGTCTCCTTGCGTCCCCATATGCTCTTGCGCGGCACGAATTGTCTTGGCGCTGTTCAAGAACGGATTTGCCCGAAAGGCATCCAGCAAATCCAAGGAGACGGTAAAGCGCTGGCCCTGCGCCCGCCCACCGGGGCCAAAATGTGTCACCTGGGATGCGGCATCGAGAACAGCCTTTGGATCCGCGTTGCCCAGATCGCTCAACATCAGCGAACAACAGATGTCGGCCGAGTGCATCCCGGGATGAATGGCGTTCCGAGCCGCGATGACCCCACCGACAGGAATGGTCCCGACAGGACCCGCCGGGCAGGCATCCGGCATGATCGCCGCGCTGACAACGGTCGGGGTTTCCATCACCGCGCGGATCGTTTCGCGCACTTTGCTGAGGTTTGTTTCCTCATCTGCATCTGCCGGTGTCAGGTTCTCAAAAAGCGGAACATCTGCAGCGCTCTGCAACGGATACTCTACGGGCTCTGGCGGCAGGTCTGCCGCCAAGGCTTCGCGAATGTCATCCCGATTGCGGCCAGTGCCCAAGAGGGTGTTCGCACGCTCCAGCAAAGCGGGAAACTGCGGGCCAGGCGTATGGCCCCACGCGGTCAGATCGTGACCGGTCAAAGGTGTCAACTCGTTCATACTCACAGCCTCTCATCAGTCTTCAGCAATCGAGGGAATGGTGTAGCGGCCTGGGAATGGGCCCAGGCCGCTGGACTTGGGGATGCGGATCATCCGTTGCTTTCTTCTCTCATCCTTTTGGTGAGAGTGTTTTGGCAGTGTCCCAGCCTGCGCCGAAGGAAAAACGGAGAAGCCATCAAGCGCCTGTTTTCGTGACAGTTTATTGAAGTTTGCACAAACACCTCCCTCAAGATACGATCCCTGGTGATCGTAATTTATCCAAATGGATCAAACTTATGAGAAATGTCGTTCTCGGCTTTCTGGGGACGCAGCTAGATCGCGGCGGCAAACTTGGCTGGCGGCCAACAGTTGGCATGTGCCAAGAGCCCGGCTTTGAGATCGACCGTCTCGAACTCCTCTATGATCGCAAGTTCAATCGCCTTGCCCATGACGTCCGCCGGGAAATCTCGAAGGTCTCTCCCGAGACAGAGGTTCTGCTGCAACGCATGGATCTGGACGACCCCTGGGATCTGCAAGAGGTCTACGGCAAGCTGTTTGATTTCGCACAGAACTATGGGTTCGACGAGGATCGCGAGCGGTACCATATCCATTTGACCACGGGGACGCATATCGCGCAGATCTGCTGGTTCCTGTTGACCGAGAGCAGGCACATCCCTGCAGCTCTGATCCAGACAGGCCCCCCTCGCAAGGGAGAGGTCGAGGCAGGAACGTTTGACCTCATCGATCTCGACCTCAGCCAATATGACGCGATCCAAAAACGCTTCGACCAGCAAACGCGCGAGTATGGCACCCTTCTCAAGGGCGGGATCGAAACCCGAAACCGCGCGTTCAACAGCATCATAGACCGGATCGAACACGTCACCGAGCGCTCTGACGAGCCTGTCTTGATCCTCGGCGAACCCGGTGTCGGCAAATCCGAGCTCGCGCAACGGATCTACGAAATGAAGCTGCAGCGCCGCCGGGTCAAAGGACGGCTGGTCCAAGTCAACTGCGCCACCTTGCGCGGAGAAATAGCCTTTCCGACGCTCTTTGGCCAACGCCGAAGCCATACAGGGATTGCGGGCAGTGAACGCGCGGGCCTGCTGCGTGAAGCGGATGGCGGCGTTCTCTTTCTCGACGAGATCGACACATTGGGTGCGGACGAGCAGTCGCTCCTGCTCCATGCGATCGAAACTGGGCGCTACTATCCGCTCGGGTCTGACGCGGAAGCAACAAGCCGGTTTCAGGTCATCGCGGCTGCCTCGCAGGACCTCTCGGTGCTTGTTGCAGACGGCAAGTTCCGTGCAGATCTATTGTCGCGGTTGAACACCTGGACCTTTCATCTTCCGCCACTGCGCGACCGGCGCGACGACATTGAAGTCAATCTGCGCCACGAGTTGCTCCGGGCCGAGCAAAAGCTGGGAAGTCGCATCGGCTTCAATGCGGATGCCGCGGACGCTTGGCTGCGGTTCTCGCGCGCGCCGGACACAGACTGGCCCGGGAACTTCCGCGATTTCAGCGGTGCGGTCCTACGACTTTGCACGCTCGCGCCGCGGGGTCGCATCACCCTCAGCCAGGTCAATGAAGAGATCGAAGCCCTCAAGCACCGCTGGGCAACAGCCTCCAAGGACGATGATGCGAACCTTGTGGCTGATGTCATCAACGAGGAGATTGACCCGTTCGACATCCCGCAATTGGCGCATGTCATTCGGGTATGCCAAAGCTCCAAAACGCTTAGCGAGGCAGGGCGCAAGCTCTATACGGTCTCCCGCGCGCAGCGGAGCAGCGTCAACGACTCCGACCGCCTCAGGAAGTACCTCGCCCGTTTTGGTCTGTCTTGGGAAGACGTTTCCAGCTGATACTCAGGCTCGTCGTTGACTGCGAGAATTGAGCACCAGAGTGCAGGTCACATGGCAGTCGCGAACGTACACAAATGGGTCGCGCGCTTTTGGCGGCGTCCTGTTCCTGGGGCAGGCAACAGTTGCGGAATCTCTTGAATTTGGCTTTCGTGCCCATAGTCGCTCGGAACGGGCAGAGCCGCGGGGTCGAAACACATGCAGCAAACGAGGCTGTTGAAATCGGTTACCGTGTCAATTCTCATAGCGACCCGACCGGTTGGGTGATTGGCACCCTCGATCAGACAAGTGCATTGTCGCATCGCCTTCGGAGAGGATGGGGCGGGCTTTCTCCGTCTGTGCCATGCGCAACTGCCCGACATCCTCGAGCAGGCATTCGATCGGCTGGAGCCGGTGCTGTCGGGCTAAGCCTTGTGTGAAAGACGGGGCTGAGGGCTGCGCCTCCTTGACCACCGAGCAACGCATGGAGACACGGAGTGCCGTGCCTCAGCTTCAGGGATCGCAGCGGCCAGATCCACCGACGAAAACCGGTCGTAGCCGGATGCCCGCCGCTACCCGGCCCAGAGCCGGGTGCAGGTGGGCGGGATCCTCGCCTCGATGGCCTGCATCGCATCCACGATAAGATCCTCTCGCCATCTGCGTCCCGCGATCTGCACACCGATTGGGCTGGGGCCCTCCGCTGTCTCGGCGACATGCGTCGGCAGGTTGCCCGCGGGCAGGCCAAGGAAGTTCATGATGAAGGACCAATGGGAGCATCCCAACACCTCCCTCACGCCATCGGCGCCTTCGATGTCGCGTCCGGGCGCAAAGAAGGGCGTGAGCATGAAGGGGGTCAGAACCAGCGGATACTCCTCGAGAAACAGCGACCAATTCCGCGCAAAAGCTGTCCGCTGGGCGAGCATTTTCAGAAGGTCGTTGCCCTCATATGGGGGAAACTGGCGATAGTATTCGTCAAAGATCGCGTTGATTTCTTCGGACCCGTAGGCGCGAATATCGGGGCCCAGCATGGCATGCACCTCCCCCAGGAGCGTCCTGTAGGCGGTCTCTCCGGTTTCGCGTGCAAGCGGCGGCTCCACCGCCTCGACGGCATATCCGGCATCCGAAAGCGCAGAGGCCGCCTTGTCGAGCGCGGTCCGCACGGCAGGATCCATGCCGAAGCCGAAATCGTCACTGGCGACCGCGACCCGGAGCGGAGGCTCGATCGGCGCACCGCGCCATGGCATGGGCACATGGAATGGGTCCCGCGCATCTGGTGCGATCATGGCGGGCATCGACAGATGCAAATCAGCCGCGTTGCGCGCGATGAGCCCCTGGACGGACATGGATTGTGCCAGAAGCCCCCGCTCGCTCGTCTGGCTGGGGTTATAGGCGGGCACGCGTCCCAAGCCCGGCTTGACCGTCACGGCCCCGTTCGCGGCGGCCGGAAACCGCAGCGAGCCGCCAATGTCGTTCCCATGGGCAAGGGCACCGATCCCGGCCATGACCGCCGCCCCCGCACCGCCCGACGACCCCCCGGGCGAGATATGCGGCCCCCAGGGGTTCTGGGTTCGACCATAGAGCGGGTTGTCCGTATCCGCGCGGAAGGAAAATTCCGGCGTGTTCGTACGGCCAATGACAACCGCGCCAGCCGCCTTCAGATTGCGCACGACGGTTGCATCATCCGGGGCGATGATATCCTTGAAGGCCACGACGCCGTTGGATGTCGCGTGGCCTTTCTGATCCACGTTGATCTTGATGGTCACAGGCACGCCGTGCAGCGGCCCCTTGGGGTCAAAGCTGGCGTCAAGTGCGGCGGCGTCCGTACGCGCTTCCTCCGCCAGGCTCTCGACCACGGCGTTCAGGTCGGGATTGGCCGCCTCCATCCGTGTAATCGCGGCCTCTGTGACCTCCGATGCGCTGAGCGATCCGCTCCGCGTTGCCGCAGCAATCTCGGAGGCGCTCCACTGCCAAAGAGGACGTGTGTCAGTCATGTCGCGGAATTCCTTCGGGTGAATGCAGCTGGGCCGGTTTCAGGACCGTGCTGATTTTTTTGACAAAGCGCCACCCGGCAAGGACGGCATCGCGCGACGTTCCCAACGTTCAGCGCGGCAAGATTGAATTGGGCACGGCTCACTCGGCGATCTCCACTGAGATCAACGCCGTCGAGCGCCCAGAGGGGTCATGCCTGAGCGCAGACTTCGCCAAGGTCCGACGGGGTTTTGCCTTCATATCAAAGCGCCGCAGCCACAAGGCCATCTCGCAACTCTGCTTGTTGCGAGAATCACGTAACTGAAATAGTTTCATTTTACCAACACGCTGCCGCCAAGCCATTTCGGACCACATTTGCATGAGCATACAACAGGCACGATTGCCGTCACCACCTTCCGGGATTGCGGTCGCAGAGACACCTTTTGTCCTGTCCAAGGTTACCGCGCCGGCTTGCTTTGCAGCCGTATGGCAGCGCCAGCCTCTTGCGTCTTTTCAGATGTGGCTGGACGCGCTCTGCGCCACGTCTCTGCCAAGCGCCCGTCTGATCCTGCAGGCGGAGACGGTGAAAGAGGCCATGACGCATCTGTGCCAGCAAGCCGGGATCCCCGATTGTCGGGAGCGCAATATGCTGACCGGGGATATCGCAGCACTGGCGCATATCTTCGCGGAGATTGCGCGCTGCGACTACCTGCGCCTTCGCCTGACCGTGTGCGACGGCCCTCAGGAGATCACCGCAGATGCCCCCATCGAAAACGCGCGCCTGGTCTGCGTCTATCGGGGGCCGCAGCTGGAAATCGCTCAGAGCGCGGATGGCCATACTCCGGGGACCCCGATCGCAAACGGGGTTCCCTTCATCATGCGCGAGACGGACCCGGACGGGTTTTCCGCGAAAACCCTGCCCTACCACGCGCTGCCCACTACCGGCGCGCCATTGAGCAGCCTTGTTCTCACCCTGGACCCAGTCCGTGCCCCGGGAAGAACAACGGCTCCAAAGCCAAACACTTACCATTGATCCCTTGGGAGGAGACAAAGGATGAAAACACGTGCCGCAATCGCCTGGGGGCCAAACCAGCCTCTGGAGATCGAAGAGATCGATCTGGAAGGTCCGAAGGATGGCGAGGTTCTGGTTCGGATCGTCACCACGAGCCTATGCCACACGGATGTCTTCACGCTCTCTGGGGAGGATCCGGAAGGGCTCTTCCCCTGCATCCTCGGCCATGAGGGCTGTGGCATCGTGGAAGAGGTCGGGCGCGGCGTGACATCGGTCAAGCCGGGCGATCACGTCATCCCTCTTTACGTGCCAGAAGACCCCGAATGCCCCTATATCAAGTCGGGCAAGACGAATCTCTGCCAGACCATCCGCGCCACGCAAGGGGCCGGTTTGATGCCCGATGGCACCTCGCGCTTCTCCTATAAGGGCAAGCAGATCCTGCACTATATGGGCACCAGCACCTTCAGCGAATACACGGTGCTTCCGGAAATCTCCGTCGCGAAGATTTCGAAGGAGGCACCGCTTTCCAAAGCCTCCGTCATGGGCTGCGCGGTTCCCACTGGGATCGGTGCCGTGCGCAACACAGCCAAGGTGGAACCCGGCTCGACCGTCGCTGTCTTTGGTCTTGGCGCCGTCGGAATGGCCGTGATCCAGGGCGCGGTGCTCAAGGGCGCATCGCGGATCATCGGGGTCGACGTGAACCCCAACAAGTTCCCTCTGGCCATGTCCCTCGGCGCCACGGAATGCGTCAATCCAAAGGATCACACCGCTCCGATCCATGAAGTGCTGATCGAGATGACCAATGGCGGTCTCGACTACACATTCGAAGCCGTCGGCAATGTGAACCTCATGCGCTCGGCGCTGGAGGCCTGTCACAAAGGTTGGGGAGAATGCACCGTTATCGGCGTAGCGGGCGCGGGGCAGGAAATCTCGACCCGTCCCTTCCAGCTTGTGACCGGACGGGTTTGGCGCGGCACCGCCTTTGGCGGCGTGCTGGGCCGCAGCCAGTTGCCGGGCATGGTGGATGAATGGCTGCGCGGCGATTTCGACGTCGATCCCTATATCACCCACCACATGCATCATGAGCAGATCAATACGGCCTTCGACCTGCTCAAGGCGGGTGAGTCCATCCGGTCGGTGATCCACTTCCAGCCGCAGGAAACCCTGAAGGTCAACTCCCTGCCCGGGAAGATCGTGCCGGCCTAGGCCGCAGCCAAGCGTGGTCCTGCTCAAGATGTTGGGCAGGACCAACGACACGGCCGTGGTAATGGACATTCTGCTCCAGCGGCGACCCTGGAGGATCACCAGAGTCGTAGACTGGCATTCGACCGCTTTGGTGGCGTCACTCGTCCATTGGCGGGAACCAGGTCAACGAGGAGTGGTGCAGCGAAATCAACACGCGCCCATCCAGTTTGTGATAAGCAAAAGTGTAGTCCGCCCGGGTCGCATTCCCGGACCCATCCACAAACGTGTAGTGCCCCATATCCTTGTATCCGAGACCACCCGCTTTCAGGATCGGGCCGACGGCGCTTTGAAACTCGACAGTCTTCCAGCCGCGCTTCAAAAACCCGCTATCCTGCGGATAATCGGGGTCGCCGCCGACAAAATACGCCTTCGCGCCTTTCTTGTCCAAACGGATCACATCCGCCAGCGTGGGCTTGAAGAGGAGAGGCTCATCCGGGTCGCCAAAATCGTAGAGCTCAAGGAGTGCATCCACATCCTGGTCCGTTACGCTCTTGGCCCAGGTTCTTTGCGCCGTGACAACTTCGGCTTTGGTCATCGGTTCAAAACTGCGTTCAGACATGGCTACGGTCCGTCATTCTTGGTCGGTTGGTAAATGCGGCGACATGTATACTGTAGCATGCTGCGCTGTTAAACAGCCCTTTGCAGAATGCGCAGCGACATCTGCGCCCACCTCCGGGCCGATCGCCGCCATTGGCATTCAGGCGCAAGGGGGCGATGATCGTGCCGATCTGACGGCGGAGGCCGGGACCGTCACTGCCAATCGGCTTCGGTAATCCCCAAGGCTTTGATGCGGGAATGCAGCGTGGTTGGCTTCATGTCGAGCAGGCTGGCCGCCCCTGTGGCGCCCGAAACCTTACCCTTGGCCGACCGCAACGCGGCGACGATATTGCCACGCACCAGGGTTTGGACCTCCGCCTCGGTCATGATCGCCTCGGGGGATTGCGACCCACCGGCAAAGCCGAGGGACAGCTCGACTTCGAGCTTCTGCCCCTTCGTGACAATCGCGGCCCGTTCGATCACGTTCCGCAGCTCACGCACATTGCCGGGCCAAGTGTAGGCCTCAAGCTCCCGCATGACGCGGGCCGGGATCGCAGGGACCGGGCGGTTCAGGCGTCGACAGGCAACGCTCAGCAGATGCACGGCGAGCAATGGCACGTCCTCGGGCCGGTCGCGCAGGGGGACGGAGGTGATCGGAAAGAGGCTCAGATGCATGAACAGGGCCTCGCGCAGGCGCTGCGCCGCGAGCGGCCCCTTTGAGGACAAGGTGGTCGCGCAAATCACACGGATATCCAGCGGTTTTTCGCGCGTATCCCCGACGCGCCGGACCGTGCTTGTCTGCAACGCATGGAGAAGCTTGCCCTGAACCTGCTGAGGCAGATCCTCCACATCATCCAGAAAGAGCGTGCCGCCTTGAGCGAGCTCCAGCTTTCCGGGTTTGTCCTGCTTGGCGGCATGGGGTCCGCCGCGCACCTGCCCGAAAAGCTCGGCTTCCACGGCTTCGGGCACCACGGAGCTACAGTTGAAATGAATAAGCGGGCGGCGCGAGCGGGAACTGGCCTTGTGGATCTCGTTCGCCATCAGGGTCTTGCCCGTCCCGGGTTCCCCGGAAATCATGACCGTCGCATCGGTCTTGGCAACCAGATCGATGCGCGCAACGATCTGCTCGATGGCTGCCGATTTGCCGATGATGGTGTGATGCGCCCGCTCGGAATTGATCTCTTCCTGCAGATAGGCGTTCTCTTGCTCGAGACGGTCGCGCAGCTCGGCAACCTCGCCCAGCGCATTCCGGAGCTTCTTTTCGTTTTCCTTCCGCTCGGTGATGTCGCGAAAGATCACAACGGCCCCGGCGAGGATCTGGTGATCGTAAATCGGCGTTGAAATGTATTCGACCGGGATCGGTTTGCCGTCCTTGCGCCAGAAGAACTCGTCCTCGATCCGATTGACCTGCTCAAAGCGGAAGGACTTGTAGATCGGGCAGTCGTGGTGGTGGTAGTGATCGCCGTTCGCATGGGTGTGGTGCAGGATCGAGTGGATGTCCTTGCCCAGCAGATCCTCGGTCGTCCAGCCCAGCATCTCTTGCGCAGCGCGGTTCACGAAGGTCGCCTTGCCCTCCGCATTGAGGCCGTAGATCCCCTCGCCCGCCGCGTTCAGGATCAACTGGTTGCGCCGCTCCAGATCCGCGAAGAAGCTTTCGGCCCGCTTCCATTCGGTCAGGCCTGCGCGATGCAACTCGGCCACTTCCGTCGCCTCGCGGCGCCGGTCCAGATCATCTAGATCCGTCACGGTCAGGACTACCTTCCCGTGCTGTCCCGGCAAGGGACGCCCGCGCAGCTCGGCATGCACCGGGGTGCCATCTGGTCGGCGGATGGCGACTTGGCGTGTCCAGGCGCTGCCGCGACTGTCGATCTCGTCCAGAAACACGAGGAAATGCCCCGCGCTCTCCCCCAGAAGGACCGAGAATGGTGGTGTGTTGAGGCCGATTCCAAGCAGCTCCCGCGCCGATGCGTTCAAGGCGAGGATCTCGTCGCTCCGGGTGCAGAGAATGAGCGCCGCTTCGGGGACAGCGGCGACAATGGAATCGGGAATGAGCGCCAAATCGGACATGGGAGACACATAGCTTGCGGATCCTCACACCACCTAGCGAGATTTCGTAAATTACGAATTCTCGTTACAATCGCTGATTGATCCAACCGATTAAGGCACTGATTTCAGGGTAATTTTCACAGCGCACAAATAAATGGCGCATGCTTCATTCTGGTTAACGGCTTTCTCATACTGACCCTATCAGCGCTGCAAAAGAGGTTCTGAGAGAGACCCGGAGCAGCGCGGCCCGAGGAAGGTAGTCACCACCGTGTCTGCGGTTCGATCACATATCAAAGGTGCTCAATGACCCACTTTAAAGATCCCTTTAACCCCAATATCGACGTCTGGAACGAGTGCGGCGAAGCCTCCGACGCCCCCGCCGATCCCTATGCCGGGCTGACGCCGGATGATGCGGCGATCCTGCGCAAACGGGCGAAGCAGTCGTTGAACCCTGAGGTCGGGATGACCCGCGCTCTGGAGAGCTCGGTCATGCAGGGCCTGTTCAAGACAGATATCTCGCGCCGGGCCTTCCTGCGCAGTGCGGGTGTCACGGGGGCGCTTGCTGCGGTTGCCACGGTCTTCCCGCTCTCCTCGCTGCAGCTGATGGCCGAAGAGGCCATGAAGAACCTCGAGAAGACCAAGCTGACCCTGGGTTTTGTGCCCATCACCTGCGCGACGCCGATCATCGGTGGTCACGCGCTCGGGTTCTATGAGCGCTACGGGCTGGACGTCGACATCGTGAAAACGGCCGGTTGGGCGGTCTCGCGCGACAAGTGCCTGAACGGTGAATATGACGGCTCGCACCTGCTCTATCCGATGCCGATGGCCATGTCCCTGGGGATCGGCTCCACCGCACAGCCTTGGCGCGTGGTGTCGAATGTGAACACCAATGGTCAGGCGATCGTTCTGGCCAACAAGCATCTGGACAATCAGGATCCGGCCAATTGGAAGGGTTTCACCTTCGCGGTGCCGTTTGAATATTCGATGCACAACCTCCTGCTGCGCAACTACGTGGCAGATGCCGGGCTCGACCCGGATCGCGACATCCAGATCCGCGTGGTGCCGCCACCCGAGATGGTTGCGAACCTGCGTTCGGAGAACGTGGATGGCTACCTGGCGCCCGACCCCTTCTGTCAGCGCGCGGTCTATGACCAGGTGGGCTTCATCCACAAACTGACGCTGGATCTGTGGAAGCAGCACCCGTGCTGTGTGTTTGGCCTGTCGGAGAAATTCATCACCGAAAACCCGAACACCACCATGGCGCTGACCACCTCGATCCTCGAGGCGACGGCCTCCGCAGAAACCGCCGAGGGCCGCGTTGCCTTTGCGGAGTCCATGGCGCCTGCCAACTACCTCAACCAGCCGGTCGAGATCCTCAAGCAGATCCTCACGGGCGTGTTCCCGGACGGCCAGGGCAACATCAAGGCCGTCCCGGATCGGATTTCCTTCATGCCGCTGCCCACCCAGACCATGAGCACATGGGTCCTGTCGCAGCTGCGCCGCTGGAACTACATCGAGGCGGATACGGATTACGCGACCCTGGCGGAGGAGCTGGTGCTGACCACCACCACCCGCGAGCGCATGCGCGCCATGATGGCCGCAGATCCGAACCTCACCTTCTCGGATGTGGATCAGGACGTCTTCGCGCCCGTGACGATCCAGGGCCGCGAGTTCGCCCCCGGCAACGCGCAGCAGTTCATCGACAGCCAGCCGTTCAGCCGGACGGTCTGATCCAACGCTGCAAAGACACCGGAGCGGGGCAGCGACATGCCCCGCTCTTACGACGATTTTTCCTGGAGGGTCGGCATGGTCCGGAACTTTGATCTGCGCAGTTCGTTGCTGTCGTTGTGTATCCTCGTCGCGGGCCTGTTCATTTGGCACGCCGCAACCTACGTCCCGGACACGGGACCGATTGGCGTTGTGCTGACGGACGACCAGCGCGATGCGCTTCTGGCCAAGAACATGCCGGCGGAGGATATCGAGCTCTATTCCAGTCAAGGCGTGGAGTTCCCGCAGCTCGAGCAGATCGCGGGCCTCGGCCTCTCGCGCGAGACCATTGAAATGGCAGGCGGGATCCGGGCGCTGGGGATCAGCGTTCCCGATGAAAATTCCGCGCCTGCCCCCGGATCGCTCTTCCCCTCACCCGCCCAGATCGGTGTCGAGCTTTGGGCGACCATCACCGACCCGTTCTACGTGGCGGGCACGAATGACATGGGCTACGGGATCCAGATCGGCTACTCCCTGCTGCGGGTCGTGATCGGCTACGCGCTGGCGGCGGCGGTGGCCATCCCGCTCGGCTTTCTCATCGGGATGTCGCCCTTGGCCTACAAGGCGCTCGACCCCTATATCCAGGTGCTCAAGCCGATCTCGCCGCTGGCCTGGATGCCCATCGCGCTCTTCACCATCGGTGATAGTGAGCTGTCATCGATCTTCGTGATCTTCATCTGCTCGGTCTGGCCCATGCTGACCAATACCGCCTTTGGCGTGGCGTCTGTCCGGTCCGACTGGATCAATGTGGCGCGGACGCACGAGTTGGGCGCGTTCAAGACAGCCATGACCGTGATCCTGCCCGCAGCTGCCCCGACGATCATCACGGGCATGCGGATCTCCATCGGCATCGCATGGCTGGTTATCGTGGCCGCCGAGATGCTCGTGGGCGGCACCGGCATTGGCTACGTCGTCTGGAATGAATGGAACGGTCTGCGACTGGATCGGATGATCGTCGCAATCCTGCTGATCGGCGTCATGGGCATGCTGCTGGATGGGCTCTTCGCCCGCCTGCAACGCGCCGTGGCGTACACCGAATAAAGGGCCCTGATATGGCGAAACCGTTTCTTTCGATCGAGCGTCTGACCCAGCGTTTCCCGGATGGGGCTGGCGGCACACTCACTGTCTTCGAGAACGCGACCTTCGGCGTCGAGAAGGGAGAGTTCGTGTGCATCCTGGGCCATTCAGGCTGCGGCAAATCCACGATCATGAACATTCTGGCCGGGCTGGCCGAACCCACCTCGGGCGTGGTCAAGATGGACGGGTTCGAGGTGTCCGGGCCTTCCTTGGATCGGGGCGTTGTGTTTCAGAACTACTCGCTCCTGCCCTGGCTCTCGGCCCTGAAGAACGTGACCTTCGGCGTGGAGGCCCGGTACAAAGACTGGTCCAAAGCGCAGGTGGAGGAACACGCCCGTAAATACCTCGCCCAGGTCGGGCTGGAGGGCGATGTGGTCCACCGCAAACCTTCGCAACTATCCGGCGGGATGCGCCAGCGGGTGTCCATCGCCCGGGCCTTCGCGAACCAGCCCAAGCTGCTGTTGCTGGACGAACCCTTTGGCGCGCTGGACGCGCTCACCCGGGGGACAATCCAGGAAGAGCTTATCAAGGTCTGGAGCCAGACCGAGCAAACGGTCTTCATGATCACCCATGACATCGACGAGGCGATCCTGCTCGCGGACCGGATCCTGCTCATGACCAATGGCCCCCTCGCGCGGGTCGCGGAATCCGTCGAGATCACGATCCCGCGCCCCCGGAACCGGACCGAGATCGTTGAGCATCCGAACTACTACGCGATCCGCAATCACCTCGTGCAGTTCCTCGGTCAACGCTCCAAGGAGCTGGCAGGCCAGGAGAGCAATTCGGAGGATCAGCGCCCCGAGACGGTCCATATCGACAAAACCGACCCCGCCCAAGTGGACGACCCTGACCCTGTGCCTGCCCCTGCGCTGCGCGCTGTTGGAGACTGAGAATGACGATAGAAGACCCGATCCGCCCCCCGGTCCCGCCCTTCACCTTTGAAGAAGCGGTGCAGAAGGTCCGGATGGCCGAAGACGCTTGGAACCGGCGCGACCCCGAGAAGGTGTCCATGGCCTATACGGCGGACACGAAATGGCGCAATCGCTCCGAGTTCCTGAACGGACGCGAGGAGGTGCGCGCCTTCCTGACCCGCAAATGGGAGACGGAGAACGGCTACCGCCTGATCAAGGAGATCTGGGCCCATGAGGGAAACCGGATCGCCGTGCGCTTCTGCTATGAATGGCACGATGAGGAGGGCAACTGGTTCCGCGCCCATGGCAACGAGAACTGGCAGTTCGACGAGAAAGGCTACATGGCCCAACGCCATGCCTCGATCAACGACGTGCCCATCGCCGAAGCGGATCGCAAATTCCACTGGCCACAGGGCCCGCGCCCGCTCGACCACCCTGGGCTGACCGAATTGGGCCTGTAAGGCCCGGAACACATTACCGAGGAGACCCCCATGAAAGATACGTTCGAGGTGCCCGCCATGATGACGAAAGAAGACGTGACCATGATGATCCTGTCGGCCAAGAAAACGGCCGGCCTGACCTGGGAAGAGATCGCGGAAAAGATCGACATGTCGCCTGTCTGGACCCACTCGGCCTGCATGGGCATGAACGGCTGGCCCAAAGACAAGGCGGAGGCGATCGTGTCCCTGATGGGGCTGCCGCAAG
This sequence comes from Dinoroseobacter sp. S76, assembly GCF_049801095.1. NCBI lineage: Bacteria > Pseudomonadati > Pseudomonadota > Alphaproteobacteria > Rhodobacterales > Roseobacteraceae > Dinoroseobacter > Dinoroseobacter sp. S76. The sequence continues at coordinate 10,078 of NZ_JBNAGH010000010.1, read as the reverse complement.
AAGCCGTTGGCGTTCTGGAAGAGCCGCCCACCAAGGTCTGGGAACAAGCGGTCCCGACCGACCCGTGCATCTACCGCCTCTATGAGATCGTGGGTGTTTACGGTCCGACCATCAAAGCCCTGATAGAAGAGAAGTTCGGCACTGGCATCATGTCCGCCATCGATTTCGACATGCAGATCACCAAGGTCGAGCACCCCAAAGGGGACCGCGTGAAAGTCGAAATGTCGGGCAAGTTCCTGTCCTACAACTCCTGGTAATAGAATCGCGGCCAATCAGGCCCATCCCAATGGGCCTGATTGTGCGTGCAGGAAGTCCCTCGATTTACGAGAACCCTCGTGGGATCCTCAAGGCACTCGCATGCCGAGCGGCAAGCTGCGCTTTGCGTTGCTCTGGCGTGAAATCGGGTTCGCCTTTCAGCCTTTCTGCCAACTGATCAAGCGTCAAAACCTGCCGTTCAGGCGCGTTGGGTGCCTTCGGCTCTTCTCCCGGGGCGTGCGGAATGCCCTGCCAGCGCATGAAGACAAACGCTGTGGAGGCACCGGCGGGGTCCAGCCAGTTTTCAAATCCGGGGTCCTTTGCACTGATTACAAAGCGGTATTTGCCATCCTCACTTTGATACGCCTGTTTCGTCGTAAGGCTCGTTTGCCGACGGCGAAAATCGAGGGCGTTGAACCAGAGATCACCGAGTTGGATACCCTGATACCGCGCGTCGGATTCCTCCACCGTGATGAGGACTGCCGTGTCGGGGCTCATCCGGAAATGACCGGCGGAGTTATACTGCCCCGGCAAGCCTTGCCCGGTTTCTCGCGGCGGGCTGATATGGTTGGCGGGTAGATTGACCCTGAGTTGCTCGACGAACTTTATCCAACCTTTCGTCGAGCCCGTCAGATAGTTCGCCGCCCGGTCATATTGCTGGTTCACCAGCGCAGGGGTCGGCAGCGGATTGGGCTGGCCGATGGTGTCGACGCGTTCAATCCGCCATGTCCCGCCCGTTTCCGTGTCCCAATCCATCAGGCTTTCCCGGATCAGGATACTGTTCGCCCGCAAGTCCTTTTTGGTGTTGCAAAGCCAGTTCTCCCCCCGCTTCAGGTCGCAGGGCTTGGTGTCGCTGATGATGATGGTGAACTCACCGTTCCGCTTGACCGACAAGGCGCTCAGGTCCAGTTCACTGACCGGGATCGGGCTCGTCAGGTCCACCTCAAAGCCCGGTTCGCCGGCGCCCACTTGGATCTGCAGATCGGCGCTGGTCCCACGTTTGCCGTGGATCACATAGGTCCCGGGCGTGTCGATGCTCGCCAGGAAATAGAGGTTGTCCGGGTTAACAAGACCGAACTGATTGTGTTTATCCAGCCGACTGAACTCGGGAAAACAGGGATCGTGCAGGACAAATCCCTGGTCCAGCGCGGCTGCGATTTGGTGCTTGAGTTGCCGTTCGGCAGCAGCCTCTTCCTGCTCTGGATTGGCGCTGTATTGCATCCAGGGTGCCAGCGACATGCTGTGCCGGGCCTGCTCGATCGCGGCCGCAAACCGCTGTGAGCCCGTTGGGCCGGGGGGCGATGCGACCGGCGCACTCTGTTTGAAGGGTCGGCCCGAAGTGAATGGCGTAACCGGGTCGCCAAACCCGCCGCCACCTTCGATCAAATCATTCGATGTCTTTGCCATGTCCATTGCCTTTGCGCGTTGGTGTTTCTGGATCGGCCAGCAGGCCGGATCGCTCAAAGGTCGTTTGGGCGCGACGAAGGGTTCAAAGAAAAATCGAAAAAACTCCCGGGGCTGGATCGAGGCCCTGCCTCTTTTCCCGATATCCGCCACGGGGCAGCGCCCCACTGTCGATCACACCGGACCTTTGGCGCCGCGATTGCGCTTTGCCTCGAAGCCGCTAGGCTCAACGCGCCGGAGCATGTCGTGTCAAACGCGTGGCCATTCACTAACCATCTTGCAGCAAGGGACGCGCTGACTGATGCCAAGACTGATTACCGAGTTCGGAGTTGGGACCTCCCTGCGTCGCGGCGACTATACGGAGGCCGTGAAGCGCGGCATCAAGGACGCCCTGTGGCACAACTCCATCAACCTGGCGGAGCTTTTCGGCTTCGAGAAAACCGATATGCAGATCCGCGTCGATGTGGGGGTGCAGAACCCCGGCGCCGTAGAGATTGCCGAGCTGGAAACGGTCTTCCCCTATGGCCAGACAGAGTTCCACATCACCAAGGGCGGGCTCGACATCCCGCGCCCCGAGGGCTCGGGCAATCCGACGATCATCGCCAATGTGGCCCTGTCGGTCAGCTTTGACATGGAGCGCGCGCAATGAGTGAGCAGCGTTTCATCATCGAGATGGGTACGGGCAACGACCAGTACGGGCAGGACTATACCAAAGCCGCCGCTCGGGCGATCGAGGATGCCATCCGCCATTCCTCTCTCCCGATCTTCGAGGCTGTGGGGCTGTCCCATGACCAGATGCGTGTTCAGGTGACCGTGGGCGTTCAGGAACCCGAGGCCGTGGACTGCGCGGCCCTGGCAACGAAGCTGCCGCGGGGGCGGGTCACGGTCCGCGCCGTCTTGGGGGGGCTGAACGTCCCGAACCCAGACACGGGCGGTGTGATCGTGATCGCAAGTGCGGCGGTGGAGGCATTCTTGCCACCGCAAGACGGATGGGTTCTGCAACGAAAGGCAGACTGAGGGGAGCCGCCCAAACGCCCGGGTCCGATCGTTTATAGCGCACACAATGCTGTGCGGCGCGAAACGCATCCGACTTATAGTTCGGCTTCCATCGGCAAATGGCCGAAGCACGCAACCATCGATCTCATGGAGCGCGGACCGCAATGCGCGCGTCTGACAAAAGGACGCGCACGTTCGGTGAGCGCGGCAGTCAAGGCTAGGGGCTCTGACCCGCGCGGAGACAAGGCAGACCGCGCGCGGTTTGGCACATCAACCCGCGTTACATAGACCTCAATCCCCTGACGTCGCTCTCTCGCCACATGGTTTCGGAAGGCTGCTTTGGCGGGAAGGCGTTCATCTGCAGACGGGGCTCTTCGCAGCGCTTTTGCCCGCCCCAGGACTGACGCGACCTGGGTGTCGAAACTGGCCCTGCACGCGCCCACCCAAAATAATCTCGAAAAACTTTTGAACCATTCCGCGCCCTCTCGCGACCACCGCACACTTGGCCGGCGCCATGCGCAAAACAGCGCCTCTGAAAGGTCGGCACGAATGTGTTGAGGACGAACCCAGAATGGAGACCCCAATGTCTGATCTTACACTTTTCCAGCTTATTTTCGGCTTTTTCAAAGGCGATCACATCACCGGATCCGATGGCAAAGATATTGCTTTCGGGCTTTTCGGCGATGACAAGATCTCTGGCGGCGCGGAGGCGGACAGCCTCTTTGGCGGCTTCGGCGCCGACATCGTGATCGGCAATACCGGCAATGACCGGATGTTCGGTGGCGCGGGCGACGACCTGCTGGTTTGGAACAACGGCGATGGTTCGGACCTGATGCATGGTGGCGACGGCGTGGACCGCCAGCAGGTGAATTTTGACACCGACCTTGTGAATACCGATCTGCAGAATGACGATGTGGCGGCCTTTTCGGTCACCGATGAGGGGATCCAGTTCGCCCGGATCGAGGTGAACGGCCAGACCGAGCGGGGGCTGTTCCAGCTCGATATCCGCGAAACCGAGGTGCAGGAAACGAATTTCGGCGGTGGCAATGACACCGCGATCATCGGCGACGGGGTGCTCAACGCGATCCGGCTGCAGCTCGATGGTGGCGCCGGCATCGACACGCTCGATTTCAGCGGGATCACCAGCAACATCTCGGTCAATCTCGACAGCGGAACTCTTGTCAGCAACGCGTTCTTTACAGATGGCGTTGAAGACCTCGAACCTGCTGTTGAGAGTTCGAAGGCGATCGGGTTCGAGAACGTCATCGGCACCGAGGGCGGCGACCAGATCATCGGCAATGACGCGGATAATGTGATCTCCGGCGGGAATGGCGACGACCTGATCACGGGCGGCAATGGCGACGACACCCTGATCGGCAACAAGGGCAGCGACACGGTCCTAGGCGGCGCCGGTGATGACACGATCATCTGGAACAACGGAGACGGCTCGGACCTGTTCGATGGCGGCGCGGATGAGGACCGGGTACAGGTCAATTTCGACACCGACCTCGTGAATACGGACCTGCAGAACAAGGACGTGGCCACCTTTGCGACCACCGCGGAGGGCGTGCAATTCGCCCGTGTCGAGGTCAACGATCAGTCGGTGAACGGGCTCTTTCAGCTCGACATTCGCAATACTGAAACGCTCGAGACCAATTTCGGCGGCGGCGACGACACTGCGGTGCTCGAGGGCGATGTGTTGAACGCGATCACGCTTGATCTCGACGGCGGTGCGGGTGTCGACACGCTCGATCTTGGTGCCGCCTCCGGCCCGGTCAGCGTGAACCTCGCCACCGGAGTGATCGAGATTGACAATGGCCCTGGCCCGGACGGGGTCGCCATCAATTTCGAGAACGTCACCGGCACGGACAGCAATGACATCCTGACCGGGAATGACGCGGACAATGTGATCCGCGGCGGGTCGGGTGACGACACCATGCGCGGGGGTGCGGGCGCGGACACGTTCCTCTTCTTCCAGGAGGACGTTGGGACCGACGTGATCCTGGATTTCGAGATCGGCATCGACCAGCTGGCCTTTGCGACCAATGACCCGGATGTGACCGAGGCCAACCTCCTGGCGAGCCTCACTCAGGCGGGCGACGACGTGGAACTGGCCCTGAACAACAAGCTCATCACTTTTGAGAATGTCGAGGTTGCCGATTTCTCCGCCGACATGTTCCTGATCGCCTGAGCGCGCCCCGGAGCAACTCTGACCCCGCCGGCCTGGCCTGGCGGGGTTTTGCTTGAAGGATCCGCTTTCGTTGAGGATCAGCCTCCGCAGACCCCGTCGGCCCGGGCCAATCCGAAACCGAAGGTCGGATCGCGGCCCGATCTGCCCAACTCGGCACTGGTGCGGGCCAGCAGGGCGCGCACCTCGCCCGCGCTTTGGGCTGTCACCACGTCTGGATCGGCAGCCAGCCGGGCCGTCACGAACGGGGTCGCGATCGAGGTGCCGGTGACAAACCTCATGCTGTCACCCTCGCCGATCCGGACATCCACCCCCGGGGCGGCCACGTCCACATGGGGCCCACGCACCGCGTTCCGATACACCCGCTGGGCCGCATCCACGGCCGTTACCGCAATCACATCGTCGAAGCCCGCCGGGTACATCGGGTCCACAGCCGGGCCGTCATTGCCCACCGCCGCCACCAGGATCAGCCCGCGCGCGCTCGCCCGGGCCACTGCAAGATCCAGAAGCTTGTTGTAAGGCCCGGCCAGGGCGAGGTTGACCAGCCGCACATCCTCCGCTGCCAACCAGTCGAGCGCACGAACCAGCGCCTCTGCGCCTGTGACCAGATCCCCGGTGCCCGGCGCACCAAAGACATTCGCGCTGTAGAGCGTCACATCGCGCAGCCGCGCCGGGTCGGCGAGGATGGAAGCAACGTCCGTTCCGTGGCGCGGATCCGCCGACGGGCCGTCGAAGAATTGCCGCGTCTCGATCTGCACTCCGGCGAGGGTCGGCGTCGTCGGATCGATAGCGGTGTCGATCATACCAATAGCCATCTGCGCCCGGCACGCCCCCACGGCCCAGCCCATCAGCCCATCGGCATAGTCGAGCCCCTGCACCGCCCCGGCCTGTTGCGGGCGATAGGCGTGGTTCAGACCAACCACCGAGGACGGCACCGCGGCCTCCAGCGAAGCAATCGCCTCATCGCCGGTAGTCCCGTCAGGTATACGGTAGGTCATCATCGTCAGGCCCAGCCCGGCAAGCCGCGTGACGCCGACCTCACGATAGCCCTCCGCCTCGGTCTCGGCGCGCATCAGAGCCACACCCGGCGCATCGGGCAAGAGCGCGATCACCTGCCGAGGCGTCACGAGGTCCTGCGCGTCCCGAGGTGTTGCTGCATCCTGCAACGCGGCGCATCCCGCAAGCAAAAGAGCCACGACAAGCAGGGAGAACCGCGCGACCCGAGACAATTGAACTGGCATGGCACTCTCCTGCTGCTCGCCCAAGAAGCGGGGGACACAACGCAAATCCTTGGTCAATGCCCCCTCGTTCACAATAGTTTTGAACCTTCTGCCCGCTTTGTGCGACAACCAATTGTAACGGCCAGAAAACGAGCGGAATACCGTGGATCGCGAACAGGACATTCTCGACTACCTGCAGGACCGGATGCCCCCCGAGGCGCAATCCGCCTTCGAGGCTGAGATGACGCGCGACGCCGCCCTCGCGGCCGAGGTCGAGTTGTTGCGGAAAGTGCAGGCAGAGCTGGCCGACGGGCCGGAACATTCCGAGGCCGAAGCCGTTTGGGATCGGATCGCAGCTGAGATTGAGACCCCGGCGCCAGCCAACGAGAACCGCCGTCCCTGGGCGCAGGCGCTGCGCTACGCTGCGGTGGCCGTGCTGGCCATCGGCGTCTGGCAGGTCACGCTCGGCCCGCGCATCACCCAAGGCGAGGGCGGTTTCCGCACCGCCAGCGACGCGCAAACGGAGGCCGGGTTCCAGGTCCGCTTTGCCGAAACAGCGACACTGGCCGAAATTTCCGAGGCGCTCATGCCCCTCGGCGGCACGATTGCCGATGGGCCCACAGCGCTTGGGCTCTTGCGTTTGTCCTTCCCGGATGCCGAGGCTGCTGCTGCCGCGCGGGAGGCCCTCGCCGCGCGGCCCGATCTTGTGGAGCTGATCGCGGACTAGCGCGCTTTCCGCAGCCCCTTTTCCAGGCACCGCATCAGCGCCTGCTTGGCATGGAAAATCCGCGTTTTGATCGTGCCGACGGGCACGCCTTCGATCTCGGCGACCTCCGGGTAGGTGAGCTCCTCGAAAAACGCGAGCCGGATCGCCGCGGCGTGCGGTCCGGACAGCCCCCCGAGACAGTGTTGAAGCCGCGCGCGCTCTGCCGCCGCGATGGCCGCCGCCTCGGGGCTGGGGGCAGGATCCTCGGTTTCGGGCACGTCCTCGACATAAGATATACGCCCCCGTTTTCGCAGAGCATCGACAAGCTTGTTGCGCGCGATGGCGAACAGCCAGGTCCGCACCGAAGACCGCTCCCCGAACCTGCTGGCATTGCGCCAGACCTCCATCATCGTGTCATGAACACAGTCCGAGGCCAGCTCGGCATTCTTGGCGCGCGACATCGCAAAGGCATAGACCGCTCCGTTATGCCTCTCGTAAAGAACGCGCATCGCCCGGGTATCACCGCGCCCGATCCGCTGTATGAGCTCGAAATCGTCCAAGACCCCTCACGCGCTTGCCAACGCAGTACCCGTCGAACCAACACTGGCATCCGACACAACCGGGTTCAACGGGACGTTGCAGAGTTTGCACTGGGAGTGGCTGGTTCGTTTGTCTGCGCCGGTAGCCGACGGCGAAATCAAGTTGAACAGCGAGTGCACCGAAGCTGTCTTCGGTCAGCTTCTTTCGAGTTTCAGCAATAGGAGAAGACGGCTTTCGCCAAAGCGACGTTCGAAAGCCTTCCCGACGGCCGCTGCTCTGATCGACCCGTTTGGCTGCGCGCATGAAACGACTGCAAGACCCCGTTACGAGATCATACTCCTCGGCCAGTTCGAGCTTATCCACCCGCATTACCTCGGATCCATCACACGGGGAGATCCTTGCGCCCCGCTTCGGCTCGATGGAAGGGGACCAACTTCTGCCTGCTGATCGCTGGCGCCAACCAGACCGTCACCATACTTCCATTCATTTTGGAGCTTGCTGATGTGCCCTGGCGTGATGAAGGGATCTGTCTGGGCTTCATAGAGATGGCAGGTGCGACGCATTTCCTTTTCTCTTGCTTCTGAAAACTACCCCTCGTGCGTTTCGAAGACCCACCAGCTCGAGCCGGGATCGTCAGAATGCCGCCTTTGATTTCGGGTTTGCAATGCGCCAACATCCAGTCGAGGTATTTCAACTGAGGTCCCCATTTCCCTTTACTGACAACCCACATCCTGCGTTGGCGCGCTCAAAGCCTCCGCTCACTGCACCTACTTGAACCAGGCTGTGTTGTGACCGGAATGAGAACACTGAAAGGCACGCCGCCAATGCCCGCTCCTCTTGGCCTACATTTTGCGTTTGGCGTTTCCACCATCTGCGATCATCGCGCTGCCGGTCACGAATGACACATTGTGAGAGAGCAGAAGCAGAGCGGATTTTGACACCAATAGGAGCCGCATGAGGTAAGCTGCTTCCATAGTTTCAGCTGACGCCCTGACCTATTAACGGCACGCTGAGAAAATGGTTATCGCAGTAGAACACCGGCTCCGAAGTGGCAGCACTCGTTGGGTGCGAGCTCCAAAGCGTGCCTCGAACGCAGCGCGGCATCGCCGCTGGTGAACACACTCATGGAATGCACGCTGCGTTTCGAACTCAGGCATTGAAGCCCGCTATGAGCCCTTCGCTGTTGCAATGGGACACGCAGCTAACGCAACCAACCGCGCGTTGATTACTCTCGCGGGTGAAGCGTGACCCGGATCAAAGACCTACGCCTGTTCTGGGGAGCGCGCGGGGTCTGGGATGTACGGCTCGGGTCCAGTACGCTCCGACAATCACTTAGGCTTCTACTACTCGGCACGTAGACCAATTCCGTTTCGCAAACTTCGTTTTTGACAGCCGCACCCGAAAGTTGCGTCGCGACGGCGAGGTCGTGCGCCTCGGCGCGCGCTTTCGACGTCTTGGAAGTACTTGTGTCCCACCGAGACAGGATCGTGTCTCGGGATGAACTGATGGATGCCGTTTGGCCAAAAACCGTCGTGGGCGACAATAACCTCAATGTGCAAATTGGCAACCTGCGTCGCCTGCTCGGGGCGGATGCGATCGTCACCGTCGCCGGGCGTGGACTGCGTTTTGCGTTGGATACTCAGCCAGGCATTGCGGCGCTTGATTTGCCCGACAGGCCGTCGGTCGCGATCCTGCCTTTTGACACGCTCGGCGGAGTTCCCGATCTCGAATGGCTCGCCAATGGCTTTGTCAAGGACATCACGACCGAGCTCTCCCGTTTTCGGGATCTGTTCGTCGTGGCGCGCAACTCAGCCTTTGTGTACCGCGAGACGCCGCGAGATCTCCGCGCGGTCGCGGCCGACCTCGGTGTCCGGCACCTCGTCGAAGGCAGCGTTCGGGCGCGTCCGGGCCGCGTGCGCGTAACCGCGCAGTTGATCGACGCCGCGGATGGGGGGCATGTCTGGGCGGAAACCTTTGATCGCGACCTCGTCGACTACTTTGACACACAGGCGCACGTCGCCCGCGCCATCGTCACCTGTCTCACGCCTCATATAGGTCGTGCTGAGGCCTGTCTGACGTCAGTGCCTATGGGTCCAAACAGGGTCATTTGCTAAGAGAGAGTTTGTTGCTCATCGTAACCACCGAGGAGTGGACGATGAGAAAGACAACGAAGAGCCCTGGCGAGAAGATCGTCAAAGACATCAAGCGCGCCACGCGCAAGCAGTATTCGAGCGAAGAGAAGATCCGGATCGTGCTGGATGGTCTGCGCGGCGAGGACAGTATCGCGGAGCTATGCCGTCGCGAAGGCATATCCCAGGGCCTGTATTACAAATGGTCCAAGGACTTCATGGAGGCCGGGAAGAAGCGTTTGGCCGGGGACACAGCGCGGGCTGCGAACAGTGATGAGGTCAAAGAACTGCGCCGCGAGGCAAAGGACCTCAAGGAAGTGGTCGCTGAACAGACGCTTGAGCTGCGTCTTCTCAAAAAAAGCATGCTCGGGGATGGGGGCGACCACGAATGAGGTATGCCGCATCAGAGAAGCTGGAGATCATTCGGCTGGTGGAAGAAAGCCATCTGTCGGCGCGTCGAACACTGGCTAAGCTGGGTATCCCTCGCACCACGTTCTACCGTTGGTATGACCGATACTGCAGCGCGGTGAGGCTGGGCTGGCGGATCAATCTCCCAAGCCCAATCACGTCTGGAATCGGGTGCCCTCTGACGTGAAGCGCAAGGTTGTGGATCTTGCGCTGAAGGAAACGGAGCTATCGC
>NZ_JBNAGH010000009.1:0-95776 GCF_049801095.1 Dinoroseobacter sp. S76 | reverse complement strand
AGAAGGCCGCAGGTCGACCACGCCGCTCAGCGCCTTCTGTTCGAGCAGAGCCAAAAGCGAACAAGCGACACAGCGCCCCTGAAGTCTCCTCCGGGCCATTCCGGCCGCCTGAGCGCCCCGCTTCCCAGGTCTGCTGTGATTCGGGTTTCTCGGACGCCGTGCGCTTTCGTTTGAGTTGCGCGGGGCGCTGCCCGGCGTCGGAGAAGCGCTCAGGCGGGAAATCGCGGGTTTGGTCTTGGTGGGTGGGTTCTATGGGGATTTGTAGGCTGGGCTGGGCTGGGCTTTGGGCTAACCCTGCCAGGCCGTAGAACGACTCCCGTCTGGCTGGGCGCGGCATTGGCCTGGCTTGTTTCTGGGCGATATGGACGGTGTTTTTCACGAGCCCTCGCCTTTTGAGATTTCGGTGACGTGATCCACACATAACTATGGTGCCGCAGGTGGCTGCAGCTGAGGTGTCGTCAGTCCTATTTGGCGCGTGTGTCATGCTGCGTCTCTTGCCGATCTCGGCGGTGCTCTGGGATGTTGCGCAGGGGCGAAGGTGTCGGTGATCATCAACCGCCCACCGCAGCAGGGGCATGGCAGCGCGAGGACCCTGGGGTGCTGATCGGTGTCGCCTCCATTTGCATCACCGGTGTCGTTTCGGCTCGGCGCTCTGGCCCCGATCAATTCTCTGATCCGGGCGATATTGGCGGCACGGTTGCCATTTCCGTAGAAGCCGTAGTGGCGGATACGGTGCTGGCCTTTGGGCAGGACGTGGATCAGGAACCGGCGGATGAATTCCTCGGTTGCGAACGTCATAGTGGTGTGTCGTCTGGGGCCGTCGACCCTGTAATCCTTCACCTTGAAGGTCACGCTTGCCGCATCGAACCGGACCAGGCGACTGTTGGATGCCGCGATGCGGTGGGTGTAGCGCGACAGGTAGGCCAGCACGGCCTTTGGTCCGGCGAAGGGTTCTTTGGCGTAAACGACCCAATCGATCTTGCGTAGCGTTTGCAGAAATGCCCCAAAGACTGCGGGATCGGCAAGTTTGGCGTGATCGCCGAAAAACTGCAGCTTTCCTGCGCTGTGCAACTTCGCCAGCCCTTCCAAAAGCAGCCGCCGGTAGAGCCGGGACAGAACCCTGACGGAGAGCAAGAAGTTCTTGCGGCAAGTGATCCACTTGGTGCCGTCCGCAGACAGACCGCCGCCCGGCACGATCATGTGGACATGCGGGTGGTGCGTCATTGCGGAGCCCCAGCTGTGCAGTACCGAAGTAATACCGACTCGAGCACCAAGGTGCTTGGGGTCGGCGGCGATTTTGATCACGGTGTCGGCGCTCGCGCGCATTAACAGATTGTAGATCTCGCGTTTGTTCTGGCGGGCGATGTCGGCAATGGGCTTTGGCAACGTGAAGACAAGATGGAAGTACCGCACCGGCAGCAGTTCAGCCTCCGGCGCGGCAAGCCAAGCCTTTGCCGCGCCGGACTGACATTCAGGACAGTGCCGATTGCGGCAGGAATTGTAAGCGATGTGCTCGTGCATGCAGTCTTCGCAGCGTGTCACATGACCGCCAAGTGCCGCTGTGCGGCAGCGTTCAACGGCGCTCGTGACCTTCATCTGATCAAGGCTGATATGGCCTATATTGGCCGCGCGCCACGCCGCACCATGGTCACGGAAGATATCCGCGACTTCCAGGCCTGCCCGTGCCAACGCGGGCTATGGCGCGCCTTTCTTGCCCCTCTTACTTTTGGCTTGGCCAAGATTGTCCAGCGGGCTCTCCACCGCCGAGATCATGCCCGTGGCAACGCTGGCATAGCGCGCCGTCGTAGTCAGCTTGGTGTGTCCGAGCAGAGCTTGGATCACGCGGATATCCACGCCACGTTCCAACAGATGGGTGGCAAACCTGTGCCTCAGAGTGTGCAATGTGACTGGCTTGGTGATGCCCGCCGCCTTTGCGGCCTGCTTGAACAGGCGCGAGATCTGGCGCGGCGACAGGAGCTTGCCGTTATACCCTGGGAAGATCACCCGGTTCGGACCCGCCACGCCCTTGTCCTGACTGGTCGGGGCTTCTTTCCACCACTCGCGCATCAGGCCAAGAATATCAGCGGGCCGCATCACATTGCGATCCTTGCGCCCTTTGGATTGCACGATCCGGGTGATCTTCTGTTCCCCATCGATATCCCCAGCCTGCAGCCTGACCACCTCGCCCGCACGCATCACGCAACCATAGGCAAGCGACAACATCACCCGCGCTTTCAAGCTCGGGGCCATGAGTAGGATCCGTTTGACCTCGTTGCGGCTCAACACCAGCGGGATCTTGACGGGCTCCTTCAGGCTGAAAATCGCCGCCACCAAATCATGCCGCCGCAGGGTTACCCGGAACAGAAACTTCACCCCTGTCATCGTGCGATTGCGCGTGCAGATGCTGGTCCCGGTCTCAATCAGATGCTGCTGGAACTCGCGCACATCATCCGGCTCAGCGGTCTCCGGAGAGCGCTCCAACCACGCCGCGAACCTCTTGCAGGCCCGCAAGTGACCGAGCTGTGACGCGGGGCCAAGATTGCGCGATGTCATATCCGCGATCATGCGTGCACGCAGCGGCGTCATGTTCGTTGTTTGCTGAATGTTCATGGGAATATCCTCTGTCAACCAAGGCAAAATCACCTCGACCAACAGCAAACTTCCAACCCCACAATCCGCGAAACAAATCCCGGCTACGCCCAACCCACGCCAAAAGCACCCCTATCGCGAAGCGTTTTAGTGCGTGGGCCTACTTTGACCGATGCTGGGGTCTGCTCAAACGTCGGCATTAGCTCTATTTTTGCAATTCGGGTTCTAATAGCCTTTTCAGCCAGCCACTTGCCGCTCGTAGTTTTCTCCATCAAACCAGCCCAATGAGGATGTGACCTTCATGTCATCGTCGAGCTCCCACTCTTCCCAGCCCTGGACGTTCAAGGCGTTGCCGGTTTCAGCATGGTGACCGGTGAATGTCCAAAGATAAACGACATGCCTCCCAGCGCCACGAATGCCGTTACACGAGAGGTGCAAATCTGGAACGTCCGCGTGGAAGCCAGCCGCCATTTCGGTAAGTCCCATATGGCCAACTGAGGGCTCACCTTGATTTATAGTTATGCTACTGCTTTGTGTGTGGAAAAACGCAACATTCTCCGGAACTTTCGAGTTCCCAGCATCGGTATAACGTTGTGCAAGTTCATCTAAATCACTTTGTGTAAACGCCATGGGTTCGTCCTCCCTGGTTGGAAAATGGCATCGTCGGCGCACCCGAGAGACAACACACTGCTACTTGTCCAGAGCATCTGTGGCGCGTCCTTGTCCGCACACTTTCACCGCTCCGAGCAATATGGCGTGCAGTGGCCGAGGTCCGGTTGGAAACCAGAACAACCGGTGCGGCAAGCTGCATGAACGTCCGTTCTGACTCTGGGGAGATCAGTTCCGGCCCCACTTACAGGTCTTTTCGAAAGAAGATAAGGCAGTCGGCGATACCCGGTGACGCCTTGAGGGTCCCACTCGTCAAGGGCCGGTCTATTTGTTCGAATCCCAGGCTTTGATAGAGCGTCGGCATCTCGGGAAACGCGCCGATTGTGTCGGCAAAAACGGTTTTTGCCCCCATGGTGCGCGCGTCCTCTAGCCGAAGCTCAACCAATCGACGTCCCAAGCCGCTACCGCGATGATCATCGCGGACATAAAGGTGCTTCATTTCAACACTTGTATCGTCGAGTTTACGCATGGCCCCAAAGCCAATGGCTGCCCTTAGCTCATCGCGGACCATGTAAAAACGACCATTAGGAGGAATAACACCTTCTATCTTTTCCATGAACGCCGCCACATGTGCCTCTGGGTCGTTGTCGCGTTGGCCGATTTGAATCAGTCGACCATGCATGACTTCCGATTGCTCCAGAACGATGGACTTCACCTCATCCAAAGGGACCTCGGAAAGCGCCTCAAAGCTTTGAAACACATATCGGTAGTCTTGGCGCATTGATCGCGCCGTCACGCTCGCGGTCGTTTCTGTTTCAGTAAGTCGCTGGTCCACAGTGCCATTCCCGCATGTTGCTAGATCGCTTCACAAAAACGAGTATAGAAAAGTCGCTTGTTCTGAATAGACAAATAACTATTCAAGACATTAGATTTACTATCATGTCTTATGATTGGAAAACGCTGCCCTCTCTGACGGCACTAAAAGCGTTCGATGCAACGGCCACATACGGCGGTTTTGCCAAAGCTGCACGTGCGTTGAATGTGACTGATGCTGCAATCGCCCAGCAAGTGCGCGCCTTGGAGGCCGAGCTTGGTGTTCGGCTGACCATCCGCCAAGGACGACACATCAGACTAACCGAGCAAGGCAAAGGCCTGGCAATTGGTCTGACATCCGCCTTCCAGATAATCGGCGATGAGATCGCTTCATTGCGCGAAGCGACTCGTCGGAAAGGTCTGCGCGTGACGACGTCTCCTTACTTGGCGGACAAACTAATTGTTCCCAATCTGTCCGAGTTCTGGCGAAAGACTCCTGGAGCCGAAATATCGCTATCGCCCAGTCGGGACTTCGTTGATGTTGTGCGAGACGGATACGATCTCGCTATCCGCGCCTTTCCTCAGAAGGATACTCCGGATTGGCCCGGAACCGATGTTTTGCGCATCGCAGATGTGCCGATCACTGCGGTCTGTGCTGCTTCCGTCGCTGAGAATGCAGGCAATGACGTCCACAAAATGCCGTGGCTTTGGCATGATGGGATGAGCGTCAAAGTCGAAATGATGCGGGATTGCGGTATACAAGTAGACAAGATCAAGTGCGTCAGGATCGGCAGTCCGAACCTGCTTCTCGAGGCCACACGGCAGGGGCTCGGTGCGACGTTGTTCAACGCGCAGATCGCGCAGGAGGTTTTGAAAGATGATACTCTCGTCGAAGTTGAACCACCAATGAAAGCCATGCTGACGTATTATGCCGTTTTGCCCAAAGGGCCACGACATTACCTTACCGACCAATTTGTCGATTGGGTCGGTTCTCTGATGTGATTGCGTCACAGCCGTCGTGTCTGTCAGTGTTGCAGGCGGCGTAGCCTTTAGCATTTCACAGCGGTTTTGCTGCTTTTCCGCAAAGCGCGTCGTTGATGCGGTTGCAGCTAACGGCAGTTTCGTCCGCTCAGAGGTCGATCCACGCGGGCCGGCTGAGAGCGGCGAGACCGCCAGATCCTCGTAGGCAACGCTCTGCATCGTTACGGGATCCTTGGTGTGTTCACGGGTGGCAAGGCGGCCCTCGGCTGCAAACGGTGGCGCGTATGAGAGCGGCTCAGTTTCGCCCTATGTGTCGCCGAGGGACCGGACTTCGCCCGCCCCTCGGCGCGTCCGGTCAGCCCTCCTTCCGACGACGGGCCACGGAGGCCATCCCGCCGAACGCCATCGCCAGCAGAGGCAGGCTCGCCGGCAGCGGGACCGGCGCAATCGAGGTCCCGGTCTGCGTGGTGAAGCTGGTCGCCAGCGTGTGGTTGTCGGATTCGAAGTTCGGACCGGACAGAACCACCGTGTCGAACGGCGTGTCCGAGAACATGTTCAGGAACACGAAGGGTTCATGGGTGACCTTGCCCTGATACCTGTCATTCGGATTGCCGTAGTAGTCCGAGGAAATCGCCGCATTGGTGTCCAGAAACTCCAGCACATCATCGGTGTCGAAGACAAAGACGCTGACCCCGTCGCTGATAAGCTCGACGCTGTTCCCGACGCTGCCCGCAGACCACCACAGGCCGAAATAGGTCGCCTCGTCATCAAGGGTCAGCGTGGTGCCCGGGCTCGACTGGGAAAACAGGTACTGGGTTTCATCCGCCCCGCCATACTGGTTCACGGGTTTGACGCGCCCGGCGCTATAGGTGCCCAGATCCGATTGGTACTCGGTAAAAGACCCGGTTCCGATCATGTCGAAGGTCTCGACCTTGGCGCCTGTCGCGCCGATGGCGTCGAGGTCAACCTCCATGGCGCCGGGGTCACCAATGGTGACGGACACAGTCGCCGCCTGCACGGCCATGGGGAGAGACAGCAACAGCGCTGCGGTGCTCAGGGTCAGGATTTTCATAACGTCTTCCTCGCTGGGTTACCTACAAAACGCACCGGTCGCGCCGGGGACGATCAACTGGCGATCGTCAGCGGTTCCGGTGTTCACACAAAAGCAATACTGCGCGGATGGGGGCCGTGCGACGCAGCATGGGGATAGACGTTTATCCTTTGGGATAGGGTGGATGGCGCATCCGAGGGGGTGCTTCTGTCTGCGACCTTGCATGGACGGGAGCGGTGCAGGAACGGGACGGAGTGGGCCCGCCGACGGGGGCTTGCCGGGCAGCGGGTTCGGTGCGCGCGCGCGGACGGCAGACCGTCCCGCAGAATTTCAGCCCGCAGGCCCCGCGATCTTTGCCAGATCCGCGACGGTATCCACGTCCTGCAATTCAGAGACGAGCGCCACGCGGCAGTCGCGCAAACCGGCGAGCGTGTCGGCGCGGGTATGCTCCGTCGACCAGCGAACCCCGTCAAAGAGCCGGGCCGGCAGGGCGCGTTTTCCGGCCCAGCCGATCAGCCAATAGCCGCCATCCGGCGCGGGGCCCAACACTGCATCAGCGCGCCCGAGCGCGGCAAAGGCCTCGGCAATGCGGGGGGCGGTGATGCCGGGGATATCCGCGCCGATCACAACCACGGGCCCGGGCCCAAATGTATAGAGCGCGCGGCCCATCCGGTCGCCCAGATCCCCGCGCCCCTGGGGCCAGCGGGGCAGGTCCCCGGGCCAGACCCGGCTCGCGAGCCCTTCCGCATCGGGGGAGACCGCGAGCACCAGATCCCAGCGCGGGTCGCGCAGGCAGCGGATGAGGCGGCGCACCTGATGGCGAAACCACCAGGCCGCTCGGGTCATGCCGAGCGCGCGCCCGAGACGGGTTTTCACCCGGCCCGGATGGGGCTCCTTGATCATCAGAACGAGGGTCGGACGGGCCCGGGCAGTCACGGGATGGCCCGGCGCATATGGCGATGGGGCATGCCGCCATCCATGAACTCGGGGCCAAAGGCCTCAAAGCCCAGCGCTTCGTAGAAGCGGATGGCATGGAGCTGCGCGCCCAGCTTCGCCACGGTTACCCCCGGCATGGCGCCCAGCGCGTCAATCGCGGTCCTCATGAGGACCGCGCCATGGCCTGCCCCGCGATGGGCCGCCAGAACACAAACCCGCTCGATCTTGCCGGTCTCGCCCAGCTGGCGCAGGCGCATGGTGGCCACGGGCGTCTCGCCGTCGAACACCAGCCAGTGGCGCGCCTCGGTGTCGCGCCCATCCCATTCCTCGGCCTCGGGGACCGCCTGCTCGTCGATGAAGACCTCCCGGCGCAGGGCGCGACAGATCTCGAGCTCCTCCGGCCCGGCAATCTCACGGACCGTGATCATGCGAAATAGTCAGCCAGGATCCGGCCATAGATGGCCTTGAGCTGCGGGATCTGGTCGAGCGCCACGCGCTCATCCACCTGATGCATGGACTGGCCCACGAGGCCGAACTCCACCACCGGGCAATGGTGCTGCACAAACCGCGCATCGGAGGTCCCGCCAGAGGTCGACATCTCGGGCACCCGACCGGTCTCGGCCTCGACCGCGCGCGCCACCATATCCGAGAGCCGCCCGGGTTCGGTGATGAAGCTCTCGCCCGAGACCGACAGGCGATCGGTGATCTTGATCCCGGTCTCGGCGGCCACCGCGGCGGCCTCGGCACGGATCATCTCGGTCAGGCTGGCCGAGCTATGGGCGTCGTTGAACCGGATATTCACCGTGGCCCGACAGGTCGCCGGGATCACGTTATTGGCCGGGTTGCCCGTGTCAAAGGTCGTCACCGCAAGGGTCGAGGGATCGAAATGCGCAGTCCCCTGATCCAGCTCCAGCGCCGCGAGCCGGTCCACCAGCCGCGCCAGCGCGGGCACCGGGTTCTTCGCGCGATGCGGATAGGCGGAGTGGCCCTGCACGCCCTCGGCCTCGAAATAGAAGGTCATGGAGCCGCGACGCCCGATCTTCATCATCTCGCCCATTTCCGTGGGGCAGGTCGGCTCGCCCACAAGGCAGAGATCCATCGCCTCGCCCTCAGTCGCCATCCAGTCGAGCAGCGCGACCGTGCCGTCCCGCGCGTCGCCCTCCTCATCGCCGGTAATCGCCAGGATCACGGCCCCATCGGGCGGGGTCTGGGTGACGAAATCGATGGCGGCGGCTGCGAAACAGGCCACGCCGGATTTCATGTCCACGGCGCCGCGGCCATACATCCAACCCTCCGCCTGCTCGGCCCCGAACGGATCGAACTGCCAATCCTCGCGCGCGCCGATCGGCACCACATCCGTATGCCCGTTGAACCCGAAGCTGCGTGCATGGCCCTTGTCGCCCCAACGCGCATAGAGATTGGCGATCCCGCCACGGTCCACCCGGGTGCAGGCAAAGCCCGCCGCGCTCAGCCGCGCCTCCAGAAGAACCAGCGCCCCGCCCTCCTCCGGCGTCACCGAAGGGCAGCGGATCAGATCCGCCGTCAGGGCCACCGCATCGGTTTCAGCCACTGCGTCTTTCATGGCTCAGCTCCTCGCGCGCGGTGCGTCCGCGTCCTCGTAAAAGGCCGTGGTTTGGGCGATCACGACCGAATTTTCGTCCAGAGCGCGCTGCATCAGGTCGCGCTCCTCCTCCGGGATGTCATGCCCCTCGGCAAGCCGCTCCGGCAGGGAGCCATAGCCCGTCACCTCCAGCGGATTGAGATCGGCCTGCTTCAAAAGGGCCACGGTTTCGCGCACGGCCTCGGCCTCGTCCACGCCAGAGGCATAGCACATGAGCGCGGCACCGGTGGCGTGGTCCGGCAAGCCATCCCCATCGCACCGCCCGACCTCGACCAGCAAGGTATAGACCTCGTGGGGGCGCTTGGGTTTCTTGGGTGTCTGGGCCATGGGGCGCTCCGGAATTTGATCGCGGCAGACCTAGCACCAGAGATCCGCGCTGACCAGAGAGGGGCCTGCGTGAGGGGATGAAGGCTCTGTGAGCAGCACCCGATGCCTCTGGTGGGCTACATCGGCAGGGTGCTACTCCGCTCTGGGATCCGGCAGGTGGTGAAAGCCAATGGCCAGCCTGTTCCAGGCGTTCATCTGCGCGATGATCAGGGTCAGATCGACGATCTGCGCGTCGGAGAAGTGATCGAACAGGGCGTTGTACAGGGCCTCGGGCGCCCCGTTGCCCGCGATCCGGGTCAGGGCTTCGGCCCATGCCAGCGCGGCCTTCTCGGTCTCACTGTAAAACGGCACCTCGCGCCAAACCGGCAGGCAGTCGAGCCGTTGCGTCGTCTCCCCCGCATGCCGCGCCTCGCGCGTATGGAGGTCCACACAATAGGCGCAGCCATTGATCTGCGAGACCCGCAGCTCAAGGAGCGCCCGCAGCTTGCGATCAATCGAGGTCACGTCGGATTTGGCCTGCGCCATGCTCGCGATGGCCGGGCCGTTAATCGAGACATAGTCGAGACGTTCAATCATCATCTTCCCTCCGCGTTGCGCAGAGGGTCGCATGCTTCCGTCAGCTTCACCAGATCCACACCGACGACCATTCTGCGCCTGATAGAGGTGCAGAGCCGCGCGCCCCAGTGAATCTGCCGTGCGCCCCAGCGCAGCTTCGCAGGAAAGCCACTGGACAGACCATGCATTGCGCCCCATTTGGTGCCGATACGATGTGGGAGGCACGCGATGATCACGATCCTTGATGGCGGCATGGGCCAAGAGCTGATTGCCCGCAGCGATGCGGAGCCGACGCCGCTTTGGGCGACGAAGGTCATGCTCGATACGCCGGACCTGGTGCGCGCGGTCCATGATGACTTCTTCGCTGCCGGGGCGACCGTGGCAACAGCGAACACCTATAGCATCCACCACGACCGGCTGATCCCCGCCGGGCTGGATGACCAGTTCGAAGCGTTGCACCGCTCCGCCTGCGCCCTCGCTTCGGCGTCGCGCGATGCTGCCGGGGGCGGGCAGGTTGCCGGCGCGCTTGGCCCGCTGAACGGATCCTACCAGACGGACCGACTGCCCGAGGACGCCATTGACCGTTTCGAGGAGATCTGCCGCATTCAGGCACCGCTTGTGGATCTTTTCCTGATCGAGACCGCCGCGTCCATCGCACAGGTGCGCGCCACGCTGACCGGTGCGTTCGGCCATGGCAAACCGGTCTGGCTCGGGGTTTCCGTGGATGACAGGGACGGGACGAAGCTGCGCTCCGGCGAGCCCCTCGAGGAGGTGGTGGACTGGGCGGAAGGGGTCGATGCGCTTCTGGTGAACTGCTCCACCCCCGAGGCGGTCAGCACGGCGGTCGATGTGATCAAGGGCGTCGATGTGCCCTTCGGCGCCTATGCGAACGGGTTCACGCGGATCACCGACAGCTTCGTGCAGGTGGGCGCGACGGTGAAAAGCCTCGCGGCGCGGACCGACATGACCCCCGCCGCCTATGCAAGCTTCGCCGAGGACTGGGCTGCCAAGGGCGCCACGATCATCGGCGGCTGCTGCGAAGTCGGCCCCGCCCATATCGCAGAGCTGGCGCGGCGGTTGACCTGAACCCGCTCCTCCGGCGGGTTTGAAAACCGCCCCGCGCGCTAACTTCCGCAAGGTGGAACGCACGGCTTGGCCCGCCAGGCAGATCGCCCGGTCCTACCTGGCAATCTCCGATCTCGGTCACGAGGCGCTTGCCGCATCGAAACACTTCGAGTGCCCCGCCCGCAGATGTCAACCGCCCCGCTACTCGGAGGAGGATGGCGCGACCTCCGCGAAATGGTCCATGAACTCCAGCAGACCGATATCGAACGCGGCCTCAAACGCTCGGCTCGGCTCCAGACCAAGACCGATCCCCTTGTAGTAATCCGCGATGGCACCCTCATAGCCTCGATCCGTCAGATGGTAGACCGCGAGAGCACCGGCGTCATAGGCCTCGGACGCCAGACGCCCTTCCAGAGGAAACAAACGCAGCTCTTCCAGAGGCGGCAAGCCAGCTCGGTAGCCATCGGAGAACCAGCCGACGCTCCGACCAATGCGCTTGCGATCCGAGAGACCATAGGTCATCGCCCATTCTATGAACACTGCACTGCCTTCACGGAACCAGGCTGGGCCGAGCGGGCTGACCATCCCATTCGGAAGCTCCGTTCTGAGACGTTTCCCCGCCAATTGGGTTTCCGCATCATGGAACAGCTCATGGGCGAGGATACGCCAGACATCCTGTCGCCGGACCCGATCAGAAGGACCCGGCCCTGACCCAAGACAGATCAACACGCCGCTCCAAGTGTGTACCCCATCCCAGCTTCCCGGATGAAGGCACGAGCCGTCGGACCAGAGCTCCGCCTCCTTATCGGAAAACCCATGCTCGGCCTTCAAGGCGCTGCGGAAATCCTCGTTGTTGCCGACAACGCGCACATCCACTGCCAGCGGGAGTTCCGGGAAGGACATTTCTTCGAGCAGGGCTTCGAACAAGGCGAGTCCGGTTCGGACATCTCGTCGGTTCGCTTCGTCGACATCGTCCCCAAACCGGACAGTGTATTGCTCCGCACGCGCGGGCCAGGCCTGTTTGAGCTCTGGTCGTGCCTCCCCGGCCAACCGGCAAAAGACCACCGCGTTACGGTGCGTGAGGGATTGGAGGACCGGGAGAGGGGTCTCCTCGCGAAAACGGCGCAAGGCCGCACGGGTTCGGGGCCCAATCTGCCCATCCTCGGGCCCGGCGTCATACCCCGCTGCGTTCAGCACGGCTTGCAGGCATTGCACGCCCGGCTCCGAGGCCATTGCGCTCGTCGCAAAGAAAAGCGCGGTCAGAAGCGATGCAACGAAACCGCGCCCCAAGGATCAGTCCCGCAGCAGTTCGTTGATCCCGGTCTTGGAGCGGGTTCGTTCGTCGACGCGCTTCACGATCACGGCGCAGTAGAGGTTGATGCCGTTCTTCGACGGCATGGAACCCGCCACGACCACGGAATAGGGCGGGACCTCGCCATACATGACTTCGCCGGTCTCGCGGTCCACGATTTTGGTAGACTGGCCGATGAAGACACCCATGCCCAGCACGGAGCCTTCGCGGACGATGCAGCCCTCGACCACTTCGGAGCGCGCGCCGATGAAGCAATTGTCCTCGATGATGGTCGGACCCGCCTGCATGGGCTCCAGCACGCCGCCAATGCCCACACCGCCCGAGAGGTGCACGTTCTTGCCGATTTGCGCGCACGAACCGACCGTGGCCCAGGTGTCCACCATGGTCCCCTCATCCACATAGGCGCCGAGGTTCACGAAGGACGGCATCAGCACCACGCCCGGCGCGATGAAGGCGGATTTACGCACGACACAGTTCGGCACGGCGCGGAAGCCAGCCGCCTTCCACTGATTGTCGCCCCAGCCCTTGAACTTGCTGTCGACCTTGTCCCACCAGCCGCCAGCCTGGGGGCCGCCGTCCTGCTGTTCCATGTCCTTGATGCGGAAGCCCAGCAGCACGGCCTTCTTGGCCCATTGGTTCACATGCCAGCTGCCATCATCCTGTTTCTCGGCCACGCGCAGCGTGCCCCCGTCGAGCGCATTCAGCGTGTCCTCGATGGCCTCGCGGGTCTCACCCGTGGTGTTCGGCGTGATCGTGTCACGGGCTTCCCAGGCGGCTTCAATCGCGGTTTCGAGCTGTGCGTTGGACATCGGTCCCCTCCGAGGGTGCAAAATCAGGTTGCGTGCCTATAGACCGTCCCGGGCAGCGCTGCAATCAGCGCCGGGCGCTGGCCTGCTCGCCTTGCCCGGGCAGAGCGGCGCCGTTGCTGGCCGGCCCATGCGGGTGGCGGGTCAGGAATTCGGACATGCGTTCCGCCACATCCCCCGGAACCCGCTCCACATTCGCGGCGCGCAGGGGCGCCGCCATGGCCCGAGCCGAAAGGGTGAAATCCACGGCGAGGGTGACCAGCATCCAATCGCCGAGCCGCCCCACAGGACCGCGCAGCACGAAATGCTCGAAATGAGCCTGCCCCATGATCTCCCAGGATCCGCGGCGCTTCTGCTCGTCGGTCAGCACCCGCGAGAAATCCAGGGGAAAGACAGCCGGGGGCAGCTCGACCTCGATCGCCTCGCGCAGACGGTTGGGGGAGACCTGCAGCCCGTGACAGAAGCGCGCCATCATCTCCTGCTCCGCCTCCGGATCCCGCATTCCGAACCCGTCGGAGACCATGCACTGCAATGCCGGGCGCAAGACCAGCGGATCGCGCGGCACAGGCGCCTTCCAGCCTTGCGTGTCCTGATCCCAAACGTTCAATGGCGCAGGCGGCGGCACGAGGCGCGGCGCCACATTCTCCACAAACCCTTGATAATCCTGAAATCTTTCGAACGGCGCAGCCTCCAGCGACGCGCGTCCCACAGTAATGCGTAGTGCCACCCTTGTCCCCCGAAGGCAGGCTGAATAGCCGCCATGGCGAAAATCTTAGCCCGATCCCCGGCGAAGTCGCAACGTTTTTGCAACGAAGAGATGACAATCCGGTCGCAAGCGGATCGGACCCGAAGACGCAGCCCGGCAGCATCCCCTTGCGTTTTCACAGAAACCCGCCAGTTTGGGGCGATACGCTATGCGCCAGCCCCGCCTCCCGCGCCGCCTCAGACCCGGCGCCCCCATGTTCAGAAGCAGGCAGCCCGATGAAAGACGACCACAAGCACGGCCCGTTCCGCGACGCCCATCAGGACGTGGAAACCGCCGATAGCAGCCCCGACACGCCCCAGACCCGGGCGCCCGCCTATCGGCTCGCCTTTGACGACCCGGATTTCCTGTGCCGCGAAGAGCTGCGCCCGGTGCGGCTGCAGCTGGAGCTGCTGAAACCGCAGATGGTGCTGGATGAGCGCGGGGTCGAGAGCACGATCGTGATGTTCGGCGGCGCGCGCATCCCGTCGCCCGCCGAGAAGGCAACCGCGCGGACCCAGACCCTCGCCGATCTCTCGGGCTTTTACGAGGAGGCCCGCAAGTTTGCCTATGCCATGACCCAGAAGAGCATGGAGAGTTATGGCCGCGAGGACGTGATCGTCACCGGCGGCGGCCCCGGCGTGATGGAGGCTGGCAATCTCGGCGCCCATGAGGCGGGCGGGGCCTCGATCGGGCTGAGCATTGTGCTCCCCCATGAACAGGCGCCGAACGAGTACGTGACGCCGGATCTGTGCTTCAACTTCCACTATTTCGCCGTCCGCAAGATGCATTTCCTGATGCGCGCCAAGGCGATCGCGGTCTTCCCCGGCGGGTTCGGAACGCTGGACGAGCTCTTTGAATCGCTCACCCTGATCCAGACCGGCCGCATGGCGCGGGTGCCCTTCCTGCTCTTCGGTTCGGAATTCTGGCGCGAGATCATCAACTGGGACGCCCTCGCCGAGGCAGGCACGATCTCGGATGAGGATCTCGACCTCTTCCGCATGGTCGACACCGCCGAGGACGCCATCGCCCTGATCGAGGCTTGGGATGGCGAAACCGGCTGGCGCGACAGCATCCCCGGACGTCTCTAGACCCGCATCCAAAACCTGCATGTCGGAAAGGGCGGGCGTCGCCCCCTCCTCCATCGCCTCGTCATCGGAACGGGCGATGCATCGGTGCCCTCGCCCTGAAGCGCCACCCAGTGCCCTAGCGCGCCTGATCGATGGAATACCAACCTTCCATCTGTGGCACCGGAGCCTTGAAGATCATGACATTGCCGGCCCGCGTGCCGTTTCGCGCGTCATTGTTCGGCGCTCCGACAACCAATTCATCGGCCCCATCTGCATCCAGATCAATCGCGACAAATCGGGCTCCGAACTGATCTCCGTCCGTGTTTTCTGAGAGGGGCGCCTGGCTCACCATTGTCGTGCCCCGAATGGTGTTGCCAATGCCATCGAAGGACCCATAAGCGATCTGTATGTATCCCGGGCGCGTTACCAGGCGACTGGCTTGCTCCCCCGGAAGGCCGATGGCGAGGTCGGCGAAACCGTCTCCGTTGAAGTCACCCGCGACAACCGCATTCCCAAATCGGTCACCGGCCTCGGCGCCGCCCAAACCAAGATCGTTCTGGTCAAAATGTTGCTGCGGCGCGAATGTCAGAGGCGAGGTCGGTGAGCGGGTTGAGTTATAGAGGACACTGACCAGCCCAGCCGCCTGGCTGCTGTCGATGGCTTCGGAGGGTGTGCCGATGGCAATGTCCATCAAGCCATCGCCGTTGAAATCGCCCGTGGTGACGGAGTCGCCGAAGCGATCACCGGCCTCCGGGCTTGCGCCATTTCTCTGGGAGATATCCGCGACGATATTGGGGGCGATCCCGGGCGTTCCATCCGAGGCTGCGGGAAACTCCAGGACCTGAACGTGACCCGATTTCTTCGGCGTCCCCGGACGCTCGCCTCCGCCGTACCCAATCACCAGCTCCAAGCCGGGCGAGGAGGTCAGATCCGCCGCGGCCATTGTCGTAGCGCCGTTGGTGATAAAGGCACGCTGTTCGACAAAGCGTCGGTTTCTCGCATCCCAGTAGACAGGCAGCACACGCTGCACCCCGGCGGGGGTCTGAGCATTGAGAAAGACTTCGGCGCGCCCATCGCCCGAGACATCCGCGACCAGGAAATCGATCAGCCCTGCAAATCGCAGCCCAGACGCCGCGCTCGGAGAGAAGGTCGCCAATGGCGCCAGCGCCGCGCCGTCCCACTTATAGGCGAAAAGTGCACCGCGCGCCTGTGGATCGGATCCGGGCTTTTCAAACGGCGCGGACAGAAAGACCTCGTCGATGCCGTCCCCGTCCAGATCTCCCATCTTGACCAGCCACCCCAAGCGATCTTCGGGCTCTGTGTTTCCCATCCCGTCCTGGGTCAATAACTGCGTGGGACGCAGGGCCCCCACCGCATTCCCGCGATAGGCAAAGCCCGCTCCTGCAAGGCGTTGGCCCCGGAACTCTTCCAGCGGTGCGCCAACGACCACATCCGCAAAACCATCGCCGTCAAAATTGCCCGCCGCGAGCCCATAGCCGAAGAAATCGCCCGCCTCGTTGGCCCCAAGGGACAGCGAGGCATTGACACCATAGACCTGCTGCACGGCCTGGATATCCAGCGGGCTCAGATGCCCGATGCGGTAATCCTGTGTCCGGCAGTAATTCATGATCGAATCCGGGTCATACCGGGTCAATTCACTGGTCGGGTGGATCGGGTCGCTATTGCCAAGATCGGTGACACACCAATTCGGGTTGTCCTGCCGCGCCTGAGAATGGCTGAAGTTCAACACATGGCCGAACTCGTGCACAACCGTGCCGTCAGACGCGTTGAGATTGAGGCTGGTATAGCCTTTGCGGCCCTCGAACATCCCCGGCAAGGCCGAGGACGTGTCGGTGGTGAATTTGACACGCACACCTTGGCGGCTCTCCACACATGCCCCCACATCGGAAAAGGCCAGCCGCGAGTGGCGCGCCCAGGTTTCAGCCAGGACGCGTTGGACATTGTTGCGGAAGGCGCGCGTGCTGGTCGCCGTATTTGTGCTGTCGAAAACATAGCAGACCGGGATGCTGGTGATGTCCCAGTTTGCCCCCGTGTTCAGGGCCAAAGGTTGCTGAATCGTGACGTCTTGAGCATTGGCTGGTTGGCCGAGATGCAGCGGCACCGCAAGGGCAAGGGCCGTCAATACCAGCGCCTTGGAAAAAAGGTCGTCAAATAGAGCGCGTTTCAAAGGATCCTCCGTCCGTTCCAGTCAGGAGGGTATCGCTTTGGTTCCGTCAGACAAACGTTAGCGTGCGCCGGGCAGAGTATTGACAAGCAAAAAGAAAACGCCGCCCCGAGGGGCGGCGTTTCGTGTTTCTGGTCCCGCATGATTACTCGGCGGGGATGGCACTCTCCTCGATGCCGAGGGGCACCGGGATATGGACCAGCATCTCTTTCGGGCAGACCTGCAGGAAATGGTCCTTCTCGATGTCCCAATGCTGGAGGATATCGGCGGCCTTGCGGCTGCCGGTTTCCGCCAGATGACGCTCGATCAGGCCTTTCAGCTGGGCCTCCCAATGCTCCATGGTCACCGGGCAGCGCACCAGGGTCTCCATGTTCATCATGTCGGGCGCCTTGCCCTCGGGATCATAGAGGTAAGCCATCCCGCCGGTCATCCCGGCGCCGAAATTGGCGCCGATCTCGCCGAGGATCACCGCGACACCGCCGGTCATGTACTCACACCCGTTGGAGCCGCAGCCCTCGATCACTACCGACGCGCCCGAGTTCCGCACAGCGAAACGCTCGCCCGC
The DNA here is from genome assembly GCF_049801095.1 of Dinoroseobacter sp. S76. NCBI lineage: Bacteria > Pseudomonadati > Pseudomonadota > Alphaproteobacteria > Rhodobacterales > Roseobacteraceae > Dinoroseobacter > Dinoroseobacter sp. S76. The sequence goes on along the minus strand of NZ_JBNAGH010000009.1, from coordinate 78,549 downwards.
GCGTCCGGCGGCAAAGAGGTAACCATCGGTCGCGCCATAGAGCACCGTGTTGCCGATGATCGTGTTCTCGCTCGCATTCAGCGGCGAGCCCAGCACCGGCTTGACGACAACCGTGCCACCGGAGAGGCCCTTGCCCACATAGTCATTGGCATCGCCCGACACTTCGAGCTTGAGGCCCGGGGCCGCGAAGGCGCCCAGCGACTGACCGGCAGAGCCTTCGAGCTTCACCGTCAAGTGATCCGGCTGCAGCGCGTTGCGCATGCCGAAATTGGTGACGATATGGCTCGAGGTCCGCGTCCCGATGGTCCGCAACGTGTTCTGCACCGCATAGGACAGCTGCATCTTCTCGCCTTCCTGCAGGAAACGCGCCGCGTCCGAGACGATCTGCGCATCCAGCGTATCCGGCACCGCGTTGCGCGGCTTGTTGCGGTCATAGACGATGTTCTGCGCGCCATCGACGGTGATCAGGAGCGGGTTGAGATCCAGATCATCCAGATGCGCCGAGCCGCGGCTGACCTGCTTTAGCAGATCCGCACGCCCGATCACCTCATCGAGGCTGCGCGCCCCGATGCTGGCGAGGACTTCGCGCACTTCCTGAGCGTAGAAGGTGATCAGGTTGACGACCTTGTCCGCATTGCCGGTGAACTTCTCGCGCAGCTCTTCGTTCTGGGTACAGACCCCCACCGGGCAGGTGTTGGACTGGCACTGGCGCACCATGATGCAGCCCATCGCGATCAGCGCGGCGGTCCCGATCCCGTATTCCTCGGCCCCCATCAGGGCGGCCAGAACAATGTCACGGCCCGTGCGCAGACCGCCATCGGTCCGCAGGGTCACCCGGTCGCGCAGGTTGTTCATGGCGAGCACCTGATGCGCCTCGGTCAGACCCATCTCCCACGGCAGACCCGCATATTTGATCGAGGTCGCGGGCGACGCGCCCGTCCCGCCATTATGGCCAGAGACAAGGATCACATCCGCCTTGGCCTTGGCCACACCGGCGGCAATCGTGCCCACGCCCGAGGAGGCCACCAGTTTCACGGTCACCTTGCAGCGCGGGTTGATCTGCTTGAGGTCATAGATCAGCTGGGCCAGATCCTCGATCGAATAGATATCGTGGTGCGGCGGGGGCGAGATCAGCGTCACGCCCTTGGTCGAGTGCCGCAGCCGCGCGATCAGGTCCGTGACCTTCATCCCCGGCAGCTGGCCCCCCTCCCCGGGCTTGGCGCCCTGGGCGACCTTGATCTCCAGCTCTTCGCAATGGTTCAGGTACTCGGCGGTCACACCGAAGCGGCCCGAGGCCACCTGCTTGATCTTGGCCGACGGGTTGTCCCCGTTCGGTTCGGGGACGAAATGCGCCGGATCCTCACCGCCCTCGCCACTATCCGAGCGCGCGCCGATGCGGTTCATGGCAACGTTCAGGGTCTTGTGCGCCTCGGGGCTCAGCGCGCCCAGCGACATGCCCGGCGTGACGAAGCGCTTGCGGATCGAGGTGACGCTCTCGACCTCCTCGATCGGCACCGGCTGGCCCATGGGCGTGATCGCCAGAAGGTCCCGCAAATGGATCGGCGGGTTCGACTGCATCGCCTTGGAGAACTGCTTCCACAGCTCATAGGACGACCGGTTACAGGCCGCCTGCAACAGGTGCATGGTCTGGGCTTCCCAGGCGTGCTTCTCGCCCGAGCGGCGCGCCTTGTAGAAGCCACCAATGGGCAGCACGTCCTGCCCTCCGCACCAGCCCTTGGCATGGACCTCTTCGAGCTTGGTCTGGATACCGGAGGTCCCGATCCCCGAGATCCGGCTGGTCATGCCCGGGAAATACTCGGCCACCATGGCACGGCTGAGACCCACGGCCTCGAAGTTCAGACCCCCGCGATAGGAAGAGATCACCGAGATCCCCATCTTCGCCATGATCTTCAAGAGGCCCTGATCGATGGCATCGCGATAGCGCCGCACGGCCTCGGTCAGGGTGCAATCCAAGAGCCCGCGCCGGATCCGGTCCGCGAGGCTGTCCTCGGCGAGATAGGCGTTCACCGTGGTCGCACCACAGCCGATCAGCACCGCAAAGTAATGCGGATCGACGCATTCCGCCGCGCGCACGTTGAGCGAGCAGAAGGTCCGCAGGCCCTTGCGGGTCAGCCATGAATGGATGGCGCTGGTCGCGAGGATCATCGGCATGGCCACACGGCCCTCGGACTGGGCCCTATCGCTGAGCACGATATGGGCCGCACCCGAACGCACGGCGTCCTCGGCCTCATCGCGGATCCGCCCAAGTTCCTTCTTGAGGGTGCCTGCGCCACTACCGGCCGGGAAGGTACAGTCGATATAGCAGACCGCATCGCCGAACTGGGCGATCAGACGCTCGAACTGGGCGTTGCCGACGAAGGGGCTCTCCAGCACGAGGATCTCGGTCTGTTCCGAGGTCTCGTCCAGCACGTTCTTGAGGTTGCCGAAGCGCGTCTTGAGGCTCATGACCCGGTATTCGCGCAGACTGTCGATCGGCGGGTTGGTCACCTGGCTGAAATTCTGGCGGAAGAAATGGCTCAGCGGGCGGTACTTGCCCGAGAGCACCGCGGGCGGCGTGTCATCGCCCATGGAGGCCAGGGTTTCCTTGCCGTCCTCGGCCATGGGCACGAGGATCTGCTCGATCTCTTCGATCGAGTAGCCCGCCGCGATCTGGCGCTTGCGCAGCTCGCCGCCCTCATAGAGCGCGGTTTCGGTCACGCCTTCGAGCTCGGCATCCATATCGGTGATCTTGCCGACCCACTCGCCAAAGGGCTGGGAGGCCGCGAGCTTGTCCTTGATCTCGGTGTCGTGGAAGAGCGTGCCTTCGGCCATATCCACGGCCAGCAGCTGCCCCGGACCCAGCGCGCCCTTCTCGACGACGCCATGCTCGTTCACAGGGACCATGCCTGCTTCGGAGCCCGCGATCAGCAGACCGTCGCCGGTCACCACATAGCGCATGGGGCGCAGGCCGTTCCGGTCGAGACCGGCGCAGACCCAGCGGCCATCGGTCATGGCCAGGGCTGCGGGACCGTCCCAGGGCTCCATCACAGAGTTGCAGTAGGAATACATGTCCCGCCAGGCCTGCGGCAGCTCCACCGCCTGCTTGGACCAGCTCTCCGGCACCAGCAGGGTCTTGGCCATGGGCGCGTTCCGGCCCGAACGCACGAGCACTTCGAACACCGCGTCCAGCGCGGCACTGTCCGACGAGCCGCCCGGGATGATCGGCTTGATGTCCTCGGCCAGCTCGCCAAAGGTCCCCGAGGCCATGCGGATCTCATGGCTCTTCATCCAGTTGGTGTTGCCCTTCAGCGTGTTGATCTCGCCGTTATGGGCCAGCATGCGGAAGGGCTGGGCCAGCCACCATTGCGGGAAGGTGTTGGTCGAGTAACGCTGATGGTAGATCGCGAAGGCCGACACGAAGCGCTCGTCCTGCAGGTCCGGATAGAACTCGGCGACCTGCTCGGCCAGCATCATGCCCTTGTAGATGATCGACCGGCAGGAGAGAGAACAGATATAGAGCCCGGCCACCTGGGCTGCGGCAGCGGCCTTCTCGATCCGGCGGCGGATGACATAGAGCTCGCGCTCGAAGGTTTCCTCATCCACGCCCTTGGAGTTCGAGATGATGATCTGCTCGATCTCGGGACGGGTCGCGTTGGCCTTCTCGCCGAGACAGGAGACATCCACCGGCACGTGGCGCCAGCCATAGATGCTGTAGCCGAGGCGGAGCACTTCGGACTCCACGATCGTCCGGCAGGTTTCCTGGGCGCCGTGATCCGTGCGCGGCAGAAAAACCTGCCCCACGGCCATCAGCTGATCCATCTCGGGCTCGTGGCCCGTGTGACGGACCTGATCATAGAAGAACTCGACCGGGATCTGCACATGGATGCCCGCACCGTCGCCGGTCTTGCCATCCGCATCCACAGCACCGCGGTGCCAGATCGCCTTCAGCGCGGTGATCCCCGCCTCGACAACGGAGCGGGACTTCTCGCCCTTGACGCTGACCACAAGGCCCACACCGCAGGAGGAATGCTCTTCTTCCTCGGAATAGAGGCCATGCTCGGCCATCCAGGCGCGCTTCGCTTCTTCGGCGGCGGCCCACTCTGCGTCATACTTCGTCATGGCGTCTCTCCTTCTTGGGCGGCCGCGACCATGGCCATGATATCGGCTTCGGTCAGGCGCGTGTGGTCTCCGGTCAGGGCATAGCCCGCCGGTTTGTGATCGATATAGACCTCCTGGGTCAGCTCCAGCCCGTCGAGGCTGTCGAGCGTGCCCGCCGCAACGGCATAGAGGCCGTGCATCGGTCCGGGGGCGGTCAGGCGCCAGTAAAGCGAGCTGCCGCAGGTGGCGCAGAACCCACGCTCCGCCCAATCGGAGGAGGTGTAGGTCCGCAAGGTTTCATCAGTCTCGAAAACGACCCCGCCGGCGGGCACTTCGATGCCCAGCTCGATCCCGCCCGAGAATTTCCGGCACATGCCGCAATGGCAGGCGCCAAGGCCCTTCGGGGGCTCGGCAAGGCGGTAGCGCACCGCGCCGCAGAGGCAGGAACCGGTTTGGGCAACCATCACAGCTCCTCCCCGCAATCGAACCGGCCCTGATGGGAGGCAAAGCCGGGATCGCCGGGCACGAGGATCTCGCGCACATCCGTGTCGAACTCGCGCGTGTCCCGGTCGGTCACCATGGTGGAGCGTCCGAGGATCACAAAGTTCTCGCCCTCGGGCAGCAGCAGATCCCAAACGCGGGAGAAGCCGCCAATCGAGGCTTCGGTCTCCATATCCATCCCGGCACTGCCCGTGCGGAAGGTCACCCCGTTCCGGATGACCGTGTTCTCCGACAGCTCCAGCCGCAGGGAGAGGCGGATCGCCACCTCCTCCCCCAGATCGAGGATCGAGTCCGTGCGGGCGGTCTCGCTGCCCGTCTCGCGCAGCAGGTTCAGGTCCAGCGGATCATGGGTCATCTCGACCGTGACCGAGCCCGGCCCGGCAAGGGAGACGAAATCCCCCAGATCGCCGGTCAGATCCGAGAACTCGACCCCGACCAGCTCGCCCGCCTCGGCGCTGACAATCGCATAACCCTGATCGGCACAGCGATAGAACTGATCGACCTCGCACATGCCCTTTTGCGCCGTGAGGATCGGTGTGCAGCGCTCGGTGATCTCATCAACCAGCGGATGGGCCCCGGCCCCAGAGGCGATCCCGGACGCAAGGAGGACTGTCAGCGGCAGCAGGGCCGCAGCATAGGCGGTGCGTGGCGATGCGGTGGCGCGCATGATGTCCTCTCCGTTTTGGGTCAGTCTCTCTGACCGTTGCGTTTTCTGGTGTTAACCGGATGCCCGACACTTGCCCGACAGGTGTCCGACACCTGTCAGACGCTCTGCCGACAGGGGTCGGGCAGGGTGTGCGTTACTCGGCTGCGACCGATGCGGATTTGGCGTTGAACGCTTCGAGCATGGCCTCGGCCGCCTCGCGCCCGTCGCGGATCGCCCAGACCACAAGGCTCGCGCCGCGCACGATATCGCCCACCGCATAAACGCCGTCCATGGCGGTCTTGTGGGTGCGGAAATCGGCCTTCACCGTGCCCCAGCGGGTCACTTCCAACTCGGGCTCGCCCCACAGCGTGGGCAGATCCTCGGGCTCGAAGCCGAGCGCCTTGATCACCAGATCCGCGTCCTCGACGTAATCCGCGCCCTCGATCAACTCGGGGGCCTGACGGCCCGTGGCATCGGGCGCGCCGAGACGCATCTTCTGGACCATGACACCGGACACATCCGCGTCGCCGGTATAGCCCTTGGGGGCGGTCAGCCAGACGAACTCGACGCCTTCTTCCTCGGCATTCTGCACTTCCCGCTGGGAGCCCGGCATGTTCGCCCGGTCCCGACGATAGAGACACTTCACGCTGGTCGCGCCCTGACGGGTCGCCGTGCGCACGCAGTCCATGGCCGTGTCACCACCGCCGATCACGACAACGCGCTTGCCCTCAGCATTCAGCTCACCACTGTCGAACTCGGGCACATCATCGCCAAAGCTCTTGCGGTTCGACGCGGTCAGATAATCGATCGCGCGCACGATGCCATTCGCGCCGGCACCCGGTCCGCCCAGATCGCGGGACTTGTAGACGCCCGTGGCGATGAGCACCGCGTCATGCTTCTCGCGGATCTTCGCAAAGGAGATATCCGTGCCCACGTCGCAGTTCAGCTCAAAGGTGACGCCCCCCTGCTCGAGCTGGTCGTTGCGGCGCGTGACCACGTCCTTTTCCAGCTTGAAGCCCGGGATCCCGTAGACCAGCAGCCCGCCCGCGCGGTCATAGCGGTCATAGACGGTGACCTGGATGCCCTGACGGCGCAGCACATCCGCCGCGGCGAGGCCACCCGGGCCCGCACCGATGATGCCGACGCTCTCGGGGCGTTCCTGAGACGGGGCGATGGGCTTGACCCAGCCCTGCTCCCAGGCGGTGTCGGTGATGTATTTCTCGACCGAGCCGATGGTGACAGTGCCATGGCCCGATTGCTCGATGACGCAGTTGCCCTCGCAGAGACGGTCCTGCGGGCAGATCCGGCCACAGATCTCGGGGAAGGTGTTCGTCGCCTGGCTGACCTCATAGGCCTCCTGCAGACGGCCCTCGGCGGTCAGCTTGAGCCAATCGGGGATGTTGTTGTGCAGCGGGCAGTGGCTCTGACAATAGGGCACGCCACATTGCGAGCAGCGCGAGGCTTGCTCGGCGGCCTTCTCGGTCGCATACTCGCGATAGATCTCGTCAAAATCCTGTTTGCGCGCGTCTGCATCGCGCTTCTCGGGCATATCCTTCGCGATCTTGACGAATTTGAGCATCGGCTGATGGGCCATAAGGTCCTCCTGGCTGTCGCGCGCTGTATAAACGCGACCTTCAGGAAATAAAAGTCATGTTTGCTGACCTTAAATGTAAAAAATTCGCCGCGAGCGAGGCTTGCGGCGATATATCACCCGATTTTAGGTCAGCATGTGATACCTACCCTGCGTCAATGGGTGGTTTTTCTTTTACACTTACGCTGGATAAGTTGCCATCGAATCAATGAAGCGTACGCAGTGTCTCTGTTCCACCTCTTCCTCATCGCCGTCATCCAGGGCCTGACCGAGTTCCTGCCGGTCTCCTCCTCGGGTCACCTCATCCTGCTGCCTGCGCTCACCGGGATGGAGGATCAGGGTCAAACCATTGATGTTGCAGTGCATGTTGGCACGCTCTTTGCGGTGGTTCTGTATTTCTGGGCGGATGTGAAGATTGCGGCGGGCGGCCTGACACGGCTCGTGCGCGGCAAGGTGGATACGGCGGGCGCTTTTCTCGCCCTGTGCCTTGTGATCGCGACAGTGCCGGTGATCCTCTTGGGCCTCGTGCTCAGCGTGACGGGGCTGAATGATGCCTTGCGCAGTACGGCGGTCATCGGGTGGACCATGCTCATTTTCGGGATCGTCCTCTACTGGGCCGACCAAAAGGGTCCCAGCACCCGCGAAGCCAGCGGCTGGTCCCTGAAACACGCGCTGATCATGGGGCTCTGGCAGGCGGTGGCCCTGATCCCGGGCACCTCCCGCTCGGGCATCACGATCACCGGGGCGCGCTTTCTCGGCTACAAGCGGGAGGACGCGGCCAAGCTCGCCATGCTCATGTCGATCCCGACAATCATCGCCTCGGGCACGCTTCTGGGTCTTGAGGTCGCCTCGGACGCCAATTGGCAGCTTCTGATCGACGGCGCGATCGCCGCCCTCTTCGCCTTTGTCGCAGCCCTCGCGGCTCTGGTCCTAATGATGCGTTTGCTGAAATCGGTGAGCTTCACACCTTACGTGATCTACCGGATCGCACTCGGCGTGATTCTGCTGATCATCGCCTATAGTTGATTTATTTCGCCTAAAATTTGTGCGGTCACTACCCGCGAAGTTATCAACAATAATTTACATAACACCGAATTGTTTCAGACTGTAACATCTAAAATCCGATATTTTCTTATGTTTTCAAAGCGGTTTTGTTAACGATTTTTTAACACGCTTGAATCGTCGGCAATTCTCCGCGTAACGTCCGATCACGTTTTTAGTAGTGAGGTAATGGTTCCGTCGATAGGTCGCGGGAAAATAGACCGAGACGGCTTGGTTCAAAAAGTCATTGATTTACGCATCCTGCGACAGCGCTGTTGAGCGCGTGTGTGTGTCGTTGCGGGACAGTTCTGTGCACTTTTTATGGCCCCATTCCCTTCGAACTTGATGCCGGAGCGACACCGGCGAGGTCTGATGAGGGAACAGCAGCATGACCACCAGGACATATGAATTCACGGCCTTCACGGAGGACGATCTGGTCCAGCAGGGCACGATCGGCGGAGGTCTTGGAGAGGGCGAGACATTCGTCATGCCCGCCGCGGCAACCACGGTCATCTCGACGAAGGATGACGACAACGTCCTGTCCGGCGACTACGGCAAGGACAAGGACGACAACGCCAAGGACAGCTCCGGTCAGATTGCGGTCATCAACGGCGTCGAGATCTCCGGTGAGCAGGTCTATATCGAGAAATACTTCGTGGTGAAGGGCTCGGACGGCAAGACCTACTACCTCGCGGAGATCGAGGTCGAGGATTACCACGCCCCCGGTCAGGGCGACGACTTCTTCACCTTCATCGGCGATGTTCCCCCGGCGGGCACCACCCTGAAGACGATCGACTCCTGTGGCGTTAAAGACGGCATCAAGTACGAAGATCTGGGCGCAGGCCCGCTCGAGGATGATGCACCGGATGGCGAGTGCATCACCATCGAAGCCGAGGACATGAACGACCATGGCTTCCGCACGGTCCATGGCGACAAGGCCTCCGGTGGCCAACTGGTCAAGATCGAAGGCAATGACGGCAAGCTCAGCACCGATTTCGACGGCCCCTCGGCGGTTTATGACCTGACCCTCTATGCGCAGGACGAAACCGACGGTGTCTCGAAGCTGCGGGTCTTCGTGGATGGCGAGCATGTGGGCACCATCATGCTCGACCGGCAGAGCAACGGTCAGGGCAGCGACAATAGCGGCTTCACCGGCTTCACCCTCGAAGGGCTGGAGATCCATGAAGGCGCCGAGATCGAAATCCAGGCCTGGAAAGACTGCGGCGAGTGGGTTCGGATCGACAAGCTCGAGCTGAAGAAGGTCGATGACCTGCCCGAGAACGAGGACCCGAGCTTCGACAACCTGCCCGATGACGGCGTGATCTGCGTTGACGAGAACGAGACCTTCGTCGCCGATATCGACGCCTCCGACGCCGATGGCGACAGCCTGACCTACGAGATCGTGGGCGGCCGCGATGGCGACATGTTCACCATCGACCCGAACACCGGCGAGCTGTCCTTCAAGACGGCCAAGGACTACGAGAACCCGACCTCCGGCGGTGGCAACAACACCTATGACGTGACCGTCAAGGTCAGTGACGGCAAGGGCGGCGAAGAGGTCAAGCCGCTCTGGGTCAAGGTCAAGGATGTGGACGAGCCGGACCCGGTCTGCATCGTCATCGAAGCCGAAGACATGCATCTCTGCGGCTACTCGGTAGAGCATAACGGCGACGCCTCGGGCGGCGCGAACATCAAGGCGACCGGCTATTACGGCATCGCCGAAACCGTGTTCAACGGCCCGGCAGGCACCTATGACCTGAGCGTCTTCTCCATGGACGAGAATGACGGCAACGGCGCCATCGATGTCTTCGTGAACGGCGAGTATGTGGACACGATCTGGCTCGACCAGGGCAATGATGGCGGCGGCGGTGCGAATACCGGCTCCACCTTCTCCGAAGACGTGTTCCAGGACCTGCAGCTCGACACCGGCGACGTGATCAGCCTGGTGGGCTACACCGATTGCTACGAGTTCGCGCGGATCGACAAGATCGTGCTCTGCGAAGACGGCAAGACCTGCCCGCCGGATTACATGAAGCTCGACTTCTCCGGCCTGCAGAAGGGCACCACCGTTTCGAACCAGTTCGACGGTGTGACCATCTCGGCCCAGAAGGCTGGCGACGGCGCGGGCTCGCCCAATGACGCGATGATCTTCGACAGCAACAACACCACCGGTGGTGACGGCGATCTGGGCTATAACGGGCTGGGCAATATCCTCATCATCTCCGAGGACAATGACGCCTCCGATCCCGACGACAATGCCGGCGGCGGCACGATCACCTTCGATTTCGACGCGCCCTCGGACCTGCAGAACATCCGTCTGCTGGACATCGAAGAGCATGGCGGCACGATCAAGCTGTTTGACGAAGACGGCAACCTGATCAAGACCGTGGCCATCCCTGCCGCGGGTAACAACTCCAACCAGCTGGTGGATCTGAACGCGACCGATGTCGCCTCCATGGAGATCAACCTGGTGGGCTCCGGTGCGGTCGATGACCTCTGCTGGAAGCCGGGCGATCCGCCCGTGGAGCTGGGCTCCCTCGCCGGGCGCTACTTCTGCGACGAGAACGACAATGATATCGACGATGGCGAACCCGGGATCGCAGGCGCCACGGTCGAGCTTCTGGACGCCGCGGGCAATGTGATCGGGACGACGACCACCAATGCCAATGGCGACTATCTCTTCGAGGGTCTCGAGGCGGGCACCTATGCGGTGCGCTTTGCCCCGGATGCCGATGGCAAGACCTTCGTGGCTCAGGATCAGGGTGGCGATGATGCCGTGGACAGCGATGTCGACCCGAACACCGGCGAGACCGGTCCGATCATGCTGGCCGCGGGCGAGAACAAGACCGACGTGGATGCCGGGGTCGAAGATCCGGGCACGGCAGCTCTGAAAGGCCGCTACTTCTGCGACGAGAACGACAATGACGTGGACGATGCCGAACCCGGTGTCAGCGGCGTCACGGTTACTCTCTTCACCGCAGCGGGCGTCTTCGTGGCCGATACGGTCACGGCAGCAGACGGCTCCTACGAGTTCCTCGGCCTTGATGCGGGCGACTACAAGGTGGTCTTTGACGCGGATCCGACCGGCAAGACCTTTGTCGCTCAGGATCAGGGCAATGACGACACCGTGGACAGCGATGTGGATCCGAATACCGGCGAGACCGGCGTGATCTCTGTCGCCATCGGCGAGGTTGTCGAGGATGTCGACGCAGGCGTCGAAGATCCGGGCACGGCCTCCCTGGGCGGGCGCTACTTCTGTGACGAGAATGACAACGACATCGACGACAGCGAACCGGCTGTCGCGGGCGTCGAGGTCTTCCTGCTGGATGCCGCAGGCAATGTGGTCGACAGCCAGTTCACCGACAGCAATGGCGACTACCTCTTCACCGGGCTTGAGGCGGGCACCTACTCCGTGCGCTTTGCTGCAGAGCCCACCGGCAAGACCTTCGTCGCGCCGAACGAGGGCAACGATGACACGGTCGACAGCGACGTGGATCCGAACACCGGGGAAACCGGCCCGATCCAGGTCAATATCGGCGACGCCATCCGCGACGTGGATGCCGGGGTCGAAGATCCGGGCACGGCCTCGGTCGGCGACACCGTGTGGTTCGATGCCAATGGCAACGGCTTGCTCGATGGTGGCGAAGCTGGCGTCTCTGGCGTGAGCGTGACCCTCACCGGTGCAGGCGCTGACGGCGTGCTGGGCACGGCAGACGACACCACCGCCACCGACGTCACCGACGGCAACGGCAACTACCTCTTCGATGGTCTGGATGCGGGCACCTACAAGGTGACCTTCGATGCCTCCACCACAGGTGGGCTCGTCTTCACCACCGAAGGTGCTGCAGCCGATGACGTGGGCGCCGATGACAGCGACGCGGATCAGGCCACGGGCATGACCGAAGCCTTTGAGCTCTCCATCGGTGAAGCCGAACTGGATATCGATGCAGGTCTCGTGGACCCGGGGACAGCTTCCCTCGGAGGTCGCTACTTCTGCGACGAGAACGACAACGACATCGACGACAGCGAACCGGCTGTCGCAGGCGTCGAGGTCTTCCTGCTGGATGCCGCTGGCAATGTGGTCGACAGCCAGTTCACCGACAGCAATGGCGACTACCTCTTCACCGGGCTTGAGGCGGGCACCTACTCCGTGCGCTTTGATGCGGAACCGACCGGCAAGACCTTCGTCGCGCCGAACGAGGGCAATGATGACACGGTCGACAGCGACGTGGATCCGAACACCGGCGAGACCGGCCCGATCCAGGTCAATATCGGTGACGCCATCCGCGACGTGGATGCCGGGGTCGAAGATCCGGGCACGGCCTCCCTGGGCGGTCGCTACTTCTGCGACGAGAATGACAACGACATCGACGACAGCGAACCGGCTGTCGCGGGCGTCGAGGTCTTCCTGCTGGATGCCGCTGGCAATGTGGTCGACAGCCAGTTCACCGACAGCAATGGCGACTACCTCTTCACCGGTCTCGACGCGGGCACCTACTCCGTGCGCTTTGATGCGGAACCGACCGGTAAGACCTTCGTCGCGCCGAACGAGGGCAACGATGACACGGTCGACAGCGACGTGGATCCGAACACCGGCGAGACCGGCCCGATCCAGGTCAATATCGGCGACGCCATCCGCGACGTGGATGCCGGGGTCGAAGATCCGGGCACGGCAGCTCTGAAAGGCCGCTACTTCTGCGACGAGAACGACAATGACGTGGATGATGCCGAACCCGGTGTCAGCGGCGTCACGGTTACCCTCCTCACTGCAGCGGGCGTGTTCGTGGCCGATACAGTCACGGCGGCAGACGGCTCCTACGAGTTCCTCGGCCTTGATGCGGGCGACTACAAGGTGGTCTTTGACGCGGATCCGACCGGCAAGACCTTTGTCGCGCAGGATCAGGGCAATGACGACACCGTGGACAGCGATGTGGATCCGAATACCGGCGAGACCGGCGTGATCTCTGTCGCCATCGGCGAGGTTGTCGAGGATGTCGACGCGGGCGTCGAAGATCCGGGCACGGCGTCTCTCGGGGACAAGGTCTTCCTCGACCTGAATGGCAATGGCGTTCAGGACGCGGGCGAACAGGGCGTGGCCGATGTTTCGGTGATGCTTCTGGACGAAAACGGCACCCCAATCGCCACCACAACCACCGACGACATGGGCATGTACCTGTTCGACGGTCTGGATGCGGGCACCTACTCGGTCAAGTTCGGGGAGCCGGACGGGTTCGACTTCACCGCTCAGGATCAAGGTGGAGACGACGCGGCCGATAGCGACGCGGATCCGACCACCGGTGAAACGGCGCAAGTCACCTTGGCCATTGGGGATGAGAACCTCACCCTCGATGCAGGCCTTGTGGTCGAGAATGGAGCCCCCACGCCGCAGGATGACGCAGGCATGATCTGCGCCAATGAGCTGCTGACGCTGGATGTTCTGGCCAATGACTCCGATCCCGAGAACGACGCTCTGACTGTGACGGCGGTCAACGGAACGTCGATCACGGAAGGTCAGACCATCAATGTGGACGGTGTGTTCATCACCCTGAGCGGAGGCCAGCTGGTCTTTGACGGCGAAGCCGCCTTCATCGATCTCGACATCGGGGACACCGCGGATGTGCAGTACACCTATACCGTCTCCGACGGGATGGGTAACTTCTCGGATGCCTTCATCGACGTGGCCTATTGCGGAACCGCCGAAGATCTCGAGGACATCGCGGCAAGCCTGCCGGTTCAGGTGAACTATCAGATCATCGACGAAGCAGCAGCAGGCACCACCGATGGCTTCACGATCAAGGTCACCGGCTCGGGCGACGCGCGTCTCGACGACATCGTGTTCGAAGCGGCGTACTGCGCCAGCGCCTTCGATCCGGCCGATGGCGGAACGGATTTCACCAACGCGCCGATCCTCACCGGGGATCTCTATGTCGCCGAGGCGAGCCTCCTGCCCGACAATGTGCTGGCCGGCCAGACGGGGATCAACGGCCAGAGCGCCGAGGATAACCTCGACCTGATCAACTGGATCCTCAACCAGGACTTCCAGGGCCAGGGTTACACCGATTTCGAGGTGCAGGGCGCCATCTGGAGCCTGACCGACAGTATCGATTTCATCCGCCCGGATCTGGGTGAGCTTGAAGATGTGCGCGAAATCGTGGCACTCGCCGAGGCAAATGGGGAAGGTTTCGTGGCCGGTGAGGGCGATGTGGTCGGATTGATGATCGATCCGAACCCTGCGTCATCGACGAACAGCCAGCCGTTCATCATAGGCATCGATTTCAATGACATCGATTGCCTCTGCTGATAAGGTATTAACAAAAGGTTTACGGCGGGACCCTGTCCCGCCGTTGCTGTGGCCGTAACCGGCTTCTAAGACGCGATGCGCCGCGCGTTACTTTGTTGGATGGATTTCGCGCATGAAACCATCGTCTTTAGGAGTTACGAATATGCTTCGTACTGCACTCACCACTGCCGGGGTTTTCGCCCTGACCGCGGGTGCTGCCATGGCGACGACCGATTGCTCGCTCGTCGGCAACTGCCCCACCGTTCCGGAAATCAGCGCCCTCGAAGGCACCGCAGCGCTCGCCGCTGTGCTCGCCGTCGTTGCTCTGGTTTGGGAGCGTCGCCGCCGCGCGGCCTGAGACTAAGTCTCACGCAATAATCATTGTCGGCCCCGTGACGTCTGCCACGGGGCCGATCTATTTGTGCCCCTGTTTAGTCCCTGTTTTCTGAGATGACGCGCACATGACCGATGTTTCTGTATCCGCCTCCCCCGCACGCTCCGCCCGTCGCATGGCCTGGGCTCTGGCCGCCGGGTTGCTTGGCGTCGAGCTGCTGCTGATCTCGGTGCTCTACCAACACAATTTCGACTTCACCTGCCGCGACCTCGCCCCGGATGGGTTCTGCGCCTTTGCCGGACGGATCGTGCCCCGCGCACTGGGCGTGCTGGCGGCCTTCGGGGTCTTCGCCCTCGCCTATTCCGAGCTGATCAAGCGGACGCTGACCACCCCTGGCCCCCGCCCCCTTGGACTGGGGCTGAGCCTTGCCGGGCTGGCGCTGGCACTGGCCCCATGGCTCTTCCTCAGCGATGCAAGCGGCGCGGGTCACGTGGCGCTTGGCGGGATCGGCTGGCTCGGCGGCGCGGCCTTGGCCGCCGCGGGCGCCGCGCTGATCCTTGCGCCCTGGTCTGCATGGCGCGCGCTTCTGGCTGAGAAGGGCCCGGCGCTCGGCGCGCTGCTGGTGGCGGGCATGGCGCTGCCGGAAATCGCCGACCGGATCCAGCCGCTCTGGCACGCGGATTGGGTCACCGACATTACATTTGAGTCCGTGCTCTGGGTGCTCGACCTCGTGGGCTACACGGTGGACGGCAATCCCGAGACCAAGATCATCGGGATTTTCGGGACCGGCGATGTGGAGAACTTCCTCGTCGCCGTCGGCAAGGAGTGTTCGGGCGTCGAAGGCTTTGCCCTCATCACGGTGTTCCTGACCGTCTATATGGCGCTGTTCCGGCGCGAACTGGCCTTCCCGCAGGCGCTGCTGCTCTTTCCCATTGGCATCCTGCTGAGCTGGGCCTTCAATGTGCTGCGGATCTCGGCGCTGTTGAGCCTCGGGTTCGAGGTCTCGCCCGAGCTGGCCATTGGCGGCTTCCACAGCCATGCGGGCTGGCTCGCCTTCACGACCCTCTCCGTCGGGCTGATCCTCGTGGCGCGGCATGTGGCCTTTTTCAACAAGGCGGAGGCTCTGGCCTCTGCCCCCGCGCCCTTGCCGCCCTTCTTCTCGGATCCGGTGGTGGCCAAGGTTCTGCCCTTCGCGATCTTCATGCTCTCGGCCCTACTAGCCTCAACCTTCAGCGAGACACCGAGCTTGCTCTACCCGTTCCGCGCCATCGCCATGGCGCTGGCCCTGGCGCTCTTCTGGCAGGTCCTGCGGGATCTGCCCTGGCGGCTCGACCCGCTCTCGCTGGCAAGCGGTGTGGTGATCGGGGTCGCCTGGATCGCGACCTCCCCTGCCGCGGACGGGCCGCCGCCCTTCGGGGCGCTGACCGGCGGCATGCTTGCCCTCTGGATCCTGTCGCGCGTGATCGGCACGGCTGTGCTCGTCCCGATCATCGAGGAGCTTTTGTTCCGTGGCTACCTGCTGGAGCGTCTGGCGCCCTCGGGCAAAGGGGTGCGCATGATGATCGCCATCGTGATCAGCGCGGGCCTCTTTGCCCTGCTCCATGATCGCTGGCTCGCCGCTGGGCTGGCCGGGATCGTGTTTGGCGCGCTGGTCTACCGGTCGGGCAATATCACCGATGCCATTGTCAGCCATGCGGGTGCGAATGCCACCATCGCCGCCTGGGCCCTGGCCATGGGCGCGTGGCACATCATCTGACGCGGTCCACAGCCCTCAAACGACAAAGGCCCGGAGCGATCCGGGCCTAACTTCATTCCAACGAGAGACTGTCAGGTCTTCAGGTTGCGACCCGAGCGCTTGAGCTCTTCGTATTGGCCCGAGGGGCGGAAGCGCCACAGATAGTCCGGCAGCACCGCCTCCAGCGCGACAGGCTCGATCCCCAGCGCGTCAAAGCCCTGCGCGTCCTCGGCGACGACGTTTTCATTGGCGAGGTTGCGCACCTGATCGCGGGTGATCATGCCGTTGTGGATCAAGCCCAGCGTCACCTTTTGAACCATGTCGAAGCCAAAGCCCATGGCGCGCGCCACCGGGAAGGGGACGTTCAGCACCAGCCGGCGGCGGTTGATCACCGCCAGCATCTGGCCCATGAGCGCGCGGAAGCTGCTCACATCCGGTCCGCCGAGTTCATAGATGCCCGGGGCTGCAGCGCCGCTGACAGCCTTGACCGCCGCTTTGGCCACATCATCCACATAGACCGGCTGGAACTTCGTCTCGGCCCCGACAACGGGCAGAATCGGCCCGAGGCGCGACATGGAGGCGAAGCGGTTGAAGAACTCATCCTCCGGACCGAACACGATCGAGGGCCGCAGAATCACTGCCGATGGGATCGCGGCGAGCACAGCCTGCTCGCCCTCGCCCTTGGTGCGGGCATAGTCGCTCTTGGCTGCGGGGTCCGCACCGATCGCCGAGATCTGCACAAAGCTGGTGATGCCCTCTGCGGCGGCGATCTTGGCGACGCGAGCCGCGCCATGGCTCTGGACGGAGCCGAAGGTGTTCTTGCCGCTCTCGGACAGGATGCCCACGCAATTCACTGCCGCATCAGCCCCTTGCAGGGCGGCCTGCACGGAGGCGTCGTCGCGGATATTGCAGAGCACCGGCTCCACCTGGCCGACCGCGCCATAGGGCCGCACGAAGAGCGCCTCATTCGGGCGTCGCACGGCCACACGGACGCGCCACCCCTCCTGCGCCATGCGCCGAGCGATGTATCGACCCACAAAGCCGGATCCCCCAAAGATGGTCACGAGTTTGGACATCTGGTGCTCCTTGATCCCTTCTCCCCAACGGGTTTAGCGGTGCGGAAAATGGCCGACAAGGCGCAGGTCGTCGCGGGCCGGACCAAGGGGCGACAGAAAATCTTTGGAAAGGCGATTGAGGGCCGTTGACACCCCTGCAAAGCGCCTGTAACTCACCGCCTCACGACACCTGCCCAGGTGGCGGAATTGGTAGACGCGCTAGCTTCAGGTGCTAGTGTCCGTATGGACGTGGAGGTTCGAGTCCTCTCCTGGGCACCATCACACCCCCTCAAGAAATCCCATCACGCCTCGAATCCAATGGAATTTCAGGCGCTTGACCGCTGAGCGGATCTCATGTCTTCTCATCTTGTCTCATAGTTTCGCAAGCGCTAGGGTGGCCTAAAAGGTGGCCCGGTATGACGAAGCTTCATGCGCTCTCACAGATGAAGGCCAAGGCACTTGGGCCGGGGAAGCACTTTGACGGACAGGGTTTGATGCTGGTGAAGAGCCGGAAGGACGCTGGTAAGTGGAAGTTGCGGCTTACGGTGGCTGGAAAGCGCAGAGAAATGGGGCTTGGGAGCTGGCCTGATGTCTCGATTGCGGAAGCCCGTGATCGTGCGGCGGAGGCGCGCAGGCAGCTTAGAGATGGCATTGATCCTATCGACGCGCGGCAAGCAGCACGGATGCGCGCGCATCGCCTGACTGTCGCCGAGGCGATTGAGACGTGTTTTGCCGCCCGCCAGGCTGAACTCAAGAATGATGGCCAGGCCGGTCGCTGGCTCTCCCCTCTCTCGGTGCATGTGATCCCGAAGATCGGCACGACGGCGATTGAGGCGGTCGATCAACATGTGCTCAAGAAGACGCTGCAGCCGATCTGGCACGAGAAGCCGGACACCGCCCGCAAGGCGATGAACCGGATGAACCTGACGCTGAAGCATGCGGCAGCACTTGGGCTCGATGTCGATCTGCAAGCGGTGATGAAGGCGCAAGCGCTGCTCGGGAAACGGCGGCACGAGACGAAGCACATCCCCTCGCTTCCCTACCAAGAGGCCCCGACATTCTATCGCTGGCTGTGCGATCAAAAATTCGGCTCGGCCCTGGCGCTGCGGTTTTTGATCCTCACGGTCGCCCGCACGAGCGAGGTGCGGTTCGCGACCCTCTCAGAAATCGAGGGCGATACCTGGGTGCTCGACCCCATGCGCACGAAGACCGCCACGGCCCATCGCGTGCCGCTGTCGGGCGAAGCACAAAAAGTCATCTCAGATCGTCTGGTGTTTCGTGACAGTGACTTGCTCTTCCCCACGCCGCGCGGGAAGGCAATGTCAGATGCCACGATGAGTAAGCTGATGCAGCGCGAAGAGATGGAGGCGCGCCCCCATGGCTTCCGGGCGACGTTCCGAACCTGGGTGGAAGAGACGACCGACACGCCGTTTGAGGTCAAAGAAACCGCCCTCGGCCACCAAGTTGGTAGTGAGGTTGAGCGCGCCTATCAGCGCAGTGACTTGCTGGAGAAGCGACGTGTCTTGCTCGAAGACTGGGCCGCTTTCCTGACCCGCGAGGCCGCGTGATCCGCGTGCTAGAATATCCGGTATATGAACGACACCACAATCGGACGATACCGGAGCACACCCCTGCACGCCGCTGAAGCGGGTGCTGATCATTCTGAGCTGAGCCCTCAAAATAACGCTCTGCAGGAGGATGCAGCGGTGCAGCCGCATACAGCGGCACCGCAAACGGAGGCCGAAAAGACCGACCTTCCCGCTGCTGCTGAGTACACGATTTCGGTGGAGCAAGTGCGCGATCACCTTCGCCTGAAAGGTCTCAGCAAGTCGAAAGACACGATCCAACGCTGGTGTCGTGCGGGCGATCTCGATTGTCGCAAGATGGGTTTGCTCAACCGGTTCTTCACCACCGAGGCTTCCCTGCAGGCGCTGGAAGAAAAACTCCTTCCCGACATGATCGCAGATCAAACCGGCACGGCGCAGCCGCATGAAGCTGCAGCTGAACCTGCGTTCAGCGGCACGCAGGAGAGTGCACCGGATAGATCAGTCCAACACAGCATCATGCAGCCGCAATTAGGTGCAGATGCAGCTGCGCCGACCGGGGCGCAGGCGGATGCAGAAGTACGTGCAGCTGCACAAAGCGGAACGCAGATTGATGCCGAAGTCGCGGAACTGCGCGCCAAGGTGGACGGCCTCACAAGCCAGTTGCAGCAGGCCCAGGAGATCACAAAATTCTTGCAAGACGAGATCGTCTCAGCACGCGGGCAGCGGGGAGACGTTGTCAAGATCGCGGAGCAGATGCTTGGGACGTTGGAGACGATTGCCGTTGGCGGGCGGTTGGAAAAACCGACATCTGCAACGCCGCCGAACCCCTCCGACCCTGTGCGTTACCAACAGGTCAATGATCGACCGGGTGAGGTATAATTCTTGGACATGGCCTCAATGGAAGATCTCATGAAGGCGCGGACGGTGCGGTTCAAGAAAGCCAACCCGTTGCTCGCGAGTGGCTTTGCGCAATTGCCGCGTGTGGTTATCCGAGCGGGCAAAAGGATCTCGCCCATGGCGAAGATCACCTTCGCCGCTTTGCTTGACTACGCCTGGCAGGACGGCTTCTGCTTTCCCGCCCAAGAACGTCTGGCCCGCGACATCGGCACCAATGAAAAGTCGATCCGAAAGTACCTGGCCGAGCTGCAGGACTTGCAGATGATCGAGGTGAAAAAGCAGGGGCGCGGTTTGCACAACATCTACGTGATCAATGACGAAGCCCCGGTGCTGAAAGAGGTGCAGCGCGAACTTGAGAAAGAACAGTCGGACGCGGCCTAAATCCCGAACGCGCCAAACCAGACCGGTAAGATTTACCGTTCTAGGACGGTAAAATTGGGTCACCCAGTTCGGTAAGATTTACCGCTCTAGGCCGGTAAGACTTACCGACTACTATACTCAAGGACTAAAACGCAGAGACTAGACCAGAAACAAATACACAAATTCCCGAATAAAAATTCGAAAAGATCTGTCTCGAAACCTAAGATCTCGGAGCCGCTCAAAGCCAGAACAGGGAAGCTACATATCCTGCTCAAGACGCCAGCAGAGCCCAAAAATGCCACGCTGCGCGATTTGCCCGCCAAAATCGACGTGACCCCCACCTTTGCCGAAAAAGACGCGCAGAGAGGCTTACAGAGCCTCACAGCGCTTGGGCCGCTTACCATGACAAATCTGGGCGTGTGTGGTAGGGTAATGGCATATGACTACAGTCGCATTGGACACGTTGAAGACCGTCCAAAAACTACAATCCAAAGGCTTTACCGCCGCGCAGGCGGAGGGCATTGTCGAGGCGCTCACCGAGAGCGAATTGGTGACCAAGCAAGATCTCAGACTTGCGCTCACGGAACTCAAATCAGACCTCAAGGTGTGGGTGGCGATGGCGCTTCTGGCGCAAGGCGCGCTGGTGGTGACGCTGCAGAACCTCTTGGGCGGGTAGTATGGACGCGCTCATCTCAGAAACAGTGGCCGCGTTGCACACTCTGCCAGAGGACGCCAAACGTCAGATTGCGTTGGACTTGCTGCATGGGGGAGCGCCGCTCGATCTGCCCGTGATCGAGTTCACCGACCCCACGCTTGACCGAGCAGACGCGGCCAGCGACACTCTTCCTGCCTAGGTTGTCGCAAACCGGGGTGATCGCGATTGCTCCTTAATCGGAGAAATCGTGATGACGAGACTACTGAGCAAAAAGCAAGTCCGGGAGATTGTAGGGTTCAGCTTTGCCCATATCGATCGCATGGAGAGCAAGTCTGAGTATGCGCATCTTGGCTTTCCAAAGCGCGTCCAGGTCGGCTTCCGGGTCTTTTGGGTGGAAGAGGAAATCTACGCCTGGGTTGCGGCGCAGATAGCCAAGCGCGATGCCTCCTAGCGGGGCGTGGGGGGCGGGTCCAACCGTCCCCCATTCTCTGAATGCTTCGTGTCGTCACCAGATCGATGCGCCCGAATGGTCGGACGCATCGAGACAGTGAGGACATCCATGTCAGACGATGACACCGCGATCATTCGACAAGCGAATGACGACTTCCGGGCAGGTAAGCCCAACATCCCCGGCCAGTGGCTCATGACCCAGGGCATCGCGGGCCTGATTGAAGAGACCAACAAAGCACCGCTCGACGTGCTCGCTATCGTGCAAGGCTTCGATCAGTTCAGCTCTGACAATGATCCTTACGGCGCGCATGACTTCGGCTCCTTCGCATTTGAAGGCGAGACCTGTTTTTGGAAGATCGATCTTTACGACACTGATCTGCGCTATGGCACGCCGGAGCCGACAGATCTGTCGCAGACCAAGCGCGTGCTGACCATCATGCTCGCATCGGAATACTGATCCCATCCCTCGGCCACCGCCGGGGGATGTTTTTTGTTTGGGTCGCGGGATTGGACACCCGCAATCACCAGGCTTGGACGCCTGCAAACAGACGTGCCTTCGCGCATTCCTTCTGTTTCCATGTCTGAAAGCACGTCACCACTTTCGAACATACGGCCTCATACAACACCATTCCGCATCAACTGGTCGTCAGGCATGCGCCATGACCCAATGCCTTTATGGCATAAAACCAAAACCCATTGGGTCATGGCGCAGCAGCGCCAGACGACACAGTTGAGCGGACACGGTTCCAGCGGAGATGCTGGCCACCACACATAAACTGTCCTTTACCCCCGACCTGATACAATTCCCGGTGGATGCTCTTTAACGGTAGCTTGCCTGCAGCCCCCGACTGGTCACCGCACACGGGGCGGGGGACTGGTATGCTACCGTTATGGCGCATCGGATGCTCATCGGCGCGCATGGCACGGGCAAGACGTCCCTGCTCGTCGAGATGATGACGGACAGCATCGCCAGAAGACACGGCGTTTGCTTTTTCGACGCGCATGGGCTGACGCTTCCTGGCACACTCATTGATCCCGCGACCAAGCGCTGGAACCCCCTGCGTGAGCCGATTGAGCCTGCGCTGGCGGCGACACTCTTCCAGGGGACCACCAAGAGCGCTTGGGACTATGCCGGGATGACCACACCCACGATGGACATGTTCCTGCTGTTCTCGGCAGCTGCGCTGATCGAGAATGCGCGCAATCTATCGGACATCCTCAAGCTGCTGACCGACAGACAGTACCGGTCGACGCTTTACTATTCCGATGAGGTCACGGCCAAGTTCTGGGCCGACTTCGAGGATCTCAACCCGGCACAACAACGCCAAGAGGTGTCGAGCACACTCAACAAGTTCTACAGCCTGCTGTCCGATCCGCGCATCCGGCGCATGCTGTCGGTGAACAAGAAGGGGATCTGCCTATCAGATTTCCTCGACGATCAGGTGCTCCATGTGCGTTTGCCCGTGCGGCTCTACGGCAAGGCCAAGGCGAAACTCATCGGCTCGCTGATCCTGTCCTACCTCACGCAGCTCTTGTTGGAGCGCAACGATCCACGTCCCTACGACATCTATATCGACGACGCCCACCTTTACGCCCACGATACGGTTCACAATACCCTGGTCAGTTCGAGCCGGTATGGGCTATCGGCAACCGTGGCTATCCAGAACAGCAAGCAGCTCGATCCGGGTCTGTTTGATGCATTGCTGGGCAACACTGACGCGCAATACCTCTTCCGCGTGTCGCGCGAGGATGCCGATGTGCTGTCGCCGCACATGCCGCCCAACCATTCGAAGGTTTCTCTTGATCGGCTGCCGAACCATTCCTACCGTGAAATACCATTTGATAAATTACGACCCGATGGGGTCACTATTCCACTGGAGATTTGACCGTGAAAGTTTCGATCACGCAAGAGACCCGCAAAGCCGGGCTATTGGGCGGCAAGAGAGAATGGACAACCACAATGACACTGACGCTGTCCGAAGAGGAGAAAGCCATCATAGCTGAAGGTGGTATCGGGTCCCGTATTGCCTTGGCAGTGCCCCAACGCGGTGATGTTGAGGATTTCAATTATTCAATCGAGCAAATCACAACCAGACCCGTGTCTGCCGACGCATTCAACAAATTGAGCGCCAACGATCATGCGAGAAACTTCAAATCGGCAGCGGCAAACCTCAAGGCAACCCTTGAAGACGTAACAACAGACGAAACCGGCGAATTTGAACTCTGATGGATGACACCCTGGGGCTGATCCTGGGAGCAGCAGTGCTGGCCTTGCTGACCTTTGCTGTCGTCGCGATGGGATCAGTGGTTGCTGTTGCTGCGATCCCTGGTGCCATCGGCTATGCGATCTACTGGCAAGCGACGAAGTCGCCAACAGCGCTGGAGAAGCAAGCCAAAGAGCGCACCTGGCAGCTCTACCGCGCGGTGCAGTCGAAGTTCACCGCCATCGACATTCCCGCCTTCATGGCCGACCGGCTGGGGGACGAGGGCGATCTTGACCCAAACATCCAAACGCAAACTGAGATCGCCCTTGAGCTGGTGCGCTTCGAGGGGCTGGACACCTATCCGCCAGAGCCGCCGGAGCTGTGCAACACCATCGAAGGCGGGCGGTATCGGGACTTCCTGAACCAGGTCTCGCCCGCTGACTTTGAACGCCGGTTGAGCCACATTTGCCGTGTGGCTGAACTGTGCAATCGGCCCGTGACCAATGAGACCGTGGCGGTTGTGATCTACACCGCCGTTGAGACCTTCGAGGACGAGCGGGCGCTGTTGCCCAATGTCACAAAGCGGCTCGACGAAAACTATGCGCTGCAAAAGCAAGTGGCACCGCGCGACTATACTGGCACCGATATTATCGGCGCGTATCTCAAAGGCACACCCCTGACGATGATGCGCGAGATGGTGTTCGACGACAACATCGAGATCCCGCATCACCTGCGCACCCAGCATCATATGATCGTGGCAGGCACTGGCCACGGCAAGACACAGTGCCTTCAGCAGATGTTGCTCAAGGATTTTGAAGAAGACGACGCTTGTGTGATCGTCATCGACAGCCAGGGCGCGATGCTGGAAAAGCTCCTGCATGTCGTGTCCTGGGATCGGATCATGTATCTGGACGGTGGCAATATCCGGCACCCGCTGGCGCTCAGCGCCTTCTCCATTGGCCGCACCGACCGCCCCGAGGACGAGCCGAAAGTGCGAACAGCCGTTGCCCTGTATGAGCATATGTTCGCAGCCCGCGAGACCGCCCTCACCACCACGCAATCGACGCTTTATCGGTTCCTGTCGCGGTTCTTGATGGTCATCCCCAACGCCAACTTCGACACGGCGCTTGAGATCCTGCAGGACGGCTATGACGCCTATGCCGCGCACCTGGATGCGCTTGACGAGACATCGCAGAAGTTTGTCACGACCCAGCTTTGCAGCCCCAAGGACAAAAGCGCGAGCCAAAGCTATCGCACGACCCGTCAGGAGGTGGCGCGACGGCTCTTCACGCTTATGGAAAGCCGGACGTTGAAGGGCATGTTCAATGCACCGACCAGCAAGGTGGACATCCCCCAGGCCATTCGGGATCGCCGGATCATTCTGATCAACACTGCGCAAGGGGTTCTGGGCGACGAGGGCGCGCAGCTTTTTGGCAAGTATTGCTTCGCTCAGATTGCCATCGAGATCCTGGCGCGACCGGAAACCAAGGATCGGGTGTATCTCTATCTCGACGAGGCCCAGGAGTATCTCTCGGACAGCCCGATCATCCGGCGGCTCTATGAGCAGGGGAGAAAGCGGGGGCTTTGAATGGTGACGGCATGCCAGGAGCTCGACCAGTTGGAGCGGGCGGGGATCGACCGGATGATGCATTCGCTGACGTCGATCAAATTTGCGGGCGGCGTGAGCGCGCAGGACGCGACCAAACTGGCCCGCGAGATGGACACAGACGGTGAGACCATCCGAGGCGTGCCGCCGCTGACCTTCGCGGCCTGGGTCAAGCACGAGGGCGCAGGGACATACAAAGTCACGCCTGGCCAGCTCGAAGCGCGGATCGCTGCGGAGCCGGAAGACATCGAGACGCTCAAGGAAATGTGCCTCAGTGCGTACCACTACGATCCGACAGAGAAGACCGATGCACCGTCTAAGCCAGAAAGCGAAGAGCCAGACTTCGAGACCTATTGGGATGATGAGGAAGAGAGTACTCAAGCAGATAAGGAAGACCCGCCCAAGCATGCGTCCAAGCCGAAAAAGGACATCGATCCCGACGGCCCGCAAAATCTCGACTGATTTTTGCTATACTGCATAGGTGTTTATCCGACCCATCGCTCACCACCGGACATCATGCTGACCTTTGACGCGGGCGCGCGCAGCACCCATCAAGAAGGTATGCGCAAGCCTCGGTTCAAACGTGTTCCCCCCAAATCCGCCCTCACCATGGCCCCGACCATGTATGAGGTTTTGGAACTGATCTATCAGTTCAAAGCGCTGCGCTCGCATCACATTGCGATGCACCTGCCGCATCGGCACGCGCGCGGATTGTCCCACTCACTGCGATTGCTCTTCGATCACGGGCTGATCGAAAAGCGCCTCTGCGGGCTCTACGAGCACGACACCTATTACCTTTTGCCGAGAGGATACGAGACCCTGTCCGGTCGCGATCTGCCACCGCGATATTTGTTCTTGGGCGGCGGGCTCGACATCAATTTGAGCCGCGAGTGGGATCATTCGATGATGACGATTGATCTGCTGTCGAACCTCAAAGCCGGAGCGGACGCCGCTGGGATCCGCCTGATCTCAGCGGAAGAGATCTATGCCAACGGGGAAGGGGACAGTCCGTTCATCTTCCCGCGCAAGTCGGTCTACACCGAGCGAAAAACCAAAGAGATCATGCCCTACACGGTCGTTCCGGACGGGGTCGTGGGGCTTGAGTATCAAGACAGCAAGCGCGCGTTCTTCGCCCTCGAGGCGGAGCACAACAAGGCCAACAGTCGCTTTGACGATGACGATTTGCGCTCAAAACAGAACTCGACACGGAAGAAGATCAAAGCCTATCGCGACGTGGACTGGCGGCAGGTCTACGCGAGGCTGGGCATCGGCAACATGCGCGTTCTGATAGTCGCACCAACGCCAAAGCAGATCGAGAACAAGTTCCAGGTGGCACGCAGCGTGGTCGCACAGAGCCACCTGTTTTTGGGCCATTGGATGCCGGTCGTGCAAGACAGCGATGTACCGATCTTGCCGGACATTCTCGACGCGCCGTGGCTTCGCATCGGCTTGCCACCAGAGCAGATCAACGCTTCGTCCCTGCGCAAACGCGCATGAGCTAGGGCGTCGAGACGGCGTGTTACAATACGGCACGGATGTCCTTCAGAAAGGAGACCGTGGTGTCTACATTCGTCGATTTTGAGGCGGTCAAAGCCGCAAACCCCTTTGCAGAGGTCGCAGAACGACTGGGCCTCATTCTCAAGAAAGCGGGTCAAAGCCTACGAGGCCCATGCCCATCGGGGGAGGGTGGCCCGAGAGCGCTCGCTGTAACGCCAAGCAAAGGCGTCTGGTATTCCTTCGGGAAACAAGAAGGCGGCGACGTGCTGGCGTTGGTTCAGCTCGTCCATGACTGCGACGTGAAGGAGGCTGCACAATTCCTCGCGGGTACAGAGCCACTGGAGAAGGCCCAAAAGCCCTCGCCAGAGAGGGGCGCGGGACGTGGCTTCCGCCCCCTCGACTATCTCCAGCCAGACCATCCGGCGGTAGGAGCGCTGGGGCTGGAAGCATCCGATGCCGAGATGTTGGGCATTGGCTACGCCCCGCGGGGCACGTTGCGCGGCACCGTGGCCGTCCCGATCCGCTCTGAGACCGGCACGTTGGCAGGCTATATCGGCATCACGGAGGCAAAGCTTCCGCCGAAATGGGAAGCTTAGTGCCCAGCGTGGCAAGAAAAGATGGCCCTAGAAGGCCATCTTTTTTGTACCAGGTTCGGAATGGTCAACATGGTCGGTACGATTTTATTGAAACAAAAACAGCGTCTTGCGATGATCTGCACATACGCATATCTCAAAAGGAACTGGCCATGGCGCGCAAAGACAAACTTGGGCTCAAGGATCACAAAGCAGGGCTGAAACGCCTGAAGACCAACGCCACTGAAGCTGGCAAAGACGTTCCACTCGGCGTGGCCAAAGAACTCAGCAGCATCTTAGCTTACTCTGTGCGCGAAGTAACTGGCGCGCAAAAGAGGACAACACCCTTCAAGTCAAACGTCGCGAAAGGGTGGTTTGAGTAAAACTATTTCTCTGGGAGATCTCACAGGCGCACCGCAATTGCGGAACGGCCCAACTTTTTCATATCGGTGACATGTCGACGTCGTTATCTCTAGGTGCGACACGCTTCTCCATAGATGTGGAATAGTCGCGGCGTGCAGCTGCAGAAAATGTCTGCTCTGAGCCAAATCGGCTCATCTATAGAAACCGCAGCATCCGTCATAGGGGCGGAAAGCGGTCCTCCGCTGCATCAGTGTAAGGTCAAGGCCCTGATTGAGATAGCAGAAGTTGATTGAGGCGCTGTTGCCCAGTTGCGAGTGTCTGGATCCATTGATTTCAGAGGCACGGCGTGAATCGCCGTTCGAAATGCGAGCAGTAATATGTCTGATCTCTTCTGGCTGAACGACGCCCGGATGGCGCGCCTAGTACCCTTCTTTCGCAAATCCCAAGGCAGGCCACGTGTCGACAACCGACGTGCCCTAAGCGTGATCAATTTCATAAACTGCAACCGCTTGCGGTGGCGGGACGCGCCGAGGGAGTACGGTCTGCACAAGACACTCTACAACCGCTGCAAGCGGTAGAGCAACAAGGGTGTCTTTGCCCGAATGATGGTTGGCCTGGGCGCCGAGCGCGGCGAAAAGAAGACCGTAACGATCGACGCAACGTATCAGAAGGCTCACCGAAGAGCGACCAGTATTGGTGTCAAAAAAGGGGGCGTGCCCGCCTGATTGGCCGTACCAAGGGTGGCATGAACACAAAGCTACCCTCCACTTGCGATAACCAAGGTGGTCCTCTCGACCTGTTCGTCACGGCAGGACAAGTCAGCGATTGCACCGGCGCACGGGCGCTGCTCAGCTCTCTGCCAAGCGCGGAATGGCTGCTCGGAGATCGAGTATGCGAAGCCGATTGGTTTAGAGAAGCTTTGAAAGACAAGGGGATACGGACCTGCATTCCCGGCCGCAAGAAACGCAAGACCCCCGTGCGACACGACAAACGCCGGTACAAGCCTCGCAATCACATCAAGATCATTTTCGGAAGGCTCAAGGATTGGCGCCGATGCGCGACACGGTATGACCGCTGCCCGAGGTCCTCCTCTCAGCCATCGCCTTGGCCGCGACGTTCATGTTCTGGCTATGAAGCAAGAATGAGTCCTGAGGCTAGATGATCTTTTACTGCCAGCACGTAACATGTGGTTCTGTGTCTGATAGTTCGCACTCAAATCCCGCGTGCGCGATCTGGCTTTGCCTGCTTAGCGCTGAAAAACGAAACCGAGAAGTTCTTAGCAATGGGCGCAGGGCGTCCTCTCTCAATAGATGGTACTTTAGTCTGAGAGGATAGGAACTGGTTTTAGAAACCGATATTGATCCCGACCTGCCAAACCCGTCCGCGTCAAGACGTGTGATCCAACCATGATCTTGCATCCACGCAGTCCCAAAACGATCTATGATAACCGGCACTAACGCGCATGCACTTGGCAGTTCATTAGGCGCTCTAAGCTCCGCGCGGTAGATGAAGTTACTATTGGTTTCCTCCAATACGGTTACATCAAAATCATCAACCATGATCTCTGCAGAGCAAATCGCATCGACTGCAGTGCCATTCGGCTCTAATTGATTTGAGGTAGTGGCTATCCCTGCCACCGAGTTCATCCTTTGAACCTCGTTTCGCAAACGAACCACCTCGTTCCGGAGCGCCTCAACTCCGGAACTACCTTCAAATGCATTGGGAGTTTTTTTATTTGAAGACTGACTAGCAATCAACTCTACTTCTGTTTTTGTCAATTCAGCCTCCAACTCAGCGATCTTTTCAAGTCGCGAGACCTCCTCCTCAGCCCAGCCTTTAGCATCTTCATCATCAAGCGTCTTAGCAAGATAGCGCAACACAAACACACGCTCAGATCCCTGCTGTGCAAGCGTATTGTTAACTATATTGAACTCTAGATTCTGCTTATTATTCTCATTGCTAACCTGCATTGCAGCAACTTCCTGCTTAGCCAGTTCAATATCTTGTTGCTTCGATAAATAATCTCCAACAACTTCAGGAACAGTAAGAAACATCCCAAGCAAGCCAACAACTGAAGTTACCCAACCCGGGCTGTGCCAAATCGGTTTTTGTGGGGACGTAGTATCGTCGTCGCGTTGCTCAGTCATCATAACTAACTGCTGAACCTACTTACTTAACACTGTCATACTCGACAGTATCGGTTCATTCTGATCAGTCAATCCAGTTTCTCGCGAACTAAGTCCTTGCGAACTTAGCTCCGTAGTCAAAGCTCCGGCCTTCGGTAAATTGCGCGCTCTGGACGGTTACAACTCTTAGCCGCCAAATTGATAACCGGAATCTAGTTGGCTCATGATTTATAGCGTTTTCGTCCTTCGATCTG
Organism: Dinoroseobacter sp. S76; assembly: GCF_049801095.1. Lineage (NCBI taxonomy): Bacteria > Pseudomonadati > Pseudomonadota > Alphaproteobacteria > Rhodobacterales > Roseobacteraceae > Dinoroseobacter > Dinoroseobacter sp. S76. Next base: position 48,737 of record NZ_JBNAGH010000009.1, on the reverse strand, counting down.
TAAAACCGACTTACGTTCAGTTTGCGCCCATAGCGAATGTCTCCTCTTGATGGCTGCAGCTCAGCAACCAACCCAATGTGTGAATGTCTGCTAAGGGCCGTTCCCTGCGATTACGAGCTCAGACTGATGTACCTATGCTGCGCTTGCTCAGAGGTCTGCAACGAGCCCAGAGCTCGTCGTGCTGCACTGCGTGCGAATGGCCGGTCAATGCGCGTCATTCCGCGTCATGCTGTTGGGTTCGGGAGGGTTAAACTACTTGGCCCACCTGAAAATCGGCATTTGCGGAATGCGCGACCGACCCCCAGATTACCTATGAGAGGATCGCAGAGAATGGATGTAAATGTTTCCCCATAACTTATTTTATGGGGGAACATTTATGGTATGATTTTGAGGTATGTCAGACTACCCGGAGATCTCTGTGAACCCCCTGATCGATGTCACCAACGCTGAGCTTGAGCGATTGGATGCCTTTGCCGCGCTCGCAGATGTCCGCGCCGAGAGCGTCTGGCTTGCGAACTTTTCCTCTTCTAACACGCGCGCAGCTTATCAACGCGCCGTTGGATCCTTCATCGCGACGATCGGGATCACCACGCCAGAGGATCTCTACGCTGTCAAACAGGCGCATATCCTGGCTTGGCGTGCATCGATGGAAGCGGCGGGTCTCTCCCCTTCCAGCATTGCCAGTCGCTTGGCGGCGCTCTCCTCGCTCTACAAGCATCTGACCGATCGCCAGCTCACTACCAGTAATCCGGTTGCTGGGGTGCGTCGGCCGAAAACAGGCAATGCGGGGATCGGCGCAGGTAAATCGCCCACCCTCTCCAAGCGCCAGGTGCGGGCGATGCTCGATGCGCCTGATCCAGAGACAGTCCAGGGGCTGCGCGATCGGGCGCTCTTGCACATCTACTTCTTTGTTGGTGCGCGGTGCACGGAGCCGACGCTGTTGCGCGTGCGGGACTTTACTTATGACAATGAGTTTCCTGTGCTGCATCTCACGATCAAGGGCAACAAGACCAACACCGTGGCGATCAACCTGGAATGTGCGGCAGCCATTCGGGCCTATCTCGACCAAGCTGACCATAGCCGGGATCCAGACGCCTACATGTTCCAGGCCAAGATCAACGGTAAGGATGGCCAGCCGATGGATCGCAGTACGATGTATTATCACTTCCGCCGCTATGCCGCGAAGGCCGGGATCGACGTTGCCGCTTTCCCGCACATGGCGCGCGCAACGATGATCACGTCAGCCTATGAGGCAGGTGCCACCGGTGAAGCTATCCAGCGTACGGTCGGCCACTCCTCGATCACGACCACCGAGGGCTACAACCACACCGCCAAGAAGCACCGAGAGAGTGCTAGTTTGAAGGTAGGCTACTGAACCCGTAGGGTTTATTATGTGAAAAGTAGAGATGTTTATTGTCGACATTGCAGCATGTTAGCTGAATATTTAAGCGCTTCACTGTTAACGTAACAAAAAATACATCTTACTTCACAGAAGCATAGTGTTGCACACTGTCTATTTTTTCAATAAAATTGAAGTAGTCTTTTGAGTCGAATTTCGACTGTAAGCTCAGATTTTGTCAAAGAGTACCACGGCTCAATTTTTAACTTCAGATCTACATCGGAATATTCAAGGGAGAGAAATATGGCATTATCTTTAGGGGATGCATATAAAATTGCACAACGGGAGGCAGACAAGGCAGGCGTTCCTGTATTTATTTGTCAGAATGGTGATCTTAACACAGCAATTTTCCCAGCTGGAGATCCTCGAATCAATGATGGTTGGTGGACGGTGATGCAGGAATATAGGCCGGCGCGTTAAGCGTAAAGTTACTGACTTGTCAACAAAAGCACTACAATAAAAAGACTGTTGAGTAAGCTACCCTGCAAACTCATACATTCCTTTGCTGTGCGGAGAAATCAGAATATATTAAAAATTATATGGAGAGAGTAATGATAACTTTAGTGGAAGTAAAAGATACTACAACCATTGAACAGAACTTAATAGATGATTTAAAATGCGAAATGACGCAACGACAGCCCTCTCGGAGAGAGCTTTTACGGCTTTCTGCACATCTCGCTGCTTTTGGCATCGTTGTTCCGCCAGCCTTGTTGACTGCGCGCCCAGCTAGTGCTGCCGACCTAACAGTGTTAGTCACTGTTTTCGCGTCGCTTTTAGAACTTGTAAAGTACTTAGTTGAAAATACAAATGTCTTTGGTCCCCGTGAGGAGGTTGGTTCAGAAGTTGATGTCATGGTTCCAAATGAGGGCACGTTTACAGGGACTATTACTTACAGTTTAAAAGATGGGAGTGAAATTATTGATCAAACCACTTCTCAAGCTGTTGAGCTAGAAGGTATGAAAAGATACAGAGTGAAACATTCCGGCAGAGGCTTGGAAACTCCACGCGTAGACACTGGAGAGTTGGATGTTAAAATCGAAGCTAACTCAGGAAGAGATAGTCGCGATGCAGAGTTAATTGTTATTGGGTAATATTTTTGATTATTTGTTGGATTTTATGCTGCGACGTGGATTTGGGGGCTTGTAAGTGAACTATTTACGCTATTTTAGACTTTATTCTTTAATAACTGCTTTCTTTCTTTCCTCCACATCAGTGTCATTAGCTGAGTATGAGCCAAATGTTCAGGTATATAGTACACTCCCGGAAACAATTGGGGAGCAGCTTCTCTCTTTGGTATCAAGATCATGGAAACGTTCGAGGTACGATTCTGATCACATAGGAGACCTATTAAGCGGAGATGCGCCATATCAGGATACTTTGGATGAAATAACTAGTACTATTGCGGTGGGAGTTGGTATTTCGTTCGGGGTTACAAGTGCTTCGGGTCTTGCAAGGAAGTTTGGAGCTGCTGCATACTGTCCGAAAGATGGGGTTTTTGGGATTGCCAAGACTGATAATGCCTCCTCCGCGGGTGTGGAGGCAACTAATGCCTGCACAAATAGTACTAGTAATACAACACCAGTAGGATGTTGCCAGTTTTTGACGTCTGTTGAGCAAGGTTTTTGTTTCGTTATCGCGCAAAGCGATGACAAGTACCACGCAGCGGTTGCCAAAGGCGAGGCATTTGAAATTGATAAAATTAGAGAATTGGCGATAGATAAGTGTGAACACGAGACCTGCAAGTCGCGAGTACGGGTGTGCCCTTAGGGTACGAAATTTTGGTAATCGGCTCAACTTCTCCTGAATTTTGCTAGAAGGCTACTCGTACCCGCGCTTCGCCTTCGCCATGTGGATATCAAACCGAGCGTCCTTCGCCTCGGCTTCCGATGCAAACCAGTCGGTCCGAATTTGGCCGGAACTGCCGATCCGACCCCAATTGCGAACAAGGCCCCAATCCCCGAAAAGGCCGCGCACAATCTCCATGCGATAGAAACGATGCAGATTAGCGTTTGGTGTGATCCTCGTCAGATGCATGTCCCCTACCCCCACATCCTGGCTGCAATGTCTTGCTCTTCTTTGCCGACAGCATCCGCATAGATCGCGGTGGTGCTGAGCTGTGCGTGTCCCATCCATTTCTGGAGCATGTTCAGCGGAACACCGTTTACACTCGCGTTGATCCCAAACCCGTGGCGCAACCCCTTTGGACTGCGATGGGGCGCATCTGGGATCCCCGCTTCGATCATGATCCGTTTCACGATCTGCCAGACACGCACTCGGCTCAAAGGCCAGATCGGTGCACTGGCTTGCTTCTTGGACTGCTGCGCCTCGCGGATCCCATGGGCGGTATTGAGCGTGTCCAGGTAGTCGGGCGGTACCGGCACTGTCCGATAAACGATCTTCGCCTTGCCCGATGCATCCTTCCGCTTCTTCAGGCTCCGGATTGCGATGGTGCCGCCCGACAGGTCTACCCGTGCCGGGGCAATCTCCAGGAGCTCAGATGGACGGCAGCCCGTATAGTGTAGTGTCTCGCACAGGGTCCGGTCTCGAGCGGGCTGACGACGTGCTGTCGCAAGGAAGACGTCACGTTCTTCAGCGTTCAGATAAAGCCTGTTCCCGGCGGTGTCGTAGAGGCGCATTTCGCTCATATTTAACAGTCTATCCGAAAACTGTTAAATAGCGAAGCAGAAAGGTACCCCCCTACCCTATCGATCCACAGGCTGGAGATGGAGGATATTTAACACTATTACAAATAGTGTTAAGGTCACTTGCCTTCCTAATACAGGGCGGCGATGGTATACACTGCCTTATGGAGTGACCGAAATGACAGAAACATCCTTTCAGTTCAGCCGATTTATTGCAATTGGCATCGCTTGGCTTTCACTTGCTGGTATCGTCTCAGACTTCGTTGTTTGGAAAACATGGTTTGAAACAGGCCTCTTTGAATACTATAAAGTCTTCACGGGCCTTGTGAATGAAGTTTTGATAAAAGTGATCGGCGCAGAAGTGCCCATATTTCTGATCAGCCTTTTTTTGTTAGCAATGATATCAGTACGATCAAAGTTTTTGATACTCTCTCGAGATGGCGACGAAGACGTAGCGGTGAGAGAGATTTACGGGATATTGGTTTGGAGCTTTATTTCCGCTCCAATAATCTCGACTGTTGTGCTTATCTCAGGCGGCCCATTCCCTATTGTCCCAATGTTTTTTTCTATATTGCTGGGTAACATGCTGATGATGTCGACTGCTGTCCCGATTTTCCAAATGACCATGGAAATGATTGATAGTATTGTTGATGGAAGACCTCTAAAAGAATATGCTGATTTGCAGAGCACCTCGGTTCTAAAAGAGTTCTGTATACAGTTGGCTTTTGGGCTGGTGCTGGTGGTCATTAGCGTTGACGTAGTCAACAAGATTTAGATACCACCGCTGTAAAAAATCACGTTACTTTACATCGTTGCGTAGGTAGCACAACGACTTTGATAATCCGCTCCAGACTTAGGGTCAGGACTCATAGCCAATAGATGACGGTTGCCGCCAGGGCGATGGCTGAGAGGAACACCTTTGGGCATCTGTCGTATCGGGTCGCCACACGCCGCCAATCCTTCAGTCTGCCGAACATGATCTCAATCCGGTTTCGTCGCTTGTATCGACGCTTATCGTATTTGACGGTTTTCTTCCGTTGCTTCCGTCCGGGGATACAAGGGCGTATCCCTTTGTCTTTCAACGCTTCTCTGAACCAATCGGCGTCATAGCCTCGGTCCCCGAGCAGCCAGTCGACACTTGGCAGGCTGCTCAGCAATGCCCGTGCGCCGATGTAATCGCTGACCTGTCCCGCGGTCACGAACAGGTTCAGCGGGCGTCCCTGACTATCGCAGATGGCATGCAATTTCGTGTTCATGCCACCCTTGGTTCGGCCAATCAGACGTCCACGCCCCCCTTTTTGACGCCCATGCTGGTCGCGGTGCGGTGTGCCTTCAGGTAGGTCGCGTCGATCATCACAGTCTTCTCCTCGCCATGTTCGGCGGCCAGACCAGCCATCATCCGCGCGAAGATGCCCTTATCGCTCCACCGTTTCCAGCGGTTGTAGAGCGTCTTGTGCGGTCCGTAGGCGGTGGGGGCATCCCGCCACCGCAACCCATTGCGATTGACGAAGATAATCCCACTCAGCACACGTCGGCCATCGACGCGTGGCTTGCCGTGTGACTTTGGAAAGAAGGGCTCAAGACGCGCCATCTGGGCGTCGGTCAGCCAAAACAAATCAGACATGTTCACCGTTCGTTTTCGAACCGTGAACCACGCCGCTGGACGGAAATCAATGGGTCCTGACCCTAGGACTATTCTTTGTACCAAACCAAATCCGTCCGTGCTCTCACAAGTTGCTCGAGTTCATAGCGGAAGATTGCGCCTACTGACTTCTGCACACTGCCAAGCTAATCAGATTTGGCGCGTGAAATTGCATCTCGTAGCACATGCTCTGGGTAGCGCTGGCACAAGAAGATCATGAACCCGCGCTTCGGAGGAAATGCTTTAGGCACGCCCGAAAAGAGCTCCAAAAGATCATCCGCCAGAAGCGCTGCATCTTGGTTTTGTAGGATGGTCTTGACAAAAACCCACTCTACACCGACTTAGCGAACTCGCTTTACGTTACCAATGGCAAGTTGCTAGTAGGAATGCAGGGCGCAGCAAGAGGCGGCCCAGAAGGTGGCCTGAAAATCAAGAAGTGCTCCAATTTCCTGTTTTTATTGGTCAAAATGGGGTGAAGGGTTCCTCTCCTGGGCACCATTCCCCTTCCGTGCCGCATAGACAGGGTCATGTCGCCCAATCGCGACGAGACACCGATCACAGAAGGGGGTCAGATGACCAATCACCTGCACATGAATGATTTGCCCGATGGGCTGGATCTGGGGCCGGTTGTGGCCATCGATACCGAGACCATGGGGCTTGTGCCCCAACGCGACCGGCTCTGTGTCGTGCAGCTTTCTTCCGGGGATGGAAACGCCCATGTGGTGAAGATCGCCCAAGGCCAGACCGAGGCGCCGAATCTCTGCCGGATGCTGGCGGATCCGGCGGTCACCAAACTCTTTCACTTCGCGCGATTCGATGTGGCCGCACTGGAGAAGGCCTTTGGCGTGACCACCACGCCAATCTACTGCACCAAGATCGCCTCCAAGCTCGTCCGGACCTATACGGATCGCCACGGGCTCAAGGCGCTGCTCCATGAGCTCTTGGCGGTGGATGTCTCCAAGGCGCAGCAGAGCTCGGACTGGGGCGCGCCGACCCTGACCGAGGCGCAGGTGGAATATGCGGCCTCCGACGTGCTCTACCTCCATCGCCTCCGAGAGGTTCTGGACGGCATGCTTGCCCGCGAGGGGCGCACCGAGCTGGCCCAGGCCTGCTTCGACTTCCTGCCGACCCGCGCCCAGCTCGATCTGGGCGGGTGGTCCGAGATGGACATCTTCCACCACTAAAGGCAGCGCCATGTCACAGACGTCTTTCCAGGAGACCGCGCGCCGGGTCATAGGGGTTGAGGCCGAGGGCCTCGCGCAATTGGCCGCCGGGCTCGATGACAGCTTTGACCGGGCGGTCGAGACGATTCTGGCCGCGCGCGGGCGGGTCATCGTCTCGGGCATGGGCAAATCCGGGCATATCGCGCGCAAGATGGCCGCGACCTTTGCCTCCACCGGGACGCCTGCGCATTTTGTCCACCCGGCCGAGGCCAGCCATGGCGATCTCGGCATGATGGCGGCCGGCGATGCGGTGCTGGTGCTGTCGAATTCCGGCGAGACGCCGGAGCTTGCGGATCTGGTCGCCTATACCCGCCGGTTCCGCATCCCGCTCATTGGGGTGGCGAGCAACCCGGACAGCACGCTTCTGCGGCAATCCGATGTGGCGCTGGTTCTGCCCAAGGCCCCCGAGGCCTGCGGGACCGGGATTGTGCCCACGACGTCCACCACCATGACCCTCGCTCTGGGGGATGCGCTGGCCGTGGCGCTGATGGAGCATCGCGCCTTCAGCCCCGAGAATTTCCGGGATTTCCACCCCGGTGGCAAGCTGGGCGCTCGGCTGTCGAAGGTTGCCGACCTGATGCATCGCGATGCCGAGCTGCCCCTGATCCCGGAGAGCGCCGAGATGGGCGATGCCCTGCTCGAGATCAGCCAGAAAGGCTTTGGCGTTGTCGGCGTGACCCGGGACGGAACGCTGGCGGGGGTGATCACCGATGGCGACTTGCGGCGGCATATGACCGGCCTGCTGGACTTGCGCGCGGGCGATGTGATGACCCGCGACCCGCTGACCATCGCGCCCGACGCGCTGGCCGAAGAGGCCGTGGCGATCATGAATGACCGCAAGATCACTTGCCTGTTTGTGGTGCCCGAGGATGGGTCGCGCAGGCCTGCGGGGTTCCTCCATATCCATGACTGCCTGCGCGCCGGGATCGGCTGAGCCATGCCCCGCGCCGACAACCGCTATTCGCAGTTCGTCACCGCGGCCAAGATCATCCTGCCCCTGGCCGGGCTGGGCCTGTTATCGAGCCTGTTCCTGATTTCGGGCGCGGGCGACACGCAGCAGGAGATCCCCTATTCCGATGTGGAACTCGAAGAGATCGTCGAGGGGCAGCGGATCTTCCAGCCGCGCTATCAGACCGTGCTCGACGATGGCTCGGAGGTGGAGCTTCTGGCCGAGAGCGCGCGGCCGCTCCTGACCAGCCCGAACAAGTTCATGGCCAGCGAGATCTCGGGCAAGGTCTTCACCCCCGACGGGCTGCAGGTGGATATCCGGGCCGCCCGGGGTGTGGTGGACAACGCAGCCGAAACCGTCCGCATCGAAGGCGGGCTGCGCCTGTCACGGACAGATGGCTTTGTCCTGAGCTCCGAAGGGGCCGAGGCACAGCTTGACGGGCTCCGCGCCCAGAGCAGTGGCGATGTCATCGTGCTCGGGCCTGGGGTCACGCTCAGCGCCGGCGCGGCAGAGTTTCGCCGCGACCCCGCAAGCGGTGCGTCGCAGGTGCTGTTCACACAAGGTGTGAAACTGGTATACACACCGCAGTGAGTTTGGAGGTTCCATGGGTTCGGTCTTGGTACGAAATGGTCTGGCAGGGGCGTTGATCGCCGCGACAGCGCTGTGGAACATGGCCGCCGCCCAGGGCACGGAGATTTCGCTGGGGGCCGCGCGGGTGGATCGCAGCGCCCCGGTCGAGATCGACGCGGATGCGCTGGCGGTGAACCGACAGGATGGCAGCGCGATCTTTTCCGGCAATGTGCGTGTCGCCCAAGGCCCGCTGAAGCTCGAGGCCGATGAGGTTCAGGTGAGTTACGACCAGACCGCAGCCGACGGTCAGGGCGCCATTCGCGAGGTCCGCGCCGAGGGCAATGTCCTGATGGTGAGCGGCCCGGATGCCGCCGAAAGCCAGCGCGCGGTCTACAGCCCCGGAACCAATGAGATCCGACTGAGCGGCGATGTCCTGCTGAGCCAGGGCCAAATCGTGATCGCAGGCGATGATCTGGTGGTCGATCTGACCACGGGCATCGGCCAGATGGAGGGGCGGGTCCGCACCGTTCTGCAGCCCCAATGAGCCCTGCTGCCTTCGAGGTGACCGAGGGCTCGGTCGGGTTGAACATCCGCAACCTGCGCAAGAGCTACAAGCGCCGTCCGGTGATCCGCGATGTGAGCCTTGAGGTCACGCGCGGCGAGGCGGTCGCCCTGCTCGGCCCGAACGGGTCCGGCAAAACCACCTGTTTTTATGCCATTGCCGGGCTGCTCACCCCCGAGGCCGGGATCGTCTCGATCGACGGGCGGGACGCGACCATGCTGCCCATGTATCGCCGCGCCAAGCTCGGGATCGGTTACCTGCCCCAGGAAATGTCGATTTTCCGCGGCATGAGTGTCGAAGACAATATCCGCGCGATCCTCGAGGTGAATACCCGCGACCGGACCAAGCGGATGGAGCGCCTCGAAGAGCTGCTGGCCGAGTTCAATATCGAACATCTGCGCCGCACTTCGGCCCTGGCCCTTTCGGGCGGCGAGCGGCGCCGGGTCGAGATTGCGCGCTGCCTCGCGGCGGATCCGAAATACCTGCTGCTCGATGAGCCTTTCGCCGGGGTCGACCCGATCGCCGTGGGGGATATCCGCGCGCTGGTGGCCCAGCTCAAGACCCGTGGCATCGGCGTGCTGATCACCGACCACAATGTGCGCGAGACGTTGGAGATCGTGGACCGGGCCTATATCCTCCATGACGGCGTCGTCCTGATGAGCGGGACCCGCGACGAGGTCATCCGCGACGAAAACGTGCGGCGCGTCTATCTCGGCAACACCTTCTCGGTCACCTGATCCGCCATGTCTGCCCAGCGCGACGGTCTCACCCTCCGCCAGCAGCAGCGGCTCACCCTCACCCCGGAAATGCGTACGACCCTGTCGGTGCTGCGCATGTCCGGCACCGCCTTGCAGGACCATCTGGAGGCGCAGGCCGCCGAGAACCCGATCCTGACCCTGCAACGTCCAAGTGCCGAGCCCGGAGCTGCTGCATCGCAAGGACCCTCGGCCTATGATCTGGCGCTGGACACGACGAGCGCGGAACGCTCGCTTGGCGATCGGTTGCGCGAACAACTTGGACTGATGGCGCTTGATCCGCAGATCCAGGAGATCGCCTTCGTGCTGACTTGGTCACTGAGCGATACGGGCTATCTCGATATCGATCTGGCCGATCTCGCGCAGGAACTGGACCTGCCCCCGGACCGGATCGACACGGCGCTCTCGGCGGTGCAGTCCTGCGAACCGGCAGGGGTGGGCGCGCGCTCCCTCGCGGAGTGCCTGTCCCTGCAACTGATCGAACTGGGCTTTGATGCCGTACTGGCAGAGGGCGCGACCCGGGTGCTCGACCGGCTCGCCGCCGGCGAGATCGCGAAGGCCGCCCGGGCCACCGGTCTGGAGGAAGCCGCGCTGGCGAAGGTCGCCGAGGCTCTGCCCAAGCTCACGCCCTATCCCGGTCAGGCCGCCCTGCCCGCCCCGCGCGTGAGCCTGCCGGATATCGAGCTGCGCTTTCCCGAAGGTGCGCCGCCGGAGATCACGGTTCTGCGCGGCAACGCCCGGACCCTCAGCCTCGACGAAGACCTGCTGCGGGCGGCGCGGCTCGAATCGGAAACCGCTCTGGCGCGCTATGGGGCCGAGGCCGAGGCCCTGCGCCGGGCCTTGGGCTACCGCACCACGACCCTGACCCGGATTGTCGCCTTTCTCGGCGATTACCAGATCGGATTCTTTCGCGAGGGCGGTGCCGCGATGAAACCGCTGACTCGCACCCAATTGGCGCAGGAACTCAAGCTGCACCCTACAACGGTGGGGCGTGCTGTCGCAGACAAGACCCTGGCACATCCCGGCGGGGTTGTGCCGCTCTCGGCCTTCTTTTCGGCGACATTGGGTGCCGACTCACAAGATGCAGTGAGCGCCTATGGCGCCCAGGCCCGGATCGCGGCGCTGGTGGCCGAGGAAACCGAGGACGCGATCCTGACGGACACGGAAATTGCCCATAAGTTGAAAAACGAAGGCGTTGACATCGCACGTCGAACTGTCGCCAAATACAGGGGATGCTTGAACATCCCGTCATCCTACGATCGCAAGCGCCTCAGGGCAGCGGCACGGATGCGCGGCCGGGCGACACCGCCCGGATGATCCCACTTCATGTAAGCCTATGGTTTCACACCTGAATACAGGTGCCCCTCGGCTTGCGCATTCAGGGAGGTACTATGCGCTACCAAATCACCGGCAAACAGATCGACATCGGCGAAGCCTTGCAGAGTCATGTGAAAGCGGAGCTTTCCGAGGCTGTCAGCAAATACGCTGAGCGCCCCACAGACGCGAATGTGGTGTTTTCCAAGGACGCCTATAATCACGTCTGCGAGGCGACCGTCCATCTGTCCACGGGGCTGACAGCGCAAGCCAAAGCCTCTGCCGGCGATATTTATGCAGCCTTCGACAAGTGCAGCGAGAAGATGGAGAAGCAACTGCGCCGCTACAAGCGCCGGTTGAAGAACCATCACCGCGAGCGGACGGAACCCGTTGCACTTTCCGGCGCCTCTTCCTATATCCTCGACGGAGCTGAAGTGGCCGAGGAACACGAACCCGAGACGCTGCAGCCGATCATCGTTGCCGAGATGGAAACGACGATCCCATCTGTCTCCGTCGGGGAGGCGGTGATGCAGATGGAGCTTGCTGAGGCGCCTGTCCTGGTGTTTCGCAACGAGGGACACGGAGGGATCAACGTCGTGTATCGCCGCGAGGACGGCAATATCGGCTGGATTGATACCAAGTTGGATAGTTAAAGCCGACCAGGTCGCCTGGCGGGAATGGAAGCGTTTGATATGGATCTGTCAGACTTGCTGGTCCCCGATGCCGTGAAGGTATTCGGGAATATGAGCAGCAAAAAGCGCCTGATGCAGGACCTGAGCGACATCGTCTGCTCGGCCTATGGCGTGTGCCCGGTCAATGCTGTCGACGCGCTTCAGGAACGCGAGGCTCTGGGGCCAACGGGTGTGGGGCATGGTGTTGCCCTGCCCCATGCGCGGCTCAAGGATATCGACCGGGTGGTGGGCGTCTTCGTGCGCCTCGAAAAGCCCATGGCGTTTGATTCCGTGGACCGCCAGCCGGTCGACCTGGTCTTCGGTCTATTTGCGCCCGAGGATAGCGGCGTCGCCCATCTCAAGGCGCTGGCTCTGGTCTCCCGCACCCTGCGGGACCCCGGCGTCTGCGCCAAGCTGCGCGCCAATAGCGACAGCGCGACGCTCTACACGGTTCTCACCGAGAGCGAGAGCACCCGCGCCGCCTAGGCCGCGCCTGCCCCGCGATATGCCCGAAACCCGAACGTCGTGAAATCGCGCGCATAGGCCATGCGCGCGAGCTTTTCCATGTCAGGCGCATAGATCGCGTCGAGATCAGCATGATCAAAGCGCGGCACCAGATCCGGCGCCGGGCGCCCGACCTCTGCCGCGAGCGCCTGCAGATCCGCCGCAAGATCCGGCCCATCGCGCAGGATCCGGTCCGGCAGGGCCACCTGCGCCATCCCTTGAAGGACGGTCGTCTGCGCCACCCAGGAGGCATCGATGCGCAAACTGGTTTGCGCTGCGAGATTCGGTTTGAGGAATTTCAGAAACCGCCGAAACGCTTTTTGCAGCTCCTGCGGGGACACATCCGTGGCCGGGTAGTGCTGCGGCAGGGGAACATTATAGGCGGCGATCAGTCCGTGGCGCAGATCCGCAAAAGACTGCAGATCGCTGGGCAGGATCCGCGTGGCAAAGGCCGTATGCGCGCGCGCCAGGGGATGCCGCAACAGGGTGAAGGTGCGACTGTTGGGATGCGCCTCCCGCCAGTCCCGCAGATCCTTCTGGCGCATGCCCGTGATCAGATCCTCGGGCGCGCACCCTTCCAGCGCGGCCATCCAGTCGAGCACCGGGTCGGGCTGCGGACCTTGCATGGGCAGATAGAGCAGCCCCGTTTGCGGGCAGGCCACATAGCTGCGCACCGCCGGGCCGCGATCCACGGGCTGCGGCGACGCATGGTCGATACCGAAAGGATCCAGGGCTGCCACGGAGTCCCGCAAGGCCGCCATATCGGTGACCTTGGTTTCCAGAGGCTCCGGGTTCTGGCGCTTCAGGCTCCGTTCCAGCCGGGGCAAGACATGCCGCGAGCCGAGATAGGCCAGGACTCCGTTGATCACATCGAGATCCTGCAGATCCTCGTAGCGCAGGGTCAACGCGGTCTGACCCGCCCGCGCGAGCCCCTGACGAATATCGGCCAGAAAGTCCTCATGGGGGCGCAGAAAGTCGGCAAAGGCCTCGCCATCGAACTCCACCGCTTCGGTCGCGATCTGGCCCTTGGCGTCGGTCAGCACCCATTGGTTCGAGGCCAACGCCCGCTGGTAGGACACAAAGCTCTCGAGCGGATTGCGGGTCAGCACGATCTTGCCCGCGCGCGGATCGGCGAGGGCCTGGGCGCGCATGCGCGGATCATGGTCGTGAAAGAGACGGAACCCCGCGAGGCCCGTCGCCTCCTCCCTCACGCGGGTCACGAGGGCGTTCGGGTCCGCCTCCCGATCGGCGAGGGACAGGCCGAGATAGTCTTCCTGGCCCTCATGGGCGATGAAATAGGGATTGAAGAGCTCCCCGAAGCAGCGGATGTCCGGGGCGGCGTTCAGGTTCCTTTCCAGATAGTTGGAACCGGTGCGCATGCCCGCAAAGATCACGAAGTAGTCGAAACGCGATGTCATCGGATCAGGTCACGAGATAGGGCCGCGCAGGGGCCGCCGGCGCCGTCAGATCGCTGGTATCCAGCGGGAAATCCCCAGTCAGATAGGGTTTCATCCCGGCATTCTTGAGCGCCTGCAAGAACGCGCCAAACCCTGTCAGATCCACCAGCTCTGGCGCATGGACCAGACGCCGCCGGGTGAACGGGGTCATCAGATCGAGCACATCCTGCAATTGCGCCATGGGGTCGGCGACAAACTCCGCCAGGGATGTCACCCGGACATTGGCCGGCAGGCTCTTGTTGCGAAGCTGCCCGAGGAAATGATCCTCCACCTTCTGCATCCAGGCCGCCTCGCGCCGCGCTTGCTCAAAAGGCAGATCATCGCGAAAGAGCTTGAGCGCCCAGGAGCCTGTCACCACCGAAATATGAGCGTTGGGATCCCACATCATGTATTCGTTCAGATCCTGCCGGTCATAGGGCGCGATCTGAAAACACTGGCGCTCCCCCCGGCTGTTCCAGATCAGGTTCGTCAGAAAGCTCTGCGGATTGTAGTCGCGTAAGGACACACTGTCCGACAGCCCGCCATTGAAACAGGGCGCCCCCTCGGCATAGCGGATTTCGCGCCAGTCAAAGAGATGGCCATGGACCCGCGCGCCCGTGCGCTGCGACAGCCAGGGAGCGAACCCGGCGATGACCTCATTGTACCCTTGAAAGACGAAATAGGGCGCGGCGGTCTTGCCCGCCTGCCAGGTGTCGCTGGGAAAGCGGCTCTGCATGAAGAGACCCGCGCGGCCTTCGCGGTTGCGCTCCATCGCTTCGTCAAACACCTGTTCGATCCGGTGCGGATTGCTCGGCCCCCGTTCCGGCGCGCCCTGCTCGGGATCGAGCAGCTGCGCATAGAGTCGGTCCGCCCGCGGCCAGACCTTGCGCAGCAGGAAACAGTCGGATTGGCCCACCAGTTCCAGATGATCGTCATAGAAGAGGAAGGGTTTCCCCTGGGTGTCGAATTTCGACAGCATCAGTGACCGGCTCTCGATATGCGGAGAGACGCGGCGGATCAGGGTTTGGAAGTAGGATTCGTCCGGGATCCAGACCCGTTTGAAATAACGTGCGAACTCAGTCCGGCGCGGATCGTGCAGGATCGCCTCGAGGCTGCGCCGGGTCAGGCACCACCATTGGGAGCCGAGATGCGGCTCGATCCCATCGGGGATGCGGCGTCTGACGCCCAGCTTCCGCTGCAGCTCCACATAGCGGTCAAAGAGCTTGCGTTGGCTGCGCCAGGAGAAGGGGAAGCGCAGTGTAAAGCGCTCTTTCTGCAAGCCCCCGATGGTCCAGGGCACATCCGAGACGGTGACGGATTCGATGTAATCCGTCTCTGGCTGGGCCGCGAGAAAATCAATCAACCGATCCAGAGGGCGCAAAGGCAGGCAATCGCCGCTGATCAGGGCCACATGGGTGACATCCGGCTCCGCCGCGAGCAGCGTTTCGGCCGCGGTCTCCGTGGCCTGCACCATGGACCAGCGCCCCCAGCCACAATCATGCTGCCGGATCAGCCGGACGCGGGGCAAATCCACGAGCGCTTCGCAGAGCCCGGCATAAGCCCGCGCCTCGGTCTTGCGATCCACATGGATCACCACGGGGCAGCCGAACCCGTCGAGATAGCGCGCCAGCTCCGCCACGCGCCCGAGCTCCGTATGGGCGAGCATGACAAAGCCGAGGGAGACCGACGCGCCGCTCATGCCCAGCTGCCCTTGGACAAAAGGCCGAGGATCTCAAGCTGGCGCCAGGACACATAGCGTTCGGACATCTCGGTCCAGAGCGACGGCGCGCCCTCCGCCTCCAGCTTCTCGGCATAGGCCTTGTATTCGCGCCCCTTGGCGTAATGCTCCTGCCGGACGACCTCCTCCTCGGATTTCTCGATGAAGGTGTTGAGGAATTTCGTGTGCAACAGGCAGCCCGAGATCCGCTCGCCCCCGCCTGTCTCATAGACATTGTTCAGACCCCGGGGCAGGACCATATGGGTGCTGTCCACATAGGCGTATTTGCGGTCCCATTTGACCAGCGGGATCTTGTTCAGGGCCGGGGCTGCCGCGGGACGGTCAGCGAAAAACGCCCGGGCCCGCGGTCCCCCCTGGATCCAGAGGTTCCCGAGTTCGGGATTGCGGGTGATGGTGTAATTGCCACTGTCAAACCAGCAGGCCAGCTCCATCGGGTTCTGCCCTTCCGCATAGACCGCGCTGTCGAGCGTCCCCTTCGGATAGAGATCCAGAAGCATCGCTGGGAAGGCCCGCAGGCCAGAGGAATCCATCCAATCGGTCAGCGCGCCGAGCGGGCGCGTTTCGCAGAAGGGATAGATCAGGAACTCGTCCACATCCACGGTCAGGCACCAATGGCCGTGGCCATATTTCATCTGCAACCAGGTCAGCCAGTCGACCCCGAACCGGGCCCGTCGATAGCTGTGCGGCGTGGTCCAGAGCGAGACATCCGGTTGCGCCGCCAGATAGGCCGCGGACCCATCCTCGGACCCGTTATCCACCATCAGGAAATGGGACACGCCCTGCTTGCGGTAGTAGTCGAGGAAGAAGGGCAGGCGAACCCGCTCGTTGCGCAGGGTCGTGAAAGCGAGAATGTCGCCGGTGCCGATGCGATCCGTCCGGTTCTCGGCTGGCGTCAGCTCCCGGCGGCGGCGAAATCCGCGCCAGAGCATGCGTTTCCGCCTGAGCCTGAGCTTGTAGCGCTCAAGAACCTTCAAGATCCTGCTCCCCTATCCTTGCCCGACAGGTGCCAAGCGCCCTGCGCGTTGGTTCAGATATATGGTTAATGTTCTTACCCGAAGCCTAACGCGGCTTCGCCTTTGCCACAATGTGAGGCGGGGCATCGCCCCAACCGGGGCTGCGGGACATGAAGCCGAGCGCTTCGAGCTGCGCGGGACCCTCATAGGCGCAGGACTCAGGGCACCAGAGATCCGGATCCGCGATCAGCCCGTCGTAATAGGCGTCAAAGAGGGCGCTCTCCCCGAAATGCTCCTGCCGCGCTTTCTCTTCCGCAGAGCGGGCCACGACCGATGGCAGGAACTTGGTGTGGAGCAAAGCGCCCGAGAGCCGTGGGCTTTCAGGCGTGGAGAACACCGCATTCAGACTGGGCGGCAACAGGGAATGGGTGGAGTTCATATAGGCCCAGCGCCAATGCCATTTGACCAGCGGGATTTTGTTCAAGGTCGGCGCTCGCCGAGGCTCGGACCCGAAAAAGAGCCGCTCGCGCACCCCCCCCTGATAGAGCGTCGCCTTGAGATGGGGCTGCGGCGTGGTCCGGTATGGGGTGGCATCAAACCAGCTCAGGATCTGGGTCGGATCCTGCCCCGGACTGTAGGACTGCGCACCCAGAGGACCTTTGGGATAAAGCTCCACCATCAAAGCGCCAAAGGCACGGCGCCCTTGTCGATCGAGCTCGGCAACCAGATCCGGAAGGGGCCGGTGCTCATGATCCGGATAGACCAGCAGCTCATCGAGATCGACCGTCAGGCACCAGCGATCCCGGCCATGGCGCCGCAAGAGCGTGGTCAGCCAGTCCATCCCGAAGCGGGCGGCCTTGTAGCTCGTGGATGTGCGCCAGACGGAGACATCCGGCGCCGCGCTCAGAAGATCGAGACTGCCATCGGTGCTGCCATTGTCGACCACAAGGAAATGGGAAACCCCGAGCGCGCGATAATGGGACAGCCAATAGGGCAGCCGCTCCGCCTCGTTCCTGAGACAGGCAAAGCAGAGCACGCCCTCTTGCGGGATATCCCCGGTGCGATCCGCGACCGGGACCAGCTCGGAGCGCTTGCGCCAGGCCCGCCAGAGGAAACCGCGCCGTTTCCAGCGCAGTTTATAGGCCTGTCGCAGCGACGCGGTCACGTGGGCGGATCCAGAAACACCATCGCCGTGACCCTAGCCAAAGGATCACGGCGTGCAAGGCATCCGCCAAGAAGGAGTGGGTTTACTGCGCCGCTTTGCGGGAGAAGGCCAGCTCTTGCAGGAAGTCCGACAGCTCATCGGCCAGGTCCGGACGGGCCAGCGCGAAGGAGACCGTGGCCTGCAGGAAGCCCGCCTTGGAGCCGCAATCGAAGCGCTGCCCGGCGAAGCGGAAGCCATACACATTGTCGTTCGCGGTGATCTCATGGGCGATGGCATCGGTGAGCTGGATCTCACCACCGGCGCCGACCTGACCTTTGTCGAGATTGTCGAGCACTTCGGGGCTCAGAATATAGCGACCGATCACGGCGAGGTTCGACGGCGCGTCCTCGGCCTTGGGCTTTTCGACCATGCCCTTGACCTGAACGATGGACCCCATGTCCTCCTTCACGTCGACGATGCCATAGGCAGAGGCTTTGCTCATGGGCACTTCCATGGTCGCAACCATGTTGCCGCCGGTTTCCTGATAGGCTTCGACCATCTGGGCGAGGCAGGGCTTCTCGGCGGCGATCACATCATCGGGCAGGATGACGGCGAAGGGCTCATTGCCAAGCAGGCGGCGGGCACACCAGACCGCGTGGCCCAGGCCCAGCGCGCGGGTCTGACGGACATAGGCGATCGCGCCACTGTCCATATTCGTGCTGCGCAGGGTCTTCAGAAGCTCGGTCTTGCCCTTGTCCTCAAGCGTTTGCTCAAGCTGGGGTGCGGCATCGAAATAGTCCTCAAGCGCGCTCTTGCCGCGCGAGGTCACAAAGATGAATTCTTCAATCCCGGCAGCACGTGCCTCGTCGATGGCGTATTGCACCAACGGGCGATCCACGAGGGTCATGATCTCTTTCGGAACGGATTTTGTCGCAGGAAGAAAACGAGTCCCCATGCCGGCGACAGGGAAAACAGCGGTTTTAACACTTCGAGACATTATCGGGCCCTATTACAATCATTGTCGTCACCATAGCAGAGTTTCTAAGGCACGGGGGAGAAACAGCAACCTTTCGCCCCCCAACACAGCGGATCTGTTGTCGCACTGCAGCATTTTTAATCCACGTCCAACTCTACGCCAGCGTCCTCGGACGTTGGTACGCCCCTTATACGGATACCCGAGTAGTCTTTGTAAACTCCGTCGGAAATGCGGCGAGAACTTGCTGATTGCCAGATAGAATCGGGCAACTCGTGGACCCACACTCCCGGCATGTGGAAGCGGACACTGCCAGGCTTTCGGCGCCCAGCCGCAGTGATCAATGTCACCATGCGGCCTTTTTGAGCTTGTTTTTCTGCACGTGCGAAGGCTCCGGGCATCTCAAATCGCGGAGAGGTGACCCAAACCGGCGATAGGGCCGGATCGTCGTCGCGGCGCGCCATGAACATCCGGGCGGCGGGTTTGTGCTCAGGCGCGGCGGGCAGGTCCTGCATCTTGCTCGGGCCGGGTTTGGTTTCAGCCTCGGCCTGCCCTTCGGCGGCCCCGCGATCGAATCCCTTCATCCGTCCCCAGACCTCATCCGGATAGAGACGCCCGGACACCATCGCGCGCGCAAGGTCGAGTTGCTGGGCCAGCCTATGGGCGCGAATCGCAACCGCCGGTCCATGGCGGGCATGGGACTGCGCAAAGATCGCAACCGAGCGGCCAAGCTCGAACAGCGCCTGTGGCCCGGGGAGCGAGGGCTCAGGGCCCACCGAGCTCGGCGCATGGATCACCTGAGCCTGCGGTGCATAGGCGATCTGCCCGTCCCCGGCCACGAGGCGCAGGACCAGATCCCGCGCGCTCAGATGGTCCCGCAACCGGGGATCAAAGCCGCCGATCCGGCGCACGGCCTGACGCAGAACGGCAAAATTTGCCTCCGCCCCTCCGGGCACACGCCCGGACCCTGGCGCGAGGATCCCGGCCTCCTCCGGAACCGGCGTCATGGGCGCGGAGGTGCCATCGGTCGACAGCCACTCCCCCTGCCATTGGAACCCGACACCGTCCGGGCCGCGGACATAGCCCGATGCGAGCACGACCCCGGGCACGCGCAGCGCCTTTAGGAGGTTCTCAAGCCAGCAGGGCTCGGCCACCGCCCGATCATCCAGAAACGCCACATAGGGTGCCGAGGCAATCGCGATCCCGGCATTGCGCGCGGCGGCGGCGTTCGCCTCGTCAAAGGGCACGAAAGTCACGGCAGGCATGCCCGGCCCTTCGGACACGGCGCGGCGCGCGGAGGTGTCTCCGACGATGATGAGTTCGAAGGCCGGGCAGGTTTGAAAGGACAGCGCTTGCAGGCAGCGGGCGAGGTGTGGGCCCCGTCCGCGGCTGGTAATAACGACGCTGGCCTCGGGGATCACTCTTGACCCATCTGCGCCAGCATCGCCTCGATCCGCGGCACATCCTCGGGGTTGTTCAGCTCCCAGAAGGCACGGCCCCGTCCCTCCACCTCGACACAGAGCACCGTGTGCCCATTCTCGAGAAAGCGCAGCTGTTCGAGCCCTTCGAGGGTCTCGAGCGGTCCGACCGGCCAGGTGCCATAGGCGACAAGCGCGTCGGGACGATAGGCATAGAGGCCTACATGGTGGAAAACCGGGGTCGGGTCATCGGCGGGGTAGTCGGTTGTGGTGTAGGGCACCACTTCCTTGGAGAAATAGAGCCCGTGATTGTTGCGATCAAAGACCGCCGTGGTGCCGCCCACGCGTCCCGCGCGACGGTCTTCGAGGAACCCCGAAAGCGCTGCCCCGTCGCAACGCAGCACAGGCGTGGCCAGCGACGCATCGGGCGCGGCGCGCAGTCCCGCCACCAGATCCGCCACGAACCAGGCCGGGGTCAGGGGCGCGTCACCTTGCAGGTTCACGACGATTTCCGGCGTGATGTTCATCCGCTGAATGGCTTCGGCGCAGCGCTCGGTCCCGTTCCGGCAGGTGTCGGAGGTCATCACGACCTCGGCGCCGAAAGCCTCTGCATGCTCCTGAATGCGGGTGTCATCCGTGGCGATCACCACGCGGTCCACCCCCTCGGCGGCCTGGGCGGCATCCCAGCTCCGCCGGATCAGAGAGCGCGAGACGCCCGTGGCGCCGCGCAGTTCCACCAGCGGCTTGCCGGGATAACGAACCGAGGGATAGCGCGCCGGGATGACAACCAGAACAGACATCAAGCGCTCTTGAGTTCCACGCCCGGAGCGTAGGCGATGAAGAACGGATTGGCGTAGCCGTCCTTGCCATAGCTGAGCGGCGTGTGATCATCGAACCGCACGACCTGCCCGCCTGCGCCGAGCAGAACCGCGTGCCCTGCGGCAGTGTCCCACTCCATGGTGCGCCCCAGACGGGGATAGAGATCCGCTTCCCCCGTGGCCACAAGGCAGAATTTCAGCGAGGAGCCCGCCGAGGTCATGTCCCGCACGCCGTACTGGCCGATATAGTCGTCGGTTGCCTGATCCCGGTGGGATTTTGACGCCACCACCATAAGAGCCGCATTGTCCGGCGCGCTCACAGAGAGGGGCTTTGTCTCTCCCGGCTGATCCTTGTCGAAAGGTCCGGTTTCCTCGACCGTCTGGCCATCGGCCAAGGTGTAGAAAAGCCGCCCCTTGGCGGGCGCATAGACCACCCCGCGCACGGGCGTACCATCCTCGACATAGGCGATATTGACCGTGAAATCCCCGCGGCGATGGACGAATTCCTTGGTGCCATCCAGCGGATCGACGATGAAGAACGACCCGGCGGTCTGACTGTGGGAAGCGGCCTGCTCCTCCGTCACCGTCAGGACATCCGGAAAGGCCGCAGCGAGCCCTGCCGAGATCAGCGCATCGGCGGCCTCATCGGCAGCCGTCACCGGGCTGTCATCGGACTTGGACCGGACGTCGAAATCTTCGGAGCCATAGATCTCCATGATGGCGTCGCCCGCCTCCAGCGAAAGCTTGCGTAGAACGGGAATAACTGCGTCAAAATCCATGATACTCTCCTATGGCTCACCCCGGCGCAGGCGCGCGGTTGCCCATTGACCTGAATTTTCTATGCTTCCCGGTTAAATGATCCGCAACCATTGTGTTGTTCTGTCGGACAAGGTGTCACTCCAAAGAAACGGTTCAGGCTGTCGTGTTTCGCGTCGAAGAAAGATCTACCAACTCCTTTGCGACCGCGTATCGGACGCTGTCGCTGATCTATCACGCGACGGTGCGCTCGGTGCGCAAGACCCATGGCAATGCCCTGGTGAGCCTTTTTATCAACCTGTTCCAGACCATTGTTTTCGTGGTCGCCTTCTATGTGATCTTTCAACTGCTGGGCGTCCGCGGCGCGGGTCTGCGCGGGGATTTCATGATGTATGTCCTGAGCGGGGTCTTCCTGTTCATGACCTTCACCAAGACGATGGGGGCGGTGTTCGGGTCCGAGGGACCCGCCTCGCCCATGATGAAGCACCCCACGATGAACACGATGGTTGCGATTGGCGCGGCGGCGCTGAGCAGTCTCTATATTCAGGCGATGTCGGTTCTCGTGATCCTGACCGGGTATCAGCTTGTGACCCATAATGTGGCGATCCACGATCCCGGCGGCGCGGCCAAGGTCATGCTGCTGGCCTGGACCGGTGGGGCGGCGCTCGGCATGGTGTTCCTGGCCGCCAAGCCCTGGGCCCCAAACGGAACGAAGATGATCCAGACGATCTTCAGCCGGGTGAACATGTTTGCCAGCGGCAAGATGTTCGTGGCCAACACGCTACCGGCTTTCATGCTGCCGCTCTTTGCCTGGAATCCGCTGTTTCATTTGATCGATCAGATGCGCGGCTACGTGTTTCTGAACTACACGCCCCGGCACACCAATCTGGAATACCCGTTCTGGATCATGGTCGGTTGCATGATGATTGGCCTGATGGGGGAGTTTTATACCCGCCGCCGTGCCTCGATCAGTTGGAGTGCCGCGCGTTAGCACCGCGCGCTCAGGTCACGACGCGCAGGGTGATGTTGATCCGCCCGCCATCGGGCAGGAGCGTCGAACTGCCGGCCTTGATCCGATCAACCCCGTGATGGATCAGACGTGCCGCCCCGCCCATCACCGCCACATCCCCGGAATTGAGCCAAAGGGATTCTGTCGAGCCGCCCTTTGTCTCGGCACCCACGCGGAACCGCCCCGAATCCCCGAGAGAGATCGAGACCACGGGCTCCGCAAGATCCGCCTCGTCATTGTCCTGATGCAGACCCATCCTGGCTTGCGCATCATAGAAGTTGATCAGACAGCATTCCGGGGTCCGGGCGCTGCCCGAAACCGCCTCCCAGACCGACAGGATACGCGGGGGAATCGCGGGCCAGGGCGTGCCGTTCAGATGCGTCCGCGCATAGCGATAGCCCTGCCGATCCGACACCCAGCCAAACTGCCCCGCCGCCGTCATCCGCACGGACATGCGCCGCCCGGACGGGGTGATCATGCGCTGAAAGGGCACGACCTGCGCCACCGCACGCAAATCGGCGACCATCGCCTCCTGCGCGGCCCGATCCAGGAAGCCGGAATGGATCGCAACCCCCCGCAACCACAGGTCCGGGGCCGGGATCCGGACATCTTGCCGCGATTTGTCCATTTCAATCCCTCCAGATGCCGCCGGGACGCTTGCAGGGGTGCACCCCCCTCCTTATATACGCCGAGACGTTGATCGCGGGCCCCGTGATCTTTCTTGGGATCGGAGACGAGAGGCCGCGTACGGATCTTGTCTCTCAACTATCGCCACGACGAAAGGGACTATAGCAATGGGCAAAGTCATTGGTATCGACCTCGGCACCACGAACTCCTGTGTTGCCATCATGGACGGCTCGCAACCGCGGGTCATCGAAAACTCGGAAGGCGCGCGCACCACGCCCTCGATTGTCGGTTATACCGACGATGAGCGGCTCGTGGGTCAGCCCGCCAAGCGCCAGGCTGTCACGAACCCCGAAAACACCGTCTTCGGTGTGAAGCGCCTGATCGGGCGCCGGTTCGACGACGCAGATCTGGAAAAAGACAAAAAGAACCTGCCCTACGCGGTCGTCAATGGCGGCAATGGCGATGCCTGGGTGGGCGTGCAGGGTGAGAACTTCTCTCCCGCGCAGGTCTCTGCCCTCATCCTGCAGAAGATGAAGGAAACCGCCGAGAGCTATCTGGGCGAGGACGTGACCCAGGCGGTGATCACCGTTCCTGCGTATTTCAACGACGCCCAGCGTCAGGCCACCAAGGATGCGGGCAAGATCGCCGGTCTCGAGGTTCTGCGGATCATCAACGAACCGACCGCCGCCGCGCTGGCCTATGGTCTCGACAAGTCCGAAACCCAGACGATCGCGGTCTATGACCTCGGCGGCGGGACGTTCGACATAACGATCCTCGAGATCGATGATGGTCTCTTCGAAGTGAAATCCACCAATGGCGACACGTTCCTTGGCGGTGAAGACTTCGACATGCGGATCGTCAACTACCTGGCGGACGAATTCAAGAAAGAGCACGGCGTCGATCTGACCAAGGACAAGATGGCTCTGCAGCGCCTGAAAGAGGCCGCGGAGAAAGCCAAGATCGAGCTCAGCTCGTCGACCCAGACCGAGATCAACCAGCCGTTCATCTCCATGGATCCGAATGGCGGTCAGCCGCTGCACATGGTCATGAAGCTGACCCGGGCCAAGCTGGAAAGCCTCGTGGGTGACCTGATCAAGGCGTCTCTCAAGCCGTGCAAGGACGCGCTGAAGGATGCCGGGCTGAGCACCTCCGAGATCGATGAGGTCGTGCTGGTCGGCGGGATGACCCGCATGCCGCGCGTGATCGAGGAAGTTTCGAAATTCTTCGGCAAGGACCCCCATAAGGGTGTGAACCCGGATGAGGTTGTGGCCATGGGCGCCGCGATCCAGGCCGGTGTTCTGCAGGGCGATGTGAAGGACGTGGTTCTTCTCGACGTGACCCCGCTGTCGCTGGGGATCGAGACGCTGGGCGGCGTGTTCACCCGCCTGATCGACCGCAACACGACCATCCCGACCAAGAAGTCTCAGGTCTTCTCGACCGCCGAGGACAACCAGAACGCTGTGACCATCCGGGTCTTCCAGGGGGAACGCGAGATGGCGGCCGACAACAAGATGCTCGGCCAGTTCAACCTCGAGGATATCCCACCCGCGCCCCGGGGCCTGCCGCAGATCGAAGTGACCTTCGATATCGACGCGAACGGCATCGTCTCCGTGTCCGCCAAGGACAAAGGGACCGGCAAGGAGCAGAAGATCACGATCCAGGCCTCTGGCGGTCTGTCGGACGAAGAGATCGATCAGATGGTGCGCGATGCCGAGGCGAATGCCGACGCGGACAAAGAGCGCAAGGAGCTGGTCGAGACCAAAAACCAGGCCGAAAGCCTCGTGCATTCGACGGAGAAATCCCTCGAAGAGCATGGCGACAAGGTGGATCCGTCCACGGTCGAGGCGATCGAGCTGGCCGTCTCTGCGCTCAAGGAAGTGCTCGAGACCGACGATGCCGGCAAGATCAAGTCGGGCATTCAGAACGTGACCGACGCGGCCATGAAGCTCGGCGAAGCGATCTACAAGTCGCAGCAGGAAGCGGCGGGCGAAGATGCGCCCGAAGGCGCGGACGAGCCGCGCGACGTGGATGACGACATCGTGGACGCAGATTTCGAAGATCTGGACGACCGGAAACAGGGCTAACGCCTCCATGCACGACATGACGCCGATCCGCCCCGTGCGGGTCGGCGTCCGCGTTCAAGCGAAGGGACCCGGTCATGGCCAAACGCGACTACTATGACGTCCTCGGCGTGTCCAAAGGGGCGTCTCCCGACGAAATCAAGAAGGGCTTTCGCAAGAAGGCCAAGGAGCTGCATCCGGACCGCAACGCGGACAACCCGAATGCGGAAACCCAATTCAAAGAGGCCAATGAGGCCTATGACATCCTGAAGGATCCCGACAAGAAGGCCGCCTATGACCGCTATGGTCATGCAGCCTTCGAGAACGGCACCGGGGGACCGCGCGGACCGCAAGGCTTTGGCGGTGCGGGCCAGGGCGATTTCGCCTCCGCCTTCTCGGACGTGTTCGAGGATCTCTTCGGCGACTTCATGGGCGGTCAGCGCGGCGGCGGCGGACGGCAACGGGCCGCACGCGGCTCGGACCTGCGCTACAACCTGCGTATCGACCTCGACCAAGCCTATCGTGGCCTGCAAAAGACCATCTCCGTCCCCGGCAGCGTAGCTTGTAGCGCCTGCGAAGGGACCGGGGCCGAAGGCGGCGCGGAGCCTGTGGTCTGCCCGACCTGCTCCGGCATGGGCAAGGTGCGCGCCCAGCAGGGCTTCTTCACCATTGAGAAGACCTGCCCCACCTGCTCCGGCGTCGGCCAGATCATCAAGAACCCCTGCCCGGTCTGCCGCGGCGCGGGACGCGAAGAAAAGACCCGGTCTCTCAGCGTGAACATCCCGGCAGGTGTCGAGACCGGCACCCGGATCCGGCTGGCAGGCGAAGGCGATGCGGGGATGCGCGGCGGCCCGTCCGGCGACCTCTACATCTTCATCGAAGTGCAGGAGCACGCGATTTTCCAGCGCGACGGCCTGGACCTCTTCTGCCGCGTGCCGGTGAGCATGTCCTCCGCCGCCTTGGGCGGCGACGTGGAAGTGCCCACGATCGATGGGGGCCGCAGCCGGGTGAAGATCCCCTCGGGTTCGCAATCCGGCCGGCAGATGCGCCTGCGCGGCAAGGGCATGCCCGCCCTGCGCGGAGCCGGAACCGGCGATATGTTCATCGAACTGGCTGTCGAAACCCCGGTCAACCTGACCTCTCGCCAGCGCGAATTGCTTAAGGAATTCGAGGCGGAATCGCAGGATAACCAGCCCGAAACCTCCAAATTCTTCAAAACCGTGAAGAATTTCTGGGACGGGATGAAGAGTTAACTCTTCGGAAACCATCGCGGGGCAGGCTACGGCAATGTCCCGCAACCGCGCCTTTCACGAAGCCCCGATGCCCCTCTTTGCTGAGGGGCAGGTGCCTCCGCAGCGCGCGAAACCCGCGCCGCAACCCTCCTATATCAAGGATCACCGCAAGCGCTTGCGGCAGCGGTTCCTGGAAGGGGGTGCTGATGCGGTACCCGATTACGAGCTTCTGGAGTTGGTCCTGTTCCGCGCCATCCCCCGACAGGATGTGAAGCCGCTGGCCCGGCGGTTGATCGAAACCTTTGGCGATTTTACCCATGTGCTCGCCGCCCCCCTGCCCCGGCTTCTGGAGGTGGATGGGGTGGGCGAAGCGGTCGCGCTGGAGCTGAAGATCGTCGAGGCAGCGGCCCACCGCCTTGCCCGTGGCAAGGTGCTCGACCGGCCCGTTGTCTCCAGCTGGGACGCCCTGCTGGAATACTGCCAGACCGCCATGGCGCATTTGGATCGGGAGCATTTCCGGGTGCTCTATCTCGACAACAAGAACGTGCTCATCGCCGATGAAGCCCAAGCGCAGGGCACAGTGGATCATGTGCCCGTCTATCCGCGCGAGATTGCCAAGCGCGCGTTGGAGCTCAACGCCTCGGCCCTGATCCTTGTGCACAACCACCCCTCGGGCGACCCGACACCCTCGGAACAGGACATCACCATGACCTACGCGATCCGCGACGCGGCAGAGGTTCTGGGTCTGCGCCTCCACGACCATCTGGTGATCGGCAAGTCGCGCGAGGTCAGTTTTCGATCCGAAGGCTATCTGTAAGCGGGCGCTGCCAGAGATCAATCCGACGGTTCATCTCAGCCGCCCAACGGTCTTCGGAACAGGCGATGGGCAAGGCCGCGCCCATGGCAATTACATCCATCGCCAGCGCGGGACGATTCCCGCGCGCCTCGGCCAAGTCAATCCGGGCCTGTTGCGCATCGGCCTGTGCTTGCGCGACCGTATCCGCATAGGCTACCATGACCAGCTCCGCATTCGGTTCAAACTGGGCGAGGACATCCAGCGCCCGCTCTGACAAAGCACGCAAGTCACGACGCGTAGCCGCGGGTCGGAGGCTCAGTCCCAACTGGTCGGCCCCTTGCAGTGCGCGCGAGAGCGTCTGCAACACTTGTAGCTCCTCCGCACTGGCCTCCGCCATGGCACGGAACACCCGTTCCGCGACACTGGACTCGACCACCCGCGCATTGGGCAGCACATAGCCTGCACGTTGCAGAACCAACGCAGCATCGGGCGTCTCCAGAAACGCCAGAAACGCCAGCAAATCCAGTGGCATACGACGATCCGGCGCATAGATCGCAAGGGGAAAGGTCCAAGGGTAGCGGCCCAGAGCGACACCGGTCGTGCTGGGCGCATGGGTCAGACCACAGCTCCCCACAATCGGCAGGGCCTGCGCCGGACCCCGGCGGGAGAGCGGCAGAAGGCCGAGCCCCGAAGGCTGATCCCGCAAAACCGCGGCAAGATCGGCACCATTCTCATGGTAGGTCACCGGCGCACCGGGCGAGGCGCCGGTGTCATCCAACTTGGCCAGATCCTCCCCATGGGCCCGGGCATGGAGCCGTAGCGGGGCAGCCGGATAACCAAGACCAGCCCAGTCCGGGCGGCGGTTGTACCAAAGCGCGCGAAAGCCCTCCGCTGTGATCGCCTGCGATGGGCGGCGCGGGGATGTTGCGGCAACCAGTGCGTCAAAGGCGAGGATCCGCTCCTGATCCAGCGCGGTCAGGTCCCCGATCCCCGCATCTTGCGCGATCGCCATCTCATCCGATGAGACCAGACGGTCGCTCAGAACCAGATCGGCCTCCCCCACCGCGAGATCCGCAAACCCCTCAGCGGGTAGCGCAAGACGCACCCGTACGGTGAACCATTGGGGTGTCTCGGCATTGCCGAGCTCAAAAAGGATATGGCTGTCATCGACCGCCTCGCGGGTCAAAGGCAGGTCACGCGCGCGGGCATAGGCCTGCAGCAATGCCGGGAGCAGAACGCTCCCCGGTCCATGGGCCGCGGTCACCGCAAACCCCGTGGTTTCATTGGGCGCCGGACAGCCAGCCCCGGCACATGTGACCTGATCCGCGGACAGGGTCAGCAGACCGTGCTCCGCCTCTATCTGAAAATAGGTTCCGTCAAACGCCCGCAGGTCTCCGGTCACGGCAAATCCGTCGGACCGAGAGGTGAGTGTCACCGTCTCGGCCTGCGCAAGGGCGCCTCCGGCTGTGAGCGCGATCAGGCCGAGGCCGACCGCGCGCCACATCCTCAGGTGTAGCGCCCGTGGCAATGCTTGAACTTCTTGCCGGATCCGCAGGGGCACGGATCATTCCGGCCCGGATTGCCCCAGGTGCTCGGATCGTCCTCGACAAAGCCTTCCATGGCCGGACCCTCAGCGCCCGCGGTTTGCAACGCCGGTTGCGCCTGCGCCTGGGCAGCGGCCGCAGCGGCGGCCTGCTGTGCCGCGATCTGCTGCATCATCGCCTGCTGCTCTTCTTCGGTGAGCGGACGGATCTTACCAAGCTTGTCGGTGATCTCGACCCGCAGACTGTCGAGCATGCCTTCGAAGAGCTGGAACCCCTCGGTCTTGTACTCGTTCAGCGGATCCCGCTGGGCATAGCCCCGGAAGCCGACAACCGAGCGCAGATGCTCCAGCGTCAGCAGATGCTCGCGCCACTTCTGGTCGATGGTCTGCAACAGGACCTGCTTTTCGATCCGCCGCATATTGTCGACGCCGAATTGCGCGGTCTTGGCAGCCATGAACTCATCCGACGCACGCTCCAGACGCTCGCGGATTTCCTCGTCATCGACACCCTCTTCATCAGCCCAGCGGATGACCTCGGTATCGACGCCGACCTTTTCGAGCACCGCCGCATAAAGCCCCTGAGCATCCCACTGATCTGCATAGGTTTTCGGCGGGATGAATTCGTCCACCAGATCATCGATAACCTGGTGGCGCATGTCGCGGGTGATCTCTGCGACATCCTCGGTTTCCATGATTTCCATGCGCTGCGAGAAAATCGTCTTGCGCTGGTCATTCATCACGTCGTCGAACTTGAGCAGTTGCTTGCGGATGTCGAAGTTGCGGCCTTCGACCTTCGCCTGCGCCTTCTCGAGCGATTTGTTGACCCAAGGATGCACGATGGCCTCGCCATCCTTCATACCCAGCGAGCTCAGCACCTTGTCGAGACGCTCGGACCCGAAGATCCGCATCAGGTCATCTTCGAGCGACAGGAAGAAGGAGGACCGGCCCGGATCCCCTTGACGACCGGAGCGGCCGCGCAGCTGGTTGTCGATGCGACGGCTCTCATGGCGCTCGGTGGCCAGAACGAAGAGGCCACCGGCGTCGAGCACCTTCTGCTTTTCGTCCTGCACCTCGGCTTCGATCTTGGTCCGGATCTCGTCCGGGTTGGCATCCGGCGTCTCGGCCAGCGCCTGCAGCACGCGCATTTCCACATTGCCGCCAAGCTGAATATCGGTGCCGCGACCGGCCATGTTCGTGGCAATCGTCACAGCGTTGAGCTTGCCCGCATCGGCAACGATCTGGGCCTCTTGCTCGTGCTGACGGGCGTTCAGGACGTTATGGGGCACGCCCTCCTTTTTCAGAAGTTGGGCGAGGAATTCCGACTTCTCGATCGAGGTCGTACCCACGAGGATCGGCTGCCCCTTTTCATGGGCCTTCTTGATCGTCTCGACAATGGCGTCGAACTTTTCTTTGACCGTGCGATAGATCTGGTCGTGCTCGTCTTCGCGCTGGATCGGCCGGTTGGTCGGCACTTCGACCACGCCCAGCCCATAGATCTCGGCAAATTCCTCGGCCTCGGTGGAGGCCGTCCCGGTCATGCCACCAAGTTTGTTGTAGAGGCGGAAATAGTTCTGGAAGGTCACCGAGGCGAGGGTGACATTCTCCGGCTTGATCTCGACGCCTTCCTTGGCCTCGAGCGCCTGATGCAGTCCTTCGGACATGCGGCGACCCGGGGTCATCCGGCCTGTGAACTCGTCAATCAGCACGACCTCGCCATTGCGGACGATGTAGTGCTGGTCCTTGAAGAAGATCTTATGCGCCTTCAGACCCTGGTTCACATGGTGCACGATGGTCGTGGATTCCGGATCATAGAGCGACTGCTCTTCCGGCAGGATCCCGGCCTCGTGCAGCTTCTCTTCAAGAAACTCGTTGCCTTCATCGGTGAAGGTCACGCCACGGGTCTTTTCATCCAGCGTATAGTGCTCTTCGGTCAGGGCGGGGATGATCTTGTCCACGGCCGTATAAAGTTCGGACTTGTCCTGGCTCGGGCCGGAGATGATCAGCGGCGTCCGCGCCTCGTCGATCAGGATCGAATCCACCTCGTCCACAATCGCGAAGTTGTGACCGCGCTGGGACATCTGGCTCAGCTCGGATTTCATGTTGTCCCGCAGATAGTCGAAGCCCAGCTCGTTATTCGTCGCATAGGTGACATCGGCGGCATAGGCCTTGGACTTCTCGTCCTCGGCCTGGAACGGCACGACAACGCCGCAAGTCAGCCCGAGCTGGGCATAGACCTTGCCCATCCATTCCGCATCGCGGCGGGCCAGATAATCGTTCACGGTGACGATATGCACGCCCTTGCCGGTCAGCGCATTGAGGTAGGCCGGCAGGGTCGCCACGAGGGTCTTGCCCTCGCCCGTCTTCATCTCGGAGATATTGCCCTGATGCAGGAAGATCCCGCCCATGAGCTGCGTATCAAAGGCCCGCAGACCCAGCGCCCGGCGCGCGCCCTCACGGGCATTGGCAAAGGCCTCCGGGAGCAGCGCGTCGAGGGACTCGCCATTCGCGATCCGCTCTTTGAACTCGGCGGTCTTGGCGATCAGGCCCGCATCGTCGAGCGCTTTGAACTCATCTTCCAGCGCGTTGATCTTGGCCACGAGGGGGCGAACGGATTTGACCTTGCGATCATTGGGGGTCCCGAAGACCTTTTTGGTGATGGTTCCAAGACCCAGCATTGTCGATATCGTACTCCGGTTGCGGCCCTATCGACCGTTCGTGATCCTTGCCCGAAGCTCCGCGCTTGCCCACGCCTCGGGTGCGGCTTACAAACGGCATCTGAGACGGTGCGGCCACACGGCCCCCGGGGACATACCGCACTTAAGGGGCGGGCCCGAAACTGTCAATGTGGCCTTGTAGACAAGGCAAAAACGCCGCTAACGCGTGCGCAACAGGAGACGCCTTCGTGAACATCATCAGCACCCCCCTCGCCCGGCTCGCGCTTGGGATGACACTGCTCTTTCCGATCTCGGCTCAGGCCCAGGATGCGAGCACCGTTCTGGCCACGGTCGGCGGGGAAGAGATCACGCTCGGGCATGTGATTGCGGTGGCCGATAGCCTGCCCGCGCAGTTCCAGCAGCTGCCCGATGATCAGCTGTATTCAGGCCTTCTGGAGCAATTGGTGCGTCAGGCCGCGATCGCGCAATCCCTTGGGGATAGCGTGCCAAAGAGCCTGCAGCTGTCGGTGGAAAGCCAACGTTGGGCCCTGCTGGCCAACTCGGTCATTGAAGGCGCCATTGATGCAGCCGTGACCGAAGAGGCCCTTCAGGCGGCCTATAACGAACGCTTCGCAAGCGTCGAGCCGGAGAAGGAATATAACGCGTCTCACATTCTCGTTGCCACCGAGGAAGAGGCGCTGGAACTGATCGCCGAGCTCGAGAGCGGTGCCGATTTCGCCGAGCTGGCGCAAGCCCGCTCCACCGGCCCTTCGGGTCCCAATGGCGGGTCCCTTGGCTGGTTCGGCAAGGGCATGATGGTCCCGCCCTTTGAGGCCGCCGTGCTCGCCCTGGAGCCGGAATCCATCTCGCCGCCGGTTCAGACCCAGTTTGGCTGGCACGTGGTGCGGCTGAACGAAGTGCGTGACGCAGGCGCGCCCAGCCTCGAAGAGGTTCGCGAGAACCTGGAAAGCGAACTGAGCGAAGCCGCGGCACAAGAGGTCGTGGACTCTCTGGTGGCGGCGGCGGATATCACCCGCTCCGAGGTCGAGATCGATCCCGCCCTGATCCGCGACACCAGTCTTCTGGACTAAGCCCCATGCGCCGGAACACGTCTCGCCGCGCGCGCTGGCACCAGTCCGCGCGGCTGCGCAAAGCCCTGCGCGCGCAGGAGGCGCCTGCGGGGCCGGTGGTCTCTCCGCTCGCGCCGCCCGCCATGCCGGAACTGCCGGAGATTGCCGGGCTGCGCCTCGCGACCTGCGCGGCGGGGATCAAGTATCGCAACCGCGATGATGTGATGCTGGCGGAGCTTGCGCCCGGTTCCGTCGTGGCGGGTGTCTTCACCCGCTCCGCCACGCGGTCAGCCCCCGTGCTCGATTGCGAGGCAAAGCTCGCGGCGGGTGCGGATCTGGACGCGGGCGCTGCAATCCTCGTGAATGCGGGCAATGCCAATGCCTTCACCGGCAGCGCGGGCTCCGGCACGGTCGAGGCGGTGACAGAGGCGCTGTCCGAGACCCTCGCAGTGCCGGTGTCACGGATTTATACCGCGTCGACGGGTGTGATCGGCGAGCCCCTGCCCCATTCCAAGATCGTGGACAGGCTCGCGGATCTGAAGGCCGGGTTGCGTGCCGATGGCCTGCGCGACAGCGCCCATGCGATCATGACGACCGACACCTATGCCAAGGCCGCGACGGCGACGGCGCAGGTCGCCGGGACCGAGGTAACCGTGGCTGGGATCGCCAAGGGCTCTGGTATGATCGCGCCCGATATGGCGACGATGCTCGTCTACGTCTTCACCGATGCAGTGATCACCCAGCCCGCGCTGCAGACGCTGGTGTCGCGCCTGAATGCCAGCAGCTTCAATGCGATCACCGTGGATGGCGATACCTCGACTTCGGACAGCCTGATTTGCGCCGCGACCCGCGCTGCGGGTCATCCGCCGATCACCGACCCGGACAGTCCCGAAGGCGCGGCCTTTGCCGAGGCGCTTGGCACTGTCTTCCACGATCTCGCCCAACAGGTCGTCCGCGATGGCGAGGGCGCGACCAAGCTGATCGAAGTGCGGGTCACCGGTGCCGCGAGTGATGCGGATGCCTGGGCCGTGGCACGCAGCATCGCAAACTCGCCGCTCGTCAAGACAGCCGCGGCTGGTGAGGATCCGAATTGGGGCCGTATCGTCATGGCCGTCGGCAAATCCGGCGCGCAGGCGGATCGCGACCGGCTGACCATCCGGTTTGGCGGTATCCTCGTGGCCGAGGCCGGTTGGGTCGCAGCGAGCTATACCGAGGAAGACGGCGCCGCCTATATGCGCCGCGAAGAGATCACGATCCACACGGATCTGGGCCTCGGGAGCGGCGCGGCGACCATGTGGACCTGCGATTTCACGAAACGCTATATCGAGATCAACGCGGACTATCGCTCATGAAGATCATACTGGTGTCTGCGGTCGCCCTGGTAGACGCGGATGGACGGGTTCTGCTCGCGCAACGCCCCGAGGGAAAGTCCATGGCAGGGCTCTGGGAGTTCCCCGGCGGCAAGGTCGAACCGGGGGAAACGCCCGAAAACTGCCTGATTCGGGAGTTGCGCGAAGAGCTCGGGATCGAAACCTGGGACAGTTGTTTGGCGCCGCTCACTTTCGCGTCGCATACCTATGCAGATTTCCACCTTCTCATGCCTCTTTTTGTCTGCCGCAAATGGGATGGCATCCCGAAACCTGTTGAGAATCAGGTTCTTAAGTGGGTCGAACCGAACAAGCTGCGCGACTATCCGATGCCGCCAGCGGACATCCCACTTATCCCGATTTTACGCGATTGGCTGTGACTCCGTAAACAATTCGCCCAATTTGTGACCTGCCGCCGAAATTTTAGTAACGTTTTTGTGGCAGTTTTTAGATGAATCAAACCGTTATGAATGCTATATGTGTCTGGCACTACACTGGAGACACACATGCTTCGTACCATCACTCTCGGGAGCTGCGTTTCCATCCAAGGTCTTTTCGTGAAGACGTTGGATAACGGTCGGATTGTCGTGCGTGTGGGAACGCGCACGTTTGAAGGTTTGCCGATCGGACACGCAGCCTAACGGTTACGCGATTCAGAACGGAAAAAGGGTGGCCTGAACAGCCACCCTTTTTTAATGCCGTGTTGGTGCGACGGGGCCCCCGTGATCCGGGGGCCGTGCCGATCAGTCGAGGCTGCGCTCGACCTCTTCGCGCTCGAAGATCTCGATGACATCGCCGGGGCGGATATCGTCATAGTTTTCGAAGGCCATGCCGCATTCCTGACCGGACTGCACTTCCTTGACTTCGTCCTTGAAGCGCTTGAGCGTCTTGAGCGTGCCTTCGTGGATAACCACATTGTCCCGCAACAGACGCACGCCGGCCGAGCGCCGTGCAACACCATCGGTGATGAGACAGCCCGCGACCTTGCCGACGCCGGAGACCTTGAAGACCTCCTTGATCTCGGAATAGCCGATGAACTTCTCGCGGATCTCCGCAGAGAGAAGCCCGCTCGCCGCCGCTTTCACGTCGTCCACGAGGTCGTAGATCACCGAGTAGTACCGGATCTCCACGCCCTTTTGCTGGGCCGCGTTCCGCGCGGGCGCGTTGGCCCGGACGTTGAAGCCGAAGACCGGCGCGCCCGAGGCTTCGGCCAGACCGATATCGGATTCCGTGATCGCGCCCACACCTGAGTGGAGCACGCGCACGCGCACCTCGTCGTTCCCGATCTTCTCCATCGCCTGAACGATGGCCTCGGCAGAACCCTGCACGTCGGCCTTCATAACGATGGGCATCTCGGTCACGTTCTCGTCGGACTTGGCTTTCGCCATCAGCTGTTCGAGCGTCGTGGCGGCCCCGGCTGCGGCACGCTTCTCTTTCGCGGCGTTCTCGCGGTATTCCGCGATCTCGCGCGCTTGCGCTTCGGTCTCAACCACGTTGAGCACGTCGCCCGCTTCGGGTGTGCCGTTCAGGCCCAGAACCTCGACCGGAACCGACGGACCCGCTTCGTTCACGCGCTCGCCCTTGTCGTTGATCAGCGCGCGGACCTTGCCCCACTGCTCACCCACAACGAAGATATCGCCGCGCTTCAGCGTGCCCTTCTGCACCAGAACGGTTGCCACCGGACCCCGGCCCACATCGAGCTGAGCTTCGATCACGGCACCTTCGGCGGCACGATCCGGGTTAGCGGTCAGCTCGAGGATCTCGGCCTGCAGCGCGATCGATTCCAGCAGCTGGTCGAGACCGGTGCCGTTGATCGCAGAGACCTCCACATCCTGCACGTCGCCCGAGAGCTTCTCGACGATCACTTCGTGCTGCAGCAGATCGGTCCGCACCTTGTCCGGGTTGGCCTCGGGACGGTCGATCTTGTTGATCGCGACGATCATCGGAACCTGCGCCGCCTTGGCGTGGTTGATGGCCTCGATGGTCTGCGGCATCACCGCGTCATCGGCGGCAACCACGAGGATGACGATATCCGTCACCTGCGCACCGCGTGCCCGCATCGAGGTAAAGGCCGCGTGGCCCGGCGTGTCGAGGAAACTCAGCTTCGTGCCATCGTCGGTCTGCACCTGATAAGCGCCGATATGCTGGGTGATCCCGCCAGCTTCGCCCGCAACCACCTTGGCATTCCGGATCGCGTCGAGCAGCGAGGTTTTCCCGTGGTCGACATGGCCCATGACCGTGATGACCGGAGGACGCGGCTTGAGATCGGCCTCGTCATCTTCGACCGCATCAATCACGTCTTCCACATCGGCGTCAGAGACGCGCACGACCTTATGGCCGAACTCTTCGATGATGAGTTCCGCGGTATCGGCGTCGATGGACTGGTTCTGCGTGACCATCATGCCCATTTTCATGAGCTCTTTGACCACGTCGGCCACACGCTCGGCCATGCGGTTGGCGAGCTCCTGGACCACGATGGTCTCGGGCAGCTGCACGTCACGGACGACCTTCTCGCGTTCCTGGCTCCCGCCCATGGCCTTGCGGCGTTCGCGTTCCTGCTTGCGCTTCATGGCCGCGAGGGATTTCTGACGCCCACCATCGCCCGAGAGCGCCTGGTTCAGGGTCAGCTTGCCGGACCGGCGACGGTCATCGCCCTTGCCCTTCTGTTCCTTGCGGGGCTGCGCGCGATCATTGCGATCCTTGCGCGCGCCAGAGGAGGGCTTGGCCCCACCGCGCCCGGCCTCGGCCGCCTGGGCCGCTGCGGGATCGACAGGCGCCGGATCATTGGATTTCGCCCGGGCTGCGGGCTTGGCCGCTGCAGCCGCTTCGGCTTTCTTGCGAGCCTCTTCTTCCTCGGCACGCTGGCGAGCCCGCTCGGCGCGCTCCTGCTCTTCGCGTTCCTTGGCTTCGATCTCGGCCCGACGGCGCGCGCGCTCTTCCTCGCGTGCCTTTTCCTCGGCGGCGCGACGCGCGGCTTCTTCGGACTCGTTGGCCTTCGCCGCGCGAAGTGCGCGCAGGCGGCGCTCCATCTCCGCATCGGTGGCTCCGCCCGGCTTCTTGGGATCGGCGCCGCGGCCGCCCCCAGACGCACCCGGCTTCGGCACCAGAACGCGCTTGCGCTTGGTTTCGACCACAACGTTCTTGGTCCGGCCATGGCTGAAGCTCTGCTTCACCTGACCTGTCCGGGACCCGCTGCGGAGACCGAGTGTTTTCTTGCCGTCTGTATCGCTCATACGCTTGTCGTACCCTTTCCGGCGGCGGACCCGCCGTCATCGTTTTCGCGGACGCCTGCAAGCCGCGTGGCTTCCTCTACAACACGCTTTGTGAGTCCGCCAGCCGTTAAGGCGCCATGTATCACACTATCGCGGCCAAATGCCAAACCCAATTCCCGGGCCGACAGCCAGCCGATATAGCTTGCCGGGCCATCTGGTGGCCGCAGCTTCGATTTGCCCCGTTCAGAGCCGTCGGCGGCCTGCAAAAGCACGACCGCCTGACCGGTATCCAGGGCGCCGCGAACCTTCTCGAATCCGCAGATCGCCTGTCCGGCCTTCCGCGCGAGCGCCAAGAGCGACACCACACGCGCCTGAAGTTGGTCTTCGACCTGCGCCACCAGATCGTCCGGCGTCTTCACCGGCGCCTTGGCGGCGCGCGGGAAGAGGTTCTTGGCCACCGCGCGGGACAGAGCCGCGCGCTCTGCCTTCACCCACATGCCCCGGCCGGGCAGCTTGCCCGCGAGATCCGGAACCACCGCGCCCTCGGGACCGACGACGAAGCGGACCAGCTCTGCCGTGGGCAGGATATCACCTGTGGCGATACATTTCCGCGTCGTTTCCGCCGCGCGGTCCTTTTGTCGCCCACCCCGGGTCATGGCTGCGCCCGTGCCTGCGCTCAGGCCTGGGCTTCCTCCTCGGCGGAACCGTCGATCTCACCCTCTTCGGAGATCTCCTCTTCCTCGGGCTCGAGATCCGCCGGATCGACCCAGCCGAGCTGGACCCGGGCGGTCATAACCAGAAGCTGAGCTTCCTCGAGGGACACATCGAAGGGCTCGAGGACACCGTCATCCTTCACCCGCTCGCCATCGATGGTGGTCCAGCCGCCGGCCAGTTCCCAATCCGCGCAGGTCGCGAAGTCTTCGAGGGTTTTCACACCGTCCTTGGCCAGAGCTTCCAGCATTTGGGGTGTCAGGCCTTCGAAGTCAACCAGGCTGTCCTCGACACCCAGTTCGCGGGCGCGGGCCAGGGCCTGTTTCGCCTGCTCTTCGATGAACTCGCGGGCGCGGGTCTGGAGCTCTTCGGCGGTGTCTTCGTCGAACCCGTCGATCACCAGAAGCTCGTCCTGATCCACATAGGCCACTTCCTCGAGCGAGGTGAAGCCTTCGGAGACCAGAAGCTGCGCCAGCACCTCATCTACGTCGAGCGCGTCGACGAACATGTTGGTGCGCTCGGCGAACTCGGCCTGACGGCGCTCGGATTCCTGCGCCTCGGTCATGATGTCGATGTCGAGCCCGGTGAGCTGCGAGGCCAGACGCACGTTCTGACCCCGGCGACCAATGGCGAGGCTGAGCTGCTCGTCGGGCACCACGACCTCGATCCGCTCGGCATCTTCGTCCAAAACCACCTTGGAAACCTCGGCGGGCTGCAGCGCGTTCACGAGGAAGGTCGGCTGATCCTCGTTCCACGGGATGATGTCGATCTTCTCGCCCTGCAGCTCGTTGACCACCGCCTGCACGCGAGAGCCCCGCATACCGACACAGGCCCCGACCGGGTCGATGGAGTTGTCATAGGAGATCACGGCGATCTTTGCGCGCGAGCCAGGATCCCGGGCCACGGCCTTGATGTCGATGATGCCGTCATAAATCTCGGGCACTTCCATCTTGAAAAGCTCGGCCATGAATTCCGGCGCGGTGCGGCTCAGGAAGATCTGCGGCCCGCGCACTTCGCGGCGCACATCTTTGATGAAGCAGCGGATCCGGTCATTCGGACGATAGCTCTCGCGGCCGATCTTCTCGTTCCGGCGCAGTACGCCTTCGCCCCGGCCAATATCGACGATGACATTGCCGTATTCCTCGCGCTTGACGACACCGTTGATGATGGTGCCCGCGCGGTCCTGGAATTCCTCGAACTGGCGATCCCGCTCGGCTTCGCGGACCTTCTGCAGGATGACCTGCTTGGCCGACTGGGCGGCGATCCGGCCCATCTCCACGGGCGGCACCTGATCGACGATGGTGTCGCCGACCTTGGGATCGTCGAGATAGGGCTTGGCCTGCTCAACGGTCAGCTCGGCCTGATAGTTCTCAAGCTCTTCATCCTCGACCACGGTGCGGACGCGGGTGAAGGTCGCCACACCGGTCTTGCGGTCGATGGACACGCGGATGTCCATCTCCGAGCCATAGCGGGACTTGGCCGCCCGGGCGAGGCTCTCTTCCATGGCCTCGATCACCAGAACGGGATCGATCATCTTTTCGCGGGCCACGGCTTCGGCGGTCTGCAAAAGCTCCAACTGGTTGGCGGAGGTGATTGCCATTCGTCTCTCTCCCCTTACGCGGTGTTCGCGGGTGGTTCATCATCGCCGTCGATGATGGTCTGGATTTCGTCAAACTGGGT
This sequence comes from Dinoroseobacter sp. S76, assembly GCF_049801095.1. NCBI lineage: Bacteria > Pseudomonadati > Pseudomonadota > Alphaproteobacteria > Rhodobacterales > Roseobacteraceae > Dinoroseobacter > Dinoroseobacter sp. S76. The sequence continues at coordinate 9,309 of NZ_JBNAGH010000009.1, read as the reverse complement.
TTCGTCCACCTGGCCTGCATCCTTGCGGCCTTTGAGGACATCCCGGATCAAATCGTCAGTCAGCACAAGTTTGGCGTCGCTCAGCCAATCGAATTGCAGGCCGATCGTGCCTTCCTCGATCTCGATCAGCACTTCGCCGTCTTCGGTCCCGGCAATATTGCCCTTGAACCGGCGGCGGCCATCGATCAGCTCGGTGGTCTCGATCTTGGCCTCATAGCCCTGCCACATGTCGAAATCCTTGAGCCGCGTCAGCGGGCGGTCGATGCCCGGCGAGCTCACTTCGAGCGTGTAGTTGTCCTCGATCGGATCCTCCACATCGAGGGTCGCCGATACGGCCGTCGAGATCGCCGCGCAATCATCGACCTCGATCCCGCCTTCGGGCTTCTCAGCCATGATCTGCAGGGTGCGGGTCTTGCCGCTCATCACCCGCAGGCGCACAAGCTCATAGCCCATATCCTCGATCACCGGGGCCACAATGGCCGCGATGCGCTGATCGAGCGTGGTTTTGGCAATCAGATCGGTCACAGGATCGGTCGGCCTTTCTCGGCAGGTCTGGTCGTTGGAAACAAAAAAACGGGCCCTGCGGCCCGTCGGATCAGATCGGTGGAGGCTTCGGTTTGGACCCGCAGCCGCCGCTGTTGAGGGCGATATACGCTCGAATCCCCTCCGGGACAAGCCCCGAGACGCTCAGGCGTTGAGATCTTCGAGCAAACGCCCGTGTTTCTTGGTCTCGGTCAGCAGATCGGCAAAGGTTTCGATCCCCTTGGCCTGCAGCATCGGCAGGAATTTCAGGAAAACCTCGGTCGTGGCCAAGGCATCGCCCAGCGCCGTGTGCCGCGCCTCTTCGGGGATGGTGACATGCAGCCTGTCAGCGATCGCATCCAGCGAATGCTCCGCCGTTTGGCCATAGATCACCGCCGAGAGGAGCACCGTATCGAGCACCGGGTGATCGAACCGCGCGCCCATCTCGCCCTGTTTGCGATAGAAGAAGGCCATGTCAAAGGGCGCGTTATGGGCGATCAGGACCGCGCCATCCGAGAAGTCGTGGAACGCCTTGCCCGCCGTCAGGAAGTCCGGCGCGTCCTGCACCATGGCATCGGTGATCCCGTGGATATTCGTCGCCGAGAGCGGGATCGGGCGGTTCGGATTGACCAGCGTGTCAAAGACCTCGGTCTTGACCATCTTGCCATTCACCACCCGGCAGGCGGCGATCTGACAGACCTCATCGCCGCGATCCGGCAAAAGGCCCGTCGTCTCCGTATCGAAGATCACGTATTTCAGATCGTCGAGGCGATGCTCCATCACATCCCGGGAGGGGCGCGCATGGAGCAGGTCGAAATCGAACGCGGTCTCCCGCGGGATCGAGATCGGCTCGGCGCAGGGCGCATCGGCCAAAGGCGCCTCGCGCAGGGTCAGGATGTAGCCGGGCTCGACCTCGCTATCGGGGAGCGGTTCAACCAGCCGCATGCCCACGCCCAGACGCAACCGCCCCTCGTTGAGCTCAAGCCGCATATCGGCGCAGGCCTCCCGGGGCTGCGCGATCAGCTGGGCATAGGCTGCCTCGACCGGGGCGGCGTCGAGCACCGTGGCGAGCGAGCGGTCGAGCCCAATCCCGCCCAAGGGCTCCAGCAGGGTCCGGGCCCGGCCATTGTAGAAGACCACTTGATGATGGGCATTGCAGAGCACGACACCCGTGGGCAGATCACAAAGAAGCGCCTCAAGATGGCTCTTCTCCGCCGAGAGCAGCGTTGTTTCGCGCATCACGGCCTGCGCCAGCCCGTTCTTCATGTCAGAGAGATTGGCGGTGACGGCCGCCGCCGCCGGCGCGAGATCGCCCAGATATTTCGCCGAGCCTTGATCGAGATCGCGCTCCACATCCGCATGGGCCCGGGCGCGCATATCCGTGGCGAGGTTCTCCAGCGCCTTGGCGACATTCTCGTCAAAGAGCAGCCAGACCCAGGTCACCAGTGACAGGATCACGAACCCCGCCACCGCGCCGCTCGTCACAAAGGCGGACAGGGCGTCCGCATTGCCCAATTGGCGGTAGCCCAGAAACAGAGCCCCCGCGACGGCCAATACGGCCCCCCCGGCCACAAAGGCAAAAAACAAAAACACGCGCAGTCGTAAACTTAGTGTCTCCAACATCGCACTCCCCCTTCAAATCGTTAGGTGCACACAGCCTCCAACAGGGGATCGTCCGCCTCCACGGCGATCCAGTCTGCGTTCACCAAAGCTCCCACTTCATCAAATTCGATACCGTCGGCGAGATCCGCGCGCCTTGACTCAACGCAATCGACCACCACCGGGATCTCGGCGCCGGGTGCCCAACGGCCCATGAAAACAACGGGCACCATGACCTGCTCCGGCACATTCTCGTTGCGGCGGATCCGGGCCTTGTCCACGGCCGCAAAGCGATCGACGAAAGGCGTGACATAGGTCCAGGGGCGGTAGACTGCCTGGGACTCGTTCGTCGAGATGATCTCGATCCCCTCGGGCAGTTGCGCCAGCGTGCGCGGGTACCAGTTATACTCGCTCCAGATCGTGAAACCGATCATCGCCAGCCCCGCACCCACGGGCAGCACGGCCCCGGGCAGGCGCCGCCCAGTCATGGCATTCACGATCAGGATCAGACCGGCCACACCGAAGCCGATGACGAAGGTCGCTATGAGTTCCAGAAACATCCGCGTCTTTCTCTAGGTAACCGCCCCACGGCCAGAGCCGACGGCGGATTGCATGGTCCGGATCACCACAAAGGCGTCCCGCAAGTGACTGCGCTCGAAATCCGAGAGGCTGGTCGGGGACATGTAATTGTCCGGCTTCTCGCCCGCGCGCACTTGCCGAGCTTGGTGCTGAAGCCGGGATTCCGCAATAAGGTCATAGGCGTCGAGCAGATCCGCCGCCCCGGAGGTGGAGATCACCCCGCTCTCCTTCGCGGCCTCGAGACGCGCGCGGGTGTTCACCGCCGTAAGCTGGGCCTGCAGGGCATAGACCCGGCCCAGATCCACCACCGGCACGACACCATTATGCTTGAGGTCGAGCTGGTTCTTGTGCTCGCCGGATTTGATCGTGGCAAACCCGCGGAACATGCCGAGCGGCGGCGTATGCTTCAGCGAGTTGGCGATCATATGGGTGACGAAGATGCTGTTGGCCGAGGCCGCCTTGAGCGTCGCGCCCTGCAGATCCTCGAACAGGCTCTGCTCTCCGCCGATCCCGCGCAGGTCGAACATGACCGAGGCCAGCATCTGCGCCTCATTGTCGGGCTTGGCGATCCATTTCTGGAAATAGGACTTCCACACCCGGAGCGGCTGACGCCAGCGATCCGCGGTGGCCATCATGTCGCCCGGACAATAGATATAGCCCGCCTCGTTCAGGCCATCGCAGACGAACTCGGCAAGCGCCTTGAAATAAGCATCCATGCCGGGCGTCATGGCATCATCGATGATCAGGCAATTGTCCTGATCGGAGACGCCGGTCTGCTCCTGCCGACCCTGACTGCCGCAGGCGAGCCAGAGATAGGGGACGGGTGGCGGGCCGAGACTGTCCTCGGCCAGGCTCAGCAGCCGCCGCGTGGCTGCATCGGCGATATCCGTGATCAGCCGGGTCACCACCTCATGGGGGTTGCCCGCGCCGACCAGCTGCGCGAGCAGCTCCGGCAGGCGCTTTGTGACCAGCGCAATCTCCGCCGGGGTCTTGGCATAGACAATGTCATGGACGAGCTGCGCCGAGGAAAGCGCCTGAAACCGGATCAGATCGGTCTGTGTGACAATGCCGACCAGAGCGCCTTTGTCGGTGATGGGCAGATGGCCAATCTTGCGCTCCAGCATGGTGTGCAGCACGTCCGATCCCAGCGCGTCGGGCGACAGGGTGATCGGATCGCGCGCCATCAGGTCCGAGACCGGGTCATCGCTGGCGAGGCCATCGGCCACAACGCGGGTCATGTCGCGCACGGTCAGGATCCCGGCCAAACGCCCGCCCTCCATCACCGCGAGGGACGAAACCCGCTTGGAATGCATCAGATGGGCGGCCCGCTCGATCGTGGCATCGGCGGTGATCCCGAGGACCTGCTTGGTCATCAGCTCCGAGATCCGGGCCGTGGCCAGATCGGTCTTGCGGACATCCGAGCCGCGGGAGCGGTCAAAGAACTTGGCGATGGCCGGATGGGCCTCGATCAGCTCGTGATAGACCTCGGCAGGCACCACGAGCAGCTCTGCATCGCTGGCACCGGTGGCGGTGGTCACGGCCAGCCCATCGCGCGCCAATCCGCGCTCGCCAAAGCTGTTGCGGACCCCCAGATGAGAGATCTGCGCGCCGGTCTCATCGGCAATCGCAACCTCACCGGCGGCAATCACATAGACGCCGCGCAAGGTCTCTCCGAGGGCATAAATCGTGTCCCCGGCGGCAATCTCGACCCGCTCGACACGGCCCGCAAGGGCGGCCAGTTCGGCTTCAGTCAGACTGTCATAGGGGTGTACATGGGCGAGGAACGCCTGGATCTTCGTCAGGTCTTGCAACATGTTGCGCGCTCGTCAGCTGTAACTGAGGAAGAATGCGCCCCGACCTGAAACAGGCCGGGACGCAAGGATTTGGGGTGGGATGAGACCGGGTGGGCCGGTCCCATCCAGGGGAGGAGCTTAGTGATCGACGGCTGCGCCGGCACCCTTCGGGATGCGCACGCTTTCGACGAGTTGGACGATATCGTCCGGCACCGGATCCGTCGCTTTGGACACGAAGTAGGCCGTCGCGAAGTTCAGAGCCGCACCAACCGCGCCGAACGAGGTCGACTTGATGGTCAGCAGAAGCGGATCAGCATCGGAGAAGCTGTTGGTGCCCGGGATGAAGAACCAACCCTTGTGCAGGAAGATGTAGATCAGCGTGGTCACGAGACCCATCAGCATGCCGGCAACCGCACCCTTGTTGTTGATGGTCTTCGAGAAGATACCCATCATCAGCGCAGGGAAGAGCGATGCAGCCGCCAGACCGAAGGCCAGAGCCACGGTTTGCGCCGCAAAGCCCGGCGGGTTCAGACCCAGATAGGTGGCCACACCAATGGCAACCGCCATCGAGATCCGCGCCGTCAGCAGTTCGGCTTTCTCCGACATGTTCGGGGTCAGCTGACCCTTGAAGAGGTCATGAGACACCGCCGAGGAGATTGCGAGCAACAGACCCGCCGCCGTGGACAGAGCCGCAGCCAGACCACCCGCAGCGACCACCGCGATGACCCATGCCGGAAGCTGAGCGATCTCGGGGTTGGCCAGCACGAGGATGTCGCGGTTCACGCTGAGCTCGGAGCCCTGCCAGCCATTGGCAGTCGCCGTGGCCGCAAACGCGTCGGACTTGTCGTTATACCACTGGATCTGGCCGTCGCCGTTCTTGTCTTCGAACTTCAGGAGGCCGGTGACTTCCCAGTTCTTCATCCAATCGGGGCGTGCTTCATACTCGAGCGGCTGAGCTTGGGTGCCGTTCGGGTACACGGTGTCGATCAGGTTCAGACGAGCCATGGCGCCAACCGCCGGAGCCGTGAGGTACAGCAGGGCGATGAAGATCAGCGTCCAGCCAGCGGACCAACGGGCGTCGGCCACTTTCGGGACGGTGAAGAAGCGCATGATCACGTGGGGCAGACCCGCGGTACCGATCATCAGCGAGATCGTGAAGAGCAGCATGTTCAGCGTGTCGGCATGGTGGCCCGTGTAGGACGCGAAGCCGAGCTCCTGAACCACCTGGTCCAGCTTCTGCAGCAGCGGCTCACCGGAGGCGGTGTGCTCACCAAAGAGGCCCAGACCCGGGATCGGGTTGCCGGTCAGCTGCAGCGAGATGAAGATCGCCGGGATGGTGTAGGCGGTGATCAGCACGCAGTACTGAGCAACCTGGGTGTAGGTCACACCCTTCATCCCACCGAGAACAGCGTAGCAGAACACAACGCCCGCACCGATGAACAGGCCGGTTGCCACATCCACTTCGAGGAAGCGGGAGAATGCAACGCCAACGCCGGTCATCTGGCCGATCACGTAGGTCACGGAGGCAACGATCAGGCAGATCACAGCCACGAGACGCGCGGTCGGGGAGTAGAAGCGGTCGCCGATGAATTCCGGCACGGTGAACTTGCCGAACTTCCGCAGATACGGAGCCAGCAGCAGCGCCAGAAGCACATAACCACCGGTCCAACCCATCAGGAAGGAGGAGTTGTCATAGCCGGTGAAAGCGATGAGGCCCGCCATCGAGATGAACGAGGCCGCAGACATCCAGTCCGCCGCTGTCGCCATACCGTTGGTGACCGGGTGAACGCCGCGACCCGCAGCGTAAAACTCAGATGTGGAACCCGCACGGGCCCAGATCGCGATGCCGATGTAAAGCGCAAAGGTCGCGCCAACCACCAGCAAGTTCAGGGTAAACTGATCCATTGTTCCGTGTCCCTCGGATTACTCTTCGACGCCGTATTCTTTGTCGAGGCTGTTCATGCGCCAGGCGTAGAAGAAGATCAGTGCCAGGAATACGAGGATCGATCCCTGCTGGGCGAACCAAAAGCCCAGGTCTGTTCCTCCCACCGCGATGCCCGAAAGCAACGGACGCAGTAGAATGCCAAATCCGAACGACACGAGCGCCCAGATTACGAGGCAGATTTTCACAAGGCGAATATTGGCCGCCCAGTAGCCACTATTGTCAGAATTGTCCGACACGACTCTCTCCCTTTCCAAAATCAGGAAGACGCCCCTGCGTGAGGCGCTCCCATGGGTTATCCCAAAACACGCTTAACGATAGTCTCAAGCGAGGATGCAACCTCATCGATCGCCGCCATGGCATTGATCTCGGTCAAACTGCGCTTTTTGTCGTAGTAGGTGATCAGGGGTGCCGTCTGGGCGTGATAGGCCTTCAGCCGCTCCCGCACCGTCTCAGCGTTGTCGTCGGCACGACGCTTCATGTCCGTGCCGCCGCATTTGTCGCAAGTGCCTGCAATTGCAGGCTTCTTGAACGTATCGTGATAGCCTTCGCCACAGCTTCCGCAGGTGAAACGGCCAGAGATCCGCTCCACCATCGCCTCGTCATCCACGGCGAGCGAAATTGCCGCATCAATACCTTGGTCGGAGGCCGCCAGCATCTCGTCCAGCGCTTCGGCCTGGGCCGTGGTGCGCGGGAAGCCGTCGAGGATGACCCCGGCCTTCACATCGTCTTCGGCCAGACGGTCCTTCAGGATCGCCAGAACGATCTCGTCAGACACAAGCCCACCGGATTCCATGACAGCCTTGGCTTCCTTGCCCGCCTCGGTTCCTGCCGCCACAGCCGCGCGCAGAAGGTCGCCCGTGCTGAGCTGAACCAGACCGAATTTCTCCTCGAGCATCCGGGCCTGGGTCCCCTTGCCGGCCCCCGGAGGGCCCAACAGGATGACATTGACGGTTTTCGCGGTTGTCAGAGTTGCACCATCCATCTCGATTACCCCTGCTTATTCATTCTGTTTTCGATGAGGTCATCGACGACGGAGGGGTCTGCGAGTGTTGAGGTGTCTCCGAGGGCTCCGAAGTCGTCTTCGGCGATTTTGCGCAGGATGCGGCGCATGATCTTGCCGGAGCGGGTTTTCGGCAGGCCCGGGGCCCATTGGATCAGGTCCGGGGCGGCGATCGGGCCGATCTCGGTGCGGACCCAGGTGCGCAGCTCCTTGCGGAGCTCCTCGCTGGGCTCTTCGCCGTTCATCAGCGTCACGTAGCAATAGATGCCCTGGCCCTTGATCTCATGCGGGTAGCCGACCACGGCGGCCTCGGCCACCTTGGCATGGGCGACCAGCGCGCTTTCGACTTCGGCGGTGCCCATCCGGTGGCCCGAGACGTTGATCACGTCATCGACCCGGCCGGTGATCCAGTAATAGCCATCCGCGTCCCGGCGGCAGCCATCGCCCGAGAAGTAGTAGCCCTTGTAGTCGCTGAAATAGGTCTTCACGAAGCGCTCATGGTCGCCGTAAACCGTGCGCATCTGGCCGGGCCAGCTGTCCTTGAGGCAGAGCACGCCCTCGCATTCGGTCGTGGTGATTTCCTCGCCCGTGGTGGGCTCGAGCACGACGGGCTGCACGCCGAAGAAAGGCGTGGTGGCCGAGCCGGGCTTCAGGGCCGTGGCCCCGGGCAGCGGCGTCAGCAGGTGACCACCGGTCTCGGTCTGCCACCAGGTGTCGACGATCGGGCATTTGCCCTTGCCCACATGGTCATTATACCAGTTCCAGGCCTCGGGGTTGATCGGCTCGCCCACGGTGCCCAGCACTTTCAGGGTGCTCAGATCGCATTTCTCGACGAATTCCGGCCCCTTCGCCATCAGCGCGCGGATCGCGGTGGGGGCGGTGTAGAACTGGGTGACCTTGTGCTTGTCGCAGACCTCCCAGAAGCGGGACGCATCCGGATAGGTCGGCACGCCCTCGAACATCACCGTGGTGCCGCCATTGGCGAGCGGGCCATAGACGATGTAGCTGTGGCCCGTGACCCAGCCCACATCGGCGGTGCACCAGTAGATATCGCCCTCATGCACGTCGAAGACGTATTTCTGGGTCATCGCCGCATAGAGCAGGTAGCCACCCGAGCTGTGCACCACGCCCTTGGGCTGCCCGGTGGAGCCGGAGGTGTAGAGGATGAACAGCGGATGCTCGGCCTCGACCTCGACGGGCATGTGGTGGTCGGAGGCCTCCATGGCCATCTCGTTATAGTCGAAATCGCGCCCATCGACCCAGGTGGTCTGACCGCCGGTGCGCTTCACGACCAGCATCTTGACGCTGTCCTTGGTGTGCAGCAGAGCCGCATCGGCGTTGGATTTGAGCGGGGTCTGACGGCCGCCGCGCGGTGCGTAATCGGCGGTGACCACGACCTTGGCATCGGCGCCGTTCACACGGGCGGCCAGGGCGTCGGGGGAGAAGCCCGCAAAGACGATCGAATGGATCGCGCCGATCCGCGCGCAGGCGAGCATCGCATAGGCCGCCTCGGGGATCATCGGGAGATAGAGGATGACCCGGTCGCCCTTGCGCACGCCCATCTCCTCGAGAACATTGGCCATCTTGCAGACCGAGGCATGCAGCGCCTTGTAGGTGATGTGCTGGGCCGGCTCCTCGGGATCATCGGGCTCGAAAATGATCGCCGTCTGATCGCCGCGCGTGGCCAGATGCCGGTCGATGCAATTGGCCGCCACGTTCAGCGTGCCGTCCTCGAACCACTTCACATGCACATCGTCATGGGCAAAGGACGTGTCCTTCACCTTGGTGTAGGGCTTGATCCAGTCCAAAGACCGACCATGCTCCCCCCAAAAACCCTCAGGATCAGAAACCGACAACGCATACATCGCGTC
>NZ_JBNAGH010000008.1:142500-144242 GCF_049801095.1 Dinoroseobacter sp. S76 | reverse complement strand
GTTTTGGTTGCGGGAGTAGGATTTGAACCTACGACCTTCAGGTTATGAGCCTGACGAGCTACCGGGCTGCTCCATCCCGCGCCAGTTGCGTTGGCAGTGTTATTGCCTGGCGCTTTTTTGAGATCGTATTGAGAGTTATGGGCTTTTTTCTAGGTTTGGCGGTGACCTACTCTCCCACGCCTTAAGACGCAGTACCATCGGCGCTACGGTGCTTAACGACCGAGTTCGGGATGGGATCGGGTGTTTCACTCGCGCTATGACCACCAAACCAAGGAAAAAGCCCTTGCAGAGCAAGGATTTTAGTTGGAGGCAGCGTTTCGACAAAGTCGACAACGCGTTCCAACACCGTTGATCTGCTTGGCGCACCGCATTCGAACACTGTTCAATTGTGGTGCGCTTTTTCACATCGGCGTCCAAGCCAAATACGTTTGTTTGTGTATGCTTTGATTGTCCGCAGGGGCATTTGCCGTCTACTGGATCAAATCAAGCCTATCGGACCATTAGTACCGGTCAGCTGAGCACATTGCTGCGCTTACACCTCCGGCCTATCGACGTGGTGGTCTACCACGGTCCTCAGGGATACCTTGTTTTGAGGGGGGCTTCCCGCTTAGATGCCTTCAGCGGTTATCCTGTCCGATCATAGCTACCCAGCACTGCCGTTGGCACGACAACTGGTCCACCAGTGGATCGTTCACCCCGGTCCTCTCGTACTAGGGGCAACTCCTCTCAAGTATCCTACACCCACGGCAGATAGGGACCGAACTGTCTCACGACGTTCTAAACCCAGCTCACGTACCTCTTTAAACGGCGAACAGCCGTACCCTTGGGACCTGCTCCAGCCCCAGGATGAGATGAGCCGACATCGAGGTGCCAAACGGTGCCGTCGATATGGACTCTTGGGCACCATCAGCCTGTTATCCCCGGCGTACCTTTTATCCGTTGAGCGATGGCCCTTCCACTCGGGACCACCGGATCACTATGGCCGTCTTTCGACTCTGCTCGACTTGTCAGTCTCGCAGTCAGGCTGGCTTCTGCCATTGCACTCAACGAGCGATTTCCGACCGCTCTGAGCCAACCTTCGCGCGCCTCCGTTACGCTTTAGGAGGCGACCGCCCCAGTCAAACTACCCGCCACACAGGGTCCCGGATCCGGATAACGGACCGCGGTTAGACATCAAGCGATGCAAGGGTGGTATCTCAAGGAAGGCTCCACAAGAACTGGCGTTCCTGCTTCGAAGCCTACCACCTATCCTGCACATGCATGGCCTGATGCCAGTGTGAAGCTGTAGTAAAGGTGCACGGGGTCTTTCCGTCTAACCGCGGGAAGCCTGCATCTTGACAGGCAATTCAATTTCGCTGAGTCGATGTTGGAGACAGCGGGGAAGTCGTTACGCCATTCGTGCAGGTCGGAACTTACCCGACAAGGAATTTCGCTACCTTAGGACCGTTATAGTTACGGCCGCCGTTTACTGGGGCTTCAATTCGGAGCTTGCACTCCTCCTTTTAACCTTCCAGCACCGGGCAGGCGTCAGACCCTATACGTCGTCTTGCGACTTCGCAGAGCCCTGTGTTTTTAGTAAACAGTCGCCACCCCCTGGTTTGTGCCCCCCGCCTATAGTTGCCTACAAACGGGGCCTCCTTCTCGCGAACTTACGGAGGTATTTTGCCGAGTTCCTTCAACATCGTTCTCTCAAGCGCCTTGGTATTCTCTACCAGTCCACCTGTGTCGGTTTAGGGTACGAT
>NZ_JBNAGH010000008.1:0-137500 GCF_049801095.1 Dinoroseobacter sp. S76 | reverse complement strand
GCATCTGCGGCCAGAGCGGGACCACGGGCGCGCGCCCCGCCGCCCCGATTACCCAGACAAGGACCCCGAGGGACAACACGGAATAGGCCAGCGTAAAGCCGCCCTGCCCCAACCGCGCCACGAGCCAAGGCTTCACGGGTGGGCGCACGGGGATCGCATGGCTCAGCAGGAACACGCAGAACGCCACGATTAGCTCAGACCACCCCATGTCGCATCTCTCCTTTCGCGCAGTTGAGCCCTTGCGCGGCCTAGCGTCTTTGATGTGCCGCAAGGCCCCTTGCCCGCGAGTGTTCCTCCTCCCCACGCCCCGTCACAGCCCCTAAGACCCACGCTTGATTGACAAGTTGCCGCAGGCTGTGGTTCGCTCGGGTCAGTCCCGCCTTCAGAGCGGGCACCTTTTTGCGCCGAAAACGGGCGCATGTTCTGGGAGGAGCATTCTATGAAAAAGCTGATGCTGGGCACGGCCCTGGCCTGTCTTTCCATGTCCGGAGCCGCGATGGCCGCGGGGCATTCCATTTCCGCCTGCCTGATCACCAAGACGGATACCAACCCGTTCTTCGTGAAGATGAAGGAAGGCGCGACTGCCAAGGCCGAGGAGCTGGGGATTGAGCTGAAGTCCTTCGCAGGCAAGGTCGATGGCGATCACGAGACGCAAGTGGCCGCGATCGAAACTTGCATCGCCGATGGGGCGAAGGGGATCCTGATCACCGCATCGGACACCTCATCCATCGTACCCGCCGTGCAGCAGGCGCGGGAGGCGGGGCTTGTGGTGATCGCGCTCGATACGCCGCTCTCGCCGATCGATGCGGCGGATGCCACGTTTGCCACGGACAACTTCCTCGCGGGGGAGCTGATCGGGGCCTGGGCGGCGGCGTCGCTGGGGGATGATGCGGGCAATGCCAAGATCGGCATGCTGGATCTGGCCGTGTCGCAGCCGACGGTCGGCGTGCTCCGCGATCAGGGCTTCCTGCAGGGCTTCGGCATCGAGCTTGGCGATCCGAACAAATGGGGCGATGAGGATGATCCGCGCATCGTCGGCAATGATGTAACCGCCGGCAACGAGGAAGGCGGCCGCCGCGCCATGGAGAATCTTCTGGCCAAAGACCCCTTCATCAACGTGGTCTACACGATCAACGAGCCGGCGGCCGCGGGCGCCTATGAAGCGCTCAAGGCCATTGGTCGCGAGAATGACGTGCTGATCGTGTCGGTCGATGGCGGCTGCCCCGGCGTGCAGAACGTCGCCGATGGCGTGATCGGCGCCACGTCGCAGCAATACCCACTGCTGATGGCCTCGCTGGGGATCGAAGCGATCAAGACTTGGGCCGATACCGGCGAGAAGCCTGCCCCGACCCCAGGCAAGGACTTCTTCGACACAGGCGTGGCGCTCGTGACCGACAAGCCGGTGGACGGCGTCGAGAGCATCTCCGTCAAAGAGGGTATGGACCTCTGCTGGGGGTGACCTGCAGCCCCTGAGCGAGGGGCGGTAACAGAATGCGGTGCCTGACCCGGGTGCCGCGCCTGTTCCCCGCCCATGCGCGGCCCCGGTCCCTGGATCGGGTCCGCGTCCCCCAGGTGCCTGCTGGCGAGAAGAGGCACCGCACAGTCTTGCCCCCTAGCGACCGGAGCCGACCCATATGACCGACCCCACCCCGCGCGGGCAGGATTTCGAAGCCTCCCTTCAGGACGCCACGACCAGCGTCGCCGAGTTCGATCAAGGCCCCCAGGGATTTACCCGCAAATTCCAGCACGCGCTGCACCAGACCCCGGCCCTCGTGCCGTTGATCGTGCTGGTGGCCGCGATCGCGATCTTCGGAGTTCTTCTGGGGTCCAAGTTCTTTTCCCCCTTCGCCCTGACCCTGATCCTGCAACAGGTGCAGATCGTGGGCATTGTCGCCGCGGCCCAGAGCCTTGTGATCCTGACCGCCGGGATCGACCTGAGCGTGGGCGCGATCATGGTGCTGAGCTCTGTGGTGATGGGGCAGTTCACCTTCCGCTACGGGATCCCGGTGGAGATCTCGATCATCTGCGGCCTGATCTGCGGCACGGCCATGGGCTTCATCAATGGCTGGCTCGTGGCGCGGGTGAAATTGCCGCCCTTCATCGTGACCCTGGGCATGTGGCAGATCGTGCTGGCCACCAACTTCCTCTACTCCGCCAACGAGACCATCCGCAGTCAGGAGATCCGCGAACAAGCCCCACTCCTGCAGTTCTTCGGCACCACGCTGGAGATCGGCGGCGCGCGCCTGACCTACGGGGTGATCTTCATGGTCGCGCTGGTTTTCGTGCTCGCCTATGTGCTCCGGCAAACCGCCTGGGGCCGCCATGTCTATGCGGTGGGCGATGATCCGGAGGCAGCGGAGCTCTCCGGCGTGCAGGTCTCGCGGGTGCTGATCTCGGTCTACATGCTCTCGGGTCTGATCTGCGCCTTCGCGGGCTGGGCGCTGATCGGGCGGATCGGGTCGGTCTCGCCAACGTCCGGACAGCTCGCGAATATCGAAAGCATCACCGCTGTGGTGATCGGGGGCATCTCGCTCTTTGGCGGGCGGGGCTCGATCCTTGGCGCGTTTTTCGGAGCGCTGATCGTGGGGGTGTTTACCCTAGGGCTGCGCCTTCTGGGGGCGGATGCCCAATGGACCTTCCTGTTGATTGGCCTGCTGATCATCGCTGCCGTGGCGGTGGATCAGTGGATTAGAAAGGTATCTGTCTGATGGAACCGGTGCTGGCAGGAAAGAACCTGGTCAAACGCTATGGCCGCGTGACCGCGCTGGATCATTGCGATTTCGAACTCTACCCGGGCGAAATCCTCGCGGTGATCGGCGATAATGGCGCGGGCAAGTCCTCCCTGATCAAAGCGGTCTCCGGGGCCGTAATCCCCGACGAAGGCGAGGTCTATCTGGAGGGCAAGCAGGTCCGCTTTTCCAGTCCGCTGGACGCGCGGGATGCGGGGATTGAGACGGTGTATCAGCAGCTCGCCATGTCTCCGGCCCTGTCGATCGCGGATAACATGTTCATGGGGCGCGAGTTGCGCAAACCGGGGTTTCGCGGGAAATGGCTGCGGCAGCTGGATCGCGCCGCGATGGAGAGCTTCGCGCGCGAGAAGCTGAGCGAGCTCGGGCTGATGACGATCCAGAACATCAATCAGGCGGTGGAGACCCTGTCCGGAGGGCAACGCCAGGGCGTGGCCGTGGCCAGGGCGGCGGCCTTCGGGTCCAAGGTGATCATCCTTGATGAGCCCACCGCAGCTCTCGGTGTGAAGGAAAGCCGCCGCGTGCTGGAGCTGATCCTCGATGTGAAGGCACGGGGGATCCCAATCGTTCTGATCAGTCACAACATGCCCCATGTGTTCGAGGTGGCGGATCGGATCCATATCCACCGCCTGGGCAAGCGGCTCTGCGTGATCGACCCGAAGGACTACAAGATGTCCGATGCGGTGGCCTTCATGACCGGCGCGCGGGATCCCAACATGGAAGCGGCCTAACCCCGGACCCGGGGCGCGCTCCACATGTGGAGCGCGGGCGACGCGCCAGGTCCCCTCGTTATGACATTGCCCGAACCGTCGAACCGCGCGGGTCCGCGCCATGCACATGTGCATGGCGCCTCGGGTCTAACGTTGGCCCAGAACACGACAAAACCGCCGGGTTTCCCGCGGCGGTTTACATCTTTTCAGTGATCGACCGGATCCCTCCGGCGGCGCGGGCTCAGCCCTGACGCGCTTTGAACCGACGCTGGGTCTTGTTGATCACGTAAACGCGGCCCTTACGACGCACGATCCGGCAATCCCGGTGGCGCTGCTTGAGCGAGCGGAGCGAGTTCTTGACCTTCATGGGTCTGTCTCCTGTCGCGGCGCGCACTGCGCCAAGGTGGATGGCCGCCCCGAGGGACAAGGCCGAGATGGTGGGCGGTACTGGGATCGAACCAGTGACCCCTTCGATGTCAACGAAGTGCTCTACCGCTGAGCTAACCGCCCGATGAAATACCGAATTCGCCAAAATCGCTCCTCGGCGGAGCCACCTTCCCGATCGGTTCGCGTCCTATAAAAGGAGTCGCAAAGGTGTTCAAGGGCTTTTGGCCTGCCCCCGGTTCGGTCTAGTATATCCCCAATGATGCACACGGCATATACACTCGGGCGCCCCCGGCCCTGCACCACATCGGTCGTCTTCGCGTCGCCCCATTCCGGGCGCGCCTATTCGAAGGATTTCCTGCGGGCCACGATCCTGGACACCCACACGATCCGCTCCTCCGAGGATGCCTTTGTGGATGAGCTGATCTCCTGTGCCCCGCGCCACGGGGCGCAAACCATCGCAGCCACGGCTCCGCGCGCCTATATCGACCTCAACCGCAACTCCGATGAGCTCGATCCCGCAGTGGTCAGCGGGCTGCGCCGGGTGACCCATAACCCGCGGATCAGCTCGGGCCTCGGCGTTGTCCCCCGGGTGGTGGCCAATGGACGCGCGATCTACCGCGGCAAATTGCACCTCAACGAGGCCAAGGCCCGGCTTGATGCCTATTGGCACCCCTATCACGACCAGCTGCGCCGCATGCTCGACGTGACCCGCAACACCTTTGGCCAGGCGATTCTCGTGGATTGCCATTCCATGCCCCATGAGGCGATCGACGCGCTGCACCAGCATTCGGACGAACGCCCGGATGTGGTGCTTGGCGATCGGTTCGGAGCTGCCGCAGCCGCCCATGTGGTGGACCATATCGAGGCCGCCTTCACCAATGCCGGCCTGCGCGTGGCGCGCAACGCGCCCTTCGCCGGGGCCTTCATCGCCCAGCATTACGGTCGCCCCTCGCGCAACCAGCACGTGGTTCAGATCGAGATCGACCGCGCCCTCTATATGGACGAGGACAAGATCGAGCGCGGCCCGCAATTCCGGGGCTTCCAACGGCTGATGGAACAAGTGATCGCCGATATCGCGGGCTTCGGGCGCGCCTCGCAAGTGCCGCTGGCCGCCGAGTAACTCTCTAGCGCAGGGCCCGCCCCTTCAGAATCGCATCATCCCCGAACTTCGCCCGGATCGCATCGGTCGCCCGCTCCGCGGCCGCGCGCTGCTTCGCACCGGGATCCAGAAGATCCCCGGTCAGATCCGCATCCCCCTCGGGGACAAGATCGCTCAGCCCGACACCGAGCAGGCGATAGCTCTCCCCCTTCGGCACCGCGCGAAAAAGCTCCATAGCCTCGCGAAAGATCTTGTCCGCGATCTGGCTTGGGTCGCGAAGCGCATGGCGCTTTGTGACCAGCGTGTGATCGGATTTCTTCAGCTTGAGCAACACGACCCGTCCGGCGAGACCCTTGGCCTTGGCGCGCCCGGCCACTTTTTCGGCCATGCGCCAGACATGCCCCTCAAGGATATCAGGATCCGCCGTATCTTCGGAAAAGGTCGTCTCATTGGAAATCCCCTTGACCGGGGCCCGGCTCGAGACCGGTCGCCGATCCTCGCCGCGCGCCAGATGATAGAGCCGCAGCCCCATGGACCCGAAGCGCGCCACAAGATCCGTCTGCTCCCACCGGGCGAGATCCGTGAAAGTGCGGATCCCCGCGGCCTCCAGCGCCGCCTGCCCCGCGGCCCCCACGCCCCAGATCATCCGCACGGGCTTGTCCGCCAGAAAATCCATCGTCTCCGCCTTGCCGATCACCGCAAAGCCCCGGGGCTTGTCCAGATCCGAGGCGATCTTGGCCAGAAACTTGTTATGGGACAGCCCGATGGAGCCCGTCAGTCCGAGCTCATCCTCCATCCGTTTGACCAGCCGCGCCAGCATCGCTGCCGGTGGCGCGCCATGGAGCCGCGCGGTCCCGCCCAGATCCATGAAAGCCTCATCCAGCGACAAAGGCTCTACATCCGGGGTCAGCTCATCCATCATCGCGCGGATCGCGCGGCTGGCCTCCACATAGGCGTCAAACCGCGGTTTGATGACCACCGCATCCGGGCACAGCGCCAGCGCCTTGAACATGGGCATGGCCGAGCGGACCCCCTTGATCCGCGCCACATAGCAAGCGGTCGAGACCACACCGCGCCGCCCCCCGCCGATGATCACGGGCTTCTGGGCGAGCTCCGGATTGTCGCGTTTTTCCACCGAGGCGAAGAAAGCGTCACAATCCATATGGGCGATGGTCAGCGTATCGAGTTCCGCATGGCGGATCAGCCGCGGACTGCCGCAACGGGGGCAACGCGGATTCTCGATATTTTGCTGCTGACAATCGCGGCAGAGACTGGTCATCTAGACGCCGAGCCCCATTATCGGATGATACGACCGGGACAGTATACGGATTCTCTGTGCCGCAACAGAAGACACACACGGAATTTCAGGGGGTGACCCTGGCCGCCCTCCATGGCGAGAAGGTAGCTGTGACTTGTTTGCCCGCGGATGAACGCTCTGGGGCATCGGGTCCGCTCTGGACGTTGCCCAATCTGGCGCGGGTCGAGGGGCGCAGCCCGGCGGAGACCGCACTGGTGCTGGCCGAGGAGGTTCTGGGGTTTTCCCTCTCCGTGACACGGCTGAACTGGCCGATTCTCTGTCCGCCCCCCAAAGCCGCGCCAGACTTGCCGCCCACGTGGTTTTTTGCGGCCTGGCTGAGCCCTTTGGAATGGGAAGTGCTGTCGCGTGATGGGGGACCCCGGGATGCCTTGATGATCGGGGTGGATGTCTATCTGCGCGCCACGACCGTGATCCCGGAGCAGCAGGCGAGCCTCAGGCAATACCTCAGCCAGGCCCGGACTGCGCCACGCTCCTGAGCCTTCCCGGGTTCAACGCAAGGCGGCCAGCGGCGCGGCCGCAAGATCCCGTATCGGGCGTGGCGGTGCCGCGCGCAGGGCGACCCGGTCCCGCTCATCCGCCAGCACATGAATTTCCGCCGCTGCGGCAGCCCCCGGTGACGGGGCCTGGCGCCGACGGGGACCGCGAGACCGGTTGCCCTCGGGCGGGCTGCAAGCGGCGGCTTGTTGCAAGGCGACACGCAAGCGCGTCAGGGCGCAGGCCATCTTCCGCTTGGCCTGTCGACGGGCCAGCGACGCGCCCAGCGCCGCGCCGCCCCCACCGGCACAGAGGGCGAGCCCCGCAAGGATCAGAGGGGCAAGGGTCAACCCGGGCAAATGCGCGGCGAGCAGGGCTGTAAGTGCGGCGGTTGGGACGCCAAGCGCCAAGGCCTCGGTCCATCCGGTAATGCGGTAGCCGGTATTGAGCAGCTTCTCGGCAGAGAGCGCGAGATGGGGCGGGATCCCCGCAATCTGCACACTGAAGGCCAGAAGATCGCGCCGGCGCCCCGTGCGCAGATCGGTCTCCACCGCATCGAGATCGGCTTGGGTCGCGAGAATAACGACGGGAAGCGGGTTGGACATAATCACCTCATCAGATCCGGGGCGCGCCACCGGAATAGGTGGGCCACGGCCTCGGAGTAATGGGTGCAGGGTTATGGGTGCGTTATGGCAGCGTGAGGGTATCTAGGGATGCGAGAAGGGGGCGCCCTGCGCATGCGCAGGGCGCGGACGTGTTCTGTTGAAACGGTGGGACTGCGTCCTCCGAACGGCGTTGGCGGGTCACGCGCGATCCGCATGCGGATCGCGCCTTTCCTCCCGTCGCAAGCGCGATCAGTCGTAGCTGCGCGTGTCCTCGATCACGAGGCCATCATTGGGCAGACTGCCCGGGGCCACGATCTCGACGCTGCCCTTGAGCTTGAGATGGGCCGTCACCGACGCGCCATAGGCCGCCGCATCGCCGCCATCGCTTTCGATCCGCACATGGAGGGTGTCCATCTCGCCATCGCGCCCGGCCACCACCCGCGCCCGGGTGATTTCGGGATGGGCGGCCACCAGTGCCGCGACCTGTTCGGGACGGACGAACATGCCCTTGATCTTGGCCGTCTGATCCGCGCGGCCCATCCAGCCCTTGATGCGCAGGTTGGTCCGGCCGCAGGGGCTTTGCCCAGACATCACCGCAGAAAGATCTCCGGTGGCGAAGCGGATCAGTGGGTAGTCCGGGTTCAGGGAGGTGACGACAACCTCGCCCACCTCGCCCTCGGGCAGCGGGTCACCCGTCCCGGGGCGCACAATCTCGACGATCACGCCCTCATCCACGATCAAACCCTCCATGGCAGGGGACTCGTAGGCGATATTGCCGAGATCCGCCGTGGCGTAGGATTGCAGGCAGCTAATCCCGCGATCCGCATAGGCCAGCCGCAGGCTCGGGAAGAGCGCGCCGCCCGAAACCGCCGCTTTGGCAAAGCCCAGCGTCACGCTCATCTCGTCGGCCTTGTCGAGAATGACCTTCAAGTAGTCCGGCGTGCCCGCATAGGCGGTGGAGCCCAGATGGGCCGCAGCCTGCACCTGCAACTCGGTCTGGCCAGTCCCGGCAGGCAGCACCGTGGCCCCCACTGCGCGCGCGCCGCTTTCGAACATGATCCCCGCCGGGGTCAGGTGATAGCCAAAGCAGTTCTGCACCAGATCCTGCGCGCCGATCCCCGCCGCATGGAGAAACCGGCCCAAGCGGAACCAGTCGCCATCGATCCCGCCGGGCTCGTAGATCGGGCCGGGGGATTGGAAAACATGGGAGAAGCCGGTGGCTGGCCCGGCAAAACCGCCCAGGGGCGCCGCCGGGGTTTGGGCTTCGGTCAGGGTGGATTTGCGCAGGACAGGCAGAGCCGAGAGCGCTGCGGCATCGATCACGGACGCCGCATCCACCCCGCCCAAGCTCTCGGCATAGCCCGGCAATGCCTGGGCGCGCGCCACTTGGGCGGGCAGGTCCCGAGCCAGATCCGCGGCCCGCTGATCCGCGCTGCGGGTTTCCAGAATGTCGTAAAACTCACTCATGCCGGGGCCTTTCCCAATCGGCTTGTCTCAAGCAGAGCGCCTGCGGCGCCTCGTGAAGTCTTGCACTGCGTGCGGTTTGGGGGCTCTGCCCCCGGCGCGATGCGCCTCCCCCGGAGTATTTCCGGAACAATGAAAAAGTCAGCTCAGCCACCGCTTCCGGCGGCGATAGGAGCGGACATCGCGGAAGCTCTTACGGCCCTCATCGGACATGCCGAGGTAGAATTCCTTCACATCCGGGTTCTCCCGGAGCTCGGCGGCGGGGCCTTCCATCACCACACGCCCGGATTCAAGGATATAGCCATGATGAGCGAAACGCAGGGCCACATTCGTGTTCTGCTCGGCCAGCAGGAAGGACACCCCCTCGCGCTCGTTCAGATCCTTGACGATGCCGAAGATCTCTTCGACGAGCTGCGGGGCGAGCCCCATGGAGGGCTCATCGAGCAGGATGGTCTCAGGGCGGGACATGAGCGCGCGGCCAATGGCGCACATCTGCTGCTCACCGCCCGAAGTATAGCCCGCCTGCGACTTGCGGCGTTCCTTGAGGCGCGGGAAATACTTGTAGACCAGCTCCAGATCATCGGCGACCGCGCCGCGCCCGTCGGCGCGGGTATAGGCGCCGGTCATCAGGTTCTCTTCGACGGTCAGGTGCTCGAAGCAATGGCGCCCCTCCATCACCTGGATCACGCCGCGCTTGACCATGTCCGAAGGGCTGAGATCCTCGACCTCCTGACCGCGATACTGGATCGACCCCTTGGTCACCTCGCCCCGTTCGGAGCGCAGCAGGTTCGAGATCGCCTTGAGCGTTGTGGTCTTGCCTGCCCCGTTGCCGCCGAGCAGCGCCGTGATCCCGCCCTTGGGCACGGTCAGGCTGACGCCCTTCAGCACCAGGATCACATGGTTGTAGATCACTTCGATATTGTTGACCTCAAGGAGCGTCTCCTCGGTCCGACCTGCATCGAGCATGGCTACTCCACCTCCCCTTCGCTGCGCCCCTGGCGCACATTCGTGTAATAGACTGCCGCCTCTGGGCAGGGCCCTTTGCAGCGGCTGACAAAGCTCCGATAGAGCCCGTATTTGAGATAGAGCTCACCGTTCGAATTCGTGGTTGGCCCGGTATAGCTCCAGACCTTGCGATCATTCATCCAAAGATCGATCGCCCCCTCGGCACCGCGCGACCAAGCGGCGCGCAGTTTGATCCGGGTCCAGCGTCCGCGCAAATCCGATTGTCGCGCCAGACGTTTTGCGATCTTGCCGCCGATCGGGTTCATCGGGTCGCTGTCGAGACGCGTGGGATCACTCAGCTCGGCGAAAAGCCCGTCATGGAACAGACTGAAGAGCAGTTCCGGACCGCTTTTATCGCGCTGATGGATCTGGCCGATCGTGTAATTGGGCGACCCCGCCGTCAGCTGCGGAAACTCTCGGGGCACGAAGACCGACCAAGCGTACCAGACCGTATCCCCGGGCCGGATGCCCGTGCGCTCAGCGGCAAATTCCACCCGCTCCCGGTCGTCGCGGCAGTCTCCAATCGAACGGACACAGTCGCCCGGGCGCAGGAGAAACCGTTCGGCCTTGGTGCCATCGGGAAAGACAACGCGCGCATAGTTATGGGGTTTGCCAGGGGTCTGCAGGCGCATCTTGCCGACGCCTTCGGCCATGCTCTGCTGCGCGGCGGCCAAGGGCGGTGCCAGGGCAAGCCAAAGCCCGCTGCAGAGCGCTGCCACATATCCAAACCGCATCCGTTGCTTCCTTTTTCGTGCGTGCCCCGGCCGAGATCCGGCCGGGGCCATTGCGCTTAGTTGCAGCGCGTTTCGATGCTGTTCTCAGCGGCGAAGGCTTCGCTATCGGCCATCACCAGCGGGGTGATCACGTCATCATCGGAGCCGATCCAATCGGTGACCACGTTCCAGGTTTTGGCGGAGGCATCCCACTGCTGGATCTTGGCAGAGCCGGAGCCGCCATGATCCTGGCAGCTCACAGAGAAGGCCGGGCCAAAGTTGGGCATGCCAAGCTCGGCCATGCGGGCTTCGGTGATCTCCAGGGCTTCCATACCGTCGCGCATCATCGCCGGGGTGATGTCCATCTCGCCATGGATCTCCTGCGCCTTGCGGGTGGCTTCCGCCGCCAGCATCGCCGCATAGAGACCACGGTTATAGAGCACCGTGCCCACCTGATCGCCTGCACCCGCGGCCTTGCCCGCGTCGATCACGTATTTCTGCAGATCCGCATAGATCGGGAAATCCGCGCCCACATTGTGCATGTTGAGGGACTTGTAGCCATTGGCCGCATCACCCGCCGGGATCACGTCATTCTCGGAGCCGGCCCACCAGTTGCCGATGAAGTTCTCCATCGGGAAACGGATGTTCGCGGCTTCCTGCACGGCGACCTGGTTCATCACGCCCCAGCCCCACATCACGACATAGTCCGGACGCTCGCGGCGGATCTGCAGCCACTGGGACTTCTGCTCCTGACCGGGATGGTCCACGGCGATGGTGCTGAGCTCGAAATTGTGCTTAGCGCTGAGTTCTTCGAGGGTGCGGATCGGCTCCTTGCCATAGGCGGAGTTGTGATAAAGCAGCGCGACCTTCTTGCCCGCGAGCCCGTCATCCTCGGCCAGCAGGTGGTTCACGATGATCGACGCGCCGTCCCAGTAGTTGGCCGGGTAGTTGAACACATGGCTGAAGACCGAGCCGTTTGCGGCCGAGGTCCGGCCATAACCCATGGTGTGGAGTGGGATGCCATCGGCGGTCGCTTTGGGGATCAGCTGATAGGTGATGCCGGTGGAGAGCGGCTGATAGACCAGCGAGCCTTCGCCCTTGGTGCTCTCATAGCATTCCACACCCTTCTGGGTGTTGTAGCCGGTCTCACATTCCAGCACGCGCGTCGCCACGCCACCGATCCCGCCATCGCGCTCGTTCAGGAGCGTGAAGTAATCCGCGTAGCCGTCGGCAAAGGGAATGCCGCCCGCCGCATAAGGTCCGGTCCGGTAGGACAGGGACGGATAGACCAGATCGGCCATCACCGGGGCGGCGACCATTGTGGCGGCCACAGCCATACTCGTGAGTTTCATCTTCATGCGATTTCCTCCCATTGGTTCTCGCGTCTTTGTGGTATCCGAAGCCCCTCGCCCCGGTCCGTATCTGCGCGCCCCCTCTGACGGGGGGCTCACGCGTTAATGTGGAAACGGCCAGAGCCGCAGTTTCTCCTTGGCCAGCTGCCAGAGCCGGGCGAGCCCGTGGGGCTCGACGATCAGGAAGAAGATGATCAGGCCGCCGAGGATCACGAACTCGAAATGCGCCGCGATGGCGGTGTCCCAGCCGAGACCGCCGACCATGATGTTCTTCAAGAGCACCGGCAGCAGCACGATGAAGGCCGCCCCGACGATGGAGCCGAAGATCGATCCGAGCCCGCCGATGATGATCATGAACAGGACAAGGAAGGACTGGTTGATCCCGAAGGCCTCGCCCACTTCGACCGCGCCGAGATAGACACTGAAGAAAAGCGCCCCCGCGACCCCAACGAAGAAGGAACTGACGGCAAAGGCCGTGAGCTTGGCCTTGAGCGGGTTCACCCCGATGATCTCGGCGGCGATATCCATGTCCCGGATCGCCATCCAGGTCCGCCCCACCGTGCCCCGCGTCAGGTTCCGTGCCAGCCAGGCCAGCACGAAGAGGAACGCGAGACAGAACAGGTATTTCGGCGCCGCATCCGCATTCGGTCCGGTGATCGCAAAGCCGAACATCGTCCGCTCCGGCGCGTTGATCTGACCCGAGGCGGAGTAGTTGTAGAACCACGGCACCTTGTTGAAGAGCCAGACAAGGAAGAACTGCGCCGCCAGCGTCGCCACGGCCAGATAGAACCCCTTGATCCGCAGGCTCGGCAGGCCAAACAGGACCCCGACCCCGGCGGTGATCACCCCGCCCAAGAGGA
This sequence comes from Dinoroseobacter sp. S76, assembly GCF_049801095.1. Lineage (NCBI taxonomy): Bacteria > Pseudomonadati > Pseudomonadota > Alphaproteobacteria > Rhodobacterales > Roseobacteraceae > Dinoroseobacter > Dinoroseobacter sp. S76. Next base: position 124,766 of record NZ_JBNAGH010000008.1, on the reverse strand, counting down.
CACAGGCCGCGATGTTGAGATCTGGAAAGGCCGTCATCAGCTTGTAGCAGGCATAGGCCCCCACGGCCATGAACCCGCCGGTGCCAAGGCTCACCTGCCCGCAATAGCCGGTCAGGATGTTCAGCCCGATCGCGGCAATCGCCCAGATCAGGAAAGGCACCAGAACCGCGCTCGCCCAGTAGTCGTTGATCAGGAAGGGGATGATCCCCAGCGCCACCGCCAGCACCGCATAGTAGCGGAACCGATCAAAACTGATCGGAAAGGTCTGGCTGTCCGCAGTATAGGACGTTTTGAAGTCCCCGGCCTCACGATAGAACATCGACACGTCCCCCTTCTGTCAGGCCCCGGGCGGGCACAAAAAACCCCGCGCGCTCCGACCGGAGGGCACGGGGTGTCATCATCTCTTCAGTCTTGCAGATCCGCAGCGCGCGCGCAGGACGGATCAGGCGTGTACCTTCTCCGCGAACTCGTCCTCGCCCTGCGTCGGACGCACATGCATCCCCTTGGTGATGCTGGCGGTAAGCGCGTTGATCTGCAGGCGTGCGTAGATCCCCAGACCGAGACCGGCCAGTGAGATCAGTGCGCTGGTCCAGTCGAAGGGCCGGTCGCCGAACAGTCCCGCCAGAGCCAGAAACCCGAAGGTCCAGAACGCCGTAAACGCAATCACACAGGCAATGGCCCAGAACTTTTTCATACCGAATCGTCTCCATACATGGCGCAGAGGCCTCACGGCCCCGGATTTGGCGCCCATGAAGCCCTGTTTTCGGGGCCTGCGTCAATATGTATCTCGAAACAGGAATATATGCAGCGCAGCAATTACTTAGCGCGCGCAGCATTTTTCCGCACCGCAGCGTGGCGCCCTGAAATTGCCGCGAAATCACCGCCTTGCCGCCGTGCATCTGCGATAGGCCGGATCCCGTCCAGCCGGAGGCCCTCGCCATGACCCTTGCCAAAGAGCTCGAAGACCTAGAGGCCCGCCGGGCCGCCGGAACCTTGTCAGATGCCGATGTCGAGATGGCCAAGGACGCGCTCTTGCGGGTAGCGGCCGAGACCCGGCTGACCCAACCTGCCCGTGACGAACGCTCGGCGCTCGTGGTCGGGCTGGCCTCGAACCTCATGCTCACTGTGATCGTGCTCGCGCTGATCGCCGCCGGAGCATATGTGCTGGCCCCGCTGACCATCGCGGCCCCGGTGATGATCCTCTGTGCCCTCGCCCTGCCCTTCATCTGGCTCTGGGAGTGGATCACGGATCTGTTCTGAGATAACCGCACGCGCCTAGACCCGCTCGATGATTTTCTCGCCGAACAGGCCCTGGGGCCGGAAGACGAGGAACACGAGGGCCAGCACATAGGCGAACCAGTTCTGGGTCGCGCCGCCAAGGAAGGGCTGGCCGATCAGGAATTCAAAGAGCTGCTCGCCCATCCCGATGATCAGCCCGCCGATGATCGCCCCGGGGATCGAGGTGAACCCGCCCAGCATCAGCACCGGCAAAGCCTTGAGCGCGATGAGGGACAGCGAGAACTGCACCCCGGATTTCGCGCCCCACATGATCCCGGCGACCAGCGCCACAAAGCCCGCGATGGACCAAACCAGCACCCAGATGAAGTTCAGGCTGATCCCCACCGACAGCGCCGCCTGATGGTCATCAGCCACCGCACGCAGGGCCCGGCCCTGCTTGGTGTATTGCGAGAAGACCACCAGCCCGGTCACCAGGATGACCGCAATCACCGTGGCTGCGATATCCAGGTTGTCGATGAAGAAGCCGTAGCCGAACATCTCGAAGGTGACCGTGTCGATGGTCTCGTTGATGCCTTGAGGCAGGCCGATATCGAGCTTCTTGATCTCCGCGCCCCACATGAGGTCCGCGACCCCTTCGAGAAAATAGGCGAGACCGATTGTGGCCATGAAGAGGATGATCGGCTCCTGATTGACCAGATGGCGCAGGACGAACTTGTTCACCGCCCAGGCGAAGGCCACCATCACCACCACCGTCAGCAGGATCGCGAGCAGCGCGGGCACCTGCCAGCCGAAATAGTGGATATTCGTGCCGAACATGGCGTTGATCAGATGGGCGAAGGGCACCTGCCCCTTCTGGATGCCCACCAGCGTCATCGCCGCAAAGAGCGCCATGACCCCCTGGGCATAGTTGAAGATCCCCGAAGCCTTGAAGATTAGCACAAAGCCCAGCGCCACCAGCGCGTACATCACCCCGGCCATCAGACCGTTGAGCGTAACCTCCATGGCAAATAGCAGTTGATCAGGCATTACAGAGCCTCCTTTAGGGTCTCGATCGACAGCCCGTTACAATATGTTCGATTGGTCCACGAGAATGCACCTTGGAGCACTTGTCCGTACTGCGAGACGTGGAAATGGCGTCCGGTAATGGTGAGTGGGCCAATCGCTGCACAGTAGCGCGCGGAGAAAGCGCTCGGATTCTTGGACATACGGGATACCGTCAATACAAACCCATGTTCGTCCAGGGACGGCCATTCCACAATCTGGTTCACGGTTCGATCAAACGAAGCGGAAACTGGAAAAGCGTAGCTGCACCGACCCTCATGAATGGTCACAGGAAGTGTAAGCACGGCATCCAATCGGACGGCGCGCCAGTACTCCGTTACAACGGGATCGTCGGGCTCGGACCAGGAGAATAGATCGCCGTAGAAGAAGAGCTTTTCGTCAGCACTCAAAGCACGCACATCTAAGCCTTGCTGCCCAACACCATCCAAAAGAGCGAGACAAACAGACTGCATGCGGTCTAGGTCGACGGTCCACTCGGCCGCTGCAGGATGCGAAGCTGCGAAAAAGCCCGTGATGGCGCCAATCAATCCGCCCTTGATGGTCTTCCGGTCAACCATTGCAGCGCCCTTTGGCCCATGGGGTTAATACAACCAGATGATTGCGGCGGATTCCCGGTCGAGGCTCGAAGCAGAGGAGACCAGAAAAGAAGACCGCTAAACTAGTCATGGGCGACCCCCAGATAGGCGTCGATCACATCCTGATTGTTGCGCACCTCATCCGGGGAGCCGTCCCCGATCTTCTTTCCGTAATCCATCACGACAACCCGGTCGCTCAGATCCATCACCACGCCCATATCGTGCTCGATCAGGGCAATGGTGGTGCCGAACTCGTCATTCACATCGAGGATGAAGCGGGACATGTCCTCTTTCTCCTCGACATTCATGCCGGCCATGGGCTCATCGAGCAGCAAAAGCATCGGCTCCGCCGCGAGCGCCCGGGCCAGTTCCACCCGCTTCTTCAAGCCATAAGGCAGGCGTCCCACCGGGGTCTTACGGATGTTCTGGATCTCGAGGAAGTCGATCACACGCTCCACCTTCTCGCGGTTCTCGCTCTCCTCGCGCTGCGCCTTGCCCCACCAGAAAGCCTGATCCAGCATGGTCGCTTTCATATGGTTGAGACGCCCGGTCATGATGTTGTCGAGAACCGACATGCCCTCAAAAAGCGCGATGTTCTGGAAGGTCCGCGCGATCCCCTGACGTGCCACTTCATAGGGTTTCATTTTGCGCCGCGGCGCCCCGCGGAACATGACCTGCCCCTCTTGCGGGACGTAAAAGCCGGAAATCACGTTCAGCATCGAGGACTTGCCAGCCCCGTTCGGCCCGATGATCGCGCGGATCTCGCCCTCGCGAATGTCAAAGGAGATATCCTTGATCGCCGTGACGCCGCCGAAGCGCAGGGTGATGTTCTGCATCTCCATCAGAACCCCGCCGATCTTGCGGCCGTCCTCGGTCTCATAGCCCTCTGGGGACATGTCGTTCATTTCTGTACCTCCCGCGCGCGCCGTCCGGCCCGAAACACCAGCGCCCCAATCATCCCGTAGATCCCCAGCACCAGCAGCGTCAGCAGCAACCCGTCATTCAAAACCGCCGGCATCCCGTAGAGCAGTCCGCCCACCCCGCAGAGCGCAATCGCCGCGCCCTGGGCCAGATCCGCGTATTTCCCGACCCGACGCCCAATCACATAGGAGGCGGCAAATCCCAGGGCGAAAAAGAGCACACCAATCAAGGTCATGCGCTGTCCCCCTGCGGGATGGCGGGAGGGGCGAAAGCGTCAGCTGAGCGTCTGCCGATCATTCCGCGGCCACCGCCTGGGGCGCCGTGTCGACCACCCGCACATCGCGGATCTCCAACGTCGCCTTGATCGAGCCCTTGCGCCCATCCTCATAGGTCACTTCCGTCTCGGTTGAGACCGTGGAGGACCCGTCATAGAGCGCCGTGACCAGATCCCCGTATTTCTCTTCGATGATCCGGCGACGCACCTTGCGGGTCCGGGTCAGCTCCCCATCATCCGCATCGAGCTCCTTGTGGAGCACAAGGAAGCGGTGGATCTGGCAGCCCGACAGCATCTCGTCCCGCGCCACGCTCTCATTCACCTCGGCAATATGCCCCTGAATGGTCTCGAGCACTTGCGGATGCCCCGCCAGCTCCTGATAGGAGGCATAGGCAATATTGTTCCGTTCGGCCCAGTTGCCGACCGCCGTCAGGTCGATATTGACGAAGGCCGTGCACATCTCGCGATCGGCACCAAAGACGACAACCTCCAGAATATTCGGGAAAAACTTCAGTTTGTTCTCGACATATTTCGGCGCGAACATGCCGCCGCTGGCGAGCTTGCCCACATCCTTGGCCCGGTCGATGATCCGCAAATGCCCGGTATCGGGCTCGATGAAACCCGCATCGCCCGTCGCAACCCAGCCCTCTGCATCCTTGGTCGAGGCCGTGCTCTCATCATTCTTGTAATACCGCACGAAGACGCCCGGCGAGCGGTAGAAGACCTCGCCATTCTCGGCAATCCGCAGCTCGACCCCCGGGGTCGGCGTGCCCACCGTGTCGGCGCGAACCTCATGGTCCTTTTGCTGGGTGATGAAAACCGAAGCCTCGGTCTGACCATAGAGCTGTTTCAGGTTGATCCCGAGCGAGCGGTAAAAGTCGAAAATTTCCGGCCCGATCGCCTCCCCCGCAGTGTATCCCACGCGCACCCGGCTCAGGCCCAGGGTATTCTTGAGCGGACCGTAGACGAAGATGTTCCCCAGCGCGTATTTGAACTTGTCCATGGCACCGACCGGCTCGCCATCGAGGATCTTGGGACCGACCTCCCGCGCATGGGCCATGAAAGTGTCAAAGAGCCATTTCTTGAACCGCCCCGCATCCTCCATCCGGATCATGACCGTGGTGAGCTGGGTCTCGAAAATCCGCGGCGGGGCGAAGTAATAGGTCGGCCCGATCTCGCGCAGATCCGTCATCATGGTCTCGGCGCTCTCGGGGCAGTTCACGCAGAACCCGGTCCAATAGGCCTGTCCCACGGAGAAGATGAAATCCCCGACCCAAGCCAGCGGCAGATAGGCGAGAATATCATCATCCTGGCGCAGATGATCGAACTCGCCGGAATTTTTTGACGTCAGGATGATGTTGTCATTGGAGAGCACTACGCCCTTGGGACGGCCCGTCGTGCCCGAAGTATAGAGCATCACGCAGGTCGTCTCGCCATTCTGCTTGGCCAGCCGGGCAGTCATCTCCTTTTCCAGCGCGTCATGGGCGCCGCGGCCCATGGTCTGCACATCCGCGAAGAGGCGCAGATGGGTATGGTCGTATTTCCGCATACCGCGCGGATCGAGATAGATCACATCCTCCAGCGTCGGCAGCCGGTCCTTGACCTCGATTACCTTATCGACCTGCTCCTGATCTTGGGCGACAACGTAGCGGGCACCGCAATGGTCGAGAACATAGGCGATCTCTTCGCCGACACTGTCATGGTAGATCGGCACCGGTACGGCCCCGCACATCTGGACAGCGACCATGGTCCAGTAGAGATGGGGGCGGTTCGGCCCGAGCAGCGCGACATGGTCCCCCTCGGCCAGACCCATCTCGAGCAGGCCATAGGCCAGTGCCTCGATCTCGTCCCGCGCCTCGGCCCAGGTCCAGCTTTGCCAGATGCCGAATTCCTTTTCGCGATAGGCGGGTTTGTCGCCAAACTGCGTCGCATTCCGCGCCAGCAATTGCGGAAAGGTCTCCAGCTGACCCGAGGTCGCTGCGTGTGCCATACCAATTCTCCTCCCATGCCGGTGACCCGGCGCACTCGCCTCCTCAGCGAGTCATGGGATACTGTGACGCTTGGTATTGGCCCGTCAATTCTTTTTTTTGAACGAGCGTTCATATAATGTGCAACGATCGGAAATCGCGGCTTTTGTTGCCTAGTGACGCAGCAGATCATCCTCGGCTTCGGTCACATCGACGCCCAGTGCGTCGAGGCCACTCTCGAGATAATCGGCGAGGAGCGGTTGGTTCGACAGGTATTCCTCGGTGGGTGCCGTGGCCTCGGCGAGGGCCATGCGCTTGGCCTCGGCCAGATCCTCGGGCTCGAAATCCTCGCGTCCGATCCACATGACCGCGACGAGCGTGGCCTGCTCGTCCTCGTTGAGATTGCCGATATAGCCATGGAGCTGGCCTGCGGCCATCTTCCCTTCGCGGGACAGCAAGATGACCTGGGCAATCTTGGCGGTGCTGATGTCGAGCATGACGGCCTCCCTTCAACCTGTGGGGGAAGTGTTATGCAGGCGCACGCCCATGGCAAGGGGACCAATGCGCGCTATCCGCGACATTGCGCCGGGTGGCCGATGGACGGCCTGCCTTCGGCGAGGATATTTGGAGACTTAAGGATTGGGATAGCGCTGCGAGAGGCCACCTATCCTTTGGCGAAGATCCGGTAATAGGCCCAGTCCGGCAGGAACTGCCCCAGGCGGAAGAAGGCCGCGAAGATCGAGGGAAAGCTGCGCTTGAACCCGTCCGACATCATCAGCGCGACCATCTCGCGGGCGGCCTCTTCGGGCTCCATGAGGAAAGGCATGTCGAAATCGTTCTTCTCGGTCAGCCGCGTCTTGATGAAGCCGGGATTGGCGACCTGCACATCGACGCCCGTATTGCGCAGATCCGCGTACATGGATTCCGCCATGGCCATGACACCCGCCTTGGACGGCGCGTAGCCCGAGGCACCGGGGAGCCCGCGGAACCCTGAGAGCGAGCCGGTCAGCACGATATGCCCGCTGTCGCGCGCCACCATGGCCGGGAGGACCGCGCCCACGCAGCGCGCCGCGCCGGTGAAGTTGATGTCGCACATCATCTCCACCTGATCCGGATCCCATTCCGTGGCTTTGAGCGGCCAGTAGACCCCGGCGAGAAAGACCATCCCGTCGATCTCACCGATTTCCGCGGCGGCCGCGCGCACGGAGGCCGTGTCCGAGATATCCACCGCGACGGCACTGGCTTTGCCCGGAAGCGCCTCGGCCAGTTCCTGTAACCGATCCGCTGAGCGGGCCGAGAGGATGAGTTCCACCCCCATCCGGCTGAGATGCTCGGCGAGCGCCCGGCCCAACCCTTCGCTGGCCCCGATGAGCCAGTACCGTTTGCCTGTCAGGTCGCGCACGTCGTTCCTTTCTGCGGCCGCTGCTCGGGGGCCGTTACTCTGCCGCCTCGAGATGCGGGAAGGCCTCTTTGGGCTTGCGCCGCATGGTCGCCACGAGCTCTGCCACGGGCAGGCCGAATTTCTTGAACTGGCTGCGGTTGATGATGGCGCCATTGTCCATCAGGTACATCCAGTCCGTCACGTCCAGCGCGTGGCCGCCCGCATCTTCGGTCAAGCGGATCGTGTAGTTGAGCTTGACGCCCGAGCCTTGTTGCTGGCCCGAGCCCGTGCCCACGAGATCATCCGCTTCGGCGCGGATCTTGCCGCCATCCTCAAGGGTCAGGCGCCATTCGCGGTTCTGCACGGTGCCGCTGTCATAGCGGAACTCCTCGCTCATCACGCCCGTATCCCCATCCCAGCGTGCATCGAAATCGGCGACGAAACGCGAGGTCACGCGCCCGGTCGGCCCGTAGATCACGCCCTCGCAGAGGATCGGGCCCTTGAGCTGTTCGCGGATGTCGAACACGGGGCCTTTCTCTGCGTAGTCGGAAGGGGTCTGGGCCGAAAAGCTCCAGAAGCGTTTGATCACCCAGAGCGCGCCAAGCGCGAGGGCCAGTCCGAGAAGAATATAAACGATTGGGTCCATCAGTCGTCATCCTCCAGTCGGGTGGCGGCCAGCAAGGCAATCGCCACCAGTTTCAGGGCACAGGGCACAAGGGCATACAGAATTGTCAGCATCTGGAGCGCCTGCGGGGGGTTGTCAGCCCCGGTCGTAAATCCGGTCGTCTCTAGAAGCGGAAGTAGGGCGACTGCCGCAAAAGCCAGTGTAAACTTGGATACGAGCGACCAAAGGCCGAAACCTTCGGCGGCTGTGGGCGCGATTTGCGCCATGCGCCGGGCGAAGATCGCGGGCAGCAGGGTGAGGTCCGCGCCGAGCGCGGCCCCGGAGCCGAGACAGACCAGCGCAAAGAGCACCGTGTCCCCTGCCCCGAGCGTTGCCGCACCGGCAAAGGCGAGGATCGAGAGCACCATGCCAAAGAGCAGGCTGCGCTTGGCCCCGAACCGGGCTGCCGCCTTGCCCCAGACCGGCGCCGAGGCCGCCGCGGCAAGGAAGAAGAGCAGCAGGAGCGGGCCTTCCATGCCCGGGGCCTGCAACCGGCTTTCGACGAAGAAGAGAAACAGGGTGGAGCTGACCGCTACGGGGGTCGCGTTGACCAGCGCGAGGATCAGAAGACGCCGCGCCACCGGGTCGCGCAGCACGATGGCAAAGCCGGATTGGTCGCTCTGGGGGACGGAGACCGCGCTCCACTGCCCCCGCATGGCCCAAAGCGCCCCGAGGCAGAGGATGGCAAAGCCCAAGGCAAAGGCGGTGAAGGGCGCGGCAGCCCCCATCAGGACCGTGGGCGCCACGGCCGCTACGCAGACCCCCAGCAGCGCGCCGGTCTCCCGCCAGCCCGCGAGGCGGATATGGCCTTTGGCGCCCAGTTGGTCGGCGGCCTGCACCCCTTGGGCATAGAAGCTGATCGTCAGAAAGCTGAAGGCGGAGAAAAGCCCGGTCAGGGTCAGCCCGAACCACAAAAGCGGCGCGACGGGGGGCGTGACCGCAAAGAGCCCGATCATCGACCCGGCCAGCAGAACCACCGCGCCCGCCACCATGGCAGCCCGCGCCCTGCGCGTCCGCTCCGACAGCCAGCCAAGCAGCGGATCCTGCCCGAAATCCAGAAGTCGCAGTACGAAGAGCACCGCCCCCAGCGCCGTAAGGCTGACGCCGTAGCTGTCCACGTAGAATTTCGGCGCGTGGATATAGATCGGCAGTCCCGCCGCCGAGATCATCGCGGCAAACACCGCGAAGCCGGGCAGCCTTGGCGCGCCATCGGCGGCCATGCGGGGCGGGGTATCTGCCAAATCAGTCACCGGGACACGTCCCGCACGGGCGGCTCAGGCCGCGCGCGATACATCGCGCCCTTCCACCACAACTTCAGCGCCTGCCAATGGATCAGCCCCAGCACCCGGCGCGAACCCAGCGGGCGACGCAGACAGGCCTTGAGGATGCCAAAGCTGGTCATCGGTTTGCGCGCCCCGGTCAGGGTCGCATAGAGGCCGCCATTTCCGGTGGTGTAGTCGATCCAGACGCCGACCCGATCCTCGGTGATATCAAACCGAAAGGTGTAGCCCCCCTCCACCGGCTGGAAGGGCGAGACGTGAAAGATCTTCTCGGCGGTCAGGATGTCGGAGCGGGTGATCGGCTCCAGATCGTCGCGGTGGCAAAGATAGGAGTGCCGGTCCCCGAAGGTGTTCGAGACCTCGGCAATCACCACGCGGAGCCGCCCGGCCATGTCATGGCAGAGCCAGAAGGAGACCGGGTTGAACACATGACCGAGGATCCGCGGCTGGGCGAGCAGCAGGATCTGCCCATCGGCCACCTCCAGATCCCGAAGATGCAGGATGTCCCGCACCCAGTCGGCACCCTTGCCCTCTTTGGGCGGGCCCCCATGGTCGCTGTCGCGCAGGGAGGCCAGATTGGCCCCGTTACGCGAGAAGAGAAACGGGGTCTTCGTCTCCGCCTCCGGGTCCGTCAGCACGTAATCGATCGAATAGCGGAAATCGTTCTCCACCGCGCCGCGACGCCCGTGAAAGGTCTGTCCGGCGATATGGTCGAGCACGCTCATTCAGCCGCGACCTTGGCTGCCGGGTAGGCCTTGGCGTTCAGCGCCGCGACCGCGTCCACCGCACTGGCGAAACCGTCCTCATGGAACCCGTTCTTCATCCACGCACCGCAGAAATAGGTGTTCCGCAGCCCCTGCATGGATTGCAGCGCGACCCGGGCATTCTGCGCCGCGAGGTCATAGACCGGGTGCATGAAGGTCACCGTGTCATAGATCAGCTCCTCACGGATCGGCCGCGTGGCGTTCAGAGTGACAAAGAGCGGATCGTCATTCGGGATCTGCTGGAGCTTGTTCATCCAATAGGTCAGGTCGATCCGATCGCTGGTCTTGCCCCGCTCTTCGCAATAGTTCCACGCGGCCCAGATCTTGCGGTGATGGGGCATGGTCGTGGGATCGGCATGGAGCACCGCCTCATTCGGCTGATACTTCACCGCGCCGAGGGAAAGCCGCTCCGCCTCGGAGCTGTCGGCGAGCATGGCGAGGGTCTGATCCGAATGGGTCGCGAAGATCACATCGTCAAAGGGCTCCCAATCGCCGCCCTCGGCCTTCACGAGCACCCCTTCCTTGATCCGCTGCACGGCGGTCACCTTGGCGGGCGCGCGGAGCTCCACCCCGGCCTCCAGAAGCGACCGCGACAGGCGCGCAACGTATTCGATGGAGCCACCCTGCACCGTGTACCACTGATGTTGGCCCGTGGCCGAGAGCAGAGCGTGGTTCTTGAAGAAGCTCACGAGCGCCTGGGCCGGGAAGTCGAGGATCTTGTCCACCGGGGTCGACCAGATCGCGCCGGAAAGGGGCGTGATATAGTAGTCGCGGAACCACGGGCCCGTGCCGAGCTTCTCAAGAAACGCGCCGATGGTGATGTCCGGATCATCCGCCACCTCAAACGCGCGCGTGTTGAAGGTGTTGATGTCCTTCAGCATCCGCAGATAGGCCGGGCGCAGAATATTGCGCTTTTGCGCAAAAAGCGTGCCGACGGTTCGCAACCCGTATTCCAGCCGCCCGCCATCGATCGAGGCCGCAAAGCTCATATCGCTCTTGATCACCGGAACATCGAGTTCATCAAAGAGCTTCGTCAGATGCGGGTAGTTCGCGTAGTTGAACACGATGAAGCCCGTATCCACCGGCTGATCGCCGAAGCGGCCCGCTGTCACTGTCCGCGCATGGCCGCCGAACCGGCTCTCGGCTTCGAACACGGTCACGCTGTGATCGCGGGCCAGCAGATGCGCCGCCCCCAAGCCCGAGATACCCCCGCCGATCACCGCAACCCTGCGCGATGCGCCTTTAATCGTCTCGAATGGCATGAAAAAACTGTCCCCTCGTGTCTTGCTTGATTGACATACGGTCTGACAAGCCAGTTGGATTTAACTTTCTGCCGCTTTCGCGCATTTTTCAGGCAGGCGTGGCCGGGCATTCCCGATAACCTGCGGTTGTGCCTCATATTTTTGGTGCATCACCGGCGCGCGCTCTCTAAGATGGGCGCGGGAAATGGGTGAGCGAGGACCGGACCGGAGTGGCACTGGCGCAAAAAACGACACGTGATGTGACTGTGGATGCGGAATGGGTCGGCATCCTGCTGGCCATTCGCGACCAACAGGATACAGCCGCCTTTGCGACGCTGTTTCGGCATTTTGCGCCCCGCATCAAAGCCTTCCTGATCAAGTCCGGCGCCACGGATTCCGTGGCCGAGGACTGCGCGCAGGACGTCATGACCACGGTCTGGCAGAAGGCGCATCTCTTCGATCCGTCCCGGGCCAGCGTGGCCACCTGGATCTTCACCATCGCCCGAAACCGTCGAATCGACATGATCCGCAAAGAGAAGCGCCCCGAGCCCGAGGATCTGCCCTGGGGGCCCGAACCGGAACCGGATCAGGTCGAGGTTCTCGAAATGCAGCAAGATAGCGAAAAACTTCAGGCTGCACTGATCCAATTACCCGAGAAGCAACGTATACTCATCGAGCGTTGTTATTTCGGGGATATGTCCCATAGTGAAATTGCAACTGAAACGGGTTTGCCCCTTGGCACGATCAAGTCGCGACTTAGGTTGGCGCTTGAGAAGTTGAGACACGAGTTAGACTGACCGATGAGTGATACTGCGATCAAGCACCACCTGAGCGATGAGCTCCTGATGGCCTACGCTGCCGGCACCTTGCCGGAGGCGTTTAGCCTCGTGGTCGCAACTCATATTTCCATGTGCGACGACTGCCGCGCGGCTCTGGCCGCCCACGAGGCGGTGGGCGGCGCGCTGCTCGAAGATACCGCCGAGGTGGAGATGGCGCCCGACGCGCTGGAAAGCTGCCTCGCCTCGATCATGGCGCTGCCCTCCAAAGGGCCTATCGCGGTGAACGTGCCGGAGCGTCCGGTGGCCAAGGCAAAAGGGATCTTCCCTGCACCCCTGACGGAGTATGTTCAGGGCGGCGTTGAGGACGTGAACTGGCGCCCCGTGGGCTTTGGTGTCAAACAGGCGATCCTGCCCACTTCGAAAGAGGCATCGGTCCGGTTGCTCTATATCCCGGCCGGGGTCGAAGTTCCGGATCACGGGCATCATGGCACCGAGCTGACGCTGGTCCTGCAAGGCGCGTTCAAGGATGAGTTTGACCGGTTTGGTCCGGGCGATGTTGAAGTCGCAGATCCGAATGTGGAGCACACGCCCGTTGCCGAGGAAGGCGAGCCCTGCATCTGCCTCGCCGCAACCGACGCACCGCTGAAGTTCCGCAAAATCCTGCCGAAGATCGCGCAGCCTTTCCTGCGGATCTGACGAAGGCCGCCATTGCAAGCAGTAGTCACGGGTCCTACGGGGCCCGTTTTCGTTGGTGGGTTAGCCGCGTGAATCGGGGACCGAAACCAGCTGCGGCGCGGGCGTGGCCTCCAGCTCGGCGAAATCGAAATTGTCGAGCCGCTCCGCGCGCTTGCCCGCCCGCTCCGCTGCCGTGGTAATGCCCTCGATATCCTTGCGCGCCTGATTGAAATGGGTGTCGAGCTTGGCCACCCGTTCCAGCACCAGCTCCACATCCCGGTGCAAGAGCCCCAGGTTCTTGCGGATCGCCCCGGCCTGCTCGCGCATACGGGCATCCTTGAGAACCGCGCGCATGGTGTTCAGCGTCGCCATGCAGGTGGTGGGCGAGACGATCCAGACCCGCGCCGCAAACCCCTCCCGCACGACATCGGGCAGGTTCGCGTGCAGTTCCGCATAGACCGCCTCAGAAGGCAGGAACATCAGCGCCCCATCGGCGGTCTCGCCATCGATGATGTACTTCTCCGAGATCGCCTTGATATGCGCCTTCACCGCCACGCGCAGCTCCCGCAGGGCGAGCGTCTGATCCGATTGGGTCTCGGCGGCGCGCAGCTTCTCATAAGCCTCCAACGGGAACTTGCTGTCGATCACGATGGGGCCCGGCGGGTTCGGCAGGTGGATCAGACAATCGGCCCGTTTGCCGTTGCCCAGCGTCACCTGCATATCGAACGCATCCGAAGGCAGCGCCTTGGACACAATGTCATGGAGCTGGATCTCGCCGAACGCCCCCCGGGTCTGCTTGTTCGACAGGATGTCCTGGAGGCTCAGCACATCGCCAGACAGCTTCTCGATGTTGCTCTGGGCCTTGTCGATGGTGGCCAGCCGCTCCTGCAGCTGGGTCAGGGATTTCGTCGTCTTCTCGGAACTGCCCGCCAGCACCTCGTTCATCCGCGTCTGCATCTCGGAAATCGCATTGGCTGATTTCAGCGCGTTGACATGGAGCGTGTCGGTCATCTGCTGCTGCACATGGGCGAGCCGGCTCTCCATGGTCTGCACCACGTGGAGCTGCGCCGTCGCCTGCGCCTCGGACACGGATTTGAGCCCACCGCTCAGCGCATGCTGGCCCTGGTTCAACCCCTCGACGGCCTGGCCGAGCGTGCTGACCTGCGCGATCAGCGGCTCAGTCGCGCGGGCGGAGCGCCCCGCCGCGCGAAGCGCCAGCACCAGCAGCACGAGGATCAGCAGGACCAGCGCCCCACCGACCCCGAGCGCGGCCAGTACCATCTCGGACTGGCTATAGACCTGTCCCCCAATCTCGATCATGTGCGCCCGAAGAGCCGTTCGATATCGGCGAGTTTGAGTTCCACATAGGTCGGGCGGCCATGGTTGCACTGGCCGGAATGGGGCGTCGCCTCCATCTCGCGCAGGAGCGCATTCATCTCCTCAGCACTCATCCGGCGACCCGATCGGACAGAGCCATGGCAGGCCATGCGCGACAGGATCGCATCGATCCGCGATTGCAGCGCATCCGACTGGCCCAGATCCGACAGCTCATCGAGCATATCGCGCAAGAGCGCCTCGGCATTCACCGTCCCGAGGATCGCGGGCGTCTCGCGGACCGCGATAACGCCGGGGCCAAAGGGCTCGATCCGCAGGCCAAATCGCGCGAACTCCTCCGCATGCTCCAGAAGCCGTGCCGCATCCCCTTCGGACAACTCCACGATCTCCGGGATCAGCAGCGCTTGGGCGGGCACGCCGTTCTCGGCCATCAGGCGTTTGAGCTTTTCATAGACCAGCCGTTCATGGGCCGCGTGCTGGTCGACCAGTACCATGCCCGTCTCGGTCTGGGCCACGATGTAATTCTCATGGATCTGCGCGCGCGCCGCCCCGAGGGGCCGCGCGGTGAGGGTCGGTTCAACCGGCGCCTCCTCGACCCGGGCTTCGGGCGCCTCGGCGAAACCAAACCCGGCGGGCGTCGGATCAGAGGTCGGAGCCTGCCAGGCCGTGCCCCGCGCCAATGCCGCACCACTGGGCCGGTCCAGCTGATAGACCCGCGCCGGTCCCGGCGTCTCGACCAGAGGGTCCGCATCCAGCTCCGGCGCGCGGAAGGCACCGAGCGTCGCGTCCGCCACGGTGGTAGAGGCGCGGTGCCCCGCTTCGGCCAGCGCATGCCGCAGGGCCGTCACGATCAAGCCCCGCGGAATGCCCGGCTCGCGGAACCGCACTTCGGACTTGGCCGGGTGGACATTCACATCGACCCGCTCGGGCGGGCATTCGAGAAACAACACCGCCGCCGGATGCCGGTCACGGCTCAGGAAATCCGCATAGGCCCCGCGCAGGGCCCCCACGAGCAACTTGTCCCGCACCGGGCGGCCATTGACGAAAAGGTACTGCGCCACCGCCGCGCCCCGGGAATAGGTCGGCAGGGCGGCGTAGCCCGTCAGGCCCAGCCCCTCACGCTCCCCCTCGATCTTGAGCGCGTTTTGCGCGAATTCGGACCCGAGGATCCGCGCGAGCCGTCGGTGGAGCGCGTCGAAGAGGTCTCCGGTTTCCGGCTCGACCCGAAAGGTCACGCGGCCATCCCCGCCCCCGGTCACATCGCGCAAAGTGAAACCAACACCGGGTTCGGCCATAGCCAGACGACGAACCACATCGCCAATCGCCTGCACCTCCGCCCGGTCGGAGCGCAAAAACTTGAGCCGCGCGGGGGTCGCGGAAAAGAGCCCGCGCAGGGTCACTGTCGTGCCTCGGCTCAGGGCGGCGGGGCGCGGGGTGCCCATCTTGCCGCAATCCACGGTGATCTCGGCAGCCTCGTCCGCCCCCGCCGCGCGGGAGCAGATGGTCAGCCGCCCGACCGCACCGAGCGAGGGCAGCGCTTCGCCGCGAAACCCGAAGGATTGGATGTTCAGAAGGTCAGTGCCATCGATCTTGGAGGTCGCATGGCGCGACAGCGCGAGGGGCAAATCCTCCGCCGGGATCCCGATGCCGTCATCGACCACCCGCAGCAGGGTCTTGCCGCCATCCGCATAGGCGATTTCGATCCGTTTGGCATCGGCATCAAGCGCGTTCTCAACCAGCTCCTTGATCGCGGAGGCCGGGCGTTCCACCACTTCGCCCGCGGCGATCCGGTTGATCGCCGTCTCGTCGAGCTGCCGGATCACGGGGCGCTTTGGCGCCGCTAGATCCGGTGCTTCAGGCAGGATGTTGGGGGTACTAACGGCCATGCCACCGTATCTAGCATGGCCGCTGCGAGTCGCCTAGGGCTAGTTGGAGGCCTCGAGCCCCTCGGGCATCCCCACCACGACAAAGCGCAGATCTTCGGGCCGCATGAGCCGGGCGGCCACGCGCTGGATCTCCTCCAGGGTCACGGCGCGCACCTTGTCATTGCGGGTCGGGATGTAGTCGATGCCCAGATCATCCTGCTGCATGCCCACAAGGATGCTCGCGATCCGGCCATTCCCGTCAAAGCGCAGCGGATAGGCCCCGGTCAGATAGACCTTGGCCTGTTCCAGCTCTTCGGCGCTCACCCCGTTCTCGGCGATATCGGCCCATTGGCCGCGGATCACCTCGATCGCCTCGGCAATCCGTGTGTTGTCCGAGCTGAACTGGCCGATATAGAGCGCCGCGTCGTCGAGCGCGAGCAGGTAGGAGCCGATACCGTAGGTCAGGCCGCGCTCGACCCGGACCTCCTGCATCAGGCGCGAGCTGAAGCCACCGCCCCCGACGATCTGGTTGAGGATGAAGGCCGGGAAGAAATCCGGGTCATCGCGCTCAAGCCCCACATGGCCGAACCGCGCCACCGATTGCGGCGAGGCGAAGGGCACCACGGTGATCCCGCCACTCAGGGCGACCTCGGTCTCGCCCGGCAGCGGCGCACCGGTTTCCGGCAGTCCGCCCAGCAACGCATCGAGGAGCAGCCCGAGCTCTTCGGCGGTCACATCCCCCGACGCCCCGACAAAGATCCGGTCGCGGGCGAGGATGCCCTGATGCGCGGCGACGATATCGTCCCGGGTCAGGGCCGCGACACTGTCGGCACTGCCTTCGCGCGCGGTGCCATAGGGGTGATCCGGGAAGGCCAGCGCATCAAAGCGCTCGCCGACAATGGTCTCCGGGTCCTTCGCGTCCGAGGCGATGATCGACAGGATCTGCGCCCGCACCCGCTCAATCGCGTTCTCGTCAAAGCGGGGCTCCTGGATGGCGAGCCGCAAATGCTCCAGCGCCTCATCCCGGTTCTCGGTCAGGAAGCGCGCCGAGATCGACAGGCTGTCATCAGTGATGTCGAAGTCAAAGCTCGCCGCCAGGGCCTCGGACCGCGCGGCATAGGCGCGGGCATCATAGTCACCGGCGCCTTCCTCAAGCAGGCCGGACATGAAATGCGCCGCCCCACGCTTGTCCGAAGGGTCGACCACAGCGCCGCCCTTGAAGCGGATCTCGAGCGCAGTGAAGGGGATCGAGTGATCCTCCACCAGCCAGGCTTTGATCCCGCCCGGCGAAGTCACTTCCTGAATGTCGACGATGGCCCAGGCCGGAGCGGCCCAGAGGATCAGCGCGGCGAAGCCGCCAAAAAACCGGCTCATTGCATCAGCTCCTCTTGCCCTTCGCGCATCAGCCAGCCCGTGACCGCCTTGCGCTTGTCAAACACCATCTCACCCGCGGCCTTGATGTCCTCAGCCGTGACCGCCTCGAGGATGTCGGGCCAGGCCTGCACATCGGCGACCGTCAGGCCAGAGGTCAGCGCCGTGCCATAGGTCCGCGCGCGGCTGCCCACATTGTCCCGGCCATAGATCTCGGAGGCGCGGATCTGCATCTTGATCCGGTCGAGCGCCTCGGCATCGATCTCGGTCGCCATGAACTCCGCCACGGCGGCATCCAGTTCGGCCTCCGCCTCGGCCAGAGACACGCCCTCGGCGGGCACGGTGATCAGCCCGAAGGTCGTCGCGTCCAATGAGACCCCGGAATAGAAGGCCGAGGTATAGACCGCACGCTGGGTCTCGAACTCGAGCTTTTCGCCGAGGAACGAGGTCGCGCTCGACCCGCCCAAGAGCTCGGCCAGAAGGGTCAGAGCCGCGGCGGTTTCCTGATCGCCCGCATTCCGCTCGGGCGCGAGATAGGTGCGGATCACATAAGGCTGCGCGACGCGCTCATCCGCGAAGGCAATCCGGCGTTCCGCCAGTTGCGGCGGCTCGGAGGGGCGCAGGCGCTCCGGCAGGTCCGGATTGGCCGGGATGGGGCCGAAATGGGTCTCGGCAAGGGCCAAGACCTCCTCCGGTTCCACATCCCCTGCGACGATCAGGATCGCGTTGTTGGGCGCATAGAAGGTCTCGTAGAAGTCGAGCGTATCCTGCTTGGTCAGCTGCTCCATCTCGTGCCGCCAGCCGATGATTGGCACGGCATAGGGATGGTTCATGTATTGCGCGGCGCGGCGTTGCTCGCCAAAGAGGCTCCCGGCCGAGCTGTCCACACGCTGGCTGCGTTCTTCGAGGATCACGCCCAGTTCAGGGGCCACAACCTCCTCGGTCAGCACCAAATCGACCATCCGGTCCGCTTCCATCTTCAGCATCAAATCCAGCCGGTCCGCAGCAACGCGCTGGAAATACCCGGTATAATCCCAGGAGGTGAAGGCATTGTCGGTCCCGCCATTGGCCTGCACCGTGGCCGAGAACTCGCCCGGGGCCAGCTCATCGGTGCCCTTGAACAGCAGATGCTCCAGGTAATGGGCGATGCCGGATTTGCCCGGCGGCTCATCGGCGGCTCCGGTGCGGTACCAGACCATGTTCGTGATCGCTGCGGCGCGGTGGTCTTCGATGACCACGATCTCTAGCCCGTTTTCGAGCGTATAGGTCGTGACATCCTCAGAGGCAGCCAACGGGCTTGCGGCCAGTGCGGCCAATGCGAGCCCACGCAGGGGTACCCCCATCCGTTTCCATCGCGTCATGCGCGTCTCCATCTATTCGATCCAGGCGGCGTGTCCCAAAGGTACGGCGTCGCGCGCCATCTTCAAGATGTGCTGTCGGGGACGTGAGATCGCAGAGCGGGCGCCAAGGCCCTATTGCGCGCGGTTCGGATCCGGCGGGGCCGAGACGTTACGGACACCGGCGGCACGCAGGCGCAGAAGCTCGGCCTCCTGATCGAGGGAGAGGTCCTCATAGGCGTCAAAATAGGTGTTCACGTTGAACCACTGCTCCAGCAAGCGCCCGTTATTGGCTTGCCGGAACGCCAGATCCTCGGCGGCGAGGGTGTCGCGGATGCCTGCCGTCCGGCCATAGCGGGTGGAATAGCCCACAAGCCCCGCATCACTGCTGGGGATCTGTCCGGTCGGGGTCAGGCGCTCGGGTCGTCCGCCCAGCGCCACGATGGCGTCCGCCTGGGGCGTGGCATCGGTCCGATTGGTCCCGCCCGGTGTCGGCGTCGGCAGGGACGCCAGGTCCTCGGGGATGACCAATGGCTTGGCCGGCAGGATCGCGAACTCATCCGGGCCCGTCGTCGTCGAGCGGACATTCATCAGGATCGGTTCTTCGTCATTGATGCCACAGGCGCTGAGCGCCGCAGCGGCCAGCATCCCCAGTCCAAGCTTTGTCCAAGCGCGGTGCATCATCGTCTCCCTACCCGGTCGCGTCCCGAGGCATAGCCCATCACGCCGCCCGGGTCACGAGGGGTTTTTCTCGGACTTGCCCGCAAAGATCACAAGCCCGAGCGCACCCGCGAAAATCGTCACATCCGCGAGGTTAAACGTAAAAGGATTGCGGATGCCGCAGCAGCTCATGTTCAGGAAATCCGCCACCGCGCCATAGATCACCCGGTCGATGACATTCGCGATGGCGCCCCCCACAAGCAGGCCCGCGCTGATCTCAGCGGCGCGCCCGCCGCCCTCGCGCCGGACCCAGATCACCACGGCCACGCAGATCCCCAAAGCCAGCGCGATCAAGACCCAGCGCATCAGGTCGCTATCGGATCCAAAGAGGCCGAAATTCACCCCCTGATTCCAGCCCATCCGAAAGTTCAGGATCGGCGGCAGCACGTCGATCGCTCTGATTTCCTTGAGGTTCATCCAATGCACGACGATCAGCTTGCTGAGCTGATCGAGGGCACAGGCCGCAACCGCAGAGAGGATCAGAGCGCGCATCGAGGCTCAGTGCCGGAAGTGTCGCATGCCGGTGAAGACCATGGCGAGCCCGGCCTCATCGGCGGCCTTGATCACCTCGTCATCCCGCATGGAACCGCCGGGCTGGATCACCGCCGTCGCGCCCGCCTCTGCCGCCGTCAGCAGACCATCGGGGAAGGGAAAGAACGCGTCGGAGGCCACGACCGAGCCCTGGATGAGCGGTGTCTCGAGCCCCAGCACCTCGGCCATGTCGGCGGATTTGCGCGCAGCGATCCGCGCGCTGTCCACGCGGCTCATCTGGCCCGCGCCCACACCGACCGTCGCGCCGTCCTTGACGTAGACAATGGCGTTCGACTTCACGTGTTTCGCGACCTTCCAGGCAAAGAGTAGGTCGGCGATCTCCGCATCGCTCGGCGCGCGCTTGGTCACGACCTTCAGGTCATCCCAACCGATATTGCCATTGTCCTTGTCCTGCACCAGATAGCCGCCAGAGACCTGCCGCACGGTGAGCATGGCCGCTTTCGGATCCGGCAACGCTTCGGTGGTCAGCAGGCGCAGGTTCTTCTTCTTGGCAAAGACCGCACGGGCCGCATCATCGGCCCCGGGCGCGATCACCACCTCGGTGAAAATCCCCGAGATCGCCTCGGCCGTGGGACCATCCAGCGGCTGGTTGAGGGCGATGATCCCGCCAAAGGCCGAGGTCTGGTCGCAGTTGAACGCCGCCGTATAGGCCTCTGCCAGGGTCGCGCCCCGGGCCACACCGCAGGGATTGGCATGCTTGATGATCGCGCAGGCCGGGCCGTCTGCGGGCGCGAATTCGGCCACCAGCTCAAACGCAGCGTCAGTGTCATTGATGTTATTGTAGCTCAGCTCTTTGCCCTGATGCTGCACCGCCGTGGCCACGCCCGGGCGATCCGAGCCATCCACATAGAAGGCCGCGGCCTGATGCGGGTTCTCACCATAGCGCAGGGTCTGGGCCAGCGTGCCTGCCACCGCGCGACGGCGCGGCGCGACCTGCGCCAGCGCATCGGTCATCCAGCCGGAGACCGCCGCGTCATAGGCCGCCGTGCGGGCATAGGCATTCAGCGCCAGCGCCTGCCGGAACGGGTAATCCGTGGCCCCGTCATGGGCGTCGAGCTCGGCCAAAAGGCCGTCATAATCCTCCACATCGGTGATCACGCTGACAAAGCCATGGTTCTTGGCAGCAGCGCGGATCATGGCCGGTCCACCGATATCGATGTTCTCGATGCAAGTGGCGTAATCCGCTCCGGCCGCCACGGTCTGCTCGAACGGATAGAGGTTCACGACCAGCAGATCGATCGCGCCAATCCCGTGGCGCTCCATGGCCGACACATGGGCCGCGTTATCCCGCAGCGCGAGCAGCCCGCCATGAACCATCGGGTGCAGGGTCTTGACCCGGCCATCCATCATCTCCGGAAAGCCCGTGACATCGGACACATCGACCACTTCGAGCCCCGCATCCCGCAGCGCCTTCGCCGTCCCCCCGGTCGAGAGCAGCTCAACCCCCCGCGCCGCGAGCGCCTGCCCCAGCGGCACAAGCCCCGTCTTGTCGGAAACAGAAAGCAGCGCACGGCGCAACGGCACGAGGTCGGTCATGGTCGGTCCTTTGGAAAGTCTTGGCAGCGTTTGCGCGCCCTATACAGGGTGGATCGGCGATTGACCACTCCACGCGCCGGGATCGGAACCGCAACGCTGTCGCATGTCACTTCTAGCCATTTTCGCCGCGCGCGCCAAGAAGGCAGGCACCCAGCGCATGCCCCCGGGCGCCCGCGCGGATGGCGCCGCAGGCGCCGATCCGCCAAGCAAATGGAATGCGCCGCAGGCGCGCAATTGGATCACCAACCGTGGGCCCGGCTCAGGTCGCCCGCGTGAGGGACCAGCCGATCTCTACCGCGTAGTCCTGCACATGCCCCGCGAGCACGATCTGCCGCGTCGCCCGCGGCTTCAGCCGGTCCCGCTCCAGCACCACGCTGGGCGCCAGCCGCAGCTCCGCACCGCGCGCGCGAAAGATCCAGACCTCGCCCTCCCCGGCCACGAGCGAGACCGCCGTGCCGCCCATATCGATCTCCGCCTCCACATCCGGGGCCAGATGAAACCGCAGGGAATAGGGTAGGCCCGTCCCCCGTGTCCCCGCCGCCGCACGATCGCAGCGCAGATGCGCCCCCTCGGACAGGGCCGCAAGCGTATCGGTTCCCGAAAGCACACGCCCTGCCCCGTCGAGCTCCATCTGCCGGGCATGGGTCAGCCCGTGGCTCGCATCATACCCGTCATGGGTCATCAGCCGCCCGGACATGCCCAGCGGCCCGTCGTAGATCTCGACCGTGACCCGGGTCGGCACCTGGGCCAGGGCCTCGATCTCGCCGGGTTTGCGCGCCCTTGTGATCAAACGCGAAGACGAAAGGCCATCGAGCTCCAGCGTGGAATGGGACGCCGTGGCCCGCGCCGCCCGGCGCCATTCCGGGCCAAACCCAGTCGCCGGACCACAGCTGACAATCAATGGATGGACCCCTGACGTCATCTCGAAGGCCAGGGTCGAAGCATGGGCCGAGAGCGCGGCGGCCCCCCGCGGCGGCGTGGCCGCGTCAATCAGGACCGTGGTCCCGCCCGCAGCCAGCCGTGCAAAGCCCATGACGGACGGCGCCTCGGACAAGCCCGCCACCCCGGTCCGCGCCAATGCGCCCTTCAGATGCCCCGGCGCGCCGCGTCCGCCCCCATGGCCGCGCAAGAGCGTTCCATCCCGATGGCGCAACGCGCGCAGGCTTGGCGCCATGCGCGTGATCGCCTTGGCCTGTTCGAGACTGGGGGGCAGGCCCCGCGCCTCCACCGCCTCCGCGACCCAGGTCAGAAGCGAGAGCACATCGAGCATATCCTCCGGGTTCCGCGAGGCCAGCGCGCCCTGGGCGTCGATCTCCCGGCGGCAGGCCTGATCCAGCGCCTTGGAGGCCGCCGCGACCTTGTCCTCGAACCCGCTCAGGCTCAGCCCCGCATACATCATCCCACAGAGCGCCTCGAACCGGGGCCGCCCGGAGGCCGCCGTCCGCCAGCGCCGACTGAGAAACACGGTCTGATGGCTGAGCGACCGGAAATAGCGGGGTGCGAGCGCCGAGCCGTCCGCTCCCAAGAGCAGCACCGTATGACTGATCCAGCGCATGATCCGCCGCGCGGTCAGGTCCGGGGTCCAGCCTGGCCCGCGCCCCCGGCCATAGCGGGTGATCCAGTCCGACAGCCAGCGCTGCGCCAGCTCCCGCGCGGGCTTGGTCCCCAGCGCGGCCAGATCATCAAGCCATTTGAAATCGTGGAGCATCATCGCATCCAGGCCGGGCGCATCCGCCGCCACATCCCAGAGGGAGAGGCCCGGGGCCGCGATGATCTCCCCGTTGATCAAATGGTTCCCGGCCAGCAATTGGCGCCCTCGGGCCGGATCGCCAAAGCTTGTGGGTTCCGGATGAGACACGAAAGCCGTCGATCCCGGCCCCAGCCCGGCCAGAAGCGCATGCATCCGATCCGCCGCGCGGTAGCCCGCCGACCGGGAACCGGTCGACCGTGAGAGGTCCTGCTTGAGACTGCCCGCCATGGCCGTGTCAGGGTCTTTCCGATGAAGTGCCTGCACGGGGTGAGCGCCCGCGCGTTGGTCAAATCCTAAGCCCTGCCCAACGGCCTGTCATGGCGATATCGGTGCTCAGACAGGTTTCCCCAAAGCTGCGATAAAAAAGCCATCCAACCCGCCGCGCTCGGGCCAGAAATCCGGGCGCAGACGGAGGGCCCCGGCCTCGGTGAGCCACGCGGTCTCGATGCCCGGCAGATCCGCGAGGTTCTGCTGTGTCAGCCCGGGATGCCGCGAAAAGGCGGTGGCAATCTGATCCTCCCCTTCGGCGGGCAGGAGCGAACAGGTCGCAAAAACCAACCGCCCACCGGGCCGCAGCATGGCCAGCGCGCGATCCAAGAGCGCCGATTGCAACTCGGTCACATCACTCAGATCCGACAGATCCCGCAGATAGGGCAAATCCGGATGGCGCCGGATCGTGCCCGTGGCCGAACAGGGCGCGTCGAGCAGTACGGCATCAAAGGGTGTCTCGGGCGCGTACGCTCGCGCATCCGCCACGACGACCTCCGCCGAAAGCCCGGTCCGCTCCAGGTTCTCCCGGAGCCGCGCCATGCGCCCCTCGGAGATGTCGAGCGCTGTGACTTCCGCCCCGGAGGCCGCCAGTTGCAGGGTCTTGCCCCCGGGCGCGGCACAGAGGTCGAGCACCCGCTCCCCCGGCTTGGGCGCCAGCGCGCGCGCGGCCAGAGCGGCGGCGGCGTCCTGCACCCACCACGCGCCCTCGGCAAAGCCCGGCAGCGTGCTGATCTTGCCCGGCTCCCGCAGGCGCAAGGATCCCGTGGGCAGGATCTCGGCCCCGAGGGTCGCGGCCCAGTCCTCGGCCCGGGTCAGGTCGCGCAGACTGAGATCCGTGGGAGGCACCTGAGCCTGCGCGGCCTCCATGGCGCGCACGGTCTTGTTGCCCCAGACCGCGGCCAGCCCCTTGCGGAACGGTTTCGGTAGGCTGGGGGGAGGGGCGGCTTCCCACGCCTCCGGGCCGCGCTCGGCCACGCGACGCAGGACGGCGTTGACGAGCCCCGGTGCCTTGCTGCGCGGATCGGCGGCGCGGGCCAGATCCACAGCCGCGCTCACCACCCCATGGGGCGCCTCGCCCAGCGCGCAGATCTCATAGGTCCCGAGCCGCAGGATGTTGTGGATCTCGGGATAGGGCGGCAGGCGCAGAAACGGGCCGAGCATCTGATCGCAGGTCCGCAGATGGCGCAGGGTCTCGGTCGCCAGTCGCTGCGCCCGGGCGCGATCCCCGCCCCCGAGTGCCGCCAACGGCCCCTTGCTCCGGGCGATCTGATCGGCCAGCGAGATCTGATCGATCAGAACCCCGTTGATCAGCGCCAAAGCCGCGGCGCGGGCCGGGCTCTCGCCGGTCTGTGCAGCGCTGCCTGCCACCCTGCGTCTCCTTGTTGCATCCCGCTTGTCGCGGCCAGCTTGGGCCGTATATCACCAGCATCACCGTGACAAGCCGCGCAGGAGGGAAGCCATGAGTGACGAGACCCCGACCCCGGACCCCGTTGAGCCCACCGCCCCAGCGCTCAGCGCTGAAGAAGCCGCGCGCCGTGCGGCGCTACCCGAGACCGCGCGCCGTGCGCTGGAAGAGGCCGATCTGCGCAAGGCCAAAGAGGCCGCCGCAAAGATGCCCGTGGAGCTTGGTGGTCGCGAAGGGCCCGAGCCCGTGCGCTATGGCGATTGGGAGAAAAAGGGCATCGCGATTGATTTCTGATCCGCGCCCGCAGCTTAGCGCTTCAGACGGAAATCAGCTCGGTCGCCCTGCCCCTGATCGGAGATGAAGCGCAGCTCATCCCCCTTGACCGCCACAAGCTGGCAATTGGCCGGGATCGTGTTGTCGCCATAGGTCATCTCGCGGCAGAAAAAGCCATTCTCCCAGCTCCAGGCCCCGGTGACCGGCTTGCGCAGGGCCGTCCCCGCGATCCCCCCCTGGGGCGAGACTTGCAGCTTGATCGCATTGCGCAGATAAAAGGGCCGCAGGATCGAGAGTTCCGTGCCGTCGACCAGCGCCACGAAGTCGGACTTGCTTTGCACGCGTTGGAATTGCTCCTGCGCGGTGGCAGCAGAAGTGGCGAGCAGCCCCGCGATAAGCGTGGCGGCGGTGGCGAAGGATGCAGAAATCCCCATGGTCAGTCTCCAGTCACGAAATCGAGATAATCGGATTACGCAAAGCTGAGCCTGTTGGATGAGTTTTCACATAACGCGTCTGTGATCGGCACTATTCCGCCGCACGCAAAGGGTGGGGCGCTGGTGCAAGCTGCGGCACGGGATCCGCTGCGTCGGCGGCGGGCAAATCGGGCCGCTTGCGCCCGCCCGTGATCAAGGATGCAAGCGCGGAGAGCCCCTCGAACGCCCGCGCCTGCGCCATGAAGACCGCCGGCACCGCGAGGATGATGATCGCAGTCCCGAAGAGCACGCCATAGCCAATGGACACCGCCAGCGGGATCAGGAATTGCGCCTGTAGCGAGGTCTCCATGATCAGCGGATAGACCCCGAGGAAGGTCGTGAGCGAGGTCAGCAGGATCGGGCGGAACCGATCCTTGGTGCCTTCGATCACCGCCTCGCGGGTCTCATACCCCTTGGCCAGATACTCGTTATAGAGGTCGATCATCACGAGGCTGTTGTTGATCACCACCCCCGCCAACCCGATGATCCCGAAGATCGACAGGATGGTCAGGGGGATGCCCATGATCAGATGCCCGGTCACGGCGCCGATCAGGCCCAGCGGGATCGCCACCATCACCACGAGCGGCTGCACATAGGAGCGGAAGACCAGCGCAAGCAGCGCGAAGATCACGAAGAGTGCCACGCCCAGCGCTTGCCCCAGAGCCGCGCCTGCATCGCCCTGGGTCCGCTGCTCCCCCCCGAACTCGACGATCAGGCCCTCGTGTTTTTCCGTGAGTGGCGGGATCAGATCGGCCGAGATTATGGCATTCGCTTCGCTGGAGGTCACGATGGCGGCATCCACATCCGCCGTGACCGTGGTGATGGTGCGCCCGTTGCGGCGCAGGATCTCGGTCGGGGCGAGCCCCTCGGTGATCTCGGCCACATCCCCTAGGGCGATCAAATCGCCCTCCTGAGTGCGGATCTTGAAATCCAGCAGGTCGGCAACGCTGTCCCGCTCGGCGGCGGGCAAGCGCACGAAGACCCGCACGTCATCGCGTCCACGCTGAACCCGGGTGGCCTCGATCCCGAAGAACCCGTTGCGCATCTGGCTTGCGAGATCTGACAGGGTCACTCCATAGATCCGCGCATCCTCGCGCAGGGCGAGCTTGTATTCGAGCCTCCCTGCCGACAGATCATCGCGGATCGAGAAGACGCCGGGCAGGCCCCGCAACCCCTCGCGCAGCTCAGCCACGACCGGAGCCACATCCTGCCCATCGGGCAAGGACAGCTCTACCGCGATGGCATCGCCCGCATCGATCAGCGCCGAGGAAACGTCGAGCACCTTGACCCCGGCGATATCGCCGATCTCCGCGCGCCAGGCGGTCTCGAAATCCTTGGTGGGCCAGTCGCGCAGCTCGGGATCGGTCACACGCACCACCACATTGGCCAGCGTCGCGCCCGCCGTGGCACTGCCACCTTCGGGGCCGCCCGCGGCGGCGGCCTGCCCGATCACCACGGCGATGTTTTCGACCACACGGGCCTCCTCCGCAGGGAGCTCCGCCGCGACGCGGTCGCCCGCGCGCAAGGCGGCCAGGCGAATCTGCTCGGCCACGGTTTCGGTCCGCGCAAAGGTCGTGCCATCCACCATCTCGATATTGGCGGTGACGAATTTACCGTCGATGGAGGGGAAGAAGTTGAACTTCACATAACCATGGGCCAGGAGCCCCACGGTCAGGATCATCAGCCCGATCACCCCGCCAATCGGCACCATCCAGCGCCGCGTGGCAAAGCGCAGGGCAGCATCGAGGGGCCGCGCGATGAACCATTGCAGCACCCGATCCACCACCCCGCGCACCGCATTCAGCAGCCGCAATACGATGTTCGGGCGATAGCTTTCGGAGACATCCAACCGGCTGAGGTTGCGCGGCAGGATGAAAAGCGCCTGGAGGAGCGACAGCAAGAGCACGATGATCACCACCGCCGGGATATCGCCGAGAAACTTGCCGAGCGTGCCGGGCAGCTGAAAGAGCGGCGTGAAGGCCACCACCGTGGTGAGCGCCGAGAAGACCACCGGGATCGCCACGCGCTGGGTGCCTTTGACGGCGGCCTCCATCGGGGTCATTCCGCCCTCGCCGTTCTTGTAGATGTTCTCGCCAATGACGATGGCGTTATCGACCACGATCCCGATGGCGAGGATGAAGCCGAACAGCGAGATCATGTTGATCGACATGCCGATCGTGCCCAACACCGCAAAGCTTGCGGCAAAGGCCACCGCGATCCCCGCTGCCGCCCAGAAGGCCAGCCGGAAGTCCAGAAAGAGCGACAGGCACAGCACCACCAGCGCGAGCCCGAGGATCGCGTTCTTGACCAGCAGGTCGACCCGGCTTTGCAGCTCATCGGCATCGTTCTGCCACAGGGTCACATCGATCCCCTCCGGCAAGGAGGCCCGGAAGCTGTCCTCCAGATGGCTGCGCACCTCGGCGACGATATCCAGAAGCTGCTCATCGCCCACGCGGAAGACATTCACCGTGGCCGACGGGTTGCCGCCGAACCGGGCGGAGATATCGCTATCCTCGAACCCGTCGATCACCGTCGCGATGTCGCGCAGGAACACCTTCGCCCCCGCATCGTTGGTCAGCACGACGATGTTCTCGAAATCCGCTCGCGTGTAGTTCCGCCCAAGCGTGCGCAGGGGGATGGTCAGGGTCGCCGTCTCGATCTCGCCCCCCGGCAGCTCCAGCGAGTTCGCGGCCACGATCTGGCTGACCTGCGCGAGGCTCAGCCCATAGGCGTTGAGCGTGTCGCGATCCACTTCGATGGAGATCTCGTAGTCCCGCAGGTTCGCCGTCTCGACGAAGGAGACAGAGGGCAAAAGCGTCAGCTCGGTCTTCAGCCGCTCGGCCAGCTCCTTGAGCACCTGCTCCGGCGCGGGGCCATGGATCGCGATCTCGAGCGCGCGACTGCGGTTGGAGCGTTGGGTGACCGTCGGCTCTTCGGCGTCCTCGGGGAAGGTGGTGATCCGGTCGACCTCGGTCTTCACCTCGTCGAGCTTCTCGGCGACGTCCTCGCCCAGCTTCAGGGCGACCGCGACCTGACCGGATCCCTCCCGCGCGGTGGCCGTGACCTCGTCCACCCCGTCAATCCCGCTGATCTGATCCTCGATGGGGCGAATGATGCTCTGTTCGATCTCACCGGGCGAGGCCCCGGGATAGACCACGCGGATATCCACGACCTCGAGGGTGAAGTCCGGAAAAGTCTTTTGCGGAATGGTCAGCACGCTCAGCAGCCCGACGATCAGCACCAAAACCATGGTGAGATTGGCCGCGACCGGGTGCTCGGTCATCCATTTGATCCCTGCGTTCATGATGGCTTACTCCAACAGGGCGGCGGTGCGCTGGGTGGGATCGGCGCGACGCAGGGGCATCCCGGCGACCACCGTGTCGAGCGGGCTGGTGATGAGCTCTGCCCCGGCAGGCAGCGCGGCGAGGCGCACATAGCTGTCCTCCCCATCCACATGGATCAACTCGGCCGGGACCACGCGCAGGGCAGCGTCCACATAAAGCCAGAGCGCCCCGTCCCGAAACGCGGTCGAAGGGATGGCATAGGCCCCCGCGATCTCGGCGCCGCTGATCGTGACATTGGCAAAAGCATTGATCAGGGCGGGCGGCGCGCCGGAGGGCAAGTCGCCACGCCCCTCCCCGGTCGCGCCCAGCGCTTCACGCAGTTGCACCGTTACGTTGAGCGAGCGGGTCTGCGTATCGAGCGCAGTCTCGACCCGGGTCACCTCCCCGCGCCAGAGATAGGTTTGCCCGGCAAAGCGCGCTGCGACCTCCGCCGGGACCCGTGCGCCCGCGAACAGCCCCGGGATCAGGGCCGCATCGGCCTGGCGCAGCGGCACCGTCACCTCAAGCGCGTCATCAGTGTAGATCACCGCGATCTCCTGCCCCGGGCTCACCACTGCGCCGATTTCCGCGGTCTTGCGCAGAACCCGCCCGGCGAAGGGCGCGGTGATCCGGGCATTGTCGAGGGTGACATCCGCCGTCTCCCGCGCGGCGCGCAGGCTGTCGAGGCTCGCCGTCAACTCCTGCCGCTGGCTGGTGAGCTGATCCAGCGCCTCTTGGGCGATGACGCCGCGCTCTCGCAAGGTCTCACCCCGCTCCAGCTGCGTAATCACGAGATCCAGCCGAGCCTGGGTCGAGGCGATGTTCGCATCGGTCTGATCCAGCGCCGCCGCCGCCGCGCGATCATCCAGCCGCACCAGCACATCGCCCGCCGCAAAGCCCCCGCGCGCATCGATGGCCGGGTTCAGATCGGTGATCCGCCCCTGGATCTGCGCCGACAGCGCCACTTGCCGAAACGGTGTGATGAACCCCTCGCCGCGCACGGGCAGCGCCGCCTCATAGGCGACCAGCGGCTGCGTCGCCACAAGCGCCACCGGGCGTTCTACCGGCTGCGCCTCCACGATATCGCGGGTCTCGCCCAGATATTGAAAGCCCAGATAGCCCCCGGCGACCAGCGCGACCGAGACCACCAGCCAGAAGGCATCGCGAAGCAGTGAGAACAGGCGGGGCATGGTGCGGACTCCGGTGTGATGGCGCGTCTCGGCAGATATTGACTTATGGGTCATTAAATCAAGAATGGAAATGACCGGGAAGTCATTTTTTTGTGCGGAGCTGCTCAAAGCCTGTGGAAATGCCTTCAAACCCCGAGCGCTCCGGCGTAAAATAGTGGCACGCGCCCGGATTGCCGCGAAAAGAGGCAGCGCGCGTCAGGAGAGCCCGACCCCGTGACCCAGCCCCCACCCCGAGACAAGGCCCAAGGCCAGCCGCCGCGCCGCAAGCGCCGGAAGGAGGCCCGCCCGACGGAAATCGTCGAAGCGGCTTTCGCGGTCTTCTGCGAACACGGCTATGGCAAGGCGCGGGTGGATGACGTGGCCCGGCAGGCCGGGATCGCCAAGGGCACGGTCTATCTCTACTACCCGAACAAACAGGCGCTGTTTCAGGCCGTGGTCGAGGCCAAGGTCACGGCCGCGATCTCGAAGGCGGCGATCATGGCAGATGGGTTCGAAGGGAGCTCAGCCGAGCTCCTTCGCCGGATGGTGCGGAATGCCTATGACAATCTGGTGCTGACCGATGCCAAGCTGCTGATGCGGATCATCATTGGCGAGGGGCATCTCTTTCCCGAGATCCAGGCGCTTTACTATGAGGTCGGGATCAAGCCGGGGATGGACATGCTCGACAAGGTGGTCGAGCGCGGCGTGGCCAGAGGCGAATTCCGGGATGGCCCGGCGCGGGAGTTTCCGCGCCTGATCATGGCCCCGGGGATCATGGCCGCGATCTGGCAAATGACCTTCGCGCGCAATGAGCCAATCGACATGGACCGCTATTTCGAAAGCCATCTGGATCTGGTGCTGAACGGGCTGAGGGCCTGAGGCCGCGCGAGGGTCAGAGCCCCAGCACATCCATCATGTCATAGGATCCGGGCCCTTTATCCTGCCCCCAAAGTGCAGCCTTGAGCGCGCCGCGGGCAAAGACCGAACGGTCCGAGGCCACATGGCGCAGGGTGATCCGCTCGCCCTCGGCGGCAAAGAGCACGTCATGCTCGCCGACGATGTCGCCGCCCCGAATGGCGGTGAAGCCGATATCGCCGCGCTTGCGCGCGCCGGTGATCCCGTCGCGGCCCCGGTCCGAGACCTCCTCCAGCGCGACGCCGCGCCCGGCGGCGGCGGCTTCGCCCAGCATCAGGGCCGTGCCCGAAGGCGCGTCCACCTTGTGCCGGTGATGCGCCTCGATCACCTCGATGTCGTAATCCGCATCCAGCGCCTTGGCGACCTTCTCGGTCAGTTTCACCAGAAGGTTCACTCCGAGGCTCATATTCCCGGCCCGCACAATCACCGCGTGGCGTGCAGCCGCCTCCAGCTGGGCAAGATCCTCCGCCGCGAAGCCCGTGGTGCCAATCACATGGACGGCCCGGGCCTGGGCCGTCAGCTCCGCATGGGCGACCGTGGCAGCTGGCGAGGTGAAATCGATCACCGCTTGGGCCGTGGCAAAGGCCTCCAGCGGGTCATCGGTCACGCTCACGCCGATCTCGGCCCCGCCCATGGCCGTGCCGATATCCGTCCCGATCCAGTCATGGCCGGGCCGCTCGGTCACGCCGACAAGCCGCGCCTTGTCCGAAGCCTGCACCGTCTCGATCAGCATCCGGCCCATCCGGCCCGAGCCCCCTGTCACCACGATCCCCGGCACATCGGTCATGTCTTGCCCTTTCCTAGCACTCCGCCCCTCCTAGCGCGGCAGGCCCGCGCGTGCAAACGCGTGTGTTGCAAGGGGCGCGCGGGGCGGGTACACGGGCGGCTCGAAAGGATTCCCACCATGGCACGTTCGCGATTTGATACCGGCTCCGGCCCGTCCCAGCGCCAGTTGCGCGTGGGCGAATTGATCCGGCGCACCCTCTCTTCGGTTCTGGCTCAGGGCGATATTCACGACCCGGACCTGAACCGCATGTCGATCACCGTGGGCGAGGTGCGCACCTCCCCGGACCTCAAGGTGGCCACGGCCTATGTCCTGCCCCTTGGCGGGCATGGCGCGGAGGAGGCGCTGGCCTCCCTGCGGCGCAACCGGCACGAGCTGCGCCGGGCGGTGAGCAAGGAGCTGACGCTCAAATTCTCGCCCGAGCTGCGGTTCCAGATCGACCAGACCTTCGACCGGATGGATGAGACGCGGCGCCTGCTCAATCAGGACCATGTGCGGCAGGATCTCGACAAATCCGCGGATGACGACGACGAGGCCTGAGCATGGGACGGCGGAAGAAGGGGCGCGCGGTCTCCGGCTGGCTGGTGATCGACAAGCCAGCGGGGATGAGCTCGAACGCGGTGGTCAACAAGGTCCGCTGGGCCTTTGACGCGCAAAAGGCGGGACATGCGGGCACGCTCGACCCGGAGGCAACGGGCGTGCTGGCCATTGCCCTTGGCGAGGCGACGAAAACCGTGCCCTTCGTGACAGATGCGCTGAAGGCCTATGCGTTCACCGTGCGGCTCGGGCAGGCCACGAATACCGATGATCAGGAGGGCGAGGTCATCGCCACGAGCGATGCGCGCCCCTCCGATGACGAGATCCGTGCAGCCCTGCCCGGTTTCGAGGGCGACATCCTGCAGGTGCCGCCGCAGTTTTCCGCCGTGAAGATCGATGGCGAGCGCGCCTATGCAAGGGCCCGCGCAGGCGAGGAGATGGAGATCGCCGCCCGTCCTCTCTATGTGGACAGCCTGACCTTTCTCGACCGGCCCGATCCGGACCATGTCACGCTGGAGCTGGTCTGCGGCAAGGGCGGCTATGTGCGCTCCATCGCCAGGGATCTCGGAGCGGCGCTTGGCTGCCACGGACATGTGCGCGAGCTGCGCCGGATCTGGTCCGGCCCCTTCGAGGTCGAGGATGCCACCCCCCTCGACGCGATCGAGGCGCAGGCCAAGGACCCCGCGCTCGACGCCCATCTCATGCCGCTGGAAACCGGGCTCGCGGATCTGCCCGAACTGCCCTGCACGCCCGAGGGCGCGACGCGCATGCGCAATGGCAATCCGGGCATGGTCCGCGCGGCCGAAGCCGAATATGGTGACACGGCCTGGGCCTCCTATCAGGGGCAGGCCGTGGCCGTGGGCACCTACCGCGCCGGAGAATTGCACCCCTCCCGCGTGTTTCTGCATGGAGAGGCGTAATGGAGAGCATCCTTCCCGACATCCCCGTCTGGCTCGCGGTCGCCCTGTTGAATGTCGGCGCCTTCTTCGCCTTCTGGATCGACAAGCGGCAGGCCGAGCAGGAGGGCAACCGGATCGCTGAACGGCGCTTGCTGCTCTTGGCGGCGATCGGCGGCAGTCTCGGCGCCAAGATCGCCCAGATCACCCTGCGCCATAAAACCCGGAAACAGCCCTTTGGCCATATCCTGAACGGCATCCTGATTGTGCATCTGGTGCTGCTGCTTCTGGTGCTCCGCTGAGACGTCAGAATTTTCTGACAGATTGGGCAATTCGCCCTTTCACAGCCCCGTGACATTCGCAAGACTAGGGTAAGACGGCCCGTCAGAGGCCGCGCCCAATCCAACACGAATGCAAACGGGAGGTGCTCATGCGAGCCGCCATTATCCTATCCACCGCCCTTCTCGGGGCCAGTTCCGGCTTGGCCATGGCCAGCGACGGCGACAGCTGTGCCGCGCTGCGCGACACAGTGTTCTCGGGGGGCTATGTGACCTCCGCCCGGGTCATGCCCGCGGGCGAGACCACGCCGGAGTATTGCGAGGTCCGGGCCACCGCCCTGCCCGCGATCTCGATCGAAGTGCGGCTGCCCCTCGAAGGCTGGAACGGTAAGTATTATCAGGCGGGCTGCGGCGGATTCTGCGGGATCCTCGGCCGGGCCGATGCGGGGTCGGGCTGGATCAACGCCATGCGCCCCGGGCTGGAGCGCGGCTACGCCACCGCGACCTCCGATAGCGGGCACCATGCGCTCTCGGTCGTGGATGCGGGATGGGCCGACAACAACCCCCATGCGGAGCGGGACTGGGGCTATCGCTCGATCTCGGAGACGCACCGGGTCGCGCAGATCATGCTCGATGCCTTCTATGGCAGCGGCTCCGAGGAAGAGATCTTTCAGGGCTGCTCTACTGGCGGACGCATGGCCCATATGGCCGCCCAGCGCTTCCCGGAGATGTTTGACGGCATCATCTCTGGCGCGCCGGCGATGAACTACACGGATCTCGTGCTGACCAAGATGGCCTATCTGATGCAGGCCAACACGGATGCGGCGGGCAACCAGATCCTCAAGCCCGGCAAGGAGGCGCTGATCGGCGATGCGGTTATGGCCCAATGCGATGCGGTGGATGGGAGCGAAGACGGAGTGATCGCGGATCCGCGTGCCTGTTCCGTGGATCTGAGCGCCTTGCAATGCAGCGGCGAGGATGATGGCACTTGCCTGACTACCCCAGAACTCGACGTATTGGCCGCCTGGCGTCAGGGCCCGGTGAACGCCGCCGGGGAGCAGCTCTATCCCGGCGGGATCCCCGAGGGCTCCGAGCCGTTCTGGTGGCTCTGGCTGACCGGCAATGGCACGGGCGGCGGCAAACTCGTGAACGCCTTCACCACGAATTTCGGCTCTTATATGGCCTTCGATCAGGATCCCGGCCATGGCTGGAGCCCGGCCCAGTTCGACATCGAGGTGGATCCGGGCCGCATGACCCGCTCCGCCGGGTTCTACAATGCGGACAGCCCGGACCTGACCGCCTTCCGCGAGGCCGGGGGCAGGATGATCGTTTGGCATGGCTGGGCGGACGCCATCGTGACGCCCTACAAGACCGTGGACTGGTATGAGAAGGCAGCCGCCGCCGCGGGGGGCGAGGACGTGCTGAAAGAGAACGTCGCGCTCTTCATGGTTCCGGGTCTGGACCATTGCGGAATCCTGCCGGGCCCGGGCGGGATCACTCAGGCAGCACTCGACCCGATGACGCCGTTGGAGGCCTGGCTCGAAGAGGGCACAGTGCCCACCAGCATCCGGGTTGCGGAGTGACCCAAACCCGTTGGTGACGCTCAGGGAAAGGCGGTCTTCGGACCGCCTTTTCAAGGGGCCGTGAGGCCCCATTAAGAAATTTTAACAATTAGACTAATTTTCGCGGTACTGTCGCCAGACTGTCATAAAGCCCCAATAGGGCTGCAGGGCGCACGGCTGCCTCGTGCGCAAATCATAATTCATCGGAGAGGTATTATGAAAGACATCGACACAACCGATCTGTCTTGGGATGAGTGGGACGAACTCAAGGATCCCCGTTCTGAGGAGAACGATTTCGACGCCGTCGTCGAGCGGGCCCTGTCCCGGCGCGGCTTTCTCGGCGGGCTTCTGGTCATGGGCTCTGGCGCAGCTGCCATGGGCACGGGCCTGCTGAACACCACCGCAGCGCAGGCGATGACGCCGAAGTCCCGCTTTGCCTTCACGCCGATCCCGATCCAGACCGATTTCACCGTGCATGTGCCCGAGGGCTACACTTGGGATGTGCTGGTCAAATGGGGTGATCCGCTGTTCTCGGGCGTGGCCGAGTTTGACCACGCGGCCGGGGGGCTCGATGCCGAGAACACCGCCAAGGCCTTTGGCGAGAACACCGACGGGATGGAGCTCTTCCTGATCGGCGACAAGCAGGTGCTCGTGGTCAACCACGAATACGCCAATACCAAGACCAACCTGCACAACCATGTGGATGGCAAGGCTGGCTCTGCTGAGGACGTGCTGAAGCTGCAGAACCTGCAGGCGATCGCGGTGATGGAAGTGGCCGAAGACGAAAACGGCTGGTCCGTCGTGGTGGACAGCCCGTTCAACCGCCGCCTGACCCATAACTCGCCGATGCAGATCTCCGGTCCAGCGGCCGGGTCCGACCTGCTCAAGACCGCCGCTGATCCGACCGGCACCCAGTCGCTCGGTACGTTCAACAATTGTGGCTCCGGCCGCACGCCCTGGGGCACGTATCTGACCTGCGAAGAAAACTTCAACGGCTATTTCGGCTCCACCGATCCGGAGTTCGAGCGTCCTGCGGATTTCGTGCGCTATGGCGTGAACCTCGAAGGTCGCTATGGCTATGAGAAGTTCGATGAGCGCTTCGACATCTCGAAGAACCCGAACGAGCCCCACCGCGCGGGCTGGATCGTCGAGATCGACCCCTCGGATGCGTCCTCCACCCCGGTGAAGCGCACCGCTCTGGGCCGGTTCAAGCATGAGAACGCCGCTTCCGTCGTGGCCCCCGATGGCCGTGTGGTCGTCTATATGGGCGATGATGAGCGTGGGGAGTTCATGTACAAGTATGTCTCCAACGGCGTCTATGTGCCCGGCGGCGACACTTCGACCCTGCTGGATGACGGTCAGCTCTATGTGGCCAAGTTCAGCGATGACGGCACCGGGATGTGGGTCGCCCTGACGCCTGAGGCCACCGGCATGTCCGCCGAGGAAATCCTCGTCTACAGCCGGATGGCAGGCTCCGCCGTGGGCGCGACCACCATGGACCGTCCCGAGTGGATTGCCGTGAACCCGGTTGCGGTCGAAGGCTATTGTTGCCTGACCAACAACCGCAATCGCGGCGTGAAGCCCAATGCCGGTGGTGACGACACGTCGGTGAACGGCCCCAACCCGCGCGAGAAGAACAACTACGGTCAAATCGTGCGCTGGTATCCGGAGGCCGATGATCACACCTCCGATGCCTTCACCTGGGATCTCTATGTGATGGCCGGCAACCCGACCGTGCATGGCGATGACGCCTATGGCGGTTCGGCAAACGTGAATGAGGGCAACCTCTTCAACTCGCCGGACGGCATGCAGTTCGACAGCGCGGGCCTGGTCTGGATCCAGACCGATGGCAACGACAAGAACGAGGGCGACTTCGCGGGCATGGGCAACAACCAGATGCTCGTGGGCGATCCGGTCACCGGCCAGATCGAGCGCTTCCTCACCGGTCCGAAAGGCTCGGAAGTCACCGGCCTGACCTGGTCGGCGGACCGCCGCACCATGTTCGTTGGCATCCAGCACCCGGGCGGGTTCTTCCCGGGCAAGGAAGGCGACCTGCCGCGTTCGGCCATCGTGGCCGTGAAGCGGGAAGATGGCGGTCTGGTGGGCTGACCCCACCGCTTACGTCGCGAGTTCGGCGCGTCGGGCAACCGACGCGCCTTTTTGCTGTTCGGGCGGCCCCTCTTTGCAGCGCCGATCAAACCCACTACACCCGCTCCATGATCGCCGAGACCGCTCCCGCCCAACCTATTCCCCCTGCGCAACGTGCAACGACGCCTTTGGTCGTCGCCATTGGCGCCTGCACGCGGCAGCGTCCGAAGATGCTGGAGCGTTTGCTGGCCTCTTTCGAACAGCTGGAGATCCCGGACGGGGTCACGCCCGTCTTCGTGATCGTCGAGAATGACACCGAAGCCACCAGCCACATGGTGATCGATCAGTTTCGCGATCGCCTGCCCGGGGTCGTGCATTTCGCGCTCGAAACGGTGCCCGGCATTCCCATGGCACGCAATCGCGGTCTGGACGAAGCGGCTTCTCTGAACGCGGATGCCATGCTCTATGTGGATGACGACGAGACAGTCGATCCACAATGGCTGACGGCTTTGGTCACCGCTTGGCGGACAAGCTCGGCAGAGCTGATCGGCGGCCCCGTGCGCCTGACCCCGCCTGAAGAGGATCTGACAGGGCCCCAAAACACGGTCTATCAGGGCATGGTGAAGCGCTTCGCTGGCAAGGAAAACCGCGCCGCCGAGAAAGCCGCCGCGGGTCAGGCAGAGCGTGTTACGGTTGTCACCAATAACTGGCTTTGCGACATGCGACTCTATCATGTACTCGGTTTGCGTTTTGACGAAGCTCTGCAATTCACCGGCGGTTCGGACACGCGGTTCTTCCGGGCCGCTCGCGAAGCAAGTGTAGAGATCGGCTGGGCCCCAGACGCAATCGTCTATGAGACCGTCCCGCCCGCGCGCCTCACCCTGCCCTATCAGTTCTCGCGCGGGCGCGATCAATCGGCGACCTCCTTCGGACAGAAAATGGCCGAAGGAAAATGGGGCGACGCGGTGATCAGCATCCTGATCTTCGTCCCGCTCAAGGCGCTGGCATTGGTGCTGATTGTGCTCTCCCTGCCTGTCACGCGCAGTCAGGGTCTCGTGGCACTCTTCCGACAGTCGGGTTGGATCGTGGGCCGGCTGTCACGGCTCTTCGGACGGCAATCCGGGCTCTACAAGAAGATCACCGGAAGCTGAGCGCGGCGCAGGGACAACCGTTGCGACGGGCTCGACCGCGGCTTGCAGAGCGGCCCGTAGACGCGGATGCAAGCCGCTGCCGTGGGGCGCGGCAATCTCGTCGACAGCGAGCAGATCGGTCAGAAGGTTTGGGGATTGGGGCGGTGCGAGAAACGCAGCCTCGGTGAACTTGTACGACATGTGGCCCTCACGCGATGTGGCCTCCCGCCGCCAGCATAGGACGAAAGTCGTAGACCCAAAGCCATCCGGTCCACAATGCGCGCGGGACCAGGCCCGTCTGACCAGATCCCGCGCAGGGTACCGTGGCGCAGCCCAAATTCCGGGCAGGGTCAGCCCGGAATATAGATCGCTCGGAAGTCGTTCACATTGGTATGGGTCGGCCCGGAGACGACCAGTCCGCCCGCCTTCTCAAAGAAATTATAGGCGTCATGCCCCTCGAGATAGGGGCGTGCCTCCCCCTTATGCGCCGCCACGCGCGGGACCCAGATGACCCCGGCATTGTCCTCGGAGCCATCAATGCCATCCGTATCGCAGGACAACGCGGACACCCCTTCGGGCGCGTGCAGGCCGAAGCTCAGCAGGCATTCGGAGTTCCGCCCGCCTTTGCCATAGCTGCCGCGCACGGTCACCGTGGTTTCTCCGCCCGACAGGATCACCGCCGGGCCCTTGATCGGGTTGCCATGGGTCACTGCGGCCCGCGCAACACCGGCCAGAACGATGCCCAGCTCGGCCGCCTCGCCCTCCAGCGCATCGCCGAGGATCAGCGGGGCCACGCCCTCGGCCCGTGCCACATCCGCTGCCGCATCCAGCGCCATTTGCGGCGTGGCGATCATATGGCACTCAGCTGCGGCAAAGGCCGGATGGGCCGGGTCGGGTGTCTCAGCGGCAGGGGTCTGCAAATAGGCGGCGACCGCATCCGACAGCGCCAGGTGATAGCGCGCCGCGATCTCCCGCGCCTCGGTGGCGGTGGTCGGATCGGGCACCGTGGGCCCCGAGGCGATGATCGCCGGATCATCCCCGGGTACGTCCGAAATCGTCAGCGTCACGCAGCGCGCCGGCCA
This sequence comes from Dinoroseobacter sp. S76, assembly GCF_049801095.1. Lineage (NCBI taxonomy): Bacteria > Pseudomonadati > Pseudomonadota > Alphaproteobacteria > Rhodobacterales > Roseobacteraceae > Dinoroseobacter > Dinoroseobacter sp. S76. The sequence goes on along the minus strand of NZ_JBNAGH010000008.1, from coordinate 85,293 downwards.
GGCCGCCACGGTCAGGCGCCCGCCCTTGATCCGGCTGAGATGCTTGCGCAGGCAGTTCATCTCGTCGATCGCCGCCCCGCAGGACAGGAGCGCCTTGTTCACCGCCTGCTTGTCTTCCAGCGTGAGGCCCTCGCCCGGCGCGGCCAGCAGGGCCGAACCACCGCCCGAGATCAGGCAAAGCGCCAGATCGCCCTCACCCAGCCCCGAGACCAGCTCGAGGATTCGCGCCGCTGCGGCCTCACCCGAGGCGTCGGGCACGGGATGCCGCGCCTCGACAATCTCGATCCCGTCCGTGGGCAACGCCGCACCATAAGGCGCGATCACGATGCCTTCGCAGGGCCCCCAGGCTGCCTCGACCGCCTGCGCCATCTTGGCCGAGGCCTTCCCGGCTCCGACCACAACCACACGGCCTGCGGGCTTCTCCGGCAGGAATTTCGGCACAGCGATCGCCGGGTCGGCCGCAGCAACCGCAGCCCGGAACAGACTGTTGAGAAAGGCTTCGGCGTTGAGGGTCATATCTCTTGTCCATCCATCTTGCGGAAGCGCTGGATCAGGCTCGACGTGTCCCAACGCCCGCCACCCAGCTGCTGCACCTCGGCATAGAACTGATCGACAAGCGCCGCCACGGGGAGCGAGACGCCCATCGCCTTGGCCTGATCGAGGGCAATGCCCAGATCCTTGCGCATCCAGTCCACGGCAAAGCCATGGTCAAACTCGTTGTCGATCATCGTCTCGTGGCGGTTGGCAAGCTGCCAGGACCCGCCCGCGCCTTGGCTGACAAGCTGTGCGACCTTCTTGGCATCGAGCCCGGCCTTCATGGCAAAGAACATCCCCTCGGAGACCGCCTGCACCAGCCCGGCAATGCAGAGCTGGTTGACCATCTTCACAAGCTGGCCCGCACCCGCTTCGCCAAAGAGATCCGTCGCCTTGGCGTAGCTGTCCATCACGGGCTTGGCGCGGGCATAGTCGTCCTCTGACCCGCCGCACATGATGGCGAGCTGGCCGTTTTCGGCCCCGGCCTGCCCGCCGGAGACCGGACCGTCCACAAACCCCACCCCCTTCTCGGCTGCTGCTGCCGCAATCTCTCGTGCGACTTCCGCCGACGCGGTGGTGTGATCCACCAGGATCGCGCCAGAGCCGAGGGCCGCCAGCGCACCGTCTTCGCCGAACACCACGGAGCGCAGATCGTCGTCATTGCCCACGCAAGTCATCACGAAATCGCAGCCCACGGCCGCGTCCCGCGGGGTCAGACCATGGCTGCCACCATGCTCGGCGACCCAGGCCTCGGCCTTGGCGGTGGTCCGGTTATAGACCACAACCTCATGGCCCGCCGCCTTGAGATGCCCCGCCATCGGGTAGCCCATCACCCCCAGCCCGAGAAACGCCACTTTCGCCATCTTCTTCTCCCTTGAGTTCCGGCCACCCGCCGGTATTGTCAGACAATCTCTAGCCAACCCGAGCGCCGGGGGCCAGAGCCGAGTGTCTGGTCATCGACCGAAAATTTAGCCCGAGGCTGCCCATGTTCGAGCCCATCGCACAGACCCCCCGCTACCGCCTCGTGGCCCAGGCCATCGCCGAGAAGATCCGTCAGGGCGCGTTTCCCGCGGGGGAGAAACTGCCCCCGGACCGGGTGCTGGTGGACGAGCTGGGCGTCAGTCGTGCGACCCTGCGCGAGGCGCTGATCGCTTTGGAAGTAAAGGGCTATATCGAGACGCGGTTCGGCTCGGGCGCCTTTGTGCTGGGCCATCCGGAGGCAGATGACAGCGTCGCGGTGGAGCCCGATGTGGCCACCGCTGCACTGGTCCCGGTGGTGCCCGTGACCGGTCCCTTCGAGGCGCTGGAGGCTCGCCGCCTGATCGAGGGCGAGCTGGCCGCGCTCGCCGCGCAGTCGATCACGCCAAGCGCGCTCGACACGCTCTGGGGCTGTTTGCAGGCGCTGGAAGCCTCTGAGCCAGACTGGGACCCGGAAGCCGATTCTCGATTCCACGAGGTGATTGCGGAGGCAGCGGGCAACGCGGTGCTCGGCCAGCTCGCGGCGCAATTCTGGGCGGATCAGGAGGCCAATCCGCTCTGGGCCGCGATCCAGACCGCCGTCGAGGACAGCAACCGGCGCCCGCAATTGGTGGCCGAGCATGAGGCGATCATCGAAGCCTTGACTGAGGGCGATGCGGATGCCGCGCGGGCGGCTATGCAGGCCCATCTCGACAGTTTTGCGCGCACGCTGCTGGCCCAGTGGGATGCACCCGATAGCAACAGTGCAGAGGCCGCGCCCCATGCGCGCCTGCGCGCCTCCCTGCGATCGAGCTAGGGGGCTGCTGCGAACTCCGCCTGATACTCGCGCAGGATCGACGCGAAGCCCCCATTGACCGGAAATCCGAGCGCCTCAGCCGTGTCGGTGACAAAAGCCTCGGGCCAGCTTTGCACGATCCGGGCGATGGCCGGATCCGGGTCGTGGGTCACAAGCGCCCGTGCGTCGGCACCCGCCTCCGCCTCCAGCGTCGCCAGCATCTCGCCGACGCTCACGCAGATCCCGCGCAGGTTCAGCACCGGGTGGGGTGCGATATGCTCCCAGGGCAACGCGGCGGCATGGGCCAGCCCGGCAACTGTGATGTCCGGTGAGGCGATCCAGACCTTGGTGTCATCGGGCACCGGGCAATTCGCGGTCTGGCCCACCAGAGGCTCCCGCAGGATGCCGGACAAGAACCCGGAGGCCGCCGCATTCGGCAGCCCGGGCCGGATCGAGACCGTCGGCAGACGCAGGGATGTGCCGCGCAGAAAGCCCTTGCGGCTGTAGTCCGCCAGTAAAAGTTCGGTCATCGCCTTTTGCGTGCCATAACTAGAGGCCGGACGCAGGCCGAAGTCTTCGGGCACCACATCCGGGAAGGGCGGACCATAGACCGCAAGCGACGAGGCGAAAATCACCCGGGGCTGGGTGCCCGACGCCCGCAGCGCCTCAAACAGCGCGCGCGAGGCGTCGAGATTGACCGCATAGCCCGTGTCGAACTCCGCCTCCGCCTGCCCGGAAACCACGGCAGCCAGATGAAAGACGAGATCGGGCTTCAGCGCAGCCAGCTCCTCGGCGGTTCCGGGCGCGCCCAGATCCGCCGCGTGGGAGGTGCAGGTCACGCTCGTCACGGGATCCGGCGCGACCCGGTCCACGAGCGTCAGCTCCGTGGCGCCGGGCACCGCGCCCGCTGCGATCTGCTTGCTCAGTTTCGCGCCGAGCATGCCCGCCGCGCCGATGATCATGACCCGCATGAGACGTCCCTCCCCTGACGCCCCCCGATCAGCCGGGGAGCTGTGTCTTGCGCAGGTAGGGCAGAACCGCCTCGAAGTCGCCAAATTTCGCTTTGGCATCCTCATTGCTGACGGTGGGCGGGATGATCACGTCCTGCCCGGTGACCCAGTTGGCCGGGGTGGCGACCCCGTGGCCCATGGAGGTCTGCAGCGCGTCCAGCGCCCGGACGATCTCGCCGAAATTCCGGCCCACGGTCATCGGGTAGGTCATGGAGAGCTTGAGCTGCTTGTCCGGCCCGATGATGAAGACCGAGCGCACGGTGGCGCTGTCGGCCGGGGTGCGGCCATCGGGCAAGTACGCCTCGGCGGGCAGCATGTCGAAGGCCTTGGAGACCTCGAGCCCGGTATCCGCGATGATCGGGAAGGTCACGGTCGCGCCGCCCACCTGTTCGATATCGCCGATCCATTTCTTGTGGTCATCCACGCCATCCACGGAGACGCCGATCACCTTGGTGCCGCGTTTCTCCCATTCTTCTGCAAGCTGGGCAACGGCGCCGAACTCGGTGGTGCAGACCGGGGTGAAGTCCTTGGGGTGGCTGAACAGGATCGCCCAGCTGTCGCCGATCCAGTCGTGGAAGGTGATCTCCCCGATATTGGTCTGGGCGGTGAAGTTCGGGACAGTGTCGTTGATGCGCAAACCCATATCGCAGGCTCCTTTGGCAGCAGGTATCGGGCCAGAGAGTATGCAGAGCGCGACCAGGATGGTAGGGGCTGCCACGCTTTTTTGAGACGCCGGAGGTGGCGGGGCCTCTTGATAGGGCTGGATCAGGAGATCAGATCGGTGGCGCCGCCCCTGACAGGGCGGCGCGGACGCGCTCCGCTCGATGGGCAGAGACAGCTTTTGGACCGACAAGTCAGCGGGGCTGAGCCGTGCGGCGTAAGGACTACCGCCTCCGCGGCGCGGGCCTGCGGGTGCTTTAGCACCCGCCCCGTCTCAGCCTGCGATCAGCTCGGATTGAGCGACGATGACCTCAGCCTGTTTAATGGATGCGATATCCACCAGACGGCCCTTATAGACCGTGGCGCCCTCGCCATTGGCCTTGGCCTGCTCCATGGCGGCGAGGATCTCGCGCGCCTCGGCGACAGCTTCCTCGGACGGGGTGAAGACCTCATTGGCAATCGCCACCTGCTTGGGATGGATCGCCCATTTGCCGACCATGCCCAGCGTCGCGGAGCGGCGCGCCTGAGCACGGAAGCCCTCATCATCAGAGAAATCCCCAAACGGCCCGTCCACGGGCAGCACCCCATGGGTCCGGCAGGCGGCCACGATGGCGGCTTGCGCCCAGTGCCACGGATCCGACCAGTATTTCGCACCGTCACGGTACATGTAGTAGTTTTCCTGCGTCCCGCCGATGCCCGTCGTCTGCATCCCCATGGAGGCCGCGAAATCCGCCGCCCCGAGGCTCATGGCCTGCAGACGCGGCGAGGACGCTGCAATGGCCTCCACATGGGCGATGCCCGCCGCACTTTCGATGATCACCTCGAAGCTGACCGGCTTGGTGCGGCCCTTGGCGGCCTCGATGGCCGTGACCAGCGCGTCCACCGCATAGATATCCTCGGCACAGCCCACTTTCGGGATCATGATCTGGTCGATCCGGTCCCCGGCCTCTTCGAGCAGTTCCACCACATCGCGGTACCAGAAAGGCGTGTCGAGGCTGTTGATCCGGACGCTCAGATACTTGGAGTTCCAGTCGATATCATTGATCGCCTCGATGATGTTCTTGCGCGCCTGCGGCTTGTCATCGGGGGCCACGGAGTCCTCAAGATCGAGATTGATCACATCCGCCGCACTCGCCGCCATCTTCTCGAAAATCGCCGGGCGCGAGCCTGGGCCGAACAATTGGCAACGGTTGGGACGGGCCGGAGCCTGCGGCTGGAGGCGGAAGGACATGGAGGCGCTCCTCTGAACTTATATTACGTATTGCGTTGCCGGCGGGATAGATTATTGCGCGCCACCTCGCAAGCGAATTATGCGCGCGCAGCAATGCAGGCGCGGCGGAGGGCGGCTTTGCCCCGTTTCAGAAGGGGATCAGGCCGGGTTTGACGCCGCCCGGGCCGCAGCAGCATCAAAGCCCGCCTCCAGCATCAAGCGGTCCGAGGCAGATTCGATCCGGGTCTCGATCTCGGCCATGAAGGACTCAAGCTCCAGTTCGGCACCGAGCGGCTCCAGGAACTCGACCACCGCGAGCCCGGGCTTGCGCAGCACCGCCGAGCGCGGCCAGAACACGCCCACATTGGTGGCCGCAGGCACACAGGACTGGCTGAGTGCCGTATAGAGCGCGCCAACCCCCACTTTGTAAGGCCTATCCGCATCCACCGCGACGCGCGTGCCCTGGGGGTAGATCACCAGCTGCCCCTTGGGCGCCTCGGGATCGGTCACCCCCGCCACCATGTCCTGCACCGCGCGGCCCCGCTTGCCCCGGTCCACGAAGACACAGCCGATGCGATGCGCGTACCAACCGAGGATCGGCGCGTGGCGCAGCTCCTTCTTGGCGATGAATCGCGGCGCGTCGATCACGCTGCAGATCATGATGATGTCGAAAAAGCTCTGATGCTTGGAGGCGATGATCACCTCACCCGTAGGCACTTCGCCCCGGATCTCGGATTTCAGCCCGATCATCCAGGAGGCGGACCAGCGCACATAGCGGCAATAGGTGCGGATCCCGGCCCGGGCCGCCTGCCAGCGGAACAGGGCTTGCGGCGTGTACCACAGGGCCAGCACGACCATGGCGAGATACATCTGGAAGTTGAAAATGAGAGACCGGAGATATTGCATCAAGCCAACTTTCTGAGCATGCGCAGCGCGGCAACGCGCGTCGCGATATAGGCAAGCAGGGCGGCGAAAACGGGCACGAGCGCGGGCAGAGCCCAGCTTGCGCCGGAAAAGCCGAGCCCGGAGAGGAGCGTCGTCTCCGCCGCGCCGCGCGGAAGCAGCAACAGGGCCAGCACGGCCAGCGCCGTGCCCCCCAGCGCACCGAGCACAGCCCGCAAGGTGAAGCGCCGGGTGAAGGCCCGCGCGATATAGATGTCCTGCGCGCCCACCAGCCGCAGCACGGTGATCACCTGCCCATTGGCCGCAAGCGCCGCATGGGCGGCGAGCGTGATCATCGCGGACATGGCAACCCCGATCAGCAGGGTTGAGATGACCGCCAGCCCGCGCAACCGATCCGCGCCCTCAATCAACGGGCGGCGCCAGCGGGAATGATCGTCGAGCACGGCGCCCGGCGCCTCGCCCGTCAGGCGCAGGCGCAGGTTCACCGGGTCATAACCATCGGCGGTCTCCACCAGCTCGATCAGACGTGGCAGGGGCAGGCTGTCCAGCGGCAGGTCGGGTCCGAACCAAGGTGCGAGCAGGCCTTGCTGCTCCTCCCGGGTCAGGGCGCGGGCCGAGGCGACCCCGGGTGTCGTGGCCAGCACCTCAAGCACAGCGCGGGTCTGCGCCTCCACTTGCCCTGCGGGGGCGGAGATCCGAACGGTGGCCGTGCGGGACAGCGCCTCGGACCAGCGATCTGCGAGCCCTCCGGCGGCAACGGACAGGGCCAGCGCAAAGACCGCGAGAAAGGCCATGGCCCCGGCCGTCAGCACCGTCAAATGCGCCGTGAACCCAGTGGGTGGGACCACGTCATTGGCCGAGAGTGAGATCTCGGTGGCGGAAGCGGTTGGACTGGTCACAGATCGCTCCCCGCCTGTTGCAGGCGTCCGCCAGCGAGACGGAGGACCCGGGTCGTGGTCATGGATTTCGCCTGCCGGATCAGGGCCAGATCATGGGTGGCCAGCAGGATCGCCTTGCCCATCCGATTGAGCTCGACCAACAGGGTGAGCAGGCGCTGGGACATCTCCCAGTCGATATTGCCCGTGGGCTCATCGGCGAGGATCACATCCGGATCCATCATCACCGCGCGGGCAAGCGCTGCGCGCTGCCGCTCCCCCCCCGAGAGTTCCGGAGGTTTCGCCCCAGCCCGCTCCGACAAGCCCACCCAGCTCAGAAGCTCCGCCAGATCGGTCTCCGACACGGCGCGGCCCGCCACCGAAAGCGGCAGGGCGATGTTTTCGGCCACGCTCAGATGATCGAGGAACCGGCAATCCTGATGCACAACGCCGATGCGCTGTCGGGTCTTTGCGATCTCGTCCCGGCTGAGCCCTGCGCCCGAGGCCCCAAAAAGCGACACCGCCCCCTCATCGGGCGCCAGATCGAGATAGCAGAGCTTGATCAGCGTGGTCTTTCCCGCCCCTGAGGGCCCGGTCAGAAAATAGAACTCCCCAGGCTGGACATGGAGCTGTGCTGCGCTGAACAGAAGACGGTCTCCATAGCGGAAGGCCACATTGTCCAAATCGATCATGAATGGGGCCCCTCTGCTTCTGCCCTCCTGTAGCGCATGTCTCTTGGCAGTTGCAATTGCCCGCCTTGGCCGCGATCATGGGCCTTGCACCCGGGGCGGATCGACGTCCGCGGGGCCGGCACCCGATAAGAAAACTGGGCAGATCCAAAAACGGTGGACCGAGCATGCGACTGACCTGTCCGAATTGTCAGGCACAGTATGAGGTTGATGACGCAGCCATTCCTGCGCGAGGGCGCGATGTGCAGTGCTCAAGCTGTGGCCATAGCTGGTTTCAGAAAGGCGCCGCGACGCCCGACCCGGTGACAGAGCCCGCGCCGGCTGCGGAGCCGCCGCGCCCGCCTCGCATGCAGGACGCGCTGCCGCCCAAATCGGACCCGGATGCGGAGGACGGCGCCTTTCCGCCCATCCCAGCGCAGGTCACGCCCAAGCGTGAGCTGGATCCAGCCATCGCGGACATTCTGCGGGCCGAAGCCGAGCGGGAGGCGCGCCAGCGCCGCAAGGAAGCCGCAGCGCTGGTGGAAACCCAGCCTGAATTTGCGCTGAACGATCCCGGTGGACCTGCGACGCAGTCCGGCTTTGACGGGTTCGATTTCGGTCCGCCCAGCGCGGCGGATGGCGGGACGGCGAAATCCGACAGCACGACGGAAGCCCCCGCCGAGCCGCGGCGGACACAGGTCGCGCGCAAGGATCTGCTGCCGGATATCGAGGATATCAATTCAAGCCTGCGCGCCGGGCCGCTGGACAGTGCCGATCCGACACAGATGATGACCCCGGAGCAGGCGCAGGCCCATCGCAGCCACGGGCGGGGCTTTCGCCTGGGCTTCTCGGTCGTGCTGATCTGTGCAACGGCGGCTTTGCTGGTCTATGCCTATGCGCCGGCGCTCGCCCAGCGGTTCCCGCAATTTGAGGCCGAGCTCACCCAGTATGTGGGGGCGATGAATGGTCTGCGCGAGACGGTGAATGGCTGGGTGACCGAGGCGGTGACGCGGGCCACCGCGCTGATCACGGACCTCACCTCCTGATCCCACGCGCTCTGCGGTGCGGGTCCGCGCGGTCCTGATAGGGGCCGCGCCATGTTGGCCGGTTTCAGACCCAGTGTCTGTCAGATCCAGAAGGCTTCCTCCGGAGGGCGCAGGCCCCGCTTCGGCTACGGGGCGCGGTCCCTATCAGGACCACGCGGACCCGCATATCAGAACCGGTCGAGCAGGCGTTTGAGGTAGTCGAGCTCCACATCGGGGCGCTCCTGCTCGCCGGAGCGGCGGCGGATCTCATCCAGCAGCTCTTGCGCGCGGCGATACCGGTCCTCGCCCTGCAGCAGGTTCTCATCGGTCCCGAGGCGGCCCTGATTGCCATTGTCGCGCCCGAGCGGGTCGCGCTGCTGGTTCGGGGACTGGTTGTTGGCCTGCCCCTGCTGGCCGCCGGGCTGTTGCTGCTGCTGTTGCTGGGCCATCTGCTCGCCGAGGTTTTCCATCCCCTCACGGATCGCATCCATGGCATCGGACTGGTTGTCCAGCGCCTCGGCCAGATCGCCGTCCTCAAGCGCATTGGCCGCGTCATCCATGCTGCGTCCGGCGCGGTCCAGCGCGTCCCGGGCGGCATCGCCAAGCTCGGTCCCCGCTCCGGGCAGGTTCTGGGCCTGCTGATCGAGGATATCGCCCAGCTGGTCCTGACGCCGCGCCAGCGTATCCGCATCGGGCATGCCCTGGCCGTTCTGGGCCTGGCCCTGACCGGGCTGCTGGCCGCCGGGTTGGGTCTGACCCTGGCCCTGACCTTGCTGGCCCTGACCGAATTGCTGACCCTGCTGGCCTTGTTGGCCCTGCCCCGGCTGCTGACCGGGTTGCTGACCTTGCTGTTGGCCCTGCTGCTGACCTTGTTGCTGGCCCTGCTGTTGCCCCTGTTGCTGACCTTGCTGGTTCTGCAGATCGCGGAAGGCCTCATCAGCCAGATCCTGCTGCTGGCGCAGGGTCTCCTGCAGACCTTCCATGGCCTGCTCGCCAGGGCTCTGCTGGCCCTGCTGCCCCTCGGCCATCTGCATGTTCTGCATCATCTGCATCATTTGATCGAGCAGCGCCTGAGCCTCATCCATGCGGCCCTGCTCCATCAACTCCTGCAACTGGTCGAGCATGTCCTGCAGCTGATCGCCCGTGATCTCCTGCATCTCGCCCTGGTTCTCGGCCTGCTGCTGTTGCTGGCCGTTCTGCTGGTCGCGCTGAAATTGCTCGGCCATCTCCTGCATCATCTGCTGCATGGCATCGCGCAGCTCCTGCATGAGCTCGGCAATCTCCTCATCCGTGGCGCCATCGCGCATGGCCTCGGAGAGACGCTCCTGCGCCCGGCGGAGCCGTTCGGCGGCATTGGCCAAATCGCCCTCCTCGAACTGCAGCGCGGCATTCCAGAGGGCTTCGGCCACCTCCTCCTGCAGGGTCGGAGTGATCTCGGTCTCGATCCCGACGATGAGTTGCGACAGGGCCGTGCGCAGCATGAGATAGGCCGTATCGTTGTTGATGAACCCCTCGGGCCGATGGCTGACCGCGCGGAGGAGTTGGCTCACCCGCACCGCGTTTTCGCGCGTCCACAGCAGATCGCGACGCTGTTCGATGATCGCCTGCGCCATGGGGTCGAAGAAGCGACGCCCGGGCAGGACCAGCTCAAAAGGTTCGGCCACACCCTCCTGACCGAGGTCATCCTCGGCAGTGAAGGTCAGGGTGACGGGCAGGTTGGCCCAAGGGTGCTCCGAGAAATTGTCGATCAGCACTTCCGAGAACTCGGCCCGATCGCCGGAGATCGACATGGGGATATCCACGATGATCGTCTCGCGCGGCTCGGGATCCGCGGTCAGGCCATAGCGCCGGTCCACCGCGCCCAGATCGAGCGCGATCTGCGCCGAACCGCCCACCACCGCGTAGTCGTCGCGGGCCGTGAAGGGCAGCTCCATCTCGCCCATGACCGAACGGGTCACCGGGCCATCCACGGCAATCACGGGCGGCGCGTCGGCCAGCACGGTGAAGTCCCAGCTGCGCCCGGTCTCGCCTTCGATGGCCAGCGTGCCGTCGCGGGCGACGATCACCTCCTGCGCGATATCGCCCGAGGGCTCTGCCGGAGCCTCCGAGACGGTTTCCCGCACGGTCAACTCCCCATCCAGCGCATAGAGCCGCAGGGTGATGCGGCTGCCTTCTGGCACAGTGAGAGCGGGGTCTTCGAGATCGTTCAGATAGAGGCTCGGCTTGCCCGTATAGGCGGGCGGCTCGATCCAGCCTTCCCAGGCCGGGCCCGTGGCCAGGGCCTGACCGCCGGTAGCCGCGCCTTCAAGCTCGCGCACCTGCCCGAGCCCCCCGAAAAGCAGCGCCACCGCGAGGGCCGTGGCCCCCACATAGCGCAGCGCATAAGGGTCACGGTCTGCGAGGCGCAGGTCAGGCAGGACCGCCTTGGCCCCCTTGGCCTTCTCGGCGATGCGTCGCAAATGGGCGTTCCAGACCGCGCGGGAGCCCGCGTCCGAGGCGCCAATCGCCTGCAGGTCGCGCAGGGTCTCAATGGGCCGCCCGGGCACGGTCCGGTCGAGCCGCGCCTCGGCATCCTCGCGGCTCGGCAGACGGAACTGCCGGATCCCCAGCCAGGCGGTCGCCCCTGCCCCCAGCACCAGAAGCACGGTCGCAATCCAGATCACCTCCAGCGGCAGGGTCAGCCTTGCGCCAAAGATCATCACCACAAGGCTCAGCGCCAGCACACACCAGAGCGGCCAGAAGGCCCGGACAAACCGCTCGGCGGTCATGCCGATCTGGGTCAGTCGCCGGGGCCAGACGAGCTGGCGCAGGGCGGCGTCCTTGTCTTGGGTAAAGTCCTCGTCAGGTCGCGGGCTGCGCGTGTCTGGCATCGGTCATTCCTGGTGGGCCGGGACGGGAGTATCCTCGAGCCATTCGGGAATGGTATCGCGATTTATGATTTCGTCAAAGCTGGGGCGCGGACGAATGACGGCGAATTGATCCCCATGGACCAGAACTTCGGGGATCAGGGGCCGTGTATTGTACTCCGACGCCATGACCGCGCCGTAAGCGCCCGCCGAGCGGAAGGCCACCAGATCGCCCTCGGCCAGCGGCGGCATCTCGCGCCCCTTGGCGAAGGTATCGCCGCTCTCGCAGACGGGGCCGACAATATCATAGGGCGTCGGGACGACACCGGGCGCAGGTTCGCGCACCGGGACGATGTCGTGATGCGCGCCATACATGGAGGGGCGGATCAGGTCATTCATCGCCCCGTCGAGGATCAGAAACTCCCGGTCCTCGCCCCGCTTGATATAGATCGCGCGCGAGACCATCAGCCCCGCATTGCCGGAGATCAGGCGGCCCGGCTCAATCTCCACCTCGCAGCCCAGATCGCCCACAGTCCTTTGGATCAAGGCGCCATAGTCTGTCGGAAGGGGCGGTGCCTCGTTGGAGCGGGTATAGGGAATGCCCAGACCGCCACCGAGATCCAGCCGCCGGATGTCATGGCCATCTTCGCGCAGGGTCCGGGTCAGCTCCGCCACCTTGAGATAGGCCGCCTCGAAGGGCGCCAGTTCCGTCAGCTGGCTGCCGATATGCACATCAATGCCCACCACATCGATCCCCGGCAGTGCCGCCGCCTCGGCATAGATCTCGCGGGCGCGCGAGATCGGGACACCGAACTTGTTCTCCGCCTTGCCCGTCGCGATCTTCTCATGGGTCTTGGCATCCACATCCGGGTTCACCCGCAAGGTGATCGGCGCTTTCACGCCGAGGCTCACCGCGACCTCGCTCAGGGCGCGCATCTCGGGCTCGGATTCCACGTTGAACTGACGGATCCCACCGATCAGTGCGTCGCGCATCTCCTCCCGGGTTTTGCCCACGCCGGAGAACACGATCCGCTCGCCCGGCACGCCCGCCGCCTTGGCGCGCGCATATTCCCCGCCCGAGACCACATCCATTCCCGCGCCGAGCCCCGCCAGCACCTTGAGGATCGCCTGGTTCGAGTTCGACTTCATGGCAAAGCAGACCAGATGCGGACCCCAGTCCAGCGCTTCGTCAAAGAGACGGAAATGCCGGGTCAGGGTCGCCGTGGAGTAGACGTAGAAGGGCGTGCCCACCGCATCGGCAATCGCCGTCACGGGGACGTCTTCGGCGTAAAGCTGGCCGTCACGATAGAGAAAGTGATCCATGGGGCGATTCCTCGGGGGCGTTGCGCTGCGCGGGCGGGCATAACAGACCGGCCCGGAAATGCAATTTCAGCGGTCTGGGGGATCAGCGCGCGCGGATCGGCCCGCCGCGCAGGAAGAGATAGAGCGGCAACCCGCAGGACACCCCGATGCAGAAGGTCGCCGGCACCGCCAGCAGGGCGATCCAGTTCTTGCGCATCACCGTCTCGGAGATCACGAAGACCGTCAGGGCAATCGCGGCAATCGTCAGATCCCAGGTCAGGCCCGTGGTGGAGTTGTTGACATACCACGCATCGATCAGCCCCGAGAGCCCCGTGCCTGTCTCCTGCATATAGGTGACGAAGTAATACATCGGATGGATCGCGCCCCAGATGGCCAGCGCGAGATAGAGCCAACGCAGAAGCGACATCAGAACCGCGCCTTCACACCTGCCGAGGCTGTGCCCGAGATCGTGACCCCAGGCTCCGGACGATCATCGGCAGGGGGCGGTGTCGGCGCACCATCAACCCCGCAGGCGGTCAGCAGGCCGAGCGCGGCGAGGATCCAGAGCGCTCTCATAGCCCGACCCCGACGCGGGCCCGCCCGAGGCTGACCCCGACCGAGGGCGAGACGCGCACGCCATCCGATCCGATGCTCACCCCGGCTCCGACCCGCGGATCCGACACGTTGCACCCTGCCAGAACGAGGCAGAGCGCCCCAATGCCAAGCGTTTTGCGCAGGCTCATCCCAAACTCTCCTTCCAGCGCGCGATCTGCGCGCGGACCTGAACGGGCGCCGTGCCGCCATAGCTGGTGCGGCTGGCCACCGAATTATGCACGCCGAGCACGTCGAACACGGCCTCGGTGATCCCGCCATGGACCGATTGCATATCCGCGAGGCTCAGATCCGGCAGATCGCAGCCCTGCGCCTCGGCCATGGCGACCAGCGTGCCTGTCACATGATGTGCATCGCGGAAGGGCAAGTTCAACTCCCGCACCAGCCAATCGGCAAGATCCGTCGCCGTGGAAAAGCCGCTCGCCGCCGCCGCCTCGAGGCTGTCGCGGTTCGCGGTCATGTCGCCGACCATCCCGGTCATGGCCGCCAGCGCCAGCATCAGCGTATCGGCTGCATCAAAGACCTGCTCCTTGTCTTCCTGCATGTCCTTGGAATAGGCGAGCGGCAGACCCTTCATCACCGTCAGCAGAGCGACATTCGCCCCGACGATCCGACCGATCTTGGCCCGGATCAGCTCGGCGGCATCCGGGTTCTTCTTCTGCGGCATGATCGAGGACCCGGTGGAGAACCGGTCCGACAGCGCCACGAAGCGGAACTGGGCCGAGGACCAGATCACCAGCTCTTCGGCCATCCGGCTGAGATGCATGGCGCAGATGCTCGCCGTGCTCAGAAACTCCAGCGCGAAATCCCGGTCCGACACCGCATCGAGCGAGTTGGCCGCCGGACGGTCAAAGCCCAGCGCAGAGGCCGTCGCCTCCCGGTCGATCGGAAAGGAGGTCCCGGCGAGCGCCGCTGCGCCGAGCGGGCATTCGTTCATCCGCGCCCGTGCATCGCGCACCCGGCTCAGATCCCGAGCAAACATCTCCACATAGGCCATCATGTGATGGCCCCAGGTCACCGGCTGCGCGGTCTGCAGATGGGTGAAGCCCGGCATCACCCAGTCGGCCCCGGCCTCCGCTTGTGCCAGCAGCGCGCGGATCAGCGCTTCGAGCCCCTGCTCGGCTGCGTCGAACTGGTCCCGCACCCAGAGCTTGAAGTCCGTTGCCACCTGATCGTTCCGCGACCGCCCCGTATGGAGCCGCCCCGCCGGCTCGCCGATGATCTCCTTCAGGCGCGCCTCCACATTCATGTGGATGTCCTCCAGCGCGGCGGAGAAGGCGAACTTCCCTGTTTCGATCTCTGACAAGACCGTGAGGAGGCCTTCCCGGATCGTCTCCGCATCCTTACTGCTGAGGATGCCTTGCTGCGCGAGCATGGCCGCATGGGCGCGGGAGCCGTCGATATCCTGCTGCGCCAGCCGCTGATCGAAGGAGATCGAGGCATTGATCGCCTCCATGATCGCATCCGGTCCCGCGGCGAAGCGGCCACCCCACATGGCGTTGGATTTGGTGTCGGACATGGCTCGGCCCCGTGAAGCAAAGAGAAGGAAGACATATGCGCTGGATCGCGTTCGCCGTCCTATATCTGGGCGCCGCCCTTGGTGCAAATGCGGACACGCCCCGCGACATTGCGGCCCTGGAGGCGCTGCGCGAAGGCGAGATGATGAAGCTGCGCTTTCACGAGACCCCGCAGCCGGGCTCGGACCTGCCCTTCGTGCTGGATGACGAGAGCCAGTCGAGCCTTGCGGCCTATGAGGGCAAGATCGTCGTTCTGAACTTCTGGGCCACCTGGTGCGGCCCCTGCAAGAAAGAGATGCCCGGGCTGGACCGCCTGAACACCTCCATGGGGGGTGAGGATTTCGCCGTCGTGACCCTGGCCACGGGCCGCAACTCGGTGACCGGCATCAAGCGGTTCTTCGGCGAGGCGGAGGTTACCACCCTGCCCGAGTATCGCGACATCAAGCAGGGAATCGCTGATGCGATGTCCGTGCCCGGCCTGCCCACCACCGTGGTTCTGGACCGCGACGGGACAGAGATCGCCCGGCTCGTGGGGGCCGCCGAATGGGACACCCCTTCGGCCAAGGCTATTCTGACCCGGTTGATCGACGAAGAGCCCGGCAGCTAGCGCGCAGGCCCCCCGAGGGCCGCGCAACGGGTATGCCAGGGGCAGGAAACGAGGTGGTCATTCACCATGCCCACCGCCTGCATGAAGGCATAGACGATGGTCGGCCCGCAGAACTTGAAGCCCCGCGCCTTGAGATCCTTGGACAGCGCCTTGGAGATATCGGTCGAGCCGGGCACCTCGGAGAGGCTGGTCCATTGGTTCTGGATCGGGACACCGTCAACGAAGCCCCAGATATAGGCCGAAAACCCCTGTGTTTCCTCGATCTCCAGATAGGCACGGGCATTCCCGATGGTCGCTTCGATCTTGCCGCGATGGCGCACGATCCCGGGATCCTGGAGCAGACGCGCGACCTCCGCCTCGCCCCATGAGGCGATGGTGGCGGGCTCGAACCCGGCAAAAGCGCTGCGAAACCCCTCGCGCTTGCGCAGGATGGTGATCCAGCTCAGCCCGGCCTGAAACGCCTCGAGGGTGAGTTTCTCGAACAGGGCGCGCGGATCCCGCTCGGGCACGCCCCATTCCGTGTCGTGATAGGCCACATAGAGCGGGTCGTCGCCACACCAGTCGCATCGGGTTTCGGTCATCGGGGCCTCCAATTGCGGCATTTGAGTCCAATTTAGAACAAAGCAGGAAGATTCATGACGAATTAAGGGTTCTCGCGCAATGGTGGCGTCGTAACGAATGGAGCTGTCCCATGCCGCCGAAACGCCCTGCCAAGTCCGCTGGCCCGAACCAGAAGAACCCGCTGTCCGAGGCTGTCGCCCAGCGCGACAAGTCCACGCTCGCTCTCGTGAAGCAGGCCGTGGCCCATAAGAACGCGCTTCTGGCGTTTCAGCCGGTGATGCAGGCGGGCAACCAGAAGAAGGTCGCTTATCAGGAGGGGCTGATCCGGATCCATGACGATTCCGGGCGTCTTATCCCGGCGCGCGATTTCATCACCGTGGTGGAAGAGCAGGAATTGGGCCGCCAGATCGATTGCCTTGCACTGGAACGCGGGCTGGAAGCCTTGCGCCAGGTGCCGACCCTGCGGCTGGGGATCAACATGTCCGCCCGGTCGATTGGCTATCCGGAATGGAACGAGGTGCTGGAGCGGGGGCTGGCGGCGGACCCCACGGCGGCGGAGCGGCTCATTCTTGAGATTACCGAGCAGTCGGCCATGGCCATCCCCGAGATCGTCACGAAGTTCATGCGGGACCTTCAGCGCAAGGGCATCACCTTCGCCCTCGATGATTTCGGGGCGGGCCATACTTCCTTCGCCTATCTACGGGACTTCTTCTTCGACATTCTCAAGATTGATGGGAAGTTTATCCGCAATATCTCCAGCAATGTGGACAATCAGGTGCTGACCCAGGCACTGATCTCGGTCGCGGCCCATTTCGACATGTTCACCGTGGCGGAATCAGTCGAGACGGCTACGGATGCGGCCTTCCTGACGGCGGCCGGGATCGACTGCATGCAGGGATATCACTTCGCAGCGCCCAGCACGAAGCCCGCATGGCTCGACGACGCGGCCCTTTTACGCGCCTGAATCAGGCGTGAACCGGCGCGCTTTTGCGCGCAACGGGCAAGACCAACACACCTCTAACGGGAAAAAGCCGCCTCTCGCAGGGCGGCTTTGCGCTGAACGCATGCGTGGTAAATTTTTTTTACCGTGAATTTGCGGGCACGTCGAAATCCGTAACGCGCTGAAATGGTTAACACATTGCGATAAGCGCGCGGCCAAGCGCTTGGATTTCCGGCCTATTCGACCATGGGAGTGAGACACGATGTCAGGTGCCCCGTTCGATTTTCCTCCAATAGACGAAAGAGGACATTTCGTCATGCACCGCAAGCAGCCTGCCGAATTCGGGCGCCCGGAAGACCTTAGAGGGAGACCTTAGATGACCAACGTCGTAATCGCATCCGCCGCACGAACTGCCGTGGGCAGCTTCGGCGGCTCGTTCGCCAACACCCCCGCCCATGACCTCGGCGCAGCCATGCTGCAAGAGCTGGTCGCGCGGGCCGGCATCGAAAAATCCGACGTCTCCGAGACCATCCTCGGTCAGGTCCTGACCGGCGGCCAGGGTCAGAACCCGGCGCGCCAGGCCCATGTGAACGCCGGGCTGCCCATCGAAAGCGCCGCCTGGGGCATCAACCAGGTCTGTGGCTCCGGCCTCCGCGCCGTGGCGCTTGGCGCGCAGCACATCCAGCTGGGCGACGCCTCCGTCGTCTGCGCCGGTGGTCAGGAAAACATGACGCTCAGCCCCCATGTGGCCAACCTGCGCGCCGGTCAGAAAATGGGCGACATGAAGTTCATCGACTCCATGATCCGCGACGGTCTCTGGGATGCGTTCAACGGCTACCATATGGGTCAGACCGCCGAGAACGTGGCCGAGCAGTGGCAGATCAGCCGCGACATGCAGGATGAGTTCGCCGTCGGCAGCCAGAACAAGGCCGAAGCCGCTCAGAAGGCTGGCAAGTTCGATGACGAGGTCTTCGCCTACACGATCAAGACCCGCAAAGGCGACATCGTCGTGGACAAGGACGAGTACATCCGCCACGGCGCGACCATGGAAGCCATGCAGAAACTGCGCCCCGCTTTCACCAAGGACGGCTCGGTCACCGCGGCCAACGCCTCTGGCCTGAATGACGGCGCCGCGGGCGTGTTGCTGATGTCCGCCGATGAGGCAGAGAAGCGCGGCATCGAGCCGATGGCCCGCATCGCCTCCTACGCCACCGCCGGTCTCGACCCGTCGATCATGGGCGTGGGCCCGATCTATGCCTCCCGCAAGGCGCTCGACAAAGCCGGCTGGAAGGTCGACGACCTCGACCTCGTGGAAGCCAACGAAGCCTTCGCCGCACAGGCCTGTGCCGTGAACAAGGACATGGGCTGGGATCCGGCCATCGTGAACGTCAATGGCGGCGCGATCGCCATCGGTCACCCGATCGGCGCTTCCGGCGCACGGGTCCTGAACACCCTGCTCTTCGAAATGAAGCGCCGCGACGCCAAGAAAGGCCTCGCAACCCTCTGCATCGGTGGCGGCATGGGCGTGGCCCTCTGCGTTGAGCGCCCCTGATCCGATCCCGGGCGGCCCCGCAGCGGGCCGTCCACCCTATTCCACCGGGATCACCTGAGACGCACCCGTCCCGGTCGGACAAAAAACCTACCTCGAGGAGGATATCTAATGGGACGTGTTGCACTAGTTACCGGCGGTTCGCGCGGCATCGGCGAAGCCATTTCCAAGAAACTGCAGGCGGACGGGTTCACCGTTGCGGCCACCTATGCGGGCAATGACGAGAAGGCCGCGGCCTTCACCGAAGCCACCGGCATCAAGACCTACAAGTGGAACGTCGCCGACTACGAGTCGAGCAAGGCGGGCATCGCCCAGGTCGAAGCCGACCTCGGCCCGATCGAAGTGGTTGTCGCCAATGCGGGCATCACCCGCGACGCGCCCTTCCACAAGATGACGCCCGAGCAGTGGGACGAGGTGATCGGCACCAACCTCACCGGCGTGTTCAACACCGTTCATCCGGTCTGGCCCGGCATGCGCGAGCGCAAGTTCGGCCGCGTCATCGTGATCTCGTCGGTCAACGGTCAGAAAGGCCAGTTCGCCCAGGTGAACTATGCCGCGACCAAAGCGGGCGACCTCGGCATCATCAAGTCCCTAGCTCAGGAAGGCGCGCGCGCCGGCATCACCGCCAACGCTGTCTGCCCGGGCTACATCGCAACCGAAATGGTCATGGCGATCCCGGAAAAAGTCCGCGATTCCATCGTAGCCGGCATCCCGGTGGGCCGCCTCGGCGAGCCCGAGGAAATCGCACGCTGCGTGGCCTTCCTGGCCTCCGACGATGCGGGCTTCATCTCCGGCTCCACGATCTCGGCCAACGGCGCACAGTTCTTCAGCTGATCGCCGCGACAGCGCGAGCCAAAAAAAGGGGGCGGTCCCACGCGGGGTCGCCCCTTTTGCATTGATCGAGGATCGCCGGTTCAGGCGGTTTTGGCCTGCGCGCCGGTTTCACGGGTCTGAACGTGGAACGCCCAGGCGAGGAACTGGGCAAAGGCCGCGGCGCGTTCGGTGCGCCCGCGTGCGATGGCATCTTGGGTGGTCAGGGTTGCAGTGGCCTGCGTCATGATCATGCTCCTTGATCTGAATTTCTGAACTATCCCCTATATGATGCCGCTAACAAAAAGCTACAAACGAGACTTTTCCCGCGTTCAGTTAAGGTATACTTATCTGATATGTCTGATCGCCTCCCACCCTTGACCGCCCTGCGCGCCTTTGATGCCGCCGCCCGCCATATGAGCTTTGCCAAGGCGGCTGCGGAACTGAATGTGACCCCCGCTGCCCTGAGTTTTCAGATCAAGGGGCTGGAAGAGTATCTCGGCGCCCCGCTTTTTCGGCGCCTGAACCGGGCGGTGGAACTCACGGAGGCCGGGCATGCCCTGGCCCCCGGCGCGGCTGAGGGCTTCGATGCCCTGCGCCGGGCCTGGCTCGCCACGCGGCGCGTGCTGGACACCCGGACTCTAACGGTCACAGCGGGCCCGGCTTTTACCGCCAAATGGCTCGCGCCGCGGCTCTTTGACTTCGCCCAGAGCCATCCGGATGTGGAGTTGCGGTTCTCGGCGACCTTGCGGCTGATGGATTTTGACCGGGACGATGTGGATGTGGCCATCCGCTTTGGCATGGGCGGGGATGATCGCGACCTCTACAGCCGCGTGTTGGTGCGGGAATGGCTGACCCCCATGGTGGCCCCGCGGCTCGCAAACGAGCTGAAGACGCCCGAGGACCTGCTCAAGCTGCACCTCCTGGAAGATGGCAATCTCGACTTCGTGGACCCGCCCTGCAACTGGACGACTTGGTTCACCGCCATGGGGGTGAAGAATCCACCGGTGGTGAAGCCCCAGTTCAGCCAAGCCGACCACGCGATCGACGCGGCAGAAACCGGCGGGGGCGTTGTGCTGGGTCGCGCGTCTCTGACAGCCAAGGCCCTGCAAGAGGGGCGCCTCGTGATCCCCTTCCCCACGGCCATCACGACCGAGGCCCATTACCGCGTGCTCTGCACCCAAGAGGCGTCAGAGAAGCCGCAGGTGAAGGCGTTTCTGTCCTGGCTGTTTGAGCATGTGGGGGAGATTACGGCCCTCGATCAGGGGATGACATTCATCGACTCGGCGGATGTCAAAATCTGAGGGGGCGTCCGGGCTGCGGCTCGGTCAGGAGCACCGAACCGCAGGAGTTTGCGCGCTGTCAGCTGTCCTGCAGGCGCTCGATCTGCTCTTTCAAATGCAGCTTTTGTTTCTTCAGGGATGCAATCGTCAAACTGTCCGTTCCCGCACTTCGTTGCGCGTCATCCACACGTGCAGAAAGGATTTGGTGTTTACGGCGGAGTTCCTCGATATGCGAACTCACGGTCATGGGCGACCTCCTTGTAAATGTGGACAGTGAGGAAAGTGCAGCACAGAACCCGAGTCTTGTCACGAAAAACAACCGAGCGTTTTGGTCGAACTCTTTAACGATCCGCGTCCAGAAACCGCAGTTTTGCGCCGTTTCGCAGGATCTCCTGCGCGGAATTCGAGGCGTCATCCCCGTCCCGCAGGTGCGTTTCGCCCTCATGAAGCACCAAAGGCGCGCAGAGAACAAACGGAGCGCGCCCGTCCTTGAAGCCCTGTAAAACAAACCGCTTGGCCGGACGGCCCGCGCGCGCAACCAGAGGTTGTAGCCGGAGCGATCCGAGATGGGTTGGAACCGCTGCCATGAGCTCGGGCAAGCGGTCCGTGCGCGCGATCACGGTAACCGACCCCTTGGGCTTGGTGCGACGTACTGCCACACCCAGCCAGTCCCGCAAATCGCCCCGATCCCGCAGGGCAAGGTCCCGCCCCGGGTCGCTGGCCGCCGTTCCGGCCCCTTGCGCGAAATAGGGCGGGTTCAGCATGACATGATCGAAACTCTGCTGTCGCAGTGACGTTGGCAGCGCCATCAGGTCCGCCTGCCACACGGTCAGGGGCAAGTCATTGGCGGCTGCATTCTGCTCCGCCAGCGCTGCATACTCCGGTTGCACCTCGACCCCGTCACAGACAGCCCCGGTGCGCAGGCTCAAACAAAGCGCCGCGGTCCCCACGCCGCATCCGAGGTCGAGACAGCGCTCCCCCGCCTTGGCGGGCACGCTTGCCGCCAGCAGCACCGGATCGGTTCCCGCACGGTAGCCCCGCTTGGGCTGGGCAAGGCGCAAACGCCCGCCGAGAAACCCGTCCAGGCTGGTCTCCGGGGCCGTCTCCCCGCTCACGCCGGGCGGTCTTCGGTCACCGGGATATCATTGTCGGTCATCACCGCTCGGGCCCGGAACATGTCCCGCTGATGCACCATGAGGCGCCGCGGCAAAACGCCAATGGATCCTTCGAGAACGCTCATGTGGACGTCCATCTGGAAGCAGTCTATACCCTCGCCTTGGAGCAGGGCAGACGCGTAGGCAATGATGGTCGGATCGTTGGTGCGCAGCAGCTCTCTCATGACGTTGAGATAAGACCAGTAGGGTTCGGTTGTCGAGCCGCATGACGGAGCCGTGATGAGCTTGGATACCGCAGCAGCCACCAAACCCCATGAACGTCTCGCCGCCTATCTCGCCGAAGATATGGAGGCCGTGAATGCCCTGATCCGGGAGCGGATGGCCTCGGAACATGCGCCGCGCATTCCGGAAGTGACCGCTCATCTGGTCGAGGCGGGTGGCAAGCGCTTGCGCCCGATGCTGACCCTCGCGACCGCGCGGCTCTGCGGCTATGAGGGGCCCTATCACGTGCATCTCGCCTCGACGGTGGAGTTCATCCATACGGCGACGCTCCTCCATGACGATGTGGTGGATGAGAGCAACCAGCGGCGCGGGCGGCCCACGGCGAACCTGCTTTGGGACAACAAGTCGAGCGTACTCGTGGGCGACTACCTGTTTGCCCGTTCGTTTCAATTGATGGTCGAGACCGGCAGCCTGCGGGTGCTCGACATTCTTGCCAACGCGGCGGCGACCATCGCTGAGGGCGAGGTGTTGCAGCTCTCGGCGGCGCAGGATCTGGCCACGGATGAAGAGATCTACCTCAAGGTCGTGCGTGGCAAGACCGCGGCGCTCTTTTCGGCGGCGACCGAGGTGGGCGGCGTGATCGCAGGCGCGGATGAGGAACAGATCCGCGCGCTCTTTACCTATGGTGACGCGCTGGGGATTGCGTTCCAAATCGTGGATGACCTGCTGGATTATGGCGGGGATGCCGCGCAGACCGGCAAGAATGTGGGCGATGATTTCCGCGAGCGGAAGCTGACCCTGCCGGTGATCAAGGCCGTGGCGCAGGCGGACCAGACCGAGCGCGCCTTCTGGCAGCGGGTCATCGAGAAGGGCGATCAGCGGGAGGGCGACCTGGAGCACGCGCTCAGCCTGCTGGACAAGCATGGCGCCATGGAAGCCACCCGCGCCGATGCGCTGGCCTATGCGGCCCAGGCGAAGGAGGCTTTGGACGCGGTCCAGCCCCATCCCCTGACGGATATGCTGCGGGATCTGGCGGATTACGTGGTGGCGCGCCTGACCTGAGCGCCTAGCGCAGGGTCGTGGCCTGCACCCACCAATCGGGATGATCTGCCGCGATCGTGGCGGCGGCGGCTGACGCCCCCGCCGCGGACCCGAACAGCCCGAAACAGGTCGCCCCGGATCCGGACATCCGCGCGAGTGCGCAGCCCTCTGCCGCGGCGAGCCGCGCCAGCACGTCGGTGATCACCGGGGCGAGGGTCTGCGCCGGGGCCTCCAGATCATTGCGCTGCGTTGCGAGCCAGTCGGCAAAGGCAATGGGATCGGACATACTGGGCAGCGCATCTGGCATCGGCGCGTTGTCCTTCTTGGCCAGAGCCTTGAAGACAGCGGGTGTCGGGACATCCACGCCCGGATTGACGAGCACTGCGGGCAGCGCGGGCAGACCCGGCAAGTCTGCGAGCACCTCCCCGATCCCGGACATCCGCGTGGCACGCCCGCGCAGGCAGACCGGGACATCCGCGCCCAGCGCCGCGCCATCATCGGGGAGGTCTCCGCCTATCGCCTCGGCATAGAGCCGCAGGGCTGTTGCGGCATCCGAGGACCCTCCGCCGATCCCCGCAGCCGCTGGCAGGTGCTTCTCGAGATGGGCGGCCCCTTGCGCGGCCCCCAGATGGGCGGCGGCCTTCAGGATCAGGTTGCTCGCATCGGTCGGAACCCCCGCCGCGCGCGGCCCCGAGACGGTCAGGCCCAGCACCCCCTCGGGATCGAGCCAGAGCCTGTCCCCGCAATCGGCAAAGACCACGAGACTGTCGAGCAGGTGGTAGCCATCCGCCCGCTGCCCGGTGACATGCAGGGTCAGGTTGACCTTGGCCGGTGCGAAGCCTTCGAGCCGCGCGCCGTCAGTCCTTGGCGACATGGGTGGGTTCGGCCCCTTCCTCGATCAGGACCGCGTCGAGCCCGACCTCCAGCTTGCGGCGGATGCGCTCGGCCTCATCCTCTTCCGGCTCGAAGGAGAGCGCGCGCTTCCATTGGAACTCGGCTTCGCGCTTGCGCCCGACCGCATAATACACATCGCCCAGATGGTCATTGATGATCGGGTCCAGCGGCTCGAGCGCCACGGCCCGCTCCATGTAAGGCACCGCCTCATCGAAATCGCCCATACGGTAGAGCACCCATCCCAGGCTGTCGGTGATGTAGCCATTATCGGGCCGCGCGGCGACCGCTTGCTCGATCATGTCGAGGGCTTCATCCATGTTCCGGCCCAGCTCCACAAAAGAATAACCGAGATAATTCAGCACCATGGGCTGGCCCGGGTTGAGCTCCAGCGCGAGGCGCAGATCCGCCTCCGCCGCATCCCATTCGCCGATCCGCTCATTGGCGATGCCGCGCGCGTAATAGAGGACCCAGTCCTGTTCACCCTGCGCCTCGGAGATTTCAATGGCCGTGTCATAGGCCGCCGCGGCATCGGTGAAATTCTCCATCCGGCGATGGGCATCGGCCAGCGCGGAATGCACGCGTGCGACATTGCCATGGGTCTCGACCAGCTGGGTCAGCACCTCGATGGCCGCATCAGGCTTCTCGGCCTGGCGCAGAACATTGGCGCGTCCGATCTCGGCGGTCAGAAATGCAGGGCTGTTGCGCGGGACCTGATCATAGGCCTTGTTGGCCAGATCATACTGCTCAAGGTTTTCCAGCAGGCTCGCGGTCAGCAAAGTCGCATCGATATGATCCGGCGCGAGGATCTGCGCGACCCGCGCATAGAGCAGGGTGAAACTGTCGGAGGCCTGTCCATTCAGGGCGACAGCGACGGTAAAGAACGCCTCCGCGTAGCCCGCTTGCGGCGTGGGCACCACGTCGAAGGCAAGTGTCCCGGCCTCGAGCTGGTCCAGCAGGGCGGCACCCCGGGGGGCGTCCCGCCCGATCCGCGCCTCGATCAGGCTGCGCGCCTCCTCAGCCCGGCCCAGCTGCGCGAGCACCTGGGCCTGAGCGATGATCGCACGCCCCGAGAGCGAGGCCGCGATAGAGCCATCCTCGGTCAACATCGCCAGCGCGCCTTCGAAATCCCCGACCTGCGCCAGCGCCATGCCCTTGTGATAGATGCCAAAGGCCCGGGTCCGCGGATCCGCAATCATCTCGTCAAAGGTGGCAAAGGCCTCATCCGCCTGCCCCGCAGAGAGCGCGCGCCAGCCCGCGACGAGCTTGTCGCCCACGGGGCCGACCCCGGGCACCTCGGCTTCCGGATCACCGTCAGGGCCCAGAATATCTGCCGCCAGCACGAGCCCTGCGATCTGGTTCGTGGGGAAGTCCTTGGCCAGCTTCAGAGCGATGGGATACGCGCTTTTCTGGTCACCCAATGCGAGAAAGGCGATGGCCGCGCTTTCCATCAGCGCCGGGTTCGACCGATCGCGCATCAGGGCCCGGGCGAAATAGCGGGCCGCCTCGGCGTAGTTGCTGTTCAGGCTCGCGGTCCGACCGGCGAGATAGGCGCCGGAAACACCGTTTGGCGCAGCGGCCACAGGGGCGGTCATCGGCGCTATAAGCACAAGGGCAAGCGCCACGCTGGCGCGAAGGGCGGCCTGTCTGATCATCTCAAAAAACCTCTCAACTGGGGGGTGTCCGCTGGAGTATGGGGTACCGTAGCGAGGCCGTTGCGAAGTCGCAATGCATAGGCACCCCGCGCCGGATCGGGCACGGGGTGCTTCACGCAAAGTTCAGAGAGACAGGCGCCGGAGCGCCGGACTGCTTACATATTGGGATAGTTCGGACCGTCACCGCCCTGGGGTGTGGTCCAGACAATGTTCTGGGCCGGATCCTTGATATCGCAGGTTTTGCAGTGGACGCAGTTCTGGAAGTTGATGACAAAGCGCGTGGGCTTGTCCTCTTCCTTGACGAACTCATAGACCCCCGCCGGGCAGTAGCGCGCCGAGGGGCCCGCATAATCCGGCAGGTTCTGCGCCACCGGAACGCCCGCATCGCGCAGGGTCAGGTGCGCGGGCTGGGATTCCTCGTGATTGGTGAAGGAGTACGCCACGTTGGTCAGCCGGTCGAAGCTGAGCGTGCCATCGGGCTTGGGATAATCGATCGGCTCGAACTTGGCTGCTTTGCCCGTGGCCTCGGCATCGGTCTTGCCGTGCTTGACCGTCCCGAAGAGCGAGAAGCCCCACGTGTTGGTCCACATGTCCAGCCCGCCCATGGTGAGCGAGGCCATGAGCCCGTATTTCGACCAGAGCGGTTTGACGTTGCGCACCTTCTTGAGGTCCTTGCCCACAGGGCCGTCTCGCAGCTCCGCCTCGTAGCCTTCCAGCGTGTCGCCGGAGCGACCCGCCGTGATCGCCTCATAGGCGGCTTCGGCTGCGGCCTTGCCCGAGAGCATGGCGTTATGGTTCCCCTTGATCCGCGGCACATTCACCAACCCGACCGAGCAACCCAGCAGCGCGCCGCCCGGGAAGACGGATTTCGGCATGGACTGATAGCCGCCCTCGGAGATCGCCCGCGCGCCATAGGCCACGCGCTTGCCGCCCTTCAGCAGCTCCGCGACCATCGGGTGATGCTTGAAGCGCTGGAACTCCATATAGGGGAAGAGATAGGGGTTCTCGTAGTTCAGATGCACCACGAAACCCACATAGACCTGATTGTTATCAAGGTGATAGATGAAGGATCCGCCGCCCGCATTCTTGCCCAGCGGCCAGCCCATCGTGTGTGTGACCGAGCCTTCGCGGTGCTTGGCGGGATCAATCTCCCAGATCTCCTTCATGCCGAGGCCGTATTTCTGCGGCTCCCGCCCCATGGAGAGGTCGAACTTCTCGATCACCTGCTTGCTGAGCGAGCCGCGCACACCCTCGCCGAGCATCACGTACTTGCCGTGGAGCTCCATGCCCGGCTCATAGCCGTCGCCCGGGGTGCCATCGGGGTTCTTGCCGAACTCGCCCGCGACCACGCCCTTCACTTCGCCCTTCTCGCCATAGATCAGCTCGGAGCAGGCCATGCCCGGGAAGATTTCGACACCCATCTCCTCGGCCTGCTCAGCCATCCAGCGGCAGACATTGCCCATGGAGACGATATAGTTCCCGTGGTTGTTCATCAGCGGCGGCATGGGCGCGTTGGGGATCCGGATCTGGCCCGCCTCGCCCAGCATGTAGAACTTGTCCTCGCGCACGGGCACATTGATCGGCGCGCCCTTCTCTTTCCAATCGGGGATCAGCGCGTCGAGACCCACCGGATCGAGCACGGCACCCGACAGGATATGTGCGCCCACTTCGGAGCCCTTTTCCAGCACGACCACATCGAGATCCGCGTTGAGCTGCTTCAGCCGGATCGCTGCCGACAGGCCCGCAGGACCCGCCCCAACAATCACAACATCATATTCCATGGCTTCGCGCTGCACTTCGGTCATTGGCTCTCACACTGGCTGGCCATCGGCGAATCCCGAGGCGTTGAAATAATGTTGCGGGACGGGATAGCCGTCCCTTCGGAAAGGGTCAATTGTGACGCCACATCGCAACGATGTTGGACGCAACGTTTCGCGCGCGAAAGCGGTCTTGCACCATTGCCGGGCTTGATTATGGTTCAATCTTCACGTTGCGACTCGCTCTTCTCAGGAAAGACCCATGGATAAAATCCCCATGACCCGCCGGGGTCATACGGCTTTGGATGCCGAGCTCAAGCAGCTCAAAACCATCGAGCGTCCCGCTGTGATCCGCGCGATTGCCGAAGCGCGGGAGCATGGCGATCTGTCGGAAAATGCCGAGTATCACGCGGCGCGCGAGAAACAGAGTTTCATCGAGGGCCGGGTGAAGGAGCTCGAGGCGCTGTTGTCGCTGGCGCAGGTGTTCGATCCCGCGACGCTGTCGGGGCCGATCAAGTTCGGCGCGACCGTGACCATCGTCGATGAGGATACGGACGAGGAGAAGACCTATCAGATCGTCGGCGAGGCCGAGGCGGATATCGAGAAGGGTCTCTTGAACCTGAAATCCCCGATCGCCCGCGCGCTGATCGGCAAGGAAGAGGGTGACAGCGTCGAGGTTCGCACCCCCGGCGGCGTCCGCTCCTACGAGATCCTCGAGATCGCGTATAAGTAAGGCAACCCAGCACGGAGCCTGACATGGCGCAGCAGAGTACCGGCCCCGCGCGATCCGCCGGTGTCCGGACGTCTTCCGGCCCGCCGAACGTGCCCAAACCGGCGATCACGGCGATCGAGGTGATCGCGCTGGCGCTCAGCCTCGTCTGGCTGGCGGCAATCCTTCTGCTGTTCTTCGGCCTCGATCTCGGGGCCAGCATCGCAGCGACCGGGGCGGGTGGGCTCGGGGTCGTGATGATCCTGCTGGCGGTGTTTCTGCCCATCGCCCTGATCTGGGTCGCGGCCTCCGTGGCGCGCACGGCGCGGATCATGCGCGAAGAGGCCGAGCGCCTGCAGGAGGCGCTCACAGCCATGCGCGAGACCGCCCTGCGCCAATCGGTAAGCGGGGGCAGCGTGCCCCCAACCGTGGCGCGCAAGATTGACGAGATCGCCGAGACCACGCGACACACGGACAGCACGCTCGTGACCTTTGCCAGCGCCCGCGCCGGTGCGGCGGCAACCCCGCCCTCCGAGGTGAAGGCAGCTTTGGCCGATCCCGTGGCCCCGCGCACCCGCCCCGACCCGCAGCCCTCGCTCGGGCTGGACGCGCCGCCCGAGGATCTGCGGGAACCGATCTCGGTGTCGGAGTTTATCCGCGCTGCGAATTTCCCCGAAACCGCCGAGGACAAGGAAGGGTTTCGCGCCCTGCGCCGGGCTTTGGAAGATCGCAACGCGGGCAAGCTGATCCGCTCGGCCCAGGATGTGCTGACCCTGCTGTCCGAGGACGGGATCTACATGGATGACCTGATGCCGGATCGTGCTAAGCCCGAAGCCTGGCGTCGGTTCGCGGATGGGGAGCGCGGGCGCTCCGTGGCGGCTCTGGGCGGGATCCGGGATCGGTCCTGCCTTGCCCTGAGCTCGGCCCGCATGAAATCCGACCCGATCTTTCGCGATACGGTCCATCACTTCCTGCGCCATTTCGATCGAACCTTCTCGGCCTTCGCCGCCCATGCCACGGATGAAGAGATCATCAAGCTCGCCGATACCCGCTCGGCCCGGGCCTTCATGTTGCTGGGGCGCGTGACGAAGACCTTCGAATAGGTTTGCATGGCCCCGACCGAGGCGGTCGGGGCGGACGCGCGCCGTTCCTGAGCCAGCGCCCGCTTCTCCGGAAGGACCAAACGCGCGACCCTGACCGGTCTCGCGCGTCTGCGGGTCCTGAAAAGGACCCGCCTCCGACCAGGGACACGCCCCCTGATCACACCTTGTTACCTGCGATTGCGCCTGCCTCCGGCTTGATCTAGCCAACGGGCAAAGGATCTTCCCGATGCACTCAGCCAGACCTGATCGCCCCTATCTCGACGGCCTCCGCGGCGGCCTGCCCTTCCTGTTGGTCGTGGTGCCCTTCGGCATGCTCTTTGGTGTGGTCGGCACCGAGGCTGGACTGAACATCGTCGAGATCATGGGCTTTTCCATGCTCGTCATCGCGGGGGCAGCCCAGTTCACGGCGATCCAGCTGATGACCGAGAACGCCCCGGTGTTGGTCATCCTCGCCTCTTCGCTGGCGGTGAACCTGCGGATGGCGATGTATTCGGCCTCCATCGCGCCCTATCTCGGCCCCCTGCCCCTGTGGCAGCGCGCGCTCTCCGCCTATTTCCTCGTGGACCAGACCTACGCGGTCTCCATCGCGCGGTTTCAGGCCCGGCCCGAGATGAGCCTCGGCGCGCGGCTGGCCTTTCATCTGGGCGCCGCGACGCCGATCTGCCTCTGCTGGTATCCGGCAACCTATTTCGGCGCCGTGGCGGGCACGCGGATCCCGCCGGACTATGCGCTGGATTTCGCGCTGCCGATCACCTTTCTGGCCCTGATCGCACCAGCCCTGACCAGTCTCGCCCATGTGGCCGCGGCCCTGACGGCGACGGTGCTCTCGCTGCTCTTTGTGGGCATGCCCTTCAGCCTCGGCATCATCGCGGCGGCCATTTGCGCCCTTCTGGTGGGCGCGCGGGTTGAGCTGTGGCAGACGCGCCGCCGCGAGGCCAAGCCATGACCGAAATGTCGAGCCTGACCCTCTGGGGGTTGATCGTGGCGCTGGGGATCGGCACCTTCCTGATCCGCTATTCGTTCATCGGTCTGCTCGGCGGGCGGGAACTGCCGGAATGGGTGCTGCGCCACTTGCGCTATACCTCCGTGGCGGTCTTCCCCGCCCTGATCGCGCCCCTTGTGCTCTGGCCCGCTGCCACGGGCGGGGAGCCGGATCCGGCCCGCCTGTCGGCGGCGGCGGTGACCCTCGTGGCCGGCATTTTGACCAAGAACGTGGTCCTGTCGGTCTTTATGGGCGGGGCTGCGCTCTATGGGGTGATCGCCCTCCTCGGCTAACGGTTTCGAGATTGTTGCTTTTTTCTGCGACGGAACCGCTTATCTCATACGTATAGAATAGCAGGACCGCCCAAAGCCCGGAGATCCTTAGCCATGCGCTTCCTGACCCGCAGCCTTGTCGGGCTCGTGCTCCTCTCACTCACGGTGGGGCTTCTGGGCTTGGGCGGTCTGATCCTGTCCGACGCCATCACTGCCCGAAACGCCGATGACGGGCCCTCGCGCCCGGCGCGCGAGCGGGTCTATGCAGCGAGTGTCGCAAGCCTCACCCCGGAGACGATCACCCCGACCCTGTCGGT
Organism: Dinoroseobacter sp. S76; assembly: GCF_049801095.1. Lineage (NCBI taxonomy): Bacteria > Pseudomonadati > Pseudomonadota > Alphaproteobacteria > Rhodobacterales > Roseobacteraceae > Dinoroseobacter > Dinoroseobacter sp. S76. Next base: position 54,564 of record NZ_JBNAGH010000008.1, on the reverse strand, counting down.
CTATGGCGAGATCCGCAGCCGCCGAACGCTGGAGGTCCGCGCCCCGAGCGCGGGCACGGTACTGGCCCTGCACCCCGCCTTTGAAGAGGGAGGGCGCGTGGCGGCGGGCGATGTCCTGATCCAGATCGATCCGGCAGATGCGGAAACCGCACTACAAAAGGTCCGCACGGATCTGGACGAGGCGCGCGCCGATCTGCGCGATGCAATCCGGACGCTGGAACTGGCCGTGGATGATGTCTCTGCCGCCCGGGCGCAGCTTGACCTGCGCCGTCAGGCACTGGAGCGGCAGCGCAACCTGCAGGACCGGGGCGTGGGCACCGAAGCCGCCGTCGAGGTGGCCGAACTGGCAGAGGCCGCCGCGGTGCAGGCCCTCTTGTCACGGCGACAGGCGCTGGCGGCCTCCGAGGCGCGGATCGATCTGGCCGAGACCCGGGTGGACCGGCGCGAGATCGAAGTGGCCGAGGCGGCGCGCGATCTTGAGGATACCACCCTCACCGCCAGTTTCGATGGCACGCTCACGGCCACAACCGCCGTGATCGGCGGGCTGGTAACCGCGAACGAGCAGATCGCCCAACTGGTGGACCCGACCGCGCTCGAGGTCGCGTTCCGCACCTCCGCCGCGCAGTATTTGCGCCTGCTGGGGCCCGATGGGCGGCTGCGCCAGACCGATGTGGCGGTGACGCTGGACGTGCTGGGCGAGGCGATCACGGCGCAAGGCCGCTTGACCCGGGCCGGAGCTCTGGTGGGCGAAGGACAGACCGGGCGGCTCCTCTTCGCGCAGCTTGCGGAGGCACCGGCCTTTCGTCCCGGCGATTTCGTGACCGTTACCGCCCCTGAGCCTGAGCTTTCGGGCGTAGTGCTGCTGCCCTCCAGCGCGGTCTCGCCCGAGGGCGCTGTACTGCTCTTGGGAGAAGAGGACCGGTTGGAGGCCGGACGGATCGAAATCGTGCGCCGTCAGGGCGATGACCTGATCATCCGGGCGGGCGGTCACGCCGGGCGCGAGGTGGTCACCGATCGCAGCCCGGTCCTGGGCGCTGGCATCAAGATCCGCCCCGTGCGCACCGAGGCCGACCTCACCACAGCCGCCGCCCCGGAAATGCTCGAACTCGATGAAGACCGCCGGGCGCGCCTGATCGCCTTTGTCGAGGGCAATTCCCGTATGCCCGCCGCGGCCAAGGCCCGGGTGCTCGGTCAACTCACGCAGGAGCAGGTCCCGGCAGCGGTGGTCGCGCGGATCGAAAGCCGGATGGGAGGCTGATATGGGCGCGATTGGCGGCCTTCTGTCCTATTTCACGCGGCATCGCACGGCGGCAAACCTGCTTCTGGTGATGCTGCTTGCGGTCGGGCTCTTCGTGGTGCCCAAGATGCGCACCCAGTTCTTTCCCGATGTGGTGGTCGATGATGTGACGGTCACCGTAGCCTGGGATGGCGCCGGGGCCGAGGATGTGGACCGCGCGATCATCGCGCTGATCGAGCCGGTGCTGCAAGCGGTCGAGGGGGTCACCGAAAGCTCCAGCACAGCGCGCGAAGGCCGCGCCACCATGAGTGTCGAGTTCGAGCCCGGCTGGGATATGAGCCGGGCGACCGATGATGTCCGCGTGGCCGTGGACAGTGTCACGGACCTGCCCGACGACGCCGAGGATCCCACGATCCGACGCAGCAACTGGCGCGACCGGATCACCGACGTGGTGGTCCATGGCCCAGTGGGTGTGGACCAGCTCGCCCGGTTCTCGGACGAGTTTGTCGCCCGCCTGTTTGAGGCCGGGGTGACGCGAACCACGATCCGCGGGATTGCCGCGCCCGAGACACTGGTGGAGGTCTCGACCCTTGATTTGATCCGCTATGACCTCACGCTCAGCGAGATCGCCGATGCCATTGGTGGGGCGGCGGATAGCGCGCCCTCGGGCGATGTGGCGGGCGGGTCGGCCCGAGTGCGGACCGGGACCGAAACCCGCAGCGCAGATCAGATCGCCGCCCTCGCCCTGCGCACCAATGAGGATGGCAGCCTGCTGACCATCGGGGATGTGGCGACGATCTTTGTCGGCGGCGTCGACCGGGAGCGGGCCTATTTCGTGGGCGAGAACCCCGCGATCTCGATCCGGGTGGACCGCAGCAACCGGGGCGATGCCATCGCGATCCAGGCCCAGGTGGCCGAAGTGGCGGAGGCCTTTGAAGGGGATCTGCCCGAGGGCGTGCAGATCGAGCTGATCCGTACCCGGGCCGAGGCGATCTCGAGCCGCCTGAACATCCTTCTGGATAACGGGCTCGTGGGGCTCGGACTGGTCATCGCCCTACTCTTTTTGTTCCTGAATGCGCGCACCGCCTTCTGGGTGGCCGCCGGGATCCCCGTGGCCATGTTGGCGGCGGTGTCGCTGATGTATCTTGGCGGGCTGACCCTGAACATGGTCTCGCTTTTTGCGCTGATCATCACCCTTGGGATCGTGGTGGATGATGCCATCGTCGTGGGCGAGCATGCGGATTACCGCGCCCGCCAACTGGGCGAGGACGCGCCCACCGCGGCTGAGAACGCGGCCATCCGCATGGCACCGCCGGTCTTTTCGGCCACGGTCACCACCGTGATCGCGTTTTTCGGGCTGACGGCCATCGACGGACGCTTTGGCGATCTGATCGTCGCGATCCCGTTCACGGTCATCGCCGTGCTGATCGCCAGCCTCGTGGAATGCTTCCTGATCCTGCCCAACCACATGGCCCATGCGCTGGCGCACTCCGCCAAGGAGCATTGGTATGACTGGCCGTCGCGGCAGGTGAACCGAGGCCTCGACTGGGTCAAGCGGGTGCTGTTCCGGCGCCTGATCGCCTGGGTGATCCTCGCGCGCTACCCGGTCTTTGCCGGGGCGATCGTCCTGCTACTGTCGCAAGCCGCGCTTTTCGTTCGGGGCGATGTGACCTGGCGCTTCTTCAACGCGCCCGAGCGCGGCTCGATCACCGGCAATTTCGCCATGCTGCCCGGGGCCACGCGCGAAGACACCTTCGAAGTGATGCGCATGATCCAGACCGCCACGGAGGAGCTTGGCGCGCGCTACGAGACGGAGTACGGCGTGAACCCTCTGGCCTTCGTGCTGGCGGAGGTGGGTGGCACCACCGGGCGCGGGCTTGCCGGGGCCGACACGAAGGACACTGACCAATTGGGCTCGATCGCCATTGATCTGATCGATGCGGATCTGCGGCCCTATTCCTCCTTCGCCTTCCTCGCCGAGCTGCAAGACGCCGTTCCGCGCCACCCCAAGCTTGAGACCCTGAGCTTCCGAGGCTGGCGCTCCGGTCCCGGTGGCGATGCCCTTTCGGTGGAGTTCTACGGGGCCGATACCCAGACCCTGAAGGACGCCGCCGAAGCCCTGAAGACCGCCATGGCGATCTATCCGGAAGTGTCGGCCCTGGAGGACAGCCTCTCCTATGACAAGGAGGAGCTGGTTCTGGAGCTGACGCCCATCGGCAGCCAGCTCGGCTTTGATATCGAGGCGCTGGGGCGCGAGTTGCGCAACCGTCTCAACGGGATCGAGGCTGCGACCTACCCGTCGGGGACCCGTACAGCCGAGATCCGGGTGGAGCTGCCCGCGCGGGAGCTGGGGTCGGACTTCCTCGACCGGATGCAGCTGCGCACGCCGAGCGGGGCCTATGTCCCCCTCGCCGATATCGTCTCTGTGCGCAGTCAGGACGGGTTCTCGCGGATCCAGCGCGAGAACGGCCTGCGCGTGGTGACGGTCTCGGGCGATATCTCGGGTGACAATGCCATGCGGGCCGTCGAGATCAACGAGGCCCTCACCGAGGAGCACTTGCCCCGGATCCAGGAGGTTTACGGCGTCAACTACGTGCAATCGGGCCTTGCGGAGCAGGAGCGCGACTTCCTGACGGACGCGACACTCGGCTTTCTGCTCTGCCTGATCGGGATCTATCTCTGCCTTGCCTGGATTTTCTCGAGCTGGACCCGCCCGGCTGTGGTGATGATGGTGATCCCCTTCGGCTTTATCGGCGCGATCTGGGGGCACTACATCTGGGATGTGCCGCTGTCGATGTTCTCTGTCGTGGGCCTGATCGGCATGGCCGGGATCATCATCAATGACAGTATCGTGCTGGTCACGACCATCGATGAATATGGCAAGGAACGTGGGCTTGTGCCCGCGATCATCGACGGGGCCGTGGACCGGCTGCGCCCGGTGCTGCTGACGACGCTGACCACGGTGCTGGGCCTCACGCCACTGCTCTATGAAGGCTCACAGCAGGCGCAGTTCCTCAAACCGACGGTGATCACGCTGGTCTATGGCCTCGGCTTCGGGATGGTGCTGGTGCTCGTTCTGGTGCCTGCGGTGATGGCAATGCAGCAGGATATCGGACGTCAGATCACCGCGCTGCGGCGCGCCGTGCTCGCGCCGCGCCGGACGGGCAGCGCCGGGCGTGCCACCCTTGTGGCGGCGCTGCTGGGCGCGGTCTGGCTGGCGGCCACCTTCGGGGTGAGCTTCGTGACCGGCGCCCTGCCACCGGCGCTTGCCGGGCTGGCCCCGGCGGGTCTGTCGGGCCCCATGGCGACCTTCCTCGTGTTCCTCGCCGGGATTGCGGTGATCGCGCTGATCAGTTGGGTGATCGGCGCCCTCGCGCACGGCCTGCGCCGCGCGCGGGTAGCGAACCCACCGCCCGGGGCGTCCTGATCACGAGAGAGCGGAAGTCGCGATTGCGCGCCTTGTCAGGAGCGGCAGCCTTGCACGTCATAGGCCGCGTCTTTCGAGATCAGCGTGAGACGCAGATCATCACGGGCGATCTGGATCGGACCATCATGGCCCGAGACGATCTCGGCCTCGGCGGTCACCCGCCCCGCCGCGCGCGTGGTCGTCGCATGCGAGACCCAGAGCATCGGGTCCGACAGTTCGAGCACCGCAACCTCACCGGTTTCTTCCGGTGCGGCCACGCTGGCGCGGACCCGCAGCCCGTTCTCCGTCGGCTCAAAGGCACAGGTCATCTGGACGTCCAGAGGCTCGGGTTGCGCCGCGAGGGCGGTTGCGATCAAGGCGCTACTCTGGCCCGGGGCGGTCAGCTCCGCCTGCAGTTGGACCTCTGCGGGCATGCAAATCTCTTCGCAGACCCCGATAAAGAGCGAGCCGTTCAGGACAATCGGCGCCGCCGCCTCTTCGGCGGAGAGGCGCAGGGGAAAGACAACCTCGGTCTTGTAGCCCACGGAGCGCAGACCATCCTCGTCAAACACTGTCGGGCGGGGCATATGCGGCGCGAAACTGGCGAGGTTGTCGGAGCCCGCCAGATCGAAATGCGGGGGGATCCCGCCATCACCCGGCGTGCGCCAATAGGTTTTCCACCCGGGCGCAAGCCGGATCCGGATCCCGGCATAGTGGGTTCCATCCGCTTCGCGCCACCCCGGCAGCACGTCGACCTGCACCACATCCGGATTGCCGAAGCCTTGCGCCGCAGCTGACCCGGCAAGGGTCACCGGCAGGAGGCTGGATGCCGCGAGGGCGCAGACCCCGAGCATGGGGCGAAGAGAGAGAGCATGTGTCATGATGGGCGATCCTAGCCATGGCGACGCCGAACGGAAATCACGTTTCGGAGATACTCCGTGAGACCTCTGCGCACAGCCTGCGTGAGACAAAGCGCCTATTGTAACGGGCTGAGAGGCCCCCCATTTTCGGCCCATGGACGAGCGGAACACCACAGACAGCCTGAGCGGAAAGCTCCTCATCGCGATGCCCGGAATGGGGGATCCGCGGTTTGAGCATAGTGTCGTCTTCATTTGCGCCCATTCGGATGATGGGGCGATGGGGTTGATCGTGAACAAGCCCACCCCGGAACTGAAATTCTCGGATCTTCTGGCGCAGTTGAAAATCGCGCCCCCGCCCGCCGAGGCGCCTGCGGTTGCGGTACATTATGGCGGGCCGGTGGAAGGGGGACGCGGCTTCGTGCTCCATTCCGCAGACTATTCCGGGAACGAGTCCACCCTGCAGGTGGATGACGCCTTCGGCATGACCGCCACGCTCGATGTGCTGGAGGATCTGTCCCGGGGCGATGGGCCGATCCGCTGTTTCCTGGCTTTGGGCTATGCGGGTTGGGGTCCGGGACAGCTCGAGGATGAGCTGCAGCGCAATGGTTGGCTGACCTGTGATGCGGCACCGGAGATCGTGTTTTCGCCAGATCCGGACCGGAAATGGCACATGGCGCTCGCAAGCCTCGGGATTGATCCCCTGATGCTCTCGGCGACCGGGGGGCGGGCCTGAGACCCGGCGATCAAGGGCCCCAATAGACCGGGTTGCGCCAGACCTCCGGGACGTCGAGCGGACCGGGTTTCAACCCTTCACGATCGCTGAGCCGGAGGGATTGCCAGGCGGGCGCCCAGTCTGCAGGCAGCGGATACGGGGCGGTGACCCTGTCGGACTGCGCAAAGCCGAACCGCCCGTAATAGTCGGGATCGCCAAGGACAAGCACCTCGGCCACGCCCTCGGCATCGAGCCGAGCGTGCCCGGCCGCGACGAGCGCGGAGCCGATCCCTTGCCCGTGGCGCTCCGGCGTCGCCAGCAGCGGGCCGAGCAGGGCGCCGCGGCGTCCATCGCCCTGAGGTGCGCAGCGGGTGAAGACCACGTGGCCGAGCATCTCGCCCTCCTCGACCGCTGCGAGGGACAGGATCTCGTCCCCTGCTCGATCCAGAAGCTCTGCGGCCAGTGCCGTCAGATCCTCCTCGGGAAAGGCCTTGAGATAGAGCGCGAGGAGCGCCGCCCGATCCTGTGATGTTGTCTCTCGGAATTCCATACCGCCGCCTCGCCAACTTGCCCCTGCGCCCGCAATCGAGCACGGGGCGCGTGAGGGGTCAATCTCCGGCGCGGATCAATCGCGGGGAGCTGCGGCCCGACGCAGCCGGTCATTGATCGCGCGCCCGAGCCCGATCTCAGGGACCGGGGCCACAGCGATCCCGCGGCCCTCGGCCAGGGCATCCACGGCGCGCAGGGCGTGAAAGAGCGCCGCCGCGGCCTCCCCCAGGTCCCCGGTTTCGGAGAGGGACAGGAGCGCGCCGGCACATTCCGGCCCGAAACCCAGCCAGATCTCCTCCGCTCCGGGTTCGGTCACGTTCAAGCGCACGGCAGCCTCGGGCGCGTAGTGCGAGGCCAACTGCCCCGGCGCCGTGGGCTGCGCCCCGGCGGGCCCACCCTCGGGCACGGGTTGGCCGAGCGCGGCCTCCAAAGCCTCTAGCGTCACACCGCCCGGGCGCAGCAGCCGTGGTGCATCTCCGATCAGCGATACGATCGTAGACTCGACGCCAACCGGGCAGGCACCGCCATCCAGAACTGCTTCGATCCGACCATCGAGCCCCTGCAGCACGTGATCCGCCCGGGTCGGGCTGACCTGCCCCGAGGGGTTTGCCGAGGGGGCCGCCACCGGACCGCCAAACGCCTCCAGCAAGGCACGCGCCACGGGATGGGCGGGCACACGGATGGCCACGGTATCGAGCCCTGCCGTGACCAGCGGTGATATCCCCGCCCCCGCCCGCAAGGGCAGCACGAGGGTCAGGGCCCCGGGCCAGAAGGCCCCGGCGAGACGCTCGGCCAATGGGGTCACTTCGGCCACCTGCCCCGCAGCCTCCAGATCCGGGAGATGCACGATCAGCGGGTTGAAGCTCGGACGGCCCTTGGCGGCATAGATCCCGGCCACCGCAGCCTCCTGGCGCGCATCGGCGCCGAGCCCGTAGACCGTCTCGGTCGGGAAGGCCACGCGCCCGCCATCGCGCAGGATCTCTGCCGCGGTGGCAAGCCCCGCATCGCTGGGATCAAGACGTCTGGTCTGCACCGCGCGGCCCCTTTCGTGACGCTGCGTTTCATTTGAGGGGCCTGCGCCCGCTGCCTAAGGTCCCTCTCAGCGATCAGCCCATAAACCGACACCGCGCGCCTGCCAAGACCAGCGCGCCTGCGACCGGTCGGCACAAAGGAGGCTCCATGCCCTATACTGCCCCCCTCCGCGACTTCCGCTTCCTGCTAGAGCATGTGGTGGGCTTCCCGGCCGTGCAGGCGACCGCGCGCTTTGCCGAAACGACCCCAGACCTGACCGAGGCGATCCTGAGCGAGGCGGGGAAGCTTTGCGAGACCGAGATTGCGCCCCTGCAGCGGGTGGGCGATCTGCATCCCGCACGGCTCGAGAACGGGGTGGTAAGGACCTCGCCGGGCTATGCAGAGGGCTATGGCGCGATTGCCGAAGGTGGCTGGGTGGGCATGTCCGCCGATCCCGCATTTGGCGGGATGGGCCTGCCCATGGCGCTGACCACCTGCATGAACGAAATGCTGTCGAGCGCGTGCCTGTCCCTGCAGCTTGCCCCGCTGATGACCCAGGGCCAGATCGAGGCGCTGGAGGCCCACGCCTCGGAGGAGATCAAGGCGCTCTACCTGCCCAAGCTCGTTTCAGGCGAATGGTCCGGCACCATGAACCTGACCGAGCCCCAGGCCGGATCGGATGTGGGCGCGCTCAGCACCAAGGCGGTGCCCAATGGCGACGGCACCTACGCGATCACCGGGCAGAAGATCTATATCAGCTGGGGCGACAACGACTTCACCGAGAATGTCTGTCACCTCGTGCTTGCGCGCCTGCCCGATGGCGGCCCGGGGACAAAGGGGATCAGCCTCTTTCTGGTGCCCAAACGCCTGCCCGATGCAGAGGGGGCGGCGGGCATGGCCAACAGCCTCAAGGTCGTCAGCCTCGAGCATAAGATGGGCCTCCATGGCAGCCCCACGGCGGTGATGCAGTATGACGGCGCGACCGGCTGGCTCGTGGGGCCGGAGCATGGTGGGATGCGCGCCATGTTCACCATGATGAACAATGCAAGGCTCGGTGTCGGGGTGCAGGGGATTGGCGTGGCCGAAGCCGCCTATCAACACGCCCTGCACTACGCCCAGGAGCGCAAGCAGGGCCGCACCCCGATCGAGGATGAAGCGACTATCCTCGCCCATGCGGATGTGCGCCGGATGCTGCTGACCATGCGGGCCGAGACATTTGCCGCCCGCGCCATCGCACTCTCAACCGCGGTGGCCACGGATATGAGCGATGCCACGGGCAGTGGCCAATGGGCCGCGCGGGCGGCGCTCCTGACCCCGATTTGCAAGGCCTATGGGACTGAGACCGGGATCCGCGTCTCGGATCTGGGCCTGCAGGTCCATGGCGGCATGGGCGTGATCGAGGAGACCGGGGCCGCGCAATTCCTGCGCGATGTGCGGGTGACGGCGATCTATGAGGGCACGAACGGCATTCAGGCGATGGATCTGGTGGGCCGCAAGCTGAGCGATGGCGGCGAGGCCATGGCCCGGCTTCTGGACGAGATCGAGACGCTGGCCGAGACCGCCCGCGCGAGCCTGCCCGATCTGGCCGAGCCTGTCTGGCAGGCCTGCGAGACCCTGCGCGAGACGACCGAAGCGCTGGTGGCCGAGACGCGGCTGAATGCGCGCTTTGCGGGGGCGAGCCCCTTCCTTGCGGCCACTGCCCGGGTTCTGGGCGGCCATGCCCATCTCGCGGCGGCCCTGGCCGAGGGCGGGTCGGGCCCGCGCTCGGATCTGGCGCGGTTCTTTGTCCTGCGGCTTTTGCCAGAACATGCGGCCCTTGCCCGTCAGGCCCTTGCGGGGGATAAGGACCTCTACGCGTTGAGCGCCGAGGATCTCGTTGCCTGATGCGGCTGCATGACCGAGCCACGCGAAGAAGCCGATGAACAAACCTCTGGGCCCCCTGCGGACACCGTTTGACACCCCGCCCGCGCCGGGCACCGCTATTGATGTGGCGCCGGGCGTGCTCTGGCTCCGGCTGCCTTTGCCCATGGTGCTCGACCATGTGAATGTCTTCGCGCTGGATGATGGCGATGGCTGGACCATCGTGGATACCGGGGTGTTCAGCCGCCGCTCCCGCGCGCTGTGGGAAGAAATCATGGCCGGGCCGCTTGCGGGCAAGCCGGTGCGCCGGGTGATCGTCACCCATCACCATCCCGACCATATGGGCTGCGCCGGCTGGTTCCAGAGCGCCCATGGCGCGGAGCTGCTGACCACGCGCACCGCCTGGCTCATGGCGCGGATGCTGACCCTGGATGAGCAGGCCCTGCCCACGCCGGAGACGCTGGAATTCTGGAAGCGCGCCGGGATGGACCCCGAAATCCTCGCCCAGCGCGCCGCCGAGCGCCCGTTCAACTTTGCCGATATCGTCGCCCCCATGCCCCTGGGCTATACCCGCCTGCAGAAGGGCGACCGGATCCACGCGGGCGGGCGCGACTGGATCGTCCATATCGGCCATGGCCACGCGCCCGAACATGCCACCCTCTGGAGCACCGATGGCGCGCTGGTCCTCGGTGGCGACCAGCTCCTTTCGACGATCTCGCCCAATATCGGGGTCTACGCGACCGAGCCCGAGGCCGACCCCCTGAGCGGTTGGCTCGAAAGCTGTACGCGGCTGCAGGCCTATGCGACCGAAGAACAGCTCGTTCTGCCCGGCCACAAGCTGCCCTTCACCGGGCTGCCCATGCGGTTGCGGCAGCTGATCGAGAACCACCACAACGCCCTGCCCCGGCTTCTGACCTTTCTGGCCGAGACACCCCGGACGGCCCCCGAATGCTTTCCGCTGCTCTTCAAACGGACGATCACAGGCGACACATACGGGCTCGCGCTGGTCGAGGCGATCGCCCATCTCAACCACTTGCGGGCCACGGGGCAGGCGGATTTCACCCTGCGCGCGGATGGGGTCCGGCTGTGGCACGCTGTCGCGACAGAGGCCCTAGCCCCCTCTGCGCCCGCGCAGGCCACGTGACACCAGCCTCCGGATCGGCTAGGCGGGTCGGGACAAACGCGAACGGGAGACACATCATGGCCGAAGAGCACAAGCACGGCACCATGGACACGACCGAGCAGGAAAAGACCTTCAATGGCTTCATCGCCATTACGAAATGGTCGACGATCATCATCATCGCCCTGCTGATCTTCATCTATATGGTCAACGGCTAAGCCGGGATCGCCCAGCCATGCGCCTGACTTCATGGCTCTTGCTGGGTGCGACCCTCGGTCTGACGGCCTGTGGCGGCGCGTCCGAATGGGCCACTGACGCCGAGGTGAGCCAGTTCCGCTATGCGGATGGCGGCACCACCTCGGTCACACTCTATACGGTGATCCGCATTCGCTCCGGCGAGGGCGGGCACACGGCGCTCCTCATCGATGGGAGCGAGCGGGTCATCTGGGATCCAGCGGGAACCTGGTGGTATCCGCAATCCCCCGAGCGCAATGACCTGCATTACGGGATCACCCCCTGGCTCGAAAATCATTACATCGACTACCATGCCCGCGAAGACTGGAGCGTGGTGGAGCAGCGTATTGAGGTCGACGCCGCCACCGCCGATGCGATGATCGCGGCCTTTGCTGCCAATGGCGCCGTGGGCAAGGCCAATTGCGCCCGAGTGACCTCCTCCATCCTGCGCGAGTTTCCAGGCTTTGAAAGCCTGAGCACCACATGGTGGCCAGTCACCATCATGGAAGAGTTTGCCACCCTGCCCGGTGTCGAGACCAAGACCTATTACGATGATGACGACGCCGATCGCACGAACCCGCTGCGCGTGGTGCAATAAGCCTCTCAGATCCTGACCTTGCGAGGAGAGTGGCCCGATAGCGAGCCCCCGGCTTCGCCGTCTCCCAATGCGGAACGGTGGGACGGATGCCGCTAGGCGCAATCCCGTGCCTGACGCGAGATCGCGCACCGCTCTGCGCCGGGCGAATGTGACGGGGGCACCAAACAGATGATCTTGACCGCCGACCAGCGGCTATGGCTGACCGATCCGCTCAGTGGGTGGCTGATCAGCCCGACGGATGACCGAAAGCTATTGACCGTCGCGCAACGGCCCGACGGGCACCCAGTCGCGATGGATGCGCAGAGTCACCCGGTCCACGGACGATCTGAGGTAGCGCGATCCTTCCTAAGGCCTGAGCGGCCCCTCAGCCCTCACTTGCGGCGCAGGTGTTCGTCCAGCCGGGGTAGGATTTCCACGAAGTTGCAGGGGCGGTGGCGGTAGTCGAACTGCCATTGCAGGATCTCGTCCCAGGCGTCCTTGCAGGCCCCGGTGCTGCCCGGCAGCGCAAAGAGATAGGTGCCATTGGCCACGCCCCCGCAGGCCCGCGATTGCACGGCGGAGGTGCCGATCTTCTGCATGGAGACGATGGTGAAGACCGTGCCAAAGGCCTCGATCTCCTTCTCATAGACGTCGCGATGGGCCTCCACCGTCACATCCCGGCCGGTGAGCCCGGTGCCGCCGGTGCTGAGCACCACGTCAATCTCCGGATCCGCGCACCAGGCGCGGAGCTGGGCCGCGATCTCAGCCCGCTCGTCGCGCAGGATGGTACGAGCAGCGAGCACATGCCCCGCCCCTTCGATCCGGTCCACAAGGGTCTGGCCCGAGCGATCCTCCGCGAGGGACCGCGTGTCCGAGACCGCGAGCACCGCGATCTTCATGGGCATGAAGGGTTTGCTCTCGTCGATACGGCTCATGACAGACCTCGGAGTTTGGCTTGCAGGCTGAGCAGATCCGCCCAGGTGGCGCGTTTCTGGGCCGGTTGGCGCAGCAGGAAGGCCGGGTGGAACATGGGCAGGACCGGGCGGTCCATGGCCTCGGTCCACTGGCCGCGCAGACGGGTAATGCCCTTGCGGCCCAGCGCGGCCTGGCAGGAGATATTGCCCATCAGCACAAGGATATCCGGATCGACCAGCGCCACATGGCGCTGCACGAAGGGCATCATCATCGCGATCTCATCCGGGCGCGGGTCGCGGTTCTGAGGCGGACGCCAGGGCAGGACATTGGTGATATAGAGCCCCTTGGCCGGGTCCGGATCCGTGCGGGAGAGGCCGATGGCGTTGAACATCCGGTCGAGAAGCTGCCCCGCGCGCCCGACAAAGGGGCGGCCTTCGCGGTCCTCATCCCGGCCCGGGGCCTCGCCGAGGATCATCACCCGCGCCCCGGGTTGGCCATCGGCAAAGACAAGGTTCCGCGCCCCCTTGCGCAACTCGCAATGGGGATAGGCGGCCAGGGCCTCCCGGAGCGCGGTCAGAGTCTCTGACCGCGCGGACGCGACCCGCGCATCCGACAGCGCCTGCTGCACCGGATCGCTGACCGGGGGCGGGTCCGCGGCGTCTGGCGTGCCAGACGCCGCCGCCGGCGCCTGCTTCGGGGCGCTTGCCGGGATCGCCGTGCGGTCCACGGGCACATCTCCAATGGCCTCGGTCGCCCCAAGCTCCACCTGCCATTCCAGCGCCGCGCGCAGGGCGTGATAATCCAGCTCCTGATCCATGGCGCGACCCTACCCAGCGCGACGCGGCGCCGCAATCGGATGTGTAGACCGCCCCCCTCCCCTTGCCCGCCCGACCTGCCTGCGCCTATAAGCGGGCAACTCACTCCGAGGCTCCCATGACCTTTCGCGCGCGCCACCTTCTGGGCATCGAAACCCTCGCCCCGGACGAGATTGTCACCCTGCTCGATCTGGCCGACCGCTATGCGGATCTGAACCGCCGCAGGGACAAGCACGCGGACGCCCTGCGCGGCCTCACCCAGATCAACATGTTCTTCGAGAACTCCACCCGCACCCAGGCCAGCTTCGAGATCGCGGGCAAGCGTCTCGGCGCGGATGTGATGAATATGGAGGTGCGCGCCTCCTCGATCAAAAAGGGCGAGACCCTGATCGACACGGCCATGACCCTGAACGCCATGCACCCGGACCTGCTGGTGGTGCGCCACCCCCATTCCGGGGCGGTGAACCTCTTGGCGGAGAAGGTGAACTGCGCTGTGCTGAATGCTGGCGACGGACGGCATGAGCACCCGACCCAGGCCCTGCTCGATGCGCTGACAATCCGGCGCGCGAAGGGCAAGCTGCACCGGCTCAACATCGCGATCTGCGGGGATATCGCCCATTCCCGCGTGGCGCGCTCGAACATCCTGCTCCTCGGCAAGATGGAGAACCGGATCCGTCTTGTGGGTCCGCGCACCCTGATGCCTTCGGAGGTCGCTGCCCTCGGCGTTGAGGTCTATGAGGACATGGAGGCCGGGCTCGACGGGGTCGATGTGGTGATGATGCTGCGCCTCCAGCGCGAGCGCATGGATGGCGGGTTCATCCCCTCCGAGCGGGAATACTATCACCGCTACGGGCTCGACGCCGAAAAGCTGGCCTATGCCAAGCCCGACGCCATCGTCATGCACCCGGGCCCGATGAATCGCGGGGTCGAGATCGACGGCACGCTGGCCGATGACATCAACCGCTCGGTGATCCAGGAGCAGGTGGAGATGGGCGTCGCCGTGCGTATGGCCGCCATGGACCTGCTGGCGCGGAACCTCCACGCCCCACCCGCCGGGGTGATGGTATGACCACCATTCGTCCGGACCGGATGGCCTATCTGCGCGCCTATGCGACCATGGCCGCGATCGCCATGGCCATCGGGATGGGCGTGCTCTGGGCCATGGGGAACCCATATCCCTGGACCGGCGCGGTCGGGGGGCTGGCCGCGATTGCCCTGCGCGGCTGGTATCTGAGCTCGGAGGAGCTGGCCATCACCTGGGAGCTTGGGCCTGAGCGCCTCGAAGGCCCCGGCTGGCGCAAGATGGCCCTGCGCGACATCACCCTCGTCCGCCGCCTCGGCAGCTCCGTGCAGGTCATCACCGCCCAGGGCGACAAGCACCTGATCAAATACCTCGCCGATGCCGAGACCGTGAAAGCCGACATCGAACAGGTCGCAGGCGCTGCCCGGGCACGGCCCACCCCCGCAGAACCCGGCGATGAGGCTCCCCAATGATCGAGGTTCCGGCCAATGAGACCGGGATGGTGCGGATCTTTGCGGTCAACGGCGCCAGCACGGGCAGCGGCACCGCCCAGAGCTTTCTGAGCCGTCTGGAGCAGAGCCCGGAGCAGATCGCGACCGAGGCTGCGCGGCTGCAGACCATGCTCGGCATCGACGAGATTGACCCGACCTATACAGAGACGATCACCGTCTCGGATGTGCGTGATCTGGGCCTGACCCAGTATCTTGCCACGGCCATGGACATTCCCCATGACACGCTCAGCGCGGATCGCGCCCGGCTCGACGCGCTGGAGGGCGAGGTGCTGATCGTGCTGTCGCGCGCCCTTGGTTTTGGGGCCCAGAGCCTGCGGCCCGGGCCGGATCTGACCTTTATCGGGGCCTACAAGATGGCCGAGGCGCCGCTGAGCGGCGCGATGCCCGCGCGCTCCGCCAACCCGATGCCCGCACCTGCCAGTGCGCCCCCAACCGCCGCCCCGAAAGGCGCCGGAAAGCTGCCGCTTGTGCTGCTGGGACTTTTGCTGGCGGCGGGGCTTGTCCTGCTTTTGGCCCGAGGGGGAGCGTGATGTCCCAGCGCCCGACCGCCCTGATCAACGCCCGCGTGATCGATCCTGCCGCCGACGACCTGAGCAAAGGCGGGGTCCTGATCGAGAACGGCGCGATTGCCCGGATCCTGTCCCCCGCAGATGCCCTGCCCGCAGAAGCCGAGATCGTGGATTGCGCGGGCAAATGCCTCGCGCCCGGGATCGTGGATATCGGGGTCAAGGTGGGGGAGCCGGGCGAGCGCCACAAGGAAAGCTTTAAAACCGCCGGGCGCGCCGCAGCCGCCGGGGGCGTGACCACCATGGTCACCCGGGCCGACACTTCGCCCACCATCGACAGCCCCGAAACGCTCGAATTCGCCGCCCGTCGCGCCGCCCAGATGAGCCCGGTGCGCCTCGCCCCCATGGCCGCGCTCACCAAGGGCCGGGCCGGGCGCGAGATGGTCGAGATCGGATTTTTGCGCGATGCGGGCGCGGTGGCGTTTTCCGACGGCGACCATGTGGTCGAAAACCCCAAGGTCTTTTCCCGCTGCCTGAGCTATGCGGCGAGCCTCGGCGCGCTCGTCATGGCCCATCCGCAGGATCCGGGGCTCAGCGCCGGAGCGGCCGTGACCTCGGGCAAGTTCGCAACCTTGCGGGGCTTGCCTGCGGTCTCCCCCATGGCCGAACGCATGGGGCTGGAGCGTGATCTCGCCCTCGTGGAGATGACCGGCGCGCGCTACCATGCGGACCAGATCAGCACGGCGCGGGCGTTGCCCGCGCTGACCCGCGCCAAGGAGATCGGGCTCGATGTGACCGCCGGTGTCTCGATCCATCACCTGACCCTGAACGAGTTCGACGTGGGCGACTACCGGACCTTCTTCAAGGTCAAGCCGCCCTTGCGCAGCGAAGACGACCGCCTCGCCATGGTCGATGCTGTGGCGACGGGGGTGATCGACGTGATCTGCTCCATGCACACGCCGCAGGATGAAGAGAGCAAGCGCCTGCCGTTCGAGGAGGCCGCCTCCGGCGCGGTCGGGCTCGAGACGCTGCTGCCCGCGGCGCTGCGGCTCGTTCATTCCGGCCATCTCAGCCTGCCCGTGCTGTGGCGCGCGCTGAGCCTGAACCCCGCCGACCGCCTCGGCCTGCCCCAGGGGCGGCTGGAGATCGGCGCGCCGGCGGATCTGGTGGTGTTTGATCCGGATGCGCCCTTCGTGCTCGACCGCACCAAGCTGCAATCGAAATCCAAGAACACCCCCTTTGACGGCGCGCGGATGCAGGGCCGGGTCCTGCGCTGCTTTGTCGGCGGCACCCAGATCTACGCGCGGGAGGGGCTCTGATGCCCGAGATCACCACCGCGCCGGGCCTGCTCGCCCTCGTGGCGCTGGCCGCCTATCTGCTGGGCGCGGTGCCGTTCGGGATGGTCATCGCCAAACTGATGGGCCTTGGCAATCTGCGCGAGATCGGCTCGGGCAATATCGGTGCGACCAATGTGCTGCGCACGGGCAGCAAACCGGCAGCAGCGGCGACGCTGATCCTCGATGCGGGCAAGGGGGCCGTGGCGGTCCTGATCGCCCGGGCGGCCTTTGGCGAGGATGCCGCACAACTCGCCGGGGCGGCGGCGTTTTTCGGCCATTGCTTTCCCGTCTACCTGAAATTCAAGGGCGGCAAGGGGGTCGCGACCTTCCTCGGCACGCTCCTCGCGCTGGCCTGGCCCCTGGGCGTGGCCGCCTGCGTGATCTGGCTGCTCTGCGCCGCGGCCTTCCGGTTTTCGTCCCTCTCGGCGCTGATCGCGGCGCTGATGACCCCGGTCTTCGCCTGGGGCTTTGGCCGCCCGGACGCGGTCGCGTTCTGTACATTCCTCGGCGTTTTGATCTGGATCCGCCATAGAGAGAACATAATTCGCCTGCTTTCTGGCTCTGAACCGAAGATCGGAGCCAAAAAGAAAGGGTAGAGATGGGGTTTCTGCGCGCCGTCCTTTCCGCCTATGTCAACATCCTGAATTTCGGCGGTCGGGCGAGCCGGGCGCAGTACTGGTATTTCCACCTTTTCCTGTTTCTCGTCGGCGTCGGGCTTGTCTTGGCTGGCGTGGTTCTGATGACGCCCGAGACGCTGCTCGCGCTCGAAGCCAAGCTCCGCGATCCGGCCTATGCCTTGGCCAGTTTCTTTCTGTTCTCGCTCCCGTCCTTGAGCCTGCTTGTGCGGCGACTACATGACATCGACCGATCCGGCTTCTGGTGTCTGATCGCCTTTGTGCCGCTTGTCGGGGCGCTGGTGTTGTTTGTCTTCAGCCTGCTGCCCGGCACGGAGGGGCCGAACCGGTTTGGTGCCTCCTCCGGCCCGCGCCGCAGAGCGAAACCCCCGAAGCCGAGCCAGCGTGGGCCGAGCACCGAAGAAGACCGCAAGGCCGAGGTCCACGCGCTCTATCTCGCGCGGGTCAAGCAAGCGCCCTCCTGACATGACGTCGGACCCGCGCCGCCCTGCCCCGCATCCCGAGCAGGGAAGTGTCCCCTTCATGGTGTTTGTGGACCCTGTAAAGACCGGTCTGCAGCGTTTCGCGGACTTCTCGGGCCGGGCCAGCCGGCGAGAGTTCTGTGGGTTTTTCCTGTTTTACTTCCTGGGCACACAGGGTTTTGCAAAACTAGAAGCGCTCAACAGCGGTATCATCGCTCTGACAGCACTGTTTGCTCTGATCTTCCTGCTGCCGATGCTGGCCGTTCTGGTGCGGCGGCTTCACGACACGGACCGCTCCGGGTACTGGGCATTCCTCTTGTTGGTGCCGGTCGCGGGGCCGTAGGTCATTTTTGTCATGACCGCGCAGCCCGGCACCCAGGCTCCGGCCCGCGATCAGTAGCTATAGGCGCCGTAGATCTTTGACAGATCGCCGTCCCAGGCCCCGTGGTACTCGGCCAGAAGGTCATCGGCGGGCACGCGGCCTGTCTCTAGGCTGTCTTTCAGCGCGTTGAGGAAATGGGTCTCGTCCGGGATCATGCCCCCGGCTCCGGGCTTGGCGCGCGCGGCGAGCCCGGCCTCGGAAATTGCCACCACCTCGCGGGCCAGATCGTGCATCTTGATGCCCCCGACCTCCGCCTGCAGCCCGTCCACGGAGGCTGCCACGCGCAGCGCATCCCGGGTCTCCGCATCCCAGTCCTTCACCAGATCCCAAGCCGCATCGAGCGCGCTTTGGTCATAGGTCAGCCCGACCCAGAAGGCCGGCAACGCGCAGAGCCTGCGCCACGGGCCGCCATCGGCCCCGCGCATTTCGATGAACTTCTTGATCCGCGCTTCGGGGAAAATCGTCGTCAGATGGTCTGCCCAGTCGCTGAGCGTCGGGATTTCCCCAGGCAGCGCAGGGAGCTTGCCCTCGAGGAAATCGCGGAAGGACTGGCCCAGCGCGTCGATATAGACCCCGTCGCGATAGACGAAATACATGGGCACATCGAGCGCATACTCGACCCAGGCCTCGAACCCGAACCCCTCGTCAAAGACGAAGGGCAGCATGCCCGTGCGATCCGCATCGAGATCCCGCCAGACCCGGCTGCGCCAGCTCTTGTGGCCATTGGGCTTGCCATCAAGGAAGGGGGAATTCGCAAAGAGCGCGGTCGCCACCGGCTGCAGCGCCAGCGCTACGCGCAGCTTCTGGACCATGTCCGCCTCAGACGAGAAGTCGAGATTCACCTGCACTGTACAGGTCCGGTACATCATGGTTTTGCCCATGGTGCCGACCCGGTCCATGTAGTCGGTCATGAGCTTGTAGCGGCCCTTGGGCATCACCGGCATCTGCTCGTGCGACCAAATCGGCGCAGCCCCGAGCCCGATGAACCCGACGCCGATTTCCTCGGCGACGGATTGCACCTCGCGCAAATGGACATTCACCTCGTCGCAAGTCTCGTGGATCGAGACGAGCGGCGCGCCGCTGAGCTCCAGCTGCCCACCGGGCTCGAGGCTGACATTGGCGCCGTCCTTTTCCAGCCCGATGATCTTGCCGCCCTCAAGCACCGGGGCCCAGCCGAAGCGGTCCCGCAGACCTTCGAGCATGGCGCGGATCGACCGCGCGCCGTCATAGGGCAGCGGGTTGAGCGTGTCCTTGCAATAGCCGAACTTCTCGTGCTCGGTGCCGATCCGCCAGTCTTCCTTGGGTTTGCAGCCTGCGTTCAGGTACTCGGCCAGTTGCGCGCGGTTCTCGATCGGACCGCCGCCGGATTGGGGGATGGACATGGGGGCTCCTCTCCGAGGCCGTTTCTTAACACCGGGGTGTCCCGTCAGGATCCAGAAGTCAAGCGCAGGCCTTTGGGATCCATTGTGCGCTGCCACACAATCACCGAGCCATCCCCGGCTGCCTCCAGCGCTGCGAGAAGACCAGGCATGTGCAGCCCGGGCAGGGCCGCGAAGGCGTCAAAGAGCTTTGCCTCGCCAGCCGCCCCATGGGGAATGGCCAGCGCATTGCCGTCTTCGGTCTGCAAGAGCCAGACCCGCCGCGCCCCCTGGCGGCGCAGGCGCAGCACGGAAAGCGTGTCGAGATCGACAGATCCGCCCGCAATCGGACCCATATAGGTGATCTCGCGCTCATCAACCGTCACGACACCGGGTGCGGCATCCTCGGCCGCGAACCGTTTGCGCCGGGCCGCCACAAAGCCGAGCCCGCCCCCGGCCAGGGCGACCACGAGGCCCACCCCCTTGACCACCGGTCCGGGCTGCTGGGTCATCCAGAGCCCGAGCAGCAGCACAGCGATACAGATCAGCACCTCGCGCCAGTCGCGCATCTTGGTGGCTATCTCGGGTCGGATAAAGGGCATGGGCGCACCTGAACAGAGAAACGCAGGCGTTTTACGGCCTGCGCTCGGTCTGTTCAAATCAACAAGACGGGTCTAGCTCCGTCGTTTGGCGCGCCGCATGGCCCCGAGCCCCGCAACACCGCTCAAAAGCAGGAGCGCGCTGGCCGGAAGCGGGACCGGCGAGACATTGGCATCAAAGGTCACTTCGGACAGGAACACCCAACCGCCCGTGCGGGTGATATCCACCACCAGCGTGTCCGTCATTTGCCCGGTCAGGTCATAGGTAAAGGCGAAAGGCGCACTGCCCGGCTGGAAAGGTACGGCTTCGCTGTCCCCGTTGATGGCAACCGCTCCCGGCTGGTCCACCCCACCTTGGTTCGAGTGGTCGAAATAGAAGGTGGCCGAGTTGAAATCATAGACCTGGTCGAAGACGAAAGCGATGCGCGGGTTCTCGCCCGCCCAGCCCACATAGGGGGTTGAGCTGGTCTGACCATTGGAGTTCCAGTTCGATCCCGCGATCACACCATCGGTCAGGTCGCCGGTTCCTCCGCTCAGGTTCCGCCCGGAAACCGTGCCGTTATAGGTATCATCGAAATAGGTAAAACTCCCGGTCTCACCGTTGAGCATGTCATAGCTGACGGGGGAAACAGGCGCGGCTTGGGCGACACTCGCGGACAGCGCGAGGGCTCCGATCGTCGCAAAAACGTTGAAATGGGGCATATGGGGTCCTCCCTGGGCACTGGTAATGGTCAAATTTTAGGCAAGTTGTAAAAACCGGTCAAGCTTCGCGCCAAAAGAACTGAGAGGTTGGTTTACGAAGGGGAAGGCTGCGCTCAGCGCCAATCGCCAAGGCGCTGCTGCCAGAGAGCCAGCGCCGCGACCGCTGCCGTATCCGCCCGTAGGATCCTCGGGCCGAGCTGCACCGTTTCGGCCTGGGGCATGGCGCGCAGGCGCGCGCGCTCGGCGTCGGAGAACCCGCCTTCGGGACCGATCAGGATCGCCCAGGGGGCCCCCGCGGCGCCCTCGCTGCACGAGGGCGCGGACACGCCCGGACCGGCCTGTTGCGCGTCATCGGAGGCCAGCGCCTCGTCGCAGAACATCAACCGGCGGTCTGCCGGCCAGTCCCGCAAGAGCGCATCGAGCGAGGTCAGATCGGCGACCGGCGGCACAAAAGTCCCGCCGCATTGCTCAGCCGCTTCGACCGCATGGGCCTGCAACCGGTCACGACGGATGCGCTCGGCATTGGTGAAAGCCGTTTGCACGGGCTGGATCCGCGCAGCCCCCATCTCGGTCGCCTTCTCGACGATGAAATCCGTGCGCGCCTTCTTGATTGGCGCGAAACAGAGCCAGAGATCCGGCGGATCCCGTTGCGGCGCCGTCTGGGCCTGCACGGCCAGCACGCCTCCACGTTTGCCCGCCTCGACCACCTCGGCCGCCCAGGCGCCATCGCGCCCGTTGAAGAGGGTCACAACCTCCCCCAATTTCCGCCGCATGACGCCAAACAGGTAATGGGCCTGATCCCGCGACAAACCAAGCGTTTGCCCCTCCCCCAACGGGTGCTCTACATAGAGCCTGATCTTTCCGGCCGACATGACCGCAACATATGAGGGGCTGATCCGATGAGCAACGACGCGCAGACCGAAGGCACGGGCATCGTTGCGGATGCCCCCCCCGATAACTGGGTCGACCGCTATGCGCCCGAGGCCACGCGCCCCTATCTGCGCCTGAGCCGGGCGGACCGGCCCATCGGGACATGGCTTCTGCTGCTGCCCTGCTGGTGGGCGGCGCTCTTGGGGGCGTCGGCGGGGGAGGGGTTCGACCTCGGTACCGCGTGGATCCTGATGGGCTGCGCGATTGGAGCCTTCCTGATGCGCGGGGCGGGCTGCACCTGGAATGACATCACCGACCGGGACTATGACGCGCAGGTCGCGCGCACCCGGTCCCGGCCGATCCCCTCGGGGCAGGTCACCGTGCGCGGCGCGCTGGTCTGGATGGTGATCCAGTCGCTCCTGGCCTTCGGGATCCTGCTGACCTTCAACCTGCCCGCGATCTTGCTGGGGATCGGGTCCCTCGCGCTGGTCTGCATCTATCCTTTTGCCAAGCGCTTCACCTGGTGGCCGCAGGTCTTCCTCGGCCTGGCCTTCAACTGGGGTGCGCTGCTGGCCTGGACGGCGGAGACGGGCACGGTCTTTGATGCGCCAAGCGTGCTGCTCTATGTGGCGGGGATCGCCTGGACCCTGTTCTACGACACGATCTATGCCCATCAGGACACCGAGGATGACGCGCTGATCGGGGTGAAATCCACCGCGCGGCTCTTCGGGGCGCAATCCCGGCGCTGGCTGGGCGGGTTCCTGATCGCGGCCACGGTGCTCGCAGGCGGCGCGGTGATCACCGCCCTGGCCCCGCTGGGCGCGCCGCTGGCGCTCGCGCTCGGGCTGGGCGGTGTCTGGGCTTTTGGCTGGCACATGCTCTGGCAGCTCCGCCAGCTCGACACCGAGGATCCGGGCACCTGCCTGCGCCTCTTTCGTTCGAACCGCGACACGGGGCTCATTCTCGCGCTGTTTCTCGCCGTGACGCTGCTGGTCTGATTGCACCCGCGCGCCACTGGCGGTAGGACCGGGGGACCGTTTTACAACCGTCCTGGTGCCCATGACCAAGCGCAGAGTTCTGCCCGCCCTCGCCCTGATCAGTGCCGCCGTGGCCAGCGGGTTCGCCGCGCGGGCGATCGTGCTCGAGGTCGAGGCCCGCACCCTGGCCGGGGTGGAAACCGCCCTCGCCACAGCGGAGGCGGAGTTTGCCCAGGCCCGGATCGACGGGCTGCGCGTGACCGTGCTGGGCACCGCGCCCGACGAGGCGGCGCGCTTTGCAGCCCTGTCCGCCGTGGGCAATGTGGTGGCCCCGAACCTGATCATCGACGGCATGGACGTGGCCGAGGCGACCGAGATCGCGCCGCCGCGCTTCTCGCTGGAGCTGCTCCGCAACTCCGATGGCCTGTCGATCATCGGGCTGGTCCCCGCAGCCATGGGCACGGATCTGCTGGCGGACGGGACGCGCGATCTGGGCCCGGTCACCAACATGGTGGAAACGGCGGATTTCCCGGTGCCGACGCGCTGGCTCGGCGCGGTGGATTTCGCGCTGGAGACCGCGCGCAGCCTGCCCCGCGCCAAGATCAGCGTGACCGCCGAGGCGGTGCATGTGAGCGCCCTGGTGGACAGCCAGGAGGCCAAGGAGGCGCTGGAGACCCGGCTGACGCGATTGGCCCCGGCTGGCCTGATCGTAACCTTGGAGATTTCGGCCCCGCGCCCGGCGATTACCCCTTTCCTGCTGCGGTTCACCAAGACCGAAGACAGCACCGGGTTCGACGCCTGCGCCGCCGACACCGAGGCCGCGCGGGATCGGATCCTAGAGGCGGCGCGCGCGGCGGGCGCACCGGCGGACACGACCTGCCGGCTAGGCCTTGGCGCACCCTCCCCCAGTTGGGCGGCGGCGGCCAGTCGCAGCATCGCGGCCATCGGCGAGCTGGGCGGCGGCACCGTCACGCTCTCGGATGCGGATGTCACGCTTGTCGGGGCGGTGGGCACGAACCGCGCCCTCTTTGACCGCGTCACGTCCGAGCTTGGCGCGGATCTGCCGGCGGTCTTCTCGCTCAGCAGCGCGCTGGCCCAGCCCGAAGCCCCGCGCCCCGGCATTTTTGAGACCGAACGCTTGCGCTTTACCGGCACGCTCAGCCCCGAGGGGCTGGTGCAGTTGCGCGGCCATGTGACCGACGAGACCCGCAAGGAGGTCACCGCGGCCTTGGCCGAAGCGCTCTTTGGCGCGGACAATGTCTATAGCGCCACCGCCATCGCGCCGGAGGTGCCCGAGGGCTGGTCGATCCGCGTGCTGGCCGCGGTCGAGGCGCTCAGTCATCTGCACAATGGCTCGGTCACGGTCTCGCCGGATTTCGTGCGACTGGCCGGACGCACGGGGGATGAAAGCCTGCCCGCCGAGGTCGCGCAGCTTCTGTCCCAGCGGATCCCGGAGGAGGCCGATCTGCGTCTCGACGTGCGCTATGACCCGATCCTCGATCCGGCCACGGCCCTGCCCACTGAAGAGGAGTGCTTTGCCCGCATTGATGCGATTCAGGCCGAGGGCAAGATCACCTTCGATCCAGGCTCATCGCAGATCGCAGCGGAGGCGCGGGGCATCATCGACCGGATCGCCGAGGTGCTGGCCGATTGCGCCCATGTGCAGTTTGAGATCGCCGGGCACACGGACAATCAGGGCCGCGAGAGCATGAACCTCAATCTCAGCCAGGCCCGGGCCGATGCGGTGCTGGCCGCGCTGGCGGAACGGCGGCTTCTGACGGGCAACCTCGTGGCCATCGGCTATGGCGAAGCGGCCCCGATTGCGGATAACTCTACGGCAGCGGGACGCGAGGCGAACCGGCGGATCAGCTTCACGCCGCCAACCCCGCCCGTGCGCACGCCCGGAGAGACAGACGAGCCAAGCGAAGGACCCGCAGAATGAACCAGACAGAATTCATCGTCGCCACGGCGGTCATCCTGTTCGTGGTCTTCCTCTTGGGCTGGTTCACCCATTGGGCCATTGCGCGCCTGTCGCGGGTGACCAAGGCGGAGCTTGGGGAGCTGGAAAGCATGGCCCAGGCGCTCCATGAGGCCGAAGAAGCCCGGGATGATGCCCTGGATCATCTGGCCCAGCGGGAGCGCGAGTTGACCAATGCCATGACCCAGACCGAAGCGGAGCTGGCCGCCGCCATGGACGGGTTGCGCGAAGCCCGCGCCGAGGCGCAGGACCTGCGCAGTCGGCTCGAACGCTAGAGCGGGGCACCTACCAGCGGGTCAGCGCGGCCTCGTCTTCCTCGGTCGCTGCGACCCATTCCGCACCGCTGCCCGTGATTTCCTTCTTCCAGAAGGGAGCCCGGGATTTCAGGTAATCCATCAGGAATTCGGCCGCCGCAAAGGCATCGACTCGGTGCGGGGCTGCCGTGGCCACCATCATGATCCGGTCCCCCGGCCCCATGCGGCCATAACGGTGGATGACCAGCGCATCGCCCAAGGACCAGCGGGTCATCGCTTCGTCCACGATCTTGGCAATCGCGCGCTCGGTCATGCCCGGGTAATGCTCGATCTCCATCACGTCGAGATCGCCTTGGGCCAGGTCGCGCACAACCCCAGTGAAGCTGACGATTGCGCCCATATCCGTCCGCCCCATGGCGAAGGAGTCGAGCTCTGCCCCCGGCGCGAAGGGCGCCTCCTGCACGCGCACGGTCAAGGCTCAGCCGCCCGTCATCGGCGGAAAGAACGCCACTTCGCGCGCGTCAGACAGATCCGCATCGAACTCGGTCAGGTCCTGATCCACGGCCACGCGAATGGCCGAGAGGTCCGAGAAAGCCAACTCATAGCGCTCTTCCCGGGCGCGCAACTCGGCGACCAGGTCGGCCACGGTCTTGGCGTCGGTCTCGATCCGCTCCTGCGACAGGCCGATCCGCTCACGCAGCCAGGCGAAGTAGAGAACGTCAAGTTTCATGGCTTCTCCGACAAAAAGGGCAGGGATTTCAGGAAGTAGTCCGCGCCGGTCACCAGGGTCAGGACGGCCGCCACCCACAGGAGCGCCATCCCGAGAAACGCCGCCGGCACCCCGATCACCGCCGAAAGCCAGACCGTGTTCCAATCCTGCGGACCACTGTCGAGCGCGGCCTGATAGGCCTCGCGGGTCAGACTGCCAAAGGCCGAAAGATGCATGTATTCCAAGGCGATCGCCCCGATCAGCACCGCGATGGAGACCATCTGGGCGGTGGTCTTCCACTTGGCGAGCTTCGTCACCGCGAGCTTACTCGCATCCGCGCCCAGAAACTCTCGCAGGCCCGAGACGAACACCTCGCGGAAGAGGATCACCGCCGCCGGGATCATCACCAGCGGGTCCAGCGCGCTCAGCGCCATGACCACGGCCAGCGCAGTGATCACCATGGCCTTATCAGCAATCGGGTCGAGCATCGCCCCAAAGCGCGAGGTCTGCCCCCAGGCACGCGCGATCCAGCCATCGAGAAAATCGGTCAGGGACGCGCCGATGAACAAGGCCAGCGCCACCCAATCGGCAAGCGGGCGCGGCAGCAGAGCAAACACGACAGCCACAGCGGGTGCCGCAAGCAACCGCGCGATGGTCATCATATTCGGAATAGTCCAGCGCATGACGCACCTTGTAGCCGCTGCAACAGGGCGCGGAAAGGGGAACCTCCGGGAAACAGAGCTACAGGCGGTCGCAGACCTGTATGCGCAGTGCGCGGACAGAAAAACGGCCCCGCGGATCGCAGGGCGCAAGGTTCGGTTCCGGATCGTGGGAGCGGTGCACAGACCGCGTCAGACGGGATGTGGTCGAAGAAATTGCTGCGACACGCGACTAAAACAGTAGGCTCGTACCATCCCCCTACGCCCCACGCGCCGCAGCGTTTCTCACTTCAATACTTCCCCCCAGGGCCCAATGATTGCCTTGGTGAAAAAACGGTAACATGGCTCCGGAGAATCGCAAAAAGCGACTGCGGTTTCTGCGGGTGCACACAACCCCCGGATGTAGCAAAACAAGATGTTGTGCCCGCAGGACACCCAGCCACTAGTCGATCTAGGCCTTTTGTCTCGAATCAGCGACGAATCGCTGATGACCTAGCGGCAAGGTGAGCGGTTTCAAGCCACACTGTTCGCCTCAGAACGGCACGGGCGCGCGGAAGGTCATGCCCACGCCGCCCTCCGGATGGCGCAGACGCAGGGATTCCGAGTGCAGCATCAGACGCGGAAAGGCGCGTGCGGGACCCGTGGCGTAGAACGGATCGCCGAGGATCGGATGACCCAGAGACTGCATATGCACGCGCAACTGATGCGAACGCCCGGTCTTGGGGCTCAGCCGCACCCGGCTCTCGCCGTCGCCGACACGCAGGACCCGCCAATCGGTCACGGCGGGCTTGCCGGTCTCGTGATCGACTTTCTGCAAGGGGCGGTTCGGCCAATCCACGATCAGGGGCAGATCCACGGTGCCGGTCTTCTCGGTCATCGCACCCCAGACCCGCGCCACATAGCTCTTGCGCATCTGCCGTTTCTCGAATTGCAGGCCCAGATGCCGTTGGGCATGGGGCGTCAGCGCGAACACCATCAGCCCCGAGGTATCCCGGTCCAGCCGATGCACCAGCAGCGCATCGGGAAAGGCCGCCTGCACCCGGCTCAGCAGGCAATCGGCAAGCTCGGGCCCGCGCCCGGGCACCGACAAGAGCCCGGAGGGCTTGTCCACCAGCAGAAGATGCGCGTCCTCATGGATGAGGCGCAGGGGCTCTTGCGGCGGCGCGTAGGTATCAGGCGGCAGGGGCGGCATGCCAGCGTCATAAGAGAGCCGCGCGCCGGGCGACAGCGGTTTTTGCAGATCAGCCCCGCGCATCCCCTTGGCCTCTGCAAGAGGTGCCCCTAGGGTGCGCGCACTTCCCGGAGGCCCCATGAGTTTCGAAGCCTGGACCGTCTTCGCCCTGTTCTGGGCGCTGTTCGTGACGACACCCGGTCCGAATGCGGTGAACTGCATCGCCAACGGGATCGACCATGGGCTGCCCAAGGCGCTCTGGGGTGTGGTGGGGATCCTCACACAGGCGAGCTTGTTCCTCGCGCTCTCGGCGCTGGGGGTCACGGCCCTGATCACGGCGGCGCCGGATGTCTTTGCCTGGGTCAAGCTGGGCGGGGCGGCAGTGCTGGTCGGGCTCGGGATCCGGGCCTGGCTGACGGCGACCCAGCCCGTGCGCCCGGCCACGGGGGGCCGGTCGATCTATCTCCGGGCGCTGGCCATCGCCACGTTCAACGCCAAAAGCCTTGCGGGTTATCTCGCTGCCTTCTCGCAATTCGTGCAGCCGGATGTGCCGATCCTGTCGCAGATGTCCGTCATTGTGCCCACGGCGCTGACGCTCACGGCGCTCTCCTATTGCGGCTACACCGCACTCGGGGTCGGGCTGGGCAAGCTGGCCCTGGGCGCGATCCTGAATGTCTGGGTCCGCCGAGCGCTGGCGCTCTGTTTTATCGCCTATGGCATCGCCCTCGGCCTCTCGCCCACAACCGTCGCGGGCTGAACCCGATCACGAAGCTTTGGCTTGACGTTAACCTGCGTCGGGGCACCCTGCGGGCAACCGGGCCGAGGAGCAGCCATGACCACAAGACGACAATTCATCGGCGGGGCCGTGGTGCTGGTGGGCGGCTACTCGGCGCTGCGCTATGGCGGGCCAGCCCTGCGCGACCTGCTGACGGGATTGCCGGAGGCCGAAGCGCTCGCGACCCCTGAAGGGTTCCGCGCCTTGCCCTTGGGCAGCCTGAGCCAAGGCCTCGACCCGCTGGTGGGGCTGGAGCCCGCGCAGGTCCATGAGATCGCGCCGGACCAGCTGACCGGGCGTCTCTGCGACGCGCTCTTCGGGATGGACCGGGTGCCCGAGGGCGTGGTGCCGATCGCGTCGTTCAGTGACTATGCCTGCCCGTTCTGCCGGGTGCTGACCCCGCGCCTCCATGAGCTGGAGGCGACATCCGCGGGGGCCATCCGCGTGAAATGGCACGAGTTGCCGATCCTGGGTCCAGCCTCCGCCGATGGGGCACGCGCGGCCCTCGCCGCCGCCCAACAGGGCCGCTATGCGGCGGCCCATGGCAGATTGATCCGCGCGGCCTTCCAACCGACCGAGGCCTATCTGCGGGTGCTGTCCGACGATCTGGGTCTGGATGCGGAGCAGTTGCTCGCGGATATGGACAGCCCGGCGATCCGCAACGCACTGACCGACAGTCGCGCCCTCGCGCAGCTTTTCGGGATGGTCGGGACCCCGGCCCTCTTGGTGGGGCGGACACTGGTGCAAGGCGAGATCAGTGCCCGCAACCTCAACCGCCTGATCGAGATCGAACGGGCGGCGGGCCCACCTCCGGGCTGCGCCTGACCCCTGGGAGCCGCGCCGCCCCGCCCTAGATCGCGCTGGGAAAGGAGCCCGGAGATGCCGCGCCGCTATGCCGAGATCTATCCCTCGCTGCCACTGCTGAACAGCGACGCCTCCGAGCATGTCTCGGCGGCGGCTCTGATGTCCCTGCGCTACTTTCAGGCCGCGCCCGACACCATGCCCGAGGATGTCTTTGCCGAGCACCATGTCCTCTTGAACCTCCAGCCTGAACCGCACCGGGTGCAGAACCGGCGCGATGGGGAGTTGCACGATTTCATCTTCCGCAAGGACGATATCGTCGTGACCCCAGCGGGCATGCGCTCGGGCTGGCGCTGGTTTGCGACCTCGGATGTCATCGTGGTGACGCTCGATCCCGAGCGGGTCGCCCAATTCGCCCAGCGCGAGATGGGGCTCTTGCTGGACCCGCAGCAGTTCCGCGATTTGCCCCTTTTCACGGACCCGGACCTCTGCACCGCCGGGGTGATGCTGCGCGATGCGCTGGAGACGGGGGATGTCACCTCCGGCGTGATGTTCGAAGCCATGAGCCGGGTCTTCCTCGTCAAGCTCCTGCAGCGCTATGGGCAGGAGCGGCCCGAACCCGTGAGCCGCAGCACGGGCTTCACCGCCGCCCATTACCGCCGGGTCCTGACCTATATCCGTGCGCGGCTCGACCAGACCATCAGCGTCGAGGCGCTGGCCGCCGAGGCCGGGATGAGCCCGTCGCATTTCAGCCGCCTCTTCAAGGAGACGCTGGGCAGCACCCCCATGCAATACGTCATGGCTTACCGGATCGAGCAGGCCATGGAGATGATGGGCGACCCGGCCCTCTCGCTGGGCGAGATTGCCCTGGCTTGCGGCTTTGCGGATCAGGCGCATTTCTCGCGCAGTTTCAAGCAGGTCACCGGCGAGACACCGCGCCGCTTCCGCCTGACCCTGGCGGTCTGAGGCCGGGCAGGCCTCGGCTGATGCAAAAAAGCAGGATTGTTCAAAAACGTCGGAGGGCTCTCCAAGAAGCGTGCCGCGTGAAGGCGTAGATCTTTCTCCATCGGGCGCATCGCCCAGACAGAGGAGAAAGACAAATGACCAAGCTGACTGCCACCACCGCCGCTGCCCTGATGGCCTCCACCGCCGCTTTCGCGCAAGTTGAAACCCGCAGCGTGACCTTCGAAAATGAGGGCACGACCCTCTCGGGCACGCTCTATCTGCCCGAAGGTCACGGCGGTGACGCCCTTCCGACCGTAATCGTCACGGGGGCTTGGACCAGCGTCGAAGAGCAGATGCCCCGCGTCTATGCCGAGGAAATGGTCGCCCGGGGCTTTGCGGCCTTCACCTTCGATTTCCGGGGCTGGGGCAAGTCCGGGGACCTGCCGAACGGGCAGCGCTTCATCGAGGATCCGGCGGCCAAAACCTCTGACATTCGCGCGGCGATCGATGTCGTCGCAGGTCTGCCCGAGGTGGACGCCACCCGGATCAACGGGCTCGGGATCTGCGCTTCGGCGGGCTACATGATCGACGCGGCGGCCGGAAATGACCGGGTCCAGCGGATTGGCCTCGTCGCCCCCTGGCTGCAGGATGCCGAACTGGTCGAGGCCGTCTATGGCGGGGCCGAGGGGGTCGCGGGCCTGATCGAGATGGGCCGGGCTGCCGCAGCCGCCGGGGGCGAGATCATCCCCGCCGCAGGTCCCGAGGGGGCCGAAGGCGTGCTCATGCCCATTGGCGGCTATTACTACGAGCCCGAGCGCGGCGCGATCCCGGCCTATGACAACCGCTGGAACAACGCGAGCTGGGAGGGCTGGCTGACCTATCACCCGGTCGAAAACGCCGAGCGCCTGACCCAGCCGTTGGCGGTGGTGCATTCCGAGGCCGCCGCGATCCCGCAAGGCGTGCGCCGCTTCCTCGAAGGCGTGGCGGGTCCCTCCACGCTGCAGATGCTCGAAGAGGTCACGCAGTTTGACTTCTATGACAACCCCGAGGATGTGCAGCGCGCCGCCGACACCATGGCCGCCCATTTCGCAGCCTCCAACGACAGCTGACCAGACCGGGGGCGCTGCCCCCGCCCACCCCATGAGGAGAGAGAACATGACCCGTTTTGCCACGTCCACCGCCCTTCTGCTCGCCCTGTCGCCTCTGGCGGCCCAGGCCGAGACCGGGACCGAGACCGAGACGCCCCAAGCCCTCGCGCAGCTTCTGGATCAGGCGGAGATCATCCGCATCACCAATGCCATCGACATCGCCGTCGATCGCAAGGACTGGAACCTCGCGCGCAGCTATTTCGCCGAGACGATCCATGTGGATTTCACCAGCCTGATCGGCGGCGAACCCGCGACGATCCCCGCCGATGCGCTGATCGCGGGTTGGGCCGGCAACCTGACCGCCGAGAAGGAGAGCTTTCATCTGCGAGGCAACCATCAGGTCAGTTTCGCCGATGCGGACACGGCAAGTGTCTATAGCCACGGCTACGCCTGGAACCGGATGGAGCGTGGGCTGGCGCCCGAAAATGGCGGCGAGGCGCTGTGGGAGGTCTGGGGCAGCTACACCCACGCGTTGCAGCGCGGCGATACCGGCTGGGAAGTGACCGGGATGAGCTTTACCGCCACCGCTGAACGGGGCAGCAGCTTTGTGCGGAACACACCGGGCAACTGAGCCTTGCCGATCCCCGGCGCGTGCTGTGCGCGTCGGGGCACGGGGTCGGGCGGGGCTATTCGCCCAGCTCGCCCCGCAAGACCTTGAGCGGCACGCTGTCGGGATTGGCGGCAATCGCCTCCTCCGCCGCAGCGCGCGCCGCCGCCCCATTGCCCAGCGCCGCATGGATCCGCACGATCATGGTCCAGCCCTGTTCCAGCTGCGGATCCATGGTCACGGCCTCGGTAAAAGCGCTCAACGCGGCCTGCATGTTGCGCGAGGTCAGGCCGATCCCGGCCAGCACGATCTGCGTCTCCGGGTAATCCGCCCGGGCAAAAAGCGACCGCTGCCAGTCGGTCATGGCCAGCCCCAGATCCGCGTTGATCCGGTTCGGCAGACGGGCAAGGTTCATGTTCAGGAACTCCCGCGCCGCGGCCATGCGCACGCTGCGGATCGGGTCCGCGAGCAAGGGCGCGAGACGCGGCGCACGTTCGGTGTTGGGCGCGGCGCGCTGCACCGGGATCGCCGCCGCCCGCACCAGCGGGTCGGGATCCGACAGAAGCGGCACCATGCGCGTCGCGAGATCCGGGGTCGCGATCGGATGCAGAAGCTCCAGCGCCGTGGCGCGCACGATCCCCGGAAGCTCCAGATACTCGGTCAGGGCGACGATGTTCTCCGCCGTGCTCTGGGGCGCGATGCGGGCCCGGGCGAAGACATCGGCGAAATGCGGTCCCCGGTGGCGGCTCTCGGGGAAGCGCGCCTCGAGCTCGGCGGCCATCTCCTCGGCGCTGCGATCCACGTGGCAGTCATTGCAGGCATTGGGCGCCCCGGTCCGCACGGTCAGATCCGGGCGCGGCACGCGGAAGGAGTGATCCCGCCGCCCGTCGATCCCCATATAGTCGCGCTCGATCATATGGCAGCTTTTGCACTGCGCGCCGTCGCTGCCCAACGTGTGGAAATGATGGGACGGATCGTCATACTCGGCCAACGGCAGGCTCGGAAACTCCGGGTTCCCCGCAGGCGAGTGACACTGGGTACAGACCGTGTTCGTGTCCGAGATGACCTGCGCCGTATGCGGGTTGTGGCAATCGGTGCAGGCCACGCCCTTGGCATACATCTTCGATTGCAGGAAGGAGCCATAGACATAGACCTCGTCGAGGATCTGCCCGTCCGGATGATAGGTCCCGTCCCGCAGCAGGGTCAGCCGGTAGGCGTCGTGATAGGCCGTGCCCGGCAGCGGATTGCCCGCCTCGAAGGGCTCGCGCCGGGAGTGGCAGCTGGCACATTGCTGGATCTCGGCCTCCGCACTGGCGGTGAAATCCATGGTCAGGCCGGTCTCGCCCACCGACGCCCAGAGGCCTGGATCATAGCTGCCCCCGGGCAGGGCCCAGGCGCGATGTGCCTCCCCCGGACCGTGGCAAGCCTCGCAACCCACACCAATCTCCGCCTGGGTGCTGGCATAGCTGCGGCGGCGCGGGTCATAGCCCTTTTCATAGCCTGTGGCATGACACTCGGCGCAGCGGGCGGCCCAGTTCTTGTAGGGTCCGGTCCAATGCAGCCCGTCCGAAGAGGGCAGGTCCTGATCCGGATAGAGGTGATACCACCGGGCCGCTTCCACATCCCAGACCACGTCGAAGGACTGGATTCTGCCGGGCTCGGTTTCAATCAGATATTGTTGGAGCGGCGCGATGCCCGCCACGGAATGCACCGGATACTTGGTGAGCGCCCCATCCGGACCATCGGAGGTGATGTAATAGCGCCCGGCTTCGGTGGTGAAGCGGGTGCGCACGCCTTTGTGCAGGAACTCCGCATTGTCGAAATCCCCCAGCACATGCTGCGCATCGGGCGGGGTCCAGGCGAGATCATGGTGGGAGCCTTCCCAGGCCACGGCTTCTGCCTCATGGCAATCACTGCAGGCCGCGCTGCCAATGTAGTCGGGGATTTGTGCCTCCTGCGCCGCGGCAGGTAGCGCCACGCAAAGCAGCGCGCAAAGCACCGCAAGGGTCCCGAACACTCCGGATCGTGGCATGGGGAAGGCTCCGCTCATTCCGCTGCGTGACGCGCCAGCGCGGCGGCATCCTGCACCCGAATGCGGCCATAGCCAATCTCGATCAGGCCCAGACCGGCAAGTCGTTTCACCAACCGCTGCACCGTCGGCAGAGACAGGGCGGTCATGGTCGCGAGCCGGTCTTGCGGCGTCTCGAGCCAGTCGCCCGGCGTCACTTGCACGGAATCCACATAGAGCAGAAAGGCCGCAATCCGTTTTTCGGAGTTCGGGATCGAGAGGTTCGCCAGGATGTTGAGCTGCAGCTCCATATTCACATGGCTGAGCGCATAGAACTCCCTCAGCATCACCGGATCATCGCGCACGAGAGCAACCAGCTTGGGCTGCGGGATGAAGTAGATCTCGACCTCGGTGACGGCGATCACGGTCACCAGACGGCGCTGCTTGGAGAAAAGTGCCAGATCCCCGATCCAGAAGCCGGGCGTGGCCTGATAGATCGTATGCTCGCTGCCGATCGTGTTGGGGATGGCCACGGTGACATTGCCCTGGGCGAGCCCGTAGAGCCCTTCGGATGTGTCGCCAAACCGGTACACAGTCTCGCCCGAGGCGAAGCTGCGCAGGCGCCCGCCCTCAAGAATGCGGTCCTGCATCTCGGGTGTGCGTCCGGACAACCAGCCATGGCGGCGCAAGAGGTCAATTCCCAGTGTCATGACATGCCCTATACGACAAAAAACCCGGCAAAACCTGTCAAATGATAGAAAGGCCGTCCAGCACCGGATGCATAGAGTCAGGAGAAGCGCAGTACGGAGCCCCCGGTCCAACATGCCACTCAACCCGCGGCGCATGCTCACTATTCTCTCTCATTTTCAGAGGGGTAGGACCCTTGCGCGCATGCGACCTCCGGCGGATCGGAGGCGCCGCATTTGCGCCTCGGAGGGTCGAAATCCTTGACCGGATCTCGTGCCTATGGCCCGATACGGGCCCCACTCACGCTCAAAACACATGTGAATTACAAAAGGAGAGGTAAACCATGACACGGAACAGGACCCGGAAGGAGCTGACCCTCGGGGTGGCCCTTTTGGCGCTGACAGCGGGGATCGCCAGCGCGCAGGAGGCCGACAAACCGAACATCCTCGTGATCTGGGGGGACGATGTTGGGCAGTCCAACATCTCGGCCTACACGATGGGCCTGATGGGCTACCAGACGCCGAATATCGACCGGATCGCCGATGAGGGCATGATCTTCACCGACTATTACGGCGAGCAATCCTGCACCGCGGGCCGGTCCTCCTTCATCATGGGGCAATCGGTGTTCCGCACGGGTCTGTCCAAGGTGGGTCTGCCTGGCGCCGAGGAAGGCATGAAGATCGAGGATCCGACCATTGCCGGCCTCCTGAAGGCCCAAGGCTATGCCACGGGTCAGTTCGGCAAGAACCACCTGGGCGACCGGGACGAGATGCTGCCGACCAATCACGGCTTCGACGAGTTTCTGGGCAATCTCTATCACCTGAACGCCGAGGAAGAGCCCGAGAACGCGGACTATCCTGGCGACATGATCATGCCCGACGGCCGGACCTTCCGCGAAACCTTTGGTCCGCGCGGGGTGATCAAGTCCTCAGCAGATGGCACGATCGAGGATACCGGCCCGCTCACCAAAAAGCGCATGGAAACCATCGATGATGAGACCGTGGCCGCCGCGCTCGACTTCATTGACCGCAAGGAAGCCGAGGGCACGCCCTGGTTCCTGTGGTGGTCCGGCACGCGGATGCACTTCCGCACCCATGTGAGCGATGAGCGCCAGCAAATGGCGAATGAAACCATCGGCAAGACCGTGGACGAGTACACTGCGGGCATGATCGAGCATGACATGCATATCGGCATGTTCCTCGACAAGCTCGAAGAGCTGGGCATCGAAGACAACACCTTTGTTTTCTATTCGACCGATAACGGCCCGCACATGAACACCTGGCCCGATGCGGCCATGACCCCGTTCTGGGGTGAGAAGAACACCCAGTGGGAAGGCGGCTGGCGCGTGCCGGCCATGGTCCGCTGGCCGGGCAATGTTGAACCGGGTTCGATCAGCAACGAGATCGTCCACCACATGGACTGGTTGCCGACCTTCCTCGCAATGG
The DNA here is from genome assembly GCF_049801095.1 of Dinoroseobacter sp. S76. Lineage (NCBI taxonomy): Bacteria > Pseudomonadati > Pseudomonadota > Alphaproteobacteria > Rhodobacterales > Roseobacteraceae > Dinoroseobacter > Dinoroseobacter sp. S76. The sequence continues at coordinate 18,781 of NZ_JBNAGH010000008.1, read as the reverse complement.
CCGGAAACGACACCGTCAAGGAAGACCTGCTCGACGGGATCACCGTGGCCGAAGTCGGTGGCGGACGCGACTACCGCGTGCATCTGGATGGCTACAACATTCTGCCGATGCTGACCGGTGAGACTGACAAGAGCCCGCGCAACGAGATCTTCTACTTCACCGATGACGGCGATCTTGCGGCCCTGCGCTATGGCGATTGGAAGATCACCTTCCTGGAGCAGGAAGTCTGGGGCACGCTGCGGGCCTGGGCCGAGCCGCTGACAGAGCTGCGCGTGCCGCTGATCACCAACCTGCGCCGCGATCCCTATGAGCGGGCCTACCGCACGTCAAACACCTACTACGACTGGTTGATTGACCGCGTTTACCTGCTGGTGCCTGCGCAGGCCTATGTGGGTCAGTTCCTGTCGACCTTTGCGGAATACCCGCCTCGCCAGAAAGCGGCGTCCTTCAGCCTCGAGAAGGTGATGGAGAAACTAACCGACCCTGGCGGCGCACAATAAACGCAACCTAGAGCTTGGGCCGCTCCACAGGCATGCGGGGCGGTCCCTCTTTCTGATCCGCTTTGCACAGGACCGTTCGCATGTTTTTTCGCACTGCCCTTGTGGGCTGCCTTCTCTGGGCCGGATCGGCCATGGCCGATCCGCTGCCCTCCTGGAACGACACCGAGACCAAGAGCGCCATCATGGCCTTCGTCGAGAGCGTCACCGACCCCGCCTCGCCCGATTACGTCACCCCGGCAGACCGGATCGCGACCTTTGACAATGACGGCAATCTCTGGGCGGAGCAGCCGGTCTATTTCCAGCTGATCTACGCGCTGGAACGGGTAAGGGAGCGCGCCGAGGCCGACCCATCGATCCTGAGCACGGATGCTCTCAAGGCCGCCGCCGAAGGCGATGTCGAAGCGCTGGCCGCCGGAGGGATCGAAGGGCTCCTCGAAGTGCTCGCCATCAGCCATTCCGGGATCTCCGTCGAGGACTTCCAGGCCGATGTCCTGAGCTGGTTCGACACGGCCCGCCATCCGAGCACAGGCATGCGCTACGACGCGATGATCTATCAGCCCATGCTGGAACTGCTCAGCTATCTGCGCGACGAGGGGTTCCAGACCTGGATCGTCTCTGGCGGTGGCGTGCATTTCGTCCGCGCCTTCGCCGAGGAGGTTTACGGCATCCCGCCCCAGCAGGTCGTCGGCTCAGCCGGCCCCACGGAGTATGTGGATGGCAAGGTCATGAAACTGCCCGGCATCGATTTCGTCGATGACAAGGAAGGCAAGCCTTTGGGCATCGACAACCGGATCGGCAAGCGCCCGATCTTTGCTTCCGGCAATTCCGACGGTGATTTCGCCATGCTCGAATATGTCACCAGCGGCGAAGGCCCCCGCTTTGGTCTGCTGCTGCACCATACGGATGCCGAGCGCGAGTTCGCCTATGACCGGGAGGGGCATGTGGGCGTGCTGAACCGCGGTCTCGATGAAGGGCCCGGTCGCGGTTGGGTGATCATCGACATGGCCGAAGACTGGAACCGGGTCTTCCCGAACTGACCCGGCGGGGGCGGCGCGCCCCGCCGCCCTGATCTTTGCCCTGACCACCCCTCTGCGCCGAGACGAGACGAGCGAGACATGACCATGACCCCCCGCGACCATATCGACAGCCTCCGGACCGCCATGGGCCGCGCCATTATCGGACAGCTCACCGTGATCGACCGGCTGGTGATCGGGCTTCTGGCCAATGGCAACCTGCTGATCGAGGGGCTTCCCGGGCTGGCCAAGACCCGCGCGGTCAAGGCCATGGCCAAGAATATCGAGGCTGAGTTCGGGCGGATCCAGTTCACCCCGGACCTGCTGCCCTCGGATGTGACGGGCACCGAAGTCTATCACCAGACAGGGGACGGCTCGGAGTTTCGGTTCGAGCCCGGGCCGATCTTTGCCAATATCGTGCTCGCCGACGAGATCAACCGCGCGCCCGCCAAGGTGCAGGCCGCCCTGCTCGAAGCGATGGAAGAACGCCAGGTCACCGTCGCGGGCACCACCCACAAGATGCCACCACTCTTTATCGTCATGGCCACCCAGAACCCGGTGGAGCAGGAGGGCACTTACCCCCTGCCCGAGGCGCAGATGGACCGCTTCCTGATGCATGTGCAGGTCGGCTACCCGACGGTGGAGGAAGAAGCGCAGGTCATCGCCCTTGTCCGCGCCGAGGACAGCGCAAAGGACACCGGCCCCAAGGACAAGGCCACGCCCCCCCCGCGGATCCCGCAGGAGGTGATCTTTGCCGCCCGCGCCGAGATCGCCGAGATCCATGTCTCGGACCCCATGAGCCGCTACATGGCCGATCTGGTCTATGGCACCCGCACGCCCGGCGCGCTCGACCCGGATCTCGCACGCTGGATCGAGATCGGCGCGAGCCCGCGCGCCTCGCTGGGTCTCGATAAATGCGGTCGAACCCATGCCTGGCTGCAGGGGCGGGATTTCGTCGACCCCACGGATATCCGCGCCATCGCCCATGATGTGCTGCGCCATCGGGTCACGCTCAGCTATGAGGCGCAGGGCGAGGGCGTGACCGCCGATCAGGTGGTCGACCGGCTGCTCGACCTTGTGGCGCTGCCCTAGGTCTGCCCATGCCCGCCTCCGCCGATCCGCGCATTTCCGTCGATCTCGGCCATCTGCAACGGCTGCAAGGCCCGTCGCGGCGGCTCAGCTTTCTGCCGCGCCAGCCGGTGCGCTCGATCCTGAACGGGCGACATGCCTCCAAGCTGAAGGGGCGCGGGCTGAATTTCGAGGAGCTGCGTCACTACACCCAGGGCGATGATATCCGCACCATCGACTGGAAGGTCACGGCCCGCACGCGCAGTCCGTATATCCGGGTCTATACCGAGGAGCGGGACCGCGCTGCGATGCTGCTGGTGGATCAGCGGATGTCGATGTTCTTTGGCAGTGTGCACAACATGAAGTCAGTCACGGCGGCCGAGGCGGCGGCCATCGCCGCGCACCGGATCCGCGCCCAGGGGGACCGGGTGGGCGGGATCGTCTTCACCGATGACGCGCTGGTGGAGCATCGCCCCAAGGCCAGCCCCCGCGCCCTGCACCGGTTTCTGGGCTCGGTCGCAGCGGCCAATGGCGCGCTGAACGCGGCCCGCCAACCGGAGAGCCGGATGGCTCTGACCCAACCGCTGGCCGCGACGGCGCAGATCGTGCGCTCCGGCGGGCTCGTCATGGTCTTCAGCGATTTCGACGCCTGGGATGCCCAGACCGAACAGATCCTGTCCCGGATCGCCCGGCGCAATGACGTGATCCTGGTGAGTGTGCGCGATCCGGTGCTCGAAGAGCTGCCCGCAGACGCACGGCTGGTGGTCTCCGATGGCGCGCTTCAGGCCCAGATTGGCGGGTCGGGCGAGGCTCGTGCCGCCTTGCGCGCCTTTGCCGAGGCGCGGCTGGCAGCGATGACCGGGTTCTGCGACCGCTACGGCATCCCGATCCTGCCGCTCAGCACCGCCGAAGAAACCCTGCCGCAACTGCTGCGCCTCATGGGCGCGCGGGAGATGCGGACATGAGCGACATCCCAACAGCCGAAGAACTGGCCGGGCTCAGCCTGCCGGAGCTGTTCGATCAGCTGACTCCGATTGCGCCGCCGCCGGAAATCTCGATGCTACCACAAACCCCGGCCTGGGCGGCGCTCGCGCTGCTCCTGCTCGGGGTCTTGGGCTTTGCCTTCTGGACCGCGCGCAAACGCCATGCGGCCAATGCCTATCGCCGGGCCGGACTCGCGGCCTTGGCCGAGGCGGGCAAGGACCCGGCCGCCATCGCCACCGTGCTGCGCCGCACAGCGCTCGCCGCCTATCCACGCGCGGAGGTGGCCGGGCTCGACGGGGCTGAGTGGCTGGCCTTTCTCGACCGCACCGCCCCCAGCGTCGGGTTCTCCGAGGCTCCCAGTGCCCGCATGCTCCTGACCGGGCCCTATGCCCGCCAGCCCCTGCCCCCCGCGCCGGAGCTGGCCCGCCTCGCGAAACACTGGATCGAGAGCCACCGGGTATGAGCATCGCTTTCGCCTCCCTCTGGGTTCTGGCCCTCCTGCCCCTGCCCGCTCTGGTCTGGTGGCTGGTCCCGCCCCATGCGGAACGGACCGCCGCCCTGCGCATCCCGTTCTTCCGGCAAGTGACCGAGGCCAGTGGCGCGCGAACCGCGGCAGGGGCGCAGGTGCTCACCCGCTCCAGCCTGCAGATGATCGCCGCCGTGCTCTGCTGGGTGTTGCTGATCATCGGGCTGGCGCGTCCGGAACGGCTGGGCGAGCCGATCACCATCACCAATGCCGCGCGCGATCTGGTCTTGGCGGTCGATATCTCCGGCTCCATGGATGACAAGGATATGGAGGCCGCCGATGGCACGCGGGTGCAGCGGCTGCAGGCGGTCAAGGATGTGGTGCGCGATTTCGTGGCCGAGCGGGAGGGCGACCGGATCGCCCTTATCGTCTTCGGGGCGAGCGCTTATGTGCAGGTGCCCTTCACCGAGGATCTCGACAGTGTCGTCGAACTTCTGGAGCAGACCCAGACCGGCATGGCCGGGCCGAACACGGCCATTGGGGATGCGATCGGCCTTGCGATCCGCGCCTTTGAGGACAGCGAGATCGAAGAGCGGCTGCTGATCCTGCTCAGTGACGGGGCCGACACGGCCAGCGCCATGAGCCCGATCAACGCCGCCGAGATCGCTGCCGATGCACAGATCACGATCTATACGATCGGGGTCGGCAATCCCGACGGCTCGGGCGAGGAACGGCTTGATCCCGCCACGCTGGAGGACATCGCCCGTCGTGGAGGTGGCGCGTTTTATTATGCCTCGGACGTGGCCGGGCTGGCCGAGATCTATGCCGAGATCGACGCACAGAACCCGCGCGTGACCGACAGCGCGACCTATCAACCGCGCGAGCCGGTCAGCCATATCCCGTTCGCCCTCGCGCTCCTGATCGGTACGCTCAGCACCGCCTATCTGCATCTCGCGCGCGGACAGAGGCAGCGGTCATGAGCGGGCTTGAGGCGTTTCATCTGCTGCGGCCCTGGGCGCTGCTGGTCCTGCCTTTGCTGGCGCTGCTCTGGTGGGCGATCCGCCCCAAACGGCACGCGGAGGAGACGCCCCTCGCAGGTCTTGCGCCCCATCTGGCGGAGGCCCTGACCCTCGGCGGGGCGGATCGACGGCGGCTCTATCCCATCGACGGGGTGGTGGCGGTCCTTGCTCTGCTGACCCTGGCCGTCGCGGGCCCGAGTTGGACCCGCCTGCCCGACCCGTTTCAGGCGGAGACTGCGCCGCTGGTCGTCGCCCTCAAGGTCACGCCCTCCATGAGCGAGGCGGATATCGCGCCGTCGCGGCTTGAGCGCGCGACCTTCAAGATCCGCGATCTGGTGGCGCGCCGCGCGGGAGCCGAAACCGCCCTGATCGCCTATGCGGGGACCGCCCACCGGGTTGTGCCGCTGACCACGGATCCCGGTATTCTCAGCAGCTTTCTCGACGGGCTCAGCCCCAAGATCATGCCCGTGGACGGCGACGCACCCGGCGCGGCGCTGGCCCGCGCCCAAGCCGAGATGGACCGGGCAGAGAGCCCCGGCGCGATCCTGATGATCCTCGACGACCTGCCGCCCGATGCGGTGGCGCAGATCAACGCGGCGCAGCACGGGCCCCTGGTCCTCTATGTGGCTGCACCGCCGGAGGTCGCGCTGCCGCAGCTCGATGGGATCGCCAATGCGCAACTGGTCCGCATGACCCCGGGCGAGGCCGATCTCGACCAGATCGAGCGGCATCTGACCTCGGCCTATCGGGCAGCCCTTGTCGCCGACGACACCCAGGTCTGGGAGGATCGCGGATGGTGGCTCGCCTGGCCCGCAGCGCTCTTGCTGCTGGTCTGGTTCCGGCGCGGCTGGACCATGCCCTGGGCGGCCCTTGCGGCGCTGGCGCTCAGCCTGCAGCTCGCGCCTTCGCAGGCCCGGGCCGAGGGGGTGGCTGATTTGTTCTGGACCCCAGACCAGCAGGGGCAGCGCGCCTATGCCGAGGCGGATTTCGCCCGAGCAGCGGACCTCTTTGAGGATTCGATGTGGCGGGCGCTCTCGCTGTTTCGCGCGGGACAATACGAGGCCGCTGCCGAGGCCTATGCCGCACTGGACGGGGCCGAGGCGGCCTTTGGCGAGGGGATGGCACGGCTGCGCAACCGGCAATACCGCCCCGGGATGCGCGCCTTTGCGCGCGCGTTAGAACTGCGCCCGGACTATCCCGACGCCGCGCGAAACCTCGCCGTCGCACAGGCCATCGTGGCCTTTGTCGAACGCACGCAAGCCCAGTCCGACACGGGCGAGGAACGCGGGATCGGCGCCGACGAGGTCGTGATGGACAATGAAAGCGGGTTGGGCGAGCAGACCGAGATCATGCCCACGGAGGACGGTCTCGGGCTGGAAAGCGCCGAGCAGTGGATGCGCTCGGTCGACACGAATGTGGGGGATTTCCTCGCCACGCGCTTCAAGCTTGAAGCCGCCGCCGGGGAGGGCGTGGAATGAGCAAAGTGTTGCGCGCTATGGCGGTTCTTCTTTGGTGTTTCAGCGCCGCGCAGGCCGAGGAGCCAGTGGTCGAACTGACCCTGGCCGAGGACAGCGTCGCCGTCGGTCAGCCCGTAGTCCTGCGTCTGACCGTTCTGGTGCCGAGCTTCATGCCGAGCCCGCCCAACCTGCCGAGTTTCGAGACGCCGAACCTGATGGTGCGGCTGAACGGGCGCGCCACGAGCCCCACCAGCAAGCCGGTGAATGGCGAAACCTGGTCGGGTGTGACCCGGAGCTATACGCTCTATCCCATGGTGGCCGGGACATTCGAAATCCCGGCGCAGGAGGTTTCCGTGACCTATCGAGGAGAAGGGACCGAAGACCTCACCTCCGTCGTCACGACCGAGCCCTTCACCCTGACCGGGCTTGTGCCCGAGGGTGCCGAAAGGCTTGACCCGCTGCTGGTGGCGACGGGATTGACTGCAACGCAGGAGATCACCTTGCCCGAGGGCAAGATCGCGATGGGCGACGCGGTCCAGCGCAACCTGACGGTGACGATCAAGGGCGCGCCGCCGCTCTTCGTGCCGCCGCTTCTGGGACTTTCGGAGGAGAGCGCTCTGCGGGCCTACCCAAAGGAACCGGTTCTGACCGAGAGCGTCGATCGCGGGGTCGTTTCCGGCACGCGGCAGGAGGCGGCCAGCTATGTCGCCATCGCGGAGGGGCCAGCGGAGCTGCCGGAGATCACGCTGGAGTGGTTCAACATCACCTCCGGGCAGGTCGAGACCATCGTGCTGGAGGGGGCGCAGTTCGAGGTGGCGCCCGGCCCTGCGGCGCCAGTTTCCTGGGACCGCGGATTGATCCTGCGCGCTTTGGCGTCTCTGGTGGCGCTTGTTGCCCTGGGATTTGCCCTATGTCGCTATGGTTATCCGCGGTGGCAACACTGGTGGGAGGCGCGGAAGGCGGCCAAGGCGCGCGCCGCGCCGCAGATGTTTCGACAGATCGAGGCAGCCGCTGCTGCGCAGGATCTGTCGCTCCTCCTGAGGCGGATCGCGGCCTTCGAGACAGCCCATGGGACCCTGCCGCCGTCGCTGGAGTTCGATGCAGCGTTGAGCCGCGTGACGGCGGTCGCCTATGGCGACACGCCCGTGCCCCCGGCGGAGACCGCCGCCCGTTGGGCCGCGCTGACCAAAGCACTTACAGCGCGAAAGCCCGGGCAAAACTCGGTCGCGCGGGAGGCGGTTCTCCCCGCGCTCAACCCGCTCTGACCCGGGATCAGTCGCCCGTATAGGTCCAGCGATACTTGGGCGGGGTCGGACCTTTGTTGCGGCCGCCCTGCTCCATCTGTTCCCAGGAATGGGCGAGGAGGCCCACGGAGCGCGATAGACAGAAGAGGCCCCTTGCGAGGGGCGGCGCAAACCCGAGCTCGGCATAAATCACTGCCGTGGCCCCATCGATATTCATCGGGATCGGACGGCTCTTGCGCGTGGCAAGCTCGGCCTCGACCGCCTCACCCAGTGCGAGGAAGCGCCCCGCGCAGGCCCCCGCCGCAACCGCCTCGCGGACCAGCGCCATCAGGCGCGGTGCGCGCGGGTCGACCGGGGTGTGAAAACGGTGGCCATAGCCCGGGATGATCTTGCCGCGCTCGGCAATCCACGCGTCGAGAGCGGGCCCAAGCGGAGCATCCGCCAGCGCGTGGAACATCTCGACCGCCTGCTCGCCCGCGCCGCCATGGACATCGCCCAGCATGTTGACCCCGGTCGCCATGGCATTGTTCAGCGGCAACCCGCAGGTCACCGCCATGCGCGCCGCCGCGATTGACGGCGCTTGCGGCCCATGATCCACGGCCGAGACCAAAGCCGCCTCGAAAAGCCGGGCCTGGGCAGGCTCCGGGCGATCACCTCGCACCATCAACCAGATCATCTCGGCAAAGGAGGTGGTCCCGATCAATTCCTGGATCGGGTGGCCGCGCAGATGGATGCGCCCGGGCTCCATATCGATGATGGCGGTGGACCACCAATCAGCGACATCGCTCATAGCACGCCCTCCTCTCTCAGCGCGGAAATCTCGGCGTTACTCAGCCCCAGATCCTGCAAGACCCGCTCCGTATCTGCGCCAAGCGCCGGAGGCGGCGCGGCGGGCTGCGGGCGGGCACCATCCACCCGGACAGGCGAGGTCGGCAGGGCGATCTCTTCGCCCGCGACCTCAACCTTTCCAATCAAGCCCCGGTCGCGCAGCTGAGGATCCTCGAGCGCGTCGGCCACGCCGAGCACGGGGCCCGTGGGCACACCCTTTTCATTGAGTGCCGCGACCCAATGGGCGGCGGGCCTTGTTGTCAGCACGGCTTCGAGTGCCGCCCGCAGATCCTCGCGATTGGCCTTCCGGTCCTCGCGGGTGCGGTAGGCCGGATCCTCGATCAGGCCCGGCAGGCTCAGCAGATGGGCAAGGCTCTCCCACTGGGTGTCGCGATTGGCCGCGATGTTGATCGGGTTGTCCGCAGTGGCGAAAGTACCGGAGGGGGCCGAGGTCGTGTTCTCATTGCCATGGGGCGCGGGCGGCACGCCTCCGATCAGGTGGTTCGAGACCACCCAGCCCATGCTGGAGACCAACGCCTCGGTCATGGAGATATCGAGAAACGCCCCCCGAGGTCGGGCATTCAGCGCTGCCGCCACGGCAAAGGCCGCTGTCATGCCGCCGCAGGTATCGGCCACCGGATAGCCCACGCGATAGGGTGCTGTCTCGGGTGCACCGGTAATGGACATCGCTCCGGACACGCCTTGGACGATCTGATCATAGGCCGGGTCATCCTTGCGCGGCCCGTCCTGCCCGAAGCCCGAGATCGCGCAATAGATCAGCCGCGGGTTCGCCTCGCGCAGCACCTCATAGCCGAGCCCCAGACGCTCCATCACCCCGGGTCGGAAATTCTCAACCAGCACATCCGCCGTCGCCACGAGACGCTTGAGCAGCGCCTTGCCGGCCGGGGCCTTGAGATCGAGCGTCATGGAGAATTTGCCCGCATTCTGGGCCAGGAAACTGATCCCCATATTCGCGGCGTTCCGGGCGGGATCCGCGCCCAGTTGGCGGGCGAGATCACCGCTGCCGGGGCGTTCGACCTTGATGACCTCGGCCCCCATCAGTGCCAGTTGATAGCAGCAATAGGGGCCGGCCAGAACATTGGTCAGATCAAGCACCCGCACCCCGGACAGGGGCGCGGGGGCCTGGGTCTCAGTCGCCATCGGCGACGCCTTCGGCCCGAGCCCGGGCGCGGCGCGCACGGTAGCTCGGCAGAATGATCAGGAGCCCCGCGATCGCCAGCAGGCCGAGGGTCATCGGACGCTCCCAGATGAAGCCGATCCCGTCATAGAGCTGCATCGCGCGGGAGAAGTTATCCTCCAGCATGCCGCCCAGGATGAACCCGATCAGCAGCGGTGCCAGCGGGTAATCCGCAAAGCGCAGGATCGTGGCGCAGATCCCGAAGCCCACCAGCAACAAGAGCTCGGTCGCATTGTTCTGGCCGATATAGGCCCCCATCAGGGTGAAGAACAAAATGAACGGGATCAAGTAGTTGCGCGGCACCGACAGGATCTTGGCGATGTAGGGGATCAGCGGCAGGTTCAGCACCAGCAGGATCAGGTTGCCGATGAACATCGACATGATCACCGCCCAGAAGATCTCGGGCGCATCGATCATCAGGCGCGGCCCCGGCGAGACGTTCAGGGCAATCAGCGCCCCGAGCAGGATCGCCGTCGTCCCCGAGCCAGGGATGCCCAGCGTCAGAAGCGGCACAAAGGACCCGGTGCAGGCCGCGTTATTCGCGGTCTCCGGTGCGGCGAGGCCCTTGATCGAGCCCTTGCCGAACTCCTCCTGCTCCTTCTTCGGAGCGATGTTGCGTTCCACCGCGTAGCCGAGGAAGGAGGCGATGGTCGCGCCCGCACCGGGCAAGACGCCGATGAAGAAGCCCTGCACCGATTGCCGTCCGACCACGGGGGCCATGGACTTGGCTTCGGCTTTGGTGATGCGCAGATCCTTGATCTCGCCGCTGTCATCGCCGCTGCCCTGGACCGAGCGGACCGGGTTCATCACGAGGAACAAAGCCTCCGGCAGGGCGAACATCGCCATGGCCAGCGTGATAAAGCCAAAGCCCGATTGCAGGTCCATCAACCCCATGGTGAAGCGCGGCAGGTTGAACAGAGCGCCCTCGCCCACGGTGGCCATGATCAGACCGAGGATGGTCATCATCAGCGCCTTGGCCACTTGGCCCGTGCCCGCAAAGGCCGCGATGGCCGAGAGGCCCACCACCATCAGCGCGAAATACTCCGCCGAGTGGAAGAGAAGGGCGACCGAAGACAGCGCGGGTGCAAAGACCATGAGCAGGATCGCCCCGATGGTCCCGCCGGAAAAGGAGGCGATGGCCGCGATGGTCAGCGCCTTGCCGGCCTTGCCCTGTTTGGCCATGGGATAGCCGTCGAAACTGGTGGCGACGGTGCCCGCAACGCCCGGCGCGTTGAGCAGAATCGACGAGGTCGAGCCGCCGAAGATCGCGCCGTAATACACACCCGCCAGCAGGATCAGGGCTGCCGAGGGGTCGCCTAGCGAAATTGCCACGGGGATCATGATCGCGATGATCGACATCGGCCCGAGGCCCGGCAGCATCCCGATGAACGTCCCGATCAGGCAGCCCCCGATCACCATCAGCAGGTTTTGAATGGAAAAGGCCGTTTGCAGGCCGATGAGCAGTCCTTCAAGCATCTCTTACGCCCCCAGAAACATGGGCAGCGGGCGCAGGAAAATGCCAAGCACCTCCTGCACCAGATACCAGACAAAGCCCGCGGCGACCGCCGAGACGCCGATCATCACCGGCCAGTTCCGCTCGCCGAGGATGACCGAGCCGAGGATCAGGAAGCCGCTGGTCGAGAGCAGGAAACCCGCCGGGCGCAGGAGCAGCGCATAGGCCACCATGAGGCCCAGAAGCGCGGCGGCCTGCCCGATCTTGTAATCGCCCAGACGGCGGTAATCGATATCGCCCTCCTTGGGCGGCTTCTGCGGACCTTCGAGCCCCAGCAGGATCACCAGTGACGCAGCCGCGCCGAGCACGGCCAGCACCTTGGGGAAAGTGGACGGCCAGATCGGATTGCGCCGCATGAACGGGGCAAGACTGTCATCCATCGTGAAATAAGCCGTATAGCCGTAGACCAGGCAAATACCCAGCAAAACAAGCGCGATCCAACGGTCGAGCGCCATGTCCATCCCTCCCAGAATTTTCGAAAAAATGCGGGTGGGCGCGTTGTTCTCCGCGCCGCACCCTTGAAGCCAAAGCTTCAGATCAGAGGAAGCCGAGCTTCTTCATCAGATCACCGATCTGCGTTTCCTGGGTCTCCAGGAATTTCAGGAACTCGTCGCCGCTGTTGTGGATGTTAACCCAGCCGTTGCGGGCGCGAACGGTTTCCCACTCTTCGGTGTCGTACATCTTTTCGATGGCCGCCTGATAGGCCGAGACCTGATCCGCCGGCATACCCGGTGCACCGAAGAAGCCACGCCAGTTGACGAAGGTGGTGTCGATGCCCTGCTCCATCATGGTCATGGCGTCGGGGGCTGCGCCCACGCGCTCATCGGAGGTCACACCGATGATCTTCACTTCGCCTGCATCGGCCAGATCGACCGCTTCGGAGAAGCCGGTGGAAAGCGCCGCGATCTCGCCCGAGAGCAGCGCCGCCATGGCCTTGCCGCCCGCATCATAGGGGATGTACTTCACGCCCAGCGGATCCTTGCCCGCCGCTTCCATCACCATGGCCGCCACGAGGTGGTCCATGCCGCCCGGCACCGAGCCGCCACCAATCGCGGTGGAGTTCGGGTCCGCGTCATAGGCTGCCAGCAGGTCTGCCATGGAGTTGATCGGGCTGTCCTTGCCGACCACGATGGCCGCATAATCGCCGATGGTCCCGGCCACGAGGGTCAGGTCGCGGAAGTTATGCGGGAACACACCGGTGAGCGAGCGGATCACGATCGGCGTGGAGTTCACCATCAGCGTGCCGTAGTTGCTCTCGGCGTTTTCGATCAGGTAGCCGATGGCCTTGCCGCCGCCACCACCGGACATGTTCTCGTAGGAAGCCGAGCCCACGAGCCCGGAATTGGTGAGCGCCTCACCGGTGCCGCGCGCGGTGCCGTCCCAGCCACCACCGGCGCCGCCGGGGATGAGGAAATGCACGCTGTCGAGCATCTGGTGGCCACCGGCCTGGGCGCCACCGGCCAGCGCGAGCGAAGCCGCGGCTGCCATGAGCGCGCGACGAGTCATTGCGAATGTCATGTCAAGGTCCTCCCGTTTGACAAAGGCGGTCGTTGCCGCCCATGAAAGATACGTCGCACCGAAAGCTGACATAAACCTGACACCGCCCACGGGAATTTTTCCGCCCATGCGATTTCTTTTGATCGAGGATCACGCGCCGCTGGCCCGGGCCGTCATCGACCGGCTGAGCCTCGATGGCCATGTGGTCGATCATGCCGATAGCATGGCCGAGGCCTGGGACTTCATCGCGACCACAACTTACGATCTGTTTTTGCTGGATATTATGCTGCCGGACGGAGATGGTCGGACCTTTCTGAGCCGCTGCCGTCGCGAGGCGCAGGAGACGCCGGTCATCGTCCTGACGGCGCGGTCCGAGGTGTCGGATCGGGTCAGCGTGCTCGATCTCGGAGCCGATGATTACATGGTCAAACCCATCGATTTTGCCGAGCTGGAGGCCCGTTGCCGGGCCGTGATGCGACGCAAAAGCGGGGCTGCGGGCAATCAGATCGCCTTGGCGGAGCTGACGTTTGACGCGCTTGCAGGCACGCTCGAGACCCCGGATCGCGTGGTCCAGTTGCGCACGCGGGAGCTGCGGCTGTTTGAAACCTTCGCCAATGCGCCGGGTCAGATCTTCTCGAAATCGGCGCTGGTGGACCGGCTCTTTTCCTTTGATGAAGAGGTCACCGAGAACGCGATCGAGGTCTATGTGGGGCGTTTGCGCCGTCATCTGGCCGAGACCGGTGTGCGGATCACCACCGTGCGCGGGTCGGGCTATAAACTGGACGTGCCATGATCCCCGGGCTCGCGCCGACCACGTCGATCCGGCGACGTCTCCTGACCTTTCTGCTGGCGGGCGCGGCGGCGACGGCGATCATCCTCTATTTCGTGGTGCAATCCGTGGCGGCCCAGCTCGCTCAGGAAAGCCAGGACAACATCCTGACCGCCTCAGCGGTGTCCATCGTCGACAATGCCCGCGTCCGCGATGGCGAAATCATGATCGATATCCCCTATTTCGCCTTCTCCATGCTGGGCAGCGCCGCGGATGAGCGGGTGTTCTACGCGATCTGGCTCGGGGACGAATTCCTGTCGGGTTATGAGAGCCTGCCGCGCCCGGAGGGCGGCCCTGCGGAGCCTGCCAGTTTCGACACCCTCCCCTTTCTCGGAGAGGATGTGCGGATCGCAACCGTGGCCCGGCCGATCTCGCTCTTTGAGGGGTCCTCGCTGTTGCAGGTCTCCATCGCGCAGACGCGGCAGGGCCAGCGCGCGGTGCTGACCCGGGTTTCGCAGCTCTCCATGGGGATCGGGGCGGGGTTCTTTGCGCTCACGGCCTTGCTCGCGATCGTCGTAGCCAGCACCACGATCCGCCCGGTCAACCGGCTGACGACCAGCTTGTCGCGCCGGGGGCCATCGGACCTGCGGGAGGTGACCACCGCCGTGCCGCGCGAGATGGCACCGCTGGTCACCACGCTCAACAGCTTCATGACCCGGCTGAAAACCTCGCTCGCCCGGTCGGAGGATTTCATCGTCGAGGCGGCGCACCGGGTGCGCACCCCTCTGGCCATCGTGCGCACGCAAGCCGAGATCCTCTATCGCCGGGCCGAAACCCCGGAAGCGCGTCAGACCCTGAAAGAGATGATGCGCGCGGTGGACGAAACCTCCCGCACGGCGGGGCAGCTTCTGGACCATGCGACGGTAAGCTTCCGCTCTGACAGTCTGGAGAGCGATGTGATCTCGCTCCAGACCCTCGCGCGGGAGGCCGCAGCCCGCGCCCGCCCGATCACGGAGCTCAAGGATATCGAGATCGCCGTGGAGGGTGCCGCCGACCCGAGCCTGCGCGGCGATCTCATCCTGATGCAGAGCGCGGTGGCCAACATCCTCGACAATGCGATCAAATACACGCCCGCCGAGGGGCAGATCACCCTGAGCGTGGATCGCGATGCCGAACGGGCCCGGTTGCGGGTGATCGATACCGGGCCCGGCTTTCCCGAGGCAGATCCCGCATCCCTGACCGGACGCTTTGTGCGCGGCAGCAATGCGGCCCAGATTATCGGCTCCGGTCTCGGCCTGACCATCGCGGACGAGGTCGCCCGGGTCCATGGCGGCCAGCTCATTCTTGCCAATTCAGCCGGAGGCGGCGCATGCGTCACACTCTCCTTTCCCTTGTCGGCCTCCTGATCGCGGCGCCGCTGGCGGCGTTCGAGATCGAGGATCAGGCGCGTTTCGGCCCGGACGACGCCGCGACCACGCTGGAGATCATCTCGACCGCGGATATCGCGTTTTTCGCACCAATGATCCGGTCCTATCTGGAGGGCGCGCCGGACACGGCGGTCGCCTATACGGTGGCAAGCTCGGCGGAGCTCGACCGCGCCCTGCGCACCGATGGGACACGTTTTGACATCGCAATCTCCAGCGCGATGGATCTGCAGACCAAGCTGGCCAATGACGGGCTGGCCCAGCCCCACAATTCCGACGCGACCGACGCCTTGCCGGGCTGGGCGACGTGGAACGACCGGCTCTTTGCCTTCAGCCAGGAACCGGCGGCGATCGTCGTCTCCAAATCCGCCTTTGCCGATCTGCCCCTGCCCCGCAGCCGTCAGCAACTGATCACGACCCTGCGCGAGAACCCGGCGCGGTTCGAAGGTCGGATCGGGACGTATGATGTGCGACAGTCGGGGCTCGGGTATCTCTTTGCCACGCAGGATGCCCGCACCTCCGAGACCTATTGGCGCCTGACCGAGGTGATGGGGGCGCTGGATGTGGCGCTCTATTGTTGCTCGTCGGACATGATCGACGCCGTGGTCGGCGGAGAGCTGGCCATCGCCTATAACGTGCTGGCGAGCTACGCTCTGGGCCGGGTGGACCGGGATGCCTACACGATCATCCTGCCTTCGGATTTCACGACACTCATGCTGCGCTCGGTGCTGATCCCGGCCAGCGCGGCGGAACCCGAAACCGCCGGGCAGTTCGTGGATCACCTGCTGAGCGAGACCTTTGACGGAACCGCCCTGCCCCCCATCGCGCCCCCGAATGATGACAGCGCCGTGCGACGGATCGAGCTTGGTCCCGCGCTGCTGGTCTATCTCGACCGATTCAAGCGGCGCGGTTTCCTGTCGGAATGGGAAAGCGCGATCCTGCAGTAGCGCACAAAAAAAACGCGGCCCCCGAAAGGGCCGCTTTCAAAGATCGAACAGGGTCCGGGCCTAGAAGAAGCCCAGCTTGTTCGGGTTGTAGCTGACCAGCATGTTCTTGGTCTGCTGGTAGTGGTCGAGCATCATCTTGTGGTTCTCACGCCCGATGCCGGACTGCTTGTAGCCACCAAAGGCCGCGTGGGCCGGATAGGCGTGGTAGTTGTTCACCCAGACGCGACCGGCTTCGATCGCGCGGCCAAACCGGTAGCAGGTGTTCTGATCGCGCGACCACACGCCCGCGCCGAGGCCGTACATGGTGTCATTGGCGATCTCGAGCGCCTCTTCCTCGGTCTTGAAGGTCGTCACGGACACGACCGGGCCAAAGATCTCTTCCTGGAAGACGCGCATCTTGTTGTGGCCCTTCAGGATGGTCGGCTCGATATAGAAGCCGTCCTGCAGATCCTCGGAGACATCAGCGACCTTGCCCCCGGTCAGCACCTCGGCCCCCTCTTCGACGCCAATCTGGAAGTAGGAGAGGATCTTCTCTTTCTGCTCCATGGAGGCTTGCGCGCCGACCATGGTTTCCATCTTGCGCGGATCGCCCTGCACGATGGCCTTCACGCGGGCGATGGCCCGGGCGATGAACTCTTCATAGATGTCTTCGTGGATGAGCGCGCGGCTCGGGCAGGTGCAGACCTCACCCTGGTTGAACGCGAAGAGCACGAAGCCTTCGACGGCCTTGTCGAGGAACGCGTCATCCTCGGCCATGACATCCTTGAAGAAGATGTTCGGGGACTTGCCGCCCAACTCCAGCGTGACCGGGATCAGGTTGACCGTGGCGGCCTCCATGATCTTGCGGCCCGTGGCAGTGGAGCCGGTGAAGGCGATCTTGGCGATCCGGTCGGACGTCGCGAGCGCTGCCCCCACTTCTCCGCCATAGCCGTTGACGATGTTGAGCACGCCATCGGGCAGCAGGTCGGCGATCAGTTCAACCATGACCATGATGGCCGCAGGCGTCTGTTCCGCGGGCTTCATCACGATGCAGTTGCCAGCCGCGATGGCCGGCGCCAGTTTCCACGCCGCCATCAGGATCGAGAAGTTCCAGGGGATGATCTGCCCAACCACGCCGAGCGGCTCATGGAAGTGGTACGCGACCGTGTCATTGTCGATCTCGGACATGGAGCCTTCCTGCCCGCGCAACACGCCGGCGAAGTAGCGGAAATGGTCCACCGCGAGCGGGATGTCCGCCAGCGTCGTTTCGCGGATCGGTTTGCCGTTGTCCCAGGTTTCGGCCTTGGCGATGATGTCGAGGTTCTGCTCGATCCGGTCTGCGATCTTCAGCACGATATTGGCGCGCTCGGTGACCGAGGTCTTGCCCCAGGCATCCTTGGCCGCATGGGCCGCATCGAGCGCCATCTCCACATCCGCTGCGGAGGAACGTGCGATCTGTCCGACCACTTCGCCGGTGATCGGCGTCACATTGTCGAAGTAGCGGCCTTCGACCGGGGCCACGAACTTGCCGCCGATGAAGTTGTCGTAGCGGTCCTTGAACGGGGAGACGAGGGTCTCGTCCAGTTGGGTCATCTCATTCATGTCGTGGTCCTCCTAGGGTGGTGCGTTTGGGGTGGCCCCCATGTGATGCGCAAAGCCTAGGTCAAGGGATCACGCACCCGGCTTGGTCCCTTAGTCGTGGTTTTGCGGACCTGTCTCAGGAGCGAGACAGGTCGAGAGAGGATTTTGGGGGTTTGACCGCAAAGGACGCTTGTCTCGGGTCTGAATGCGAAGCGTCGCAGGGTGGATCTGGACAAGTCGCGACTCAAGAGCGGGGCGTTTCGGCCGCTGATCGGGGTTGATGCAGGAGTTTGGCCCCCAGGAGGTGCGTTTGGTCCAGAAATTCGCTGACTTGAGAGCCTTCATCCGGCCAATTTGCCGATTTTCGGCTTCGCAAGGCTGGTCGAGTCGCTTTTTTGGTGCGGTAAGGGGACTTTGCTCGCGCTTTTTCGGCGCTTCTGCGGTCAGATTTCCGCTCTCCAACCCCTCCCCTCAGATTTCTTTCGATTTTTTTCTGTCACATTGGCTGTGACTTTTACCCCCCTCAGCCCCCTCTGTTGGAAACATCACCGGGCTGTGAGGGGGTGTGTCCGGGTAAGTCTCTGAAACCACGCAGCTTTCCGGAAACCCTCGAACACCCCGCGCAGAAGGCCTGATCGCGGGAGCGTGATGTGCGTCAGCGCGCAACAACCTCTCGCATCATCGCCATTTCATTCCGAGCCCCCCCGACCCAAATCCATCTCATCGGCAGCGACACACACCGCCGACACACACAACACCGCGGCTCGCAACGCACAAACAGGCCGCGCAACACACTGAAAGGACTACTGAAATGAAACTCGCTCTGACCTCCGCCCTCGTGATCGCCCTGACCGCTCCGGCCTTCGCATCCTCCCAGCTCGAGCGTCAGCTCGGCGTCGAGCCCGGCGTCTACAGCTTCTCCGAACTGGCCGCCATCAAGGGCAGCTACGACACCGATAACGGCTACAACATCGCCCCCCGCGGCGACGTGGTCTCGACCCAGTCGGTCGGCATCTCCCCGGCCCATGCACAGCTGGCCGCGACCCTGGGCGTGGACGCGAATGACTACAGCTTCGCCGAGCTGGCCAACATCAAGGGCAGCTTCGACACGGACAACGGCTACAACATCACCGAGCGCGGTGGCGTCGTCTCGACCCAGTCCGTGGGCGTCTCCGGCGCAGCCGCACAGCTGGCCGCAAGCCTGGGCCTCGACGCGACCGAGTACAGCTTCGCCGAGCTGGCCGCGATCAAAGGCGCCAAGGGTTCTCCTAACGAGTAATCCTTAACATCCCCC
>NZ_JBNAGH010000007.1:0-186747 GCF_049801095.1 Dinoroseobacter sp. S76 | reverse complement strand
GCGATAGCTCCGTTTCCTTCAGCGCAAGATCCACAACCTTGCGCTTCACGTCAGAGGGCACCCGATTCCAGACGTGATTGGGCTTGGGAGATTGATCCGCCAGCCCAGCCTCACCGCGCTGCAGTATCGGTCATACCAACGGTAGAACGTGGTGCGAGGGATACCCAGCTTAGCCAGTGTTCGACGCGCCGACAGATGGCTTTCTTCCACCAGCCGAATGATCTCCAGCTTCTCTGATGCGGCATACCTCATTCGTGGTCGCCCCCATCCCCGAGCATGCTTTTTTTGAGAAGACGCAGCTCAAGCGTCTGTTCAGCGACCACTTCCTTGAGGTCCTTTGCCTCGCGGCGCAGTTCTTTGACCTCATCACTGTTCGCAGCCCGCGCTGTGTCCCCGGCCAAACGCTTCTTCCCGGCCTCCATGAAGTCCTTGGACCATTTGTAATACAGGCCCTGGGATATGCCTTCGCGACGGCATAGCTCCGCGATACTGTCCTCGCCGCGCAGACCATCCAGCACGATCCGGATCTTCTCTTCGCTCGAATACTGCTTGCGCGTGGCGCGCTTGATGTCTTTGACGATCTTCTCGCCAGGGCTCTTCGTTGTCTTTCTCATCGTCCACTCCTCGGTGGTTACGATGAGCAACAAACTCTCTCTTAGCAAATGACCCTGTTTGGACCCATAGGCACTGACGTCAGACAGAGAGAATTGAGGGCATGCCGAAATTCGGCGCGGCTACAGTAGCGTTCAGAGCTTTGGCTTGACGCTAAAGCACCCACCCTAAGAACTCGATTTGTGCAGTCACTGCCTTGGAGAAACTCGGACTGTCCTCCCACAGAAGACCAAAGTGCCCGCCGTCGATCACCAGTTTCTCCTTCGGACCTGGGATCATCTCGAAGACCGCATCTTGTAGGTCCGGGTTGCAGTGGACCATCTCGTCATTTCTGCCGATCATCATGAGGACCGGCATGTTGAGGTGAGGAGCCGTGACCAGTGGGGAACAAGGAACTGGCGTTTTCGGAACGACACGGGTCACCCTGTTCTCCCAGCCAGTTCCGTGCCGCCCGCCATATTCCAGAAACCACCGAACCGCCTGTGGCGGGGTCAGGAGTGACGGCGCGTTGAGTTGGTCAAGCGACACAACCGGCATGGGGCCCGCAACGTCGTCCGGGCCACCGCGGACATCTCCGCTCTCAAAGATGGTGCGCAAGCTGTCGAGCGCGCCGTCTTTGGCTGCGCCCTCCGGCCAAGTCGCGCCACAAACCGGGATCTGGGCGATAATTGCTGCAACTTCATCGATCAAAGCCCCTGCGACCAAAGCGAGACCGCCGGAATAACTATCTCCCCAAAGGGCAACCGGGCCGACCTGATGAGATGCGCGCAGAAACGCCACCGCGTCGCGATACCCCCGGAGCTGGACCCAAGGGTTGATCTCTTGCCTTGGTTCACCACCGCTGTGTCCGAAATTCCTGTGATCATACAAAAGGACGTCAAACCCGGCCTCGAAAATCGCTTGCGCGTAGTGGTCAATTGCCATGGTGATCGTCGCGCTTGTGCCATGGGTCATGACGATCGTGGCCTTTGGTGTCTCCGTGTTGCGATAGTGCCGACCGCGGAGGGTTGCGCCTTCGGACTGGAATTCGACGTCGTGGAACATGAGCTGCTCTCTCCATTATGAGTGAGTGCAGCGAAGCGCCTTCCGCCCCCTCTCGCATGAGGCGGAGGTCCCAATCCTGAGCTTTCGGTGTTCTTTTCTGTGGGGTGGATGTCCTATCCGTCAGATAGGATCCTCACGATCAATTCGGATCTGCTGCGAACACCCACCTTGTCGAGTGCCACAGTGATCTGATTGCGCACCGTTTTCTCAGACTTTCCCAAAGTATTTGCGATGTCCTGGTTGCCCAGTCCCTTTGCGACGAGCGCGACCACCTCCCGTTCTGCATCCGTCAGATGATAGCTGACGTTGACCGGATGCAAGGCGGGCGTTTCCGGCATGAATGCCTCAAATGCCGTGAGGAAGGCCTGCCAGGCGGGCTCATCTTCGAGCAAGACATGGTTCGCGCTGTCCAAAGGGATGAATTGCGCATCCTCAATGACGGCGGCGAGCCGGCGTCCCTCATCAAACGGGATCCGTGCATCGTTTTTCGCGTGAAAGATGAGGGTCGGCAGTTTCAGCTCTTCTGCATCTGCAAGGATATCAACCCGATGCAAGACGTCCAGAATACGTAGCGCGGTCTCCGGCGACACGCTCTCTCGCTCAAGGCGTTGCCACCAGCCATGCTGTTCTGGGGTGCCGGAGGGCACGAAAAGATTGGTAAACACTTGATTGAAAGCTGGCACGTCTCTGCCCCAGCCAAGTTGAACGAGATTTGCGAGGGTTTCCGCCTCGAGCCGCGCATGAGCGTGATCACTGCGTGCGAGCATACCCTGGGCGTAGGCGCCGATCAGAACAAGCCGCTCGACTTTCTCAGGATGCCGACGGGCGAAGGCGATGGAGAGCGCGCAGCCCTGCGAAAGTCCCAACAACGCAACAGGTCCATCAATGGATTCTGCCACCGCCTCAAGATCAGACAGCCAAGCCTCAAAGCTGATATCGTCTACCTCGCGATCCGAAAGCCCGCAGCCGCGCAGATCGTACCTGACAAACCGATGCTTTTGGGAAAGAGCATGCAACCAGTGGCGCCAGATTGGGCTCTCTTCATCATGACCAATATGGCTCAGCCAGTTCCCGGCTTTGAGAATGGTGTCGCCACTCCCCATTTCCGCCACAGCGATACGTGTCCCGTCAGCTGCCGCGACGAACGAGACTTTTTGCCGATCAGGGTAAGATGTGGTCCTCATTCCTTCCGATTAGCAGAAAGGACGAAAGTGGTCAGCCGTGTGGGGCCAGGCCTCTCGGCCAATAGAAAACTGTTGCCGCGAGAGTGATGGCTGAGAGGGCGTCCCTAGCTGTTACAGATCGCATGCGACTTGGCGTTCAACCCACCGTTGGTCCGTCCGATCAAGCGTGCATGCCCACCTTGTTCACGCTCATGCTGGTCGCTGCTTGGTGGACCTTGAGATCTGTCGCGCCGATGGTGACTGTTTTGACCTCACTGTGTTCGACCGCTACACCCACCACCATCCGGGCGAAAACCCCTTATCGCTCCACCTTTTCAGTCGGTCATGGAGCATCTTGTAAGGCTCGTGTGCTCTTGATGCACCGCGCCAAGTTAAGCCATTGTAACTGCATAATATAATTCAATCCACCACTCAACGACCATCCCCTCTCGGGACATTGCGATGCCATTGACTACCGGGCAGTGAAAGCTCGGCTTGCGATGGGACTTGGGAGACTAGGACTGCAGGCGCACCATCTGCACATCCGTTAACCAGACAAAATCAGATATGCTTATCGCTCGATGTTCAAACCGTGGATCACGCCCGTACGCGGAAATCAGTAGGTCCGGAACCTGGGGCTTTGGATACAACCTGCCAAAAGCAGTGACGTCGCTAGGTTGGGCACGAGCGTTCGATGACAGCCAAGCTCGGTGTTCACTATCCACTCGCCAGCTAAAACTCTAATCGCCAGGCATCGCCTTTAAGTAATCAAGAACAGTGGTGAGCCGTGCAGGATTCGAACCTGCGACCCACTGATTAAAAGTCAGTTGCTCTACCAACTGAGCTAACGGCCCACTCTGGCGGCTCGTTTAGCCATCGGGCTCGGGGGGGTCAAGGGTGGAATGCAGAGTTTTCTGCGCCTTCTGGATTATGTCGCAGTTCGCGCGTATATGGCCGCCATGACCTCGCAGGATCAGACCTCTTTGCCCTTCTACAAGATGCATGGGCTCGGCAACGACTTTGTCGTCATCGACAGCCGTGCCAAAGGGCATGCCGTGCCAGCCGCTCTCGTCGCGGCGCTGGCCGATCGCCATCGCGGCGTTGGGTTTGACCAGCTCGCGGTCGTGACCCCGGGCGCTGGCGTGGATGCGCATCTAACCTTCTACAACTCCGATGGCTCGACCTCGGCGGCGTGTGGCAACGCCACGCGCTGTATTGCGCGGATGATGCTGGACGAGACGGGGGCTTCGGCGCTCCGGCTCTCGACGGATCGGGGGCTCTTGCTGGCCGAAGAGGCCGGCGACGGACAGACACGCGTAAATATGGGCCAGCCCCAGACCCTCTGGTCCGAGATCCCGCTGGCCGAGGCCATGGATACTCTGGAGCTGCCGATCGAGGGCACGCCGGTAGCGACAGGCATGGGCAATCCCCATTGCACCTTTTTCGTGGAGGATGCCGAGGCGATTCCGCTGGAGACCTTTGGCCCCCGCTATGAACACCATCCGCTCTACCCGGAGCGGACCAATGTGCAGGTCGCGCAAGTGATCGGCCCCGACCACCTGCGGATGCGGGTCTGGGAGCGGGGCGTGGGCATCACACTGGCCTCGGGCTCCTCGTCCTGCGCAACCGGGGTGGCTGCGGCCCGGCGCGGCCTGACCGGGCGGAAAACCCGCATCGATCTGGATGGCGGGACCCTCTGGATCGACTGGCGCGAGGATGGGGTCTGGATGACCGGCCCGACCATGACCGTGTTTTCCGGGGTGTTGACCCCGCAGTTCCTGGCCGCCCTATGAGCGCGCCGCGGTTCACCACCCTGGGCTGCCGTCTCAACGCCTATGAGACCGAGGCCATGAAGGAGCTCGCCGAGGCTGCTGGCGTGCGCGATGCGCTGGTGGTGAATACCTGCGCCGTGACTTCCGAGGCGGTGCGCAAGGCACGGCAGGAGATCCGCAAGCTGCGCCGGGAAAACCCCGATGCGCCGTTGATCGTGACGGGCTGCGCGGCTCAGACCGAGCCCGAGACCTTTGCCGCCATGCCCGAGGTCACCCATGTGATCGGCAATACCGAGAAGATGCAGGCGGAGACCTGGGCTGGGCTCGCCCCCGACCTGATCGGTGAGACCGAGGCCGTGCGCGTCGATGACATCATGTCGGTGACTGAAACGGCGGGGCATCTGATCGATGGGTTCGGCACACGCAGCCGTGCCTATGTGCAGGTCCAGAATGGCTGCGATCATCGCTGCACGTTTTGCATCATCCCCTATGGCCGGGGCAATTCGCGCTCGGTCCCCGCTGGTGTCGTCGTGGATCAGATCAAGCGGCTGGTGGATCGCGGCTATAACGAAGTGGTGCTCACCGGCGTGGACCTGACGAGTTGGGGCGCGGACCTGCCGGGGGAGCCGCGTCTGGGCGATCTGGTCATGCGGATCCTGCGGCTGGTGCCGGATCTGCCGCGGCTGCGGATCAGCTCGATCGACAGTATCGAGGCGGATGAGAACCTGATGCTGGCCATCGCGACCGAGACGCGGCTTATGCCCCATTTGCATCTGAGCCTCCAGGCCGGGGATGACATGATCCTCAAGCGGATGAAGCGGCGGCATCTGCGCGATGACGCGATTGCCTTCTGCGAGGAGGCTTTGCGCCTGCGCCCGGAGATGACCTTTGGCGCGGATATCATCGCGGGGTTTCCGACCGAGACCGACGCGATGTTCGAAAACTCCCTGCGGCTGGTGCGCGAGTGCCATCTGACCTGGCTGCATGTTTTCCCCTACTCCCCGCGCCCGGGCACGCCCGCGGCCCGGATGCCCGCTGTTGCGGGACCGGTGATCAAGGCCCGAGCGGCGGAGCTGCGCAAGGCCGGTGACGCTCAGGTGGCGCGCCATCTGGAGGCGCAGGTGGGTCGGACCCATCAGGTCCTGCTGGAGAACCCGCGCATGGGGCGCACCGAGCAATTCACCGAGGTGCAGTTCACACAGGATCAGCCCGAGGGGCAGATCGTCTCTGCCCGCATCCATGGGGTCGCTGGGCACCAGTTGGCGGCTTAGTGCACGGATCCGAGGACCCGCAGGTTGCTGGGACAGGAGCCTCCGGCGGGGATACTTCCAGACTTAAGATGAGGGTGTGGCGCGCCGGTCCCTTGGGCGCGCGCATGGATCGACTCTGGCGGCGACTCACCCTAAGATGAGAACAAAGTGAGAACGATATGAGCTGCCCATGCCGTCCCCACGCCGTATTCTTGCCCTGTGGTTTCCCCGCCTGGGGGCCGAACGCGCCCTGCGTCACCTCCGTCTGGCGGAGCCTGGTCCCTTTGCGACCGTGGCCACCCGTGGAACGGCGCAGGTGCTTGATGCGCTGTCGGAGGGGGCGAGTGCCGAGGGGCTGCAGATCGGGCAGGCCTTGCGGGATGCTCAGGCGATCTGTCCGACCTTGATGACCCGTCCTGCGGATCCGGCAGGAGAGGCCGGGTTTCTCGACGCCTTGCGTCGCTGGGCAGGCAAGGTCTCCCCCTGGGTTGCGGCGCAGGAGGACAACACGCTGGTGATTGATCTGTCGGGCTGTGCGCATCTCTTTGGAGGGGAGGCCGGAGTGGTCGCCCTGCTGGAACAGGATTGCGCCGATATGGGGCTGAGCTTGCGGGTCGGGCTCGCCGATACGGTGGGCGCGGCCTGGGCGCTGGCCCATTATGCCGGGGCGCAGGCAGGGTCTGCGCGCAGCGGTGATGCCATTGATCAGGAGGCACGGGCCACACGGTCCCGGGCGGGCAAACGGCGGCACTGGACCCGGGGCGGGGCCGCGCCACAGATGGGGCCGGCCCTCTCCCGCGCGGCCAGCGCCCGGATCGCGCCCTCCGGGCAGACCCGGCAGGCTCTGGGACCTCTGCCCGTGGCGGCCCTGCGCCTGTCGGAGGAGACGCAGGAGGGGCTGTCGCGGGTCGGGTTGCGCCGGGTCGATGACCTGGCCGGGTTGCCACGCGCGGCTTTGGCCCGGCGGTTCGGGCTGGAGGTGGGGCGGCGTCTAGATCAGGCCCTGGGACGGGAGCCGGAGCCGGTCTCCCCGGCCACGCCGGATGTGATCTGTGCCGCGCGCCTGACACTGCCGGAGCCCATCGGGCTGCGCGAGGATCTGGAGGCCGGGATTGACCGGTTGCTGCCGCCCCTGGGCGCGCGGCTCGCGAAAGCCGGGCGCGGGGCAAGGCGGATCCGGCTGGAACTGTTGCGCTGCGATCATACGCGCCAGAGCTTCGATCTGGGGTTGGCGCGGCCTTCGGCGGATCCTGCGCGTTTGCGGCCCTTGTTGTTCCGCAAGCTCGATGCGGTGGATGCGGGGTTTGGCATTGACGTGATCCGGCTGGAGGCAGTGCAGACCGAACCGGTGCACGCGGTGCAGCATAGTGGCCATGTGGAGGCCGCGCGCGGCGCGCAGGTGGCGCAAGACAGTACGGATCTGGATGATCTGATCGGAACGCTGGGGGCCCGGATTGGGCTGGAGGCGATCACGCGTTGGCATCCGGCGGACAGTCACATTCCGGAAAAAACCGCCAGTATTCAGGCCGCTGCCTGGAGTGCGCCCCATGCGGGTGTCTGGCCGCAAATGCATGCGCCGCGGCCCCTGACCCTGTTTCGGCCAGAGCCGGTGCAGGCCCCGGATCACGCCACGCCCCCCACGGAATTTCGTTGGCGCGGGCAGACCTTCAAGCTCGATAATGCCTGCGGGCCTGAGCGCTTGGCCCCGGAATGGTGGCTCGATGATCCGAGCTGGCGCAGCGGGGTGCGGGATTACTGGCGGGTGGAGACCTCGGTCGGGCAGCGGCTTTGGCTCTACTATGCCCATGGGGCCAGCATGTCCTCGGGCTGGTTCTGCCAGGGGCGGTTCGCCTGAGGTGTGTTCGGCAGAGAAAGCAAGACAGCCTGCGACCGTTGCCAGAGGCAGGCCAGCCCAAGGGATGGCCAAGTTCGCGCGCCGGATGCAGGCTGCGCGGCGACGGCTAGTCTTCGCCACCCTCGGACAGATGGGTGCCGCTGACTTGCCGCGAGGCGCCACGGAACACCGCGATCAGGGTTTCGCCCTGCCGCACGCGCACATCGTAGATCCCTGAGCGGCCCGCGCGGGACACTTCCTCTGCCTCGGCAATCAGCGTCACCCCGAGGGTCGCCGGCGCGAGATAGGAGATGCTGTTGTGCTGGGCCACCACCCGCGCATTGTAGCTGTTGCAGGCCACGGCAAAGGCCGTATCCGCGAGTGTGAAGATCACCCCACCATGGCAGATGCCATGCCCGTTCAAGTGATCGGCCCGGACCTCCAGACTGCAGCGGGCCTGCCCCGGGCGCACCTCCTCCAGTCGGATGCCCATGCCACGGCTCGCGGCATCCTCTGCCAACATCGCGGCGGCACAGGCCTCTGCTCGGGTTTGCGGGTCCATCCGACACCTCGGGATTGGGGAACTCTCGCTCCATGTGATCCGAGCTGCGCCCGCCGCGCAAGCCCGGGGCGTCAGAGAGCCCAGGACGGAGAAACGCCCCGCCTTTGCAGGACGGGGCGTTCGGAGTATTCAGTCCCCCCGGAGCGGTAATCTGGGTGGGGGCAATGACGATCGCCTACTCCGAGGGACAAGAGCGTCACCACTCTCGATGTCTCAACTTTCCCAGATCCAGATGGCGCCGGTGCGGGCGGTCTGAGGAAGCTCTGAGGTGATTTCGCGGCGAGAATGAGGCCAAGCCCCTGTCCGCGGCCCCTTGATTTGCCGGGCATTCCGGCTCACCATCCTTGTCATGGTCATTCAAAACCCGATCCCGTTCCGCAAACCCGAACCCATCCCGGAGCAGGTCGCTTTCGACCGGCGGGAGCTTGGGGTGATCCTCTCCCTCTATGGCCGGATGGTCGCCGCCGGAGAGTGGCGGGACTACGGGATCTCCTGCCAGCGGCATGTGGCGATCTTCTCGGTGTTTCGTCGCACGGCGGAAAATCCGCTCTACCGGATCGAGAAACGCCCGAAACTCGCCCAGAAGCAGGGGCTCTATGCGGTGATCGGCATGGATGGGCAGATCCTGAAACGCGGACACGAGCTGCGCACGGTGCTGCGGGTGCTGGAGAAGAAGCTGATCCGCGCCGTGGAGTGATGTCTGCGCCTGCCTCAAGGCAAGCGACGAATACTCGTGACCTCGCCAAACTCATGGCTGGCAATCCGCTTTAGCGCTGCGTTCAGAGGTTCGATCGCAACCGCCATGTGGTGGATATTGGCATGGAGCAACGTCTCCGCATCGACCATCAGCCCCACATGCCCTTTCCAGCAGATCACATCTGCTGGCTGGAGCGCGGCACCCTCCGGCAGCGCGGTCCCAAGCTCCGCCGCCTGTTGGTCGCTGTCCCGCGGGCAGGTATGACCGGCCAACCGGCAGGCCAGCTGCACAAGCCCCGAGCAATCGGTTCCAAACGCGCTGTTCCCGCCCCAAAGATAGGGCGTACCAACGAGGCTCAGCGCCGTCTCCAGGATCGGTTTGGGCGCATCGCGCTCGACCACGTGCTGCAGCGGGACAAACCCGTCAGGGGTCTCGAGAAAGCCGTCGCGGAGCCCCCTCCCCGCCAGACCACTGCCCAGGGACAGGCCCTGCAGGGGTGGGGATTTGAAATGGGGCTCGGGATAGAGATGGCTGGACGGTGCCACGAGGTGATGGGTGGTCTCCGCCGGATCCCCAAGGGCCGCTGGATCGACATAGCCGACATAGGCATCCCAGCCGGACTGGACGAAGGCGCGCCCCGCGCTCTCGGAGATGACCGTGACCGGTTCCCCATGGAGGAGCGCCTTATCCGCGCCCCCCGTGGGCGTCCGGGTGAGCGGCACCTCCGGCACAGTCACCCGCGCGGCTCGTCCCGGGACAAATCGCGTGGCCTCGACCCGGCCGCGCAGGGTGTCCAACGCAGTCTGCCCGTCAAAGGCCGTGCGCCGCCGGTCCAGGGCGATGGGGGCTTCTGCAACGCTCATAGCCCCAAGAGCTCCGGCAGGGCGTCGAGCACGGCGCGGGCCCCCTGCCCGACCCCGCCTTTGGGTCGCGCCGGGGCCGCGCTTGGCTGCCAGCCATAGATGTCGAAATGCATATAAGGCGTGGCTTCGACGAAGCGGCGCAGGAAGAGGGCCGCCGTGATCGAGCCTGCAAAACCGCCCGGGGGCGCATTGTCGAGATCGGCGATACCGGGCTCGATCATCTTCTCATAAGGCGCATGAAACGGCATCTGCCAGACCGGATCCGCGACCCGGATCGCGGCGGCCTGCAGCGCTGCGGTCTGTTCCGGCGTGCTGGCGTAAAAGGGCGCGAGATCCGGGCCAACCGCCACTCGCGCTGCCCCGGTGAGCGTGGCCATGGAGAGGATCAGATCCGGCGCCTCCTCATCGGCGAGGGCCAGCGCATCGGCCAGAACAAGGCGCCCCTCGGCATCGGTATTGTTGATCTCAACCGTCAGCCCCTTGCGCGAGGTCAGCACATCGCCTGGCCGAAAGGCCGTGCCGGAGACCGCATTCTCGACCGCCGGGATCAACACGCGCAGCCGCAGGGGCAGCTTCAGCGCCATGATCATGTGCGCGAGGCCCAGCACCGTGGCCGAACCGCCCATATCCTTTTTCATCAGCGCCATGGACCCGCCGGGCTTCAGGTTCAGACCACCCGTGTCAAAACACACCCCCTTGCCCACAAGGGTCAGGGCCGGGCCTGCCTCGCCCCAGCGCAGATCGATGAGGCGGGGACGACGCTCCGACGCGCGGCCCACCGCGTGGATCATCGGAAAATTCCCGCTGAGCAGATCCTCGTCCAGCGTCACGTGCATCGCGGCCCCATGGGTCTCTGCGAGCAGACGGGAAGCAGCCTCCAGCTCATCGGGGCCCATATCGTTGGACGGTGTGTTGATCAGGTCCCGGGTCAGCCCCTCGCCTTCGGCCATGGCCAGAATACGGTCCGCATCAAGGCCGGACGCAGGGCTCAGCCGCGCGGGGGTGGAGGCTTTGCCTGCATAGCGCGTGAATTTATAGCCCGAAAGCAGCCAACCCAAGGTCTGCTCGGCCAATTCTTCCGCGTTCTCAAGCCCCTCGAAGTGATAGTCCCCCGCGGGCAAAGCTGTGGCCAAGGGCCCGAGAGCAAACCGGCTGCGCGCGCGATCCTTGGCACTGCCATAGCCGGCCACGACATCCCCCGCCGTGCCGTCCGGGTTCGGCAGCACCAAATGGGTCCCGAGCGCCGCTTTGAACCCTTGAGTCGCGATCCAAGCCCGCTCGGCCTCCGAGCGCCCAGCGCTCCAGGTCTCGAGATCCGCAGCGGCGACCACATGGATAGGTCGGGTTGGCGCACCTTCCGGCGCGAATTCGCAAGTGAACGCGGACATGGGCACCTCTCTCGGATCCGGGGGGACGGGCCTGTAATGGCAAGCCTAGAGAGAACGCGCCTATCTGCAAGATCAGAGCGCAAAATACCCAAGCGGCGTCGCCGAAAGAGCAACGCCCCCAGTTGAAAAGGTAAAAACTCAATACCAGCGCCGCGTGTCGCCAAGACCCGGGCGCGGCTCGCCCGGACGCAAAATCAGCCGGAAATGCCTTGCGTGCCCCAGGCGGTCGGGCGCGGCATGGCACAGACCCGGTCGAGACGGGCGATCACCGGCGGGATGTCATTGGCGCTATGGGCCTTGGCGCAGGCCGCCACATGCTGCGCGGCAGTCTCGCAGGACAGGAACCCGATAGACGCGGCCAGTGCCGCCACCTCCTGCGCCAACCCTTCGAGCCCTTCCCAGGTGCCCCGGGCATACTCGATCGGCAAGAGCCCGACCCGGTCGCGAATATCGCTCAGCGTTGAGGAGACGGTGCTTTGCGCCCCGATCTCGCCCAGATCAACGAACAGTTCGACAACCCGGTCCTGATCCAGGACCACAGGTTCTTGCGGGGCGAGGACAACCACATTCGGTTCCCCGCTCAATTCATGCTGTGTCGATGCGCTTTGCTGTTGCATCATACCCTCGTTTCTTCGTCGTCCACCACGGCGTGACCCTGACGGGCCAAAGTGAACACTCCGTTGCTTTGGGCGCGCTAACTCCTTCGTTTTTTAGTGAAACTCGCGCTATGCGAGGGGGCGGCAGCGCGTCAGCGGGTTGCATGGAACGGCCCCCGCACACAGGTCTCGCGCCTGGAGCGCGGGAGCCCGGTGGGCCCAAAAAACTGAAGCCAACGTCTGATCAAGGAAAGCTGACCGGCCCACAAGATACGCAGCGCGAGAAGCCACTTCGCTTGGGTATGACCAACGTCCCCAGCCCGGAGATCTGCGAGAGCTCCATTCGCTGCGCCACCGCCAATCTGGTGCCGCGTCGTCTGGTTTAGGTTGATCACCTGCCGGGTTTTCACGTCGCCGCCACAGCCATCTTATTGCAATGCCTTTGCACCGCCGCACCTGCCTTTGCGGTGACCACTCACCGAAGATGGAGACAGCAACGATCTCGGCGGGCTTCGATGCAAGATCCGGCGCCGCGCCTACAACTACTTCAACACGAGCCCCAAGCGGAACGCGCAGAAAAAAGCCTAGGGAATAGGGCTGTTACCACCTCGCAAGAGACGTCCACGAGCCCGTCCGAAGACCGTAGAACAAAGGAGCGCAGGGACTTGTCGCTCCGCAGGCTTTGGACGCTTTCAGCTAGCGAATGCACTCCGCCTCTCGTCACGAACCGGGCGTTTTCAAGGTGGTCTGAGCCTGCGCCAAGCTGCCCAAGCTACCGTGCCCTCGCAACACCTCGCATGGCCGGCGCACCGTTTGCGCTGGTCTCTCTCCGCGTTCCCGGATACTCTGCTGCGGCGCAGCGACGCGGTTAGGGAAACGGGGTCCCCATGGACAATATCTTCGCGCTGGCGGTCAACAATCTGGGATCGCCAATTATCCTGTGTTTTGCCCTCGGGCTCGGGGCGGCCTTTGCGCGGTCTGATCTGACGATCCCCGAGGCGGTCGCCAAGGGGATGTCGATCTATCTGCTCTTTGCCATCGGTTTCAAAGGCGGCGCGGCGGTGGCAGCCCATGGTCTCGACACGACGCTCGTGCTCGCGCTGATTGCAGGCGGCATTTTGTCCTTCGTGATTCCCTTTATCGCCTTCGCCCTGCTGCGCTTCATGACAAAACTCAGCATTCTCGATGCCGCCGCTGTGGCGGCACATTACGGCTCGATCTCGATCGTGACCTTTGTCGCCGCAACCTCGGTGCTGAACGATCAGGGGATCGCCTCCGAAGGCTATATGGTCGCCGTGGCCGCCGTGATGGAGGCGCCAGCGATCCTGGCCGCCCTCTGGCTCGTAAGCCGTGCCACCGCCGGGAGCGGCGAAGGCGACCGGATGGACGCGGAACTCTGGCGCGAGATCCTGCTCAACGGTTCCATCGTCTTGCTGGTCGGCTCCTTCCTGATCGGTTGGATCACGGGCGAGGACGGGTTGGCGCAAATCTCCAGCTTCATCATCTCGCCCTTCCAGGGGGTGCTGTGCCTCTTCCTGCTGGATATGGGCCTC
The DNA here is from genome assembly GCF_049801095.1 of Dinoroseobacter sp. S76. Lineage (NCBI taxonomy): Bacteria > Pseudomonadati > Pseudomonadota > Alphaproteobacteria > Rhodobacterales > Roseobacteraceae > Dinoroseobacter > Dinoroseobacter sp. S76. Next base: position 173,413 of record NZ_JBNAGH010000007.1, on the reverse strand, counting down.
GTGGCCGGGCGGGGGCTGCGGCAGGCGCGGGGCGTGATGACCGCGCCCGTCTTTGCCTTCGGGGTGGTCATGCCACTGGTGGGCGGGACGCTGGGCCTCTGCACCGGCCTCCTGCTCGGCCTGTCGACCGGGGGTGTGGTACTCTTCACGACGCTCGCGGCCTCGGCCTCCTATATCGCGGTGCCGGCAGCCATGCGGGTGGCCCTGCCCGAGGCCAATCCGTCGATCTATCTGACCCTGTCGCTCGGGGTGACCTTTCCGTTCAACCTGACACTTGGTATCCCGATCTATGTCGCCGTCGCCTCGGCGCTTTCTGGGGGGTAAACACATGGAAACACACAAGGCCAAGCGGGTCGCGATCATCATCGAGGCCCCGATGGAACGCCGTCTGACCGACGCGCTGACCGGCGCGGGCGTGACGGGCTTTTCGATCCTGCCGGTGCTCGGCGGATCCGGGCGATCGGGCCTCTGGAGCCGCGAGGGACAAGTGAGCCGCGCCGGGGGCATGATCCAGGTGGTCTGCATCATTCGACCGGACCGTCTGGACGCCCTGCTGGACGCTGCCTTCAAGGTCGTGGACCGCCATATCGGCGTGGTCACGGTCAGCGATTGCGAGGTCCTGCGGGCGGAGCGGTTTTGACCACGCCCGCCCCCAGGCCGAAAACACAGCTCTGAAACGACAAAGGCGCAGGCATCCGAAAATGCCCGCGCCTCTTTCTTTGTCAGCCAGATGGCCGCAGCCGCGTCAGCCCTTCTTGAGGACCCGCTTGCCCAGCGTCTCGGCGATCTGGACCGCGTTCAGGGCCGCGCCCTTGCGCAGGTTGTCCGAGACGCACCACAGGTTGATACCATTGTCGATCGTGCTGTCCTGACGGATCCGGCTGATGAAGGTCGCGAAATCGCCCACGCATTCGATCGGCGTGGTGTAGCCGCCATCTTCGCGCTTATCGACGACCATGATGCCCGGCGCCTCGCGCAGGATATCGCGGACCTCGTCCTCGTCGATGAACTCCTCAAACTCGATATTGATCGATTCGGAATGCCCGACAAAGACGGGAACACGCACGCAGGTCGCGGTCACCTTGATCTTCGTATCGACGATCTTCTTGGTCTCGGCGACCATCTTCCACTCTTCCTTGGTGGAGCCGTCCTCGAGGAACACGTCGATATGCGGGATCACGTTAAAGGCGATCTGCTTCTGGAACTTGTTGACCTTCACATCATCGGTCGGGTTGTAGACGGCCTTGGTCTGATCCCAGAGCTCATCCATCCCTTCCTTGCCCGCGCCGGACACGGATTGATAGGTCGAGACCACCACTCGCTTGATCTTCGCGCGATCATGCAGCGGCTTGAGCGCCACGACCATCTGCGCGGTCGAACAGTTTGGGTTCGCGATGATGTTCTTGTTTTTGTACTGCTCCACGGCCTCGGGGTTCACCTCCGGCACGACCAGCGGGATCAGCGGGTCGTAGCGATAGAGCGAGCTGTTATCGATCACGATACAGCCCACTGCCGCAGCCTTGGGCGCATAATCCTTGGTCGCCGCCGAGCCCACGGCAAAGAGCGCCATGTCCCAGCCTGTGAAGTCGAAGGTGGCGAGATCCTGGGTCTTCAAAGTTGTGTCGCCAAAGCTCACCTCCGTCCCCAGGGAACGGCGGGATGCCAGCACGGCAATCTCGTCCACCGGGAACTGGCGCTCGGCCAGGATGTTCAGCATTTCGCGGCCCACATTGCCCGTGGCCCCAACGACGACGACTTTATAGCCCATTTTGGGTCTCCTTTGGGTGTCAGCGGGCTCTCTATCCCAAGGGGACGCGATGGGAAAGGGGGGCAAAGTCGCAGCTCACGCGCGGGCGAGCAAATCCCGGTAGACCGCGATCAGGGCCTGCGCCTCGCGGGCGATGCTGAACTCCGCCTCGACCCGCGCGCGCGCCTTGGCCCCCTCCGCTCCGAGATCCCGGGAAAGCATCTCCGCCGTGGCTGCGGTGAGGGCCGCGAGATCATCTCGCGGCACCAGAAGCCCCACCTCCGGTGGGTCGAGCAGTTCGGAAAACGCCCCCACATCCGTGGCCACCACAGGCACGGCGCAAGCCATGGCCTCGATCGGGGTGAGGCCGAACCCCTCCCACCGCTGGGGCGCGACAAAGACATCGAGCGCCTGGTACCACTTGGCCACCTGATCCGGGGGGACTTCGTCGGGGAAGTGGATGCGGTCGGAGAGGCCCGCCGACGCGATGCGCGTCTTCAGATCCGCAAGGAAAGAAACGTGTTTCTCCGTCGCGCGGCCCAGCACGATCGCCTGCGCCTCGGGCCGGTCCGGCAGGAGCGCCAGCATGGCATCCACGAAGGCATCGGTGCCCTTCTGCGCCCGGATCCGACCGATACAGCCGATGAGGAGCGCGTCGGGGTCCATCCCGAGCGCGCGGCGCAGGGCGGCCTTGTCTTCGGGCGGCGTGAACTCCTCCAGGTTGATGCCATGGAGGATCACCGTCGCGTCGCGCTCCAGATAGGCCGCAGATTTCTGCGAGACGGCCACCACGTGGTCCATCTGCCGGATCAGCCACTTGGTGTAGCCCGAATGGGCCCGCTGCGAGGCGGTCGTGAAGAGGAGCCGCAGCTTGCGCCGAAACACATGACGCAGCACGAGGCCTAGCAGCATTTCCGTATTGCGCCGCGCGTGCCAGACCCGCCAGCGATCCCGCGGCAGGGCAAAGAGCGCGCTCAACGGCACATGGGGGACATGATCCGGCAGGCCCGGGCCCGTGGCCGCGATCCCAATCTCGCGCGCCTGCAGGGGCACCAGTCGGATGATCGTCGAGGTGACCCCCGACAGCCGCCGCTTGAGGTTCGGCGCGATGACATCGAGATCGGCGAGGCGGGGCGTGCTGGACATACCCCCTCCTAGGTCACCCGCATCCCCATTGCAAATCCGAGGCGCAGACACGGGGTGCCCGCTTTCCGGGCAGCCTCCCGGAGGTTCAAGTCCAGCCCTTAACTTGGGTTAACAGGACTATTGCAGGTCAGCCGGAATAGGTTAGCCTCAGTTTTATGACAGTGACAAAGCCCTTTGACGAAATGACCGGTCTGGGCGACGGCCATGTGCGCGCGCCCTACACAGATTTTGACAGCTGGTTCGGGAGCGAAGATCCCGCGCGATTACGTAAGAAGGCGCGCGAAGCCGAGGATGTCTTTCGCCTGACGGGCATCACCTTCAACGTTTATGGGCGCGAAGAGGCCGCCGAGCGCCTCATCCCCTTTGACATCGTCCCGCGCATCATTTCGGCCCGCGAATGGTCCCGGCTGGCTAAGGGCATCGAGCAGCGGGTCCGGGCGATCAACGCCTTTCTCTACGACATTTACCACCGGCAGGAGATCATCCGCGCGGGCCGCGTCCCTGCTGAGATGATCGCCCGGAACGAGGCCTTCCTGCCGCAAATGATCGGCATGACCCCGCCGGGCAATGTCTACACCCATATCGTCGGCATCGACCTCGTGCGAACCGGCGAGGACGATTTCTATGTCCTTGAGGATAATGCCCGCACGCCCTCGGGCGTGTCCTACATGCTCGAGAACCGCGAGACGATGCTCCAGATGTTCCCGGAGCTTTTCGCCCGGAACGCGGTCCGCTCGGTCTCGGAATACCCCCAGAACCTGCGCCGGTCGCTCAGCGATTGCATGCCGCCCGCCTGCACCGGGCGCCCGGTGGTGGGCGTGCTGACCCCGGGGATCCACAACTCGGCCTATTACGAGCACGCATTTCTAGCCGACAAGATGGGCGCGGAGCTGGTGGAGGGACATGACCTCAAGGTCGTGGATGGCCGCGTCGCCATGCGCACCACGCGGGGCTACACGCCGATCGATGTGCTTTATCGCCGGGTCGATGACGATTTCCTCGACCCGCTGAACTTCAACCCGGACAGCCTGCTCGGCGTCCCGGGGATCATGGATGTTTACCGCGCGGGCGGGATCACCATCGCGAACGCACCGGGCACGGGGATCGCCGATGACAAGGCGATCTATTCCTACATGCCCGAGATCGTCGAATTCTATACCGGCGAGAAGGCCATCCTGAAGAACGTGCCGACCCATCGCTGCAACGAGCCGGAGGCGCTGACCTATGTGCTCGACAATCTCGCGGATCTCGTCGTGAAGGAGGTCCACGGATCGGGCGGCTACGGCATGCTCGTGGGCCCCGCGGCCAGCAAGAAAGAGATCGCCGCCTTCCGCGACAAGCTCAAAGCGCGCCCGGACAACTATATCGCGCAACCGACGCTGAGCCTGTCCACGGTGCCGATCTTTGCCAAGTCGGGCCTCGCGCCGCGCCATGTGGACCTGCGGCCCTTCGTACTCGTCTCGCCCAAGAAGGTGCATATCACCCCGGGCGGGCTGACCCGCGTGGCCCTGCAAAAAGGGTCGCTGGTCGTCAATTCCAGTCAGGGAGGCGGCACCAAGGACACCTGGGTGCTGGAGGAGTAAGGCCATGCTGGGAAAAACGGCAGGCGGGCTGTTCTGGATGTTCCGCTATCTCGAACGCTCCGAAAACATTGCACGGCTCGTGGATGCCGGGCACCGGATCGCCCTGACCCGCTCGGGTGCTGCGGAAAACGAATGGGCCTCGATCCTCGCCACGGCGGGGGCGCGGGACGCCTATCTGGAGAAATACGAGGAATTCGAGGGCGCCAATGCCATCGATTTCCTGCTGCGCGACAAGGACAACCCTTCGAGCGTGCTCTCGGTGATCTCGGCGGCGCGGGACAATGCCCGCATGGTACGCACCGCGCTCACCCGCGAGGTCTGGGAAGCGGTCAATGAGTGCTACCTGACCCTCAAGGAGCTGCTCGCGCGCAAGGTGCCCACCCGGGATCTGCCCGATGTGCTGGGGACGATCCGGCAACGGAGCGCTTTCGTGCGCGGAGCGCTGCATGGGACGATGATGCGCAACGACATCTACGATTTCGCGCGGATCGGCACCTTTCTCGAGCGGGCGGATAACACCGCGCGGATCCTCGACGTGAAGTACTACGTGCTCCTGCCCTCGGCGAATTTCGTCGGCAGCTCCCTCGACAATGTCCAATGGGAGACGATCCTGCGCTCGGTCTCCGGCGAAGGCGCGTTCCGCCATGAATACGGCCCCGATGGCAGCCCGGTGGATATCGCCGAGTTCCTGATGCTCGACAATCGCATGCCCCGGTCACTGGCCTTCTGTTACAGCAAGCTGCGGGACAATCTCGGCTATCTTGAGAGCGATTACGGCGACCGCCATGCCTGCCACGACACCGCCGATGCGGTCTGCGCGCGGATCAAGGCGAGCACGGTCGACCTCATCTTCGAGGGAGGGCTGCACGAATTCCTCCAGGACTTCCTGCGCTTCAATGCGATGCTCGGTCAGCAGATCGAGCAGGACTACCGCTTTTACGGATAAACTCATGCTTTTGAAGATCACCCACCGGACGACCTATACCTATGACACGCCGGTGACCTACGGCCTGCAACAGGTGCGTCTGACGCCGAAATCCCGCGACACGCAGAAGGTCGTGAACTGGACCATGTCCCTCGAAGGCGCCCAATCCCAGGTGGTTTTTGAGGACGCCCATATGAACGAGACCCATCTGATCAGCTTTGATCAGGACGTCACGGAGGTCACGATCCATTGCGAAGGCGAGGTGGATGTCACCGACACCAATGGGGTGACCGGGCGGCATTCCGGCTACATGCCACTTTGGATGTTCCAACGGGCCACGCCGCTCACCAAGGAGGGACCCGGCCTGCGCAAGCTCCTGAAGGAGTTCGATGCCCAGGGCTCGCCCCTTGATCAGATGCATGCGCTCTCGGCCCATATCGGACAGGTGGTTACTTATGCGCCGGGCGAGACCCATGCGGGCTCCACCGCGGAGGAGGTGATCGCCGCCGGCAAAGGGGTGTGTCAGGATCACGCCCATGTCTTTGTCACTGCGGCCCGGGCGCTCGGCATGCCCGCGCGCTATGTCTCAGGCTACCTGATGATGGAGGATCGGATCGATCAGGACGCCACCCATGCCTGGGCTGAAGTCCATGTGGAGGGAATCGGCTGGATCGGGTTCGACGTCTCCAACGCGATTTGCCCGGATGCGCGCTATGTCCGGGTAGCGACGGGGCTCGATTACGCGGATGCCGCACCGGTCTCGGGCATGCGGTTCGGCGACGGGACCGAGCAGCTTTCGGTCGCGCTGCAGGTCCAGGCCCAGCGCACGGGACAGGCGCAAAGCCAGACACAGGCTCAGAATCAGGCGCAATAGGCCCGTGGTGACGGGCTTGCGACCTCATTGCGGGTGACAGTCCGGTCAAACCCCATTATGCGAGACAGGGTTTGCGCGACCTATGGCCAATGGACGGGTCCGGGGCGCGCCTAGGTGGGAAGAGAAGATGACCTATTGTGTGGGGCTCCGGATGGCCCGAGGCATGGTGTTCATGTCGGACACGCGCACCAATGCGGGCGTGGACAACATCTCCACCTTTCGCAAGATGGTCAGCTGGGAGCAGCCCGGAGAGCGTGTCATCACCCTGATGACGGCGGGCAATCTCGCGACGACCCAAGCGGTGATCAGCCTTCTTGATGAGCGTATGAAAGCCCCGGGGGAGCGGACCCCGTCGGTTTTTGAAGCGCCTTCGATGTTTCAGGTGGCGCGCATGGTCGGCGCGACCCTGCGCGAGGTGATCCAGTCAAACGCCGATACGGGCGCCCGAGCGGACAGCACCTTCAACGCCACGATCCTTGTGGGTGGCCAGATCAAGGGCAGCCCGCCGAGGCTCTTCATGATTTATCCGGAAGGAAACTTCATCGAGGCCAGCGAGGACACCCCGTTTTTCCAGATCGGCGAGACCAAATATGGCCGCCCGATCCTCGTGCGCGCCTTTGATCCCGAGATGAGTTTCGAGGATGCGATCAAACTGTTGCTGGTGAGCTTCGATTCGACCATCAAGGCGAACCTCTCGGTGGATCTGCCGCTGGATGTACAGGTGATCGAAACCGATGCGCTGGAGCTTGGCTATGCCGCGCGGATCACCCGCGAGGACAGCTACTTCCAGACGATCTCGAGCGGCTGGGGCGAGGCGTTGAAGATGGCCTTCGACAGCTTGCCCAATTACCGCATGGATGACAGCCGCGAGACCTAGACAAGGCCCGCGCCCCCCGGCTGCGGCGGGAAGAGGCGGCGCAGAATGTCATAGCTGTCGGCGATGGAGCCAGTCTCGACCCGGGCGAGGAATCGCTCCAGCTCCGCATGGGCGGTGATCGCCGCGTCAATCTCCGGATCGCTGCCCTGGCTGTAGAGGCCGGACTGGATCATCAACTTCGATCTTTGGTAAACACCCATGGTCCGGCGGGCCTGTAAAAGGAGCCCGTTTTCTTCCTCCGTCGCGGCCTCAGGCAGGCTCCGCGACACCGACTGCAGAACATCCACTGCAGGGAATCGCCCACGCTCCGCAATCTCGCGGGACAGCACCACATGGCCGTCAAGCACCCCGCGCAGAATGTCCGCCACCGGCTCATCCATGTCCGAGCCTGCAACGAGAACACTGAAGATCCCGGTGATGTCCCCGACCCCCTCGGGACCAGGCCCGGCGCGCTCTGCAAGATCCATGATCATCTGCCCGGTAGAGGGTGGAAACCCCCGCATGCTCGGCGCTTCGCCGGCGGTCAGGGCGACCTCGCGATGGGCCTCGGCAAAGCGCGTCACGGAGTCTGTGAGAAACAGAACATGCCCCCCGAGATCGCGGAAATACTCCGCAATGGACATGGCGAGCCAGGCCGCGCGCCGCTTGAGCAACGGGGCTTGATCCGAGGTCGCGGCGACCACAATCGCGCGCTTCATCCCGGCCTCGCCCAGGGTCTTGTCCACAAACTCGCGCACCTCACGACCCCGCTCGCCAATCAGGGCGACAACGGCGATATCCGCGGACACACTTCGCGTAAGTTTCCCCAATAGCGTCGATTTTCCGACACCGGACCCCGCAAAGAGACCTAGGCGCTGACCCCGCACAATCGGCAGGAACGTGTTGAACACGGCCGTCCCTGTCTCGAGCCGCGGGCCCAAGGTCTTGCGTGTTATGGCCGAGGGCGGGGCACCGCGCAGCGGGTAGGGCTTCGGCCCCGGTGCGGGGGTGGTGCCATCATAGCAGCGCCCGAACGGATCGATGACCTTGCCGATCCAGTCCTCGGAGGGACGCACCTCGCTCCGCCCCTGGAAATAGGCGCGATCCTGGAGCGCAAATCCCTGCAGCCGCGCCTCCGGCAGAACCTCGATATGCGAGCTCGAAAGCGTGACCACTTCGCCCCCGACCTGAGAGCCATCGGACCCGGTCAAAAGCACCCGATCCCCGAGACAGGCATGACGGTTCAGCCCCGTCACTTCGACCACTGCCTCGCGCAATGCGGAGACATGTCCAGAGATCCGATGGAAGCTGTGACCGTCAATAGAAGCGGCGAGGCTGGAGAAATCGGTCTGCATGGGCGGCCTTTCTGTGCCGGGGAATGTTCACTTACTGTTTCTAAAGGAATCGGGGTTAAGCGTTGGTTGAAGCCATCGAGGGAGAAGCCCCGATATGAAAAATTTGACGATCCTTAACACTGCGAGCGCAATGGCGGCCCACGCCACTGAGCGACACAGTGCCATCGCTCGAAACATCGCCCACGCGGACACGCCGGGCTACCGCGCGCAGGACCTGCGCAGCTTTGCCGAGAGCTATCGCGAGATCTCGTCCTCGGGTCTGCGCGCGACGCGGGACGGTCACGCCTTTGGTGTGCATCGCGATCTCGACCTCACTCTCTTTGACATCACCGACACGCCCATCGCGCCCAACGGGAACTCCGTCTCGCTGGAGCACGAGATGGTGCGCATGGCCGAGAACCGGCACCAGCATGAGACAGCGCTCGCGGTCTATCGCAGTTCCATGAACATCCTGCGCACAAGTCTGGGTCGGGGGTGATTGATCATGAGTGACCTTCTCAAATCCCTTTCGGTGTCGGCCACAGGGCTGATCGCGCAGGCCCACCGCCTGAACGTAGTGTCCCAGAACATCGCGAACGCAGACACGCCCGGCTACCAGCGCAAGCAGTCCGAATTTGTGCAGATGCTCAACAACTTCGATGGCAGCGACGGCGTGAAAATGGCGCGCATCTCGCTTGATGACAGTGCATTGCGCAAGATCTACGACCCCGCCCACCCGTTGGCGGATGAAACGGGCCATTACAATGGCTCGAATGTCGATGTCATGGTCGAGGTGGCCGACGCGCGCGAGGCGCAACGCAGCTACGAAGCCAACCTTCGCAGCTTTGACAATGCGCGGCAGATGTCGCGCTCCCTCCTTGAACTTCTGAAACGCTAAGCCCCGAGGACAGAATGGATATCACCTCCAGCACCGCCGCCCAATTATACACCCGCTCCAGGGACGCCATGGCGCCCACGGGCTCCGGCCCCGACTTTCTCGGCGCGGCCCGGAGCTTCGCGCAAACCATCCAGGAAGGGGAGGCCGCCGCACAAGCCGCCATGACCGGCGGCGCAGATCCCCACGCTCTGGTCGAGGCTCTCGCCCAGACCGAGCTTGCGGTCGAGACCGCCGTGACCGTGCGAAACAAGGTCGTCGAAGCCTATCAGGAAATCCTGCGGATGCCCGTCTGATGACCGAGATCATCTTCTTTGACACCTTGCGGCAAGGGCTCTGGATTTCGGTCCTGATGTCTGCGCCGATCCTCACTGTGGCCCTGGTCACAGGGGTGATCGTGGGCCTCTTTCAAGCGCTCACCTCGGTGCAGGAGATGACTCTGACGTTTGTGCCAAAGGCCGCCCTGATGCTGGCCGTGTTCTGGGTCAGCATGAGCTTCATGACCGAGACCCTGACCGATTTCTTCCACGCGGAAATCATCCCGACAATCGCGTTGTTCTAGGAGGCGCGCATGGACAGTACGCAATATACAACCATCTCGCGCCAGAGCGGCCTGAAACGGGAAATGGCGATAATCGCGAACAACATCGCGAATATATCGACCACCGGCTATCGCGGCGAAGGGCTCGTGTTCTCCGAGTTTGTGCAGACGACAGGGCTCGGGCAGCCCTCGATCTCCATGACGGATACGGGCGCGAAGAACACGAACTTCGCCCAAGGCGTGCTTCGGGAAACCGGCGGCACCTTTGATATGGCCATTGAAGGCGAAGGGTTTTTCCAGATCGCCGCCCCGGAAGGCATTCGCCTGACCCGGGCGGGCGCGTTCGAGCCCAACGCCGCAGGAGAGCTGGTAACACCCGACGGCTATGCCCTGCTCGATGCTGGCGGCGCGCCGGTTTTCATCCCGCCCGATGCGCGCTCCATCGCCCTTGCCGCGGATGGCACGCTGAGCGCGGATGGCCGCCCGTTGACCAATATCGGCATGGTGGTGCCGGTTGAGCCCGAGCTGATGGAGCGCGCCAAGGGCGTGTCCTTCATCCCCAATGGGGAAGTTGCTCCGGCCGAAAACGCGACGGTGCATCAGGGCTTCGTTGAAGGCTCGAATGTGAACCCCATCGTCGAGGTGGCGCGCATGATCGAAGTGCAGCGCCGCTACGAATCCGCGAAATCCTTCCTCGAAAAGGAAGATGACCGGGTGAAAACCGTGATCCAGACCCTGGGCCGATAAACGGCCGGAAAGAGAGGCAGAATGCGTGCTCTGAAAATTGCAGCGACCGGGATGAGCGCCCAGCAGATGCGGGTCGAGGTGATCTCGAACAATCTCGCGAACATGAACACGACCGGCTATAACGCAAGGCGCGCCGAGTTCGCGGACCTGCATTACCAGCAGGTCAAACAACCAGGCACGATCAACGCCGCCGACGGCACGGCCCTGCCCACCGGCGTGCAACTGGGTCTTGGTGTCCGCGCCGCTGCTGTGACCGTCGAGCTCGCCCAGGGCTCGCTCAGCCAGACCGGCGGCGATCTGGATCTCGCGATCGAAGGCAAAGGCTATCTCGAGGTGACGCTGCCCTCCGGCGCGTCGGCCTATACCCGGGATGGCGCGCTGAAGCGATCGGCGGAGGGGCTCATCGTGACCTCCGACGGCTATTCGGTCGTGCCCGAGATCGTGATTCCCGAGGGCACATCCCGGATCTCTGTCGATGCCGAGGGCGAAGTCTATGCCTATTTCCGCGATACGGTCGAGCCGGAGCTTCTGGGTCAGTTCTCTCTCGCCGGGTTCAGCAATGCCAAGGGTCTTGAGGCCATCGGCAGCAATCTCTTTCTGGAATCCAACGCCTCGGGTCCCCCCCTGATCGGAACCCCGGGGCAAGACGGGCTTGGCACCTTCCGCCAAGGTTATCTGGAGGCCTCTTCCGTCGATGCGGTACGCGAGGTGACAGAGCTGATCGAGGCCCAACGCGGCTATGAGCTGAACTCCAAGGTGATGAGCGCAGCGGACCAGATGATGGGCGCAACGTCGCAAATCCGATGACCCGTCTGATTGCCCCTCTCCTCGTCGCACTTTGCGCGACCCCGGTTGCGGCGGATACTCTGGTCGCCGCACGGACCATCCGCGCGCAGGCCGTGCTAACGGCCGAGGACATCAAACTCGTGCCCGGCACCACGCCCGGAGGGATTTCCTCGCCTGCCGATGTTCTCGGAAAGGAGACCCGCGTGGTGCTCTATGCGGGGCGCCCCATTCGCGCGGATCAGATCGGCCTACCCGCGCTGGTAGAGCGTAATGCTCTGATTTCGCTCGTCTATGCAACACCCGTGATGCGGATCAGCACAGAGGGGCGGGCCCTGGGCCGCGCGGGCCTTGGTGAGACGATCCGTGTGCTCAACATCTCCTCCCGGAACACGGTCTCCGCGACCGTGACAGGTCCGGGCGAGGCCACCGTCAAAGCGCCCTGAGCGGAAAGGACCCCCGATGCGGATCATCACAGGCCTGATTGTGTGCCTCTCCCTTGTGTCCGCCTGTGCGCGCATCGCAGATGTGGGCAAGGCGCCGGATTTCACAACCGCTTCCGGTGGGAGCGAGTACCAGGCGATGGTGTCAGCCCCATTGCCGACCGACCGCGTTTTGCTGCGTGCCCCGGATTCGGCTTCGCTCTGGAGCGGGGCACGCAACTCGCTGCTCGGCGACCGGCGGGCGGGCCAGAACGGTGATATCCTGACGGTCGTGATCGAGATCGACGAAAGAGCGGAGATTTCCAACAGCTCCGAGCGCTCGCGCTCCGGCAGTGAGAGCCTCGGCATCGACAGCTTCTTCGGTCTGCCCGAACGGATCAATGAGGACCTGCCCGAAGGCGCAACGTTGGGCTCGGCTGTGAGCACCAATTCGACGAGCAGTTCCGAAGGCGACGGGTCGGTCACACGGCGCGAAAAGCTGACCTTGCGCGTGGCCGCGACGGTGATTGGTGTCATGCCCAACGGCGTGTTCCAGATCCAGGGCACTCAGGAAGTGCGCGTGAACTTCGAGCTCCGCGAGCTGATCGTCACCGGCTTTGTGCGGCCCGAGGACATCTCACGCCAGAACGAGATCACCTATGACAAGATTGCCTCCGCCCGGATTTCCTATGGAGGCCGCGGACAAATCACCGATGTACAGCAGCCGCGCTACGGCCAGCAAATCGCAGACATCATCCTGCCCTTCTGAGGTCGACCATGGCGAAACTCCTCCCCCTGATCCTGTTGATCATCGGTTTGGCCGGTGGTGGCGCGGCTGGCTACTTCTTGCGGCCACCGCCCCCTCCGCCGCCGGAGCCCGACGTGGCGGAGGTCGAAGAAGAGACGCCGGAGCTGACCAGCGAAGAGGTCTACGACCAGAATGGCAACTACGAATATGTAAAGCTAAACAATCAGTTCGTGGTTCCGGTGGTACGCGACGGACGTGTCTCGTCCCTGGTTGTTATGTCGATCACTCTCGAAGTCACGAACGGGGTTCGAGCGGATATCTACGCGCGCGAGCCTCGGATACGTGACGCGCTGCTGGCGGTTCTGTTCGATCACTCAAATTCGGGCGGGTTTGACGGCGTCTTTACCGAGAGCTTCACGCTCAAGACCTTGCGCGTCGCTCTGCGTGAAGCGGCCCGCTCCATGATCGGTGAAGACATCAAGGATGTGCTTGTGATGGATATCGTCCGTCAGGACGTGATCTGATTGGACAGCGCAACCCGGGCGTCTTCCCGGGCCTTGCGCTGCTCCCTCTCCGCATCATCGAGCAATGTGTCCGCAACGTCCTTGCGCGCACTCGCAGTCGCCAAAGCCGGTGAGATCTGCGCGATCCGAGCCTCCACACGGCTTAAATGAACAAGGCGCTCCTTGAGCTTTTGCTCCAAAAAATCCTTGTGAGCTGTATCTTGCAGCATGAGCACCGGATCAGATGGGTCCGTCGGCGGAGCGGCAATCCTGTCGCGCAAAGACGCAACCTCCCGGGAAATTGCCTCGCGCAAACTCAACTCCGGCTGCAGACGCCCAAGTTCGATCTGCTTTTTTAACTCCGCCAATTTCGCAAGGTCTCGCAACTCATCGGGTGTCATGTGGCGCGTCCCTTGGCTTTCTGGCGCATGGCTTCTGCGAAGCGAATAGCCGCCGCAACCGCCTTGAACTGATCGCGCGGGATCTCATCTCCGAGTTTGCACGTGGCATAGAGCGCGCGCGCAGTCGGCGGATCGCGATGGATCGGAACGCCAGCCTCCTGGGCACGTTCCCGGATGGCGGCCGCGACGTGATCCACGCCGGAGGCCACAACGATGGGCGCATGGGGCGAGAACCGATCCCATTTCAACGCAACCGCATAGTGGGTCGGGTTGACCACAACGACACTCGAGTCCGGAACATCCGCAAGCATTTGCTGGGTTGCGATCTCGACCGCACGCTGGCGTCGGTATTGCTTTGACTGAGGATCCCCTTCGGAGGCCTTGGCCTCGTCCATCATTTCCTGACGGGACATGCGGTTTTTTCGCAAGTGCTGCGCCCTTTGCCAGAGATAGTCGACGGCCCCGATGAGAGCCGTCACGACCAGCGTGAGCGCGAGGAACTCCAGCAGAAGAAAGAAGATGAAAACGATAATCGCACTCACCGGCTGTGCGGCCAGCGCAACGATTTCGTCGAGCTCCCAAAGCAAGAGCAAGCTGAGCAATGTCGTGAAGATCACCAGTTTGATCGCGCTTTTCAGGAACTCAAAAAGCCCGTCACGACCGAACTTGTTCTTCGCATTGGACAGGACCGAAATGCGGTTCAGCTTCGGTTCAAGTTTCGTGGGAGCAAAGACGAGCGCGCGCTGCAACAAGACACTTGTCAGAGCACCCGCCATGGGGATCAGGAACCATAGTCCCAAGGCGCCAACCGTCCCGACAATCAGAGATAGGGACACGGTGGATCCGCCACCAGCGAACAGCTCCTCTGCAAGGCTATCGGCGTTTCTCAAAAGCGCTTGCATGGTCCCCGCGGCCTGCGACAGCGTTCCCGCGCCGATCGCAAGCAACCCAAGCGTCAGCCCCCCATAACTGCCAGCGGCGATGAGATCCGTCGACTTGACCAATTCCCCTTTCTTGCGGGCATCCAGAAGCTTTTTCTCGGACGCTTCAAAGGGCTTATCGTCGGGATCTTCTTCGCTCATCGCACCGGACCAAAAGGCGCAAAGAGGGAGGCCTCAAATAGCTCCCACCAATGGGCCAGCAGGAAGGGAACGCTGAGTGCGGCGAGCGCCAACCCGCCCGCTGTGAGAGCCGGAGCGCCAACGAAGGCCACCATGAGCTGAGGCATGGCGCGGTTGATCGCGCCCAACGCCAGATTGTAGAGCATCGCGGCCGCGACAAAGGGCGCGGATAAGGAGAAACCGATGATGAACATGCGGCTCACATCCGAGATGGCCCAAGCGCTCAGGGTTGATGCATTCGGCAGCGTCCCGAGCGGAAGGAGCGTGAAGGACAGAAGGAACGCTTCGGTCAGATGCACGTGAAACCCCGACAAGGCCGCCAGCGCCAGACCGGACATCAGGAAAATATTGCCTAATGCGGGCTGAGGATCGGGTGTCACGCCGCCGCCAAAAACTTGCGCGAGGGAAGTGGATTGCGCTGCGATCGAGCCCGCGACTTGGAGCGCGAAGACCATCAGGCGAAAGGTGAACCCGAGAAAGATCCCGCTCAACACCTCCGCGCTGCCGCGGGTGACCCAATCGCCAGGGCCCGAGATCGGTTCGAACGGCATGACGAGAAGAACTGGGAACACGAGGGCCACGAGGGCTAAGGTCAGTGCGAGTTTGATCCGAACTGGAACGGCGCGCTCGCCAAAGGCGGGCAGGAAGGCCATTGCGGCACCAATGCGAAGGACCGCCAGAACAAGGATCGGGAAAGCCTCCCCCACCAAGTCCAGAAGGGCCATCGTCATACGCCAATCACCCCAACCAGCGCCGGTTTGCTGGTTTTTCCCAGTTCTTCGAAGGAAAGAACCGGGACCTGAATGCTCTTGCTCATCAGGACAGTCGACAGGAAGCGGCGACGCCGGACGGACGTGACGATCGCAGGTGTCTCCCCGGTTTCGCTGGCCTTGAGGACTTTCTCGGTCGCGTTCTGAACCAGCGTCTGGAAGAGCTCCGGGGGAAGAGCCACGTCAGAGGCGCCATCTTCGCGTCCGACAGAATTCGCCGCAAAGAGCGGTTCCCAGTCGGGAGCAAGTTGGATCAGGGGAATGGAGCCGTCGGCTCGCTTGATCCCGGCCACGATCTGAAACGCCAACCTTTGACGCACATATTCATGGATGCCATCGATCGAACTGCTGATCTGTTTGGCCTCGGCAATAGCCTCAAGGATCAGCGGCAGGTTCCGAATGGACACCCGCTCTTCTAGAAGAAGACGAAGAATGGCAATCAGCGTGTCATTGGTCACGCGATCCGGAATAAGCTCTTCGATGAGCATCCGGTTGCCTTCGTTGCGGGCGGCGTCGGCTGTGTTCGTCAACTCGGAGATCAGGCGCCGCAATGCTTTGAGGCTCATCAAGCGCGCGAGGTTGGCCTTCATTACCTCCAGCAAATGGGTTGCGAGCACTTCCGTCGCCGCGACGGTTGTCATGCCTAGGAGAGACATCTCTTCCCGGTCTTTTTCATCGATCCAACGGGCCGGGGCGCCATAGACCGGTTCTTTCACGTCAAAGTCGGTGGGCTCACCGTATCCTTCCTCGGGGAGAAGCAAAAGGATGCGCCCGGGGTGCAACACGCCTTGGGCTTCTTCAACACCGTGCATGTGAATGGCATAGGATGAGGCTGGCAGAGTTGGGTCATCCGTCAGACGGATCTCCGGCAGAATGACACCGAACTCCGTCGCGATATGGTTGCGCATGCTCTGGATGCGGCTGTCCAGACCGCCGGCGGAGTCAAGGATTGCAGATACGAGATCCGTCGAGAAAGTGACATGGATGTCGTCAACGTCGAGCACATCGCCCATGGTCTCCGGCTTCGCAGACGCTTCCTCAGGGGCGTCGAGCGCTGCTTTTTCCTCCTCAGGCTCGGTAGAACGATAGAGGAAGAGCGCGGCAACACCCAATAGGACAGCTCCAAGGATGAAGGGAACAAAGGGCAAACCGGGAACGAGAGCAAAGAGCACCATCATGAACGCGACCGTTGCAAGGGCGGCTGGGTGTTTACCGAATTGAGCGGTGATCGCGATGTCCGCTTTTTCGGAAGACCCGCCCTTGGCCAGCAACAGCGCGGCAGCAATCGAAATAATGACAGCCGGGATCTGGGTCACAAGCCCATCGCCTACTGTCAAAATGGAATAGCTCCGGAAGGCTTCACCGAAGGGCATATCATGCAGCGTTGTGCCGATAATCAGACCCATGATCAGGTTCAGCGCTGTGATCAGAAGACCCGCAATCGCGTCCCCTTTGACAAACTTCGACGCGCCATCAAGCGAGCCGAAGAACGTTGTCTCTGCCTGTTCTGTTTCTCGCCGTTTCTTGGCTTCTGCATGGTCGATCGCTCCTGCAGACATGTCCGCATCAATGGCGAGCTGCTTGCCTGGCATTCCGTCCAGCGCGAACCGGGCGCCAACCTCAGCCATGCGCGAAGCGCCCTTTGTAATGACGATGAAGTTCACAATGAGAAGGACAAGAAACACAACGAGCCCTAGGAACACGCTGCCGCCCATGACGAAATTCGCAAACCCCTCGATCACACCACCAGCAGCGCCAGTTCCCTCATGGCCGTTTCCGATGATCAGCTTGGTGGACGAGACGTTCAATGAGAGCCTGAGCATCAAAGATGCCAACAGAACAGTCGGGAACGCGGAAAAGTCCAAAGGCCGCTGAATGAACAAGGTGACGGTGAATATCAGAATTGCCAAGGCGAACGAGAGAGCAAGACCGACGTCCAACACAAAGGATGGCATCGGTAGGATCATCATGATGATGATGCCCATGAGTAGAACGACGAAAAAGATCGTCGGTTGTACGATCTTTCGTCCTTCTTCTGCTTTCACTGCAAGGCCTTCTGCACTCACAGGGTGTCCTCCTACCTGGCGTCGAGTGTCATGAGGACGCCGGTTTTTCTGGCTGAAAGCTTGTCCTTCAACCCTTCAACAACCGATCGGTCTCGCAGACTGCTGCGATCCAGCAGCGTTTGAGCGATTTCGAGTAAACCGCCGTCGATCAAGCGCTCGACCACGGCCCCGTAAACGGCGGCATCAGCCGTGCGCGCCTCCAAACGCCCAGCAAAGGCCAGTGCGAACCGTCCGAACGCAATCTCACTGCCAGTGTCGGTTGCCAGGTTGAGAAAGGTATCCAGCTCTTGGTCTGTGAATCCTCGTTCACTGTCCTGAAAGCGTGCCATCACAGACAGCGCATCATTGAGTCGACCCTCTCGGATAAGGAATTCGACCTCGCGGAGCGTCAATTGCGCCCCCAACGGGGTGCCTTGCAGCTCAAAACTGTAGCTCGAGATCAGCGCCATGAACTTCTCAGGGGCCGGACGATCATGCGTGCTGTAGGCGTCAAAGAGCCGAAGCAGCGCGGTCGGGGCGTCCGCTGTGTCTTGCAAGACAAGCTCTTCCAGGTGCTTCACACCATGGGCAGCATCTTTCGTTTCGAGCGCCATGGAAGCGTCAATGCTTCGCAATGCGGCAAACTCATTGGTCTCCGCACGCACAAGGCTGTTGCGAATAACCTGAGCTACTTCGACATACCCAGCTTCAGCGAGCTTCACGCCAAGTTCTGGCCCTATGCGACGGCGCAACTGCTTCGGTAGTTCAAGGAAGTGCAGCTGAATCCCGCGAAGATGTTCCTCGTCCAAGCGGCTAGCCGTATCACGAGACAAGACTTCCCAGATGACATAGCCACCCCGGCACTCGATCTGACCCCAAAAGGGGTTCTCAGTCGTGATCGGTTGTTGTTCCAAAATTGCGCCGATTGCTTTGAAGGCGATTGTGCGAGAATCGCTTTGATCCACGAGTTCGAGGATCTCGAGCGCCTCAGCACCGAAACCCAAAGAAAGATAGGCAATGGCAAGTTCAAAAGCCGAGCTTTGCGAGAGGCGTCCCATGGGATCGTATAGTTTAGCCCGCTCCGTGCGGACACCGCTCAGAGGATCAGTATTGTCGAGCGTGAATTCCAGATCCTGGAACTTTGCGCATTGAGACGTCGTTCTTTGTGGATCGGCCAGAAAACGACGCAGCCTGTCGAGTTCGACCTGAGTGAGCGTGGTACGCCCGACTGAGGCGGGTAGTTCGACCTCCTCAGAGGGTATGGGTGGGGTATCTTCCGCAGCAAAAACCGGTTTTCCTTGTGCCTTAGGCGTCACATCCAACGAGATACCAGGGGCAATCAGACCCTGGGTCATTGCTTTTGAAAGCCCTTCCACGAGCTCAGCGCGAAAGGTGTTTCGGTCGAGGCTGACTGCAACTGGTTCGGGTGGAACTGGTGTGGGTTCTGGCTCGACCAACACCAAGGCCGGCGGCTCTGGTTCTGGAGGAGGCACCAAGTCTGCAACCAGTAGGGGCACCTCGAACGCAGCAGTGGGTGGGGCTGGCCCGTCTTTGACATCAATCACAACTCGACCTTCGCGCAACTCAAACGCGTCGGCATGGCAATCGCATGAAAGCTCGACCTCGAACTCCATACGATCCTGAGCATGATCAACGCGTGCGATCCGGGTACGCGGAATGAGACGGAATACTTCTGAGAGGTCTAAGTCACTCTCAAGACCTTCGGACCTCAAAAGGTAGCCAGTATCCGTGCGCCCGAATTCCCAGTCCACAGCCTCATCAAACTGAATCACAAGCCGCGAGAAATCAGCATGCTCGCCGGATCGTATGTTCGCAGCGGCTGCTGGAACGGCGGAGACCACCGCCAGAGCGATTGGCAAGGCACGGATCATGCGGCCTCCTGCTTCAGCTGCTTGAGGGCTTCCTCAAGGTCGCTGAAAGAGGGGCGGATGTGGCTCGGTGTGTTCTGTCGACCGACCTCGATGCAGTTATTGACAGCATGCTTATGCAGGTTTGCGACAAGCACCTCGCGAATGAGGAGGTAGAAGTGCGAGTCCTCCTCCACGACTGTTTTCACTTTCGTGGAGAACGGCCCCACGAGCCCGTAGGCCAGAAACACCCCTAGGAACGTACCAACAAGCGCACCGCCGATCAGTTTACCCAGAATCTCTGGCGGCTGATCGATCGAGCCCATCGTTTTGATAACACCAAGAACAGCCGCAACAATTCCAAGCGCAGGAAGCCCGTCGGCGACCGTTTGAAGCGCGTGGCTGGAATGCAGCGCATGCTCGAGATTGGCATCGATCCGCTTGTCCAACACCTCTTCCACCTGATGCGGATCGTCATAGTTCATGGATGCGCTGCGCATGGTGTCTGCGATCAGATCAATCGCTTCGCGATCTTCCAGTATCTTCGGATATTTCAAGAAGATATTGGACTCAGAGGGGTTCTCGATATGCTCTTCCAGCCCGACCGGATTCTGCCGCGCCAGGCGGATCAACTCGAACAGCAGGCACAGCAAGTCTCGATAGTCGTCCGGAGCCCAGCGCGGCCCCTTAAAGACTTTCTTGATGTCTTTGAGCGTGTGCTTGATGCCCCCCATATCGTTACTGATCACAAACGCCCCAACGGCGGCGCCCCCGATCATCGTCATCTCGAATGGGAGCGACTTTAGGATGATCCCCATCTTGCCGCCCGCAGCGAGATACCCGCCAAAGACCATGACGAAGATGACAACGATACCGATAATACCAATCACAGTCTTACCCTTCTCAGGTGGGAGGCCGCTACGCAGCCGTCGGTTAGTTCGAGGCGTTCAGCCCGGCGCTATGCCCGGCCATCAAAACGCTGACGGAGTACGCGAAATCGGGTGACAGCCCTGCGAGAATCGAAGCAGCCGTGTCCGGGGGCATTTCCCTTAGGAAACCAGACGCGAACTCCGGCGACATCGCCTCAAAGACCTTGGCGGCATCCTTGGGTTTCATGGCCTCATAGACCGCGATCAGCTGCAGGATATCCGTCTCGCTTGCCTTTTCGACCTTCTTGACGCGCGCCGCGAAGTCCGCCTCGGCCTGCGCAAGAGCAGCTTGCCCTGCATCGAGCTCCGCCTGGAACTTGGCCATGTCTTCCTCAGCGGCGCGCACCGCAGCTTCACGGGCAACGACCGTCTTGGCCTGCTCCATGAGCTCCGCTTCGCGCGACAGCAGAGACTTCTGCAGAAGATCCAGTTCAGGCTCCGTCGGACAGCTCGCGACTTCGTAGTCATCTCCAGCCATGGCTGCTTTGGAATCCGCCATAACAGGACCGATGCCCTCGGTGATGCGAATGGCCGCGGAACCGACCAGCATGAGAGCAACGACGATCAGGGGTCGGCTCAGTGTCCTTCGCGACAAGGGTTTCTTCGCCATTACATTGCCCCCCCGACCGGTCGGCGTGTCCGCCATTGGATCGCACCTTCAGCCTCGTCTGGCGTCGCAGTGGCCGGCTGAGGCGCGGTCACCTGCGGCTGCGGCTGCGGAGCGGCTTCGTGCATTTGCGCAACAGGGGGTGGGCTCGGTGCAAGTGGAGGAGACGCAACGGGCGCCGTCGTAGCAGCGGGCAAGTCGTGCATAGACGCGAGCAGAAGCTCCAAACGTTGTGCCGCAGCCTCCGCCCGAGCCGACACCGCATCCAAATCTGTTTGCGCTGTGCTTGCTGTGCCCTGCGCCTTTGAGAGCGCCTTGGTCATGTCATCCACCTGGACGGACAGGACAGCAATCGCTCCGCCCATGCCTTTCTCGAGATCAGAAAAGCGCGCGAGCCTGCGAGACAGAACCAGGCAGTAAATGGCGGCCCCAAGTGCTCCGGCGGCCAGGAAGATATCTGCGATCAAAGCCATCTCAGCCTCTCAGTTCAACACGAATTCAGTGACAAGCAGGTCGCGGACCCGCCCTTCGCCTGTCACAATCTGCACTCGGTGGAGCATCTGCGACCGAAGCCGCATCAAAGCCGCCGGCGCCTCGATATCTTGCGCTTGCAGGGCGCGCAGGTAGCCGTTGAGCACGTCCAGCACTCGGGGACGCAAATGGGAGACCTCGGATTCGTAGCGGCTCTCAACTTCAAGCTCAGCGGTGAAGCGCAAATACGAATTGCTGCCATCGGCTCCGAGTGACACGACCAGCGGATCCAGGGGTACAAAGGCAACATCCGGCGCGTCATCCTTCACTTCCGGCGCCGCTTCTTCTGCATGTTCGGCAGGTGCAAGAATCATGCCTGAATAGACGGCGAAGAACGCACCACCACCGCCAGCCAGCAAGAGAACCAACCCTATGATCACAAACAGCTTTCCGCCCTTCTTCTTGGGGGCTTCTTCTGTTTCTTCTGCGTCTGTCTGTGCCTCGTCCGCCATGGAACCTTTCCCGCTTCGTTCTCCAATTGGATTAGCCCAACAGCACTAACCGATTATTAAGACCGACTGCTCTAGCTTGAGTTCATCGACGACCAGAAGGTCAGAAGGGAAAGAACAGTCATGGAGCAATTGCGCGCAACCTGGACCGGGATCGGTTTGCGGAACCAGATGATTGCTGCGGCTGCGGTTATTGGTGTGTTTGGGGCGCTTATTGCCCTCTCTCGAACAGCGATGGCCCCAGATTACGCGCTTCTCTACTCGGGGCTCGAACCCGCAGCGGCCGGAGAAGTGGTCGCGAATCTCGAACAGCGCGGCGTTCCGTTCGAAGTGCGGGGCAACGGGATTTACGTGGACCGGTCGCAGCAGGATCTGCTTCGAATCGCGCTTGCGAATGAGGGTCTTCCGGCGGCTGGTGGCGGCGGTTACGAGCTGCTCGACAATATCAGCGGCTTTGGCACGACCTCTCAGATGTTTGACGCCACCTATTGGCGGGCCAAAGAAGGGGAGCTCGCGCGCACCATCGCGTCGAGCCCGTCGGTTCGGACAGCCCGCGTTCATGTCTCTGCAGCAAGCGCACGCCCCTTTGAGGCCCGCAAAGCTCCCACGGCATCCGTATTTCTGACACCTGCGCGTGGCGCACTCAGCGCCAGCCAGGCCGATGCCATGCGCTACCTCGTGGCTTCCGCTGTCGCAGGCATGACCCCGGAAAATGTTTCGATCATTGATGCTGTCAGTGGCACGCTCATGACTGGTGAAGGCCCCATTTCGGCTGCCGCTGAACAAACAACGCGCGCCGACGCACTGAAGCTGCGAATCGAACGCCTGCTCGAAGCGCGGGTTGGTCGTGGAAACGCGATCGTTGAAGTGAATCTCGACACGGAACTGGACCGGGAGCGCATCTTCGAGCGCACCGTGGATCCCGATGGCGCTGTCGCGGTGAGCACTGAAACCACCGAGAGCCTGCTGCAAAGCAGCCGCGATTCCGAAGGCGCGGTCTCGGTTTCGAGCAACCTGCCCGATGGCGACGCAACGTCCAATTCCGCCAATGATTCCCAGAACGAAACCGAAACGCGGGAGCGGGTGAACTACGAAGTTTCCGAGGTGAAGCGCGAGATTGAACGCAATCCGGGAGCCGTGAAGCGCGTTACGGTCGCGGTCCTGGTGAACGGTCTCCAGACCGTCGGCGAGAATGGTGAGGTTTCCTTCGAGCCTCGCCCCGAAGCCGAGCTCATCGCGCTGGAGGATCTGGTCAAATCGACGGTCGGGTTCAACGAAACCCGTGGAGATGTGATCACGATCAAGTCTATGGAAATGCCGGGCGCGCCCGCAGGTCCTCCGCTGGAAGCGCCGGCCTGGTTCGCGCCGCCCCAGCTCGACATTATGTCACTGGTGCAGATGGGGGCGCTGGCGCTGGTCACACTGTTTCTCGGCTTGTTTGTGATCCGCCCCATTTTGCGCCCCGCAGAAGCACCGGCTCAACTCGCGGCCGCGCCGGAAACAGGTCTGCCTGCGCCCGCACCGGGCTCCACGGCTGCTGCACGTGCCGCGGGGGGACCTGCCTATGTCTCCGCTGCAGCCGCCATACCGGCCCCCGGCCCTACGCCTGTGGATGCGCCGCGTGTTCTGACCGGTGAAGTCAGCGATCTGGCCGAGCCTGAGATGGCGGACGCCCCGGCTCTGGCGGCACCAGAGCAAGAGCTCGACCCGGTTACGCGTCTGCGGCAACTCATCAAAGATCGCGAAAGCGAAACCATCGAAATCCTAAGCTCGTGGATCAATGACAGCGAGGAGGTACGCTAAATGAATGTCCTGTCTCTCGAGGATTTCCTCGACACACCTCAATCCCGGTTGCAAGCCCCCACCGGTGACGCCTCTGCCACGAATGGAGACCTCGAAAGCTCCCGGCTGGCAGGATACGAGTCCGGCTATCAGGCCGGCTGGGATGATGCGCTCAAGTCCAGCGAGATGGAGCACACGCACATCTCCGCCGAGTTCGCGCGCAACCTCGAAGAACTGTCTTTCACCTTTCTCGAAGCCCGGCGTCAGGTGTGCCTGTCCCTGAAACCACTCGTGGAAACGCTTGTTCGGCAGGTTGTGCCGGAGCTCATGCAGGCCAACTACAAGGACCTGATCGAAGAGCTCCTGCTGCCGATCGTGGAAGTGCAAGGTCAAGCGACGGTCGATTTGATTTGCGCGCCCGAGGATGAGGCCATGATGAAGCGGCTCCTCGCCGATCAGGATCGCCTGCCGGTCATGCTCAAAACGGAATCCTCCTTCAGCCAGGGGCAGGTGCGGTTCTATCTCGGCCATGAGATCCACGACGTGGACGCCTCCGGGCTCTTGGCGCAGATCAAGGATGCCGCAGAGCAATTCTATGCCCAGCTGGAGACGGAGCAGGCCCATGGATGATGTTCCCGCACGTGCCGACAGCCCCCTTGTCGGGGTCCCGATCGCCCTGAGCGTGTCCGTCGGACAGGCGCATCCCACCGTGCGCGAGTTGCTCGCGCTGGAGAAAGACGCGGTTCTCCTGCTGGACAAGAAGATCGAAGATCCGGTGGAGCTCTATGTCGGGTCTCATCTCATCGCGCGCGGCGTGCTCGAAGAGGACACGGAGAGCCACCGTTTGTCCGTGCGCCTGACCGAAGTTATCTCTCCGGAGCGCGTCGTCTGACCATGCGGTTTTGCCTGACCCTGAGCGTCCTGCTGGTTCTGGGCCTGGCAACCGGTGCCTCTGCGCAGGAGCTGGCGATCAATCTGGGGGATGACACGTCCCTCTCGGCGCGCACCTTCCAGATCATCGCCCTGATCACCGTGCTCAGTATCGCCCCGGGCCTGGCGATCATGATTACCTGCTTTCCCTTCATGGTCACTGTCCTGTCGATCCTGCGACAAGGGATCGGGCTGCAGCAATCGCCGCCCAATATGCTGATCATCAGCCTCGCGCTGTTTCTGACCTATTTCGTGATGGACCCCGTTTTTCGCGAAGCCTGGGAGGTCGGGATCCAACCCCTTGTCGATGGCGAACTGGATTGGGAGGCCGGGTTCCAACGCGGGATGGAACCCTTCATCCGCTTCATGCAAGCGCGCACCGAAGTGGAAACGCTGGAGCGCCTCGGCAATCTGCGCATGGAGACGCCCGGCGTGGCGCCCTTCGACCCAAGCGAGCCGCCCCTTTCGATACTGGTGCCTTCTTTCCTGCTGAGCGAGATCGAAAAGGCCTTCCAGATCGGCTTTCTGATCTTCCTGCCCTTCCTCATCATCGACCTCATCGTCGCGGCCATTCTGATGTCCATGGGGATGATGATGGTGCCCCCGGCGATCGTGTCGCTTCCCTTCAAGCTCGCCTTTTTTGTCGTGGCTGATGGCTGGACGCTCATTTCAGAGGCACTGCTGCGCAGCTATATGTGACGCAAGGTATGTCAACTTAAGTTGACATTTTGGCGATTTCCGGCAGTCTGAGAAAACAGACAATCTCGGATCTCGTATGCTCGACTCACAGCCGCCAAGTCTTTGGGCACCCAGCCCAGCCCCCGCCAAGGCCAGAAACATGTGCACGGATTGCGGCCTGTCGCGCAGCAAACTCGCGGGGCAATGTGGCACCGCATGCCAGTTCATCAAACCGGACTATTCGGCCCTGGAGCAGCAAGTGCATGGACGGCGCCGCGACCCTGAACGCCCGGACGAGGCCTTCTTTGGCCCCTTCCGCGCCATGTATAAAGCCGCGCTCCGCGCCCCGGCACCCGGAGCGCAGTGGACAGGGCTGACCACACGACTCGCTCAGAAACTGCTGGAGACCGGACAGGTCGACGCAATCCTCGGCATCGGCCCCCATCCGGAGGACAGTTGGCGGCCCCAGCCCGTCATCATCACAGACCCGGCTGAGGTCAAACACCTCCGCGGCATGCGGATGGGCTATGCGCCACTGCTCTCGCTCCTGGAACCCGCCGCCGCCCGAGGGCTGACCCGCCTCGCTGTGATCGGGATCCCCTGCCAAGTCTATGCACTGAGATCCATCGAGGAGCAGCTCGGCCTAGACGCCCTCTATGTGATCGGCACACCCTGTTCCGACAACACGACGACCGAGAACTTTCACGAGTTCCTGTCACGCCTCTCGGAGACACCCGAACAGATCACCTATCTCGAGTTTCGCGCAGACTACCATGTGGAGCTTCGTTTCGAGGATGGCACGCAGCGCGACATCCCGTTCCTGAAGCTCCCGCTCTCGGATCTTCCACCGGATTTCTTCCCAATGACCTGCCGCACCTGCGTCGACTACACGAATACGCTGGCGGATATCACCGTCGGGTATATGGGCGGCGAAGGGGCGCAATGGATCATCGCGCGCAACCAGCGCGGCGAAGATCTGCTGGCCTCGCTCGGCGATGAGGTCCGGCTTGAAACACCCGGCAGTTCGGGCAAACGCGCAGGCTCTGTCAAAGGCTTCGCCCAGAACACGGTCAGAGCGGCAGGGGGGCTTCCCCTCCGGAAAATGCCCGACTGGGCGCGAGGCATTGTCGCCTGGCTGATGCCGCGTATCGGCCCAAAGGGCCTCGAGTTCGCGCGGGCGCGGGTGGAGATGAAGGCCGTGGAGACCGTCCTCCATCTGCGCCGCGCCCATCCCAAACGGATGCGCTACATGATCCCGGACCATGTCTGGTCGCTGGCCGCGCCCTACGACCTGCACCCAGAAACGGGGGAGACCGGCAAGGACTAGTCGCGCGGCAAAATCGGCGCGGAGCGCGCCAGATCAAGCTCTGCATCCGAGAACCGCCAAGGCCCCCGCACCCCCGGCACACCTTCCGGCGCAATCTCCATCCCGCGCGCGCGCAGCTGCGGATCGGCAAAGACCTGATCCAACTGATTGATCGGCCCGGCGGGCACACCTTGCCCCTCAAGTGCCGCCAGCAAATCCGCCGATGTCCAGCGCGCGATCCGACCGGATAGGAGATCGGTAAGGGCTATGCGATTGGCCACCCGAGCCGCATTGGACAGGAAGCGTGGATCCTCCGACGTCCCCGGCAGATCCAGTACCGCGCAAAGCTTGTGAAACTGTCCGTCATTGCCCACGGCGACGATCACGTGGCCATCCGAGGTCGGAAACACCTGATAGGGCGCAATGTTGGGATGGGCGTTGCCATGTCGCGCCGGCGGGCTGCCCGTCACAAGCTGGTTCATCGCTTGATTGGCCAGCAGCGCCGTGGCGCAGTCGAGAAGGGACATGTCGATATGCTGCCCGCGCCCCGTGCGATGACGTTGTTCGATCGCAGCGAGAATACCGATGGTCCCGTAGAGCCCCGTCACGATGTCCGTCACCGCGACCCCAACCTTCTGGGGCATGCCATCGGCCTCGCCAGTGATCGACATCAACCCGCTCATGCCCTGGATCATGAAGTCATACCCGGCGCGATGGGCATAGGGTCCGTCCTGCCCAAACCCGGTGATCGAACAATAGATCAAGCGCGGGTTCAGCTCGGCGAGTGACGGGTAATCCAACTGATACTTGGCCAGCCCACCGACCTTGAAATTCTCGATCAGGATGTCCGCGTCCGCCACCAGCTCCCGCACCCGTGCCAGCCCCTCGGGCGTCCGGAAATCCGCGATGACCGAACGCTTCCCCCGGTTGGCACTGTAGAAATACGCGGCACTCCGGTCTCCGTCCCGCTCCACAAAGGGCGGCCCCCATTGGCGCGTGTCATCCCCCGACGGCGCCTCGACCTTGGTGACCTCCGCGCCCAGATCCGCGAGGCTCTGCCCGATCCATGGGCCCGCCAAAATCCGCGCCAGTTCGACGACTTTCAAACCGTATAGTGGTGTCATATGTGCCCCCTCGACCCGAGGGTAGCGCAGGGCAGCCCGAGCGCAAGCGCGCGGCTCAGGCGACGCGGCGCAATCCTGCGGCGAGCGTCTCCAGCGCGGAGCGGCTTTCGATCACCAGCCGGCTCGGCGAGCGCTGCGAGATCGCGCCTTCGGTCACCAGCGCCTTGATCTTGCGGCTGAGCGTTTCCGGCTGCATGCCGAGATAGCGCGCGAGATCATAGCGCCGCATCGGCAGATCGAAACCAAGATGGGCATCGCCTACCCCGGAGACCTGCTCGAGCCAGAGCAGAAACGCCGCCAATCGCTGGTCCGGCGCCTTGATGTAGAGCTCCGCCGCATGCTCCCGCAGATTGAAGGCCTGCCGCTTGAGATTGGCACAGGCGATCAGGGCCAGTTCCTGATGTCGCTGCATCGCAGCAGTGAATCCTTCGACCGGAAAGAACACAGCGCGCGTCGGGCGGAGGGCGACCAGACGGTCGGACGCGTCAAAGGGCCCGGGCTGCAGATCGACCAGATCCCCGACGAGATAGAGCGCTGTGACCGCACTGCGATCTGCATGCGCACCCCGCATGACACCGATAAGTCCCTCGGAAACAATGTAAGTTCCAACAGGAAGAACGTCGTCTTGCGAGAAACTCTGGATCGCGGCAAGCTTGGCAAGATCCTGCAGACATGCATCCGTCAATCCTTGCCACTCCGTTCCTGGAAGGAAACGGGCAAGTTGAAGCGCAGATACAAAGGACATGGACAAGCCTCTTTTGGGGACGGCACCATTATAAATGCTGCACGTGCATAATTCCCTTGACCTGTATCAATTTTAAAGATTTGTCGAACCACGACATTCGTCGTGAGACAGCATGCCGCGCCGCAGCATGATCAATCGTCGAGAGATCCGTGGATTGCAAACTGATCGAGACCAGCGGCATCCGGCTTGATCACGCGGTAGGCTTCGCGCACGCCGCTTTCGCTCAATTCCCGCGCCACCGTCAGAAGCGTGTTGGGATCGTGATCCTCGCAGAGCTCAACCATCTGCCCGATCTCCTCGGCCGCGACCCCGCGCGCGGCCTCCAGGGATGGCGCGCCGTAGAGGTCCACGAAATGCTGGGCGAGCGCCGTCTCGAGCGCGTCGATCTCGGCCTGCTCCACCTGTGTGACGGCGACAAAGGTCACCCGCCCGAATGTCTCCAGCCCGAGCCAGCCATTGGCAAAGGCCTGCCGCGCCTTGCCAACCAGATCCGCCTCGCTCCAGTTCGAAAACTCGAACCCCCCGCTCAGGCACCATTCGCCAGTACGCGCCGGGGAGTGATAGACCCTCTGATCGCTCTCATCGAAATGGATCGCTCTGGCCAGTTTCATCGGGCGTCTCCTGTAGAAAGAATGCAGCGCAGCGGGAGGGAGGTCGTGTCGTCCCCGACCCGCAACAGCATTCCAAAGTGCTCATCAACACCGAGAAAGGTGCCCTCATGGGCGGCATCTGCCAACGCGACCGTGACATCCTCGCCAAGATTGCGGGCCAAACCGCGCCACTCGCCATGCAGGGCACGCGGCCCCTCGTCT
This sequence comes from Dinoroseobacter sp. S76, assembly GCF_049801095.1. Classification (NCBI taxonomy): domain Bacteria; kingdom Pseudomonadati; phylum Pseudomonadota; class Alphaproteobacteria; order Rhodobacterales; family Roseobacteraceae; genus Dinoroseobacter; species Dinoroseobacter sp. S76. The sequence continues at coordinate 144,211 of NZ_JBNAGH010000007.1, read as the reverse complement.
TCCAACCGGCTGATCCAGACGAGCGTATGGCGCGCCCAGGCCTCGAGCAGGCGCACCTGATCGACCTCGGCACAGCCCTCTTCATAGAGGGAGGTCGCATCGGGCGTGGCCCCAGGCGCGTCCGGGTTCTCCGGCAGGAACGGCACTTCGAGACCGACCACGATCCAGTCCGGTTCCGCATCCCCCTCCTGATGGGAGGCCGCGACCTGCAACCCGCCGCAGCGCGCTCCATTCACAAAGACCCGCCCATCCCAATCGAGATGCACAGCCACCTCGGGCGGCGCGAGCGCCCCCAACGCGTTCTGAAATCCAACGCCGCAGGCCGGCAGGACCGCCATTGCTTCATCCAGCGGGCTCTCGGGCGCAAAGACAATCGCCGCGCTCAAGCGATCCGCGCCCTCGGCATAGACGATCAACCCGGAATCGCAGCCAAGGGTCGCTTCGGCAATCGCCTTGGCGAAGGGATCCACCTTGGCGGCCACGGGCATCCCGACAAAAAGCGGTGGGAAGCTGGGCGCAGTCTCGATCATGCGTTTCCGTCTGCAATCAGTTGCCGGGCCACCTTGCGGAAGGCATCGGCCTGGGGGCCATGGGGGGTCGAGACCACGATGGGCGCGCCGCCATCGGCCGCCATGCGGATCGACATGTCGAGCGGGATCTCCGCCATGACCGGGACACCCAGCTTGGCGGCCTCGGCCCCGACACCGCCATGACCAAAGACATGCTCCTCATGACCGCAATTGGAGCAAATATGCGTGCTCATATTCTCGATCATCCCGAGGATCGGCGTCCCCAGCTTGTTGAACATGTCTATCCCCTTGCGCGCATCGAGCAATGCGATGTCCTGGGGGGTCGAGACGATGATGGCCCCCGTCACATCGGCCTTCTGGGCCAGGGTCATCTGCACATCCCCGGTCCCCGGCGGCAGATCCACCAGCAGGACGTCGAGCGCGCCCCATTGCACCTGGCTCAGCATCTGCTGCAGCGCGCCCATGAGCATCGGCCCTCGCCAGACGACCGCTTCATCCTCGCCCATCATCAGGCCGAGAGACATCATCGTCACCCCGTGGTTGCGCATGGGCAGGATCGTCTTGCCGTCAGGGCTCGCCGGGCGTCCGGAGACCCCCAGCATGCGCGGCTGGCTCGGGCCGTAGACATCCGCGTCAAGCAAGCCGACGCGCCGCCCCTCGGCGGCCAGGGCCGTGGCGAGATTGGCGGCCACGGTGGACTTGCCCACCCCGCCCTTGCCGCTCGCCACCGCAAGGATCCGGTCGATGCCCGGGATCTTCTGCGGCCCCTTGGGCTCAGACGCTTTGGCCGCGTTGCGCGGCTTGAGGTCCGGGGGCGCGGCAGGCGCGGAATGGGCGGTCATCACCGCCGAAACACTGGCGACACCGGCCAGGGCCTTGAGCTTTTGCTCCGCTTCGAGCCGCGCAGGCTCAATCTCCGCCGCGCGCTTGGGGTCCACTTCGATCACGAAGCGAACCGCGCCGCTGTCCACGGTCAGCGCGCGCACCATGCCCGCCGAGACCAGATCGCCACCGCCCAGCGGGTCCTTGACCTGCTTCAGCGTGTCCAGAACGTCGTCCCGCGTGAGTGTCATGTGCTCGGCCCCTCGATTGTTCCCGTCACCGTATGTTCTAGATCGACGCCCTCAATCGTCAGGACCATCTTGGCCTCGAAACTCTTGCCAGCGGTGCCTTCGGTGTTGCGCATGGCGTCTTCGATCGCCTGCTGCGAGGTGACGCCCACCTGTTTGAGAAACTTGCGCATCGTCATGTTGAAGTCATCGCTCATGGCTTCGGTCCTTTGCTTTGGCTGCTGCGGCCCAGTTGTTGACGGATCGCTCAACGCCCGTCTAGGCTGGCAGTCTGCACAACCACGACGGGAGGTTCCGGATGCTGACCCGCACGCGAGCACGGTGTTTTTTGATTTTGTTCTGGGCAGTTACGGCCACGACCGCCGTAGACGCCGAGGAGAAACGCTTCACGCTGCACGCGGATCCCGCGCTGGTCGAAACCGGGCTGATCAAGTTTCTCTTGCCGCGGTTTTCCATGAAAACCAACACGCGCATCACGCTGTCGGACACGGCCGAAGCGGGGGCGGCGCAGCTCGTTCCCGACGGGGCGGGCGGACAAGAGGTCCTCGCTTCGGGCGCGCAGGTCTGGTCCCTGTCGGTGCCCGAGGGTGATACCCATGCGGCACGCTTCGCGGATTGGCTGACCTCCGATATCGGCAAGCGCACCATCGCGAGCTTCACGCCCGAAAGTGGCCCGGGCTTCACCGCCGCAGCGGATCGTCCGGTCGAAACCGTGGCCCTGGATCTCAGCCGGGATACGACCGAGGGGGTCAGCCTGTCGTTGGTCCATTGCGGCCGCTGCCATGTGATCGGCCCCCAGAACCGTCATAACAGCATTGGCTCCACGCCGTCCTTCGGCCTGCTGCGCAGTTTCGAAAACTGGCAGGAGCGGTTCGAGACCTTCTATGTCCTCAACCCGCATCCGGCCTTCACCCAGATAGACGAGGTGACGGCCCCGTTCGATCCCGGCCTGCCCTCGCCGATCCATCCGCTGAGCATGACCCTCGAGGAGCTGGACGAGATCCTGGCCTATGTCGCCACCATGACGCCGGCCAATCTGGGGGCTCCGATCCGACATCAGTGATCCTTGCGGTCGCTGTAATAGTCGGCGGTTGTGCGCGGCTTGGGGCGTTCCCCCCCGGCGAAAGGATTGTTCTCGCTATGGAACTGGGCGTTCACCCGGCAATCATCGCACATCCGGATCATCTTCGCGGCGTCTGAATTGGCGAACATGTGGTGCTTGCCCTCGAGCTTCTCGACGATCTTCTCGATGGTCGATTTCACCCCGAACAGCGCGCCGCATTCGATGCAGGCCGCGGGCTCTTCCTCATGCTTGACCACCTCGCTCAGGGCGCTGTCGCCAAGGTTGAATTGCGGCGCCAGCGTGATCGCCTTCTCCGGACAGATATTGGCGCAGAGCCCGCATTGCAGGCAGGCATCCTCCTGAAACTTGAGCTGCGGCATATCCGGGTTGTCGGTCAGCGCGCCCGAGGGGCAGAGTGAGACGCAAGACAGGCACAGGGTGCAGCTGTCTGTATTCACCAGCACGGCCCCATACGGCGCGGACTCGGGCAAGGGCAGCACCACATCGCTCTCGGCCCCGTGCAGCGCCTTGGCCGCAAGCCGCGTGATCTGCCGGCGGTCGCCCATGGGCAGCACCGGCTGGGCCGTGTTCGCCGCGACCTCCGCCCCATAGAGGTGATCGGACAGGGCATCGGGATCGGCCACATCGATCAGGCCCATCCGCGGTTGATCGCTCAGCGCATTGGCAAGCGCAACTTCGCGTTCCAACGCCTCGCGCTCGGTCGTGGGCGCGATCAGGACATCCACCGCCGCGAACCCGCTGGCCAGCGCGCCAAGCGCCTCGGCATGACCAAAGCCCGACACTTTCTCCAGCGACATGGGGATCACATCCGCGGGCAAACCACGCCCGAAGCGCGCCGCGAGCGCGATCATCTCCGCCCCATGGCCCGCATCATGGACCAGCAAGCGCGGCGCGACCCCGCCCGCCTTGGTATAGGCCTGCACCATCGCCCCGGCCCGGCGCATCAGATAGGGCACAGGCGGGTCCTGCGCCGTGATCGCCCCGGACGGGCAAAGCGCGGCACAGGCCCCGCAACCCGCGCAGATCATGGGATCAATGGTGACGTGGTCGCCATCCGGGCTGATCGCGCCGGTCGGGCAGATGTCGAGGCAATTGCGGCAAGCCTCCTGCCCGGCCCGGGAATGGGCGCAGAGCGGTTGGGTCAGGCCCACATAGAGCGGCTTTTCATAGGTGCCGACCATATGGCTCGCGGCCAGAACTGCGCCCGCCACGAGGTTCGGCGCACCGGGATCCGCCCGAAGATAGCCGTCGCGCTTTTCCGGCGCGGGAAAGAGCGGCGCATCCCCTCGCAGATCCAGGATCAAGTCACATTCCGTGCGCGCGCCATCCTGCGCCGGTGTCAGGGCAAAGGCGCCCCGTCCCCCCGGCTGCACCTGCTGCAGCGCGTCGATCGTCACCGCGAACTGGCCCAAGGAGCCGCTCGCCTTGCGCAGCTTGCCCACAACCACGTCAAAGCCGCGATGCAGGGGCAGATCCTCCGCCCCGTCCAGCAAGACCGTGACGCTCAGATGCTCGGCCAATTGCTCCGCTGCGGCGACCGCAACTTCCGGGCGACCAAGGACCAGACACTGGCCTGCGCTGGAGATGTCCACTGCCGGGGTTGCGGGCGCCTCTATCAGGGCATCCGCTACCAGCGCGGCCATCTTGGGGCCCGCCTGCGCCCCCTCATCGGACCAGCCCGCGCGGTCTCGCAGATCCAGGGTTAGCGGGGCCTCAACGCCCAGATCGTCAGCCAGTTCTTCGAAGAGCTGCGTCTCCTGCGCACAGGCCACAACCGTCTCTCCGGTGGCGATTGCCTGGGCCAGCGTTTCGGTCTGATGCATGCAGAGCCCGGTATGGACCTTGCTGCAGCCCATCCCCGTCGCCTCGGAGAGCGCATCGGCATCGACGGATTGCGAGCCGAGACAATCGCATAATAACAGCGTCTTGGACATCGCGCGTCTCCCCTACTCCCTGAAAACGGCTCTGCTTGGCCGCTCGAACCGCCTCACAAAGTCACGATTTCCCGGGATGGTAAAGGCGAATCGGACTGAGACCTTTGCACTATGCAAACCGCACCCGCCCGGGCGGGTCCTGCCGCGAAAGGCAAAACCCATATACAACACTCGTCTTTTCCAGCAAAACCAGTTTCTTGCCGAAAAACATCGACCAAAGTCCCGTGCCCGCAGCGCGCTGAACCACGGCAATCGGGGTTTTTTGCTTTGCAGTTGCAACGATTTCGTTTCATCCTAGAGGCGAGGGCACACAAAAAACGGCACGACAAAAGGCCTTCGGAGTCGGGAGGACTCATGGACACATCGGAGCGATCGCTCACCATTCCGCTCGGAGTGGTCCTACGGCGAGTGCCAGGCGTAACCCGCTGGGCCAAATGGTCGTGGCGTGCGGTGGCCGTGCTGCCCGGAGCTCCCGAAGCCAGTTGGCGGGAACTGCGCCGCGAGGGCGACAGTGTCGAGTACCACGCCGCCACGCTGCCGCTAGAGCTTTGGCGCACGGATACCGAAGCCTATCAGACCGGGCTCAACGTGGCGGAACCATCGATCTATGTGATCATGCGCGCGACCGAAGATCCTGATGCGGAGCATGAATTCGACCTGCTGCTTGTCACCGCCTCGCCCTACGAGGCGCAGGATTACACCGATAGCGGCGAAGAAATTGTTGAACGGGTGCCCACGCCCCCGGCCCTGATCGCGATGATCCGCGACTTCATCGACACCCATCACGAGGACGAGGTCTTCGTGAAACGCCGTCGGGACAAGAAACGGATCGATCTGGCCGAAGATGGCAAGGGCGACGCCCGGATCCAGCAGCTCTCGGATGTCTACCGCGCGCCCCGTCGGGCCGGGCGGGTCCATTGAGTGATACCGGGGATTTCTGGTCGCGGCGCAAAGCCCGCGTCGCCGCCGAGGCCGAGGCCGATGCGGCGGAGGTCCTGCACTCCGAGCGCGCCGCCGAAAAGGCCGCGATGGAGGAGAAGCCCGATGAGGTTGTCCTCGAAGAGCTTGGCCTGCCCGATCCGGAGACCCTCCAGCCCGGGGATGACTTCTCGGCTTTCATGAAATCGGCCGTCCCCGACCGGATCCGCCGTCGGGCGCTGCGCAAGCTCTGGCTGAGCAATCCGGTGCTCGCCAATGTGGACGGCTTGCTGGACTATGGCGAGGATTTCACCGACAGCGCCAAGGTCGTGGAGAACATGCAAACCGCCTATCAGGTGGGCAAAGGCATGCTCAAACACGTGGAAGAGATGGCCCGCAAGGAGGCCATCGCCAGAGGCGAGCTTGAGCCCGACACGCCGGACGCCCCCGAGGCCGAGGTGGATTTGTCGCAGACAATCCCCGCAGAACCCCCTGAATTGGAGACTGAATCGCCCGTCTCTACGACCTTCGTCGCAGAGGCCCCTGCGGAACCTGCTGATACAGTCACGGAGATGGACACGGATCCCGGCGTGACTTCATTGACCGAAACACCGCCCGCGAGGCGGCGTCTGCGTTTTCAGTTCGAAACGTGAGCGCAGAGACCAAGACATGACAGACGACGCCGAGAGGACACCGATGACCGCCACCGCACAGACCCTGCAGATTGCCGAGGAAGACAAGCTGCGCGCGGATCTCTACGACTTCCTGGGTGTCCTTCTGGCGGGCCCGCCCAATGGGGCGCTGCTGAAACAGGCGGCGAGCCTTTCGGGCGACGAGAGCGAGCTCGGCCAAGCCATCGGCGCCCTGTCGCGGATCGCCAAGGTCACCTCCGCCCGCGCGGTCGAGAGCGAGTTCAACGCGCTCTTTATCGGGCTCGGGCGCGGCGAGCTTCTGCCCTATGCGAGCTACTACCTGACCGGGTTCCTCAATGAGAAGCCTTTGGCGACCCTGCGCGGGGATATGGCCGCGCTGCAGATCACCCGTGCACCGAATGTTTACGAGCCCGAGGACAACATCGCCTCCATGATGGAGATCATGGCCGGGCTGATCACCGGGCGTTTCGGCGACCCGGCTCCGATCGCAAAACAAAAAGAGTTTTACAACAAGCATATCGGCCTATGGGCCGGTCATTTCTTTGCCGATCTCGAGGCCGCCAAGAACTCGGTGCTCTATGCCGCCGTGGGCGCCACCGGCAAGGCCTTCATGGCCATCGAATCCGAAGCCTTTCGCATGACAAGCGACTGACAAGGCTCCCAGCCAGGGCGCATGCCCAAGCCAGACCACCCAGCCGGGGCCGTCACCCCAGCCAGGACACATGGAGGAGAAACATGTCCAAGCAAAGCAAAGCCGGCGAAACCGCCAGCCGCCGCGACTTCCTGAAGCTCGCGTCGACCTCGGTTCCCGCGGCTGCAGCTGCCGTGGCGCTCGCGCCCGACGCTGCCGAGGCGGCAACGACCGACGCTGCTGGCGAAGGCCTGCGCGACACTGCGCATACCCGCGCCTATCTCGACAGCGCGCGCTTCTAGGCGCGAGACCTGCTGCCGCCCGGGATCCCTCGGTCGGAGGCCAAAACCGTTCCAGCGACTGGTTGCGTGACGCCCGACTGACTGGAGCCAAAGCAAACCCAAGCAAGCTCACGTGCAGGCCGCGTGGCGCGAGCAAGGAGAACGAAAATGCTCAGGAAAAAGACCAACGGGGTTGCGCGACGCCCCCAGCGGACGACGCTCCTGTCCAACCTCGCGGAGAAGACCGTCGACAGACGTAGCTTCCTGCGCACATCGGGTCTGGCCATTGGTGGCCTCGCCGCGATCGGCGCGACCGGAGGGACAGTTACCAAAGCAGATGCTGCAACCGCCGTGAAAGGGGCCGTCGAGACCGTCAAGTCCGTCTGCACCCACTGCTCGGTTGGCTGCACCGTGATCGCCGAAGTGCAGAATGGTGTCTGGACGGGTCAGGAACCCGGCTGGGACAGCCCGTTCAACCTCGGGGCCCACTGCGCCAAGGGTGCCGCGGTCCGCGAGCACGCCCATGGCGAACGCCGCCTCAAGTACCCGATGAAGAAAGAGGGTGGTGAGTGGAAGCGCATCAGCTGGGAACAGGCGATCAACGAGATCGGCGACGGCATGATGCAGATCCGGGACGAAAGCGGTCCGGACAGCGTCTACTGGCTCGGCTCGGCCAAGCATAACAACGAACAGGCCTACCTGTTCCGCAAGTTCGCCGCCTATTGGGGCACGAACAACGTGGATCACCAGGCGCGGATCTGTCACTCCACCACCGTTGCGGGTGTTGCGAACACATGGGGCTACGGCGCCATGACCAACAGCTACAACGACATCCACAATTCCAAGGCCATCTTCATCATCGGCGGCAACCCGGCCGAGGCACACCCTGTCTCGCTGTTGCACCTGTTGAAGGCCAAGGAGCAGAACAACGCTCCCGTCATCGTCTGCGACCCGCGCTTCACGCGCACCGCGGCCCATGCTGACGAGTATGTCCGCATGCGTCCCGGCTCGGACGTGGCGCTGATCTGGGGTATCCTGTGGCACATCTTCGAGAACGGCTGGGAGGACAAAGAGTTCATCCGCACCCGTGTCTGGGGGATGGATCAGATCAAGGAAGAAGTTGCCCGCTGGACCCCGGAAGAGGTTGAGCGCGTCACGGACGTGCCCGGCAGCCAGCTGCAGCGTGTGGCCCGGACCCTCGCCAATAACCGTCCCGGCACCGTGATCTGGTGCATGGGTGGTACCCAGCACACCACCGGCAACAACAACACCCGCGCCTATTGCGTGCTTCAGCTCGCACTTGGCAACATGGGGACCTCCGGTGGCGGCACCAACATCTTCCGCGGCCATGACAACGTTCAGGGCGCGACGGATCTCGGCGTTCTCAGCCACACCCTGCCGGGCTATTACGGCCTCGCAGCCGGCTCCTGGGCCCATTGGGCGCGGGTCTGGGGCGAGGATCTGGATTGGCTGAAGGGTCAGTTCCAGACCGTCAAGGCGGCCGATGGCAAGGACAAGAACCTGATGAACCTGACGGGCATTCCGGTGTCCCGCTGGATCGACGGCATCCTTGAAGATCCCGAGAACATGGATCAGCCGAACAACGTGCGGGCCATGGTGCTCTGGGGCCACGCCCCGAACTCCCAGACCCGTATGAAAGAGATGAAGACGGCGATGGAGAAGCTCGACATGCTTGTCGTGGTGGACCCGTTCCCGACGGTCTCTGCGGTTCTGCATGATCGCGAGGATGGCGTGTACCTGCTGCCGGCAGCCACGCAGTTCGAGACCTATGGCTCGGTCACAGCATCCAACCGTTCGATCCAGTGGCGCGACAAGATCATGGACCCGCTCTTTGAGTCCAAGACCGACCACGAGATCATCGGCCTCTTCGCCAACAAGTTCGGCTTCGCCGACCGCTTCTTCCGCAATATCGAGATGGACGACGAGAACACGCCGAACATCGAGAGCGTCACGCGGGAGTTCAACGCGGGCATGTGGACCGTGGGCTACACGGGCCAGTCGCCGGAGCGGATCAAGCTGCACATGGCCAACCAGCACACGTTCGACAAGACGACGCTGCAGGCTGTGGGTGGTCCCGCGGATGGCGATTACTACGGTATGCCGTGGCCGTGCTGGGGCACGCCGGAGATGAAGCACCCGGGCACCCCGAACCTCTACGACATGTCCAAGCCGGTCTCCGAGGGGGGTCTGACCTTCCGCGCCCGGTTCGGCGTCGAGCGGGATGGCGACAACCTGCTGGCCGAAGGCGTCTACTCGGCGGGCTCGGAGATCCAGGACGGATATCCCGAGTTCACCATGCAGATGCTGATGGATCTCGGCTGGGACGGCGATCTCACCGATGAAGAGCGGGCGGCAATCGATGCCGTGGCCGGTCCGAAGACCAACTGGAAAACCGACCTCTCGGGCGGCATCCAGCGGGTCGCGATCAAGCATGAGTGTGCGCCCTTCGGGAACGCCAAGGCCCGTGCCGTCGTCTGGACCTTCCCGGATCCGGTGCCGGTGCACCGCGAGCCGCTCTACACCAACCGGCGTGACCTGGTGGCGGATTACCCGACCTATGAGGATCGGAAATTCTACCGTCTGCCCACCATGTACGCGTCGATCCAGAAGAACGACTACTCCAAGGACTATCCGATCATCCTCACCTCCGGCCGTCTGGTCGAATACGAGGGTGGCGGCGACGAGACCCGGTCGAACCCCTGGCTTGCTGAGCTTCAGCAGGACATGTTCGTCGAGATCAATCCGCGCGATGCCAACAATCTTGGTATCCGGGATGGGGCTCAGGTCTGGGTCGAAGGCCCCGAAGGCGGCAAGGTCAAAGTTATGGCCATGGTCACCGAGCGGGTCGGGTCCGGTGTGGCGTTCATGCCCTTCCACTTCGGCGGGCATCTCGAGGGTGAGGACCTGCGGTCCAAATACCCGGACGGCGCAGACCCCTATGTCCTTGGGGAAAGCACCAACACAGCCCAAACCTACGGCTATGACAGCGTAACCCAGATGCAGGAGACGAAGGCCACTCTCTGCAAAATCTGGTCGGCGTAAGGAGAGCGACCAATGGCAAGAGCAAAGTTCCTTTGCGACGCTGAACGCTGCATTGAGTGTAATGCCTGCGTCACAGCGTGTAAGAACGAGCATGAGGTGCCCTGGGGCATCAACCGGCGCCGCGTGGTGACCATCAATGATGGTCAGCCCGGCGAGCGGTCGATCTCCGTGGCCTGCATGCATTGTTCGGACGCGCCCTGCATGGCGGTGTGCCCCGTGGACTGCTTCTACCAGACCGATGACGGTGTGGTGCTGCACTCCAAGGATCTGTGCATCGGCTGCGGCTATTGCTTCTACGCGTGCCCCTTCGGCGCGCCGCAATATCCGCAAGCGGGCAATTTCGGCTCCCGCGGCAAGATGGACAAGTGCACCTTCTGCGCCGGCGGCCCGGAAGAAACCCACTCCACCGCCGAGTTCGCCAAGTACGGGCGCAACCGCATCGCGGAAGGCAAGCTGCCGATCTGCGCTGAGATGTGCTCCACCAAGGCGCTTCTGGCGGGTGACGGCGACGTCGTCTCGGGCATCTACCGCGAGCGCGTGGTGGCCCGTGGCTTCGGCTCCGGCGCCTGGGGCTGGGGCACCGCCTATGAGCAGAAGAGCAACTAAGCCCCTTCTGCATCCAAGTTGATCGAACGCCCCGGGCTCAGCCCCGGGGCGTTTTTCTTTGTCCCCTGCCAGAGCTCTTTACACAGCGCCCGCGGCAGGCCACATCTGAACCTGCCCCCGAGACAGGACTTCCCCGTGGCCCTCAGTTTTACCCGTTTCAAGGATCGTATCTGGTTCCTCTTCGATGGCATCCTGCGCCGGATCCGCACTGCGCCCGATTGGGTGGAGCGGGCGACCTATGGCGCGTTCGGCGGATTGCTCAGCGTGGCCTATCATCTGCCCGGCGCGCCGCTGAAGCCGACCAATGTTGCGCTCGCCAAGATCCTCGGGCGTACCAAGCCCTCGGATCTGCATCGGGATTGGATCGCTCAGATGAAATTGGGTCTCGCGCGGATGGAGATGCTCCGCAATGGCGAAACCGACGCGCTGGATGCGATGCTCGAAATCCCGGATGTCGCCACGCTAGAGGCCGCCTTGGCCGAGGGGCACGGCGCGGTGCTGGTGATGCCCCATTGTCAGGCCTCGATCTCGATGGTGCGGGGGTTGGCGGCCCGCTATCCGACCCTGATGCTGGTCCGCGAGAGCAAGCAGGACGCCCGCGCCGCGACCCAGCACAGCTACTACGTGCATCTGGGCTGCGAATGCATCGATGTGCGCCGGACGCCCGAGGCCAAGGTCGCCCGCGCGGTGCTCAAGGCGCTGAAATCGGGGATGCTCGTGGTGGGCGTGGTGGACCGGATCAAGGCCACCCCGCCCAAGGACACGACCTATGACAAAACCCGCGACATGGTGCGGGTGACGAGCTTTGGTCAACCGATCGGCATGGTGGGCTGGCCCGCGCGCTTCGCCGGAAAGCTCAAAAGCCCGATCCTGCCCGCCATGGTCGTGCAAACCGATACGGCCATCACCCTGGAGCTCGGCGCGCCCCTCACCCCGGGGAGCCTCGAAGAGACCACCCAAGGTGTCGCTTCCGCGCTGGAATCCTTCGTTCGCAAGGCCCCTCAGGACTGGCTGTTTATCTATGATAAACAATGGGCACGGGTCCTCCGAGCAGCGGCGGCGCAACTTCCTTAAAAATCCAGACGCATTCATGAAAAAAATCTCTGGCAGGATTTGATTTTTTCAATGGATTTTTTGGTGATTGCTTCAATATTGTCATAGGAGAACACCGCACCGAAAATAGGTCCCCATGCAACGCACAGACAGTGCGCCCTCTCAGAGTCGCGTACCCGATCCCAAATTGCTGACCCGTCTTGCCTGGGAATGCAGATGGACGGACCGCGTGCGCAGCGCGGAGCTGGCGCGGCAAGCTTTGGCGCTGGTAGAGCAGCAGACCTCCTATGACGCGGTGGATCGGTGTAGCGCCCTGCGCACGCTGGCATGGCAGGCGAAATGGCGCGGCGATTTCGAACAGACCACCTCCTATTGCCTGCAAGCGAAACAGGGGATGGACCGGCAGATCGCGAAACACCTGCTGGTGGATGTCTTCTCCTTGCTAGGGGTCGTGCATTACAGCGCCGGACGGCGGGACTTTGCGAGCCGCATGGTGCGCCGGGGCTTCGATCTGGTGGATGACACCATCCCGGATGAGGCGCTCGTGGACCTCTACATCACCCAATCCACCATTCAGCGCTATCGCGGCCGGATCGAAGAGTCCCGCCACGCGCTCGAGAACGCGCTACAGCTCTCCAAGGGGGCCGAGCGCGCCCGTGTGGAGCACAATATTGCCAGGACCCTGAACTACGAGCGGGACTATGTGCAGGCGCTGGAGCGGGCTGAGGAATCGCTCGCCCTCGCCCGTCAGTTCAAGAACCGGATTATCCTGCCCTATACGCTGGAGGTGCTGAGCGCGGCCCAAATCGCCCTTGATCGCCCGGTGGACGCCCTTCCCCATCTGGAAGAAGGGTTGGAGATCGCCCAGGCCGATGGAGATCAGCGCGCCGCCTGCCAGCTGCTGCATCAGCTTGGGATCGCACAACAAAAGCGCGGCGAAATGGGCCATGCCTGCGAAGCCCTGACCGAAGGCCAGCGGATCGCCCAGGCCATCGGCTATCCGATCTGGCTGACCCGCTTCACCGAGGCGCGCGCCCAGCTTTACGAGGCCGAGGGCGAGTTTCAGAAGGCCGCCTCCGCCTATAAGGAAGTGGTCCGCCTGAAGGATTCCATGCGCGATTAGACCCGGCACCAAAGTCGGGTCTTTTCCGGGCCAAGCCCCCCTAACGCCCCCCGGCCGGAGCGCCTATAGTCGCGCCGGAATTCGATGGACAGTCGGCGCAAAAAACCTACTCTTCAGTACATATTTGCGGCTTAGAACCGCATCACATGGGAGGCCACGATGATTTTACGCAGCTTGCTCGCGCTCGTGCTGTCGCTGACCCTTGTCAGCATGGCACCTGCCCAGGACACCCCCACCGCCGCAGAACCGGATCGCTCGGCGACCGGCGGCGCGCCAACGCTGGAGGATATTCTGGCCCGGCAGCGCGGCGAGAATGTGGACCTCTCCTACCGTCTGGACAGCACCGGCAACAATGCTGCCGACATGGCAGCACAGCTGGGGACCCTCGGTGGCGCCTCGGATAGCGACGTCTATCTCGCCCTGCGCTACGGCACGGCGGATGTGACCGTCTCGGCTCGCGGTCCGGCCACGGGCGTGCTGATTCAGGATCGCGGCATGTGGTGGTTGGAGTTCCGTCAGGGCCCGCTCCTCAAGTATGGCGGCTATCTGCTGCTCGGCACCCTTGGCGCGCTGGCGCTCTTCTTCCTGCTGCGCGGGCGCATCACGATCGACGGCACGAAGACCGGGCGCACGATCCAGCGTTTTGCGTCCATCGAGCGCTTTGCCCATTGGCTGCTCGCGGGCAGCTTCATCGTCCTCGGGATCACCGGCCTCGTATCCCTCTTCGGACGGCTCTATCTGATCCCGGTCTTCGGCAAGGACAGCTTTGCCGTGCTCGCCGGGGCCTCAAAATGGGTGCATAACAACATCTCCTGGGCCTTTATGCTCGCGATCTTGATGATCCTCGTCCTCTGGATCAAAGAGAACATCCCGAACAAGACCGACCTGAAATGGATCGCCGTGGGTGGCGGGATCTTCAAGAAGGGCGTCCATCCGCCCGCCAAGAAGTTCAATGCCGGCCAAAAGGTGATCTTCTGGTCCGTGATCCTGCTGGGAGGCTCGATCTCGTTGTCCGGTCTGTCCCTGCTCTTCCCGTTCGAGCTGCCGATGTTCGCCAAGACCTTCGCGGCGCTGAACAGCACGGGCATCCCCGAGATGCTGGGTCTCGGCATCCTGCCCGAACAGCTCGCCCCCCATGAAGAGATGCAATACGCGCAGCTCTGGCACTCCATCGTCGCCTTCGTGATGATGGCGATCATCCTGGCCCATATCTATATCGGGTCCGTCGGGATGGAGGGCGCCTATGACGCCATGGGCTCCGGTCAGGTCGAAGAGCAATGGGCCCGCGAGCACCACTCGCTCTGGGTGGATGAGGTGAAGGCCAAGGAGGCCGCCGCCCCGAAATCCGCGACCCCCGCCGAGTAGCCCGATGCGGCTTTGGCTTGCGCTCTGCTGCGCGCTCTGGCCGGGTCTCGCCCCGGCCGGAGAGTTCTATACGCTCAAGGGCCATGGCGGTCCGATCATGGGGGTGGCGGTGTCGCCCTCCGGGACGGTCGCCACGGCGAGCTTCGACAATGCGGTCGGGCTCTGGCAGGCGCGGGAGCCGCGCTGGCTGGATGGCCATGAGGCGGCAGTGAAGACCGTGACCTTCGTGGATGACCAGACGCTCGTCTCCGCCGGGGACGACTTCGCCGTGCTTCTCTGGGATCTGGAAACCGGCACCGCGCAGGAGATTGGGCGCCACCTGGGCAAGGTCTCGGACCTCGCGGCCAGCCCGGATGGTCGCGTGATCGCCTCGGCCAGCTGGGACGGCACGATCACCCTCTGGTCCCGGGATGGCGCGCCGGCGCGCACCCTGTCCGGCCATGATGCGGGCGTGAACGCTCTGGTCTGGATCGAAGAAGGTGCAACGCTACTGTCAGCCTCGATCGACGGCACCCTCCGCGCCTGGGACGTGGCCTCTGGCACCGAGACGCGGATCCTGCTGCGCCACGGCTTCGGCATCAACCGCATGGTTGTGAACGAGGCCAAGGGCTGGCTCGCCTATGGGTCCGTTGATGGGGTCACCCGCGTGCTCGATCTCGCAAGCGGGACCGAGATCGCCGACATCACCCTCGGGCGCCGCCCGATTCTCGCGCTGGCGCAGTCGCGCGATGGCAGCCAGATCGCCATGGGCGATGGCGAGGGATACATCTCGCTCCTCAACACGTCCGATTGGTCGATCGGGTCGGACTTCCGCGCCACCACCCGTGGGCCGATCTGGGCGCTCAGCTTCTCCCCCGATGGGGAGAACCTGCTGGCAGGGGGGCTCGACGAGGCGCTCTATAGCTGGCCGACGGACCGCCCCTCGGATGCGCCGCAGATGGATGTGAGCGGCAAGAAGTTCCTCAACGGGACCGAGACCGCCTCCAATGGCGAGCGGCAGTTCAACCGCAAATGCGCAATCTGCCATACGCTGGGCCCCGATGGACAGCGCCGGGCGGGTCCGTCTCTCTATGGCCTCTTCGGGCGCGAGGCCGGCGGCCTGCCGGACTACACCTATTCCGAGAGCCTGCAAAACTCGGACATCATCTGGTCCGCCGAAACCGTCGACAAGCTCTTCGATCTCGGGCCGGACAATTACACGCCCGGCACCAAGATGCCCATGCAACGCATCACCAAGCCGCAGGATCGCGACGACCTGATCGCCTTCCTGCAGGCCAACACCACACCCAAGGGAGAGACAGAATGAAACCCATGCTGCTGGCCTTCGTCGCAACCGCTGTGATCACTTTCGCCGCGCCCTATGTGCTCGACAATTTCGGCTTCTCGACCGAGAGCCAGACCACCAGCCCCTGGGTCCGGGGCGGCTGAGCGCGGCGGCTCAGCCGATCTGACCGCGCAGGCCTGCGCCCACCTGGCCCCGGTGGAGCAGCAGGTGATCGAGCAAGACGCAGGCCATCATGGCCTCGCCCACGGGCACCGCACGGATCCCCACGCAGGGGTCGTGCCGGCCTTTGGTGATGATCTCTGCCGGGTCGCCAGACTTGGTGATCGTGCCGCGCGGGGTGAGGATCGAGGAGGTCGGCTTCACTGCAAAACGCACGACCACATCCTGCCCCGTCGAGATCCCGCCGAGAATCCCGCCCGCGTGGTTCGAGCTGTAGACCGGACCGTCCGGGCCCATGGAGATCTCATCCGCATTCGCCTCCCCCGTCAGGGCCGCCGCTGCCATCCCTTCACCGATCTCAACGCCCTTCACCGCATTGATGCTCATCATCGCGGCGGCAAGATCCGTGTCCAGCTTGCCATAGATCGGCGCGCCGAGACCCGCAGGCACGCCCCGCGCTGTCACCTCGATCACAGCACCAACGGAGCTGCCGGACTTGCGCAGCCCGTCGAGATAGCCCGCCCAGTCCTCCGCCGCTTGCGGGTCCGGGGTCCAGAACGGGTTCTGCTCGATCTGGTCCCAGTCGAACTTGGCGCGGTCGATGCCATGGGGGCCCATCTGGGTCATGTAACCGGTGATCTGCAGCCCCGGCGCCAGCGCCTCAAGCGCGGCGCGGGCCACGCCCCCGGCGGCCACGCGCGCCGCGGTCTCGCGCGCGCTGGAGCGGCCCCCGCCCCGGTAGTCGCGGATCCCGTATTTCTGCCAATAGGTGATGTCCGCATGGCCCGGGCGAAACTTCTCAGCAATATCGCCGTAGTCCTTGGAACGCTGGTCCGCATTGCGGATCATCAGCTGGATCGGCGTACCCGTGCTCTGGCCTTCGAAGACACCGGAGAGGATCTCCACCGCGTCGGGCTCGCGCCGCTGGGTGGTGTACTTGTTCTGACCCGGCTTGCGCTTGTCGAGCCAGACTTGCAGCGCCTCAGCCGTGATCGGCACCCCCGGCGGGCAGCCATCCACCGTCGCCCCCAGAGCGGGCCCGTGGCTTTCCCCCCAGGTCGTGACGCGGAAGAGATGACCGAATGTGTTCATGGACATGGGGTATGCTCCTGAGCCTTGGCCCGCCTCATGTACCGGCCCCTCGGGGTCCGCTCAAGCGGTCATTGGACGCGCGCGCCCGTGCAACAAAAAAAGCGCGCCCCGAGAGGGACGCGCCGGAATTGGATATGGCTCGACTTACTCGGCCGGGGTCGCCTTGGCCCGTGCCTTGACCGGTGCCCAGATCCGCTTGTTCGTCAGATAGAGCAGCACCGACAGCACGATCAGGAAGGTGACCGCGATGAAGCCGGTTTGCTTGCGGGCGTTCTGCTTGGGCTCTGCCGTCCACATGAGGAAGGCTGCCACGTCCTGCGAGATCGCCTCAAGCTCGGTGGAGGAGCCATCGGCAAATTCCACGTCATCGCCATAGAGCGGCGGCGCCATGGAAATCCAGCCACCCGGGAAAGTCACGTTCTCATAGAGAACCGTGCCGGCCTCTTCCTTCTCTTCACCGGTGTAACCGGCCAGCAGGGACGCGATGTACTCTGCGCCGCCCATACCGTTGAAGAGCTGAGCCAGACCCGTGCCATAGGGCCCGTGGAAGCCAGCGCGGGCCTTTGCCATGAGGCTCAGGTCCGGTGCGTTCTCCAGCGAGCTGGCCGGGAAGTGATCCGTCGGACGTGCCGCGCGGAAATCATCGATCTCCGCGTCGAACACTTCGTAGAACTCTGCATAGGCGCGCACCTGGTCTTCGGGCAGGGCAGGACCGCCCTGATCGCCCAGCGTCCGCAGGGGGACGAATTTCAGACCGTGGCAGGCCGCACAGACCTCCGTATAGACCTGTAGACCGCGTTGCAGCTGCATCTGGTCATAGGTGCCGAAGGGGCCTTCAAACGAGAAGGCGTAGTCGTCCACATGCCCAGCGCCACCTGCCGCCAGCGCCGCGCCCCCGGAGAGGGAGAGCGCCGCCGCAACGGTGAGTGCGAGTTTCCTGATCATGATGTGATCCTTTCTCTCGCCCGGTTATTCGGCAGGCGAAGCAGCGGGTGCGGACCCTGCAGCGTCGTCAGCTTTGCCGTAATGGGCGTTGAAGTCGTCTTCGATGGTGGCTGGCTGCGCCGTGGGCTTCTCGATCACACCGAGGAGCGGCAGCAGCACGAGGAAGTAAGCGAACCAGTAGACCGACGCGATCAGAGCGATGTAGGGATAGATCCCCTCGGCAGGCATGGCGCCCACCCACATCAGCACGAAGAAGTCGACCACCAGCAGCGCGAACCACCACTTGAACATCGGGCGATACTTGCCGGAGCGGACCGACGAGGTGTCGAGCCACGGAGCCAGCGCCATCACGGCGATCGCGCCGAACATGGCCAGAACCCCGAAGAACTTCGCATCCACGATACCGCCGGTGATCCAGTCCACGGCGATCACGAGCCACACTTCGGTGTCGAAGGCGCGCAGGATCGCGTAGAAGGGCAGGAAGTACCATTCCGGAACGATATGCGCAGGTGTCGCCAGCGGGTTCGCCTCGATATAGTTGTCCGGGTGGCCCAGGTAGTTCGGCATGAAGCCCACGATCGCGAAGAACACGACCATGATCAGCGCCAGGGCGAAGAGGTCTTTCATCACGAAATAGGGCCAGAAGGGCAGCGTGTCGCGCTCGGCTTCTTCCTTCGAGGTGCGGCGCACTTCAACACCGGTCGGGTTGTTGTTCCCGGTGGTGTGGAAGGCCCAGATATGCACGATCACGAGACCGGCAATCACGAAGGGCAGCAGATAGTGCAGCGAGAAGAAGCGGTTCAGCGTGGAGTTGTCCACGGCCGGCCCGCCCAGCAGCCAGGTCTGCAGCGCGTCGCCCACGAAGGGGATGGCGCCGAAGAGGCCGGTGATCACGGTCGCACCCCAGAAGGACATCTGACCCCAGGGCAGAACGTAGCCCATGAAGGCCGTGCCCATCATCATCAGGTAAATCAGCATCCCGATGATCCAGGTGATCTCGCGCGGCGCCTTGTAGGAGCCGTAGTAGAGACCGCGGAAGATGTGCAGATAGACCGCCACGAAGAAGAGCGACGCGCCATTGGCGTGCAGGTAGCGGAGCATATAGCCGCCATTCACGTTGCGCATGATGTGCTCAACGGAGGCGAAGGCCAGATCCACATGGGGGGTGTAGTGCATCGCAAGGATGATGCCGGTGACGATCTGCAGAACGAGGCAGAAGGTCAGCACGATGCCCCAAATCCACATCCAGTTCAGGTTCTTGGGTGTGGGGATCATGATGGTGTCGTAGATGAGCCCGATCACCGGGAGACGGGAGTGAACCCACTTCTCACCGCCGGTCTTCGGCTCGTAATGGTCGTGCGGGATGCCAGACATGCGTGTTCTCTCCCTTAACCCAGTTTGATGGTGTCAGCGTCGACGAATTCGGCAACCGGAACCGGCAGGTTCTCGGGCGCCGGACCGCGGCGGATACGACCGGAGGTGTCATAGTGCGAGCCGTGGCAGGGGCAGAACCAGCCGCCGAAATCGCCTGCATCGCCGAGCGGAACGCAGCCCAGATGGGTGCAAACGCCCATCTGCACGAGCCATTCGCCGGTGTTTTCGCCGTCGAAGGTCGTCAGCGACCGGTTTTCATCCGTGGCCGGAGCCGCGCCAATATTGTTGTTGCGGGCATCGCCATCGGGCAGCTCGCTCAGATCGACAGCGCGGGCTTCGGCGATCTCTTCTTCCGTGCGGCGACGGATGAAGACGGGCTTGCCGAGCCATTTGACAGTGATCTGCGTACCGGGCGCCACGCTATCGACCGCAACGCGGATCGAGCTGAGGGCCTGCACGTCGGCAGACGGGTTCATTTGGTTCACAAGCGGCCAAACAGCGGCACCCGTGGTGACGACACCTGCGCCGGCCGTGGCATAGTACAGAAAGTCACGGCGTGTGCCGGTCTGATCCTCTGCGTGGGACACGTGGGTTCTCCTTACTCCGGGCGCAAATAGGCGCCAGCGATGACGCGGTACCTGCAAGGCAGGCCCAGCTCCATTGGGGTTATAGGGGGGTTGCTCGGACCGTCGAGGGGACATAGGAGCGCAGTTTTGTCGCAGTCTGCGAACTTCTTAACGCTCACGGGAGAATGGGGGCGCTAACGGGCGCTATGCCGCAGCGCGGCATCCCCGTTGACCCTTGGGAACCCCGCATTTTCGCGCCCCAAGGACCCGTTTGGCGCGACTCAGTCCGACGGGGCCGTGGCCAGCATTGCCTCTGTCTGCAGAAAGCTCTCGGCCCAGGCCGCAAGCTCGGGCCGTGTCGCCCGCCAGTCCCGCGCCCCGTGCCGGAAATCGAGATAGCCCAGCGCACAGCCGATCGCGATGTGGCTCATGTCCTTGGGGCCGGTCAGATGGCTCATCCAGCGCCCCTCGATCACATCCAGCGCCCGCTCGATCTTGGTCCATTGCCCCTCGACCCAGCCATCGAACTGTTTCTCCTCGGGGCGGAAGCGGGCCTCATAGACCATGAGCACCCCGGCCTCCATCATGGCATCCGCCGTCGCCTCAAGGGTCAGCACTTCCCACAGGCGTGCCTCGGGATAGGCGTCGAGGCTGAAATGCGCGTCGAGATAGCGGCAGATCACCCGACTGTCATAGACCGCCGGCCCATCCGTGCGCAGCAGGACCGGGATCTTGCCCAATGGGTTCGCCGCCGTCAGGGCCGCATCGGCCTGCCCCACCGCCGCAGCGGTCACGGGGGTGAAGGTCACCTTGTCGTCATAGTCGGTCTCGGCCAAGAGGGTCCGCACCTTGCGCACAAAGGGCGAAGCGGTCGCGCCAAGCAGCTCCATCCTCAGACCCGCCGCAACCGGACACGGCCCAGAAGGCTCATGTCGAGCTCGACCCCGGCCCCATTCGGCATCCGCACGGAGCGGCGATAGCGCCCGGCCCCGTTGACCTGACGCCCATCCGGTGATCGGGTGAACTCCATCCCGTCGGAGACATCATCCATCAGATCCTCGGCAGTCTGGTTGACGGCACGGGGCTTGGCGCGGGCATAGGCCACGGTGGCCAGAGCAGCCGCCGCAAGCGGTCCGTATTTCAGGACAGCACTGGCAATCGGGACAACGGGAATGGGCATGGCGACCTCCTTGTTGTCTTAAAGGTAGGGGCTCCTCCCCGGTCCTGCAAAGCTTAAACCGCACATCCGGGTGCTTTGGGGCTCACTCCGCCCCAGCTTGGGCGGCGCGATAGGCCGCCAGCAGCGCGTCGAGCGGCACCCCGTCAATGGTCGCCCCGGCAAGATTGCAATCGCGATCTCGAGCCCGGAGAGGTTCGCATTCCGGATCCGAGCGCCCGACAGGTTCACATCATTGATCTGCCAGCCGGTCATGTTGCTGTCGTTGAAGGCCGCCCCCGAGAACTCGATCTGATTGAAGCGACACCCCGAGAGGTTGGCGTTGTTGAACCGCGATCCTGTCAGGTTCGCATCATCAACGCTCAGGGTTTCGGTGACGTGATGCAGATCCATGATCCTCTCCTCCGGGATATGTGCAAAAAAGAAGGGGCCGCGCAAACGGCCCCTCCCCTCGTCTGTGCGTCTTTAGATAAAGGCAATGTCATCCGCATCGGTGATGCCCACCACGCGGATCAGGTCCACCGTGTCGGTCTCGAGCCGGATGGTCGTGCCGCGCGGCCCTTCGACGATCTCGCGGATCTCGAGCCCGCCCAGATCGATCACATCCTCCCCGACGGTATAGTCGGTGATCCGCAGGCGGTTGCTGAGCCCCTCTTCATCGGTGAAGACGAAGATGTCATCGCCGCCATTGCCGGTGACAAAGTCGATGAAGCCGCCCTTGCCGTCGATCCGGTCATCCTCGTCCGTGCCCCGCAGCACGTTGATGCGGACATTGCCGACGATCTCGTTGATCCGGTCATTGTCCAGATCGAGCCCGATGATCACAGGATCATGGTCCGAGTTGCGCGCCGGGTTGGACCCGTCGAACAGGTCCTGATCCTCGGGCCGCAGGATCGGCGTGCTGAAGGTGGATTCCTCGTTGTAGTCATAGACCACGAACTCGTCGGAGTTGATGTTCCACTCCGTGGCCCCGGTGACCTGCGCCGTGAGGCTCTCGGAGCCCATGGCGTAGTCGAGCGTGCCGACCGCCCCGCTGAAGCGGTAGCCATAGGTGTCCTCTCCCGCGAGTTCCGCCACGAGATTGGTGTAGCCCGCCTCCTCGAGGATCACGATCGGCTCTTCCTTGGCGTAGGAGTTGAGATCCCCGAGGATCACCACATCCGGATCGTCCGAGCCTGTCGGGTTGGTCTCAAGCCAGGCTGCCAGTTCGGCCGCGGCCGCCGCGCGGGTGGCGTTGTTGTTGCCCGCGCCATCCCCCTGATCCGCGTCCTCGGCCGCGCCGGTCAGCGAACCCTTGGATTTGAAGTGGTTGACCACGGCGGTGAACTCGCCGCCGCTCTCGATCTCGACAAAGGTCTGGGCCACGGCGGCGCGGTTGAAACTGTCGCCATTGGGGGTCTCGTCGCCATTGCTGTCATCGCCGTCATCCAGCGGATCGAGGAAGGCCTGGGTGTCGAGGATCGCCGCGTCGCCCACCAGCTCCACCGTCTGGGTGTTGTAGATGAAGCCCACGGCGATCGCGTCCGTCCCAACGAACTCCTGCCCCGGATCGACGACGGCATAGACGTCCTCACCCAGCGCGGCATTGATCCGGTTCACCAGATCCTGGATCGCGGTGACATCGGTCGGGTCCGTCGGGTTGCTGAGGAAGTCGTTTTCCAGCTCGATCAGGCCGTAGACATCCGCGTCCATCTCGAGGAAGGCGGTGACGAGCTTTTCGGCCTGCCGCTCCAGCTCCTCGGGGCTGTCGGCCCCGCGCGGGTTGTTGCCATTGTCGGTCTGACCTTCGAGCGTGGTGAAATAGTTCAGCACGTTGAAGCTCACGACCTTGAGGCTGCCGCCCACATCCTCGGGGCCTTCCGGGCGCGGATTGCTGTCCTCGATGGCCTCGAACTCGCCCGATTGCGGCACGCGCAGCTTGTACTCGCCAAAGCCGAAATCCATGACACCGACCAGCGGCTCAAGCTCCTGCCCATGGCGCGGGCCATCCTCGACACCGCCCAGCAGATCGCCATCGGGCTCAAAGAGCGGATCGAAATCGCTGCGCCGCCCGTCCGTGCCATCATCGATCTGGATCGTGTTGTCGGCGATGAAGTCCTGATAGGCCGCGTTGCCGTCCACATCCGGGTCATTGAGCTGGCTGTATTGATAGATGATCCCCTCGGAGGAGACGGTGATCTCGCCAAACTGCTCGTAATCAAAGCTCTCGGTGATGGTCAGCGTGTCGGTGATCTCGACCAGCATCGACTCAAACGCCTCGCGCTCATCAAGCCCGGGCAGTTCGGTCTGCACCGCGAGGTCAGAGACATCCGGGAAGGCGCCCGCCTCCTCAATGCGGATCTGGCTGGCGACGAGAACCGTGCGGCCGAAATCCTCCTGCACGACGCCGACCACGCGGATGATATCGCCCTCGGACACATCGAGCCCGTCCACGATCCCGCTATCATCCACGAAAATGCCTTCGGACGTACTGGTATCCGCATCGAAATCCTCGAGCTCTTCCATGGCGAAGAAACCGCCGAGATCGCGGAACGTGTCCGCATCTCCGTCCTGATAGTCGCCGGTCACCACAACCTCGATCACCACTTCCGTGCCCGCAAGCGGGCTGGCATCGCCACTGCCCTGGATCGTGGACAGCAAGGTCGGGTCGTCATCCAGCGTGACATCCCCGCCCCCCGTGGAGCCTCCACCCCCGGCAGTGGGCGTGTTGGGCGGCGAGTCGTTGAAGAAGTTCAGGAAGTCCCAATCCTCGACCGTGTCCGTGTCGACCCCGTCTTCGACACGGCCCACGCCTGCGGGCAGGAAGTCCCCATCCGGGCCAAGGGTCGGCGCGTCAAAGAAGGTTGCATCGCCCTCACCGCCATCGGAAACCCCGACCGCATCCACAACGACCTCGTTGCCGGTAACCGTGTCCCCCTCGATCGAGGCGGTTTCCACGAGGGCCACCGTGTAGGTCGAATTCTCAAAGAAATCCGCGGGCAGTTCGAGATCCGGGGTCACAGCATAGGTCCCCGCGGCCGTCGCATTGGCCACGAGGAAGAAACCGTTCTCACCAATCGTGTCGCCGGGGCCGAAATCGAACTGGCCGTCGATGGTGCCCTGGGTTGCTTCCACATCCCCTTCGATCACGATGATCGACAGCCCGTCCAGCGACGCGCCGGGCGTCCCAAAGAGCTCGACATATTCGCTATCCGCGCCGGTGGTGGAGCCGAGCACCTCATTGATCACCAGCGGCACTTCGACCGCCGTGCCCGGGGTCGGATCGTTCGGTGCGCCATTGTTGAAGTTCAGGATCTGCCAATCCTCGGCGGTGTCGGTATCGACCCCATCCTCGATCCGGCCCACACCTGCGGGCAGGAAGTTGCCATCGGGCCCCACAACCGGCGCATCAAAGAACACCGTATCGCCATCGCCACCATCACTGACACCGACCGTGTCGAGCACGGTCTCGGCTCCGGTCACGGCATCCCCGGTGATCGAGGCGGTCTCCACCAGTGCGATCGTATAGGTCGAGTTTTCCAGGAAGTCTGCCGGGAGCACCGCGTTCGGCGTCACGGAATAGGTCTGGGCGGCGGTCTCATTGGCGATCAGGAAGAACCCATTGCCGCCAATCGCATCCCCCGGCCCGAAATCAAACTGCGCATCGATATTGCCCTGCGGCGAGCCCGCATCCCCTTCGATGATGATGATCGACAACCCGTCCAGGGACGCACCGGGGGTGCCGACCAGCTCGATATACTCGCTATCCGGACCTGTGGTGGAGCCAAGCACCTCGTTGATCAGGATCGCCTCTTCGGCCACGTCGCCCTCGCCCAGGGTCGGGTCATTGGGCGCGCCATTGTTGAAATCGAGGAGCTGCCAATCGGTCGTCTCGCCGGTATTCACCCCGTCCTGCACGAGCCCCACACCCGCGGGTATGAAGGACCCATCAGGTCCGATCACTGGCGCACCAAAGAAGAAGGTGTCGCCATCGCCCCCGTCCGTCACTCCGACCGCGTCGATCACGACCTCTGCCCCAGTCACCTCGGTCCCGCTCAGGGAGGCGGTTTCGACCAGTGCCAGCGTGTAGGAGGAGTTCTCAAGAAAATTGGCGGGCAGTTCGAGGTTCGTACCCACCTCGTACACGGTCTGCGCCTGCACACTGGCCACAAGGAAGAAGCCGTTGCCGAGCACCGCATCGCCCGGACCAAAATCAAGCCGCTTGTCGATAGTGCCGATGGGCGAGCCGCTATCCCCTTCAACCACGATCAGCGACAGCCCGTCGAGAGAGGCGCCCGGCGTCCCGATCAGCTCGATATACTCCGCATCGGTGCTCGTGGTGTTGCCCACCACCTCGTTGATCAGAAGGCTCCCCGCCAGCGCCGCCTGCAGCGTGTCATCCTGGGTAAAATCGCGTGCCATGGTCTCAATATCCCTGTTGTCCGTTATCGCCGCGCCCAGCCAAAGCATGACTGTCGCGAGACAAGCTGCGAGAGCTTGCCCGATCACGAAACAGTCCTGACGCGTTGAACTAACAACAGCATGACAGGACACAAAGGCCTAGGGGTTTGTTAACCATTTTTTAACTGACCCTACGGCACGGCCGCCTGCTTGACACTCGGGGCCGGGCTGGCGCAACTGATCGGTGGATATCTCCGCCTGTTTTGCAGGCCCGCCGGACGAAAAGCGGGCGGAAATACGGCAGGTTGGAGGATCGGCGCAGGACCACGGGAGGATCGGCAGGCCATGGCGGCGGAAAACAGCAGCGACGACTATCTGATCGCGCCGGATCCCGGGCAGGCGCGCCTGACGCGGGCGGTGACCGGGGTCGACCAGACCGGGGCCGCCGCCGAAATCGCCGTGGTCGAGGAGCGCCCCCTGACGATCTTCCTCAACAGCCGCGAGATCGTGACCGCCATGACCATCGGGGATTACCCGGAATATCTGGCCATGGGATTTCTCAGCAATCAGGGGATGCTGTCGGAGGCCGACGTGATCACCGGGGTCGAGTATGACGAGGATCTCGACGTGGTGGTTGTGCGGACAGAGACCGAGACCGATTACGAGGACAAGCTCGCCAAGAAGACCCGAACCTCGGGCTGCGCCGTGGGCACGGTCTTTGGCGACATCATGGAGGGGCTCGAGGGGCTGACCCTGCCCGCAACGCAGGTCCGGACCTCCTGGCTCTATGATCTGGCAGCGCGGATCAACACGACGCCGAGCCTTTACCTGAGTGCGGGCGCGATCCATGGCACGGTGCTCTGCCAAGGCAATCGCCCGCTCGTCTATATGGAAGATGTGGGCCGTCATAATGCGGTGGATAAGGTCGCGGGCTGGATGCGGGCCGAGGGCGTCTCGGGCGCGGACAAGATCCTCTACACGACCGGTCGCCTGACCTCCGAGATGGTGATCAAAACCGCGCTCATGGGCATCCCGGTGCTGGCTTCCCGATCGGGCTTCACCGCCTGGGGCGTTGAAATCGCCCAGGAAGTCGGGCTGACCGTGATCGGGCGGATGCGCGGCAAGCGCTTCATGTGTCTGGCCGGGGAAGACCGCCTGATCTGGGACGCCGATCTGGCCAGCGTCGCTGAGGAAGACCCCAAGACCCGCCGCAAGAGTGCCCGCGCATGAGCACGCCGCGCTATCCGGCGGTGATCCTCGCGGGTGGGTTGGCCACGCGCATGGGCGGTGGCGACAAGAGCCTGCGCGATCTGGGCGGGCAACCGATCCTCGCCCATGTGATCCAGCGTCTGATCCCGCAGGCCGGGTCCATCGCGCTCAACGCAAATGGCGACGCGGCGCGCTTCGCGGATCTCGGGCTGCCGGTGATTGCCGACAGTATCGAGGGGTTTGCCGGTCCGCTCGCCGGGGTGCTCGCCGGGCTTGATTGGGCCGCAAGCGAGGGCGCGGAGGCGCTGGTAAGCGTGGCCGCCGATACGCCGTTCTTTCCGGAGGATCTGGTCGCCCGGCTCGATGCGGCGCGGGCGGAGACCGGGCATCCCATCGCCATGGCCGCTTCGCCCGATGGTGGACGCAAGAGCGGTCTGGGCCGGCATCCGACCTTTGGCCTCTGGCCCGTGGCCTTGCGCGATGACCTGCGCGCGGCCCTGACGGACGGGCTGCGCAAGGTCGTGCTCTGGACGGACCGGCATGGCACGGCGACGGCGCTGTTCGACACGCCCGGGCCCGACCCGTTCTTCAATGTGAACACGCCCGAAGACCTCAAGATCGCGCGCGCGCGCCTAGGCGGAGCGCTCTCATGAAGCTCTTTGGCGTCGTTGGTTGGAAGAACTCCGGCAAGACCGGGCTGATGGAGCGTCTGGTCGCCGAGATCACCGGGCGCGGGTTCCGCGTCTCGACCCTGAAACACGCCCATCATGCGGTGGATGTGGACCAGCCCGGCAAGGACAGCCACCGGCATCGGCTGGCGGGCGCGGTCGAGGTGGTGCTCGCCTCGCGCAAACGCTGGGCGATGATGCATGAGCTGCGCGAGACGGCCGAGCCGGAGCTCGAAGCGCTGCTGCCCAAGCTCGAACCCGTCGATCTGGTGCTGGTGGAGGGGTATAAACGCTCCCGCCATCCCAAGCTGGAGGCCCACCGGGTCGAGACCGGCAAGGACCTGATCGCGCGCGGGGATGATACGGTTCGCGCCGTGGCCTCGAACGGAGCGCCCGAGGGCCTGCAGGTCCCGGTGCTGGATCTGGATGACACGGGCGGGATCGCCGATTTCATCCTCGCCGAGAGTGGCCTGACCGCTGCAACAGCGCCGGACCAGCCCCCATCGCAGCTGCGCAATGACTGCTTTGCCTTGCCGCCCGGTGTCGACTGGACCCCTGTGGCCGAGGCGCTGGAGCTTTTGCGCGCGGGGCTGGATCCGGTCGCCCCGGTTGAGACCTGCGCGAGTGAGGCAGCCCTGGGTCGGATCCTTGCAACGGCGGCGATTGCGACACGGGACAATCCGCCCGCGCCGAATGCCGCGGTGGACGGCTACGGCTTTGCCCATGGCGCGCTCGGGCCCGGCGATGTGACCCTGCCTCTAGCCGAGGGGCGCGCGGCGGCAGGCGTGCCCTTCGACGGGGCCGTCCCCCATGGCAGCGCCCTTCGGATCCTGACCGGAGCGAGCCTGCCTGCCGGGGTGGATACGGTCGTTCTGGAAGAAGATGTCACCCTGACCGAGGGTGCGATCCGCTTTGCCCCCGGGCTGAAGCTGGGGTCGAACACGCGCAAAGCGGGCGAAGACATGCGGCGCGGCCATCCGGTCCTGCCCGAGGGCCACCGCTTGCGCGCGCCCGATCTCGCGCTGCTCGCCTCCGTCGGGATTGCCGAGGTTGCGGTGCACCGGCGCTTGCGGGTGGGCGTGCTGTCCACCGGGGATGAACTGGTGCGCCCGGGCGAGACCGAAGATCCGCACCGGATCTATGACGCGAACCGGCCCATGTTGCTGGGCCTCGCCGAGGGCTGGGCCTATGAGCCGGTAGATCTGGGCCGAGCGCCCGATGATCGCGACGCCCTGCGCGAGATCCTGAACAGCGCCGCAGCGCGCTGCGACGTCATCCTGACCTCGGGTGGGGCATCGGCGGGGGATGAGGACCATATGTCCGCGATCCTGCGCAGCGAGGGCACCATGACCTCTTGGCGGATCGCCCTGAAGCCGGGCCGCCCGCTGGCGCTGGCCCTCTGGCAAGGGGTGCCGGTCTTTGGCCTGCCGGGCAATCCGGTCGCGGCCCTGGTCTGCGCGCTGATCTTTGCCCGCCCGGCTCTGTCACGACTGGCCGGAGGGGCGTGGCTGGAGCCTCTGGGCCTAGATCTGCCCGCCGCCTTTTCCAAGCGCAAGAAGCCCGGGCGCAACGAATACCTGCGCGCGCGTCTTGATGCGGAAGGACGGGTGGAAACCTTTGCCTCCGAAGGCTCGGGCCGTGTTTCGGGTCTGTCCTGGGCCGAAGGGCTCGTCGCACTCGGCCCCGAGGCGCAAGAGATCACACCGGGCACGCCCGTGCGCTTTCTGCCCTATGCGAGCCTGCTCAGCCCGAGTTAGCGGACCCGGGCGAGCTGCACCGCGAGGATCCCGGCGGTGACGATCGCAACGCCCAGCACATCGCGCCCGCCCAGCGCTTCGCCCAGCAAGAGCGCCGCGATGGCCACCCCGAAGACCGGGTTGAGGAAATGGAAGGTCGCCGCGCGCACGGCCCCGATCCGCTCCACCAGCAGGAACCAGACCCAGGTCGCGGCCAGTCCCGGCACCAGCGTGGTATAGGCAAAAGCCGCGATAAGCTGCCAGCTCCAGGTCACGCTGAGCGTCTCGGTCGGCAGGCCGATCACCGCAAGGGCTGCGGCCCCGACCAGCATCTGCAACCCGATCACCATCAGAAGGTTCCCGCCCGAAGACGCGGTGCGCAAGGCCATGGTGGCAAAGGCCAGCGCCAGCACCCCGATCCCGCAATAGAGCACCCCAAGAAGGTCCACCCCCGCCTGCAGCCGCGCGCCCATGATCATGGCCACCCCGGCGATCCCGGCAAAAAGACCGACAATCGCCAAGGGACGCAGTTTCTCGCGCAGGACGATCCAACCGCCCAGCGCCACAACGAGCGGCATGGTGGAGGCGATGATCGCCGCAAGTGAGGCCTGCACCGTCTGCATCGCCACGAAATTCAGCCCGAGATAAAGCGCGTTCTGGCAGATCCCGAAGAGCATGGTCGCCCGCCATTGGGCCCGGGTCAGCCGCCATGTCTGGCCCAAGGCCAATGCGATCCCAATGGCCAAGAGCCCTGAGATCAGAAACCGCAGGGAGAGGGTCGTCAGCGGTGGTGCCGCCGAGACGATGATCCGCGCCGACGTGAAGGCGCTCGACCACATGAGGGCAAACGCCATTCCCATGCCCAATGCGCGCCAATCCATCTG
Source organism: Dinoroseobacter sp. S76 (assembly GCF_049801095.1). NCBI lineage: Bacteria > Pseudomonadati > Pseudomonadota > Alphaproteobacteria > Rhodobacterales > Roseobacteraceae > Dinoroseobacter > Dinoroseobacter sp. S76. Next base: position 114,425 of record NZ_JBNAGH010000007.1, on the reverse strand, counting down.
CATCCTGCGTCCTTCCCGGCGCTTATCCCGCCGACAAAAAAGGGTCGCCACCGGGCGACCCTCATGTCCTTGCTCGAGCGGTCCCGGCGATCAGCCGTTCACGCTGTCCTTCAGCGCCTTGGCGATGGTCACTTTCACCACCTTGTCGGCGTCTTTCTTGATCTGCTCGCCCGTTGCCGGGTTACGCACCATCCGCTCGGGACGTTCGCGGCAGTAGACTTTGCCAATGCCGGGCAGGGTCACGGCACCACCACCGGTCACTTCGCGTGTGACGATGTTGGTCAGCGTGTCAAGCGCCGCGGAGGCCGTCTTCTTGTCGAGCTCTGCGCCTTCTGCGAGGGCTGCCACGAGTTGGGTCTTGGTGAGCGGCTTTTGGGCCATAGGTTTCTCCCTGTTCCTGTACGCCCCTTTTTCAGGGGCTCACCGGCAAGGTAAACAGGGGTTTGTTGCAAACGACAAGACTTCTCGGACGTTTTTCCTATAAAAAAAAGGGGTCTACCCGGTTCAGAGGAAGGCGGTCTCCTCAAAACTACGCAGTTTTCGGGAGTGGATCCGTTCCAAAGGCATGTCTCGCAGGGTTTCCATGGCGCGAATGCCGATCAAAAGGTGCCGCGCGACCTGGGTCGTATAGAATTCCGTGGCCATGCCTGGCAGCTTCAATTCCCCATGGAGCGGCTTGTCCGAGACACAGAGAAGCGTGCCATAGGGTACCCGGAAGCGGAACCCGTTGGCCGCGATCGTCGCACTTTCCATATCGAGCGCGACGGCCCGCGACTGGCTCAGACGCTGGACCGGGCCGGACTGATCGCGCAGTTCCCAGTTGCGATTATCGATGGTGGCCACCGTGCCCGTCCGCATCACCCGCTTGAGGTCATAGCCCGACAGCTGCGTGACCTCGCCTACGGCCTCCTCAAGGGCGATCTGGATCTCGGCCAGGGCTGGGATCGGCACCCAGATCGGCAGATCATCGTCGAGCACATGGTCCTCGCGCAGATAGGCATGGGCCAGCACATAATCCCCGAGGCTCTGGGTGTTCCGCAGTCCCGCACAATGGCCAAGCATCAGCCAGGCGTGGGGGCGCAGCACGGCGATATGGTCCGTGGCCGTCTTCGCATTGGACGGGCCCACCCCGATGTTCACGAGCGTGATACCCCCCTGCCCTTCACGGGTCAGGTGATAGGTCGGCATTTGCGGTGCCTTGGCGGGCGGCGGCAGCTCGGCATCCGGATCGGTGATCTGGAGATTGCCCGGTGCGACAAAGCTCGTATAACCGCTCTCTGGATCCGCCAGCGCTTCGCGCGCGAACTGGATGAACTCGTCCACATAGAACTGGTAGTTCGTGAAAAGGACGTGGTTCTGGAAATGCTCCGCCGCGGTGGCGGTGTAGTGCTGGAGCCGCGCGAGGGAGTAGTCGATCCGCTGGGCGGTGAAGGGGGCGAGCGGGGCAGCGCCATCCTCATGGACAAAGCCGAACCCGTTGACGATCTCGTCATGGGTGGTCGACAGATCCGGCACATCGAAGACATCGCGCAGGGTGAAGGCCAGCACGCCCTCCTGTGGGACGGCGGCGACCGGACCGTTGGTCATGGCGAAATGGAGCGGAATCGGGGTGTCCGAGGGGCCGATCTCGACTGGCACTCCATGGTTCTTGATCACCAGCCCGATCTGCTGGATCAGGTAATTCTCAAAAAGGTCCGGGCGGGTCACCGTGGTCGCATAGGTGCCGGGCTCGGCCACATGGCCAAAGGAGAGACGGCTGTCCACTTGGTCGAAGGAAGAGACGCGCACCCGGATCTCCGGGTAGTAGGCCCGGTAGCGCGCTGCGGGCATGGGACCCTTCACCGCATCGGCAAAGCTGGTCTGCAGAAACCCGATCGCCTCATCATAGAGCCGGCGCAGCTCGGCCACCGCGGCTTGTGCATCCTCGAAGCTGCGGCTGTCCGAAAGGGGTGGGGTCTTGAGCGGATGGGTCACGGCGCCGAGGGTCTCCGATGGGTCAGAAGCTGCAGCGACCATGGGCGCGACCCGGCGCCGCCGCAAGACAGAAGTTGCGGTGAGCAGGTTTTTATGTCAGCATACCTGACATATTAGGAGGAGAGACAGATGGACTTCGAAACCGCATCCGCCGACGCCTTTGGCAAACACCTGTCCGGGCTGGGGGTGAACCTGCTTGTCCGGGATGTCGCGAAAAGCGTCGCGTTTCTCACCGAGGTGTTCGGGATGCAGGTGTTTCAACCGACCGCGGATTTTGCGATCCTGACTTACCAAGACAGCGTGTTTCAGATCCATGCGGATGGGACCTACCATTCCCACCCCCTGCCAAGCCTGCTGCCGGAGGCCGGGGCGCGCGGGGGCGGGATTGAGCTGCGGCTTTATGGGTGCGATCCGGATGAAGCCGTCGCCCGGGCCGAGGCGCGGGGTGCGGTGATCCTGCAGGCGCCGATGGACAAGCCCCATGGGCTGCGCGAGGGCTATATCCTTGATGCAGACGGGTATGCCTGGGTGCCGAGCAACGCGCTGGACTAACGTCCGGTCTCTGGTCTTGCATCCTCTGGATGCCGCCGTCAACTTGCGCCCATGACACAGACACTCCTCTCCTTTGGCCATGGATATTCAGCCCGCGCTCTGGCCCGGCGGCTCTTGCCCGAAGGGTGGCGCGTGATTGGCACTACTCGGAGCGCGGAGAAGGCCGAGGCCTTGAGAGCCGAGGGGGTGGATCCCCGGATCTGGCCCGGCGCGGACCTCACGGCGGAGATTGCTGAGGCGAGCCATATTCTGATTTCTGCCGGGCCCACCGCCGAGGGCGATCAGGTTCTGGCGGCTTATAGTGAGGCGATTGCAAGGGCCGCGCCGGGTTTGAGCTGGGTCGGATATCTCTCGACAACCGGGGTCTATGGCGACCATCAGGGCGCCTGGGTCGATGAGACCACGCCGCTCACCCCTGCAACACGGCGAGGGCAGGCTCGGGTCGTGGCGGAAACCGCGTGGCGCGAGCTGGCGGAGCGCGCGGGGTTGCCGCTGCATATTTTTCGGCTGGCGGGGATCTATGGCCCCGGGCGCGGACCCTTCGCCAAGGTGCGCAACGGGACAGCGCGACGGATCATCAAGAAAGGGCAGGTCTTCAGCCGCACCCATGTGGAGGATATCGCCCAGATCCTCGCCGCCTCCATCGCGCGACCCAATCCGGGCGCGGCCTATAACGTCTGCGACGACGATCCGGCCCCGCCGGAGGATGTGATCGCCCATGCGGCGGAGCTTCTCGGGCTGCCTGTTCCGCCTGCGGTGGATTTCGAGACCGCGGAGATGACGCCTATGGCGCGGAGTTTCTACGCGGAATCAAAGAAGGTGCGGAATGACCGGATCAAGGAGGAGCTTGGGGTAGAGCTGCTCTATCCGAGCTACCGGGATGGGCTTGCGGCGTTGCTGGCCGAGGAGACCGCACGCGGCTGATCTGCGCGCCTCTGAGACATGTAACTCTGCGCGTGTCAGGGTTTGGGAGCAGGCGCGCCGGTCCAGCGCTGGGGCTTCGGGAACGCTTCGGGGCGTCAGAACAGCCCGACGAACCGATCAGGCAAGATCCGCAGATCCCCGTCCACGAACCAGTCCGTGGAATAGAAGCCGGTCTTGCCCTGCACATAGGATCGCTTCAGACGCTCCCGCTCCTGCGTGAAATCAAACCCTTTGCCCTTCTTCTCGATCGTGAAGCGCAGGTAATCGTTGCTGATCCGTTGATACTCGAATTTCGACCAGCCCCATGAGCCCGCACCGAAGACCAGCGCGCTGCCATCCTCGTTGGTGCCGCGCATATTCAAGCGGTCCTGATGGCGGTCGATATGGAACTGCTGATCGAACCATTTGAGGTGAAAGAGGTAGAGATCCTCGCTCAGCGTGTAGGTCCCATGCTCCGACCCATGACCGTCCGGCCCCCATTGCAGCGGGATCTGCGTCAGGCAGGGTTTGCAGTACCAAGCATTGACCCGCATATATTTCCGCTGCGCGAGCATCGCGCGGCTGGGGTCATAGTCGCTCTCGAGATCGACGCGGTGCAGCACCTCGACCCCCAGAGGCGAGACCACCTTGGTATGCGGGCTGATCCCCTCGATATAGGCGATCAAGTCGTCGCCCACGGCAGGGTCCAGCACCAAGAGCTCGTCCACGTCGTTATAGACCACCCAGTCGAACATGTAGTTCAGTCCCGAGCAGAGATGATTTACCAGTTGGAACCGGTCCTGATCCATGGAGCGATAGGGCGGGCGGCGGTTCACCTCGATGATGTTGCAACCCGCGGCGATGTCTTGGGCGTAATCCTGGGGCCCATGGGTGATGACATAGAGGTTCCGCCGCTCCGTGAAGCGGCTGTAATAGCGCACCCAGAGATCCAGGAAGAACGCGTCGTCATAGACCATCGTAACGAAGGCAACCGACATGGGCCTAGCTCGCGGCGCGCACGTAGAGATAAAGCTTGGGCCCCACGGCTTGGTGCTCGTACCCGAGCTCGCCGAGAAGCGCCGCAATCTCCCCCAGATCCCGGCCAGACTTGTCACACAGGATCACCGGGCTGTCGCGCTTGATCGTCTCGAGCGCGCCACGCAGGGCAGGGATCTTGGAGCCGTTAAAGCACAGATGGAGCAGCCCGACCTCGCCCAGATCCTCGGCATCCAGGGTCGTGGCCGGGTAGTCGCCCTTGCTTCGCGCGACGAACACCGTCTCGGCCAGACGCGCGGATTTCTGGGTGCCCAGGGCCATGCGGGTCCCCGCCTCGCCTACCACCGCGCCATGGATCTGCACCGTCAGGTCATTGAGCGCACAGGTCCGCTCAAGCGGCGCGCGCAGACAGCTCTGCGGCTCGAACACATGAATGGCCTCGGGCGAGACGATCTGGGCCAGCGCCACGGTCGACACGCCCACATAGCCGCCAACCACCACCAGAGAACGCCCCGGCGGAACGATGTCATGCTCGGCCAGTTGGAAAAAGGACAGCTCATCCTCATGGCGCGCGGTCATCGCCAGACGCTTCTGACCTTCGTCGAAATCCGCGTGGGGCAGATGGGCCTTGATCACCCGGTCGCGAAAGAAGACCGAGCCCACACGCTCCGGCCCCATGGCCGAGAGCCGTGCACTGACCGCGACCTCGCGCAGGGTGGCCCGCATTTCCGACAGCACCGCCTGCAGATCCCCGGCGGACATGCCGGGTTGATCGGGGTCGGGGACCGCCTTGGTCAAAGGGGTCTGGTCTGTCATGGTCAGGCTCCGGTCAGGACTTCGCGCGTACCTCCAGTTGTGCAACACCAAGGGTTGCCAAAACCTTAGCCTCGATATCTTCGGCGTTCAGACCGGCAATATCGTACATGTCCCGGGGGCTGGCCTGATCGATGAAGAGGTCCGGCAAGACCATGGAGCGGTATTTGAGACCGCTGTCGAAGACGCCCTCTTCGCTGAGCAGTTGCGCCACATGGGAACCGAAGCCGCCGACGGACCCCTCCTCGATGGTGATCAGCGCCTCGTGATCCGCCGCCAGCCGCAGGATCATGTCGCGGTCGAGCGGCTTGGCGAAGCGTGCATCGGCGATGGTCGGTGTGATCCCCTTGGCCGCCAGTCGCTCGCAGGCCTCGCGCACCTCGGCCAGCCGGGTCCCGAAAGAAAGTATCGCCACGCGCGCCCCTTCAGCGATGATCCGACCCTTGCCGATCTCGAGCACTTCGCCCCGCTCGGGCAGATCGACACCCACGCCCTCCCCCCGGGGAAACCGGAAGGAAATCGGGCCATCATCATAGGCAACGGCGGTCGCCACCATATGCTTGAGCTCGGCCTCATCGGCGGCGGCCATGACCACCATGTTCGGCAGGTTCGCAAGATAGGCGGTGTCATAGGCCCCGGCATGGGTCGCGCCATCGGCCCCGACAAGTCCTGCCCGGTCAATCGCGAAGCGCACGGGCAGGTTCTGCAGCGCCACGTCATGGACCACCTGATCATAGCCGCGCTGCAGGAAGGTAGAATACATCGTGCAGAAGGGCTTCATCCCGCCCGCCGCGAGCCCGGCGCAGAAGGTCACCCCGTGCTGCTCGGCAATGGCGACGTCGAAGGTCCGGCTGGCATAGCGCTGCGCGAACTTATCAAGCCCCGTGCCCGAGGGCATGGCCGCGGTGATCGCCACGATCTTGGGGTCGCGGGCGGCCTCATCGATCAGGCTCTCGGCAAAGACATTGGTATAGCTCGGCGCGTTGGAGGGCGCTTTCTTCTGCGCGCCCGAGACAACGTCGAATTTCGCCGTGGCATGGCCCTTGTCGGCGGCCCCTTCGGCGGGGGCATAGCCTTTGCCCTTCTTGGTGATCGCATGGATCAGGATCGGCCCCGTGGCCCGTGCCTTGACGGTGCGGAGCACGCTCAGGAGCTGCTCCATGTCATGGCCATCAATCGGCCCGAGATAGGAAAAGCCGAGCTCCTCAAACAATGTCCCGCCCACGGTCATGTGTTTCAGGACATCCTTGGCGCGCTTCGCCCCCTCCTGAAAGGGTGGCGGCAGCAGGCTGACCGCGCCCTTGGCGGCGGCCTTGAACTCCTGAAACGGCGCGCCGGCGTAGAGACGGCTGAGATAGCTCGACATCGCGCCCGTGGGCGGGGCGATGGACATGTCGTTGTCGTTCAGGATCACGATCAGACGTTTCTTCAGGTGACCCGCATTGTTCAGCGCCTCAAAGGCCATGCCCGCGCTGATCGCACCATCGCCGATCACGGCAATCGCATCGCCGATCCCATGCTCCGGCGCGCCGCCCAGATCGCGGGCCACGGCAAAGCCAAGCGCCGCCGAGATCGAGGTGGAGCTATGGGCCGCGCCGAACGGGTCGTAAGGGCTTTCCGAGCGCTTGGTGAAGCCCGACAGCCCGTCCTTCATGCGCAGGGTCCGAATGCGGTCGCGCCGTCCGGTCAGGATCTTGTGCGGGTAACACTGGTGCGAGACATCCCAGATGATCCGGTCCTTGGGGGCATCAAACACCGCGTGGAGCGCCACGGTCAGCTCCACCACCCCGAGCCCCGCGCCCAGATGGCCACCGGTGACCGAGACCGCGCTGATCGTCTCGGCCCGCAGATCGCGGGCCAGCGCCACGAGTTCGGCATCGGTCAGCCGCTTCATATCGGCGGGCGTGTCGACCCGGTCGAGAACCGGGGTCACGGGGCGGTCTTGGGTTGGGGCGCTCATGGGCGAGCCCTCCTCGGGTCCTTAGGTGTCCCGTGCGATAACGAAACGGGCCAGATCGCACAAGGTCTCGGCCTGATCCCCATAGGGCTCCAGCGCCGCTTCGGCCTCAGCGACGAGGGCACGGGCCCGGGCGCGCGCGCCCTCCAGCCCCAGAAGCGAGACAAAGGTTGCCTTGCCCGCCTCGGCATCCTTCTGCAGCCGTTTGCCCGCCTTTTCCGCGTCGCCTGTAACATCCAAGATGTCGTCGGCGATCTGGAAGGCAAGGCCGATGCGCTCGGCATACTGGCGCAGGGGGGTCGGGTCTGCGCTGCCCAAGATCGCGCCCGCTTCGGCGGACCAGCGGATCAGCGCGCCGGTCTTGCCCGCTTGCAGCTCGGTGATCTGCTCCAGCGTCAGAGGGCTCGCGGCGGTTTCGGCCGCGATGTCGAGCGCCTGGCCCAACACCATGCCCGCCGCGCCCGAGGCCTGGGCCAGAGAGCGTGTCAGGGCCATCGCAATGGCCGGATCGTCCGTCAGGCGCGGATCGCTCAGCGCCTCAAAGGCCAGGGTTTGCAGCGCGTCGCCCACGAGGATGGCCGAGGCCTCATCCCATTTGACATGCACCGTGGGCTGGCCTCGGCGCAGATCGTCATCATCCATGGCAGGCAGGTCATCATGGACCAGCGAATAGGCGTGGAGGCACTCGATCGCCGCCGCCGCATAGACCGCCCGCTCCGGCCCGATGCCATGGAGGCGCGCGGTCTCCAGCACGAGAACCCCGCGCAGCCGCTTGCCGCCATTGGTGGCATAGGCCATCCCCTCGCGGATCGCGCTCGCGGGTTGCGCCCCGATCAGATCGTCAAGACAGGCGGCAATCCGGGGCAACCCCGCCGATTGCGCCGCCTTGAATCCCGTCTTCTCCGTCAGCAAGGCTCAGAGTCCTTCGGCAGCCTTCAGCCCCTTGGGCTGGCCCTCGGCATCGAGGGTGATCTGGGCGACCTTCTCCTCGGCTTCCTTCAGCTTGGCCTCGCAGCGCGCCTTGAGCTGTGCGCCCCGCTCATAGAGCTTGATCGATTCCTCGAGCGGGACATTCCCACGCTCCAGATCGCCAACCACCTTTTCCAGCTCGGCCATGGCGGCCTCGAAACTCATCTCGGCAACGGGGGTGTCGGTCATCGGGCATGCTCCATCAGGGTCGTGACATGGGCGGCCACGCTGGCCCCCAAGGCGGGCAGATCATAGCCCCCTTCGAGCGTGGACACCACGCGCCCGTCGCAGAATTCATCCGCGATCTCACAGAGGCGTCCGGTGACCCAGGCGAAATCCTCCTCGACCAGCGCCATCTGGGCCAGCGGATCCGCGCGATGGGCATCGAACCCGGCGGAAATCAGGATGAGTTCGGGGCGGAAGTTTTCGAGCGCTGGGAAAACCTCGGCCTCGTAATGCCGCCGGAAGGAGGGCCCGGCCGTGTCAGGCGGGAAGGGCAGGTTGAAGATGTTGCCATGGGCGCCGGTCTCATGCCGCCCGCCGGAGCCGGGATAAAGCGGCATCTGGTGCGAGGAGATGAAGAGCGTGCGCGCCTCATCCCAGAGCAGATCCTGCGTGCCATTGCCATGGTGGACGTCGAAATCGACCACCGCCACGCGGGAGAGGCCATGGTGGTCCAGGGCGCGTTTGGCCGCGATGGCGATATTGCCGAAGAGGCAAAAGCCCATGGCGGTCTCCGTCTCGGCGTGGTGGCCAGGTGGGCGGCAGGCTACAAAGGCGTTCTGGGCCTCCCCGGCCATCACCGCATCCAGCGCGGCGCAGATGCCCCCGATCCCACGCAGGGCCGCATTCCAGGACCCTGAGACCACATGGGTATCCCCGTCGAGCGAGACATAGCCCTCCTCCGGGATCGCTGCGCGAACGCGGTCGATATAGGCTTGCGGATGGCATCGCAGGATCTCCGCCATGTCGCCAAGCGGCGCGGCGTGGCGGTCCAGCGTGGCGAAGGCGGGTGTCTCCAAAGCCTCGGCTATGGCGACAAGGCGGGCGACCTGCTCCGGGTGGCCCGGCGGGGTCACATGAGCGAGGCAATCGGAATGTGTATAGACGCGGGTGGGCATGTCACAGGGCTAGAGGATCAAACCGTGTGAGACAAGCCGCAGGAGCGCGACGTGGCGGGGTCGACATGTCGACCCCGGGGGACGCGCCCAGAAGTCTTACAATCGCAAGAAGAGGCGAGCCTTGGACGCGCGCGGGTCCGCGCGGTCCTCATGAGGACCGCGCCGGGTGCGAAATGCCCTGAAGGTGGTGAGGCGAAGCTGCCAGACGCGGAACGAACATCCGGCAGTTCCATGCTGCAGCGACTTCTCCAAACCGATGACCCCCAGTCCCGGCGATGATTGGAAATCCCGCACACAGAATGACGGTCAACAACCGCACCCACTCTCTACCTCACACGGAGGGAGTAAACCACGCGGGGCCGCGCCCTGCATTTAACTATGACATAGCGGCCGCGCTTTCGGCCCGGTCAGTCCACCGAAAGCATATAGCCCGCGCCACGCACGGTTTGCAGGAACCGCGGCTGCTTCGGATCGGTCTCGATCTTGCGGCGCAACCGGGTGATCTGCACGTCCACCGCGCGCTCCTGCGCCTGCCCGCCATCGCGGCCACTGCCGCGCCCGAGATCATCCACGAGCTTCGACCGGCTGAGCGCCTCGCCCGGGCACGCGGCAAAGATCCGCATCAGCGCGCTTTCAGTCGCGGTCAGGCGCACGGGCTCATCCCCGCGCCACATCTCGCCGCGCTCCACATCATAGCGCACGGGGCCGAGGTTCAGCACCTTGGGCCGGGCCGCAGGTTCGTCCGCCTTGGGCACCCGCCGCAGCACCGCGTTGATCCGCAGAAGCAACTCCTTGGGCTCAAAGGGCTTGGCGATATAGTCATCCGCCCCGGCCTCGAGCCCTTCAATCCGGTCCGAGGCCTCCCCCTTAGCCGTCAACAAAAGGATCGGCGTCTCATTGGTCTCGCGCAAGGACTTGGTCAGCGCGATCCCATCCTCGCCCGGCATCATCACATCGAGCACGATCAGATCGAAATCGAGCCCGCCCAAGAGGCGCCGCGCCTGCGCCGCATCTCGCGCCGCCGAGACCCAAAACCCATTGCGCATCAGAAACTTCTGCAACAGTGTCCGAATGCGCTCGTCATCATCCACGATCAGCAGATGAGCATCTTCATCCTGCATCAAGGACCCTCCTTGAGCGCATTGAACAACGCCCGGCTGTCCGCGTCCATCATTTGTTCAAGCACGCGCCGGAACCCCGCCACCGCCTCGGGGCCCGCCTCGCGGAACGCGGCCCGCATGCGGGCGCGCTGCGCCTCGGAAAGCTCGCGCTCCAATGCCGCCCCCGCCGGGGTCAGATGCAGGTGCCGCTCGCGCTTGTCCCGCGTGCCCACGCGGCTTTCGACCAGACCATCCTCGATCAGGCTGCGCAGGACCCGGTTCAGGCTCTGCTTGGTGACCCCGAGGATGTCGAGCAGGTTGTTCACGGTCGTCCCCGGTGCACGATTGATGAAATGGACCGCCCGGTGATGGGCCCGCCCATAGCCATGCTCCAGCAGGATTCGGTCCGGATCCGCCGTGAACCCGCGATAGGCGAAAAACATCGCCTCGATCCCCTTGCGGAGCTGCTCATCCGTAAGAAACAGCAGGTTCTCGCCCTGCACGGCACGACTGCCGGTCTCGGCCATAGTGGCGTCTCCTCAATTCTTCGCGGTATTTTATGTCAGCCTTGTTGACTTTCCAAGAGCCGATTGGTATCGAATCGCAGCTTTGACGCAATATTGTGACCGGTTCGGCCCTATCTTGCGCAACTTTTGAAAATCCCATTGGGAGATGGAGGGGACGACCATGGCTGGAGCCTATAACGACCGGGATGGAACGATCTGGATGAACGGCAAATTGGTGCCGTGGCGGGATGCCAATGTCCATATCCTGACCCATGCGATGCATTACGCCTCGAGCGTGTTCGAGGGCGAGCGCGCCTATAACGGCAAGATCTTTGAGAGCCGCAAGCATTCGGAGCGGCTGCATTTTTCCGCAGGCGAGCTGGATATAGAGATCCCCTACACGGTGGATGAGATCGAAGCCGCGAAGTACGAGGTGATGAAGGCCAACAATCTCAGCGACGCCTATGTGCGCGCGGTGGCCTGGCGCGGTGCCGGCGAAGACATGGGTGTCGCGTCCGCGCGCAACCCGGTCCAGCTCGCCATCGCCTGCTGGGAATGGGGCAGCTATTACGGCGACGCCAAATTCAAGGGCGCCAAGCTCGACATCGCAAAGTGGAAGCGCCCCTCGCCCGAAACCATCCCGGTTCATGCCAAGGCCGCCGGGCTCTACATGATCTGCACCACCTCCAAGCACGCGGCGGAGGCCAAGGGCTGCTCGGATGCGCTCTTCATGGATTATCGCGGCTATGTGGCCGAGGCGACCGGCGCGAATATCTTCTTCGTGAAGGATGGCGAGGTGCATACGCCAGATCCCGATTGCTTCCTCAACGGGATCACCCGTCAGACCGTGATCGGCATGCTGAAGGATCGTCAGATCAAGGTGCATGAGCGCCACATCATGCCCGAAGAACTGGAAAGCTTTGAGCAGTGCTGGCTGACCGGCACCGCAGCAGAAGTGACCCCCGTGGGGGAAATCGGCACCTACAACTTCGAAGTGGGCGGCATCACCCGCGAAATCGCCGAGAGCTACGAGACCCTCGTCCGCAGCTAAACGCGCCTCGAGACTCAGACAGGGCCGTCCCATCGGGGCGGCCCTTTTGCGTGGAAAGCCTCTCGTCTCGGGCGATCTCTGTGCTAGGCTCGCGGCATGGACCCCGTTGCCCTCGTTTTCTACGCCGCCATTTGCGCCATTCTCAGCCTCTTTGCCCCGCAGCTTGGCGGGCGCGTGACCCGGCTCGCCGTCGGGGCAGGCGTCGGTGTGCTGGCCGCCGCGGTTCTGCCGCTCCTGCGGACGACCCTTCTCGGCGGCTGAGGCGTCAGAAGAACACCCGTTCCAGCGCCCAATAGGCCCCGACAAAGGCGATGGCAGCCGAGACCGGCACAGCGATCACGCGGCGATACCACTCCTTTTTGCCAAAAGGCAGTCCGACCAGAAGGAAGGCCAGCGCGATGACTGCGAGCTGTCCGAGCTCGACGCCGAGATTGAACCCGATCAGCCCTGCAATGAACTGCCCCGGATTGAGCCCGATCTCGCCCAGCACGCTGGCAAAGCCGAGCCCGTGCAGCAGCCCGAAGGCAAACACCACCGCTGTCCGGCGCCACCCGATTGTACCGCCGAGGATGTTTTCCACGGCGACATAGACGATAGACACGGCGATCAGTGGCTCCACCACCGTGGCCGGTAAACTCACGACCCCAAGGGTTGCGAGGGCCAGCGTGAACGTATGGGCCAGAGTGAAGGCCGTGACCTGAAAGATGAGTGGTTTCAAGGCCATGCTGAAGAAAAAGAGCCCCAGCACAAAGAGGATATGGTCGAGCCCTTTGGGAATGATGTGCTCAAACCCGATCGCGATATAGCTCAGGAAGGCATCCGCGAAGCTTTGGGTCGCAAGGCCTTGCCGGGGCAGCGGATCGCTCATCGCGCCATCGGTGAGATAGACCGAATAGCCATCGCTCCCGTTCTGGGCGGCCTGCCGGATCACGATCGGACCGTTCGCGCCCTGCCAGCCAAGGCGTACCGGAGCGTCCCCCTCGGGCAAGGCGATCTCGGCGGTGATCTGCGTGTCCCTTGGCAGCTCAAGGGCGGTCTCCTCCGAGACGGTCACTGCGCCCAGTTGCCAGTCGAGGCGCGTGCCTTCGACCTCCGCGATGAACCCCTGGGAGATCTCGGGCCACGCGGCGCGAAACGCCTCCGCCATCTCGGAAGGCGACAGGGCGCGTAGGGCGTCATAGGCCTCCGCCTCCGGCGCCTCATCCGTGTCATCGAGCCCGCTCACATCGATCCCGGCGACCAGCGGCTCCGCGGTCAGCTGGATCGTCACCTCCGCCCGGGTCGCATCCATCGCCACATCCGCCACGGCCGGGCGGATCTCATGGGCCTGCGCCGCGACCGCCCAGAGCCATGCGCACAGGCTCGTGAGCAGCCAGAGCCCCGCCATTGACAGCCCGGGCAAACTGCCCACCCTATGGCGCACCCCCGCTCGAAGGTTCTGATCCATGCGCGCTCTCGCCCCCTTGCTCCTTGCCCTGATCCTCGCACAGCCCGCACGGGCGCACGAATTCTGGATCTCTCCGGAGGCCTATGAAATCCCCCCTGGCGGCCAGATCATCGCCGAGCTGCGGGTGGGAGAAAAGCTCAAAGGCGCAGGCTACCCCTATATTCCCAAGCGCACGGCAAGGTTCGAGATCCTGCAAGGCACGCAGCAGATTGATCCGGACGCACAGCTCGGAGATCGCCCGGCGCTGAACCGCGAAATGCCCGAGGCCGGGCTTGCCATCGTGGTTCATGAGACCGCCGATAACCGGTTGAAATACCGAGATTGGAAGAAGTTCGTCGCCTTCACCGACCACAAGGATTTCGCCTGGGCGCAAGAGGCGCATGGCGCCCGGGGCCTGCCGGAAACGGGGTTTGTCGAAACCTATCGCCGTTATGGAAAATCCCTCGTGGCGGTCGGAGACGGGGATGGATCCGATCGGGTCGTAGGTCTGGATACCGAGATCGTGGCCCTGGCCAATCCCTATACGGATGACCTGGCGGAGGGGCTGCCCGTGCGCGTTTTGCATCTCGGCGCCCCGCGTTCGGATGTTCAGGTGGAGCTTTTTGCCCGCGCCCCCGATGGCAGCGTGGCGGTCAGCCTGCACCGCACGGATGCCGAGGGCATGACCATCCTGCCCATGGATCCGGGGACCGAGTATCTCGTGGATTCGGTGATCATCGAAGCCCTGGAGCCCAGTGCAGAGGGCGATCCGGTCTGGCACACGCTCTGGGCTTCGCTGACCTTCCGCACCCCCGAAAGCTGACGCGGATCAGTCGGGCCGCATGGGGCGGGCCTTGCCGCGGGCCAGAGCCAGTTGGCGCTCGCGCCAGATGATCGCCACCCCGGAGGCGATGACCAGCAGCGCCCCGGCCAGCATCGGCACCGTGGGCACCTCGGCAAAGATGAAATACCCCACCAAGAGCGCCAGCAGCATCGAGGCATAGTCAAACGGCGCCACCACCGAGGCGGGCGCATAGCGATAGGCCGAGGTCAGCATGATCTGCCCCGCCCCGCCGCAGAGCCCCGCACCGATCAGCAGGGCCGCCACCCAGGGGCTCGGCCAGACCCAGCCAAAGGGCACGGTCAGCAGCGACATGCTTGTGGAGGTGATGGTGAAGTAGAAGACAATCGCGCTCGTGGTCTCCGTCGCGACCATCTTGCGAATGAACACATGGGCCAGCGCTGCGAGTGCTGCCGAGAGCAGGCAGAAGAGCGCGCCGAGCGCGGCCGTATCCGACCGCAGATCCGCAACGCCGCCGAGCCGCGGCCAAAGGACCACCACCACTCCCAGAAGGCCAACAAGCACCGCCGTGGTTCGAAAGAGCCGGATCCGCTCCCCCAGCATGAGCGCGGCGAGCACCACCACAAAGATCGGCGAGGCAAAGCGCAGGGCTGTGACCTCTGGCAGGGGCAGGAGGCCGAGCCCGGCAAAGCCAAAGGCCATGGCGCTCGTGCCCACGAGCCCGCGCCAGACATGGGAGATCGGGTTTTTGGCCTTCAGGCCCGTGCGCAGCTCCCCGCGCAGGGCGAGCCAGCCAAAGAGCACCGGAAAGGCGAAGAAAGAGCGAAAGAACACAGCCTGGCCCGGCGGCACGGCATCAGCCGTCGCCTTGACCAGAGAGGCCATGACCATGAAAGCGGTCACAGCGCCCAGCTTGAACAGGATTCCGCGGATCGGGGACATTCCCAGTGCGGTATCCGATTTTCCCGGGCTTGACCAGTTCAGGACCGGTCGATTGGGTCTGCCCCCGCAGCTCCGCTCCGCGCGCGGGGGCTGGCAGGGTCCCTAAGCCTCGATCCCCCGGGCGATCCGGAGATAGCGGCGCAAGGCATCCGGCTCGCGCTTGGCCCGGCGATAGACCGCCATGGTGTTGCGATTGGGCCGGGCCTGACGTTCGACGGCCAGATAGCGGCGCAGCCGGTTGGCGGGTGGTTTGGTCATGAAATCCTCCTCCAAAAGCTCCATGGGGCTCCGACCCTAGCACAAGGAGAGCCAATCACCTACCACCCTGCCCGGCCCGCCTCGGGTATCTGTTTAGAATGCAACCTATTCCGCCCGACACCGACCGCAGCAAGGGCTTAAAAACGCCCGGTTTTCTGGAGCGCGCCCGAAAAACGCCGCGATTTTCCTCAAATTCGCCTTTTACGCGCAGCATTCCATTAAGACTTCCTCAAACCGGGCCGCGCACCTTAGGGGCATAACGCACCCGGAGAACCGCGCGTGGATACCAGCCGTCGCTATACACTACTGACCGCGATCATTCTGTTTGCCGCCCTTCCGGCAACCAGTGCCTATATGGCCTATGAATTCACGCAGAACCCTGCCCTGCGCCCCTTGGGCATCACCAAGGAAAAACTCGCCCTCGCCAAGGAGCAGACCAACTCCGTTTCGATCCTCGTGGATGTGGATTGGGGCGAAGACCTGCCGCAGGAGGCCAGTCAGGAGGATATGCGTGCGCTCATTTCGGGTGCCTTGTCGAGCCGCACCGACGACTACGTTTTCCAGTTCAACACCGTGCCCGGGGATGAGGTCGATGTGCGCTTCCGCGTGGGCGCCAATCGCTATGGTCCCTTCGCCCCCGAAGAGATGGTGCGCGGCATCATGCTCTCACTGATCGCCCTGGAAGTGACCCAGAAGGCGCGGGAATAACCGCGACAGCCCTTCCCCTCGCGCCGTCGGTTTGTCACACAGACCCCATGGCATCCCATCCGAAACTCGCCGCCCTGGCGGTGGTCCTGCGCGACGAGAAAGTGCTGCTCGTGCAGCGGCGCAATCCGCCCGATGCGGGGCTCTGGGGGTTTCCCGGCGGCCATGTGGAGCTTGGCGAAACCGCGCTCGAAGCCGCCGCCCGTGAGCTGGCCGAGGAAACGGGTGTGACGGCCATCGCCGAGCGGTACCTGACCAATGTGGATGTGATCACCCATGGGCCCGACGGCGCGGTCGAGTTTCATTTCCTGCTTGCGGCGGTCCTCTGCCGCTATATCACCGGAGAGCCGCGCGCCGATGACGATGTGAGCGATGCAGCGTGGTGGCCCATCGCCGAGGTGACCTCAGGCGCCCTGCCCTGCAGCGACCGGGTTGCCCTTGTTCTGCGCCACGCGCTCGCATCTGCGCCCGATCAGTAGCCAAACGCGGCACAGGGCGCCTGAACTGGATAGGCCTCTTTCACCACAACGCCCACCTGGACAAGCTCGGGATGGGTTCGAAGCGCATTCCTATAGGAAACGGTCCATTCCCCAACCGCATCAGCCTCCAGATCAAAGGGGTTCGACACACCCCGCGCAACCGAACTGGCCACTTGGGAAATTTTGCGGGGCACCGACAGGGCTTCCTGCGCCCCAAAATAGGCAACAAGGTTGTCAATCTCCCACGCAACAAGACCGTCCACGGCGCACGCCTCGCGAGACCACAAGCCCTCGACCCGCACCGTGCGCCAACGTGTTACTTCGGTGGTCCAGACCGTCTCAAGAAACGGGTTCCGCAGATTGAGCCCTATATTTGCTTCGCGCAACACGCGCCCTTTGTAGTCCAGAACCAACGCGCCCTCGTGAGGTTGAACCGTGAAGAACCCATGGCGCAGGGTTTGGACGCCCAGCACGCAGACCACCAAGAGCAGGGTAACCCCACCCCAGAACAAACGCTCGATCACGGCAGGGCTCCTTTTCCTTGCGTCAAGGCAAAGGTGCCATGGGATTCGAGCGCAAAGATGGCACCCGCGAGGAGAAGCTCAGCCCAGACGCGCCGCGGCCCAGCGCGCGGCCTCGGCCACGCTCGGATCCGCATCCTCGCAGAGCCCTTGGGCCACCGGACGCAAGCTGGGGTCGTGGGAATTGCCCAGGGCGTAGCAGACATTGCGCACAAACCGGTCCCGCCCAATGCGCTTGATCGGCGAGCCGGAGAAACGCGCGCGAAACCCCGGATCATCCAGTGTCGCCAGTTCCGCCAGCGCCGGGCCGGTCAGATCCGGGCGCGCATGATACTTCACCTCCCGCGCCTCGACCGCAAACTTGTTCCACGGGCAGACCGCGAGGCAGTCATCGCAGCCATAGATCCGGTTGCCGAGCCCCGGGCGGAGCTCTTCCTCCACGGGGCCCTTATGCTCGATGGTCAGATAGGAGATGCAGCGCCGCGCATCGAGCTGGAAGGGCGCGGGGAACGCCTTGGTCGGACAGATATCGAGGCAGGCCGTGCAAGAGCCGCAATGGTCCACCTCCGCCGCATCCCGAGGCAACTCGATCGTCGTGAAAAGCGCGCCGAGAAACACCCAGTTCCCGAAATCCCGGCTCAGCAAGTTCGTGTGCTTGCCCTGCCAGCCAAGCCCCGCCGCCTGGGCCAGGGGTTTTTCCATCACCGGGGCCGTATCGACGAAGACCTTGATCTCGCCCCCGGCCTCCGCGAGCAGCCAGCGCCCGAGCGCCTTGAGTTTTTTCTTCAGGACGTCGTGATAGTCCCGGTGCCGCGCGTAGACGCTGATCACGCCGCGATCCCGGTGCTCCAGCGCATCTAGCGGATTGCCCTCGGGCGTGTAGCTCTCGGCGAGCATCACCACCGAGCGCGCCTCGGGCCAGAGGGCGGTCGGGTCGCCGCGCCAATGCATCCGCTCCGCCATCCAGCCCATCTGGCCCTGGCGCCCCGCGTCCACAAAACGGGCAAGACGACCGGCGGCCTCGGGGATCGCATCCGGTGCGCAGATTCCGCAGGCGGCGAAGCCCAGCCGGGTCGCCTCGGCCTTCAGCGCGGCCGCGAGCGCCTCGCTCAAAAATCGAGATCCGCGTAATGGGGCGGCTGTACGAAGCCCGGGATCTGGTCCGCGAGGATCGAGCGGAAGGCCGGGCGCGACTTGATCTTGGCATACCAGTCCTTGACCGTTGCGTTCCGGTTCCAATCCACGTCACGGATATAGTCGAGGCAGGAGAAATGCGCCGCCGCCGTGAAATCAGCGATGGTCATCACATCGCCCGCCAGCCAGCGCCGCTGCTCCAGCAGCCAGCCCATATAGTCGATATGGTACTTGATCTTCTGGGCGCCCATCTTGACGTTCTTGCTGTCGGGGTAACCCGCGCCGGTGATCTTCTTGTTCACCCGCTCATAGAGAAGGTTGCGCGTGACCTCGTTGTGGAACTTGTCATCGAACCACATAGCCAGCCGCCGCGCCTCATAGCGCTCCTGCGGTGTGCCCGGCAAGAGCGGCGGGGTCGGGTGCATCTCTTCGAGAAACTCGACGATCGCGTGGCTCTCGGTCAGGAAGGTCCCGCCCATCTTGAGCACCGGCACCTTGCCCGCCGGGTTGCGGCGCAGAAAGTCCGCCGAGGGTTCCCAGTATTTCTCGTCCACCAGCTCAACCTCGACCTTCTTCTCGGCCAGCACGAGGCGGACCTTGCGGCAGAAGGGGGAAAGCGGAACGTGGTAGAGGCGATTCATGGGTGCTGCTCGATCCTGTTTGGTCCTTTGTGCCTTGGGGGGCGGGCGGCTTCAATCCTCGAAACAGGCCGCGCGCCCGTCCCGGCGGATTGTCTCTGCCCCGTCCGCGACCTGCGCCGCGCGCCGTTGCAGCCCCGGCGTGGGCCGCACGGCCGATCGCGCCTTGGGGTTCGGGAGCACCACAGCCAGGGCTGCCGATTGCGCCCGACTAAGATCCGAGGCGGGCACTCCGAAATACCAGGGCGCCGCAGCACCAGCCCCGAACACGCCCTCATCGAACTCGGCGATGTTGAGATAAACCTCGAGGATCCGGTCCTTGGACCAGAGCGCTTCCATCACCGGGGTCATCAAGGCCTCCAGCGCTTTGCGCGACCAGGAGCGGCCATGCCAGAGGAAGGCGTTCTTGACCACTTGCTGAGACAAGGTGGAGGCGCCACGCGTGCCACCCGCCTCGATCGCCGCCCGGATCGCCGCCATATCGAACCCCCAATGGGCGCAGAAATTGGCATCTTCGGCGGCCACGACCGAGCGGGCGAGCTCCGGGGCGATCTGCTCCAGCGGCAGCCAAGTCTGCCGGATCTCGCCAAGCCGTGCGGCTTCGGCGCGCATATAGGGCGTGGTCGGTGGATTGATCCAACGATAGGCCGCGATCCAGACCACAAGGATCAGCGAAACGCCAAGCGCCCCCCAGCTCAGCCATCGCAGCCCACGCCGAAAAGCGCCCCCGAAAGACAGCCGTGCGGGCGCCGCGTCGGACTTGGACGCTTTGCGCGATGTCTTGGCTGGGGTCTTTTTCGCCGCCATGCTCAACTCTCGGATCTGCTCACCCTTGGTCAAACCGGGCGCGCCCCGCCCTGTCAACCCGCTGGGCCCGACCTGGGCTCAGGCGCGTGCGAAATAGGCGTCCAGAGCCCGTTTTGTGGCCTCCGCCGCCGGGGCCGACGCCTCGAGGATCTCTTCGGCCTGCCAGATGTCGAACACCCCATAGGCCCGGGAATCCGGGCGGATCAGCGCATCCGGGGGCGCGGTTTCGAGCCGGGTTTCCAGCATCGCCTGGATCATGATCCGCATGGAGCCTGCAACTGCCTCGAGTGGCCCGGGCGGGTCACGCTCGACACGGGAGGGCTCTGTGGCGACATCCACGGCCAGCTTGAAACTGTCCGCGGGCAGGAGATCATAGGGCAGGTTGTTGGTGAATCCGCCATCCACAAAGGTTCGCTCGCCAATCTTGACCGGAGCAAAGGCGCCCGGGATCGCGATGGAGGCCGCCAAGGCATCCTGTACGAGGCCTGTGTCAAACGCCACCGCTTGGCGCGCCCGGTAGTCGGTGGCCACGATGTGCAGAGGCCGGGTCATCTCCTCGAAGCGCTCGGGGAAATCATCCGGCAGCATGGTCGACACTGCCGCTTGTGCCGACACGGGCTGGAGAAGCTTCAGACCTTTGGAAAGGTGGCTCCGCCAATAGGTCACCGCAGCCTCAAAGGGGCTGTCCACCAGATCAAGAATATGGTGCCGGATCTCGACCCCGGTCATGCCCGAGGCATAGGCCGCGCCGATCAACGCCCCCATGGAGGTGCCGGCGATCGCGCAGGGAGCGACGCCCAGCTCGTCCAGGGTTTCCAGCACGATGACATGGCCAAAGCCGGCCGCTCCGCCACCGCTCAACGCCAAAGACAGTTCGGCCATGGGTGTCAGCCCAGACCGGTCTCGGCCGCGATCTGGGCACGGGATTTGCGCGCGCGCTCCGTCGCGGATTTGAGCTGACCGCAGGCCGCCATGATGTCCTCGCCGCGCGGGGTGCGGATCGGGCTGGCATAACCTGCCTTGTAGATGATGTCCGCAAAGGCCCGGATGCGGTTGTTCGAGGACCTCTCATAGGGCGCGCCGGGCCATTCGTTGAAGGGGATCAGGTTGATCTTGGCCGGGATGCCCTCGATCAGCTTGATGAGGCGTCGCGCATCCTCGTCACTGTCATTCACGCCCTTCAGCATCACGTACTCAAACGTGATCCGCTCGGAATTGCTGGCCTTGGGATAGGCGCGCAGCGCGTCCAGCAGCTCGGCGATGTTCCAGCGCTTGTTGATCGGGACGAGCTTGTCGCGGGTCTCATCCGTGGTCGCGTGGAAGGACACGGCGAGCATGCAGCCGATCTCCTCGGCGGTGCGCGCGATCTCGGGCACCACGCCCGAGGTGCTGAGCGTGATCCGGCGGCGGCTGAGGCTGATCCCCTCGGGGTCCATGGCGATCTTCATCGCGTCGCGGACCGCCTCGAAATTATAGAGCGGCTCGCCCATTCCCATGAGTACGATATTCGACAGAAGCCGTGTCTCGTTCTTGGGGTTGCGCCCGGGCTCGGGCCACTCGCCCAGATCATCCCGCGCGACCATGATCTGGCCCACGATCTCGCCCGCTGTCAGGTTGCGGACCAGCTTCTGCGTGCCCGTATGGCAGAAGGAACAGGTCAGGGTGCACCCCACCTGCGAGGACACACAGAGGGTTCCGCGATCTTCCTCGGGGATATAGACGACCTCGACCTCATGGCCCCCGGCGATCCGCACGAGGTACTTTCGGGTACCATCACTCGACACATGGCGCGAGACCACCTCGGGCACGGAAACGGTGAAATGCTCTGCCAGAAGCGCGCGGTAAGGCTTGGCGAGATTGGTCATATCCGCGAAATCGCGGACGCCGCGCTCATAGATCCAGGCCCAGACCTGATTGGTGCGCATCTTGACCTGCTTCTCGGGCGTGCCCGCGGCGCGCAGGGCCTCGGCCAGCTCGGGCCGGGTCAGACCGACGAGGTTGCGCGGCCCGCCCTCGGCCAGCTTGCGGGGCAGGGTCAGGACGTCTTGCGTGATCGGGGCCTGCGGTGTGGGTGCGCTGGCGGACATGGGCGTGCTCCGGTGTGGGATAGGGCCATATATAGCGCGATTCGCGAGGGCGGAAGGGGGTGCGTCCCGCGCCACGGCGGAACGGGCCGTCTCAAAGCCTCGGGAGGCGCGGAAAACAAAAGCTAACGCAACGTCATGCACCGCAGAACACGGATTCAGCAGGGGCACGGCCTCGGTCAGCTCTCTCCGCGTTAACCATTTGTGAACTTCTTCATAGAGTTTGAGTCAGATTTTCCCTTAATCGAAGGCATGGAACGCGGAACTTTCACCCGCATCAGGAGCCTGAGTACATGTATAAGACATTAACGATCGCTGCCGCTCTCACATTCTCCGCCGTTGCTGCCAACGCAGCAATCCTGGACTTCGAGACTGGCTTTTCCGGTGATTCAACCCCCATCGTCGGCAATGAGTTTGTTGGCGGTTTCGACGTGACCTTCTCGAGCCCGAACGGCCTGAACATTGTCGAAGTCGGCCCCGGCACCGACGGCTTCGTGCCGAACGACACCCCGAACCCAGCCGACGCGTTTGGCGATTACTTCCTGACCTCCGACTTCGGTCAGACCACCTCGCTGACCATCACCTACGGCACGGCCGTGTCCGCAGCCTCCTTCGACGTGGCTGACATCGATGGCAGCGGCAACGACCTGGAGGTCTTCACCTTCATCGCGCGCGACATGGGCGGCAACGTCCTCGACACGCAAGTGGTGGATGGAAATAGCCCGCTCGCAGGCGACGCAGCTGTGACCCGCATCGGCTTCAGCGGTCTGGCTGGCATGATCTCCGAAATCGAGATCACCGGCACCACCGCAGGCGGCACGCGCTTCATCGGTATCGCGTTCGACAACTTCGACACCATGGTCGACAGCACCGCGCCGATCCCGCTCCCCGCTGGCGCACCGCTGGCTCTGCTGGGCCTCGGCGCTCTGGGGGCCCTGCGCGCCCGTCGCAAGTCCTGATCACCTCAGGATCTCCACAGATTACGAGAAAGGGCCGCCCAGCGGCCCTTTTTTGCATTTTCAGGGGGTCCGCGGATAGTCTGGGCCCGCCGCGCCGCCAGCGCCGAAGGCCTGCCCGAGCTTGGCGCGGAACTGGTCCCGGATATCGACGCGCTCTGCGCGGGCGCTGACACGATCTGCACCATGTTGGCCCATGCGGAGGCTCAGGGCGAAGTCTTTGGCCGGGCAAGCCCGCCTTTGCCAGTCGTCTCGCGGGGCGCACCCTGGTCCAGATGGGCACGACCGCCCCCGGCTATTCCTGCGCGCTCGGCGCCGAGATCGCGGCGGTCGGCGGGCACTATGTGGAACTGCCGGTTTCCGGCTCCACCGGCCCGGCAGCCCAGGGCGCGCTGGTGGCCATGGCCGCGGGCGACCCGGAGGATATCGTGCGCATCACACCGCTCGTGGACCCCATGGTATCCGCTTTGATCCCTTGCGGAACAGTGCCCAAAGCCTTGCAGATGAAGCTTGCGGTGAACGCCTATCTCGCGGGTCTGTTCGGCGGGCTGGTGGAGGCCGTGGACCTCGCCGAAGCCAGCGCGCTCCACCTCAGCACGCTGCAAAAAATCCTCGAAGCGGTCCCCATGAGCATCGACCTCATGCGGATGAAGCCACCCAAGCTGATCGAAGGGAAGCTGATCGAAGGGGAGTTCAGTCCCCAAGGCAGCATTCGTCAGTCGGTTAACAATCTGCGCATGATCACCGAGGCCGGGGCCGAGCTCGACGCGCCCATGCCGGTCAACTCTGTGCTCCACGCGATGTTCGAGGAGGCAAAGGAGGCCGGGCTCGCCGACGAGGATATGGTCGCGATCTCCACGGTCCTGCGCGGCCGCCGCACAAAGGCGGGCACGGACTGACCGCGCGGGTCAGCTGGCGCAGCGGCGCTCGGCCTCTTCAAGGGCCGCCGTAAAGCCCAGAAGGCTGAACGTATCCTTGGTGGTGGTTCCTGAGCGTTGGGACACGCCGGTGACAATGGCCTGCGCGCCGCGCTTCATGGCGGTGATCACTTTCGCGTCATCTTCGACCGATGCGGGCCACGCATTGCCCCCTTCGGTGAAGAATTCAAAGGTCGACTCACCGATCTCGACCGTCACGGTAGAGCCTTCGCGGAAGTCATACCCGCCCTTGAAGGAGATCTCGCCCGACACGCCCTCGGAAGGGCGATAGGCCACGAACATCAGGATATCACCCCGGTTCACGGCCACGGGACGCCCGTCGCGGGTGTTCACCGTTTCCTTGGGGATCGACACGCTCCAGCATTCGGTCGGATTGTCTTCTACAAAGACATTCCAGTCGGTTTTCACGGCAACCCGGTTGTCCGAAACCTCCTGCGCAAGCGCCGGTCCGGCCATCGCCCCGAGAAGTGCCGCAACGACACCGCCTGCAATCGCCCGTTTCATCCCTTTAGCCTCTACCCGCATACCCAACTTCACGACCCCTGTCCTGACATGGCAAATTCGCTGGCCCCTGTGCGGAGCGTCTGACACATCTTATACGTAACGTTATCTAACCAGACCCCAAGGGCAATCAAAGACCCTGCGTCATTGGTTTGAGCAAAACTTTGCCGGAGGATATGCCATGACTGTATCGGGGATGGAAGGGGTCCGCCTTGTGGAGCTGTGGCGGGGCGAGATCCTCGAGTCGCTCCATTGCGGCCATGTGGTGGTCTGCGGGCCCGATGGCGAGATCGAGGAAGCCTGGGGCAATCCCGAGCAGGTGATTCTCCCGCGCTCTTCGGCCAAGATGCTGCAGGCCCTGCCGCTGGTGGAAAGTGGTGCTGCGGCGCGCGCCGGGCTCGGGGCCCAGCATCTGGCGCTCGCTTGCGCGTCTCATGAGGGGACCGCGCGCCATGCGGGGCTCGTGGCTGATTGGCTCCGCGATCAGGGGATGGGTCCCGAGGATCTGCGCTGCGGGGCGCAATCGCCATGGGACCGGGCGGAGCGAAACAAGATGATCTGCACGGATGCGGCGCTCAGCCCGCTCCATAACAACTGCTCCGGCAAGCATGCGGGGTTCCTGACCCTGTCGCAGCATCTCGGGGCCGGGGCGGATTACATCGACATGGCCCACCCGGTGCAGGTGGCTGCTCTTGCCGCCCATGAGGAGGTCACGGGTGAGATCAGTCCGGGCTTTGGCATCGACGGCTGTGCTGCCCCGAACCATGCGACGACACTCCATGGTCTCGCGCGCGCCATGTCGCGCTATGCCACCGCAAGCGGGCGCTCCGACGCACGCTCTCGGGCGCAGACGGCCCTGACCGAAGCGATGATGGCGCATCCCGATCTGGTGGCGGGTGACGGACGCCCCTGCACCGAGCTGATGCGGGCAACCAGCGAGCCTGTGGCAATCAAGTTCGGGGCCGATGGCGTCTTCATCGCGATCCTGCCCGCGCAAGGTCGGGGTGTGGCGATCAAGATCAGCGATGGTGCGACTCGCGCGGTGGATTGCGTGATTGCCGCCGTGCTCGTGCGGCTCGGCGTGCTTGATCCCGAGCATCCCGCAGCCCGGCGTTTCCTCACAGGACCGATCAGAAACCGGCGCGGCGATGCGGTTGCGCGCCTAAAGCCTGTGCGCGACCTGATCGGTGCCGCGAATTTTACCAAGATTTAGGGAAACTGGGGCAGGATCGACCGTGACGGGATCTGCCCCCGGTCTATCTGCTCGATCACAGCCCAGATTTCTTGGAAGGCGCGCCTATGCCTCGGTTTTTTGCTGCCCTGCTCTGTCTGACCCTGATGGGTCACGCTGTTCCGGCCTCTGCCGGGGACGGCCCGCTTTTGCAGATCCTCAGCTGGACGGAAGAGGCGTGGGAACGGCTGCGTTCTCTGGACGAGGCGCCCGATCGGGTGGAGCGTGGGGCGCAGAACCCTTCGGTGCCCTTTGCGGTCACCGAAAACGGCGATGTGGTGCGCGCGCAGATCGCGCGCTCCGAGGTGCAGGTGCCTGACACGGCCGACGATCTGGCCCGGACCGCGCTGGAGTTCTAGACGCTCCGCGCCGCGGCGCTCAGGGCGCGGGTGCGGAGACGAAGTCCGCTTTCGCGTAGCCCTGCAGATAGAGCAGCGCCGTCAGATCCCCGTGATTGATCCGCCGGTCGCATTCCGCAGCAACAACTGGCTTGGCATGCAGCGCGACACCGGCGCCGGCCCGGCCCAGCATGCCCAGATCATTGGCGCCATCGCCGACCGCCATCACATCCGTCTCGGCGATCCCGAGCTTGGCGGTGATCTCTTCGAGCGCTGTCACCTTGGCCGCACGTCCGAGGATCGGATCAATGACCTTGCCGGTGAGCACACCCTCGGCAATCTCCAGCGTATTGGCACGGTTCTCGTCAAATCCCAGCCGCCCGGCAATCTTGGCGGTGAAGGCCGTGAACCCGCCGGAGACCAGCGCCGCATAGGCCCCGGATGCCTTCATCGTCGCGAGCAGTTCCGGACCGCCGGGCATCAGGGTGATCCGCTTGGCGATGACCTGAT
Organism: Dinoroseobacter sp. S76; assembly: GCF_049801095.1. Lineage (NCBI taxonomy): Bacteria > Pseudomonadati > Pseudomonadota > Alphaproteobacteria > Rhodobacterales > Roseobacteraceae > Dinoroseobacter > Dinoroseobacter sp. S76. The sequence goes on along the minus strand of NZ_JBNAGH010000007.1, from coordinate 88,213 downwards.
CGATCACGCCCGCGTCCAACCCTTCGAGCAGACCGACCCGCTCGCGCAGCGCGCCGTCGAAATCCAGCTCGCCATTCATCGCCCGCGCCGTGATCTCGGCCACGCGGGGCCCGACCCCCGCTTCGGCTGCGAGCTCATCAATGCATTCCTGCTGGATCATGGTGCTGTCCATATCCGCCAGAAGCATCTTCTTGCGCCGCCCGGCCTCGGGCTGCACCACGAGATCGACCTTCTGCGCCTGCAGATCCGCCCAGACTTCCCAGAGGTTCTCGGGCAGCGCCTCCAGCGGGAACTCCGCCGCCTCACCCTCGGAGAGCCACAACGCATCCCCCCCGCCCCAGGCATTGCGCAGGGAAGTAACCATGGCCTCGTCGAGACAGGGCGCAGCGGGATTGGTCAGAAGCGTGGCGATATACATGGGGCAGATCCTTTGGCAGCTCGCCGCGCTTTACCCCAGCCACCCGCCCGAGACCAGCGCCCTAGCGATAGGCCGCAGGCACGGACCGCCCGATATTGCGACGGACAAGCCCGGGGTCCCAGCCGGTCATCTCCACGGTAGTCTTGGCTTCCTCTGCCAACCGCGCCTTGGTTGCCGCGATGTATTCCGGCGCGGCCTCACATTGCATCGGCCCATCAAATGGGTGGCGGATCGCATAGCGGCCCTGGAAATTGTCGCGATTCTTCGTGGTCTTGAACATGATGTCCCGGGGCATCTGATCCTTGGTGTAGCGCGCCCGGTAGCGGGTCACGTAGACCCCCTCCCCAGGGAAATCGGAGGGTTCGAGCCAGCGCGCCCCGAGAATTCGCAGATCCTCATTGGGGACCGAATCATCCGCGCAAGGGTCACACCACCCCATGTCCCAACCATATTCCAGAACAAGCCCGCCACGGTCACCAACGGCTTTCTGGAACACACTCGTGTAGAAAAGTGGAAACATCTGCTCGATGAAGGCCGGGACGTCGACATTGGTTGGCAACTCGGTGGCCGTGTAATTCGCCACCTCCACCCGGCCCGAACTTGTGAGCATGTAGAACACCGCCGTTTGCGGCGCCTCGGCATTGAGCTTGCCAAGCTGGATCGGAAGCATGAACTCCCGCGAGCGGAACCGGATCTGCAGCGGCTGCAGCTCCTGCGCAGTCTCCGCGTCATGGCGCGCCAGGTTCACCTTCGCGACGAAAAACTTCATCCCCGCGCCGATATAATCGCCCAGAACAGGGGCCGCGCCATCCGGCAGTTTGCACCCCTCCTGAGTGAGATAGGTGACCAGCCCATCGGAGCGCTTGGCCGACAGGATCTCGATATCGTAGCTGCCCACCGCATAGGAGGCCTCGACCGTTACGCCCAGCGCTTTGGGACCGCGCTGAGGCCTGCTTGGCTCCTTGCGCGAAAAGACACTGTTCGTTTCCTCGACGCTGACCCCTTCGTACAAGACGGGCGAGGTGCAGGGATCCTCATCAAAATACTCCACCAGCCGCGGCGCGGTATAGCGGTCGAGATGGGCGATGATCTCCGGGTTCACGGTGCGGATATCGTCCCGTTCCAGCACCGATGGCGTTGGAACCACCAGCGCGAACTCGGAAGCCGGTCCCTGGTAATCCGAGGACATGGTGATCGTCGAGAAGACACCGTTCCGCGTATAGACCACTTTGGAAGTTTCGTTCAGGAGCCGTCCATCGCTGCGCGCGACGTAGAAACCGCAAAAGGCCTGGGCCAGACCCGGCAGACAGAGCAGCCCCAAAACCAAAAGAACCCTGCGCATGGACGCCTCCCAACTCAAAACCGATGGCATCAGCCTAGGACTTGCGCGGCGCCCCTGTCACCTGCGCGTTTCCGCCCGGGGCAAGTCAGCAAGATTTGTGCAGTCGCCCCATGTCATGCAGAGATCGGACCTGACCAAGAGGGGCTCCATGACTGCCAGCTACGAAGACCGCATGCTCCGCGTGCTCGACTATATCCACGACAACCCGCGGGGGGATCTCTCCCTGGACGCGCTCGCCGATGTCGCCGCCATGTCGCGGTTCCATTGGCACCGGGTGTTTCACGGCATGACCGGCGAGACCGCCGCGCAGGCCGTGCGCCGCATCCGGCTGCATCGCGCCGCCTGTAGGCTGGTGCAGACCGAGCAGAGCGTGGCCGAGATCGCGGCTCAGGCGGGGTATGACACCCCGCAGAGCTTCTCGCGCGCCTTCCGCGATGGCTTTGGCATGACCCCGACCCGGTTCCGGTCCCGCGGTGATCTGACCGCGCCCCTGTTGAAACCGGACAAAGGATCCAGACCCATGTTTCCCGTAGAAATCGAAACCCTGCCCGCCATGCGCCTTGCAGTGCTGCCCCATACCGGCCCCTATATGGAGGTTGGTCGCGTCTTCGAGCAGGTGATCACCCTCGCCACCTCCCGCAATCTCTGGCCCCACGCCACGGGGATGCTCGGGCTCTATTATGACGACCCGAACGCGGTGCCCGCCGCCGAGCTCCGCAGCCATGCGGGTCTGTCCCTCGGGCCGGATGCCCCAATCGCGTCCCCGCTGGAGGAGATCGCCCTGCCCAGTCGGAGTTATGGCGTGCTGACCTTCAAGGGGCCCTATGCGGGGCTGCGCGCGGCCTATGATCACCTCTACGGGGCGTGGCTGCCGAGTTCGGGGCGCGAGCCCGCGCATCAGCCAACCCTGGAGATCTATCTCAACGCGCCGCAGGACACAGCGCCCGATGACCTGCTGACCAAGATCTGTGTGCCCCTCAAGGCCGAAACACGCGCCAAAGAGCCCGCCTAGGGCCGGATCGGCGCGAGGCGAGGCGGGTTTCGGATCGGAAACCCGCCTCCCCAAGCTTGCGGCGAATGCGACAGAAAAGCCGCATTTTCCGACTTGCCGGATATCCGTCCCGCCCCGTATACGCGGCGGCGGGACACCCTTCCCCAACGAAGGGCAGATATCTGGAAGGATACCAGCAATGGCTATCAAAGCTCCGGCCACGCGGCCGGCAAACCCGCGTTTTTCCTCTGGCCCTTGTGCCAAACCCCCCACCTGGACTCTGGATGCGCTCAGCGACGCCGCCTTGGGCCGCTCGCACCGGGCTGCCATCGGCAAGGACAAGCTGAAGGCCGCGATCGAGACCACCCGCGAGGTGCTCGGCGTGCCCGCCGACTACAAGATCGGCATCGTGCCCGCCTCTGACACCGGGGCCTATGAAATGGCCATGTGGAGCCTCCTGGGGGAACGCCCGGTCGAGATGCTCGCATGGGAAAGCTTTGGCTCCGGCTGGGTCACCGATGCGGTCAAACAGCTGAAGCTCGATGCGGTGACCAAGACCGCCGAATATGGCGAGATCGTCGATCTGGCCTCAGTCGATTTTGACAAGGATGTCTGCTTTACTTGGAACGGCACCACCTCCGGCGTGCGTGTACCAAACGGCGACGCGATCCCGGCGGATCGTGCGGGCCTGACGCTTTGCGACGCGACCTCCGCGGCCTTCGCAATGGATCTGCCCTGGGACAAGCTCGATGTGACCACCTTCTCCTGGCAGAAGGTGCTGGGCGGTGAAGCGGCCCACGGGATCCTGATCCTGAGCCCCCGCGCCGTGGCCCGTCTGGAGAGCTACACCCCCGCCTGGCCCCTGCCCAAGATCTTCCGCCTGACCAAGGGCGGCAAGCTGATCGACGGGATCTTCACGGGTGCCACGATCAACACGCCGTCGATGCTCTGCGTTGAGGATTACCTCTTCGCGCTGGACTGGGCGAAATCCGTGGGCGGACTCAAGGGCCTGATCGCGCGGGCGGATGCCAACACGGCCGCTGTGACCGCCTTTGTCGAGGCCAATGACTGGATCGACTTCCTCGCCGTGGATCCGGCGACGCGCTCGAACACCTCTGTCTGCCTGAAGTTCACGGACGATCGGATCGTGGACGGCGCGGCGTTCGCCAAGGCCGTGGCGAAGCGGCTGGAGGCCGAGGGCATCGCGCTCGATATCGGCGCCTATCGCGATGCCCCTGCGGGCCTGCGCATCTGGTGCGGCGGCACGGTCGAGACCTCGGATGTCGAGGCCATGCTCCCTTGGCTCGCCTATGCCTTCGAAGCCGAGATCGCAGCCCAGAAAGCTGCCGCCTGAGCGACGCGCGTCCGCCCGGTCGTAACAGCGACCGGGCCACCCTCCCCTGAATTCCGGCACGCGACCCGCAACACGGGCGCGCGGCCTGCACCGCATAAAGGAGCCCATCATGGCCCCCAAAGTACTCGTCTCCGACAAGCTTTCGGAAACCGCCGTCCAGATCTTCCGCGATCGCGGCATTGAAGTCGACTTCGAACCAGCCCTCGGCAAGGACAAGGACAAGCTCGCCGAGATGATCGGCCAGTATGACGGCCTCGCCATCCGCTCGGCCACCAAGGTCACCGAGAAACTCCTCGAGAACGCCGACAACCTCAAGGTCGTGGGCCGCGCCGGGATCGGCACGGACAATGTGGACAAGGTCGCCGCCTCCAAGAAAGGCGTGATCGTGATGAACACGCCCTTCGGCAACATGATCACCACCGCCGAGCATGCCATCGCGATGATGTTCGCCGTGGCACGCCAGATCCCCGAAGCCTCCGCCTCGACTCATGCGGGCAAGTGGGAGAAGTCGAAATTCATGGGGGTCGAGCTGACCGCCAAGACCCTGGGCGTGATCGGCGCGGGCAATATCGGGGGCATCGTCTGCGAGCGCGCCGTGGGCCTGAAGATGAAGGTCGTGGCCTATGACCCCTTCCTCAGCGAAGAGCGCGCCGCCAAGCTCGGCGTCGAAAAGGTCGAGCTGGACGAGCTTCTGACCCGCGCGGATTTCATTACGCTCCACGTGCCCTTCACCGAGCAGACCAAGAGCATCTTGAGCCGCGAAGCGCTGGAGAAGACCAAGAAGGGCGTGCGGATCATCAACTGCGCCCGGGGCGGGCTCGTGGACGAGGCAGCTCTGGCCGAGCTTCTGACCTCCGGCCATGTGGCGGGGGCTGCCTTTGACGTCTTCGCCGAGGAGCCGGCCACCGAGAACCCGCTCTTTAACCTGCCGAATGTGGTCTGCACCCCGCATCTGGGGGCCTCCACCACCGAAGCGCAGGAAAACGTCGCCCTGCAGGTGGCCGAGCAGATGTCGAACTACCTGCTGACCGGCGCGGTGGAGAACGCGCTGAACATGCCTTCGGTCACCGCCGAAGAGGCCAAGGTCATGGGCCCCTGGGTCAAGCTGGCCGGGCATCTGGGGACCTTTGTCGGGCAGCTCACCGAAGAGGCCATCGACAGCATCGAGATCACCTATAACGGCACGGTCTCCAAGATGAACCTCGAGGCGCTCAATTGCGGTGCCGTGGCCGGGATCATGCAGGCCACCAACCCGGATGTGAACATGGTCTCGGCGCCGGTGATCGCCAAGGAGCGTGGCATCGGCATCTCGACCACCACCCAAGACAAATCCGGTGTGTTCGACGGCTACATCAAGCTGACGGTGAAAACCGACCAGCGCGAGCGCTCCATCGCGGGCACGGTCTTTTCCGATGGCAAGCCGCGCTTTATCCAGATCAAGGGCATCAATATCGATGCGGAGATCGGGGAGCACATGCTCTACACCACCAACAAGGACGTCCCCGGCATCATCGGGACGCTGGGCATGACCATGGGCCAGAACGACGTGAATATCGCGAACTTCACCCTGGGTCGGGACGAGACCAATGGCGACGCGATCGCGCTCCTCTATCTCGACGCGCCCTGCCCGGCCACTGTTCTGGGCAAACTGAAAGACACAGGTCTGTTCCAGCAGGTGCGGCCGCTACAATTCAACGTTGCCTGACCCCATGTCGGTCTGAGACACTCACAGGGCCCCGCTGGTTTCGGCGGGGCCTTCTTTTTTTGGAAGCATCATGCGTTTTTATGCCATTGGCGATATTCACGGCCATCTGGACCAGCTCCGCAATGCCCATCGGTTGATCGAAGAAGACCGGGGCCGCGTCCGGGATCCGGACGCGGCGGTCGTGCATACGGGCGATCTGGTGGATCGGGGGCCCGACAGTCGCGGTGTCCTCGAGTATTTGATCTCCGGGCGCGCCACGGGCGCCCCCTGGGTCGTGCTCCTGGGCAACCATGACCGCATGTTCCTGCGGTTTGTTCGGGATGGGCTGGCCCATGATCCCGCCGTGCGCTCGGGCAAGAGCTGGCTGCACCCGGTGCTCGGTGGGGCGACGACACTCGCCTCCTACGGGGTGGAGGCGGAGGATGGTTCCTTCGAAGCGGCGATTGACGCCGCCCGGGCCGCCGTGCCGTCGGATCACCTGGCATTCCTTGCGGAGCTGCCGCTCTGGCTCGAGACGGAGGCGCATATCTGCGTCCATGCCGGGATCCGTCCGGGCATTCCCCTGCCACAGCAGGCGGAAGAGGATCTGCTCTGGATTCGGGACGATTTCCTACTGGAGACGGCGGACCACGGCAAGCTCGTGGTCCATGGCCATACAGCGCTGAAAATGCCGGTTTTCTATGGCAATCGGCTGAATATCGACGCGGGCGCAGGCTATGGCCGCCCGATCGCGCCGGTGGTGGTGGAGGGGCGCGCGGCCTGGATGCTCACCGATACCGGGCGCTTCCCCTTGCGCGCGCCCTAAGGGTCAGGTTTTGGCCATCGCCAGCGCCTCCCGCAGGGCCTCCAGGTCCCCCACATGGTTTGCGAGGATGAGCACGAGGCGCGCGTTGAGCGCGTGGCTTTCCTGCTCGCTCAACCCGCGATGGGCGGCGAGCAGTTCGGCATAGAACCCGTCATGCTCGGGAAGGTTTGGCTCGGTCACCAGCGCCATCACGCGCCCTCCCACATCATACGGAAAGCATCGGCCAGCGCTCCGGCCTCCGCATCGGTCCAGCGGGCCGCGATGACCTGATCCGGGCGGATAAGGTAAAGCGCGCTCTCGGCCTCGCCCAGATAGCGTTGCTGGATCTCGGCCGTTGCGGGCAGTTCCAGGACCCGGCACGGGGCCTCCTGCGGCGCCGCGCGCCCGAGGGCCAGCAGCACAGGCTCATGGCCCAAGTGGTTCATCAACCACCCATTGGCCAGGGGGGCGTCGGGCGCCACCGCACCGGGGCGCGCACCCGGTGGGAGGGTCGGATCATCCGGCGCGGCCAGAGGATAGATGCAAGGGCGCGACAGGCGCCCGGAATTGACCCAGCCCCGCGCGAAAGATGTGGTCCCGGCGAGGTGCAGCACCTGATCGCGGAACATCCGCTCCACCCCGTCGCCGGGGGTCATGAATTTCGTCGCCCGGGCGGAGTTTGCGATATTCTCATCCGCGCCGAAGCCCCGCTCGCGACCATAACTCGCGAGCAGGCGCTCTCCCGCACGCCCGTCCAGCACGGCGGCCAGTTTCCAGCCCAGGTTGTCCACATCCTGCAACCCGCCATTGCCGCCCCGCGCGCCGAAGGGGCTGACCACATGGGCGCTGTCCCCAACGAAGATCACCGGGCCATGGACGAACTCCGCCAGCCGTCGGCACTGGAAGGTGTAGACGCTGACCCAGTCGAGGCGGAACGCATCATGGCCCACGACCTTGACGATGCGCGGGATGACCACCTCGGGCTGCATCTCATGCTCGGGATTGGCGTCCCATCCAAGTTGCAGGTCGATGCGATAGATATTGTCCGGCTGCTTGTGCAGCAAGGCGGACTGGCCTGCATGGAACTCCGGTTCGAACCAGAAATGCCGCTCGGAGGGGAAATCCGCCTCCATCTCGATATCGGCGATGAGGAAGCGTTCTTCGAAGACCTCGCCTTCGAACTCCAGCCCGAGCATGCCGCGGATCGGCGAGCGCGCCCCGTCGCAGGCCAGCACATAGGAGGCCTCGAGCGCATAGGGCCCGTCCGGCGTCTCGATATCGAGAATCGCGCCCGCAGCCCCAGGATCGATCCCCACGACCTTGTTCTTGAAGCGCAGATCGATGAGCGGGATCTCCTGCGCGCGCTCTACGAGGAACTGTTCCACATAGTATTGCTGCAGGTTGATAAAGGCGGGCATCTTGTGCCCGGCCTCGGGCAGGAGGTCGAAATTGAACACCTCCTGATCGCGGTGAAAGGTGCGCCCAACCTGCCATGTGACGCCTTTGTCCAACGCCTTCCCGGCGATCCCGAGCCGGTCGAAAATCTCGAGCGACCGTTTCGACCAGCAGATCGCCCGGCTGCCCACGGAAACGACGTTGTTGTCGTCGAGCACCACGGACGCGACCCCCTGGCCCGCCAGCTCGATCGCCATGGCCAGACCGATCGGCCCGGCCCCGACGATCACCACGGGCTTCTTCCCTTCGGGCGCGGTCAGGCCCGGCGGTGGCACATAGTCGAAGGGTTGGTAGTCATAGGCCATCACGTCTCCTCCCGTGTCACCCAGAGCCGCCGCGCAGCCCAGAGGGCCGTGCCGCCAAAGAAAGCGCTGGCGATCAGCACAACCTCGACCCAGGCGATGCCGCCAAACCCGCGCGTGGCCAGCGCCACCCCCATCAAGGCCAGCCCGACGAGGCTGAACCCAAGGCGAAACCAAAGCTCGCCGCGGCTGGGGCCAAACTTGCTCACCCGCGCCAACCGGGGGTGCAGATCACTGCGACCATGGCGCGCCAGATGCCGTCCTGACGTTGCAAAATATAGTGGCCGTCGATCTCTTCCATGAGGCTGCCATCCGCCCGCCAGCGACGGACATTCGGCACGTCCGCCACGACCGTGTCCGGCCCACAGCTTCGGGCGGTCACGGGACCCAGGGTGGTATGGCTGAACCCGTCCGCCTCCATCTGCGCGAAGAGGTCCTTCAGCATCGCGACCTTGGCCGCAGCATCGGGCAGGGAAACCGCCCCGCCCGGCAGCACGAAGCTTGCCGGAGCGCCGTAGCAGTCCGCCACCGCGTCAAAGTCGCGGGCATTCCAATGGGTCACATAGGCGTCGAAGAACGCCTCGATCTCGGCTTGATCCGACATGGCTCCTCCCTCAGCCCTGCAGGGCCGCCCACATCTCCTTGTCGCGCGCAGCGGTCCAGATGCGCGGCGTCTCGATCCCGCGCGCCTCGTCATAGGCCCGCGCCACGTTGAAGGGCAGGCAATGCTCATAGATCGCGTAATCGGCGAATTTCGGATCGCATTCGGCGCGCACCGCTTCCCACGCGTCCTTGAGGCTGCCGCCCTTGGCCGCCACCCGCGCCGCGGGGCGATAGGTGCTTTCGACGAAATCGCGGGTGCTCTCGATGGCGGCTGAGACCATCTCTTCGCCAATCAGCGCATCGCCCCGCCCCGGCGCGATGGCGCGCGGCTCATAGGCGGCGATCTGATCCAGCGTTTCGCCCCATTCAGTCAGATGCCCGTCGCCGCAATAGCAGGCGGAGTGAAACTCGACGATGTCGCCGGTGAACATCACCTCCTCATCGGGCACCCAGATCACCGCATCCCCCGCCGTATGGGCGCGGCCCAGATGCATGATGTCGACCCGTCGCTGCCCGAGATAGACAGTCATCCGGTCCGAGAAGGTCGTGGTCGGCCAGGTCAGGCCGGGAATGCTCTCATGCCCCTCAAACAGGCGCGGAAAGCGGTCGAACTCACTGTCCCAATCCTCCTGCCCGCGCTCGGCCACCATGGCGCGCGCCGTGTCGGACATGATGATCTCCCGCGCACCATAGGCGGAGGCCCCGAGCACGCGCACGGCGTGGTAATGGGTCAGCACCAGATGCGAGATCGGCTTGTCCGTCACCTTGCGGATTTCGGCGATCACTTTCTCGGCGAGACGTGGCGTTGCCTGAGCCTCGATGACCATGACGCTGTCATCGCCGATGATCACACCCGAATTCGGATCCCCCTCGGCGGTGAAGGCATAGAGCCCCTCGCCGATCTGGGTGAAGGACGTAGTCTTCTCGGCCAGATCATTGGCGGAGGCGAAGGTCTTCTCGCTCATCAGCGGGCCTGCAGGATTTGTGCGACTTCGGGAAGGATACGTTGCTGCAAACCGGCGATCTCCGGCCCCAATTGCTGCGTGAAGACCGACATGATGGTTTGCGTCTTGCGCAGAACCGACGCACCGACATCGGTGGCGTAGAACTCGATCACCGCTTCGAGCTCTTCAGCGGTCATGACCTCTGCGGTGGCGGTGATCAACACCTCCGAGAAGCGCGGCCGCAGCGTGTCGAGTTCGCGGGACAGGAGTTTCGCAATCTCTCCCACTTGCGCGTCTGTGATCGGAACATTGGGCGGCAACCCGGCACGGAACTGCACAGCCATGGCCTCTGGCGAGAACATGGTGTCCATCATGTCCTGAACGGCGGGCAGGCCGACATAGTCTTCGGCCAAAGCCCGCGTGTCCTGGGCCATAGCGGGCGCCACGAGCACCACGCCGAGCAATGCGGCTGCAATACAGTGTTTCATTCATCTCTCCTTCGGCGCGGGAGGGGGCCCCGGCCTGATTTCCGCGTCGCGTTCAGCCTATTTCGGCTCCGGCGTGCCGTCGAACTTCTTTTCCAGATCGGCCCAGCACTCGATATAGTCGTCCTGCAACGGCGCCTCTTCGGCGGCGAAGCGCGTCAGGTGCTGCGGGAAGCGGGTCTCGAACATGAAGGACATGGTGTTGTCGAGCTTCTCCGGCGCAAGCTCGGCCTGGGACGCGCCCTCAAACGCGGCCCGATCGGGACCGTGGGGCAGCATCATATTGTGCAGGCTCATCCCACCGGGCACGAAGCCCTGGGGCTTGGCATCATACTGGCCATAGATATTCCCCATCAGCTCGGACATGACGTTCTTGTGGTACCAGGGCGGGCGGAAGGTGTTCTCCGCCACCATCCAGCGTTCGCGAAACAGCACGAAGTCGATATTCGCCGTCCCCGCGACCCCCGAAGGCGCCGTGAGCACCGTGAAGATCGACGGATCCGGGTGGTCGAACAGCACCGCGCCGACGGGACAATACGTCCGCAGGTCGTATTTGCAGGGCGCGTAGTTGCCGTGCCATGCCACCACATCCAGTGGGCTATGCCCGATCGTGGTCTCGTGGAACTGGCCGCACCATTTCACCGTCACCGTTGAGGGCACTTCGCGGTCCTCGAACGCCGCCACGGGTGTCTTGAAGTCGCGCCGGTTGGCCATGCAATTCGCACCGATCGGCCCGCGCCCGGGGAGTTCGAATTTCTGGCCGTAGTTCTCGCAGACAAAGCCCCGGGCGGGCCCCTCGAGCACCTCGACCCGGTAAAGGAGGCCGCGGGGCAGAATCGCAATCTCCTTGGGTGCGAGATCGATCACGCCAAGCTCAGTGCAGAACCGCAAGCGCCCCTCCTGCGGGACGACCAGAAGCTCGCTATCGGCGGAGTAGAAATACGCCTCCTCCATCGAGGCGGTAACCAGATAGATATGGGCCGCCATCCCCACTTGCGTGTTCACATCCCCCGCCGTGGTCATGGTCCGTATCCCCGTCAGCCAGGTCAGCGGCGCCTCGGAATGGGGGACCGGATCCCAGCGATACTGGCCGAGGCTGATCACATCCGGATCCACATGGGGCGCGGTTTTCCAGTGCGGCAGGTCGATCTTGCGATAGCGCCCGGAATGCTTGACCGAGGGTCGGATGCGGTAGCACCAGGTCCGCTCGTTCTGATGGCTGGGCGCCGTGAACGCCGTCCCGGAGAGCTGCTCACCATAGAGCCCATAGGCACAGCGCTGCGGGCTGTTTTGCCCCTGGGGCAGCGCACCGGGCAAGGCCTCCGTCTCAAAATCGTTGCCGAAGCCGGGCATATAGACCGCGCCACTGGCACTGACTGCCTGCTGCATCCGCATCTGTCGATCAGGTTTGTTCATGGGCTCCCCCCGTCCCTGGACGCGATATTGTTGCACATGCAACGAAGTGAGGCAACGCATCTTGCCAATCGGTGCCGCGGAGGGAACCCTGCGCCCAGACCACGCGTTGACCCGCCAAACCGGAGACCTCTATGCATCGCCTGCTTTGCGCCACCGCCCTCTGCCTCGCCCTGCCCGCCCATGCCGAACAGGTCGGTAATGTGGGCGTGGACTGGGTGGGCAATGACATCATCATCGAGGCGATCCAGGACCCGGAGGTCACGGGCGTGACCTGCCATATCGCCTATTTCGAACGCGGGCTGCTCGACCGGCTTTCCAAGGGGAACTGGTTCGAGGATCCCTCCAACGCCTCCATCGCCTGCCGTCAGACCGGCCCGATCACCATCGGCGAGATCAGCCGGGATCCGGAGGGCGAGGATGTCTTCAACGAACGCCGCTCTATCGTGCTGAAATCCCTGCGGATCAAGCGGATCTTCGACGCAGCGAACCAGACCCTGATCTATGTCGCCCATGCGCGGGAGCTGACCGACGGATCCGCGAAAATGGCGATCTCCACGGTGCCCCTCTATCAGCCATAGCTGCGGCCCTTCTCGGCCAGCACACGCTGCGCCTCGACCCGGCTGGGCAGAGTATCGGCCGCACAGCCATAGGTCTCGCCCGTGGCGATCTTGTCGAACACCCGCACCGCCTTGGCATGGACCGGGCTGCGCACATAGGCGCGCATCTGCGCAAAGCTTTCCCAGAAGGTCAGGGTGTACTGCACGCCGCCCGCCTGCCAGGCCTCAACCGACAGAGCCCCCGCTGCGCGTTCCGCCGCACGGTAGCTCGGCATCGCATGGAGCCAAAAGAGGGGGGCGTGAAAGACGCTGCGCAGCCGCAGCCCGGTGATCGAAACATGTCCCATCCCCCGCAACATAGGGCGCGACAGGAAAACTTAAGTCTGAAAATATCCTCGCCGAAGGCCCGCCCCGGCAGGGGCGCCTACCCCGTGCGCATCGTATCGCCCGGCTCGAGGACCGGCGCGAGGGTGATCGTCTCCCCCGGCAGGTCCGCATCCATCCGCGCCACGATCATCTCGGCCGCCGCACGCCCGATCTCGCGCCGGCAGGAATCGATCGTTGCCAGCTTGATCGGCAGGCCCCGCAACAACTCCACCCCGTTGAACCCGGCCATGCCGAACCCATTCGGAATGTCCATGCCCTGTTCCTTGCAATAGAGCAGACCGCCCGCGCCGATCAGGTCGTTGGAGTAATACATGAAGTCGAGATCCGGCACTTTCTCCAGCATGGAGGCCGTCAGCTCCCGCCCCTTGGCCAGGGCCGATCCGCCTTCATAGAACTCCCATTCCGCAAGCTCGACCCCGCCCTTGGCCAGCGCCTCGACAAAGCCCTCGTAGCGTTTGCGCGCCCGGTGATCGAGCGCCATCTTGGTGCCCATGAAGCCGATCCGGCGATACCCGGCCTCGAGGATGGCCTCGCCCATTTCGCGCCCGGCCCTGCGATGGGAAATCCCCACGGCGCAATCGGTGGGGTTGCCATCAGTGTCCATGATCTCAACCACGGGAATGCCCGCATTGCGCAGCATGGCGCGGGCCGCCTCCGTATGCTCCAGCCCCGCGATGATGATCCCCGAAGGACGCCAGCTCAGCATCTCGTAAAGGACCTTCTCCTCCTTCTCGGGCAGGTAATCGGTGATCCCGACCACGGGCTGCAGGTCGGTTTCCTCCAGCACGCTGGAGATCCCGCCCATCACCTCGGGAAAGACCATGTTCGACATGGAGGGGATGATCACCGCCACCAGGTTCACCCGGTTCGAGGCCAAGGCACCTGCGATCTTGTTGGGGACATAGCCCAGCGCCCGTGCGGCCTCCTGCACCTTGGCGCGGGTCGCGTCCGACACGTCGCCCCGGTTGCGCAACACACGACTGACGGTCATTTCGCTCACACCGGACGCCTCAGACACATCCCGAAGGGTCAGGGGGCGTCGCGCGCTGCTGTCGCTGGTGTCGGTCATGCAGGATCCTCGTGCACGCGGGGGAGAGAAAGCCGGATCCACCCGCCGCGTCGGGTCCATCCTGGCCCAATGCTACGTTAGCGCTCCCAAGGGTGGCAAGGGTCGGCAGGCCCGACCGGTTGACGCGGAACAAGAGATTTCGACTTTAAACTGCGGGGTTTGCCGATTTTTGCGCAGCCCCCCGCCGCATTGGCTTGGATCAGGTCATCCGCGCCTTCAGAGCGGTGAACTTGTTGGCCAGATGCGCCGAGAGTCGCTGGCCCAGTTCCGCTCCATCCCGGGCCTCGAGTGCGGTGATGATCCCCTCATGCTCCTCAACCGCCTGCTGCCAGCGCTCATCCGAGATATTGGCCAGAAAGCGCGCCCGTTTGACCCGGCTGGCGAGCACCTTGTGGTGCTGGCTCAGCACCTCATTGCCCGCCGCCCCGAGGATCCCTTCGTGGATGTCCTGATTGGCGCGGAAATACTCCTGCCGGTTCCGGGTCGAGAAACAGGCCACCATATCCTCATGGTGCCCACGGATCTCGGCGATCTGGGCATCGGACGCCGCCGCGCAGGCCAACTCCCCGGCCAGACGCTCCAGCGCAGCGATCACGGGGAAAGTCGCCTCCAACTCCTCCATCGTCACCGTTGAGACCCAAGCTCCTCGGTTCGGTTCCAGCACGGCGAGGCCTTCATTGGCCAGCACCTTGAGCGCTTCGCGCATGGGCGTGCGAGACACGCCAAAGCTCTCGCACAGGTCTTTCTCGGGGATCTTGGTGCCCGGCTCGAGCGTGCCCTCGATAATGAGCTCGCGCACCCGGTCCACAAGTTCCGCATGCAGCGACGGGCGGGAAATCGGTTTGGCTAGGTTCATCTCAAACTCCTGTCCCGGCACCGTCCAGCGCCATGTCCAATACCCGTGCCACGTGGATCGCCTCGCGCGCGGCACCGTCCTTGATCTGGTGGCGACAGGACGTGCCATCCGCCACGACAATCGCCTCCGCCGGGGCGGCCCGCACCGCGGGCAAGAGGTCCAGCTCGGCCATTTTAAGCGAGGTTTCTACCGTATCTTTGCCATATCCAAAAGCCCCGGCCATGCCGCAGCAACTGGTCTCGACCATCTCGATCTCTGCTCCGGGGATCTGGGACAGCACCTGCTGGACCGATCCCATGACGTTGTGGGCCTTCTGGTGGCAGTGCCCATGGAGCAGGATCGGACGCGCCAGGCTCTTGAGCGGGAGGGAGATATCGGCCTCAGTCAGATACTCCTCAAGCATCAGGGCCCTGGCGGCCACAACCTCCGCCGCATCCCCTGGGAGCAAAACCGGGATCTCATCCCGCAAGGTCAGAAGCGACGACGGCTCCAACCCGACAATTGCGCGCCCAGCCTCCGCATGGGGGCGCAACGCGTCCAAGGCCCGCTGAGCAGAGGCGCGGGCCTCGTTCACCAGCCCAACGGCGAGATAGGTGCGCCCACAGTCCAGCACTCCTTTACCATCCACCGGGCGCGCCACAGCCACCTTGAGCCCTGCCACCCGCAAGACCCGGCCCGCAGCCCGCAGGTTCTCAGGCTCGAAATACCGGTTGAAGAGGTCGGCCCAGAGGACGACATCCGGATTCGGATCGTCGAACTCGTCATCCTTGAAGGGCTTTGACGACCAGCGCGGCAGGTCCCGCGACGCCGCAAATCCGGTGAGCCCTTCGGTCATCTTGGCCACCCCCGGAAGCCAGTTCCGCGCATTGGCAAGCCAGGGCAGTTTCGACGCCAGCGGCGCGTATTTCGGCATATAGCCCACCAGCTTGTCATGGAGGCTCAGCCCGTTTTTCTCGGCCCGCGCCGCAAGCACCTCGATCTTCATCTTGGCCATGTCCACACCGGTCGGGCACTCCCGCTTGCACCCTTTGCAGGACACACAGAGCTTCATGGTCTCGGCCATGGCATCCGAGGCGAAGGCATCGGGCCCGAGCTGTCCAGAGATCGCGAGGCGCAGGGAATTTGCCCGTCCGCGCACCACGTCCCGCTCGTTCCGGGTCACGCGGTAGGACGGGCACATCACCCCGCCCTTCAGCTTGCGACAAGCGCCGTTGTTGTTGCACATCTCGACCGCGCCCTGAAACCCGCCGCCCGCGCCGGGCCAGGCGGACCAATCGAGGGCGGTCTTCATGGGTTTGACCGCGTAATCCGGCCCGTAGCGGAAGAGCCGCCGATCATCCATCTTGGGCGGGCGCACGATCTTGCCCGGATTGAAGAACCCCGTCGGATCAAAGCGATCCTTCACCTCGCCAAAGCTCTCGACCATGCGCGGGCCGAACATCTTCTCATGAAACTCGCTGCGGACAATCCCGTCGCCATGCTCCCCGGAATGGGAGCCCTTGTATTTCGCCACGAGGTCAAAACACTCCTCGGCAATGGCGCGCATGGTTTTCACGTCCTTGTCGAGTTTCATGTTCAGGACGGGCCGCACATGGAGGCAGCCCACCGAAGCATGGGCATACCAGGTGCCCTTGGTGCCGTTTTTCTCGAAAATCTCGGTGAGGCCTGCTGTATACTCGGCAAGATCCGGCAGTTCGACCGCGCAGTCCTCGACGAAGGAAACCGGTTTGCCCTCTGACTTCATGGACATCATGATGTTCAGGCCGGATTTACGCACCTCGCCGATCTCGTTTTGCAGCTTCGTATCCGTGACAGCGACAGAGCCACCCCAATTCTTGCCACTACGATCAAATGCAAAGCCAAGCTCCGACATTTTGTCAGACAATTCTTCGAGTTTCGCTGCGTTTGCAGCATCGGACCCTTCGGCGAACTCCACGAGGAGCAGGGCGGCGGGCTCCCCCTCAACGAATTGACTGATTGTCTGACGAAACATCGGAATATCTCGCGCCAGCGCGATCATCGTGTCGTCCACCAGTTCCACCGCGGCAGGCTTCAGAGGCACCAAATGCTGCGCAGCATCCATGGCCGCGTGGAAGCTCGGGAAATGGCAGGCCCCGGTGACTTTGGTCGATTGCAGGGGCGAGAGTTTGAGCTCGATCTCAGTGAAGTACCCAAGCGTACCTTCGGACCCGACGAGCAGGTGGGCCAGATTCGGTGCCGCATGCGCCGGCGTCAGCGCGTCGATATTATAGCCGCCAACCCTCCGGATGATGTTGGGAAAGCGCGCGGCGATCTCGGCCTGCTCCCGCTCTCCCAGCGCCAGCATGTCACCGACAAGGGCAGAGGTCGCGTCATTGCCCAGGGGCGATCCGCGATCGACCGGGCCAAACTGCGCCCGCGTGCCATCCGCCAAAATCGCCTCGATGGACAGTACATTGTCCCGCATGGTGCCGTAGCGCAGGGAACGCCCACCGCAGGAGTTGTTCGCGGCCATCCCGCCTATGGTCGCTCGAGAGGCCGTCGAGACATCCACCGGATACCACAGCCCGTGAGGCTTCAGGGCCCGGTTCAGCTCATCCAGAACGATGCCGGGCTGCACGACGCAGCGCCGGTTTTCGACGTCCAGTTCGATGATTTTGTTGAAGTATTTCGTGTTGTCGAGGACGAGCGCGGTGTTCACCGTCTGCCCGCATTGGGAGGTCCCGCCGCCGCGCGGCAACACGCTGGCGCCCAGTTCGCGCGCGACCCCCAGCGCCGTCTCGATATCCTGCCGGGTCCGCGGCACCACGGCACCCAATGGGGTCATCTGATAGATCGAGGCATCCGTCGCATAGCGTCCGCGCGAGAAGGGATCAAACAACAGATCCCCTTCAATCTGCCCCTGCAGACGCGCCGCCAAGGGCGACTTCTCCATCATCCCCATCCGCTTCTCCCTGTTTTTCGGTCCCGGAAAAAACCGGGTTGACTGAATTATGAATTCATAATTGTGTATGCACAACACAAAACAGGCGATGCGTCCGCAAAAACCCGACACCCGTCGGGGAGCGAAGCGCAAGCCGACAGAATTCAGTGGAGGGGACCCACCCAATGCGTAAAGCCGGACGTCATTTCCTGCAGATCCCAGGTCCGAGCGCGGTTCCAGACCGCATTCTACGGGCGATCTCGATGCAGACTATCGACCATCGCGGTCCGGATTTTGCCGCGGTCGGCCAGAAGGCGCTGGACGGGATGAAAACCATCTTCCAGACCAAGCAGAACGTTTTCATCTTCCCGTCTTCGGGCACGGGCGCCTGGGAAGCCGCGCTGGTGAACACCATGTCGCCCGGCGACACGGTCCTGATGTATGAGACCGGCCATTTCGCGACCCTATGGCAGAAGATGGCCAAGAAAATCGGTCTGAACCCTGTGTTTATCGAGGGTGACTGGCGCGGGGGCGCGGATCCGCAAGCGATCGAGGACCGTCTGCGTGCCGATACGGGCCATGAGATCAAGGCGGTCTGCGTCGTGCATAACGAGACCTCCACCGGATCGGTCTCGCCCATCGCCGAGGTGCGTGCGGCCATCGACGCGGCGGGCCATCCGGCGCTCCTGATGGTCGATTCGATCTCTGGCCTCGCCTCAGTGCCCTTCGAGTTTGACGCCTGGGGCGTGGATGTCTGCGTGTCCGGCTCGCAAAAAGGGCTGATGCTGCCCCCGGGGCTGAGCTTCAATGCAGCCTCGGATCGCGCGCTCGAGGTGTCGAAAACCGCCACGATGACAAGATCTTACTGGGATTGGCAGGATATGCTGGGCCCGAACAAAACCGGCTATTTCCCCTACACCCCCGGGACAAACCTGCTCTACGGCCTAAATGAAGCGATCGACATGCTTCATGAGGAGGGGCTGGAGAATGTCTTTGAGCGTCACCGCCGCCACGGCGCGGCTGCGCGCGCAGCTGTGCGGACCTGGGGGTTGGAGGTTCTCTGTGCCCGACAGGGACAGGAAAGCGGCGTGTTGACGGCGGTTCTCATGCCAGAGGGGCACTCGGCGGACGCCTTCCGCGCCACCACGCTGGCCCATTATGACATCTCGCTCGGCAACGGGTTGAGCAAAGTGTCCGACAAAGTGTTCCGCATCGGACATCTGGGCGATTTCAACGACTTGATGCTGGTGGCGACCCTCTCCGGTGTGGAGATGGGCCTCGCCAAAGCCGGAGTGCCGCACAGCACGGGAGGAGTGCAGGCGGCCATGGAGCATCTCAAGACCCATGACGCGGTGCCGCTCGCCGCAGAGTAAGACGATCTGACAATCAGACAATTTAGGGAGGAAAATCTGATGAAACTCAAAACAGCTCTTCTGGGCGCTGTCGCCGCGGTCTCGCTGCCGGTCACGGCATCCGCTGCGGACCTGACCCTGCGCTTTGGCCATGTGGGCGCGCCCGGGTCGCTTTTCGAAGCATCCGTGAACGCCTTTGCCCAATGCGCCAATGACAAACTGGGCGATGCTGCCGAGGTCCAGACCTTTGGCGCGAGCCAGCTCGGCAACGACCGGGAAATGCTGCAGAAACTGAAGCTGGGTCAGGTGCATCTGTCCCTGCCCTCCTCGGTGATGTCCTCGATCGCGCCGGAGTTCGGGATCTTCGAGATGCCCTATATCATCCGCGACCGCGATCACATGAAGCGCGTGCAGGTCGAGCTGGGCGACACCTTCCAGGAGGCCGCGCTGAGCCAGGGTTACCGGATCATCGGCTATTTCGAGAACGGGTTCCGCCACATCACCAACAATGTGCGCCCGATCAACACACCCGAAGATCTGGCCGGTGTGAAGCTGCGTACCCCGAACGGCGCCTGGCGCGTGAAGATGTTCCAGGAATATGGCGCGAACCCCACGCCCATGTCCTTCTCGGAGGTGTTCACCGCGCTGCAGACCAAGGTCATCGACGGGCAGGAGAACCCCTACGCCCAGATCGCCTCGGCCAAGTTCCAGGAAGTGCAGAGCTATCTGTCGATCACCGGCCATGTCTACACGCCGGCCTACGTGACCGTTGCCGAGAACCAGTGGAAAAAGTGGCCCGAAGAGGTTCGCACGGCGCTGGAGGCTTGTGGCAGCGAAACTCAGGACACGGTCTATGAGATCGCGGCCAATCTGGAGACCGAACTGCTCGGCGTGATCAAGGACGCGGGCGTGGCCGTGAATGAGGCCGACAAGGTGGCCTTCGTGACCGCCTCCTCCCCGATCTATGAGGCGTTCGCGGCCGAGGTCGATGGCGCTTCCGCGATGATCGACACGGTGCAGTCCCTGGCCGACGGCTCCTGATCTGACCATGGGCGGGCGGCGCTGCGCGTCGCCTGCCCCTTCGGTTTTTCGAACATAACCAACCGCTTGCCCGGCACCCTCGGCGGTGCCCCGGGCAGGCTTTGCCCTACGACACGGGATTGCCCATGCTCGCCATGTTCCGAAAGGTCCTCGAGACCGCCCTGGAATGGTTCGTCATCTTTCTGATGGTGTTCCTGACCGTCATCGTCATCGTCGCCGTCCTCTGGAGGCTCGCCGGGTCGAGCTTCAGCTGGTACGACGAGGTGGCCGCGATCCTGCTGGCCTGGATCACCTATTACGGGGCGGCACTGGCCGCGCTACGCCGGCGCCATATCGGGTTCGACAGCGTCCTTCTGGCCATCCCGATGCCCGCGCGCATGTGGGGCGTGGCCTTTGCCGAGGCCGTGACGGCGGGCTTCTTCCTTCTGCTGGCCTGGGCCGGGTTCACGGTGCTGACGGTGATGACAGGCATGAACCTGATCTCGCTCACCTGGGTGCCAATCACCTTTACACAATCCGTCATCCCCATCGGCGCGGTGCTCTTCCTGATCTGTCAGGCGCTCAGCCTGCCGGAGTACTGGGCGAAAACCGCCGCCGGGATCTCGCTGGAGCATGCGGAGATCGAAGAAGAGGTGGAAACCGAGATGAAGAAAGCGGGGAACGCCTGATGCTGATGCTTGGTATTTTCGTGGCGATGGTGGCGATGATCTGCCTGAACATCCCCATCGCCGTGGCGCTGGCCGTCTCGGCCATTCTCGGCCTGCTGGTGACCGAAGGGACCGGCGCGCTCGTGACCGTTGCGCTGGACATGTATAACGGGTCCACCAAATTCTCTCTGATCGCGATCCCGATGTTCGTGCTGGCCGGGGCGATCATGAATGCGGGCGGGATCACCGACCGGCTGATCAACTTCGTCACCTGCATCATCGGCTTCGTGCGGGGCGGCTTGGCCCATGTGAATATCGGCGTGTCGCTGTTCTTTGCCGAGATCTCCGGCTCGGCGGTGGCCGATGTGGCCGCCATGGGCTCCGTAATGATCCCGCAGATGAAGAAGCGCGGCTATTCCGGCGCGCTCTCGGCGGCAGTGACCTCATCTTCCGCCTCGCTGGCGATCATCATTCCGCCCTCGATCCCGATGATCCTCTATGCCACCTCGGCCAATGTCTCGGTCGAACAGCTCTTCGTCGCGGGCATCGTACCGGGGCTGATGGGCGCGGCGGGTCTGATGGGCGTCGCCTATGTCTTCGCGCGCCGTTACGACCTGCCCCGCGAAGAGGCGTTCTCGGGCCGCCGTCTGTGGGAAACCTTCGTCGACGCGCTGCCGACCTTCGCTCTGCCGATCATCATCCTGGGCGGCATTTTCGGTGGCTTCGTCACTGCGACCGAAGCAGCCGGTCTCGCCGTGCTCGCCGCGATCATCGTCAGCCTCTACTACCGTCAGGTGGACATGCGACGCCTCAAGAGCGCGATGCTCGACGGCGGCATGCAGACTGCTGTGGTCATGGTGCTCGTGGCAGCCTCAGTGGTGATGGGCGGATTCCTGACCCGTGCGCAAGTCCCGCAAGAGATCGCCCAGGGCATCCTGAACGTCACCGACAACAAGTGGCTGATCCTCCTGATCCTGAACTTCTTCTTCCTGATCATCGGCTTCTTCCTGCACTCGGCGGCGGCCATCATCCTCGTGGTGCCGATCGTGATCCCGCTGATCGTGGCGGCGGATATCAACCCGATCCACTTCGGGCTGGTCGTGACCCTGAACCTCGCCATCGGGCAGCAGACGCCCCCGGTCGCTTCGGTCCTGATCACCGCCTGCGCCGTGGCGCGCGCCAACATCTGGGAAGTGTCCAAGGTCAACATCTGGTTCATCCTCGTGCTGCTGACGGTCCTCTTGATGTGCACCTACATCCCGTCCATCCCGCTGTTCCTGGTGGAGTATTTCTACGGATGAGTGAGCTTCTGACCGAAACCAAGGACGGCACCCTCTGGGTGTCGTTCAACCGTCCGGAGGCGCGCAATGCGTTGACCTTCGGGATGTATGAGGGGCTGGCGGAGCTCTGCCAATCCGTCCCGACCGATGGGTCCGTTCGGGCCGTGGTGATCAAGGGCAATGGCGGCAAGGCCTTTGCCGCCGGCACCGACATGACCCAGTTCCGCGCATTCGAGACCGCTCAAGATGCACTCGACTACGAGGCGCGGATCGAGGCGGTGCTCACGGCAGTGGAGACCTGCCCTCTGCCGACCATCGCTGCCATCCACGGGGCCTGCACCGGCGGCGGCGCATCGATTGCAGCGGTCTGCGATCTGCGGATCACCAGCGCGTCGCTGAAATTCGGCTTCCCGATTGCGCGGACGCTGGGCAACTGCCTCGCCGCCGGGAACCTCGCGCGGCTCGCATCCCTCATGGGCGCAGGCCGGGTGCGCGAGATGATCTTCACCGCGCGATTGATGGGCGCCGAAGAAGCGCGCTCCGTCGGCCTCGTCTCCGAGGTGCTCGAGGATGAACCCGCCCTGCTCGCCCGGGCTGAGGAACTCGCGACCCAGATCGGCACCATGGCTCCGCTGACCCTGCGCGCCACCAAGGAAGCCATGCGCCGCACGCGCGCCGCCACCCAGGTGGACGACCACGACCTGATCGAGCTTTGCTATATGAGCGCTGATTTCCGCGAGGGGATGGAAGCCTTCCTCGGCAAGCGCAAACCGAATTGGAGCGGCACATGACAGCCCAAGGCCCCCTTGTCGGCATGAAGGTGATCGAGCTCGCCCATATCATGGCCGGGCCGGTCTGCGGCATGATGCTGGCGGATATGGGAGCGGATGTGATCAAGGTCGAGAAGCCCGATGGCGATGATAGCCGCCGCTTCCTGCCCCCCGATATCAACGGCGAAAGCGCCGCCTATATGATGATGAACCGGGGCAAGCGCGGGATTTCCCTGAACCTCAAGGACCCGGCCGCGGTGGAGGTACTCCATGCCCTGCTGCGTGACGCGGATGTGGTGATCGAGAACTACCGCATGGGCACGATGGAAAAGCTCGGGCTTGGCTACGAGAAGCTCCGCGCCGAGAACCCCAAGCTGATCTATTGCGAGATCTCGGGCTTTGGCCGCACGGGACCCTATGCTCATCGCGGCGGGTTTGATCTGATCGCGCAGGGCATGTCGGGCCTCATGTCCATCACTGGCGAGGGCCCGGGGCGCCCACCGGTGAAACCCGGCGCACCGATCTCCGACATCACCAGCGGGATCGTCGCGGCCATGGGGGTGAACGCGGCCTATGCCCACGCGCTCCAGACAGGTCAGGGTCAGAAGGTCGACACGAGCCTTTTCGAGGCGGCGATCACCCAGACCTATTGGCAGTCGGCCATTGCCTTTGCTACGGGGCGCGCCCCGGAGCCTGAGGGCTCCGCTCATCCGATCAACGCGCCTTATCAGGCGTTCCATACGGCGGATGGCTGGATCAATATCGGGGCAGCGAACCAGAAGAACTGGCTGCGATTGCTGGATATTCTCGAGGCCGAGGAACTGCGCGAGGATCCGCGCTTTGCCACCAATCGCGACCGGCGGGTGAACCTCGCCGAACTGGTGCCGTTGCTGGAAGCGCATTTCGAAACGCGCACGACCGAGGATTGGCTCACGCGAATGGAGGCAGCGGGTCTCCCTGCCGGGCCGGTTCTGACCATCCCCGAGATGCATGCGGATCCTCAGGCCCGCGCGCGTGAGATGATCGTCGAGACGGATCATCCCGTCGCCGGGCGGGTGCAGGCGCTCGGGCTCCCGGTGAAATTCTCTGAAACCCCCGGCGGGGTGCAGGGGGCCGCGCCGCTCCTGGGGCAGCACAGCCGCGCGGTGCTGGCGGATCTCGATTATACGGAAGAGCGGATCGCGCAGCTGATCCGGTCCGGGGCGGTCATTACGCCCGAGGATCCGGACGCCGCCCTCGCTTCCTGAGAGTTACTCCGCCGCATGCTCCAACGCGGCGGGCGCGCCGCGAAACCGGTTCTCTGCCTCGCCCGTGAGGTAAGTCAGGCGTCCCGCGGCGATGGTCGCCTCGACCCGGCGCGTGGCGGCGTCCACCACCACCAGATCGGCCCGGCGGCCATAGTCGATTACCCCGCGATCGGGCAGGCGCATGATCTCGGCCGGGTTCCTGGAGACGAGGTTCCAGGCCTCCGGCAGGCCAAGCCCGCCCCGATCCGCCACGGCGAAAGCCGCCTGTCCCAGCGCCTCGAACCCGCCATCGGAGGCCAGTGCCGTGCATTGCCCGGCCTTGATCGCGCTCATGGCGCAGAGACCAATCGACCCCGCCGGCTTGCCCGCCACATCCCGCGCGGCCAGCACCACCGGATCCCCCACAGCCCGGGCCAGCGCCGCTGCGGCCCGCACCTTGGGCTTGAGGCAGAGCTTTGCCCCGATCATCGAATACATCTCGCGGGTTTCCCCATCCGGATCCCCCAGCGAGCCATAGATTACACCGCGCCGGTCGAACGCTTCGGCGAGCTGGCACAGGAAACGCGGCACATCCCGGTGGCGTTTGGCCAACGCCCGCAACGCCTCCAGATGCGCGCCGGGGCTTGTGCCGTTGAGCGCAGCTTGGCGGCAAATCTCTTCCTGCCGCAGTTCGGATTGGGCGAGCAGGGAGTTCAGCCCGTCCTTGAAGATCACCTGATCCACCCGCTCGGCCCGGACGGTCTCCAGCACCTGTTCCAGCGTGTCGATCATGTGCACATCGCAAAGCATCCGCATCCGCAGGTCTGTCCCGGTCCGCCCCCGCTGGGCCGCCATGGCACGGGCCACCTGCATCGCGACCCGCGGGGCGGCGTTGCCCCCGGCCCAGCTCCAGTCCTGCGCACTCCACAAGGTCGTGACCCCATGGCGCGCCGCCGCCCGGTCCAACCCGCGCAAGGCGGCCTCCGGCTTCGACATCCCCAGCCGCAGAGGCTGCGCCGCCAGATCGATGATCCCGGGCAGGATCAGGTATCCGCGCAGATTGACCTCCGGCAGCGGTCCCTTCGTGATCACGCCATCCGCAATCGCCACGGAGCGCGTTTGCATGTGCCCGTCCCGCAGCACCTCGGCGCCAACCAAACGGATAGGGGGTAAGAACTGAGTCATCGGGCTGCTCGGAACCGCTGTTTACGGGTCGACCTAACAGCCTTGTGTATCGCTTGCGTGACGGCAGGCGGGGCTAGAGGCGGCTTCGAAGCAGTTCTGCCAGGGGCTCGACAGTGCCGAAAGCCCCGCGCAGGGCCGAGACCAGACCGCCCGGGTGGGATCGCCAGTCCAGCGGCGGGGGCACGTGGAAAATCAGGGACTTGCGCTTGAGAAGATCCCCATGGGGATGGTCCGCCGGATAGGGTTTCGGCACGCGCTTGAGCGGGTCCGGCCCCCAATCGGACAGGGACAGGCCCGCCTCGGACATCCGGTCGCAGAGCAGATCACCCCAGGCATCGACAAAAGCACGGTAGCGGGTCAGGCCCGCCCCCTCCATCCGGATCACGCCAAAGCCAAGATCCATCTTCCCCGGCGCCACCCCAAAGAAATAGGCCGGGGCGAGCGGATCCCCGTCCGCCTCGGTCCAGATCATGTGCAGATGGGCGTTATAGGGCGTCTTATCCTTGGAGAACCGCACATCCCTATAGATACGAAAGAGCTTCGGTTTGAGCGCCTGTCCGCTCTGCCGGGAAAGCTCCTCCGCCATGATGTCAGCCAGAAAGGTCGCAGGCTTGCGGATCTCCTCCACATAGTGGTCCTTGCGCGGCTCGAACCAGTCCCGGGTGTTGTTCTGCGCGAGCTCCGCAAAGAAGCGCTCTGCGCTGTCGATCATCTGGGTAAACCCGTCCGGCTCGCTCATCTCCTGCCCCTTCACTGCGCGGGCCTGTCCGGCTCGCCGCGCTCTTGCCCCTTTGGTCGATTGACCGCTATGACACGAGGGATGGCCCCGTGGCTCAACTGGATAGAGCAATCCCCTCCTAAGGGATAGGTTGCAGGTTCAAGTCCTGCCGGGGTCGCCACCATCTGCGCGCGTTTTGGCGCCAATTGGCGGGCTCTGTCCAAGGTCCTGTCTGAGTCCCTTTTCCACCAAGCGAGATCCGCAAGATGTGCGCCAACGCTCCTCAAGGCGCCAGCAGATCCATGATCGAGGCGAGATGACCCTCGCAGAGCTTCTGCACCGGGAAATGGTCATCCAAATCGTCGAAATCCGCAAACATCTCTCGCGAGAGCGAGAGGGTCACGATCGGACCAAAGACCAGATGGTGAAAGATATCAAAGTCTTGCGCCTTAAAGGATCCGCTTTCGACGCCGTCGCGCACAAGATCCGCCAGCGCTGACCTCTGATGGGCGATGTAGTCGCGGTGAAAACCCTTTGCGACGGATGGCATGGTCCGTGAGACCTCGGCCACCAGCGGCGACAGGCGCCCCGTGGGGGAGACCACGATGGTCTCGTAAAGGCTCCGGATCGCTCGCTCGATCTTCTCCGGATCGCTCAAGGAGGCGTCCGCGCGCAGTTCGATCAGCACATTCACCGCATCTGCATAGCCCTCGGTAACACAAGCGATGAAGAGGTCATCCTTGCTCGCGAAATGGTGGTAAAAGCTCGCCTTCTGAATACCACAGGCCTTGGCGAGTTGGGCCATGGACGTGCCCGCATAGCCGTTCTTCACGAACATCTCGGTCGCAGTTGCGATGATCCCCCCCCGGCGATCGCCCGGGGACTTTTTTTCACGCGCGTTCATTGACGGCCCACACCTCCGCTCTAACCTACCGATCGTTCGGTAGCCAAACGATCGTTCGGTTACCGCCTCTCAAACCTAGGGAGCGCCACGACAAAGCACAACTCCGCGCCCGGCCAAAGGCCAGGCTCGCTGCAAGACGGCGCCGGCAAGGGCGCCCGCAAAAAGAGAAACAGGGAAACCAAACTGATGAATTCCGCGAGATATGAACAAATGGGGCGGGTGATCGCCGCATGGTCGATCCGGTTCCGATGGGCCGTGATCCTCGGCGCCGCATTGACCTGCCTTGGCGTCTCCTTTGGCGCCGCCAATCTCCAATTCGCCTCCGACTACCGGGTGTTCTTTGGAGAGGACAATCCCGACTTCATCGCCAATGAGCGCGCGCAGGGCACCTTCGGCAAGTCGGACAATCTGGCCTTTCTGCTGATCCCCAAGGATGGCGAGGTCTTTGATACGGATACGCTTTCGGCGACCCATGCCCTGACCGAGGCGGCCTGGACCCTGCCTTATGTCTCGCGCGTGGACAGCCTGACGAATTTCCAGTCGTCCCGGGGCGAGGCGGATGATCTGATTGTCGAGGACGTGCTCTTCGCGCTCGATGAGCTCTCGCCGGACCGCATCGACGCCATCCGGGCGCTCGCCCAGTCGGAGCCTTTGCTGGACCGCTTTCTCGTCTCGGCGGACGGCGCGGCCACCATCGTCAATGCGGTCTTGCAGCTGCCCTCGGATATCCCTGCAGTCTCGGTACAGGCCAAGACAAAAGCGGATGAGATTCGGGCCAAGCTGCTGGCGGCCTATCCGGATCACGAGGTGCAGCTTTTGGGTGTCGTCACCCTCAGCGCAGCGTTCGAGACCGCAGGACAGGTCGACAGCCAGACCCTGATCCCGTTGGTCTATGGGCTGATCCTCGTGGTGATCCTCGTGGTCTTCCGCGCGATCTCCGTCGTCTTTGTCAGTCTGAGCCTGATCCTGCTCTCCACGCTTTTCGCCATGGGGGTCGGCGGCTTCCTCGGGATCGCGTTGACGCCGATCTCGCTCTCGGCGCCAACCATCATCCTGACGATCGCGGTGGCGGATGCGATCCACATCTTCTCGGGGTTGCGGGGCAATATGCGCGCCGGGATGGAGAAACACACCGCCCTCATCGAGTCCGTTGCGCTGAATTTCGTGCCCGTGGGCATCACCTCGATCACTACGATTGTGGGCTTTCTGACCCTGAATTTCTCGGACTCGCCCCCCTTCCACCATCTCGGCAACCTCTCCGCCGCCGGGATCCTCGCAGCCTGGATCCTGTCGCTGGTCTTCCTGCCGGCACTCGCCTCCGTCCTGCCGATCCGCTTCAAGCCTGCGACCGGAACGGACCGCCCCGGTTGGACCACCCGGCTCGCCTCGCTCGTGACCACGCGCGCCCACGCGGTTTTCGCGGTCATGGCCCTCGGCACCGGGATCGCCATCGCCTTCATTCCGCGGATCGAGCTGAACGATCAATGGACCCAGTATTTTGCGCCCCGGCTCGAGTTTCGCCAAGCGGTGGAGGCCGCGCGCCCGTTCTTTGGGACCGAACCCATGGAGTTCGTGATCGACAGCGGCGCACCGGGCAATGTCACCGATCCGGAGTTTTTGCGGATCGTGGACGCGTTCACCCTCTGGCTGCGGGAGCAGGATCAGGTGGTCACCCATGCTTTCGCGATCTCCGACATCATGAAGCGGCTCAACCGCAACCTGAATGCCGAAGCGCCCGAGTTTGCGATCATCCCCGACGAGAAGGAACGCGCCGCCCAGTACCTGCTGGTCTATGAGCTGAGCCTGCCCTATGGGCTCGACCTCAATGACCGGGTCGATATCAACCGACAGACTACGCGTGTGACCGCCACCACGCGAGATGTCACCACCGCCGAGACGCGCGCCTTCATCACCGCCGCAGAAGCCTGGTTCGAGGCCAACGGACAGGGCATTGCCACGGTCGACGTGACCGGCGCCAAGAAGCTCTTCGCCTTTGTCGCCCAGCGCAACATCGAAGCGATGTTCGAGGGCGCGCTCTATCTGATCCTCGCCATCGTGGGCATCCTTTCGGTGACCTTCGGTTCGCTGCGAGTGGGGCTCATGAGCCTCGTGCCCAACGCCCTGCCCATTCTCATCACCTTCGGGCTCTGGTCCGCCATGGTGGGCACGGTCGGGTTCTCCGTGGCCGCAGCGGGGGCCGTGGCCGTGGGGCTGGTCGTGGATTTCACGGTGCATTTCCTGTCGAAATACCTGCGCGCCACCCGTGACAAGGGACAGAGCGTGGCAGAGGGCATCCGCTATGCCTTTGACACGGCCGGGACAGCGATCCTGTCCACGACCCTCATCCTGAGCGCTGGGTTTGCCGTGCTCGTCACCTCCAGCTTCAAGTTCAACGCCGATCTCGGCCTGCTGACCGCCATCGCGATCCTCATGGCCATGCTGGTGAACTTCCTCCTGTTGCCGAGCCTTCTGGTGCTCGCCAATCGCAAGGCCCCCTCCCCCACTCCAACCCTGAAAGAGGCTTCCTGATGAACCGTTTGATGATTGTCGCCTGCGCGACCGCCTTGGCATTGACCCCGCTGACCGGGGGCGCGCAAACCGCCGAGGAGAAGGGTTTCGCGATCGCCCAGAAGAGCGATCTGTCGGATAAGGGCTTTGGCCGCAGTTCCGTCGATGTGACCATGACCCTGACCAACCGGGCCGGGGCGCGGACCACCCGCGCGCTGCAGATCGACACGCTGGAGAAATCCGGCCGTGGGAACGGGGATCGCTCGATGATCCAGTTCTTCTCGCCCGGCGATGTGGATGGGACGGCGCTCCTGTCCCATGCAAGGGTGACGGCGGCGGATGACCAATGGCTCTACCTGCCCAGCCTGTCGCGGGTGAAGCGGATCTCCTCGGCCAACAAGTCCGGCCCCTTTGTCGGGTCCGAGTTCTCCTTTGAGGATCTGACGATCTCGGAGCTTGGCAAGTTCGAATACCGCTATCTGGAGACCAGGCGCGTCGACGGGATGGAGATGAGCATTCTCGAATGCACGCCCGCCTATAGCCG
This sequence comes from Dinoroseobacter sp. S76, assembly GCF_049801095.1. NCBI lineage: Bacteria > Pseudomonadati > Pseudomonadota > Alphaproteobacteria > Rhodobacterales > Roseobacteraceae > Dinoroseobacter > Dinoroseobacter sp. S76. The sequence goes on along the minus strand of NZ_JBNAGH010000007.1, from coordinate 58,468 downwards.
CTCCGGCTATTCCCGTGTCTTGTGCCATTTCGACACCAAGACCAACCAGCCGCGCAAGTTTGTCTTCTTCGACCGCGGAGGGCAGCGGCTCAAGACCCTGACCCTGACGGATTACAAGCGCTACGGATCCGTCTGGCGCGCCCAGACCCAGACCATGGTCAATCACCTGACCGGCAAGACGACCGTGCTGGAGTTCGGGCCCTTCGACTTCAACGCGCGGCTGGGGCGCAATGATTTCGAACCCTCGGCGCTCGAGCGGCTCTGACATGGCATCCGTGCAATTTGCCGGAACGGGGGGCGCCGCGATCTGCGGCGCGCTCTGTCTCTCCACGCTGCCCCTCCTGGCCCAGGACCTGAGGGTCTCTCCCGAGCTGAGCTTCGAGGCGACCCTTTTTCCCGAAGACGCCCAGTTCCCGGACCAGCGCGATGGCGGCGTCGGAGCCCTGATCGCCACCGGGGATCTCACCTGGCGCAGTGCCGAGCGGCGCTGGCAGGCGGTGCTAGAGCCATATCTGCGCTATGACAGCGGGGACAATGACCGCAGCTATGGCGACCTGCGGCGCGGCTTTCTGCGCTATCTCGGCGATGGCTGGGATGTCACCATCGGCACGGATCGGGTGTTCTGGGGGGTCGTGGAGTCGGTCAATGTGGTCGATATCCTCAATCAGAGGGACCGGCTGGAGAATGCGGATCTCGACGAGAAGCTCGGCCAGCCCATGCTGCGTTTTGCGGCGCAAACCGAGATTGGCGATTTCGACCTCTATTACCTGCCCTATTTTCGCGAACGCGCTTATCCCGGGCCCGAAAGCCGCCCGCAATTTCCCTTGCCGGTCGATGACCGCAATCCCGGGTTTGAACGGGAGGGTGCCGAGACCGCCGGAGACATCGCCCTGCGCTACGCCAACCGCTTCGGCGGCTTCGATCTGGGGCTGACCTATTTCCAGGGCACCGCCCGTCAGCCGCGCCTGGATCTTGATCCGGCCCGGCAAGTCCTTGTCCCCTTTTATCAACGTCAGCGGCAAGCGGGGATCGACCTGCAATACACCACCGATGCCTGGCTCTGGAAGCTGGAGGCCGCCGCGGTCGAGATCGGCGCAGATCGATTCACAGCCGCCGTGGGCGGGGTCGAGTATACCTTCTTTGATGTGGGTGGATCCGGGCGCGATATCGGTCTGATCGCGGAATACATCTATGATGACCGAGATCAGAGCCGCAGCCCGGTCACGCCCTTCGATGACGATATCTTCCTCGGCACCCGCATCACCTGGAATGATCTGGATGACAGCGAGCTGCTGGCGGGCGCGATCATCGACGCGAATGGCGGCGGGGCGCAGTTCAGCCTCGAATATGAGCGGAGGCTCTTTGACAGCAACCTGCTCGAGATCGAGCTGCGCGCTTATGACGGGCAGAAGGATCCCCTGCTGCAGGCTTTTGAAGAGGACTCATCCCTGCTCCTGCGCTGGACACGCTTCTTTTGAGCCGATGGCGACCGGCGATTACTCCCGGTGAGCGCCCCCGGCCCCCGGGGACAGCGCCGGGTCGCGCGCGAGGACGTCGCCCAACAGCGCCGCTGGCGGCGCTCTCGGGCAATCCCGCCGAGCGCCCCAGAGCCAGAGGCCGCGCAGCTCAGTCCCGTTCGATCGCGATGGCCGTGCCTTCGCCGCCGCCGATGCAGATCGCCGCAACCCCGCGTTTGAGGTCGTGCTGCTCCATCGCGTTCAGGAGCGTGACGAGGATCCGCGCCCCCGAGGCCCCGATCGGATGGCCCAGCGCGCAAGCCCCGCCCCGAATGTTCATCTTCTCCCGCGGGACCCCCATCTCGTGCATGAAGGCCATGGGCACCACGGCAAAGGCCTCATTCACCTCCCAGAGGTCCACATCACTGACCTGCCAACCCAGCCGGTCGAGCAGTTTCTGCGCTGCGGGGACCGGGGCGGTCGGGAAGAGAGCCGGTTGTTGGGCGTGGCTCGCATGCCCAAGGATCTTGGCCCGCACCTTGAGGCCTTGCGCTTCCACGACATCGCCCCGCGCCAGCACCAGCGCCGCTGCTCCATCCGAGATCGAAGAAGAGTTTGCCGCCGTCACCGTCCCGCCCTCGCGGAAGGCCGGCTTCAACTGCGGGATCTTGTCCGGGCGGGCCGAGCTTGGCTGCTCATCCGCATCGATAACCGTCTCGCCTTTGCGGGTCGACACCGTGACCGGCACGATCTCCGAGGCAAAGGCCCCCTCCGCCTCGGCCTTCAGCGCGTTCTCCAGCGAGCTCAGAGCATACCCATCCTGCGCCTCGCGGGTGAACTGAAAGGCCTCAGCGCAATCCTCGGCGAAGGTGCCCATGAGACGCCCCTTGTAATAGGCATCCTCCAACCCGTCGAGGAACATGTGATCGATCACCGCCCCATGGCCGATCCGCGCACCGCCGCGCATTTTCTCGAGAAGGTAAGGCGCGTTGGTCATGCTCTCCATGCCCCCCGCAACCACGACATCCGCCGCCCCGAGCGCGAGCTGATCCGAGGCCAGCATCGCCGCCTTCATGCCCGAGCCGCACATCTTGTTGAGAGTGGTTGCCGGAACCCCATCGCCGAGCCCCGCCTGATATCCCGCCTGGCGCGCCGGGGCCTGACCCTGCCCCGCCGGAAGCACGCAGCCCATGAGCAACTCGCTGACATCCTCCGGCGCGCATCCGGCATCCCGCAGAGCCCCCGAGATCGCCGCACCTCCCAGTTCCGCGGCTGAGACAGGGGTGAACGCCCCCTGGAATCCCCCCATGGCCGTACGGGCCGCACCGCAAATAAAGACATCTTGCATTAAAAAATCCTCCCAGGGGCTCAGAAACCCGCGTCCTTGCTTACACTCTGGTAACCCATCGGGCCTAGGCTCGCATCAAACAAGATGAGAATGAGGGCCCCCTTATGCAGATCACAACCAATGCCCATGGCGATATTATCGTGGCCGAAGTGCATGAAGAGCGCATTGATGCCTCCTCCGCAGTGCAGTTCAAGGACGTGATGCAGGATATCGGTCGCGGCGATGGCAGCCGAGTGATTCTCGACCTGACCCAGGTCCAGTTTCTCGACAGCTCCGGCCTTGGCGCCGTGGTCGCCGTGATGAAAGCCTTCGCGCCGAACAAGACCCTGGAACTCGCCGGTCTGAGCCCTGTGGTGCAGAAAGTGTTCCGCCTGACGCGCATGGACAAGGTGTTCAAGGTCTATGACAGCTCCGAGCAGGCGCTGGAAGCGGCGTAACAGACCCATGGCGTCTCGCAGTGTTTCCAATGCACTTCGCTCCGGCGAAGACATCTCGTCGACATCAATCATGAGGCAGCGCGTGATCAAGTGTGACGCGGAATACACGATCCCGAGCCAGTACAGCGCGGTACGAGAGGCACTCTCCAATCTGCTGACCACCCTTCGGGAAGCGGGCGTTGGCGCCGAGGATACCGGCACGATCGAGCTGGTCCTCGCCGAGGCGCTGAACAATGTGGTGGAGCACGCCTACAAGGAAGACCCGGATCACAGCTTCGTGCTGACAAGCTCCGTCGCGGAGACCGGGTTGTCCGTGCGCATGACCGATCAGGGCGTGCCCATGCCCGGCCTCGCTCTGCCCAGCGGCACCCTGCCCGATATCGATACAGGTCTTCAGGACCTGCCCGAGGGGGGCTTTGGCTGGGCTCTGATCCATACGCTGACCGAAGAGCTGACCTATCAGCGTGTCGACGATCAGAACGTGACGAGCTTCATCATTCCCATGACCTGGGAAGATTGAGCCACACGCGCACGCGCCGACGGCCCTTGCCGTCAGACCTCGCCGCATTACAGTGCCCCTCCTGAGCGAGGAGGCCATATTCATGCGAGATTTTCACCAGCCGGGTCGGTCGGCTGTTTTTGCCCAGTCCGGGATGTGTGCGACCTCCCACCCGCTGGCAGCGAAGGTTGCGCTGGACATGCTCCAGCAAGGCGGCAATGCCATGGATGCGGCCATCGCCGGGGCAATCCTGCTGGGGATCTGCGAACCCCAGATGACCGGCATTGGCGGCGATTGCTTCGCCCTCGTCAAACCCGCAGACAGCGAAGAGATCTTCGGCCTCAACGGCTCCGGCCGCGCGCCCGCGGCCTTGAGCGCCGAGGCTCTGCGCGCCCAAGGCCATAGCGCCATGCCCCGCGCCGAGGCCGCCTCGGTTTCCGTGCCCGGGGCCATCGATGCCTTTTGCACCATGAATGCGCGCTGGGGCGCGTTGGATCTGGCCACGATCCTCGCCCCGACCATCCACTACGCCGAGACCGGCATTCCCGTCGCACCTCGCGTGGCCTTCGACTGGGAAAGAGACGGTCCGCGCCTGCAAGGGGTCGCGCGCAGCCATTACCTCCACGATGGAGCCACCCCCAAGGTCGGCACCCTCTTCAAGGCCCCCGGGCAGGCAGAGGTCCTCCGCCATATCGCCAAGGATGGACGAGACGGTTTTTATGCCGGACCGGTGGCCGAGGACATGGTCAACAGCCTGCGCGCGGCGGGAGGCGTCCACACGCTGGAGGACTTTGCGGCCACCGCCTGTTCCGACGCGACCCCGATCCGCGGCACCTACAAGGGCACGGAGCTGGTCGAGCTGCCGCCGAACAGCCATGGCGCGACGGCCATCCTCATGGCCAACATTCTCTCCCAATTCGACCTGCCCGCGCTCGACCCGTTCGGCACCTCGCGCGCCCATATCGAGGCCGAGACCGCAAAGCTCGCCTATGACACCCGCAACCGGATCATCGCGGATGCGGACCATACCACGCGTCTGGAGCACATGATGTCCATGGACACGGCCAAGGCGTTGGCCGACCTGATCGACCCCAAGCGCGCCATGGCCGACCCGACCCCGCTCGCCGATCATGTCCACCGCGAGACGATCTACATCACCGTGGTCGACGCCAACCGCATGGCCGTCTCCCTGATCTACTCGATCTTCGACGGGTTCGGCTCAGGGATCGCCTCGGACCGCTACGGGATCCTGTTCCAGAACCGCGCCGCTGGCTTCACGCTGGAGGCTGGGCACCCGAACGAGGCGGGCGGCGGCAAACGCCCCATGCATACGATCATCCCCGGAATGCTGCGCCAGAACGACAAGCTGGTCATGCCCTTCGGCGTCATGGGCGGTCCCTACCAGCCCAACGGCCATGCGCGCGTGCTGACCAATATGGTCGATTACGGCCTTGATCCGCAGGCGGCCCTCGACGCGCCGCGCAGCTTTTATGATCCGCGCTATGGGTTGCAGGTGGAGCGGGGTTACGCACCAAAAGTCCATGCGGAACTGGCCGAGATGGGCCACAAGGTCGTCATCCCAGACGCGCCGATCGGTGGGGCGCAAGCGATCTGGATCGATCCGGAAACGGGCATCCTGCAAGGCGCCTCGGACCCCCGCAAAGACGGGTGCGCGCTCGGCTACTAAGCCGCGCGCCGCTGGGTCAGTTCATCTGGAAATGGAGGGGATATTGACGCCCGTCGAAATCCCCGAAGAGATCCGGCACATCCGGGTGATCCACCGGTCCGCTGGCGCCATCAACGACGAGGTTCTGCTCAGAGACATAGGCCACATAGTAGCTTTGCTCGTTCTCGGCCAGCAGGTGATAGAACGGCTGATCCTTGCGCGGACGGCTGTCTTCCGGGATCGCGTCATACCACTCCTCGGTATTCGCGAATTCCGGATCGATATCAAAAACAACCCCGCGAAACGGATGTTTGCGGTGGCGGACGACCTGTCCCAGATTGTATTTGGCGTGCGCTTTCAGCATTTCATCGGACCTTGTCTTGCGCGATAAACTAAGGCGCAGGACGTCAGATGTCCATTGAACAAACAGTCGCTGGGATAAGCACACCGTGACTTTGGTCCTTACAGTCCTCAATGTCGTCGCTCCGGTCTTTTTGTTGGCGAGTCTGGGCTTTGCCTGGGTGAAGCTCGGCTGGGATTACCCGCTGGCCTTTGTCACGCGCCTCTCCATGACGCTGGCCGTGCCTTGCCTGATCTTCACCGCTCTGATGCAGACAGAGATCGACCCGGCGGCCCTCAGCACCCTCTCGCTCGCGACCCTCGCCGTCTATCTCGCCATCGCCGGTGCGGTCGCCCTTGTCCTGCGCGGCATGGGCCTCAGCATGCGGGATTACCTCGCCCCGCTCACCTTCGGGAACACGGGCAATCTTGGCCTGCCGCTCGCGCTCTTTGCCTTTGGCGAAATCGGGCTGAGCTATGGCGTGGTGGTCTTTGCCGTCATGGCGGTCCTGTCCTTCACCTTTGGCACCTGGGTCGTGGCGGGCGGGGGCTCGCCCCTGAACGTAATCCGCGAGCCCATGGTGGCGGCCACCCTGCTCGGCGCACTCTTTCTCTGGCAGGGTTGGGAGACGCCGCTCTTTCTGACCAACGCGCTGGAGCTCATCGGGCAGATCGCCATCCCGATCATGCTGATCACCCTCGGGGTCGCCGTGGCGGGCTTGCGCCCGGGCAAGATCGGGCAAGCGGTTCTGCTCTCGCTCATCAAACTCGCGGTCTGCGTCGCATTGGCCTGGGGGATCGGTCGCGCCTTCGCGCTCGAGCCCATCGCCTTCGGCGTGCTGGTGCTGCAGGTTTGCACCCCGGTCGCGGTCACCAACTACCTCATGGCCCAGAAATACGGCGCCGATGCCGAGGCTGTGGCCGGCCTCGTGGTGGTCTCGACCCTGCTATCTGTTGTCGCTTTGCCGCTGATCCTCGCCTTTGTGATCTGAACGCCTGCTTTAATCGTTTCCGCTGCCACGGTTTTTCGCTATCCTCTGCGCAAAATATAAAAGCTGAGAGAGCAGGATGAGCAGTAAACTTCGCCTCTCGATTGTGGTCCTGGCCCTCGCCGCGTGCGGGTCCGGCTCCAATCCGCCGTCACGGCTGGATGATGCCTGTGCGATTGTCGCACAGCGTCCGGCCTATTTGCGCGCCATGAAAAAGACGGAGCGTAAATGGGACGTGCCCGTGCCGGTGCAGATGGCCACGATCTATCAAGAGAGCAAATTCGACAGCGACGCGAGAACCCCACACAAATACGCCCTCGGGATCATTCCCATGGGGCGGGTGAGCTCGGCCTATGGCTATTCCCAGGCCTTGGACGGAACCTGGGATGACTATCGCAAGGAAGAAGGCGGGCGCTGGGCCAAGCGGGACAATATCCGCGACGCAACGGACTTCATGGGTTGGTACATGGACAAGACCGAAAAGCGCAACGGCATCCCCAAGACCGATGCCCGCCGCCAGTACCTTGCCTATCATGAGGGCCATACGGGGTATGCGCGCGGCAGCTACAATTCCAAGGATTGGCTGATCCGCGTGGCCCGCAGCGTGGAGGCGCGCGCAGCCATGTATGACGCGCAGCTCCGCTCCTGCCGCAAGCGCTAAGGGGTCGCTAGCGCTCTGGCCCCTGCACGGCCGAGAGCCCTGATGCGGCGAACACGGCCCGCGCCTGTTGCGGGTGCGGGTTCAGCTGACTGGCCGGCGTCGGGCTGGGGCCCGGCATGTCCCGGCGCGGCTCTACGCCATGGCAGAGCGCCTTGATCTGCGCGAGAAGCGCAGGCGTCGCCCCCTGTGCATCGGCGGTGTGTTCCGCGACCACCTCCGTCAGGGCCTCAGGCTCGGCAATCGCGTCGAAGAGGCCCCAGGAGAGGGCCGTCTCCGCCGTGACCTTCGCCCCGCCCAGCAGGATCATCTTGGCCCGGCTCAACCCGCACAGCGCGGCGAGGCGGCGCGGATCCGAGGGCTGTGGCAGGAACCCGTTCTTGAGCACCGGATAGAAGACCTTGGCATGGGGCACCGCCACCCGCAGGTCGCAAGCCAGCATCATGCCCAGCGCGCCGCCCGCGCAGGTCCCGTTCAGCGCCGCGACCGTCAGGCCCGGATAGCGCGCGATCCGGGTCGAGACCCGCTCCCACACCGCATCGGTGGTCAGGCTGCCATTGCGCGCGGCCTCGAGATCGGCGCCGGCGCTGAACACCTTGCCCGCCCCGGTCAGGATCAGCACCGTGGCCCCTGCGGCCTCCGCCTCGCTCAGGGCGCGCTCGAGCATCTGCAGCATCTCCGCCGTCAGGGCATTGGCCTTGTCCGGGCGGTCCAGCGTGATGGTGCACTGGGCCCCATCCATCGTCGTGGTAATCATGGGGCAATCAATCCTATCTTCTGTCGTAATCCTTCATCGCGCAGGGAGAGCTCCTCGCCGAGATAGCTGTCGGCCTCCGCCCCGCACATCCACAAAAGCGCCCGCGCCGGCCATTCGGCGGGGATGTGCACGGACCAGTCGAGCTGGCTGACCGGGTTGATGCCCGAGGCCTTGATCACTGTCTGCATATCCGTCGCCACGGTGCCCGGGCTGAGCCCCATCACCCGCACTCCGCTCGCGGCGGCCTCGTGATGGGCGCAGCGGGTCAGCATCGCCGCCCCCGCCTTGGAGGCGCAATAGGCGCTCCACCCTTCCAGCGGATGGCTTGCCGCGCCGGAACTGATGGTGATGATAGTCCCCGATTTCTGGGCCTTCATCACCGGCAGAGCCGCGCGCATGCCGTAGAAAACGCCCTTGAGGTTGATATCGATCAGCGCGCTCCAATCCGATGGATCGACACTGTCCAAAGGGGCGATCGGCGTGATCACACCGGCATTGTTGATCAGAACATCAAGCGTTCCGAACCGCGCCTGCATCTCGGCCACGGCCCGGGGCAGCGCCTCGGGATCCGACACGTCCCCCGGCAGGGCCAGAGCCGCGTCACCGATCTCCGCAGCGATCCGGGCACAGGCCTCCCCATTGCGCGCGAGCAGGCCCACCCGGGCGCCCGCAGCCGCAAAGACCCGCGCAGCGGATTCGCCAATGCCCGTGCTGGCACCGGTGATCAGAACAGATTTTCCAGAAATTGTTTGCATAGGTCGCGGCAAACCTTTCGTATTATGTGCCACTCCCGTCCCTTCCACGCTTGACCGTATACGGAGAGGCGGAAACAAAGAAAGTAATTTTTTGTGTATCTTACAGAGGGGCCCATCATGGTCATCGCCAACACGCCGTCCCACGTCTCTGCCACACTCGCCAAAGCCACGGCAATCGCGGTGGCCCTCTCTCCAACAGCGGGGTGGAGCCTGACCGCCGACGAGGTCTGGTCCCGGATGCAGGAAATCGCTCAATCCACGGGGGCGGATCTGAACTCCGTCTCCCGGGAGGCAGGTCCAGACACGCTGACGCTCAACCGGGTCGTCATGTCCTCTGAACCGCGCCCCAATGCGCCGACCAAGATGTACATGGAATACATGATCCTGACCGAGCAGGACGATGGCTCAGTCCGCGTCTATCTGCCCGAAAGCTTTGAGGTTCAGGCCACGGAACACGGCATTCCGGATGTCGATATATTCGCCATGCGGTTCACGCTGAAGGATCTTTACATGATCGCCAGCGGGGACGATGACGCCCTGATCATGAGCTACACTGCGGAACGCGCGGACCTCCTCGTCGGAACAACCGGCAGCAATCAGGAGGTTCCCGAAATCAGTGGATTTGCAGAGGGCCTGGATGTCACCACAACATTCAGCCCCGGTATCAGCGACACTTCAGGAACCGCGGAGCGCGCCAATTTATCCGTGGAGGTGCGAGATCCCGCGACGTTAACGACGATGGACCTTCTTATGGAGTTCAGTGGAATTGACGCCGCCTCGAAATCTCCCTTGGTGAACGCAACCAATTTCACGGCTGAAAATCTGGAAGAAATAGAATTCGAGTCCGTTTTTGGCTATCAGTCCGTGTCTATTGGCGTGGACAGCTCAATCCCTGACGCGCTCGGTGCCTTCGCCATGGAAGGCGGAGCAGGGCGCACTCAGCTGAGCTTCTCCGATGGCATATTGCAGCTGGACAGCGTCGGGTCCGAGCTGTTCTTCGATCTTCGGATGGTCGGCTTCCCTTTCCCCTTTGCATGGTCTGCCCAAGAGGCTGGCATCGGGTTTGCCTTCCCCGTGAACCTACCGGAGGGCAGCTATCCCTATTCTTTCACCCAGACCCTTAAGGATCTTGAGCTCAGCCCCTCGATCTGGGGACTCTTCGATCCCAACGCCGCCCTGCCTCAGGACCCTGCACAGCTGCGCATCGATCTCGACGGAATGCTGGCCGTGGGCGCGCCTGTTCTCGGCGATCTTTCACAGGGCATCCAGACCATGGTGCCGGAAACCCTGGCGATCAACGCTTTGGATCTCGAGCTTGCCGGGGCCAGTCTAGCCGGGACCGGAGCGCTGGAGTTCGACGATAGCATCCCGCCGATGGGACCTGATATGCCGGGGATGGCCGGGAACATCTCGTTGAACATGGCGGGGCTTGGGGACTTGATCCAACGGCTGGGCTCGATGGGGCTATTCGAACCCGAGATCTTGATCGGCGCGCGGGCAATGTTGGGCGTGCTGGCCCGTCCCGGGCCGGAGCCTGACACCCTGGAATCCGAGCTGGAATTCACCCCGGATGGTGGCGTGATTGCCAACGGAATGCGCTTGCGCTGAGTCCATTCCCGGGTCCGCGCTTGCACCTCTGGCAGGCGCGGCCTAGGTCTGAGGCACCCCAGCGCGAGCGAGAGCCATGCCCCAAGACCTGTCCCATCTGACCGAAGCCCTGTTGCTGGCCGCCAAATCGGCGGGCGCGGAGGATGCGGATGCCGTCGCCATCGAGGGCACAGCCCTCTCGATCGATGTGCGCGAAGGCAAGCTGGAACAGGCCGAACGCTCCGAAGGGGTCGATCTCGGGCTACGCGTGTTCGTGGGTCAGAAACAGGCGATCGTTTCGGCCTCGGATGTGAAACCAGACACCCTGCGCCAAATGGCCGAACGCGCGGTCGCCATGGCCGCCGAAGCCCCGGATGACCCGCATATCGGGCTCGCCGATCCCGACCAGCTCGCGCGCGGCTGGGATGTCGCCGCGCTGGAGTTGCAGGATCCAAGCGCCGAGCCCGCGCCGGGAGATCTCGAAGACGACGCGCGCCGGGCCGAGGCGGCGGCGCGGGATGTGACCGGGATCAGTCAGGTTCAATCCGCCAGCGCGGGCTACGGCCGCCGACAGATGCATCTGGCCACCAGTGCCGGGTTCTCCGGCGGTTTCGCGCGCACGGATCGCGGCCTTTCGGTTGTGGCAATCACTGGTACCGGTACGGAGATGGAGCGGGACTATGCCGGCGAGAGCCGGATCTTTCAGGCGGATCTGCCCCCACCCGAGGAGGTCGGCGCCCTCGCCGCCGAGCGCACCCTGGCCCGGGCCGGAGCGCGCAAGCCTCCGACCGGCGCCTATCCGGTGCTCTATGATGAGCGGATTTCCAGCGCGCTGATCGGCCATCTCGTGGCCGCGATCAATGGCAGCGCCGTGGCCCGCGGATCGAGCTGGCTTCTGGACGCGCTGGGGCAGGAGGTTCTGCCACCGACACTCAGTCTGATCGAGGATCCCCATCGCCCGCGCGTCTCCGGATCCCGCCCGTTTGACGCCGAAGGGCTGCCAACCCGCCCCCGCGTGGTTGTCGAGAATGGCGTGTTGCAGGGCTGGACGCTTGATCTCGCCACCGGGCGCAAGCTCGGCCTGCCCAGCACGGCAAGTGCTGCGCGCGGCACCTCCGGCCCGCCCTCGCCCGCCTCGACCAATCTCGCGCTGACACAGGGCGACCGCTCCGCAGCGGAGCTCGCCCGCGACATGGGGACCGGGCTCTGGGTGACCTCGATGATCGGAGCCTCGATCAATGCGACCACCGGGGATTACTCGCGCGGGGCCAGCGGCTATTGGGTCGAAAACGGTGAGATTGCCTATCCGGTCAACGAATGCACCATCGCCGGTAATCTGCGCGACATGCTGCGGACCCTGGTGCCGGGCAATGACGCACGCGGTCATCTGAGCCGGGTGGTGCCCAGCCTCCTCGTCGAAGGGTTGACGGTTGCCGGCGCGTGACCTCGACCTTCTGATCGACGCCGCAAAGGCGGCTGGTGACATCGCCGAGCGGTTCTGGGGCCAATCCCCCGAGACCTGGGAAAAACCCGATGGCGCAGGCCCCGTGACCGAGGCCGATCTGGCGGTCGACCGGATGCTCCATGCGGAGCTTCTGGCCGCGCGCCCGGATTATGGCTGGCTCTCGGAGGAGACCACAGACACCCCCGACCGGCTGGAGCGGGAACGGGTCTTCATTGTCGATCCCATCGATGGAACGCGCTCCTACATGGCCGGCCACCGGACCTTTGCCCATGCGCTCTCGGTGGTCGAGAACGGGCGCGTGACCGCCGGGGTCGTGTACCTGCCCCTGCGCGACAAGCTTTATGCGGCGGCGGCGGGACAGGGGGCGACGCTGAACGGCGCGCCACTGACCATCTCGCCCCGGCACGAGATCGCCGGCGCGGCGATGCTGGCGGCAAAGCCGACCTTCGATCCGCGACACTGGGGCGGGCGGTCACCGGGGTTTGAGCGGCATTTCCGCAGCTCTCTCGCCTACCGGTTGGCCCTGATCGGCGAGGGGCGGTTCGACGCGATGATGACCCTGCGCAAGAGCTGGGAATGGGATATCGCCGCCGGAAACCTGATTGTCGAAGAGGCGGGCGGGCAAAGCTCGGACCGCACTGGTGCGCCGCTCCGGTTCAACAGCGCCGAGGCGCAGACCGATGGGGTCGTGACCGCGAACCCGGTGCTCCATGCGGCGCTGATGGATCGCCTGACCCTCTAGCGGGGTTCAGAGCGCGCGGCCCTGCAGCAGCTTCGGCACATCGCCGGTCAACCCTGCCGCCTCGCGAATGAAGCGCTGGCGCGCCCCGGGCAGGGCATTGACCAGCCCCATTCCCAGATCGCGGCCCAGCCGCAACAGCGGGTTGTCATTGGAAAAGAGCCTATTCACCGCATCCGTCGCCACCGCGAGTGTCGCCGTATCGAACCGCCGCCAGCGCGCGTAACGCTCCAGCACATCGCGGGCCGCGAAATCCTCGCCGCGCCGCTGCGCCTCGATCAGGGTCTCGGCCAGCGCGCCCACATCCCGGAAGCCGAGGTTCAGCCCCTGCCCCGCGATGGGATGCACCCCATGGGCCGCATCGCCCACCAGCGCGAGCCGCTCTGCCGCAATGGTATTGGCGAGTGTCAGGCCCAGAGGATAGGTGAAGCGATCCCCGGCCAGTGCGGTCTCTCCGAGAAAATCCCCGAAACAGGGGCGCAGCGCCTCCAGAAACGCGGCATCGTCCAGGGCGGCGATCCGCGTGGCCTGCGCCGTGCGCTCGGACCACACGATCGAGCTGCGATTGCCCGGCAGGGGCAGGATCGCCAGAGGCCCGGCGGGCATGAAGAACTGGTGCGCGCAGCCCTCATGGGGCAACGCATGCTCGATGGCGCAAACGAGCGCCGTCTGATCATAGCCCCAGCCCGTGCGCGAAATTCCGGCGCGCCGCGCCGTCCCGCTCGACCGCCCATCGCAGCCCACCAGAAGCCGCCCGGTCAGGGTCTCGCCGCTCTCAAGGGTCACCGAAGCACCCGTGGCGGAGGTCTCTTGCGCGACGACCCGCGTCTCGGACAGATGGGTGATCTCCGGGGCGGCCTCCATCGCGTCGAGCAGCACCCGGCGCAGGAAGCGGTCCTCGACCATGAAGCCCATGGGCCCCTCTTCGATCTCGCCATGGTCGAAATGCATCCACCAGGGCGCCGCGCCCTCACCCGCGCGCCCGTCCGAGACCTTGATCTGCAGCATGGGCTGCGCGCGCTCGGCCAGCGCGCCCCAGAGACCCAGCGCCTTCAGCATCCGCTGCGAGGCCAGCGCCAGGGCATAGCTGCGCCCGTCAAACCCCGGATCGGCGCGGCGATCCACCGGCAGCGCGTCGATCACCGTGGATCGCAGCCCCGCACTTGCCAGCGCCAGCGCCAGGGTCGGACCGTTCAACCCGCCGCCGACAATAAGGATATCGCTCTCGCTCTGTGCCATGCCCTTGGATATGCGCCCGACCCGGCGATTGTCCATTGCGCGCGCAGCGGATAGCTTCGCGGCGAAACGTCTCTGTCGGAGGGTGAGGGTGTGCACAAGGATTGGTTGACGCAAAGCGCGGCAGAACAGGGGCGTGCGATTGGCGAGGGGACGCTGGATCCCGTCGCCCTGACCGAGGCCTATCTCGACGCGATTGCCGCCGCGGCTGAGAGCCCCCGGATCTATGCCCGCACCACGCCGGAGCGCGCCTTGTCCGAGGCCGTCGCCGCCCATGACCGCGCAAAGTCCCAGAGCCGTCTTGGGTTGCTCGATGGGGTGCCGATCTCCTGGAAGGACCTGTTTGACACGGCCGGGTCCGGGACCGAGGCGGGCTCGGCCCTGCTCGCCGGGCGGGTGCCCTCCCGCGATGCGGAGGTGCTGCGCAATGCGACCGCCGCCGGGCTCGTCTGCCTCGGCAAGACCCATATGTCCGAGCTCGCCTTTTCCGGGCTGGGGCTGAACCCGATGACGGCAACCCCGCCTTGCGTGAACGACCCCGATGCGGTGCCCGGGGGCTCATCCTCTGGTGCGGCGTCCTCCGTGGCCTTCGGGCTCGCGGCGGCGGGGATGGGCTCGGATACGGGCGGCTCCGTGCGGATCCCCTCGGCTTGGAATGATCTGGTGGGGCTCAAGACGACCTCGGGGCTCTTGTCGCTTGAGGGTGTCGTCCCGCTTGCGGCCTCCTTCGACACGGTGGGTCCGCTCTGCCGCACGGTGGAGGATACGGCCCTCTTTCTGGGCGCCCTCGGCGGGGTAAAGGCCCCGGATCTGCGCGGCGCCCGGATCAAGGGCGCCAAGCTCGCAATCCTGCGCAGCGTCGCCTTTGAGGACATCCGCCCCGAACCGCTGGCCGCCTTTGACGCCGCCGTGGCCAAACTGGCCGATGCCGGGGCCGAGATCACCGAGATCACCGCCGATGAAGTCCCCACGGCAATGGCCCTCTCCGGCGCGCTCTTTGCGACCGAGGGCTATGGCTATTGGAAAGACGTGATCGAGGCCGCGCCGGAGAAGATGTTCCCCCCGATTCTCGAGCGGTTCCGCGGTGGCAAAGAGGTCGATGCCCCGAGCTATGTGGCCGCCTGGAACGAGCTCCGCGCGCTGCGCGCGATCTGGGCGGCGCGGACGCGCGAGTTCGACGGGGTGCTCGTGCCCACAGCCCCGATCCTGCCCCCGGATGCCGGGCGGCTGATGACCGATGACGCCTATTACGTGCAAGAGAACCTCATGGCGCTGCGCAACACGCGGATCGGGAACCTGATGGGCCTCTGCGCGCTGACCCTGCCTACGGGCATGCCCTCCTGCGGGATCTCGATCATGGGCCAGCCCTTTGGCGAGGCCGCCCTTTTGCGGCTCGGCAAAGCCGCCGAGGCCGCACTCGCCTAAGCCCTGCCCGACCCGCGCCCGGGCAAAGCCGCAACAGGCTGGATCCAAGCCGCCTTTTTCGTGGACCGCACGCGACGCGCAGGCTAATCTGCTCGGAATAAGGGGCAAAAGACCCCGAACACTGAGGCAGTTATGGATTTTCCCGAGCGGTTTTCAACGCTTCCGGAATATGCGTTCCCGCGTTTGCGGGCGCTTTTGGATTCCCACGCGCCGGGCGGCGCGCCCCTCGCCATGTCCATTGGCGAGCCCCAGCATGCGTTCCCGTCCTTCGTCTCCGAGGCGTTGGCCGAGGCGATGCCGCTTTTCAACAAATACCCGCCCAATGAGGGCGCGCCCGATCTCCTGGCGGCGATTGGCGACTGGGTCGCGGGGCGCTACGGCGTCACCGTGGATCCCGCCACGCAGATCCTGGCGCTGAACGGGACGCGCGAAGGGCTCTTTGCCGCCTGTCTCGCCCTGTGCCCGGATCGCAAGGCCGGGGGCACACCTCGCGTCGCCATGCCGAACCCGTTCTATCAGGTCTATGCGGTGGGCGCGAAAGCTGCCGGGGCCGAGCCGCTTTTCGTGAATGCCACGCGCGAGACCGGGTTCCTGCCGGATTTCACCGCCCTGTCGGAGGCCGAGCTCGACCAGACCGCCATCGCCTATGTCTGCTCGCCCTCGAACCCCCAGGGCGCCGTGGCGGATGCAGACTATTGGCGCGCGCTGCTGACACTGGCGGAGAAGCACGATTTCTACGTCTTCGCCGATGAATGCTATTCCGAGGTCTACCGCGACACCCCGCCCCCCGGCGCGCTGCAAATCGCGACCGAGATGGGTGTGGATCCGGACCGGGTGGTGATCTTTCATTCGCTGTCCAAACGCTCCAACCTGCCGGGTCTGCGGTCTGGCTTTGCCGCCGCGGGTCCCCGGGCCATGGCCGAGCTGAAGAAGCTGCGCGCCTATGCCGGTGCCCCCCTGCCCGGCCCGCTGCAGGCGGTGGCCGCCAAGGTCTGGCGCGACGAGGCCCATGTGATCGAGAACCGCGCGCTTTATGCGGCCAAGTTCGACCGGGCCGACGCCGTCTTTGGCGATCTGCCCGACTATGTGAGCCCCCCGGCCGGATTCTTTTTGTGGCTGCCTGTCCCCGATGGCGAGGCGGCGGCCCTGAAGCTCTGGACCGAGACCGGTTTGCGGGTGCTGCCCGGGGCCTATCTCAGCCGCGACACGGATCGCGGCAACCCCGGCAAGGGCTTTATCCGGGCTGCGCTCGTCGCGCCCCCCGAGGATGTGGATCGGGGCCTGCTCCACATCCGCGATTGTCTGTATTCCTGAGGAGAGCGCGTCGATGGCTTACCAACCCCTCCGTCAACGAGACCCGTTGCTCGACACCAACACCCAAGCCGCGCTGGAGCGCCGCGGGCGCGAGCTCTTGGGCGTGGCGCTGGTGGCCATGGCCCTCGCGCTGGCCTTGTCGCTGGCGAGCTATGTCCCGGATGATCCTGGTTGGATGAGCACAAGCCAGGCCCCCGCCGAGAACTGGATGGGTCGACCCGGTGCCACCATCGCAGCACCTCTGAACATCATCATCGGGCAAGGGGCCTGGGCGCTGGTCGTCATCCTCGCGCTCTGGGGCGGTCGGTTCATCCTCCACCGCGGGGCGGAACGCTTCGTCGGGCGGATGATCTTTGCCCCCATCGCCGTGGCCGCTGTGGCGGTCTATGCCGCAACTCTCGTCCCCGGGGCCGACTGGGCTCATTCCTTTGGTCTGGGCGGGCTTTTTGGCGATACGGTTCTGGGTGCAGTACTTGGCGTGTCGCCCATCGCGCCCGGGATCGCGCTGAAGCTGACCTCGCTGACGCTGGCCGTGCTGTCCATAGGTTTGATCGCCTATGTCTCGGGCTTTGTCCGGGATGAGCTGCGCCGTTTGGCGGTCTTCTTCCTGATCGGTCTGGTCACGGTCTATGAGGCCGTACTGCGCCTGCTGGGCCGGGCGGGCGCTGGCGCAGTGGCGGCGGGATCGGCCGGTTGGCAGGCCCACAAGACCCGCGCGGCGGATCGTGCCGCGGATCGCGACGCGCAGAAGGCCGCCGCGATTGCCGCTGTGCGCAATGACCCGGTGATCTCGGGCCACACGCCTGCGCGCGTGCTACGCGCCGAGCCTGCGCTGAGCCGCGAAGACGAGATGCTGGTTGAGGACGACGCGTTCGAAGAGGCCGCGGAATATGCCCCCGAGATGCCCGAACCGCTGGCCAAGCCGAGCCTTCTGGCCCGGGTGAAGGCCCGCGCGCTGGCCCTGCCCACGCCGGAACTGGTCGACCCGGAACCGCTGGACGCGGATGTCCCGCCGAGTGAGCCGGACCGCGTCTCCGCTGCGATCACCGATGCCATCACCCGCCGCCGCAACCGGGTTTCGGGCCGGACACTCATGCTGCCCAAGGCCCCGCCGCCCAGCGCGGATATGGGCGCCGCCGCAGGCCTACCCGCCGAGCCGCCCCTGACCCGAAGCAGCGCCGCGCCGATGGCGGTGGAGGCCGATGAATGGGACGCGCCCGAGCCGCTTGAGGTCAACGACAGCGCCGACGATATGGACCCTGCCCTGCGCTCCGCCGACGCGGATTGGGACGAAGATCTGTCCGACGCGCCCGCGCTGGAGGAAGACTTCGACGAGCCCGACATCGTGCAGCCGCGCGCCGCCCCCGTGCTCGACCGGACCGCGCCGATCTTTCAGCGCCCGCGCACGCCGGAGTCGAAATCCGTCGTCCAGCACCCGCCGCGCAAGGCCCCGCAGCCCTCGCGCGCCGCTCAGGCCGAGGCACAGCCGGCCTTGCAATTCGAGCCCAAGGAAGTCGCGGAATACGAAAGCCCGCCCCTGTCGCTCCTGACCAGCCCGCGCAGCATCGAGCGCCTGCATCTCAGCGATGAGGCCCTTGAGGAAAACGCCCGAATGCTCGAATCCGTGCTCGATGATTACGGCGTGAAGGGCGAGATTGTCAGCGTCCGCCCCGGCCCTGTCGTCACAATGTACGAGCTGGAACCGGCGCCGGGCCTCAAAGCCTCCCGTGTGATCGGTCTGGCGGACGATATCGCACGCTCCATGTCGGCGCTTTCGGCGCGGGTCTCCACCGTACCCGGGCGCTCGGTGATCGGGATCGAACTGCCCAATGCCCAGCGCGAAAAGGTCGTGCTGCGAGAGATCCTAAGCGCCCGCGATTTCGGCGACAGCAACCTGCGCCTGCCCCTCGCGCTCGGCAAGGATATCGGCGGGGAGCCCGTGGTGGCGAACCTCGCCAAGATGCCTCACCTCCTGATCGCCGGGACGACCGGCTCGGGGAAGTCCGTGGCCATCAACACCATGATCCTGAGCCTGCTCTACAAGCTCAGCCCCGAGGAATGCCGGTTGATCATGATCGACCCCAAGATGCTGGAACTCAGCGTCTATGACGGCATCCCCCATCTGCTCAGCCCGGTTGTGACCGACCCCAAAAAGGCCGTAGTCGCCCTGAAATGGGTCGTGGCCGAAATGGAAGAGCGCTATCGCAAGATGTCCAAGATGGGTGTCCGGAATATCGAGGGCTACAATGGCCGGGTGAAGGACGCGCTCGACAAGGGCGAGATGTTCACCCGCACGGTCCAGACCGGCTTTGACGACGAGACCGGCGAACCCGTCTTCGAAACCGAAGAGAACATGCCCGAGGCCCTGCCCTATATCGTCGTGATCGTCGATGAGATGGCCGACCTGATGATGGTCGCGGGCAAGGAGATCGAGGCCTGCATCCAGCGTCTGGCCCAGATGGCGCGCGCCTCGGGCATCCACCTGATCATGGCCACACAGCGCCCCTCGGTTGATGTGATCACCGGTACGATCAAGGCGAATTTCCCGACGCGGATCTCCTTCCAGGTCACCTCGAAGATCGACAGCCGCACGATCCTCGGCGAGATGGGCGCCGAGCAACTGCTGGGCATGGGCGACATGCTCTATATGGCGGGCGGCTCCAAGATCACCCGCGTGCATGGGCCGTTCGTGTCCGACGAAGAGGTCGAAGAAGTCGTCACCCATCTGAAATCCTTCGGGCCGCCGGAATACATGAGCGGTGTGGTCGAGGGCGTGGATGACGAGAAGGCCGATGATATCGATCTGGTGCTCGGCCTTGGCGGGAATACCGATGGCGAGGACGCGCTCTATGATCAGGCGGTGGCAATCGTGATCAAGGACCGCAAATGCTCCACCTCGTACATCCAACGTAAACTTGCCATCGGCTACAACAAGGCCGCGCGCCTTGTGGAGCAGATGGAGGAAGAAGGTCTCGTCTCCCCTGCGAACCATGTGGGCAAGCGCGAAATTCTGGTGCCGGAACAGACCTGATCTGATCCCCTGTCCCGGCGCGCATAAGGGCCGGGACGCATGCCATATCTCTATGTCTATTCCCCCGATGATTTCGTGCAGGGGCTACCGGATGAGCACGGGGCCAAGGCCTATGGCTCCGGCGGGTTTCAACTGACGCTGAAGGCGGATGCGGAACCCACGATTGTCGAGATCAACGACAATGACCTCGTGTTTGACGAGGTCGATTCCTCCCAGCATATCGCCGAGACCGTCACCATCGACGGGGAGACGGTGACGGGCGGCACCACGATCCATTCCGCCTATGACCTGATCAATACGGGCTCGGGCCACAAGGTCACGAGTTTCCATTTCGGCGGGGACGGGTATCAGCAGGGGCCCGTGGATGGGATCGCCTCGACCGAGGTGATGACGCCGGGCCAGACCTATCATTTCAACTACGAACGCACCTCGCATCAGCAGAACAACCAATACACGGATTTCGTGTCCTGTTTTGTGGCAGGCAGCCGGATCCTGGCCGAGACGGGCGAGGTGCCTGTGGAGGATCTGCGCCCGGGCGACCGGGTGATCACCGCGGATCATGGGCCCCAGCCCTTGCGCGCCGTGTTGCGGCGGCCTGTCCGCGCGGCGGAGCTTGCGCGGTCCCGTGACCTCCGCCCGGTGCGGATTGCGGCGGGTGCCTTGGGGCAAGGCCTGCCTGCGCGGGATCTGCGCGTCTCCCCGCAACATCGCTTGCTGGTCCGGTCGCAGATCGCGGCGCGGATGTTCGGGATCCCCGAAGCGCTAGTCTCGGCGCGCAAGCTCATCGGCCTGCCCGGGATCGCACCCTGTTCGGGGGCGGACGGGATCGTATATCTGCATCTGGTGCTGGATCGGCACGAGGTGATCTTTGCCGACGGGGCCCCGACCGAGAGCCTCTATCTCGGCCCCGGGGCGCTTGCCTCGCTGACCGAGGCGGCGCGGGACGAGTTGCTGGCGGTGTTCCCCGATCTGCAAACCGAAGCGCCCGCGCCGAAATGCGCGCGGCTGATCCCCGCGGGTCGGTTGCAGAGCCGGCTCTGTTTTCGCCACGGCAAGAACGGAAAACCTCTGCTGGAGACGCCCGGACCCTAAGCGCCGGGGCGCGGGACACATGTGCCCCGCGCGGTCGCACCCGGGATCGGCTGGGTCTCGCCGCTGTGACGGGGCGGCTATGGCATAGCACCCCAGCGCCCCCTAGATACCAGATCATGAAACGCCGCGATTTTACCGCCCTCGCCCTTGCGGGTCTGATGACCCCCATCCTGACCGCGCCGAGCCGCGCCCAGAGTGCCGGGTTGATCCCGTTGAACGAGATCTCCACCTATCTGCGCGGGCTCGATCTGGCCCAGGCCCCCTTTACGCAGCGCAATGCGGATGGATCGACCTCCACCGGGACGCTCTATCTCCGTCGCCCCGGGCGCGCCCGCTTCGAGTATGATCCCCCCGCCGAGGCGCTGGTCATGGTCGGCGGCGGCACGGTCGCGATCTTTGATGACAAGGGCGATCCCACGCCCGAGAGCTATCCGCTGCGGCGCACGCCCCTATCAGTGATCCTGTCGCGCAATGTGGATCTGGCCGGGTCGGACGCGATCTTCGCCCATCAGCTGGAGGGCGATCTGACCACGGTCTTCGCCCATGACCCGAAGAACCCGCAATATGGCCAGATCGCCCTGCAATTCGCCCCCGGCCCGACGCGCCTCAGCCGCTGGGTCATCACTGGCGAGACCGGGGAGCGCACGGTGATCGATCTCGGCACACTCTCGCGCCCGAGCCAACTGTCCAACAACCTCTTCAACATCAAAGGTGAGATGGACCGCCGACGCCGGGACTAACGCGCGGCTGATCTGGACCTTGGCGGCGGGCGGCGGTACACCGACCGCGACCGCGCCTCCGCGCGCCCATTTGCACGAAAGCCGTCCGCCCATGTCCGCCCCTGATACCGCCACCGCTGACACACCCGCCCGTTTCGACCCCGCAAAGATCGAGCCGAAATGGCGCGCCGCCTGGGACGAGGCCGGCACCTTCCGCGCCACACCGGATGCGGAGAAGCCGAAATACTACGTGCTGGAGATGTTCCCCTACCCCTCCGGTCGGATCCATATGGGCCATGTGCGCAACTACACCATGGGGGACATGGTGGCGCGCTATAAGATGAGCACGGGCCATAATGTGCTGCATCCGATGGGCTGGGACGCCTTCGGGATGCCCGCGGAAAACGCCGCCATGGACAGTGGCGGGCATCCGGCGGAGTGGACCTATGACAATATCGCGGTGATGCGCGACCAGATGAAACCTCTGGGTCTGAGCATCGATTGGAGCCGCGAATTCGCCACCTGCGATCCAGAGTATTACGCCCAACAGCAGGCGCTGTTCATCGACATGCTCGAAGCCGGGCTGGTCTATCGCAAGAATGCCACGGTGAATTGGGACCCGGTGGATATGACCGTGCTCGCCAATGAGCAGGTGATCGACGGCAAGGGCTGGCGTTCCGGCGCGCCGGTGGAGCGGCGCGATCTGACCCAGTGGTTCTTCAACATCTCCGGCATGGCCGAAGAGCTGCTGGAAGCGCTGGACGGTCTGACCGACTGGCCCGAGAAGGTCCGCACCATGCAGGCCAACTGGATCGGCAAATCGCGCGGGCTGCAATTCGCTTTTGATCTGACCGCGCCGGCAGGCGGGCAGGCGCAGATCGAGGTCTATACCACCCGGCCCGACACGCTGATGGGCGCGTCCTTTGTGGGGATCTCGGTGGACCATCCCCTGGCCAAGGCGCTGGAGACCGAGAATGCCGAGCTGGCTGCGTTCAACGCGGAATGTCGGCAGATGGGCACCTCCGAGGCGGATCTGGAGCAGGCCGAGAAGCGCGGGTTCGATACGGGGCTGAAGGTGCGCCACCCCCTGAACCCGGACTGGGAGCTGCCGGTTTGGGTCGCGAATTTCATCCTGATGGATTACGGGACCGGCGCGATCTTTGCCTGCCCGGCCCATGACCAGCGGGACCTGGATTTCGCGCGGAAATACGACCTGCCGGTGATCGACACATTCATGGCGCTAGAAGATGGCGCACCGGTGAGCGACACGGCCTTCGTGCCGCCCAAGACCGAGAAGGTCCGCTGGCTGGATCACTTCGCCGGGCTGGGCGAGGCCACGGGGCAGGAGGCGATCGATGCCACCATCGATTGGGTGGAGGCCCAGGGCTGGGGCACGGGCGTGACCAAGTTCCGCCTGCGCGATTGGGGCATTTCGCGCCAACGCTACTGGGGCTGTCCGATCCCGGTCGTGCATTGCGAGACCTGCGGCGTGGTTCCTGAGAAGAAGGAAAATCTGCCTGTCGAGCTGCCCAAGGATGTGAGCTTCGACATTCCCGGCAATCCGCTGGATCGGCACCCGAGCTGGCGCGATGTGGCTTGCCCGAAATGCGGCGGGCCTGCGCGGCGCGAGACCGACACGATGGACACCTTCGTGGACAGCTCCTGGTACTATGCGCGGTTCACCGCACCCCGGGCCGCGACGCCGACGGACCTGTCCGAGGCCGAGTACTGGATGAATGTGGACCAGTATATTGGTGGGGTGGAGCATGCGATCCTGCATCTGCTTTACTCGCGCTTCTTCGCCCGGGCCATGCAGATCACCGGTCATCTGCCGGAAAAGGCGAGCGAGCCGTTCAATGCGCTGTTCACCCAAGGGATGGTGACCCACGAGATCTACATGACCCGCGATGAGGCGGGACGGCCGGTCTATCACCTGCCCGAGGATGTGGATGTGGAAGCGCGCGTGCTGCGTGCGACAGGTGAAGCGGTGGAGGTGATCCCCTCGGCCAAGATGTCGAAATCCAAGAAGAACGTGGTCGATCCGGTCAATATCATCGAGGCTTATGGCGCAGATACCGCGCGCTGGTTCGTGATGTCCGACAGCCCGCCGGAGCGGGATGTGGAGTGGACGGCCTCGGGCGCGGATGCGGCGTTCAAGCATCTGAGCCGGGTCTGGCGCATGGCCAATGAGCTGAGGGGGAGCGACGCCTCGGAGCCCCCTGCGGGAGCCGCCTCGGCGTCGCTGGCTCTGGCCCGGGCCTCCGCCCGTGCCATTGCCGAGGTCACCGCCGGCATCGAAGGGTTTGCCTTCAACAAGTCCGTTGCGAAGCTCTATGAGTTCACCAACACGATCCAGAAATCCAAAGCCCCGGCCCAGGAGCGACAGGAAGCTTTGCGCGTGATGGCGCAGCTCATGTCGCCCATGACCCCGCATCTGGCCGAGGAGGTCTGGTCCATGCTGGGCGGCGCAGGTCTTGTGGCCGAGGCGCCCTGGCCCGTGGCCGATCCGGCCCTGCTGGTTGAGGACACGGTCACCCTGCCGATCCAGATCAATGGCAAGCGCCGCTCGGAACTGGTCGTGGCCAAGGATCTTCCCAAGGACGAGGTTGAAAAGCGCGCGCTGGCGGATGATGCTGTGGTCAAGGCGCTCGCCGGGGGGACGCCGAAGAAGCTGATCGTGGTGCCCGGCCGGATCGTGAATGTCGTTATCTGACCGTCGGACCTTCTTGCTGGCCCTGCCCGCTGCCGCGACCCTCGCGGGCTGCGGGTTCACCCCGGTCTATGCGCCGGGCACCGAGGCCTCCCGGCTCCAGGGCACGGTCCGCATGGACGACCCGACCACGGAGGACGGGTTCGACATTGTCCGTCAGATCGAACAGCGGCTGGGCCGACCCAGCGCACCGCTTTATGGGCTGACGATCACACCCCGGGTCACCGAGGAATCCCTCTCGGTGGTGGGCTCGCGCGATCTCACCCGGTTCAACCTGATCGGCACCGCGACCTTCGCCCTCCGCGATCTGGCGGATGACAGCGCTCTGCTGACGGGCGAAGTGGACAGCTTCACCTCCTATTCCGCCACCGGCACCACCGTCAGCACCCTGACCGCCGAGCGGGATGCGCGCACGCGGCTGATGATCAATCTCGCCAATCTGGTGGTGACACGGCTTCTGGCCTCGTCGGAAAGCCTCGCCCTGTGAAGCTCGCACCGCGGGAGCTGGCCGGGTATGTCACCCGACCTGAACCGGACCGGGCGGGTGTGCTGCTTTATGGCGGGGACGCCATGCGCGTCTCCCTCCGGCGGCAAGCGCTGGTCAAGGCTCTGGTCGGTCCCAAGGGCGATGAAGAAATGCGCCTGACCCGCATTGCCGGAGCCGATCTGCGCCGGGATCCGGCGGCCCTGATGGATGCGATGAAAGCCATCAGCATGTATCCCGGCCCCCGCGCTGTCCATGTGGAGGGCGCGACCGAGCAGGCCGCCCCGGCCATCACCGCAGCGCTCGCGGAATTCCAGCCTGGCGATGCGACCCTTGTGGTCACCGCCGGGAGCCTCAACGCCCGCTCGAGCCTGCGCAAGACCTTCGAAGGGCACAAGAACGCCTATGCCGCCGGGATCTATGACGACCCGCCGGACCGGGCCGAGATCGAAGGCATGTTGCGCAGCGCCGGTCTGGGCGAGATCAGCCGCGAGGCGATGACCGACCTCAACGATCTGGCCCGAGCGGTCGACCCCGGGGATCTGGCGCAGATCATCGAGAAGCTCGCCGTCTACAAGCATGGCGACCCGAGCCCGGCCACGCCCGAAGATATCGCCGCCGTTGCCCCCGCCTCCACCGAGGCCGAGCTCGACACGCTGCTCCATGCGGTGGCCGAAGCGGATCTGCAGCGGATCGCGCCGCTGGTTGCCCGGCTCTCGGATCAGGGGGAGGGCGCGGTGCGGCTCTGTATCGGGGCGGCCCAGCATTTTCGGCGCCTCTACACGGCGGCGATTGATCCGAGCGGCCCGGCGGCGGGGATCTCCCGCGCGCGCCCGCCGGTCTTTGGCCCGGCGCGCAACCGCATGATCCGGCAAGCCCAAAGCTGGGGCGCGCAACGGCTGGAGACCGCGCTCGGGATCATCACCGAGACCGACCTGACCCTGCGCTCTTCCCAGAAAGCGCCGCAAATGGCGGTGATGGAGCGCGCGCTGATCCGGCTCGCCATGCTCGGCGCGCAACGCTAGCCCCGCAAGGAGACCCCCATGTCCGACTACACCGTCTATGGCACCCCGCGCAGCCGGGCCTTTCGCGTAATCTGGATGCTGGAGGAACTGGGCCTGCCCTATGCGCTCAAGCCCGTGCCGCCGCAATCCCCGGAGATCCGCGGCGTGAGCCCCACGGGTAAGCTGCCGACCCTGACCGTGGGCGAGGCAGCGATCACCGATAGCAGCGCGATCCTCGCCTATCTCGCCGACACCCATGGGGCGTTGACCGCGCCTGCAGGCTCGCTCGACCGGGCGCGGCAGGATGCCTGGCTGCACCGGATCCTCGATGAGCTCGACTCCGTAGTCTGGGCGGCCGCGCGCCATTCCTTCGTGCTCCCTGAGGGGGAGCGCGTCCCGGAGGTCAAACCGGCGCTGAAACGGGAGTTTGCCCGCAATCTTGCGCGGATCGCGGCGGAGATCGGCGATCAGCCCTTCCTTTTGGGAACGGAGATGACTGTGCCGGATATCGTTCTGACCCATTGCATGGGCTGGTCTCTGATGGCGAAGTTCGACCCGCTGCCAGAGCCGCTGGAGGCCTATCACAAGCGGATGCGCGGCCGTCCGGCCTATCAGCGGACCGCGGCCGCCGCCTGATCGAGCCAGGCCAGCGCGCCCTGCCCGGCCCAGCGCCCGGACGCGAAACAGGCCGTCAGCAGGTAGCCCCCGGTCGGCGCCTCCCAGTCGAGCATCTCGCCACAGGCAAAGACCCCCGGACGGTCGCGCAGCATAAGCCGCCCATCGAGAGCCGCCTCCTTGAGCCCGCCTGCCACGGAAATCGCCTCGTCCAGCGGGCGCGGCCCGGCATGGGCAAGTGTCAGCGCCTTGAGGGTCTGCGCCAGTGCCTCTGGGTCGCGTGGCAAGGGTCGGGCGCATTCCTGAACCAGCGCGATCTTGGCCGGGGTTAGCCCCGCCGCTTTGCGCAACTTGCCGGAAATGCTCGTTTTCGACGACACCCGCGCGAGCTTCTGGGCGAGCGTCGTCCCGTTCAAATCCGGGCAGAGGTCGAGCACCAGCGGCGCCCCCTCGCGCAGCGCAGGCGCGAGGGCATAGATCCCGCCGCCCTCGATCCCACGCGCGCTCAGCACAACTTCCCCCCGGGAGCTCAGCGCTCCGGCCCGCAACCCGATGCCCTTGAGCGGCGTGCCGAAATGCCGGGGCATATGGTCGGACCAAGGGATCTCGATCCCCATATTGGCGGGCGCAAAGGGCGCGCAGTCGGCTCCGATCCAGTTTACCCACGCACCATCTGAACCCAGACGCCGCCAACTGGCCCCGCCCAGGGCCAGAATCACAGCCTTGGCCGTCACGTATTGCGGCCCCTCCGGCGTCTCAAAGCGCAGGGTCTGATCCTGCCAACCCGTCCAACGCCACCGGGTCCGCATCTCGACCCCATTGTCACTGAGCCGGGACAGCCAGGCCCGCAGCAGCGGAGAGGCTTTCATCACATCGGGAAACACCCGCCCGGTGGAGCCGGTGAAGACGCTCTGACCCAGTCCCCGCGCCCAGTCCTGCACGGCCTCTGGATCAAATTCCTTCAGCATCGGCGCGAGCCAGGGCGCAGCGGTGCCATAGGCAGCCAGGAACGCCTCGGGCGCTTCGACCTTGGTCAGGTTGAGCCCGCTTTTCCCGGCCATCAGAAGCTTGCGTCCCGGGCTGGGCATCTGATCGACCACGAACACCGACCGCCCGGCCATTGCCAGGGTCTCCGCCGCCATGAGCCCTGCGGGACCGGCACCGATCACCAGCGCCTCCACATGCGTCATCGGCTGGCCTCGCGGCGCGGCCCGGTTGGGGGGAAAGAGATCATGCGTCTCCATTCCCCTGCGCCGCGACAAGATCAACCCCTTGGGCGCGGAAACCTTGCCGCCGCGGGGGCGCGCGCCACTTGTGGAGCACACCCGTTGGATCCCGCCCGATGCCCAGTGATGATACCGCCTTGCCGATCTGCCCCCTCTGCGATCGGCCCATTCCGCCCGCTGCACCGCAAAGCCTGCACCATCTCGTGCCGAAACTGCGCGGTGGGAAGGGCGGTCCGACGGTTCTGCTCCATCAGATTTGCCACAATGAGATCCACGCGGTCCTGAGCGAGGCCGAGCTGGCCCGCAGCTATGCCAGTATCGAAGCTTTGCGGACCCATCCGCATCTGGCGCGGTTCGCCGCCTGGATCGCCAAGCGCCCGCCGGATTTCCACGGGAAGACCACTGGCGGGCGACGCGCTTGGAAGCGCAGGCGATAGGTCACGGTGACCTCTCGGGCGGTGCCGGATACACTTGGCGCGAAGACTGTCACGCAAGGGAGGACGCCATGACCGTTCACTATTCCGCCGACAGCCGCGCCCGCGTGGTCGAGTTGACCATCTCGGGCAAGATCACCCATGCCGATTTCGAGGCGGTCCTGCCGCAAATCGAAGCCGAGCTTGACCGGGGGCCGTTGAGCCTTGTGGAGGTGATCGACAGTTTCGAGGGGTTTGATCTCGACACCCTTTGGGACGGGCTGAAATTCGACATCACCCATTGGTCAGAGTTTCGCCGAGTGGCGATTGTCACCGACATGACCTGGTTCAGCCCGTTTGCGCGCATGGCCGATGCCCTCACCCATCTGGAGGTGAAGGAATTCAAGCGAAATCAACTGGATGAGGCGCGAGACTGGGCCCGCAACTGGGCCAGCCTTGATCCGTGATCAGAGCTGGCTGTCCTGCAGGCGCAGCTGGCGCGCGCGGGTGAGGATCGCGTCCTCGACCGCCAACACCGTGTCCACAGAGGCCGGCCCGTTCCGCGTGGCCAGCGCCACCCGCAGCGAGCGCGCATCGAGGGCCGGGTCCTGCACATAGACCGTCGCGCGGTAAGCGCGGCTCGAGCCCGGCGCGGTTCCGAAACCCATGACGATGACGCCGGTGAAAGGGTCCACCGCCTCGACCGGCATGAAGTCCAGCACATCGAGCGAGGCCGCCCAAATATACTTGTTCACCTCAACAGTGGTGTTGGGGTCATCGCGCGCATCGAAGAGATCCCACAAGGACCCTTCACTCGTCGGCGCATCATCAATGTTGGTCGGCAACTCGTCGCGGGGCGCGCTGGGTCCGAGGCTGTCAAACCCGCTACAGGCCATCAGCGTCGCCAATGGCAGCGCCAGCACGGCGGCACGCATACCCAAAAACATCATGGCGTTCCCCCGCAGGTGACCGTGAACTTCGCGCTCCGTCTTACCCGAGCCCCCGGGACCTCACAAGGCGTTTCGCGGGGGCGGGATCGCTCCCGGACGAGACCCCGCCAAGTTCCGCCCATGGCGATTTGAAACAGGCCCAGACGATCACTGTGTCTTTGTTGCACCAATCACTTCGCAGAACGGATTGGCCAATTTGGCATTTCTTGCAATCGCACGGGGAACAACGGAAAGAGAAGCATACCCAGCCGGATCCACTGCGCTGGGGTGCACTGTTAACACACGAGGGAAACCCGATGAAAAAGCTTCTCATCGCTTCTACCGCCCTGGTTGCCACGTCCGGCTTTGCTTACGCAGACGTGACCCTGGGTGGCTCCGCACAGTTCGGCGTCATCTATATCGAAGATCGCGCTGATCCCAACGCTGGCACCGGCACCACCGACTCGGACGCAACCGAAGAGCTGTTCCTGGATTACGAACTCCAGTTCGACTTCTCCGCTTCCGGCGAAACCGATGGCGGCCTGGGCTTCGGCATGAGCGCCGAGCTCGAGTCCGACTCCGACGGCTCCGGCAACCAGAACGCTCAGTCCATCGACCCGGAAATCTTCATTACCTCCGGCTTCGGCACGCTGACCGTTGGTGCACTTGACGTGGCACCGGACGCAGCAGGCTTCGGTAACACCCGTGACGTTGGCTACGACGGTATCGGTGTTGACAACCTGATCGACGCCATCCTGTTCGTGAACGCTTCCGACCTGTTCGAAGCTGACGAGAGCGGCGCAGCCAACGTTCTGTACCAGGGCACCTTCGGTGGTCTGTCGCTGACCGCAACCGCGCACTCCCACGAGAAAGACTTCGGCGCAGTTGCCGAGTATGACTTTGGGTCTTTCAACGTTGGTCTGTCCTACGTGTCCGTTGACGAAGTGATCATCGGCGCGACCGACGAGAAGATTGAAGCAGACCCCGACAACCCGGGTGACATCATCTTCACGCCTGCCAACCCTGGCAATGCTGGTGGCGGTGAAACCTGGGGTGCAACCATCGGTGGTTCCTTCGGAGGCTTCGATCTGGACTTCGTCTACGCAGATCACACCAACGACTTCGACGCGGATGCAAAAGCATACGGTCTGTCCGGCGCGTATGACCTCGGCATGTACGAGATCACCTTCGGCGTGAACCAAGTCGAACTCGACAACACCGACGCTGGTGACATCGACGGCACCGCATACGGTGTGGGCGTCTCCTACGACCTCGGCGGCGGCGCAAGCCTCTCCGCTGGTGTTGCTTCCATCTGGAACCCGGCCGAAGACGACAACTTCACGACTGCTTCCTTCGGGATCAACATGTCCTTCTAATCGACACCTGTCGATTGAAGGAAAGAGCGGGCCTTGTGCCCGCTCTTTTCTTTTGGAATGACAGGATCCGTGGCACCGAGGAGGGAACATGGGACTGTCAGATATCCAGACACGCATCGCGGCTGCGGCGACCAAGGCCGGGCGGGACGCCTCCGGGATCGAGCTGATCGCGGTGTCCAAAGTCCAACCTAACGCACGTGTCGAAGCGGTCCTCTCAGAAGGCCACCGGGTCTTCGGCGAGAACCGCATTCAGGAGGCCGCAGGCAAGTGGCCCGATTTCCGGGCGCAGTTTGACGGCATCACCCTCCACCTGATCGGCCCGCTCCAATCCAACAAGACCCGCCAGGCGGTCGAGCTCTTCGACGTGATCCACACGGTCGACCGTCCAAAGATCGCCCGTCGCATCGCGGATCACGCGCAGGAGCTTGGCCACTGCCCCGATATCTTCGTCCAGATCAACACCGGGGATGAGAGCCAGAAGGCCGGACTGCCCATCGCCGAGACAGACGCCTTTGTCGCCGAGTGCCGCGCGCTCGACCTGCCCCTACAAGGGCTGATGTGCATCCCGCCCGTGGAAGAGGAACCGAGCCTGCATTTCGCCCTGCTCGCCAAGCTGGCCGCGCGCAACGGCCTCTCCGGCCTCAGCATGGGGATGAGTGGCGATTTCGAGAGCGCGATTGCACAAGGCGCAACCCATATCCGCGTGGGCTCTGCGATCTTTGGCGCGCGGGTCCCACCCGCCGCCTAGACCCGTCAGGTCACGATCAATCGCGATTGCAGGGTGATGCGCGGCGCAAGCCACCGCAGATCACCGCGCGCCAACCCGATGCACCCCTCGGTCGGCCGCCCCGGACCGCGCCATTGATGGATGAAAATCGCCGAGCCCGCCCCCTTGCGCGCTTGCGGCCAGTTCCAGTCACTCAGCACCACGAGATCATAGAGAGGATCCGCCCGCCAAAGCCGCTCATGCCCGAAGGGGTGGGGCCGCCGGATGATCAGGTTATAGTCCGGGTCCGTCAGATCATCGGACCAGCCATCCCGGGGCCGGATCGGCAGCGCCCAATTGGCAGGCCGCGCCATGCGATCCGGGCGATAGAGCATCCCGATGAGCCGATGCACCCCAAGCGGCGTCGCGCCATCGCCTTCGGCCTTGGCCGCGCTCAGTCCGCCGCGCCCGATGGTGCAAGGCAGCACCCGCCCGCCAAAGCGCAGCCCCATGGGCGTCAGAACCAGATCCGTCGGTGTCATGAGCCGGACGCGGGCGGCGGGGGCGGCAGATCCTGGAAACAGGGCAGGCCCTCGGCCACCTGATGATAGGGCTGGCTGTCCTTCATGAAGATCGCGAGCTTGGAGCCGCCGTAATCCTCCGCCGGGTTGTCCAGCGTGCCGACCTTGACGATCACCAGTGGCCGCCCAGGCAAGAGCGTCGTCAAATGCGTGCCGCAGGTCCCGCAGAACTGCCGCGTGCGCGGGGTCTCGAGATCCGAGCGGGTGAAGGTCTTGGGCACCCCTTCGGTCACGTGAAACCCGCCCTCGGGCACCGCCATGAAGAAATTCGGCCCGCCCCCGGTGATGTACTGACATTCCCGGCAATGGCACTGGGCCTTCATCACCGGCGCCTCCGTCACCTCATAGCGGATCTCGCCGCAATAGCACCGTCCCTGCATGGTCTCCCCCCCTAAAGCAGATGTCCCGATTTCGCCGCCTTTGTCGCCAGATACCCCGCGTTCTGCGCAGTCTTGCCCACCTGCAGGGGCACACGCTCGGTCACGGCAATACCCGAGGCCTCCATCATGGCAACCTTGGCCGGGTTGTTCGTCATCAGCCGCGTGGCGGAAAACCCGAGCTGCCGCAGCAGATCGGCGCCGAGTTGAAAATCTCGCTCATCATCCTCGAACCCCAGCCGATGGTTCGCTTCCACCGTGTCAAACCCCTGATCCTGCAGCGCATAGGCGCGCATCTTGTTGGCAAGGCCGATGCCGCGCCCCTCCTGATTGAGATAGAGCAGGATCCCCGCCCCCTCCTCGCCCATCTGGGCCAGCGCCCCGCGCAGCTGCGGCCCGCAATCGCATTTCAGCGAGCCCATCACATCGCCCGTGAAACAGGCCGAATGAAGCCGCGAGAGCACCGGGGCGTCCCGGGGCGGGCTGCCGATCTCGACCGCGTAATGCTCCTCGCCGCCGTCGGTGGGACGGAACACGTGGAGCCGTCCGGCCTCGGACACCTCCAGCGGCACGCGCGCCCAGATGACCTCCGACAGCTCATGGGCGGCGGGCACGGAGGCATCGACCACGGTCAGATGGGCCTCTGCCGCCATCTCGGCACTGGCCGGGGCCAGTACGACCGCGGGCAGCAAGCGCGCTTCCTTGGCGAGCGCAAGCGCTGATCGGGCCAGATCCGAGGCCCCGTCACGGGCCATGCGGAAGGGGCCCTTCATGGGCACGCGCAGATCATCGGCCGGGTCCGCCACCGCCTGCACCCAGCGCAGATCCGCATCGCGAGGCAGGTGGATCCGCGCCAGATCGCCGTCATAGGCGATCGCCCGCAGGGTCTCGGCCCGCCGCGCGGTGATCGCCAGAACCGTATCCTCAGACCCCGCGCATACGCTCGCGAGCCGCGCCGAGGTCAGGGTTTCGGTGGCGAGTGCGAGGGCAAACCGGTCCCCCGCGCGCAGGACAACCGGCACGCCCATTCGCAGATCGGCCCGGGCGCGGGCGCGCATTTCGTGGCGATCGGGGCTCAGAACCATGGTCCGTCCTTGTAACACTTCGCCCCCTCCTGTAACCATCCCGGCCCGAAATTGAAACATTCCCCAAGCCTCCGACACGACGGCGTGAGCAACCCGGCGCAAACCTTGCCGGAACCCCGCCTGTTGCGCATCTCTGATCCAAGCGAACCGGAGGACCCCATGGCCACTTTGAGAAAAATTCTACTCGTTGACGATGACGAGGATCTGCGCGAGGCCCTGTCCGAGCAGCTTGTGATGACCGAAGATTTCGACGTCTTCGAAGCGGGCTCCGGCTCGGAAGCGATGGAAAAGACAAAGGCCGGTCTTTACGATCTGGTGATCCTCGATGTGGGTCTGCCCGACACGGATGGGCGCGAGCTCTGCCGGCTGATGCGCAAGCAGGGCGTGAAATGCCCGGTGCTGATGCTGACCGGCCATGACAGCGATGCGGACACCATCCTCGGGCTGGATGCCGGGGCGAATGACTACATCACCAAACCGTTCAAACTGCCGGTGCTGCTCGCCCGGATCCGCGCTCAGCTGCGCCAGCATGAGCAGTCCGAGGACGCGGTCTTCACGCTTGGGCCGTACACGTTCAAGCCGGCGATGAAGATGCTCGAGACCGAGGATGACCGAAAGATTCGCCTCACCGAGAAAGAGACAAACATCCTCAAGTTCCTCTACCGTGCCACCGAGGGCGTGGTCGCCCGCGACGTTCTGTTGCACGAGGTCTGGGGCTACAATGCCGGTGTGACCACCCACACACTGGAGACGCATATCTATCGCCTGCGCCAAAAAATCGAGCCAGATCCGTCGAATGCGCGGCTTCTGGTGACAGAATCCGGCGGCTACCGACTGGTGGCTTAAGGCAACACTCGGCGAAGCGTGGCCAAAGGTCCTATTCTCGTGGACCTTTTGGCAGCGTAGATGTTGAGACAGCAAGACACCCTATGCTGTGACGGGGTTATGCCACAGCACCTCCCTGTTGGACTGAGCCGGGCCTCGCGCCCGGCGTTTTTTTGTGCAGCCCTTGGCGCCGCTCCGTGCCCTGTCCCGATCCGGATCAAACGACGCTGGTAGCGCCCGGCTCCCTGCCCTAGTGTCGCGCTCAACGAGGGGAGAGGGCGAGATGGCGCTGACACTGGCAACCTGGAACATCAACTCCGTCCGGCTGCGCGCCGACCTGGTCGCGCGGTTTCTGCGCGAGGAGGCGCCGGACGTGCTCTGCCTGCAGGAATGCAAGAGCCCGGTGGACAAGATCCCGCTCGAGGTCTTCGCCGAGCTGGGCTATGGCCACATGGTTGCGCGCGGGCAGAAGGGCTATAACGGCGTCGCGATCCTGTCGCGCCATCCCCTGGAGGATGCCGGGCACCGGGATTTTGTCGGCAGGGGTGATGCGCGCCATGTGGCGGCACGGCTCGAAAACGGCCTTACGGTGCACAACTTCTATGTCCCTGCCGGGGGCGACGTCCCCGACCGCGAGGTGAACGACAAGTTCGGCCACAAGCTCGATTTCCTGACCGAGATGCGCGACTGGTTCACCGCCGAGGCGCCCCAGCGCGCGGTGCTGGTCGGTGATCTGAACATCGCGCCGCTTGAGGATGACGTCTGGTCCCACAAGCAGCTCCTGAAGGTCGTCAGCCATACCCCGATCGAGGTCGAGGCGCTGGAGGCGACCCGCGCAGCCGGGGCTTGGGTCGATGTGACCCGCGCCGATATCCCCGAGGGC
Source organism: Dinoroseobacter sp. S76 (assembly GCF_049801095.1). NCBI lineage: Bacteria > Pseudomonadati > Pseudomonadota > Alphaproteobacteria > Rhodobacterales > Roseobacteraceae > Dinoroseobacter > Dinoroseobacter sp. S76. Next base: position 23,741 of record NZ_JBNAGH010000007.1, on the reverse strand, counting down.
AAGCTCTATTCCTGGTGGTCCTACCGGGCCAAGGACTGGTCCGCAGCCGACAAGGGCCGGAGGCTCGACCACATCTGGGCCACCCCGGATATCGCGGGCGGAGCCCATGGCTCGCGCGTGCTGCGCGATGTGCGCGGCTGGGAGAAACCCAGCGATCACGCCCCGGTTCTGGCCAGCTTCACCCTCTGAGGCCGGTTCAGGGGCCTCTGCCAGGCACTCTCCCCTTGGCCTCGGCTGCGGGAGGTTCCATATACGGTAACGAACGAGGATATGAGGACAGCCATGCTGGAATTCGGACAGGCGGATGCCGCGCAAGCGGGCGCAGGGGATCTGATCAAGGACACGACCGAAGCGACCTTCATGGCCGACGTGATCGACGCCAGCCAGGAGATCCCGGTCATCGTCGATTTCTGGGCCCCCTGGTGCGGCCCCTGCAAAACGCTTGGCCCGGCTCTCGAGGCTGCTGTGACCGCTGCCAAGGGCAAGGTCCGCATGGTGAAGGTCAATGTGGACGAGGCCCAGATGATCGCCGGGCAGCTCCGGATCCAGTCGATCCCCACGGTCTATGCCTTTCACAAGGGCCAACCGGTGGACGGGTTTCAGGGCGCAATCAGCCCCGCCGAAATCACCGAGTTCGTAACCCGCGTCTCGGCCCTGGCTGGCGATGCGGATGGAGGCCTTGCTGAGGCGGTCGAGGCCGCCGAGGCGATGCTCGCCGAAGGGGCCGCCGTGGATGCCGCCCAGACCTTTGCCGCAATCCTCGGAGAAGAGCCTGAGAACGCCGCCGCCTATGGCGGGCTGGTGCGTGCCCATCTGGCGCTGGAGGAGTTCGATCAGGCGGAGGGCCTGCTGACCGCTGCACCGGATGCCATCGCCAAGGCCCCCGAGCTCGATGTGGCCCGCGCCCAGCTGGAGCTTGCCCGTCAGGCCGCCGAGGCAGGCCCGGTGGCCGAGCTGCGCGCCAAGGTCGAGGCCGACGGCAATGACCACCAGTCGCGGCTGGATCTGGCCCAGGCCCTCCACGCCAATGGCGAGACAGAGGCTGCGGTGGATGAACTGCTCGAGCTTTTCCGCCGGGATCGCGAATGGCAGGACGGCGCCGCCAAGGCCCAGCTCTTCACGATCTTCGACGCGCTCAAGCCGCAGGACCCGATTGCCCTGAACGGTCGCCGCCGTTTGTCGTCGATGATATTTGCCTGAAGGCCGCTCGGGGCTACGTGACAGGTATGAGATTTTCGTCCGCCGACCTTCCCGAGACGATCCCGGTCTTTCCGCTGCCCGGTGCTCTGCTGCTGCCTCGGGCGCGGCTTCCCCTGCATATCTTCGAGCCGCGCTATCTGGCGATGCTTGAGGATTCGCTGAAGACGCCCCACCGGCTCATTGGCATGGTCCAGCCGCGGGAGGTTCCGGGCTCCAAGGATCGGCGTCTGCACCATATCGGCTGCGCGGGGCGGGTCTCGGCCTTCTCCGAGACCGAGGATGGCCGCTACATGATCACCCTTTCGGGGATCTCGCGGTTCCGCGTCGCGCGCGAAGTGAGCGGCTTCACCCCCTATCTCAAGGCCGATGTGGATTGGGAAGATTTCGGGCGCGATCTCGGCAAGGCCGAGCAGGATGTGGGGTTCGAGCGGGACCGCTTTCTCCGGCTGTTGCGGCGGTTCTTCGACGATCAGGAGATGCAGACCGACTGGGACAGCCTGTCGGAGGCCGAGGATGAGCTTCTGATCAACTCGCTCTCGATGCTCTGCCCCTTCAACCCCGAAGACAAGCAGGCGCTGCTGGAGGCGCCGTCTTTGGCCACACGGCGCGAGACGCTGGTCACCCTGATCGAATTTGCCCTGCGCGGCGGCACCAGTGAGGAACTTCTGCAATGACCCAAGAGGCCGGTGAATATGACCGCCATATGCTGGAGAGCCTCGTCTGCCCGGTGACCCGTGCCCCGCTCGCCTATGATGCAGAACGGCAGGAGCTGGTCTCCCGCGCGGCGCATCTGGCCTTTCCGATCCGCAATGGCATCCCGATCATGATCGCCGATGAGGCCCGCGCGCTCGACTAACCCCGGCTGGGCGGCCCCGGCTGGAACAAAGCCGCCCCTGTGGGGCGGCGGACGCGCATCGCGGTGCTCTTGCGCCCCGTCGGTCCCGTCCAACAGGCGCAAAAGGTCCGGCGTCTCGCGGGTCCGCCGCGCCGCTGCGGCGCGGCGTCCGGATCCGGGACCGGCGCTTGACCCTGTCCGCGCGGACCGTAGGCTGCGGCCAAACCAGTCCAGACCCGAGGTTGATCCCATGACCCAACGCCTGCACATCGTCTTTGGGGGGGAACTCGTGGACCCGTCCGGGACCGAGTTCAAGAATGTCGACGACGTCCATGTGGTCGGCGTCTACCCCAACTACGCCACCGCCTATGACGCCTGGAAGAACGAGGCCCAGCGCACTGTGGACAATGCCGAGATGCGGTATTTCATTGCCCATGTGCACCGCTTGCTGGATGAAGGCACTGAAACCTCCTCGACCCAAGAGCTGAGCTGACACCCCATGCCCCGGTCCTTCGGCCTCGCGCTCTATCTCGCGGTGAACAGCCGTCTCTCCGGCTGGGCCGAGCGCAAGATCGCCGAGCGTCTTGTGGCCGGCAAGGAAGACCCGGAGCGCTACCGCGAACGGCTGGGCGAGACCGACCGCCCCCGTCCCAAAGGCCCGCTGATCTGGATCCATGCGGCCAGTGTGGGCGAAGCGCTCTCGGTGCAGGAGCTCATCCGGCGGCTGCGCGAGGAGCGCCCGGAGGTGACGATCCTGCTGACCACCGGCACGCGCACTTCGGCGGATCTGCTGGCCTCGCGATTGCCACCGGGCGCCCTGCATCAGTTCGCTCCGGTCGATTCGAAACCCGCTGTCACCGGGTTTCTCGACCATTGGCGCCCGGATCTCGCCATCTGGATCGAGAGCGAGCTGTGGCCGCGCATGATCCATGACACGGCGGCGCGGGGCATCCCGATGCTTCTGATGAATGCGCGCATGTCCCCGGACAGCTACAAGCGCTGGCGCTGGCTGCGCGGCGTGGCGCGCGCCCTGCTCGGGCGGTTCAACCGGATCCTGGCCCAGGACGAGCAAACCCTGCGGTTCCTCTCCCGGCTCGGCGCACCCGCCGATCGCACCCGCGCCATCGGCAGCCTCAAGGAGGGGGCGCAGGTCCTCCCCTATTCCGAGACGCTCTACAAGGATTTTCTCGACGAGGCCGATGGCCGCCCGATCTGGCTCGCCTCCTCCACCCATCCGGGCGAGGAGGCCATGGTCAGCGCCGCCCACCGGGTCCTCGTGCGCAAGACCCACCGCCTGCTCATGGTGCTGGTGCCCCGCCATCCAGAGCGCGGCCCGGAGATCGCCGAGGCCCTGCGCGAAGAAGGCTGGGATGTGGCCGTCCGCTCCGAGGGCGAGGGCGTCGATCTCGACACGCAGATCTATCTCGCGGACACGCTGGGGGAGCTGGGCCTGTGGTACCGGATCGCCCCCGTGAGCTTCATAGGCGGCTCCCTGACCGAGGTTGGCGGGCACAATCCGTTCGAACCCGCAGCCCTCGGCTCGGCCATCGTCCACGGTCCCCATGTGTTCAACTTCGTGGATATCTACACGCGGCTGGCCGAGGCGGGCGCCTGCCGGGTGGTGCACAACCCCGAGACGCTGGCCAGCACGCTCGATGACCTGCTCGCCCCGAACAAGGCGGCGAGCATGGCCCATGCGGCCTGGGAGGTGTCCTCGCGCGGGGCGCAGGTCACGGATATCGCCGTTTCCGAAGTGCTCAGCCAGCTTGACGATGCCGAGGATGCCGCGCTGGCCAGCGGCACGATCTTTCCCTGATGCGGGCCCCGGGGTTCTGGTTCACCCCGCCTGAGGCGCCTGCGCTGCCCGCCCGGCTGCTGGCACCGCTCGGCGCGCTTTATGCGGCGGGCACCGCCCGGCGGGTGGCCAAGGCGCCCGAACTGCGCCCAGGCATCCCCGTGATCTGCGTCGGCAACATCAATGCGGGCGGCACTGGCAAGACCCCGACGGTCATCGCGCTGCAAATGGCCCTGAGCGCCCGGGGCATCGCCGCCCATGTGGTCAGCCGCGGCTATGGCGGCGCGCTGGAGGGCCCCGTGGCCGTGGACCCGCGCACCCACCAGGCGTCTGATGTGGGCGATGAGCCCCTGTTGCTGGCGGCTTTCGGGCCCACCTGGGTTTCCAAAGACCGCGCTGCGGGCGCACGGGCGGCGGAGGCGGCGGGTGCGCAGGCGATCCTGCTCGATGACGGGTTTCAGAACCCGGCCATCGCCCGCGATCTGTCGATTGTCGTGGTCGATGCCCATCGCGGTTTCGGCAATGGCCGCGTCTTGCCCGCAGGCCCCCTGCGCGAGCCTGTGGCCAAGGGTCTGGCCCGCGCGGATCTCGTGCTCAGCATCGGGCCGGAGCCCGCCCAGACCCGGTTCCGCGCCGCCTGGGGCCCCGCGCTGGGGCAGTTGCCCCACCTGACTGGCCATCTCGCCCCGCTGCAGACCGGGATGGACTGGGCGGGGCTGCGCGCCGTGGCCTTTGCCGGGATCGGCCATCCGGAGAAGTTCTTCGCCACCCTGCGCGATCAGGGGGTAGAGCTCTGCGGGACCCACGGGCTCGACGATCACCAGCCGCTGGATGCGCGGCTCATCACGCGTCTTCTGGCGGATGCCAAGGCCCAGGGTGCCCAACTGGTCACGACCGAGAAGGATGCGGTGCGTCTGCCGCCCGAGATGCGGGGCGATGTGCTCACCCTGCCCGTGCGGCTGGAGCTGGACGCGTCCGAGGCGCTCGACGCCGCGCTCGACAGGCTCTTTCCCTGACATGCAAAGGGCGGCCCCGCAGGACCGCCCCGATCTCGCAACATGGCGCCGGGATTACTCCTCCAGCAGGCCATCCAGAACCGCCGAGAAATCGCGGTAGTTCATGTTGGAATAGCTCTCGCCATTGATGATGAAGGACGGGGTGGAGTTGATCCCGTCGGCCTCGGCATTCTGCTGATAGAAGGCCACCAGCGCCTGCGCCTTGTCACCATCCTGCAGGCAAGCATTCACCTGCTCGTCGGACATGCCCGCCACACGGCCAATGCGGCGCAGGTTGTCGGCGACCACAGCGGGGCTGCCGTTGCCGGTCCACTCGCTCTGCTGCTCAAAGAGCACATCGGTGATCCCGAAATACCGCTCCTCCCCGCCGCAGCGCGCGACCATCCCGGCCCAGAGACCGAAGCGGTCGAAATAGACCTCGCGATAGACGAACTTCACCTTGCCGGTGTCGATGTAGTTTTCCTTGATATCCTTGAAGACATTCTCGTGGAACGTCTTGCAATGGGGGCAGGTGAAAGAGGCGTATTCCACCACCGTGATCGGCGCATCCTCGGCACCGAGCGTCATGTCGATGATGCCGGAGGTGTCGACCTCCTGCGCGGTGGCCGCCGAGACCGGCGAGAAGGACACGCCCTGGGCCGTGCCGCTCGATTGCTGGGTGCTGTACCAGTAGGTGCCGCCGGCGATCACGGCGAGGGCAAGAGCCGCACTGGGAAGAAGTCGAGCCATGAAAGCCCCTTTCACGTTTTGGTGTCGTTGGACAGGATGTTGCGCCCGAGCCGGGCAAGTGCTGCGCGCAGCTCGGGGCTCTGGATGTCTTCGGCCGCCGCATCGGCCGCCCGGGCGACCTGAGGCGAGGGTTTCTTGGGCCCGCTTGGGGCCGGGGTGAACGCCGCCTGGGGCTCGGCAAAGCCCGTGGGTGCGGTCTGGGTGATCTTGATCTTCGAGATTGCGTTATAGCCGTAGCAGGCATTGACCTTCTCGCGCAGCCGCTCCTTCTGCATCTCCAGAAGCGGCGCGAAGGCCCCCGTGGTCAGCACCGTGAGCGTCGCGCCAAACCCGCGCCGGGCATAGCCCACATTCACGGGCCGCGCCTTGGCCGCAAGATCCGGGCCTGCGATCTCATCCCAATGGGTCAGCAGTTTGGACACGGCAAACCCGCGGCTCTCGCCCGCCATGCGGATCCGACTTTCGAGCAATTTGCCCGTCTGGCGGAACCCAAAGCTCCGGTTTTTCGCGCGCGCGACCATCGCCCTCTCGCTTTCGTGTGCCTACGCCTTAGTCTAATCGCTTGCGCGGCCCATGCCAGACCCCAGAAGGATCCGATTTCACACGATGCATAAAAACTTCGAGAGCACCGCAGACAGCGCAGATTTGCTCCACTGGTATGACAGGCATGCCCGGGTGATGCCATGGCGCGTGTCGCCCGAAGATCGCGCGGCGGGGGTGCAGCCCGATCCGTATCGCGTCTGGATGTCCGAGGTGATGCTGCAGCAGACCACCGTGGCCGCCGTAAAGGAGTATTTCCGGGCCTTTACCACGCGCTGGCCGACCGTGTCGGATCTGGCGGCCGCAGAGGACGCGGATGTGATGGGGGCCTGGGCCGGGTTGGGATACTACGCGCGGGCGCGAAACCTGCTGAAATGCGCGCGGGTCGTGGCCTCGGAGCATGGCGGGGTCTTTCCCGACACCATCGAGGGGCTGCGCGCCCTGCCAGGGATCGGCCCCTATACGGCGGCGGCGGTGGCCTCCATCGCCTTTGACCGGCCCGAAACCGTGGTCGATGGCAATGTGGAGCGGGTCATGGCGCGCCTCCACGGCATCGAGACGCCCCTGCCCCCCGCCAAGCCCGAGCTGACCGAGGCCGCCGCCGCCCTGACCCCGCAGGAGCGGCCCGGGGATTATGCTCAGGCGGTGATGGATCTGGGCGCCACGATCTGCACCCCGCGCAATCCGGCCTGCGGGATCTGCCCCTGGCGCGATCCTTGCGTGGCGCGGGTGGCGGGCAATGCCGCCGAGCTGCCCCGCAAGCTGCCGAAGAAGCCGAAACCCACCCGGCTCGGCTATGTCTATCTCGCCCGGCGCGCCGATGGCGCCTGGCTCCTGGAGACGCGGCCCGACAAGGGTCTGCTCGGCGGGATGCTGGCCTTTCCCAGCTCGGATTGGAGCGAGGAGGCCCCGGCCGAGGCCCCGCCCCTGCCGGCTGACTGGACCGATCCGGGGCTCGAAGTGCGCCACACCTTCACCCATTTCCACCTGCGCCTCGCGATCCGTCTCGCCCGGGTCGCGGAGGCCACACCGGACCGCGGCGAATTTACGCCGAAGCACGCTTTCCGTCCGGCGGATCTTCCGACCCTGATGCGCAAGGCCTATGATCTCGCAGCGCCCCAGTTTGAGTTAACAGAGCCTTAAACGCTCTGGCCTAGGGGTGGACCCAAAAGACGGAGGCTGCATGATCCCGCCGAAGAAAATGGCGCGCCTGTCGCGCGCGCTGCCTTTCTGGCTCTCGCTGCTGCTGGTGCCGGCGCTGTTGCTGGCGGCGGCCTGGGGCGGCTGGGCGCTGCTCCTGCCGCCGCTGACGAGCTGGGGGCTCTTCTCGATCATGGACGCGGTCGCCGGGCTCGAGACCGAGAATGCCGATCCCGAGACCCCGATCGAGGATCTGAGCTTCTACCGGGTGATCACGCTGGTCTGGCTGCCGGTGCAGACGCTCGTCCTGCTGATGCTGCTGGGCACGGTCCCCGAGGCGGCGCATCTGGCGCTCTGGGAGAAGATCGCCGTCTTCTGTGGCTTCGGCGTGGCCTCCGGCACGGTCGGGATCACCTATGCCCACGAACTCATGCACCAAAAGAACCGGATGGAGCGTTGGCTCGCGGATCTCCTGATGGCCTCGGTGCTCTACAGCCATTTCCGCTCCGAGCATTTGCTGGTGCATCATCGCTATGTGGGCACGCCCCGCGATCCGGTCACCGCGCGCTACAATGAGGGCTTCCACCGGTTCTATCCCCGGGTCCTGCGTGAATGCCTGCAATCGGCCTGGGCCGCCGAGGCGTCCCTGCTCGCCCGGCGCAACCTGCCCGCCTGGCACAGCACGAACCCCTTCTGGCGCTACGGGCTGCTGCAACTGGGCTGGATCCTGCTCGCGGGCTATGTGGGCGGCTGGGCCGGGATCGGGCTCTTCCTCGTGCAGGCCGGGGTCGCGATCTGGCAGCTAGAGCTGGTGAACTATGTCGAGCATTACGGCCTGACCCGGAAGCATCTGGGCGAGGGCAAGTATGAGCATGTGCAACCGCACCATTCCTGGAACGCCTCGCAGAAGGCGTCGAACTGGCTGCTGATCAACCTGCAGCGGCACTCGGATCATCACTACAAGCCCGACCGGCGCTTCCCGCTCCTGCAGACCTATGACGCAGCCGAGGCCCCGCAGCTGCCCCATGGCTATCCGGTGATGACCGCGCTGGCGATGATCCCGCCCCTCTGGCGGCAGGTGATGAACCCGCTCGTGCGCGACTGGCGGCAGGCCCACTACCCGGAGATCGAGGATTGGGGCCCCTATAAACGCGCCGAGCTGCCCCTGCCGCGTTAACGCACCAGAACGGGCGCCTCGCGGATATAGCTCTCCTCCTGCCAGGCCTTGACCAGGAAATCCGCGACATCCGCGCGGGAGATGATCCCGTTGTGCCACTCGCTGGGCTCGGTCAGCACCTTGTAGACCCCGGTCCGGCGGTTGTTCGACAGGATGCCCGGGCGCGCGATGGTCCAGTCGAGATCGGAGGCCTTGATCAAGTCCTCCTGCACCGCCTTATCCGCATAGGCCCGCCCGAGGATGAAGCCATGGCCCATCCGCTCCAGCGCGCTCATGGCCGCGTTGCTCTCGCCCGCACCAAAGCCCGTGACCACCAGCAGCCGCTTGATCCCCGCCGCTTGCAGGGCCGGGATCAGCACCGCCGTGGCATCGGAAAACACCGTCGTGGGTCGCGCGAGGGCCGGGATGGATTTCGGGATCCCAAGGGCCGAGACCACCGCATCGCATCCGTCCAAGGCCGCAGCCACCGCACCGGGATCGGTCGCGTCCCCCGCGACCAACTCCAGCTCCGGATGCTCATGCTTGATCCCTTCGGGATGCCGCGAAAAGGCGCGCACCGAATGGCCCTCTTCCAGCGCGCGCAGCACGGTCTCGCGCCCGATCCCCTTGCTGCCGCCGATCACAAGTAACTTCGCCATACCGCACCTCCGTTTCTTCTCAGATAGGGTGTGCGGCGGGAAATGAACCCCTTGATCGGCGGCAAATCGTCAGGCGGCCGCCATCGCCAGCAGATGCCCGGTCTTCACATAGATCAGGCAGCCCTCTTCCGAGAACGGCCGATGCTCGGACATATGCGGGCTGCGCAGCCAGGTGCCCGCCGGGTAATCCCCGTGCTCATCCTGGAAGGTGCCCTCGATCACAAAGATCTCTTCCCCACCCCAATGGCGATGGGCGTTGAACCGGGTGCCCGGCGCCCAGCGCACAAGGGCGACATTCTCGCCCGCCACGGAATGGAGCGGCAGCACGCTGAGCCCCGGGGCCGAGCCCTGCAGGAACTCCGCCTGGCGCGTGTCGATCACCTTCTGCTCGGTGTCATCCGCATCGAACTGGTGCAGTTTCACGAGGATCGTCGCGCCCTCCGGGCCGATATGGGGCCGGTGCGAGGTGCCGATCGGATTGCGCACATAGGAGCCCGGCCCGTAATCCGCATGCTCGTCCGAAAAGACCCCCTCCAGCACGAGGAACTCCTCGCCGCCGCCATGGGTATGGGCGTCAAAGCTGCTATTGGGCGCGAAGCGCACGATGGTCGTGGCGCGTGCCACCTCATCGCCGATCCGGTCCAGCATCATCCGCTGAACCCCGCTCGCAGGGCTGTCGACCCAGTCGTAATCCTCGGGCCGGATCACGACCCGCTCGTCAAAATTCGCATTCAGTTTCATGGGCTGTCTCCGTCTCACGTCATGGGGTCAGGCGCGCGCGCAAAGGCGCGATCGCCAAGTCGAACTGGGTGGCATCCCGGCTGGCCCGGGCCACAAGCTGCGCACCCTCCAGCAGGGCAAAGGTGGCTGCGGCCTCGGCCTCTGGGGTTGCAGCCGTCTGGAGGGTGCCGTCCTTGGCACCCGCCGCGAAGGCGGCTTCGAGAAACCCGCGCATCTCCGCCTGAAACGCGGCGACCGCGTCCTGCACCTTGGCAGGCAACCGTTCCTGCACCGCGCTGAAGGCCACGCAGAGGCATTGGCTCCGCCCGCCCTGCAAGGCCTCGCGGTAGAGGTCCAGCACCGCACCCAAGCGCGTGGCGCCCGAGGCCTGCGCCACAGGCTCCAGAGCCCCGAGGGTGCGGGCGGCATAGGCCTCCATCAGCTCGGCGGCCAGCGCGGGTTTCGTGGGGAAATGGTGATGGACGCTCGCTTTGCGGATCCCCGCCCCGGTGGCGAGATCGGCAAAGCTGAAGCCATCATAGCCGGTCCGGCGGGCCAGATCCTCGGCATGGGTCAGAAGGGCATCGCGTGTTGTCATAGCCTACCATCTGGTAGGTAGGCGCGCTCTCGTCAAGCCCCCAGACGAAAAAAGACCCTGCCTGAGGGTCAGGCAGGGTCGAGGTGCGTGCCGGGCTGCAGGCCGCAGGCACGGGCGGTAACTTGGTGTCTGTGATGTCTTAGTTGGCGCGCATTTCCTTGCGGATCTGCTGGCGCAGCAAGTCGATGGGCACATCCTTGCCCTCACGCCGGAAATGCCAATAGGTCCAGCCATTGCACGACGGCGCATGCTCCAGCGCGGCGCCGACCTGGTGGATCGAGCCGGTGACCTGATCCGCGACCAGCGTGCCATCGGCGCGCACCTTGGCAGACTTCCCCCCCGGCGAAGTCAGCACCTCACCCGGGCGCAACATGCCACGCTCGACCAACTGGCCAAAGGGCACGCGCGGTTCGGCGCGCTTGGACTGGCTGACCGCGAGGCTCTCACGATCGTAACGGCGCACATCCTTCAGGCGCTTCTCGGCCACCTTGCGATAGGCCTCCTCGCGCTCGATCCCGATGAAATCCCGGCCCAGCTTCTTGGCCACGGCCCCGGTCGTGCCGGTGCCGAAGAACGGGTCGAGCACCACATCGCCCGGATTGGTCGTCGCGACCAGCACCCGGTGCAGCAGGCTCTCGGGCTTCTGGGTCGGGTGGGCCTTCTCGCCAGCCTCATCCTTCAGACGCTCATGGCCGGTGCAGATCGGCAGCACCCAGTCCGAGCGCATCTGGATCCCCTCGTTGAGCTGCTTGAGCGCCTCGTAATTGAAGGTGTATTTCGCCCCCTCGGACTTGCTGGCCCAGATCAGGGTTTCATGGGCATTGGTCAGCCGCTTGCCCCGGAAGTTCGGCATCGGGTTCGATTTGCGCCAGACCACGTCGTTCAGGATCCAGTAGCCGGTATTCTGCAACGCCGCGCCCACGCGGAAGATGTTGTGGTAGGACCCGATCACCCAGATCGCCCCGTTGGGCTTCAGCAACCGGCGCGCGGCAGCCAGCCACTCGGCGCTGAACTGGTCATAGGTGGCAAAGCTCGCGAACTGGTCCCAGGCGTCATCCACTGCATCGACCTTGGAGTTGTCTGGCCGGTGGAGATCGCCTCGCAACTGCAAGTTATAAGGGGGATCGGCAAAGATCAGATCCACCGATGCCTCCGGCAGGGCGTTCATCACCTCGATGCAATCACCCGCGAGAATTTCATTCCGGGGAAGCGTCGCCGCCTCCGGTTTTTTCGTCTTGATTGTCATATCTGCCTCGTCCGCGCTTTGCGCTGTTGTTGCGTCAAAGATGAGTCAAACGTGATTCGCGGTCAAATTCTTTTTTGAATCAAGAGGTTAGTTATTTTTCTTGATACAAGATATTGTGGACCGGGCGGAAACTGCGTCTATGATGTGGGCTGACCCCAAGATCTAGAAGCGCTGTGCGATGCATTTTTGTCGGATAGCCCGCGTTGGTTTCCCAGCCATAGCCCGGAAAGAGGCCCGCCAGGCGCGTCATCTCCGCATCCCGTGCCACTTTGGCAACAATGGAGGCGGCGGCGATGGACAGGGATTTGGTGTCGCCCTTGATGATCGCATGGGCCGCGCAGGGCAGATCGTCCGGGCGGTCGCGCCCATCGATCAGCGCCATGTCCGGCGGGTGGGGCAACGCGGCCAGCGCCCGGAGCATGGCCAGATGGGATGCCCGGCGGATATTGAGGGCGTCGATCTCATGGACCTCGGCCACACCGAGCCCGACCTGGGCGACCTCTTCGAGCTGTGCCGCCAAGGCCTCCCGCCGTTTGGCCGTCACCTGCTTGGAATCGTTGAGGCCTTCGGGGATGTTCTCGGGGTCGAGGATCACGGCAGCGGCCATGACCGGTCCGGCGAGCGGACCCCGCCCGACCTCATCCACCCCGGCGATCCGGGTATAGCCGCGCGTGGCGAGATCGGTTTCGAATTGGAAATGCGGGCCAGCCATGGGGCGAGACTGGCCCGCGCGCGCCCGGGCCTCAAGGCCAAAGCGCATCGCGGGCCGCGCGGCGCTCAGGCATCGTTGACCTGACCGTGTTTGTGCAGGCAGGGGCGGCTGAAATACTGGCGCCAGCGGCCATCCACCCAGCGTTGCCGCAGGCAGCTCTGCGGGACGGTCACCGGCACGCCGGTTCGCTCGAGACAGGCCTGGCTATAGAAGTTGACCCAGCCGCGCTCTGTATTCAGGCGCCGCTTGCAACGGACCCGCAGGCCCGGGAGCGAGACATTTGGGGTCTTGGAGTGACTGTGATGTTTCGCGCCGTGATGCCCGCCATGGCTGTGATGCCCGTGATTGCCGTGGTGGTGCCAATAGGGCTGGCTGTGGGTCTGGGCGCTCTTGGTCGAAGACTTCTTTCTCTTCTTGTCATCCTTGTGGTCGTTATAGATCGCCGCGGCGATCCCGAGGGCCGCAGCCCCGAAGATCAACTGGCCCAGGGTTTCGCTGTCGAGGGCGCGGGCCGGTTGCGCCGTGGCGCCGAGGCTGGACAGCGCGAGAGACGCGCTCAGAATGGCGGCGGAGAGAGATTTGAACATGGGGACACTCCTGTGATGTGTGGATGCCCCAAGGCTCGGTCCGGACACGGCCTGCGCGCAATAACAGCGCCCTGCTATCGCCCGCGCGGCCTGCGCTATTGAATATCCCGGCGTCCCGGCTCACTCTCTGCCCCATGTCTCTGACCTCACGCCTTTCCATGATCTGCTTGTGTCTCGCCGTGACTGCGGGCCCTCTTCAGGCGGCCTGCTATGCGGATTACAAAGCCAAGCAGGACGATCCGCTGCGGCTCCATTACGGGGTGATCGCCCTGAGTGATGCGGCCTGCGCCCGACCCGCCGCGGCCAAACGCGAGGCGGAGCCGCGGATCGCCGCCGGGGGCTGGTCGCTGTTGAATATCCTGTCGACCTTCGGAGATGAGGGTCTCGCTGAACGGAAGAAGAATGCCGGACCCTACTACCTCCGCTTCTAGGACATTGCGCACGGGCAACCGGGTGGTGGCAGCCGGGATCGGCGCGATCGTGATGATCCTGCTGATCGCGGCGGTGGGGCTGTTTCGCAGCCTTCCGGACGCCAATGCGTTCAATGCCCGGGTCGAGCGGATTTTCGTCGAGAATGACGCGCTGACCACCGGGGATCAGATCAAGCTTCTGGAGATCATCGCCCAGAGTGGCACGGCCTTTTCGGATGTGCTGGCCTCCTACAGGGTGGTGATTTTCGTGCTCTTGGTCTTCTCCACGGCGCTTCTGGTGGCCGCCCTCTTGTGCCTCGTGGCGCTGGTGACCGTGAACCGGCGGGTGTCGGAGATCGACAAGAAGGGGATCCAGGTTTCCTCTCTGATGATCAGTCGGGAGGAGCGGATCGTGGTGCTGAACGATATGGAGTTCAAGCTGACCGAGGCCGCGATGGAGACCCTCTCGGTGCTGGCCGAAGCGCGGATGGATGGGGATATCCTGTCCGGGGCCGCGATCGAGGGGATGATCCAAGGGCGCGATGCGGCCGATTGTGACGAGTCCGCGGGCGCGACAAGGATCAAGCGGCTGCGGGATGCGCTGGGGAACCAGATGGTCAGCGAGCTGTTGATCCGGAACATCTCCCGCAAGGGCTATCTGCTGAGCGTCGAGAAGGGCTCCATCCGGATGATCTAGGGTGCGCTGGGGTGGCAAGGGGTTGCCCGCGCCCGGTTGGAATGCGCCGGATATGTTCCAGATGCGAGACGTTCTGTTGGGTGTTTTTTTCGCTGTGTTGCCCGGCGGGTGGCCTCGTAGTTCTCCCGCCCCCGACCTTCGGCCCCTGCGGGACCTTGTCCGGCGTTGGGCCCGGCCGCCGCTGCGCGGCGGCAGACGCGCGAGGCTGGAAAGTGGCGCCTTCAGAGGCCTCCGCAGAGAGGGCAAGAGACACTCAGGCGGGTCTGCGACCCCGGCCTCCGGGGTCGCCCTGCTGCGCGACACGCCCCAGAACAGGACAACCTTCCCCGCGGGGAAGGCTTTCGTTGCAATTACAAGCGCTTACCGCACGCAGCCTTAAGTGTCTGTTCAGACCTTAGACCGCCCGCGCCTGCCGCTTGCGCTCATGGGGATCGAGGTAGCGCTTGCGGAGACGGATGGCATTCGGCGTCACCTCCACCAGCTCGTCATCGTCGATATAGGCAATCGCCTCTTCGAGGCTGAGGGTGATCGGCGTGGTCAGGCGCACGGCCTCATCACTGCCGGAAGCCCGCACATTGGTCAGCTTCTTGCCCTTGAGCGGGTTCACCTCGAGGTCATTGTCCCGGCTATGCTCGCCGATGATCATGCCCGTATAGACCGCTTCCTGGGCGCCGATGAACATCTTGCCTCGATCCTCGAGGTTCCACAGCGCATAGGCGACGGAGGTCCCGTTCTCCATGGAGATCAGCACGCCCGCGCGGCGACCCGGGATAGGCCCCTTAAAGGGCGCCCATTCATGGAACACGCGGTTCAGCACACCGGTGCCGCGCGTGTCCGTGAGGAACTCGCCATGGTAGCCGATCAGCCCGCGCGACGGCACATGGGCCACGATCCGGGTCTTGCCTGCGCCCGCCGGTTTCATCTCGACAAGCTCGCCCTTGCGGGATCCGGTGATCTTTTCGATCACGGCGCCGGAATACTCGTCATCCACGTCGATGGTGGCTTCCTCGATCGGCTCCATCTTCACGCCGTCGATCTCGCGGAACAGGACCTGGGGGCGGGAGATGCTGAGCTCGAACCCTTCGCGGCGCATGTTCTCAATGAGAACGCCCATCTGCAATTCGCCCCGGCCTGCGACCTCGAAGGCCTCGCCGCCCGGTGTGTCGGAGATCTTGATGGCGACGTTCGACTCGGCCTCTTTCATCAAGCGGTCGCGGATGACGCGGGACTGCACCTTCTTGCCATCGCGGCCCGCGAGCGGGCTGTCATTGATGCCGAAAGTGACGGTGATGGTGGGTGGATCGATCGGTTGCGCATCGAGCGGTTCGTCCACGGCCAGCGCACAGATCGTGTCGGCCACGGTGGCCTTGGACATGCCCGCGATGGAGACGATGTCGCCCGCTTGCGCCTCGTCGATATCCTGCTGGCTGAGACCACGGAAGGCGCGGATCTTGGTAACGCGGAACTGCTCGATCTTCTGGCCGATGCGGCTGAGGGCCTGCACCGTGGCGCCGACCTTGAGCGTGCCGGATTCCACGCGCCCCGTCAGGATCCGGCCCACGAAGGGGTCCGAGCCGAGGGTCGTGGCCAGCATCCGGAAATCCTCGTCCTGGCGCGCGATCTGCTTGGGCTTGGGCACGTGGTGCACCACCAGATCAAACAGCGCCGAGAGGTCCTTGCGCGGCCCGTCGAGCTCGGAATCGGCCCAGCCGGACCGGCCCGAAGCATAGAGATGGGGGAAATCGAGCTGATCATCGGTCGCGTCGAGATTGGCGAAGAGGTCAAAGCACTCGTCCAGGGCGCGGTCCGGCTCCGCATCGGGCTTGTCGACCTTGTTCAGCACCACGATAGGACGCAGCCCCAGGGCCAGCGCCTTGGACGTCACGAACTTGGTCTGGGGCATCGGGCCCTCGGCGGCATCGACCAGCAGGACAACCCCGTCCACCATGGACAGGATCCGCTCCACCTCGCCGCCGAAATCCGCGTGGCCCGGCGTGTCAACGATGTTGATCCGCGTGCCCTTCCACTCCACCGAAGTGGCCTTGGCGAGGATGGTGATCCCGCGCTCCCGCTCGAGATCGTTGCTGTCCATGGCGCGCTCGGTCGTCGCCTGATTGTCGCGGAAGGTGCCCGACTGCTTGAGGAGTTCATCCACCAGCGTCGTCTTGCCGTGGTCCACGTGTGCGATGATCGCAATGTTGCGAAGGTCCATGGGAGGTGCCTTTGGAAGAGGGAGTTGCGCGCGACCTATAAGGAACAGCGCGCGAAATCCAGCGCTTTCTCTGCGCCGCGGCGCTGGGGCGCGGGGGTGCGCAGGCCAAAGCCCGGGGCGCCGCCTGTCGCCAATAGGCGCGCGCGGGCTCAGTCCTGCTTGGCGCAGGCCATGGCGATGTCAAACCGGTCCCCGGATCCGCCGCGCTGTTCATAAAGCGCGCGGGCCTTGGCCTTGTCGCCACCCGCATCAAAGAACGCCTTCAGGGCCAATAGCGCGTAATCCTCAGGATGGGATTTGAGGCTCTCCGAAAACCAGCTGCTGACCGCCCCGGTCTTGCGATACTCATCCACATAGCCCGACAGCCATTTGTAACCCTCGGGCGCATTGGCCGGGCAGGATGCGGCCAGCGCCGAGGTGGGAAGAGCCATGCAAACCAGCAGGGCCGCGAGAGCGTGTTTCAGAGACATGAGCATTCCAGATAACCAGGGTCGGCCCCCTCTCTACCAGAGACACGGTTCGACCCGCCAGCCTCCGGCGCCGCCAGCGCCCATCCCGCACGAAGTGCGGGCAGAATGATGTGCGCCGCAGGCGCGCCGCTGGATCACCGCCCCGAAAGACGTCTGGACTATCGATACTGGGCGGAAGTGATGAATTCGGAAAACGCCTCGCACCAGATCAGGACCGTATTATAGGCCTCCAGATCCACATCCGCGGGCATGTCGAGGATGAACCCGTCAAAGCTTTTGACATCGCCTATCTGCAGCGCACTGGCCTTGAGCGGCTCGAACTCATCCTCATGCTCGACGAATTCCGAAACGAGATAGAGCTTGTAATCCGGCCCCGGCGCGAGCGCCCCCTGATGCACGATCTGGGTCGAGGTCAGGCTGATCTCGCCCTCCCCCCAATGGAGCCGGTCGCTCCCCCGCAACTCCCGGGTCAGCACGGCCGAGAACATAGCATCCTCGGCGCTGGCCTCGAGCATGGCCGCATCGGGCGAGGGCGGCGCGGTCAGGATCGGCAGAAAATAGATCCCGGCGGCAAAGCCAATGGCCAGCGCGCCCCCATGGGTGATCAGAAGAAGGAGGAATTTGCCCATCTCGGACCTCTCAGCGCAGCCGTTTCAACATGTCGAGGGAGGCGTAGCCATCGGGCTGCAATCCCCGGCTCGCCTGATAGCGGCGCACCGCATCAATGGTGTTCGGACCGATGATTCCGTCGATCTTGCCCGTATCGAACCCCGCCCGGGTCAGCAGGCGCTGCATTTCCTTTTTCTCGGACAGCGAGAGCCCGCGATCCCCGCGCGGCCAGCTCGCCTGGATCGGTGGGCCACCGGTGATCCGGTCGCTCAGATGCCCCACGGCAATGACATAGGCGTCCGCCGTATTATAGCGCTCGATCACGTGGAAATTGTCAAAGATCATGAAGGCCGCGCCGCGCGCCCCGGCGGGCAGCAGGATCGAGGCCTTGCCATGGTTCGGCACCTGCGCCCCGGTCATGTCGCGTACGCCCATCCGGGCCCAGTCGCGGGGGCTGCGTTTGATCTTCTCGCCGGTCTGGCTGAAATCGAAGCCCTGGGGCAGGCGCACTTCGACCCCCCAGGGTTGGCCCTTGGTCCAGCCGAACCGCTTGAGATAGGCTGCCGTGGAGGCCAGCGCATCCGTGGGATCATCACCCCAGATGTCGCGCCGCCCATCCCCGGTGAAATCCACCGCATAGTCGAGATAGCTCGTGGGGATGAACTGCGTATGCCCCATCGCCCCGGCCCAGGAGCCGGTCATGCGCCCGGGCGTGATATCCCCCGCCTGCAGGATCTGGAGCGCCGCGATCAGCTGATCCTCGAAAAACGCGCCGCGCCGCCCGTCATAGGCCAGGGTCGCCAGCGCACTGACCATGGGCGTGCTCCCGCGCACGACGCCATAGGCGCTTTCCAGCCCCCAGATCGCCGTGACCACCTCGGCCTCCACGCCGTAGCGCGCTTCGATTTCGGCGAGGGTCCGGCGGTGGGTCTCAAAGGCCGCGCGTCCGTTGCGCACCCGGGCATCCGAGACGGCGGTATCGAGATACTCCCAAAGCTGCTTGGAGAACTCCGCCTGGTTTCGGTCGCGCCGGATGACCTGCGGCATGTATTCGACCCCGGCAAAGGCCCGCTGAAAAGTCGCCGCCGTGATCCCCTGGGACAGGGCGCGGCCCCGGAACCCACTGATCCAGTTCTCGAACCGGGCCGGCAGGGCCACGGTCTGCACAAGGCTGACCGGGCGGGCATCGGGGAAGGGCGATTGCGCCATGGGCGCCGCCCCTGTGGAAACGGGTAGAAAGGCCAGTGCCATGGCCGCTGCTGCTGCTCGGTTCATTGGATCTGCTCATCCCTGTTGTTTTGCCTATAAGGTACCCCGAAAAGGGGTTTCGGCAAAGAGGGACGGTCGGATCCCGCGCATTCCGGGCGGTCACATCCGCTTGCGCTTGAGCTTCTTCTTCAGTTTCGCGGATTTGGCCTTCTTGGCGGCGATCTTGCGCCGGACCGGGCGGGATTTGCCGCGCCGTCGCCCGCCGGGCAGGGCCTCATCCTCCACCGCGAGGAGCTCCAGCCCGATGCCCCCTGTCACCGGCACCGCCTCGGCGAGCCGCACGGTCACGCGCTGGCCCATGGCCAGCCGGAACCCGGTCTCGGAGCCGACCAGCGCTTGCGCCTCGGCATCGTAGTGGAAGAACTCCGCCCCGATGGAGCGGATCGGGATCAGACCATCCGCGCCGGTCTCGTCCAGCCGGGCAAAGGCCCCGAACCGCGCCACACCGGAAATCCGCGCCGAAAACTCATTGCCCACCCGGTCCGCGAGATAGGCCGCGAGGTAGCGGTCGATCGTATCGCGCTCGGCGGCCATGGAGCGGCGCTCGCTCTCGGAGATGATCTTGGCGGTCTCGTCCAGACGCTCGATCTCGACAGCATCCAGACCGTCCTCGCCGAACCCATGGGCGGTGATCAGCGCCCGGTGCACGATCAGGTCCGCATAGCGCCGGATCGGCGAGGTGAAATGCGCGTAATCGCTGAGGGCGAGGCCGAAATGCCCGAAATTCTCGGGACTGTAATACGCCTGGGTCATGGAGCGCAGGGTCGAGACATTGATCAGCTCGGCATCATCGGTGTTCTCGGCCTGGGCCAGCAGCCGGTTCAGATCTGCCGTGCGCAGCACCCGACCCTTGGCAAGGCTCAGCCCCGCCGCCTGCACCGTCTCGCGCAGGGCGTCGAGCTTGGTCTCGGCGGGCTCTTCATGGACCCGGTAGAGGAGCGGCGTGCGCTTTTTCGCCAAGGTCTCGGCAGCGGCCACATTGGCCAGCACCATGAACTCCTCGATGAGCCGGTGCACGTCGAGCCTGTCGCGGAAGGCCACGGAAGTGACCTCGCCATCGGCACTCAGGGCGATGCTACGCTCCGGCAGGTCGAGATCCAGCGGCTGGCGCCGGGATCGCGCGGATTTGAGCGCCTCATAGGCCGCGAAAAGCGGGCGCAGCACCGGATCGAGCAGCGGCTCGGTTTTCGCGTTGGGCGCGCCGTCGACTGCCGCCTGCACCTCGGCATAGGCCAGCGAGGCGCGCGACCGCATGAGCCCGCGATGAAAGCGCTGGCTCAGCTTGTTGCCCTCGGCATCGATCACCATGCGGACCGCCATGCAGGCACGCTCCACATCCTCGTGCAGGGAGCAGAGATCCCCCGAGAGCGTGTCGGGCAGCATCGGCACTACCCGGTCCGGGAAATAGGTGGAGTTGCCCCGCTTGCGCGCCTCGCGGTCAAGTGCTCCGCCCGGGGCGACGGCTTGGGCCACATCGGCAATGGCGACCCAGAGGATGAAACCGCCGGGATTGCTCGGATCCTCGTCGGGCGCCGCACAGACCGCATCATCGCGGTCCCGGGCATCGGGCGGATCGATGGTCACGAGCGGCAGATCGCGCAGGTCGGTCCGCGCGCCAAGCTCTGGTGCGGTCACCGCTGCCGCCTCAGCGAGCGCGGCCTCGGGGAAGTCATCGGGGATGCCGTGCTGATGGATCGCGATGAGCGAGACGGATTTCGCCCCCGTGGGATCGCCCAGCACATCCGTGACCCGGGCCAGCGGCAGACCCATGCGGCCCTTGGGCCCGGCCTGCTCCGCCTCGACCAGATCGCCATCCTTCGCGCCAAGGATCCCGCCCGGCGCCACGCGCCACTCGCGATCCGCCCCCTTGTCGATGGGGACGATCCGCCCGCCCTCGGCGGTCTTGCGGAAGACACCGAGGATCTTGCGCGGCCCGGTCCCGATCCGGCGGATCAGGCGGGCTTCATAGGCGTAGTCCTCGGTCTCGACCTTGGTGAGGCGCGCGAGGATCCGGTCGCCCTCGGCCAAAGCCGGATCGCCCTTGCGCGGGATGATCAGGCAGAGCGGCTCGGGTCCCTCGCCCTGCCACTCCATCGGTCGGGCGAAGAGGTCGCCATCCCCATCCGCATCCCCGACCTTGAGGACAGAGACCGGCGGCAGGCTCTCCGGATCGCGGTAGCTGCGCTTGCGCTTCTCCAGATGACCCTCGGCCTCCAGCTCCCGCAGAAGCCGCTTGAGATCGATCCGCGCCGCGCCCTTGATGCCAAAGGCACGGGCGATCTCGCGCTTGTTGGCGCGGGCGGGGTTGTCCTCGATCCAGGCGAGGATTTCATCTTTGCTGGGAAAACGCTCCATGCGCCGCGCCTAGCACGGGTTGCCCGCCGGGTCGATAGAAGGCCGCAGGTCGACCACGCCGCTCAGCGCCTTCTGTTCGAGCAGAGCCAAAAGCGAACAAGCGACACAGCGCCCCTGAAGTCTCCTCCGGGCCATTCCGGCCGCCTGAGCGCCCCGCTTCCCAGGTCTGCTGTGATTCGGGTTTCTCGGACGCCGTGCGCTTTCGTTTGAGTTGCGCGGGGCGCTGCCCGGCGTCGGAGAAGCGCTCAGGCGGGAAATCGCGGGTTTGGTCTTGGTGGGTGGGTTCTATGGGGATTTGTAGGCTGGGCTGGGCTGGGCTTTGGGCTAACCCTGCCAGGCCGTAGAACGACTCCCGTCTGGCTGGGCGCGGCATTGGCCTGGCTTGTTTCTGGGCGATATGGACGGTGTTTTTCACGAGCCCTCGCCTTTTGAGATTTCGGTGACGTGATCCACACATAACTATGGTGCCGCAGGTGGCTGCAGCTGAGGTGTCGTCAGTCCTATTTGGCGCGTGTGTCATGCTGCGTCTCTTGCCGATCTCGGCGGTGCTCTGGGATGTTGCGCAGGGGCGAAGGTGTCGGTGATCATCAACCGCCCACCGCAGCAGGGGCATGGCAGCGCGAGGACCCTGGGGTGCTGATCGGTGTCGCCTCCATTTGCATCACCGGTGTCGTTTCGGCTCGGCGCTCTGGCCCCGATCAATTCTCTGATCCGGGCGATATTGGCGGCACGGTTGCCATTTCCGTAGAAGCCGTAGTGGCGGATACGGTGCTGGCCTTTGGGCAGGACGTGGATCAGGAACCGGCGGATGAATTCCTCGGTTGCGAACGTCATAGTGGTGTGTCGTCTGGGGCCGTCGACCCTGTAATCCTTCACCTTGAAGGTCACGCTTGCCGCATCGAACCGGACCAGGCGACTGTTGGATGCCGCGATGCGGTGGGTGTAGCGCGACAGGTAGGCCAGCACGGCCTTTGGTCCGGCGAAGGGTTCTTTGGCGTAAACGACCCAATCGATCTTGCGTAGCGTTTGCAGAAATGCCCCAAAGACTGCGGGATCGGCAAGTTTGGCGTGATCGCCGAAAAACTGCAGCTTTCCTGCGCTGTGCAACTTCGCCAGCCCTTCCAAAAGCAGCCGCCGGTAGAGCCGGGACAGAACCCTGACGGAGAGCAAGAAGTTCTTGCGGCAAGTGATCCACTTGGTGCCGTCCGCAGACAGACCGCCGCCCGGCACGATCATGTGGACATGCGGGTGGTGCGTCATTGCGGAGCCCCAGCTGTGCAGTACCGAAGTAATACCGACTCGAGCACCAAGGTGCTTGGGGTCGGCGGCGATTTTGATCACGGTGTCGGCGCTCGCGCGCATTAACAGATTGTAGATCTCGCGTTTGTTCTGGCGGGCGATGTCGGCAATGGGCTTTGGCAACGTGAAGACAAGATGGAAGTACCGCACCGGCAGCAGTTCAGCCTCCGGCGCGGCAAGCCAAGCCTTTGCCGCGCCGGACTGACATTCAGGACAGTGCCGATTGCGGCAGGAATTGTAAGCGATGTGCTCGTGCATGCAGTCTTCGCAGCGTGTCACATGACCGCCAAGTGCCGCTGTGCGGCAGCGTTCAACGGCGCTCGTGACCTTCATCTGATCAAGGCTGATATGGCCTATATTGGCCGCGCGCCACGCCGCACCATGGTCACGGAAGATATCCGCGACTTCCAGGCCTGCCCGTGCCAACGCGGGCTATGGCGCGCCTTTCTTGCCCCTCTTACTTTTGGCTTGGCCAAGATTGTCCAGCGGGCTCTCCACCGCCGAGATCATGCCCGTGGCAACGCTGGCATAGCGCGCCGTCGTAGTCAGCTTGGTGTGTCCGAGCAGAGCTTGGATCACGCGGATATCCACGCCACGTTCCAACAGATGGGTGGCAAACCTGTGCCTCAGAGTGTGCAATGTGACTGGCTTGGTGATGCCCGCCGCCTTTGCGGCCTGCTTGAACAGGCGCGAGATCTGGCGCGGCGACAGGAGCTTGCCGTTATACCCTGGGAAGATCACCCGGTTCGGACCCGCCACGCCCTTGTCCTGACTGGTCGGGGCTTCTTTCCACCACTCGCGCATCAGGCCAAGAATATCAGCGGGCCGCATCACATTGCGATCCTTGCGCCCTTTGGATTGCACGATCCGGGTGATCTTCTGTTCCCCATCGATATCCCCAGCCTGCAGCCTGACCACCTCGCCCGCACGCATCACGCAACCATAGGCAAGCGACAACATCACCCGCGCTTTCAAGCTCGGGGCCATGAGTAGGATCCGTTTGACCTCGTTGCGGCTCAACACCAGCGGGATCTTGACGGGCTCCTTCAGGCTGAAAATCGCCGCCACCAAATCATGCCGCCGCAGGGTTACCCGGAACAGAAACTTCACCCCTGTCATCGTGCGATTGCGCGTGCAGATGCTGGTCCCGGTCTCAATCAGATGCTGCTGGAACTCGCGCACATCATCCGGCTCAGCGGTCTCCGGAGAGCGCTCCAACCACGCCGCGAACCTCTTGCAGGCCCGCAAGTGACCGAGCTGTGACGCGGGGCCAAGATTGCGCGATGTCATATCCGCGATCATGCGTGCACGCAGCGGCGTCATGTTCGTTGTTTGCTGAATGTTCATGGGAATATCCTCTGTCAACCAAGGCAAAATCACCTCGACCAACAGCAAACTTCCAACCCCACAATCCGCGAAACAAATCCCGGCTACGCCCAACCCACGCCAAAAGCACCCCTATCGCGAAGCGTTTTAGTGCGTGGGCC